>JAVJZJ010000173.1:0-212 GCA_040223075.1 Marinobacter sp.
TGTAGGGGCGCACGGCGTGCGCCCAATACAGGCCCCGTGCGCCCAACACACACCCCGTGCGCCCGACACACACCCCGTGCGCCCGTGTCAACTTAAGCTCAACCCCTCACCAGAAGCCCCTCTCCATCCCCCCTAACCCCCATCCCCCCTAGCCCCCCTTTGAAAGGGGGGAATGGGGAGAGGGGAGCAAGAGAGCATGAGGGGGCGATTGA
>JAVJZJ010000001.1:0-223 GCA_040223075.1 Marinobacter sp.
TCAAGTGGGGTGGGTTTAACCCTTTTATACCCTTGCACCGCTATCAGGGAAAATGTAATATGGCTCCCCCTGCTCCCAGACGTGCCATGGCACGTCTCTACATTGCTCCCCTGCTTCAAGAGCTCCCTACCCCCACCACAAGACTTATTCAGCAACCCCTAATTATAGGGAAGATTGTGGAGACGTTGCAAGCAACGTCTCTACAAGTTTTTGCGGTCAGCAT
>JAVJZJ010000003.1:0-791 GCA_040223075.1 Marinobacter sp.
TTGGAGATGTTTTTAACTTCATTGTCCGATATATTTTATCAAGCAACAGTTGAAACAGTTAACCATTTATTAAATAAAGAAATAAAATTTAATCAAGCCAGTTGGAATAGTTATATTCAAGATAAATACGGAATCAGTAAGCGTTATGCTAACGGAGTAATTGCATTATCTAGAGGAAAAACTGACTCGGCCAAAGAATGTAGAAAAATCCAAATAAAGCAATTAGAATCACGAGTTCAGTCAGGGAAAGATTGGGTAACCAGAGCCACTAATAAAATTAAGTTAGCGCGGAAGTTCTATGGGAAAAAGAACTGGATAGCCTCCAAAAGCGGCTGTAATTTTCCCTTGTCGTCAAACCTGAAGACGAGAAAAACTAACTGCCTTCGTCCTCAACTCGTCGCCCTTGGAAAATGGGTGATCCGATTATTGAACAGACGGGGATATATCGATTTTTATGATGAAGACCTTGACTCAGATGATACCTGTTAGTTTTTCTCGTCTTCAGGTTTGACGACTAGGGAAAATTACAGCCGTTTTTGGAGGCTATCCAGTTCTTTTTCCCATAGAACTTCCGAGCCAACTGATCAAGCTGGGGAAGGGGTGAAGCCAGCAGTGCGTCAATCCCCTGCCTCCCAGAAAGCGGCATCAGCACCCCTGTCGATTGAGTTTTCTCACCCCAGTTTAGGAGACTACTTAGCCGCTGTAGAAATTGCCCTACAACTGAAGGTATTGGCGCAAAAGATGCCGAATCAGTATGGGGAAGTCTCTTTTGTGATTGACTCGTATATACA
>JAVJZJ010000025.1:0-220 GCA_040223075.1 Marinobacter sp.
CATAGCCTCAACCGAAGTATTTCCTTATCGAACTTGGTAACGAAAGTATTTTACTTCCCCTGCTTCCCCTGCTTCCCCTGCTTCCCCTGCTTCCCCTGCTTCCCCTGCTTCCCCTGCTTCCCCTGCTTCCCCTGCTCCCCCTGCTTTTAGCGCTTAATTTGACACCAATGCTCGTCTTGCGCCCAATTCAATGGTAAAATCTCTTCCATCATTTTAGCTG
>JAVJZJ010000032.1:0-240 GCA_040223075.1 Marinobacter sp.
CAGCAACTCCGCCACAGTCTTTGATAACGGAGAACCTACCACCTATAAATAACCCCAAGGACACTGGTGGTGGGCAACCCGACACTGGTGGTGGGCAACCCGACACTGGCGGTGGGCAAACAGGCACTGGCGGTGGGCAACCCGACACTGGCGGTGGGCAACCCGACACTGGCGGTGGGCAACCCGACACTGGCGGTGGGCAACCCGACACTGGCGGTGGGCAAACAGGCACTGGCGGTG
>JAVJZJ010000039.1:0-51870 GCA_040223075.1 Marinobacter sp.
CGTATCCGAAATACCTCGGCCAGCGCCCACACGAATTACTTGGTTAACTTTTTAAAGAGCGTTCGGGGCTTGCCCGATCAAGGTGGCGTATTCTACATCGCTCCGCCGCCTTGTCAACCGTTTATTTTTCGTTGTTTTCCGTCTCCGGAAAGCGCCGAAAAATGAACCGGCTTACTGCTGTATCGAGGCGCGCATTCTACACTGAACCGCCACCTTGTCAACTGCTTTCTGAAGAAATTCAAAACTCGCTTTCTTCAATACTTTCAAACAGTTGCCTTCCGAATCCGGAGCCGCCCAAGTGGCTTACCCCTCGAAAGAGATGCGCATTCTACAGAGCTCAGGCGAGGTGTCAACGCGCTTTTTAAACTATTTCGGAGATTTTTCGGTTTCCACCTATCAGGTTGTTCAGAATACACCCAACCTGACTACAAAACCAACACCTTGTCCGCCAATAACCCTGGCTGGTACTCATATATGCCTGAGGAACGGCTCGTTCAGCGTTGAACAAGAAAAGAAGCAGTCGAAATGCCCGGCCCGATCACGCGGGCCGGAAGGGATACGCTCAGGCAGAAC
The DNA here is from genome assembly GCA_040223075.1 of Marinobacter sp. Lineage (GTDB taxonomy): Bacteria > Pseudomonadota > Gammaproteobacteria > Pseudomonadales > Oleiphilaceae > Marinobacter. The sequence goes on from JAVJZJ010000039.1 coordinate 574, forward strand.
TGCCTGGTTTGCGGCGCGCCTTGCGTGTCAGCGCCAGGAAGGGACCGGACAGCCCATAGATAAGGAACCCGGTGAAAAGAACCGTAGCGGGATCCAGAGCGATCACCACAAAAATCAGAACCACCAGCAGTATCGCAGCAAAAGGCACCCTTCCCCGCAGATCGAGGTCCTTGAAACTGCGATACAGAATATTGCTGACCATCAATACACCGCTGCCACCCACTACGACAATGGTCATGAACGTTAGCCAGGTTGCAGGATCCACATCATGGAAGCACCACACCAGCCCCGCGACACACGCCGCTGCTGCGGGACTCGCCAGCCCAACAAAGAACTTTTTGTCCACCGAGCCAATCTGGGTATTGAATCGCGCCAACCGCAGAGCAGCCCCGGCCACGTAGATAAAGGTGATGGCCCAACCGACCTGCCCCAACTCATTCAGCGACCAGAAGAAGGCTACCATTCCCGGAGCCACACCAAAGGCCACCATATCAGCGAGGCTGTCGTATTCCTCGCCAAATTTGCTTTGGGTGTGAGTCATTCTGGCAACCCGCCCGTCAAGGCCGTCCAGTATCATGGAGACAAAAACCGCAATCGCGGCATTATCAAACATGCCGTTGGCCGCAGACACAATCGCGTAGAAACCCGAAAACAATGACGCAGTCGTCAGGGCGTTGGGCAACAGATAAATGCCCTTGCGTCTCACTGGCGCCCCCTCCACGAGCTCTTCCTCTACAACCTCGCCAGGTTCAAACTCCCCCACGCCAGAGGTTTTGGACGGGTTTTCGGCCTTTCCGGTCTCTTTCGATTCCGGTTTTTTTCTGTCTTCAGTCATTCCACTCACTCCGGAAAGCATTTGTGCGGAGTATATACGAAAAACGCGGCCACCCGGGCCGCGTTTTCAGAACTTACCGGAAATCCGGCTTAGTTCTTATCCTTGTCCACGATTTTGTTCGCGGAGATCCACGGCATCATGCCACGCAGCTTTTCACCCACGGTTTCAATGTCGTGAGCGGCATTCTGGCGACGACGCGCCGTCATGGACGGGTAGTTCAGGGCACCTTCGGAGATGAACATCTTCGCGTACTCGCCATTCTGAATGCGCTTCAGCGCGTTACGCATGGCTTCACGGGACTGCTCGTTGATCACTTCCGGTCCTGTCACGTACTCACCATACTCCGCGTTGTTGGAGATGGAGTAGTTCATGTTCGCGATGCCACCCTCGTACATCAGATCAACAATCAGCTTGAGCTCATGCAGACACTCGAAGTAGGCCATTTCCGGAGCATAACCGGCTTCAGTCAGGGTTTCGAAACCTGCCTTAACCAGCTCAACAGCACCACCACACAGAACCGCCTGCTCACCGAAGAGGTCGGTTTCGGTTTCATCCTTGAAGGTGGTTTCGATGATACCGGTGCGACCGCCGCCGATGCCGCTGGCGTAGGACAGGGCCAGGTTCTTCGCATTGCCAGAAGCATCCTGGAAAATCGCAATCAGGTCAGGGATACCGCCGCCGCGGGTAAACTCGGTGCGAACGGTGTGTCCCGGCGCTTTCGGTGCAACCATGATGACATCCAGATCTTTACGCGGAACGATCTGGTTGTAGTGGATCGCAAAACCGTGAGCAAACGCCAGGGTGGCACCCTGCTTCAGGTTCGGCTCGATTTCGGCCGCATACAGCTGCGACTGGAACTCGTCCGGAGTCAGAACCATCACCACGTCAGCAGCGGCAACAGCAGAAGGTACATCGCTGGTCTTCAGGCCATAGGCTTCAGCCTTGGCGATGGAGGAAGAACCGGGGCGCAGACCCACGGTGACGTCAACGCCAGACTCTTTCAGGTTGCACGCGTGGGCATGGCCCTGTGAACCGAAACCGATGATGGCCACTTTCTTGCCCTGGATGAGAGAAAGATCGCAATCCTTATCGTAATAAACCTGCATGGGATAACCTCTGTATTGTAACGACCCCGTCACCGGGGCCATGATTTAAAAAATGAACAGGGTGTCGGTCAGAGACTCAACACCTTTTCGCCACGAGCGATACCGGACACACCAGTACGGACAACTTCAAGCACACCTGACGTGCCAACCGCCTGAATGAAGCCGTCCAGTTTGTCGCTGTCACCTGCCAGCTGAACCGTGTAAACCGAGCTGGTCACATCAACAATCTGACCACGGAAAATATCGACGGTACGCTTGATCTCGGCACGCTGGGATCCGGTGGCCTTTAGCTTGACCAGCATCAGCTCACGCTCAATGTGGGAGCCCTCAGTCAGGTCCACCAGCTTCACGACCTCGATCAGTTTGTTCAACTGTTTGGTGATCTGCTCAATGACTTTGTCCGACCCGGTGGTGGTGACGGTCAGACGAGACAGAGTCTCATCCTCGGTCGGTGCCACCGTCAGTGTTTCGATGTTGTAGTTGCGCTGGGAAAATAGCCCCACAACTCGCGACAATGCACCCGGCTCGTTCTCAAGCAAAACAGAAATGATTCGACGCATGATCACACCCTCTCCGTCTTGCTGAGCCACATATCTTTCATCGAGCCACGGGCCACCTGCATCGGATAGACGTGCTCAAACCGATCCACATAGATATCAACGAAGACCAGCTTGTCCTTCATGGCCAGAACTTCCTTGAGCTTGGTTTCCAGATCTTCCTTACGGTCGATCCGGACGCCCACATGGCCATAGGACTCCGCCAGCTTGATGAAGTCCGGCAGGGATTCCATGTAGGACTGGGAATGGCGGGACTCGTAGTTCATGTCCTGCCACTGCTTGACCATGCCCAGAGCCTGGTTGTTGAGGTTAATAATCTTCACCGGCAGATTGTACTGATTACAGGTGGACAACTCCTGGATATTCATCTGGATACTGCCCTCACCGGTAATACAGAGCACCTCATCGTCCGGATGGGTCAGCTTGACCCCCATGGCGGCCGGCAGGCCAAAACCCATAGTGCCCAGGCCACCGGAGTTGATCCAGCGGTTGGGCTTGTCAAACTTGTAGTACTGGGCGGCGAACATCTGGTGCTGCCCCACGTCGGATGTAACAAACGCCTCACCGTTGGTCAGCCGGCACAGTGCTTCAATCACTTCCTGCGGCTTGATCACATCGGGACTGGTCTCATAGCGCATGCCATGGAAAGCGCGCCACTCATCAATCTGCCGCCACCAGGACGCAAGGGCATCCGCATCGGGCTTTTCCTTGCTCTCCTTGACCAGCGTGATCATTTCTTTGAGCACCGCATCTACCGGGCCCACGATGGGCACGTCCGCATCAATGGTCTTTGAAATGGACGCCGGATCAATGTCGATGTGAACAATCCTCGCCCCCGGACAGAATTTCTCGGTGGCGTTGGTCACCCGGTCATCGAACCGGGCTCCAACACACAGGATCAGGTCCGAGTGGTGCATGGCCATGTTGGATTCATAGGTGCCGTGCATTCCCAGCCAGCCAAGGTGCTGCTTGTCAGAAGCCGGATAGCAACCGATACCCATCAGGGTATTGGTGATGGGGTGCCCCAGCATACGCACCAATTCGGTCAACTGACCGGACGCCTTGCCGAGAATAACGCCACCGCCCGCATAGATGATCGGGCGCTTGGCCGCCAGCAGCATATCCACAGCCTTCTTGATCTGGCCGGCATGACCACGGATCGCGGGATTGTAGGAGCGCAGCTTGATCTTCTTCGGGAAAACGTACTCGTAACGCTCGTTCGGAGTGGTCATATCCTTGGGGATATCCACCACAACCGGACCGGGGCGACCGGTCGAAGCGATGTAGTAGGCCTTGCGGATCACCTCGGGAATTTCCTCGGGGTGACGCACGCTCAGGTTGTGTTTTACCACAGGACGGGAAACACCGATCATATCGGTTTCCTGGAAGGCATCCTCACCAATCAGGGTGGATGCAACCTGACCGCACAGAACCACCATGGGGATGGAATCCATGAACGCAGTGGCAATGCCGGTAATAGTGTTGGTGGCTCCAGGACCCGAGGTCACCAGTACGGTACCTGGTTTTCCGGTTGCGCGAGCATAACCGTCGGCCATATGGACCGCGGCCTGTTCGTGCCGAACCAGAATATGCTTGACTTTGTCCTGCCTGAACAGCGCATCATAAATATGAAGGGCTGCACCACCCGGATAGCCGTATATGTATTCGATACCTTCATCTTGAAGGGACCGGATCAGCATATCGGCGCCAGACAATAACTCCACGATTTTCTACCCTCTTCTACGAGTGAATGAGCCGGGAAAGCTCCCGGTTGCCTGGATACCCGGCCTGCCTGCTTCTTGTGAAAGCGGCACCGGCTGCTCCTCCACACTACCTTATAAGAGGTTGTCTCCTGGCCAGCCGCCCTCCTGAGGGTTGCGGAGAACGGCCAATCGACGGGTTGCAAATAAGCAACAACCATCCCGCGACCTGTGCGCGGCGCGTTCAGTGTGGTGATTAACGGGGGATACTCGCTCGGGATTGCCTGCCGTATTGACCCCTGTCTTCAGGCAATCGGTAATTTTGACAGCGGGAAACTCCCTGTCAATAGCAGTGTGCGGATTCTCTGCCCATACTGGCGAAAGGTCTGCCATACTTTATGCGGATTTTTGAACCATGCTAGAGAAAATCCGGCCATCGGATGGCATGATAAAAACACAGTAATAACATTGGGCAACCAGAGGTTGGCCCGAACCGGCTAACGCGAGACGAGTAGAGCAATGAACAAAATAATTCTGACACTGGCCATCATTCTGGCAGCCGCTCCCATTGCCGCCTCAGGCGCATCTGTTTACAAGTGGACCGACGAGAATGGCGTCACCCACTTTGGCGACCGACAACCGACGGGGCAGCAAGCGGAACAGGTCAATGTCCGTAGCGGCACATCCTCGGGCGGCCAACAAAGGCAAAGCCCGCAGGAGCAAATACAAGAGCTGGATGCACGCCAGGCAGACGAGGCTGAAAAACGGAAAGAATCGGCCGTCGAAGAAGCTCGCCGCAAACAGCGGGAAGCCAACTGCACAACCGCTCGCAGCAATCTCAGAATTCTGGACCGTAACAGCCGGATTCGCGTTGAGGAAGACGGAGAACAACGCTACCTGTCCCCCGAGGAAATTGACGAACAACGCCAAAAATTCCAGGAGATCGCAGACGAAAATTGTGGCGCCGAAGAAGACGCGCAGGCAGAACGCTAAAAAAATCCTTACAAAAAGGGGCGATCAAACCGATCGCCCCTTCTGTTTTCAGAGTTTATCGAATACCAGCCTGTGCTCCTGCACCGTTCCGCGAATGGTATCCCCGGGAACAAACTCTCCCTGTAACAGGCGCTGCGCCAGCGGGTTCTCAATCATGCGCTGGATGGCACGTTTCAGCGGTCGAGCACCATAAACCGGGTCGTAGCCGACTTCTGCCAGCAACTCCATAGCCGCATCGTCCAGCTCCAGCTTCATGTCCTGATCCCGCAAACGCTTGCTCAGCGACTCGATCTGGATTTTCGCAATACCCTGAATCTGGCTTTCCGCCAGCGGGTGGAAGACCACTACCTCATCCACACGGTTGATGAACTCGGGCCGGAAGTGAGTGCCCACGACGTCCATCACCGCATTTTTCATGGATTCATAGTTTTCCTCACCAGCCTTCTGCTGAATGATGTCCGATCCCAGGTTGGAGGTCATCACGATCACCGTATTACGGAAGTCGACCGTTCGGCCCTGGCCGTCCGTCAGGCGACCGTCTTCCAGCACCTGCAGCAGGATATTGAATACATCCGGATGGGCCTTCTCCACCTCATCCAGCAACAGCACTGAATAAGGGCGACGGCGAACCGCTTCGGTCAGGTAGCCGCCTTCCTCGTATCCCACATAGCCTGGAGGCGCACCAATCAGTCGTGCCACAGAGTGCTTCTCCATGAACTCCGACATGTCGATTCGCACCATGGCCTCTTCGGTATCGAAGAGGAACGACGCCAGTGTCTTGCACAGCTCAGTCTTACCAACCCCCGTTGGCCCGAGGAACAGGAACGAGCCATTCGGGCGGTGGGGGTCGGCCAAACCAGCGCGAGACCGGCGGACAGCATTGGACACGGCTTCCACCGCCTCATCCTGACCGATGACCCGGCCATGGAGCGCTTCTTCCATGCGCATCAGCTTGTCACGCTCCCCTTCCAGCATCTTGGACACCGGAATACCTGTCCACTTGGAGACAACTTCGGCAATTTCCTCGTCAGTGACCCGATTGCGGAGCAGTTTCATCTCCATCATTTCCGCCTGACTGGCCATATCCAACTGACGTTCCAGCTCCGGTATGTTGCCGTACTGAAGCTCGGACATCCGGCCAAGATCACCGGCTCGGCGAGCGTTTTCCAGGTCAATCCTGGCCTGTTCCAACTGGCTCTTGATCTTCTGGGAGCCGTGCAGCGCGGCCTTTTCCGTGTTCCACACTTCTTCCAGGTCAGCGTACTCGCGCTCAACGCCAGAAATCACGTCAGACAGCTCTTCCAAACGTTTTTTCGAGGCGGCATCGGTTTCCTTTTTCAGCGCTTCACGCTCAATCTTGAGCTGAATCAGGCGACGCTCAAGACGATCCAGCGCTTCCGGCTTCGAATCCATTTCCATACGGATCTGACTGGCCGCCTCGTCGACCAGATCAATGGCCTTGTCCGGCAGCTGACGGTCGGTAATGTAGCGGTGGGAAAGCTTGGCGGCGGCAATGATCGCCCCATCCGTCACTTCGACCCCGTGATGAACCTCGTAACGTTCCTTCAGACCACGCAGGATGGCGATGGTGTCTTCTTCGTTCGGCTCGCTGACCAGGACTTTCTGGAAACGGCGTTCAAGGGCCGCGTCTTTCTCGATATTTTCACGATACTCGTCCAGGGTGGTGGCGCCCACACAATGCAACTCGCCCCGAGCCAGAGCCGGCTTGAGCATGTTGCCGGCGTCCATGGAACCTTCGGCCTTACCGGCACCCACCATGGTATGGATTTCATCGATGAACAGAATGATCTGGCCTTCCTGCTTCGCCAGCTCATTCAGCACCGCCTTCAGGCGCTCCTCGAACTCACCGCGGAACTTGGCGCCGGCGATCAATGAGCCCATATCCAGAGAAAGCACCTTCTTGTCCTTCAGACCCTCAGGCACCTCTCCATTCACAATCCGCTGGGCCAAGCCCTCAACAATGGCGGTTTTACCCACCCCAGGCTCGCCGATCAACACGGGATTGTTCTTGCGACGACGCTGTAGCACCTGGATTGTGCGACGGATTTCGTCATCACGCCCGATCACCGGGTCCAGCTTGCCTGCCTCGGCCCGCTCAGTCAGATCAATGGTGTACTTGGACAGAGCCTGGCGGCTGTCTTCGGCGGATACGTCATTGACGGACTCACCACCACGAACCTCATCAATGGCGCTTTCCAGGGCGGCCTTGTCTACGCCCTGCTCCCGCAGAACCCGCCCCAGGGTTCCTCGATCTTCCAGGGCGGCAAGCAACATCAGCTCACTGGAAATAAACTGATCCTTGCGCTTCTGGGCCAGCTTGTCCGCAATATTGAACAGGCGCCCCATATCGTTGGACATGGAGACATCACCCGCAGAGCCCTTAACTTCCGGGAGATTCTCGATCTCACGGGCAACGGCCTGACGCACACGGCCCGGCTCAACCCCCGCCTGCTTCAACAGCGGCTTTATCGAGCTGGCATCCTGATCCAGTAACGCCTGCATCAGGTGCACCGGTTCAATAAAGTTATGATCCTTGCCAACGGCAAGGGATTGCGCATCCGCGAGCGCGGTTTGCAGTCGGCTGGTGAGTTTGTCAATTCGCATAATGAGTCTTTCCCCAATTCAGTGACCGGATGTCCCAGCGGTATCGCTGACATCCCGATTGCTTTGACATTAAATGTAGGGGCAACCGAGAGGACTTCAAGCGAGGAGAGACAGAATCTGTCAGAAAATTGACGGGCGTCAGCCGTTGTCGGATAGCCAGATCATGCTGGCCATACGCCCTGTCTGGCCATCGCGACGGTAGGAAAAGAATGTTTCCGGCTCGGATACGGTGCAACGATCTCCACCGTAGACCTTGCTCACACCGGATGCGGCCAGACGTTGACGGGCAAGCAGATAGATATCCGCCATATAGTGACCTTCCCGCGCACCCTGCCCTGAGAACGCGTCGGCAGCGGTAGGATCATGTAGCAGGAAAGCCTCCCGCACTTCGGCACCCACTTCAAACTGACGGGGCCCAATGGCTGGACCCAGCCAGGCCATCAACTCCGCCGGGTTACCCCCCATGTCGCTCACAAAGGCCTCCAAAACGCCATCACAGAGACCGCGCCACCCGGCGTGTGCCGCTCCCACCCGGGTACCGGAAACGTCGCAGAGCAGCACTGGCAGGCAGTCAGCGGTCATTATCACGCAGCCATGACCAACCTGAGCGGTATGACTGGCATCGGCTTTCGGAACACCTGCAACCGGTAGCAACACCACGTCCGTTCCATGAACCTGATCCAACCAGCCAACCTTGCACAGGTCTATACCAGCCATGGCTGCCAGGCGCTGCCGGTTTTCCTGTACATGCTGCGGATCATCACCGACATGACTGCCAAGATTCATGGACTCCCACGGCGCCGGACTGACCCCACCCAGGCGGGTGGTGGAAATCGCTCGCACGCGCGCCGGGGCCGGCCAGTCGGGTAGAATCACGGACCGATCAGAATTCATTGCTCTCCAGATCCTTCACATGCTGGCGCAGCGCTGTCAGCAAATGTTCCATATCCTCGGGCAAAGGTACTTCCCAGGTGAGGATTTCACCGGTTTCCGGATGCTCCAAAGTCAGTTGGCGCGCATGAAGCGCCTGACGCTGAAACGCCGCCAGCACCTCCCGCAACTCATCTGTGGTGCCTTTTGGCAGGCGCAACCGGCCCCCATAGAGCGGGTCACCAATCAACGGATGCTTCACATGGGCCATGTGAACACGGATCTGGTGAGTACGACCGCTTTCCAGCTTGCAGCGAACGTGGGTATGGGCCGCGAATCGTTCCACCAGCCGATAATGTGTCACCGCCGGTTTGCCGGTTGGCACGACCGCCATTTTTTTCCGCTCACGGGGGTGGCGCCCAATCGGGGCATCCACTGTAGCGCCGCCTGTCAGCGTGCCCACCACCACGGCTTCGTATTCACGCCCCATGGTCCGGCTCTGCAACTGATCCACCAGGGATGTGTGCGCAATCAGGCTGCGCGCCACCACCATGATGCCGGAGGTATCCTTGTCGAGACGGTGGACAATGCCCGCCCTGGGCAGGTTTTCCACTTCCGGCGCGTAATGGAGCAACGCGTTAACCAGTGTCCCGTCGGCGTGCCCCGCCGCAGGATGCACCACCAGGCCGGCCGGTTTGTTGATGACCAGCAAATGTTCGTCTTCGTAGACCACGTCGAGGGTGATCGATTCCGCCTGCCAGCTCACCTGCGCTTCCGGTTCGGCATCCAGCTCCAGACGGTCGTCGAGCATCACCTTGTCTCTTGGCTTGCGATTTTCACCGTTGACGGTCAGGGCGCCACTTTTGATCCAGCTCTGCAGACGCGAGCGGGAATGCTCCGGCATCAGCTCTGCCGCTGCCTGATCCAGGCGACGGTCACTCAACTCCGGCGGAACGGAAAAAGCAGCGGTAATACGGTTTTCAGCAGACATTAAGCCCCCGGGGCCGATGGTGTTGAGTTACGTTTCAGTCAGAAATTTTCAATCTAGTTGGCCAGCCACTGCACAAGGCAAAGGTTCCCCGTTACAATGACCGATCATTCGCTTTCAGTCATTATACGGGATTCCGGCATGAGATCAGTTGTTCGATTACTGCTACTGACCACCACAGCGCTGTTGATCAGTGCGTGTGCTTCCAATAAGCAGGAGGAAGTGCTGCCGGAACAAACCTATTACGAGAACGCCCGCCAAGCCATGAACTCCGGCAATTTCAACGAAGCCGAAGAGAATCTCGATTATCTGGAAACTTACTACCCGTTCGGCCGCTACGCCGAGCAGGCCCAGATGGATCTGATCTATGCCCGCTACCAGAACCTGGATCTTGAAGGTGCTCGCGCAGCCGCAGACCGCTTCCTGCGACTTAACCCACAAAGCGAGCACGCCGATTATGCGTTATACATGAGGGGCCTGGCGTCCTACAATCTGGACATCGGCCTTGCCGCACGCTATTTCCCGATTGACGTGGCCGCCCGCGACCCCGGCGAACAACGCCAGGCGTTCCGCGATTTTTCCAGCCTGCTTAACCGCTACCCCGACAGTGAATACGCTCCTGACGCGCGACAGCGCATGATTGCCATCCGCAACCGTATGGCCGAACTGGAAATTCACGCCGCGCGCTACTACATCAAGCGCGAAGCCTATGTCGCCGCCAACAGCCGGGCTCGCTACGTAGTTGAGAACTTCTCCACGTCACCGTCCGTGGAGGAAGCGCTGGTGATTCTGGCAGAAACGTACCGTTTTATGGATCTCAAAAAGGCCGCCGACGATGCCATTACCCTGCTGTCAAAAAACTACCCGAACAGCAATGCGTTCGATGACAATGGTGAATTTGCACCCGACTTGCTGAAGCCGGAGAACCGCTCCCTCTCAAGCGTGGTCACTTTCGGCCTGATGGGAGACGAGTAACCAAGCAGGGAAGTGGGGGCAGCTCGCCCCTACTTCCCAATACGCCATCCGTTGGTAATCGGATAGCGACGATCCTTACCAAACCCCCGCTCGGTAATCCGCACGCCTATCGGCGCCTGGCGCCGCTTGTATTCGTTGATATCCACCAGGCGAATAACCCGTTCAACATCAGCGCGGTCGAACCCCTCGGCCGCAATCGCATCGGCGCTGAAGTCCCGCTCAACATACAGATTCAGTATCTGATCCAGCACATCGTAGCCCGGCAGGCTGTCCTCATCCTTCTGATCCGGCGCCAGTTCGGCTGAAGGCGGACGCGTAATGACACGTTCCGGAATAACGGACGATACGGTGTTGCGGTATTTAGCGAGTTGGAAGACCAGGGTCTTTGGGACATCCTTCAACACATCGAAACCACCGGCCATATCGCCGTACAGTGTGGAATACCCAACGGCCATCTCACTCTTGTTACCCGTCGTCAGTACCAGGGATCCAAACTTGTTGGACAGGGACATCAGCAACACACCCCGCAACCGCGCCTGAAGGTTCTCTTCGGTGGTGTCCGGTGTTGTGCCCTCGAACGGCTTCTCCAGGCTCGCCAGGAAAGCATCGTACATGGGCTCAATAGAGAACACGTCGTACTGCACTCCCAGTGCAACCGCTTCCGCTTCAGCGTCTTCCAGACTCATGCTCGAGGTGTAGCGAAACGGCATCATTACTGCCCTCACCCGTTCAGCCCCCAAGGCGTCTACCGCTACCGCCAGCGTCACCGCCGAATCGATGCCACCGGATAACCCCAGGACAACGGATTTAAAGCCATTTTTGTTAACGTAATCCCGAACCCCGAGCACCAGAGCGTTATAAACGTTTTCCTCCAGCGAGGGTTCTTTGGGCAGAGGCTGGGATACCGGCTGGCACGGATGCTCACACAGGAATTCCACCGGAAACAGTCCTTCAACAAACTGTGGTGCTTCCACATCCAGCCGTCCGGAATGGTCGAACACCATGGAGCCGCCATCGAAGATCAGCTCGTCCTGGCCACCAACCAGATTCACGTACACAATGCTCACCCGGTTTTCCCGGGACTTGCGCTCCAACAGCGCCTTGCGGGAGGCCTGTTTGTCGATATCGTAGGGGGAGGCGTTCAGGTTCAGGATCAGCTGTGCGCCCGCAGCCGCAGCGTCCTCCACCGGGCCATCACTCCAGAGGTCCTCGCACACGGTTATGCCTACCTGGACCCCATGGATGGGCATCACCAGTGTTTCGCGCCCTTCGGCAAAATAGCGCTTTTCATCGAATACCTGATAATTCGGCGGGAACCGCTTGAAATAGCGCCCGGATATTTCACCGCCCGCAATGACTACCGCCGAGTTGTATAGCAAACCGCCCTGTCGGACAGGAGCTCCAATAACGATGGCCGGCTCCAGGTTTGCTCCACACAGGGTCTCAAGCGCCTCATTAACCCGCAGCTCGAGGCTTGGTCGCAACAACAGGTCTTCGGGCGGATACCCGGTCAGGCATAACTCCGGAAACACCACAATGTCGGCGCCCTGTTCATTGTGGGCTTTCTGCGCCGCCTCAACCACCGCCTGAGTGTTGCCCTGAATATCCCCCACCAGGAAATCCAGTTGTGCCATAACCACACACAGTTTTCGTGTTGCCGTGCCAGCAGAGGACGGTTGCGGTGAGACGGACATAAAGACAGCTCCTGTAACTTATTGCCGTTAAAAGGCTATTATAACCCTTCAAGGCAATGGAATTCTCCCGGGAACCCCAACCAATTATGGTAAAAACGGCAACCAGGCCCAATCAAAGCTGGCCAGACAGCCCCCCAGTCACTCAGCGGGCCAAGCTGTTCCGCATCTACAATCATTATCGAGTGGTCATCAGCCTGATGCTGGTGGCCTTGCTGTTTATCGATCCGGTGAATTTCGATACCCGGTTCCGGATGCTGGATTACTACCAGGCCGGAGTTGTCACTTACTTTGCGCTGAATGGCTTTATTGCCATGATCATGTTGGCGGGCATGCAGCCCAACCAGCGGCACATCACGTTATCGGTTCTGCTGGACATCCTCATCATGCACGGCCTACTGCTGACCAGCACCGGCATCACCAACGGCCTTGCGAATCTGGTCATCGTATCCGTTGCGGCCGGCAACATCCTGACCCCCAGTCGCCTGGGCACCTTCTACGCCGCCCTGGCCGCGATCTGCTCGCTGGGCATTTCCAGCTGGGCGGTACTGGCATGGGACGCATCCGGGGACGACATTGTACGGGCCGGATCCCTCGGCATTCTCTACTTTGCCGCCGCGTTTATCCTCCAGAATATCTCTAAACGCATGGTGCGCAGCGAGGCGCTTGCAACCTCAAGGGCCCGCAGCATTGAGGAACTGGAACAGATCAACCGCCAAATTATCCAGCGCATGCGGACCGGGATACTGGTACTGGACCGCTTCGGTCAGATTCGCCTGGCCAATGCCGCGGCGGAAGAACTGCTGTTCGGCGCCCAGACTGACAATCCGGGCGATGGCAACCGAGGGCGCCACCTGCCCCAGCATCTTCGTCTCGGGCTGGAAGACTGGCTCAGGGACCCCGCCCGCAAGACGGAACCTTTCCAGGCATCACCGACATCGCCGCTGCTGCAGGTAAATTTTACCCAGCTGGACCAGGAACGTGGCGATCATATCCTCGTTTTTATCGATGACATGAGCAAAGTCACCCAGCAGGCACAACAAATGAAATTGGCATCGCTGGGCCGCTTAACCGCCGGTATCGCCCATGAAATCCGCAACCCATTGGGCGCCATCAGTCACGCGGCGCAATTGATGGAAGAATCACACCATCTGGATAAGAGCGATCAACAGATGCTAGACATCATCCGGCGCCATTCCAGACGGGTCAACGGTATCGTCGAAAACGTGCTGGACCTGTCTCGACGCCGCGTTGCCACCAGTGAGCTGCTGGATGTGGCCGCATGGCTGAATGAGTTCCGGGATGAATACCTTCAGACACAGGACAACGAACACCAGCCACCCACCGAAATAACACTCAGCCTGGACGCTACCATTCCCCCAGCCCGGTTTGATAAAAGTCAGATTGAACAGGTTCTGGTCAACCTTTGCGATAATGGGTTGCGCTATAGTGAACAACAAACCGGCAAACGGACGATCGAACTGCACGCTGGCCCGACGGCGGACGGCGAACGGGCTTACCTGGATGTTCGCGACTTCGGCCCGGGCATACCGCCGGAGCAGCGATCCTCGATTTTTGAGCCGTTTTTCACAACCGATAAAAGCGGCACCGGCCTCGGGCTTTATCTGGCCCGGGAACTGTGCGAGGCTAATCAGGCCCATCTTTCCCTGGTGGAAGACGATAAACCCGGCTGCTGTTTTCGCATAACCTTCGCCCACCCAGGGCGAATGATTTAATGACGGTGGACGAAAGCATAACGATAGGGAACCAAAACCACACAATGACCACTCACACCGCGCTGATCGTAGACGACGAACCGGACATCCGGGACCTTCTGGAAATCACCCTGACCCGCATGGGCATCAACACCCTGACCGCGCCGGACATTACCAGTGCAAAAAAGCTGCTGGAAGAACACCGTCCCCACCTCTGCCTGACCGACATGAACCTGCCGGACGGTAATGGCATTGACCTGGTGCACTGGATTCAACAGCATACACCCTGCACGCCGGTCGCCGTGATCACCGCCTACGGCAACATGGACACCGCCATTGAATCCCTGAAAGCCGGCGCCTTTGATTTTGTGTCCAAGCCAGTGGAACTACCCCGTCTGCGAGAGCTGGTTAACAGTGCCCTCAAACTCTCCGAACCCAAACCGGAATCGGAGATCCCCCCGGACGAACCCGGGCTGCTTCTGGGCAAGTCTGCCGAAATCAAACGCCTGCGCAATCAGGTCCGAAAGCTGGCCAGAAGCCAGGCGCCGGTCTTTATCAGCGGAGAATCCGGCAGTGGTAAGGAACTGGTGGCACGGATGATCCATCTGCAGGGCCCAAGACGGGACGGCCCTTTTATCGCCGTAAACTGCGGTGCCATTCCATCCGAATTAATGGAAAGCGAGTTCTTCGGCCACAAGAAGGGCAGTTTTACCGGTGCAGTCGACAACAAGAACGGCCTGTTCCGCACCGCCGATGGCGGAACCCTGTTCCTGGACGAAGTCGCCGACCTGCCCCTGCCCATGCAGGTCAAACTGCTCAGGGCGATTCAGGAAAAGGCGGTCAGACCGGTGGGAGACACCAAAGAAGTGCCGGTGGATATCCGTGTGCTCAGCGCGACCCACAAGAACCTGCCGGAACTGTTGCAGGAAGGTACATTCCGTCAGGATCTGTTCTACCGCATCAACGTCATCGAGCTGGCCGTGCCACCGCTGCGGGAGCGGCCCGATGACATAGCGCTGCTGGCCGACCACATTCTGGAGCGCATCGCCCGTGAATATGAGTGCGAGCCTGCAACGCTGACGCCCGATGCCATCGAGCGCCTCAAGGACTATGAGTTTCCCGGCAATGTTCGTGAACTGGAAAACATACTCGAACGCGCTTTCACGCTTTGTGATAATGACCAGATCGGTGCCGCCGACCTCCATCTTGGCAATGCGCCCACGCCGCCCGGACTGGGGGGCACAGCAACCCTTGAGATCACCCGCAATGCCGAGCAAGCGGATGTGCCGGACGGAGAGATTGACCTGGAAGGTTACCTGGAAACCATCGAGCGTCAGGCCATCGAGAAGGCCCTGGAGGCGACCCGCTGGAATAAGACAGCCGCCGCCAAGCGTCTGGGGATCAGCTTCCGGGCGCTGCGGTATCGGTTGAAGAAGTTGGGGATGGAGTGATTATTCAGTAGACTGAGGAAGGCTGAGAAGCCCATCTGCAATCAACAATCAAGGAATGTTGTATGACCAACCGCAAGGAATGCGGTATGACTCTCATTGAGTTACTTATCGCATTAACCATCATATCGATCGTTTCAGGCTTGGCCATTCCCTCGTGGACAGCGTTTGTCGAACGCAACAAACACAGAGAAATTGTTCAGAGTTACCATCAGGCATTTGAGTACGCCCGATGGATGGCTGCCAGCACACAGCACCTGGTCACTGTTTGCCCACTAGACGAGGATTCGACTTGTATCGACGACTGGAGCCTGCCAGTTTCTATTTTCCCCGACGCCAACAACGATAAGAAGCCAGACGCTGATCAGGTGTGGCGGCAGCTCGATTCGCCGTCGACACCCTATTCAGTGAAATCTAGGACAGCCAGCCGAGGTTATCTGCAATTCAGCCCGAGCGGGATGATACACGGAGCTTCAGGCGGCCTCGTTCTTTGCCCAGATCAGACCGCCCCCGGACGGAAAATATCTTATATGGCCGTCAATAAAGGCGGCCGATTTCGCAGCGAGAGCGTTAACAGCGACCTTGGCTCAATAAAGCTCAAGTGGGGAGCATTGATTGAATGCCCCCACGCTTGATAGCCGCTATCAATCAGAAATTAACGCTCCCAGGTGTTGTCGCCGGCACCCAAACCGTCATTATCACGGTCCCAGCGCTTAACCCCAGTGGAGGTCACCTCTAAAACACCATCGCCGGCCTGGGCATTCTTGGGGGTCGCCCGGACCGTGTAGGTTGTTGGTGTGGCCGCCGTGATCGTCAGATCGTAGAACTTTTCGTTACCGTCACGGGGGACTTCATCAGGGAATATGCTTGGCGCTCCGGTGTTCGGAGCGCCCGCCCCCAGGTACGTATTGTTGGCGGTGTGGTGCCGTTCCATGGCATTTGCAAGCCCTAGCAGTGCGCCCTGGGCATCTGACCGCCGCGATCGCTCAACGTATCCCAGATAGCTGGGGTACGCTATCGAGGCGAGTATTCCGATGATTGCAACCACAATCATCAGTTCGATAAGCGTAAAACCCGAATTTCTTGTGTTCGCAACGTTCAACATTTAGTCCTCGTACCAGTAGGTCTCAACCACACCCGTTACCGTGTCGACTGGTCGGCATTCGGCACCGACACAAATGATGTCTTTACCGTCCACTCGCATACGTTGCGCATCAGGCGGCAAACCAACCGTGTCCAGAGTCACCTCCCTATCAGTGGACGTCAGGTTGTCGCCACCTACGTTGTCATAGTTGACTACCGGTGTCCCATCCTTCACGTAGACATGATAAAGCCGGGCCGTACCTGCCGAAGGCAGGCAGGCATTGCTGCTGGGTGTTGGCTCATAAGAGGTGATGAATGTTTGCCCGTTGATCGTCTGACTGGTCGACAGAATCTTTTCGCCATCTCGAGTCATTCTGATGTACCAACCTTTTGCGGCCGCCAAGTCATTCTGCGCCTGCGTGCGCTGGGCATCGTTACCTTGACCAATCAGGTTATCGGTGGTGTCGAACAGATCGGCCTCGGTAACCTTAACGCCTGCGTAATCAACGTCGCCATCGGCATTTTCAGGCGGCTCAGTCACGTCTGCGATGCGGACCATAAAGATCCGATCATCAATGGCCGTGTTGAGTGGGTGGGCTTGCCAGCCCGAACCAATGACCATCCCAAGGCTGCGGCTTCCGCCGAACCTCAGACCGAAAAGGTCGGGAGTGTGGTAGAAACGGCGATTACTCTGGGCCGTGTCACCGGCAAACTCAGCAATAACACCCGCGGTCACGAGATTGGAGTTTTTGTTACCGTTATACATGTCGAACCGCCACACCTGGCCACCCATGTCACCGACATAAACCTGGTCCACCAGACCATCACCGTTCAGATCCAGCGCTCTTGGCGATGCCGGAATGCTGTATTCCATATCAGCAAGTTCCAGGTCCGCGCCACTTCCTGACGGACCTGCCCACCACAGCCTCTGGCCTGTTCCGGCATCAACAATGTACAAAGCGCGGCCCACAGAGTCAGCTTCCCGCGTGGTCAGTTCGTCCTGCTGAGGATCGTAACCGCCTGAGACGATTAGAACTTCCTTGACGGAATTCTGGATCTTGATTTTGGTTTTCACCGGCTTGGACCAGGTC
This sequence comes from Marinobacter sp., assembly GCA_040223075.1. Taxonomy (GTDB): domain Bacteria; phylum Pseudomonadota; class Gammaproteobacteria; order Pseudomonadales; family Oleiphilaceae; genus Marinobacter. The sequence goes on from JAVJZJ010000039.1 coordinate 18,251, forward strand.
TGACCAAGCTCCGCAAAGTCACCCTGACCTCCGGTAATATCCCACAGCATCCGGGGCGAGGTACGGGTCGTCACATCCAGTGCATAGTAGTTTCGTCCACCGCGGCGCATACCAGAGTAGATGTAGAGATGATCACCGTCTGCTGCACTGATCGCACCATCATTATTATCATCGTACTGCCAGCTAATGATGGAACCATCCATGCCATAAACGTGATCCGGAACACTGCTGCTGTTCTCCATCAGAGTCTGCTGATTTTCGAGCAATGCCTGCGGGATGAAGGAAAAATAGGTTTCGCCAGAACTACCATCGATGGCATGAATAAAGCCCTGGTTGTCACCAAAGAATGCCGTGGTGTCTGGAGACTCCGAGTCCCCGCCATAAATGACCAGATGCGGAACAGAATGCAAAGGGTCCGCGATGTATTTACGCGCGTCGGTGCTCGAACCGTCGTCGTCCTGATCGTCGACATCGAGCCCACGGGTCCAGTTGATGAGCTTTTCGTGCAGCTCGTCGGACATGTCCGCGTCGCCAAACATGGCTTTGGTCAGGTTGTCTTTATTGGCTACCGCCACCGAATTTGCAGCCTGGGTCAAGTCGTTCGATGCGCCGGCGTAGTGAGTGAACACTTTCCGGTTAACGTTCAGGTCAGCTTGTTGCGATGACGCCCCCCCTTTGGCGACAACGGGACCGTCGGCTTCAGGGCTCCACCAGCTCTGGGCATCGGTCTTGAAGAAACCGGTGGTATCGTTCACCGCTTCGTTACCGTTGCTGTCATATATCTTGCCATCAGAACCCAGCCGGTAGCGCTTGAGATTACCACTCCACTGGGGCGACACGTCTGGCTGAAACACGGAGAAAAATAATGAATCCAGATGATTGAGACGGTTAAAGGTATTAACCGCAACACCCGGCGCTACAAACGTGGTGTTCACCGCCAACACCGAGCGCACGATATCTGTGAACGCTTGCTGCAGTGACTCCGAATCGTTAGCTGTGTAATAGGCCCCGCCTCCCTTGACCGCAGCGTTAGAGAGCAGTTCCTGATCTGTGTCGAACCCTACAGTATAAGTGTTTACAGTCTGAGTTCCGGATTTGCCAGAGACGATATCGTTTTCATTCATGAACTCGGCTACTTCGTCGAGACAGTTCCCCGAGCAATTGCCAACGACACTCTCCATAGTGGAGTCATGATTGGAATCCATCGTTGGAGCGCCGTCGGTCAGCATAATGACGTTGTTGGACTGACACTCGTATTCCACCGGTGAAACGTAATTACCCGCGTCGTCAACGGTGTCATTCTCGGGGTTACGATCAAGGAAGGGCGAGCTGCCGGAATAATAGCGCATAGCGCCAAAAAGCGTTTCGGACAACGGCGTATTGGTGTCCGGAGACAGGTCGTCAATATCCGACTTGAACTGCTCTCTGTTGTTCTTGATATCACCAACTGGAAGGATGACATGCCCTCCTTCACCAGTGGTGTAACCGCAACCCGAGTTGTAGCAGACGTACTGGTCGTAGTCCGTATTGAACGCCATCAAACCAATATTCACACCAGTCATACTATCGGCAAGATTCTTCGCCACTTCTTTAACGATACTCATCCGGGAGCGTTCTTCGCTAGCCCGATGATCGAAATACCAGTTCAGGTAATTGGCAGAATAGATGTCCGCTTCTCGATATTTGCGCCATTTGGCTTTCTTCTGGTCATCATCCGCCTCGCAGTCTGTGTCGGAGTTATTGATATTGAAGTAGCTCAGCTGGTTCCAGCGACTCCCGTAATAGTAGGCCATCTTATAGTTAAGCAACCATCCTGAACCACCCAGACGGGGCAGCACGTCGTCGCAGGTGAGCACAGACTTTCTGATCGACCGCAAGCCCCAGCCAGCGTCGAAGTAGATATAATCGTCATCGTAATCGCCGCTGTAATTCTCCGAAGAATCGTATTCGGTGGTGGTTTCCACCATCGTTTCCATGCTTCCGGAGTTATCCATGACAAAGAGAATGTTCGGCCGGATTGTTGTTTCACTGGTATTGAAGAAGATCTCGGTATCATCAGCCGCCACCGTAGAGGCCAGCCCCAGCGTTAGGAAAAACGCGCCTACTGAGGACAAAAAACGATCAATTCGCATTTTGACGCTCCCTTTCAATTTTCTGGAAGTCAACGGAGGTGGCCATGCCACTACTCACCCGAATACCGACAAGGGCAGGGCCACCATCGAGAGTAGCAATGCGCGCAGCCGATATTATTTGTCCTTCGTACTCCACTTTTACGCTTCGTTCTGGCAAAAACGACCGCCGTTCACATCCCTCACACAATCCAGTAACCACCTGTACCACTTCTCCCGAGGAATTGGTGACCACCGAAACGCCGGCACTCTCAAGCACATTCACAACTGGCTTCATCTCCGCTTTATCGATAAGGCGCTCGGCAAATGCGCCGGGACTCGCAGCCAGCGCACCTAGCGCAAGGGCAAGACTGAAAAACTGATGAACGATCTTTGGTACGGTCATAATTCCTCCCAGCAACTCAGCTTATGCTGACCTGCTTACTGGTTTAGTAATACTCGATGCCCTTGAAAACGGTGCGGGATGCACCAGTTCCGGAAATTTCAGATGTGCCACTGAGCTCATAGCGATACCCCTTCAACAGCGTAGTGCTTTCGTTGGCGTCCATCGAACTGCCGCTGGTTATAATGATTTCACCCAGATATCGGGCGGCGTATTCAGATGAAACGTCGGAGCCACCGATTGTAAAAGCGGTGGTAGTGCTCATGGAGTCCGCAGACGCCATCGACTGCTGCAGCATACTCAGGTCACCATCCATCAACTGCTGCATCAAAGCGCCAGCTGCACTTTCTGCAGCCTGAAATGCCCGGTTCGAGTGCTGTGCGTTCGCAGCCATCCGTTCCTGCATCATTGAACTGTTCATGCCCGCCACACCCATTAGCGTAAGAACCAGGAGCACAATCAGGCTAACGACCAGCACCGCCCCGGTCTGGTGTCCAGGAAAAACTGCTCTTTTGTTGAAAGCTTCCATTAATACGCCCTCGATTAATCGCGATTCCGAATGTTGATCGTAGATTCGAATGTCCTTCGAATTCGATTATCCAATGGGTGAAAGACCGAAGCCCCGGCAGTGCCAGCCGGAGCAACCGTCTCTCCCGGCAAGTCATAGCTGAGCTGATCGTTGCCATCCTGTACACTCTCCGGGCTACTGATCAGGAAGCCCACCTTGACTGCCACCACCCGAGACATATCGAGACCCGCAGTATCCGCAGGTACATAGCGGATATTATCGCTGGGCAAACGCTCCCCGTAGAGGACCTGCAAGCTCTCGATGCCCTCCACCAACTCATCTACGGCAAAGGAACCACCTGCGTTAGTTTCACGTTGACGATACAAGGCGAACACGGCATTGCCGCGGGCATCGACGCGGCCGCTGTCCGCTACGAAATACGTCGTCGAACTGAATCGCATAATTCGGGCCGTTTCGTTGTAGGCCTGGCTAAGACGGTTTCCTGAATTGACATTGTTGGCATGGGCCCAGGTTCCACTCTCCGGATTACTGGAGATTCGGAACAGGTCTGCGTTCTCACAATCGGAGATCAGCACTATGTCGTTCTGATCAAACATTGCCAGCTGGCCGGCAACCTGAATGTTTGCGTTGGTCGCTGTCATATTGCCAGTGAGGTTAATTGGTACGATTTCCCCTCTCTGGATCGAAATGACATCGCTGCCAACCACGGCGTCGCCTTCAATGCTTTCACCATCGAACTCGGTGCCATCCGCCCAGGTTCCGTTATCAACCTCCCAACCTCTCAGAGAGGTCTGAAAAAAGTCTGTGGTCGGGGGGTTATCCGCAATAATTGTCATAGAGATGGTATTGGGGTCCGCGCAGCCCTGAAAGCCAGACATCCGCACGTCCCGAACAATAATTTCCGTAACGATCCGACCAGCTTCCTGAATGCGCGCCAGCGAATTGCTTAACCGAGAGGTCTGACTGGAGTCCAGATATATTGTTATTACACCGATGATCAGGGTTGCACTGAGTGCGAGCGCTATCATCAGCTCGATCAGCGACAAGCCGGCAGCTTTCTTCGGAAATACTCTGGGCTGACAGTTCAAGGGGCTCTTAATCTGGTCCATCTTCGTTTCCTACAAACTGAATTCAACGGCAAACTGCTGAAGGTCGGTCACGCGGGTTTCGCTTTCCTCATCCCAACGCGTTTCCTGCCAGCCCACCGTGATCGTGAACAGATTGCCCGCACCCCGGGTAATGGAACCCTCTCCGTCAGGCAACAACGCTGTGCCGCCGGCACCCTGGATTTCCCGCGTCCATTCCGCGAGGTCCTGATTAACCTGGTCCGCGGCCGAGCAACCGGCGGCGTTGCCAACGCACGTCGGCAGATTGGTAAACCCTCCCTCGCCGGAGGTGGAGTACCCGTCGTAGTCGCCCGCGATGGCTCGATCGCGGTTGATTCTGATCCGGTCCGCCATGTCATAAGCGAGGATACTGGCCTGGGTCCGCAGGTAGGCGCTCTGGTTATTCTTCAGTCCATCCATCATCAAGCCGGCAAGCCCCAGCAACCCGATCGCCAGAATGATCATGGTGACCAGGATTTCAATGAGCGTGATCCCCCGCTGCCTAGTCTGAAGTTTACGGACAGGTAACATCGTTACCACCTCCATGCAGATTTACGGTTCCGCTGTTGTTTTCGTCGCGTGCGAGTCGGGTTTGACCTGACACCATAACAACCACTCCGCGTGCAAACTCATCGTCTCGGCTATCGCATACCACCAGCGAACCATCAACGGCCCCCAATGCGCCTGGCGAAACAGGCTGGCCGCTGCCGTCAAACTGGATGAAGGCATTGCCACCAAATCCCGCAATCCGGAGGGTATTGCCGCCTGCCAGTGGCTCACCGATTCGAAGCACCCGGTCGCCGTCACCCGCATCAAGTGTCCGGTCGCCGTCCACATCCAGCATGGCAATCCAACCGCCTTCCCAGGCTGCCCCGCCAGAACAGGTTGCGCCGTCATTGGAAGGACACAAAGTAATACGGGCATCCGGACGTTTCGACGCTTCGCTTCTGGCGAAGCTGACAAGGCTGGTTATTTCGTTAGCCTGAGAGGAGAGCCTGTTGTTCATGATCATCGTTTGGAATGACGGAATCGCAAACGTCGCTACGACTGCAATCACCGCGATCGTCAACATCAATTCAATGACGGTAAAGCCTTTGTTGTTCGTTGAAGCTGCCATAACCACCAGTCCAGTTTTGTCTATCCTGCAGGTTAAATAACTTCCATACGAGTAGCCATGGCTTGTCGACAAGCGGAGGGGAATTCCTGACGACTGGCAAAGGGGTGAGAAAAAGTGTGCAGAGGGTCACAAACGGTCAAGAAACCTCGACCACATCAATCCGCAATTCCTTCGGCATGGAAAACACAATGTTCTCCTCCCTGCCTGCGATCTCCTCAGGCAGGTCGCCGCCAAGCTCGCGGAGGCGGGATATCACGTCGTTTACCAGCACCTCCGGCGCGGAGGCACCAGCGGTGACGCCGACAGATTGCTTGCCGTCCAGCCATTGCGCTTCAATCTGGGCAGCTTCGTCGATCAGGTAGGCGGGGGTCCCCATACGCTCGGCCAGTTCCCGCAGCCGATTGGAGTTGGAGCTGTTGGGGGAGCCGACCACCAGCATCAGGTCGCAGTCGCCGGCCAGTTGTTTAACGGCATCCTGGCGATTCTGGGTGGCGTAGCAGATGTCGTCCTTACGCGGCCCCTGGATCTCCGGGAACCTGGCACGCAGAGCGTCGATGACACGGGCGGTGTCATCCACCGACAGCGTGGTCTGGGTCACGTAGGAGAGCCGGGACGGGTCCTGAACCTCAAGATTCTCGACATCCTCTTCGTTTTCAACCAGATAGATATCACCGCCGTTGCTGTGATCGTACTGCCCCATGGTGCCTTCCACTTCCGGGTGGCCCTGGTGACCGATCAGGATGCACTCACGGCCTTCGCGGCTGTAGCGCATGACTTCCATATGAACTTTGGTGACCAGCGGACAGGTGGCGTCGAACACTTTCAGGCCACGACTGGCTGCTTCGTTCTGTACCGCCTGGGAGACCCCATGGGCGCTAAAGATGACCAAGGTGTCGTCCGGCACTTCGTGCAGTTCGTCCACGAAAATCGCGCCCCGATCCCGCAGGTTGTCGACCACAAACTTGTTGTGGACGACCTCATGGCGAACGTAAATGGGCGCCCCGAACACATCCAGGGCTCGATTAACGATTTCGATGGCACGGTCGACACCGGCACAAAAGCCACGGGGATTCGCCAGTCGGATCTGCATATCTGCGCCTGCTGCTCTGGTTAGTGGGCCGGTCCGACCGGCTCCACGTCAATAATTTCTACGTCGAAGATCAGTGTACGCCCTGCCAGGGGATGGTTGAAGTCCACTTCCACTTCATCACCTTCCACACGGCTGACCACACCCGGCAACTCCTGCTGGCGGGCATCGGCGAAGGAAATCATCACCCCCGGCTCGAGTACCATGTCGGCACTGAATTCGTGACGCTTGAAGGTCTGCACGTTGTTCGGGTTGTGCTGACCAAAGGCCTTCTCAGGAGGCACTTCTACCGACTTTTGCTCACCGGCGGTCATACCCATCAGATAGGCTTCGAAGTTCTCGGGCAGGTTTTCGTCACCAATCTCCAGGGTGGCGGGCTCTTTCTCGAAAGTGGAATCCACCACTTCACCGTCCTGGAACTTCAGCGCGAAGTTGAGAGTAACGCGGGTTCCCTTGTCTACAGGCAATTCTTTCATCAGTGTTTATCGCTCCCGTCCGCAGCCTCTTCGGGGGGCTTGCGGAACATGTCGAGAATCATCATGCCGGCACCAATAGTGATCGCGGTGTCGGCCAGGTTGAACGCGGGAAAATGCCAGTCCTGCCAGTAGAAATGCAGAAAATCCACCACATAGCCGTGCACGACCCGGTCATAAACGTTGCCAAGCGCGCCACCGAGAATCAGGGCGATGGCAACCGCCAGCCAGGTTTCATGAGATTTGAGGGACCGCAGCCAGATCACCAGGGCCACACTCACGCCAATGGCCAGCACCACGAAAAACCAGCGCTGCCAGCCATCGGCGCCCGCGAGGAAGCTGAAGGCAGCGCCGGTATTGTGCAGCAACGTCAGGTTGAAGCTCGGGATTACGGGCACCGGGTTGCCGTAGGTCAGCATGGCTGTCGCCATGGCCTTGGTCCCCAGGTCCAGCGCAATCACCAGAACGGCCAGCCACAACCACTTCAGTTTGGCGCCGGTGCGCTCATCGCTCATAACCGCATCCATCAGGCAAACGAACGGGCTTCACCCGCCCCTTCCACGTTGGTCACACAACGACCACAGAGATCCGTGTAGGTCGCGTGCTGCCCCACATCTTCCCGGTGATGCCAACAGCGCTCACACTTGGCATGGGCCGCCGGGGTCACCTTCACCAACAATCCTTCATGGGTGGTGGACTCGGCATCACCGGCCTCGGACATCGGCTTGACGGTGGCTTCCGAGGTAATCAGAACGAACCGCAGCTCTTCACCCAGGTGCTTGAGATCCGCCGCCAGTTCACCTTCACAGTAGAGGGTGACCTCAGCGCTCAGTGAACCTTTGATTTCACCGCGGCCACGGGCCTCCTCCAGGCACTTGTTCACCGCTTCCTTGACGCTGTAGATTTCACGCCAGTAGTCGCGCCCCAGCTCGGCATTCTCCGGCAGTGCGGTCAGTCCCTCGTACCAGGTCTCGTAGAACACGGTGTCGCCGCGCTTGCCCGGCAGGGTCTGCCAGATCTCGTCAGCGGTGAAACTCAGAATCGGCGCAATCCAACGCACCAGGGCTTCTGCCACATGGTAGAGGGCGGTCTGACAGGAGCGACGCTCCCGGCTGTCTGCCTGGGTGGTGTACTGGCGGTCCTTGATGATATCGAGATAGAACCCGCCCAGTGTCGCCTCGCAGAAGTTGTACACCTTCTGATAGATGCGCAGGAAGGCGTAGTTCTGGTAGTCCTCGTCAAGCTCGTGCTGCAACTGCAGGGCACGATCCACCATCCAGCGATCCAGGGCAATCATGTCTTCCGGCGCGACCATGTGCTGGTCCGGCTCGAAACCGGTGAGGTTACTGAGCAGGAAGCGCGCGGTGTTGCGGATTCGACGGTAACCGTCCGCGGTCTGACGGAGGATGTCCTTGGACACGGTCATCTCGCCACTGTAATCCGTGGCAGCTACCCACAGACGCAGGATGTCGGCGCCCAGCTCGTTCATCACTTCCTGCGGCGCGATCACGTTACCCATGGACTTGGACATCTTGTGGCCCTTGCCGTCCACCGTGAAACCGTGGGTCAGCACCTGCTTATAGGGTGCCACACCGTTCATCGCGATGGAGGTTTTCAGCGACGACTGAAACCAGCCACGGTGCTGATCGGAACCTTCCAGGTACATGTCGGCTGGGAACTGGCCCAGCTCGTTACGCGGGCGCAGGACCGACTCGTGGGTCACACCGGAGTCGAACCAGACATCCAGAGTATCCGTAACTTTCTCATACTGGTCGGCGTCATTACCCAGCAGGGCGTTGGTGTCCATCTCGTACCACGCATCGATACCACCGATTTCGATCTCCTTGGCCACCGCCTCGATCAGGTTCTGGGTATCCGGGTGCAGTTCCTGGGATTCCTTATGGATAAACAGGGTAATCGGCACCCCCCAGGTACGCTGACGGGAAATGCACCAGTCCGGAGACTGCTGGAACATGGCCTCAATGCGGTTCTGGCCCCAGGCCGGAATCCAGCGCACACCCTTGATGGCTTCCAGGGCATCGGCACGCAGGTTCTCTTTCTCCATGCTGATGAACCACTGCGGGGTGGCGCGGTAGATCAGCGGTGTTTTGGTGCGCCAGCAATGGGGATAGCTGTGGCGGAACTTCTCGGAGAACACCAGCTTGCCTTCACGCTCCAGTGCGGAACACACCGGCTCATCGGCTTTATACACGTGCACACCGGCGAACTCTCCTGCGGCAGCCGTGTAGGTACCATTGGCCTGAACCAGGTTCAGGGTATCGATGCCGTAGGCCTTGCCGACCTCAAAATCTTCCATACCGTGGTCGGGCGCGGTGTGAACGGCGCCGGTACCTGCGTCCGTTGAAACATGATCCCCCAGAGTCACCGGCACCTGTTTGTCATAAACCGGATGGTGAAGCGCCAGACGCTCCAGCGCGGCACCGGAACTGGTAGCCAGTACCTCGAAATTTTCCACAGACCAGCGCGCCATGATGCCTTCCACCATGTCGGCAGCCAGAATCATCCGCTCAGGTCCCTGCCCGACATCCAGCTGAACCAGGGCGTAGTCCAGATCGGCACTCAGTGACACCGCCTGGTTGGCGGGGATGGTCCAGGGCGTAGTGGTCCAGATCACCACCGATACATCCCCTTCCCCTTTGTCAGTGCCAAACAGTGATAGCACCTTGGCCTGATCCACCGCGGTGAAGCGCACATCAATCTGGGTGGACGTCTTGTCCTGATACTCTACCTCGGCCTCTGCCAGTGCGGACTGACCCACCACACTCCAGTAAACCGGTTTGTAACCACGAACCAGATGACCTTTGGCGACGATCTTGCCAAGCGCGCGAACAATACCCGCCTCCACTTTCGGGTCCATGGTGAGGTAGGGCTTGTCCCACTCCCCCATCACGCCCAAACGGATAAAGTCGGCTTTCTGCCCGGCGATCTGCTTGGTGGCATAATCACGGCAGGCCTGACGGAAGGTTTTATAGTCCACCTTCACGCCAGCCTTGCCGATTTCCTGCTCAACCTTGTGTTCGATCGGAAGACCGTGGCAGTCCCAGCCCGGCACGTAGGGGGCGTCGTACCCCATGAAGCCGCGGGATTTGACGATCATGTCCTTGAGAATCTTGTTGACCGCGTGACCGATGTGAATGCTGCCGTTGGCGTAAGGAGGGCCATCATGAAGGATGAACTTGTCGCGGCCTTCACGCTGTTTACGCAGGTTGCCGTAGACGTCCAGGTCCTGCCAGCGTTTGAGCATATCCGGCTCTCGCTTGGCCAGGTTACCGCGCATGGGAAAGGCGGTTTCAGGCAGATTCAGAGTGTGCTTGTAGTCGCTCATGGTATGTGTGCGTACTCTTTCGGTCAGTTGTCATCAGTAAAATAGAGGTCATATCACGCCGGTCGACCTCAGCGGTCGCCAGCGGCGGCACCATTGTCGGCAATCCACGCCCGGGCGCTGTCAAAATCACGGGCTATTTGCGTTTTCAGCTCGTCTACGGAGGAGAACTTGATCTCTTCCCGCACACCGTGACGAAACACCACTTCAATATGCTGCCCATAAAGTGTGCCAGCAAAGTCAAACAGGTGCACTTCCAGCGATGGCTGCTTGCCATCCACCGTCGGTCGAAGGCCGATATTGGCGACACCATCATGAATAGAGCCGTCTTCCAGGGACGCACTGACAACATACACCCCTTGGAGCGCTGGCATTCTGCGCAACAGGATGTTTGCCGTCGGTGCGCCCAGCTCACGGCCGAGTTGGCGACCGTAGACTATTCGCCCCCGTATCCGGTACGGATGACCAAGCAGTTGTTCCGCCTGCTCGAGGCCATCCACATTCAACAGGTTTCGCACCCGGGTACTGCTCACTCTCTCGCCGCCAACGGTCACGGTTCGGGTATTCTCAACGCTGAAACCCCGCTGTTGGCCGACCTGCTCCAGCAAGGCAAAATCCCCGGCGCGGTCACAGCCGAAACGGAAATCATCACCAACCACCAGGTGCCGAACCGCCAGCCCGTCGATCAGAACGTCCTCGATGAATCCCATGCCGGAGTAGCTACGAAACTTCTCGTCAAAACGCAGGCACAGCACAATATCGATACCTTCACCCAGCAGCGCCTCGAATTTCTGGCGAAATGCCATCAAACGGGGTGGCGCCTCGCTGCCCTGGAAAAACTCACGGGGCTGTGGCTCGAAGATCATGGCCACGGACGGCACACCGAGGGTGCGGGCCTTTTCCTTGACCTGGTCCAGAATGGCTTTATGACCAATATGAACACCGTCAAAATTACCAATGGTGGCAACACAACCATCGGCAAGAGGTGAGTCCTCCTGCCGGGAGAGAGTTTTCAGGTTGGTCAGGCCCCGGATCAGACGCATGTAATGCGAACCTTTAATTGCCAGCTGTGCATTCCACGGACGGCCGACGACCACCCGCTGGTGAGAAAACGCGCGATTATAACCTACCTGTGGCGGAAATGTCTTACCCGGACGCCAGCAACGGCCAGCGCCACAAAGTAAACCGCCACTCCAGCAGCCACCACAACCCCCATATCCGCCGCCTTCTGCAGCCCATCAGCTGCCAGCCATTCGCCCACAGGGGCCTGCAACCAGACAATAACACCCGCAAGCGCGGCGTTGGCAAACGCAAGCTGAGCCAGGAACCGGGGCCAGCCCGGCTGGCTTTTCCAGGCGCCCTCCTTCCGCAACCCCCGCCACAGCAGGAAACCATTCAGCCAGGCGGACAACGAGGTCGCCAAAGCAAGCCCCGCGTGGGCCAGCGGAAACACGAGCATAAGGTTAAAGACCATGTTGGCAACCATGGCGATCACCCCGATCTTCACCGGTGTTTTGGTATCCTGCCGGGCAAAGAATCCCGGCGCCAGCACCTTGATCAGCATAAAGGCCAACAACCCGGCGGAGTAGGCACGCAGACTTTGCGCGGACATGGTGACATCACGATCGGTGACTTCGCCATAATGGAACAGCGTGGCGATCAGCGGCTCGGCAAGCAGCGCCAGGGCCAGTGCGGCTGGCACGCCAATCAGCAGAACCGCGCGTACAGCCCAATCCAACGTGGCGGCAAACTGGTCCGCAGATGCCGCCGCGTGCTTGCGGGACAGACTGGGCAGAATCACGGTCGCAATGGCGATGCCGAACACCCCCAGGGGCAACTCGGACAACCGGTCGGAGTAATACAGCCAGGAGACACTGCCGGTCTGCAGGAACGAGGCCAGCACCGTATCCAGCAACAGGTTGATCTGACTGACCGAAACACCGAACAGCGCCGGCGCCATCAGCCGCAGGATCCGGCTTACGCCTTCATGACGATAGTCCACCCTGGGCCGGGGCAACAACCCCAGGCGCATCAAAAAAGGCAACTGGAAAAACATCTGCAGGGCCCCGGCAATAAACACGCCCCAGGCCAGGGCCATGACCGGCGTTTCCATCAGCGGCGACAGAAATATGGCGGCACCGATCATTGCCAGGTTCAGTAACACCGGCGTAAACGCAGGTATCGCAAACCGGTCATAACTATTGAGAATGCCGCCTGCGAAGGCCGTCAGCGAGATCAGCAACAGGTAGGGAAAGGTAATCCGCAGCATGTCGCTGGCCAGACCAAATTTGTAATCATCATCCAGAAAACCCGGTGCAAACAGCGCCGTCAATAACGGCGCCCCCAGCATGGCAACCAGAGTCACCCCGAGCAGCACCACCCCGAGGGAGCCGGCGACCGCATTGACCAACCGACGCACTTCCGTGATGTCTTCCTTTTCCCGGTACGATGAAAGTACCGGCACAAAGGCCTGGGAAAAAGCCCCCTCTGCGAACAGCCGGCGGAGAAAGTTGGGAATTTTGAAGGCGACGAAGAAGGCGTCCGCACTGGCCCCGGCCCCGAAATAGCGGGCAATCACCATGTCCCGTACCAGCCCCAGTACCCGGGAAAGCATCGTCATCACCCCAACCAATCCCGACGAGCGGAGCAGGCCCGGCGCTTGCGGTGGCTCTTTTTTCTGTGGTGTATCTTCAGCTTGGGATGACATGCGGGTCCTGAGGTCTGAATTGGCTCGTGAAACTGACTGGCGGCGAGTTTACCACAGCCCTTCTGCACCACGGGATGAAATGGGCTTAAGCCTTGACATTTAAAGCCATCGGCGGCATAGTTCCGCGTCATTTATTTCGACGCGCTGGTTTTGGCGCGCCCGCGAATTTTTCGAATCAATTACAGATTTTCAGGAGTTATACGGTGGCAAATTCCCCGCAAGCCAAGAAGCGCGCACGTCAGAACGAGAAGAACCGCAAGCACAATGCCAGCCTGCGTTCCATGGCTCGTACTTACATGAAAAAGGTTCAATCCAAAATTGAAGCCGGCAACTACGAAGAAGCCCAGGCTGCCTTCAAGCAGTTCCAGCCGATCATGGACAGCATGGTTAACAAGGGCGTCATCGCCAAGAACAAGGTTGCTCGTCATAAGAGCCGCCTGAGCGCCAAGATCAAGGCCCTGAAGAGCGCATAAGCGACCTTCCTTCAGAGCTGAAAAAACCGGCTTTCGAGCCGGTTTTTTTGTGCCTGCCAGAGAACCCTCTAGACGATCACCATGTTATCCCGGTGAATCATCTCTTCGCCCGAGATATACCCCAGCACTTCTGCAATCCTGTCACTGGAGCGTCCGGCAATCGCCCTGGCCTCATCCGCATCATAATTGACCAAACCGCGGGCAACCTCTTTCCCGTTCTGATCCACACAGGAAACCATCTCCCCACGACGGAACTGACCGGAAACCGCTTTTACGCCGACCGGCAACAGGCTGCGACCACCCAGACACAACACCCTCACCGCACCATCATCCAGAGCGAGCTGACCTCGCGTTTGCAGATGACTGGCAAGCCATTGCTTACGCGCCGCAATTCGCCCCTGCTCGGGCAACAGCATCGTGCCGATCACATCGCCACCACGCAGGCGCGTTAAGGCATGCTCGATCCGACCACCCACAATGACAGTAAAAGCACCGGAGCGTGCCGCCAGGCGAGCCGCACGAACCTTGGTCTGCATGCCGCCACGCCCCAGCGCACCGGCACCACCACCCGCCATGGCATCCAGCTCATGATCCCCGGCCTTCCGCTCGGTGACCAGCTGCGCATCCGCGTGTTTGCGGGGATCCTTGTCAAACAACCCAAGCTGATCGGTGAGAATGATCAGGCCATCCGCCTCTATCAGGTTGGCCACGAGAGCGCCAAGCGTGTCGTTGTCACCAAAGCGGATTTCATCCGTGACCACGGTATCGTTCTCGTTAACGATGGGCACCACACCAAAATCCAACAGCGCCCGCAGCGTGCTGCGCCCATTCAGGTAACGCTTGCGATCGGACAGGTCATCGTGAGTTAACAGAATCTGGGCGGTATGGATATCGTGGCGCTTGAACTGAGCTTCCCAGGTTTGCACCAGCCCCATTTGCCCAACCGCAGCAGCAGCTTGCAATTCATGGAGCTGCTCCGGGCGGGACGTCCACCCCAGACGACTCATCCCCTCAGCGACAGAACCCGACGAAACGATAACCACCTCGACGCCGTCTTCGATCAGCTCCGCAATCTGATCCACCCACAACCCCAGGGCCGCAACGTCCAACCCCTTACCGTCATTGGTTAGCAGGGCGCTTCCTATTTTCACAACCAGGCGTCGAGCCTGGCGTAACTGGGTGCGTTCACTCATGGTTCGCCTGGATGCTCACTGATTCGTCTATCGGGTTATTCAGGGGCGTACACCACTTCGACATCGTAATCATCGTCGTCGAAGTCGTCATCATCGTCGTCCTCGCGGGCAGCCCGGCGAGCCTGCCGCTCTGCCTCGATACGGGCACGAGCCTCTTCATCCATCTGGCGGCGCCGCGCCGCCTCGCGCTCGGCGAATTCAGGATTCTGAGCCTCCTCCTCGGCTTGCTCTTCAATCCAGCGCATGACCGCCTGGGTCAACGGTTTGGTACCCTCTCCGCTCAATGCGGAAATACGGAACACGGGCCCTTCCCACCCCAATTCGTCAATAATAGCCTGACAATGGGCGTCCCGATCTTCTTCGGCGACCATGTCAACCTTGTTGAGAACCAGCCAACGCTCACGGTTAGCCAGGGTTTCGCTGAACTTCTCCAACTCATGCTCGATAGCGCGCACCGACTCGACAGGAGAGGAACCGTCATAGGGAGCAACGTCTACAAGGTGCAACAGCAGACGGGTACGCACCAGGTGCTTCAGGAAACGGATCCCGAGCCCGGCACCTTCAGCGGCCCCCTCAATAAGACCGGGAATATCCGCGATCACAAAACTTTGGTGCGCCTGCACGCTGACCACGCCCAGATTCGGCACCAGCGTGGTAAACGGATAGTCCGCCACTTTGGGACGCGCCGCCGAGACCGAACGGATAAAAGTGGACTTACCCGCGTTGGGCATACCCAGAAGGCCCACGTCCGCCAGCACCTTGAGCTCCAGGCGCAGATTGCGCAACTCACCCTCGGAGCCCTTGGTGGTCTGGCGTGGCGCGCGGTTGACCGAGGACTTGAACCGGGTGTTGCCGAGACCATGAAAACCGCATTGGGCCACCTTCAGACGCTGCCCGGCGTGGGTCAGATCGCCAAGCACCTCATGGGTATCCATATCGACAACGGTGGTACCTACCGGTACCGGCAAGACCAGATCCTCACCTTTTGTGCCGGTGCAGTTACGGCCGGAACCCGGCTCACCGTTCTGAGCCTTGTGCTTGCGCTGGAAACGGTAATCAATAAGCGTATTGAGCGCCTCATCCGCCTCCAGATACACGGAACCACCATCCCCGCCGTCACCCCCATCGGGGCCACCCTTGGGAACGTACTTTTCGCGCCGGAAACTGAGGCAGCCGTGACCGCCCTTGCCGGCTTCCACGATGATGGTGGCTTCGTCTACGAATTTCATGGACCTACCCTTTGCGCTGTGCGCATAAACTAAAAAGCCCCGCAGCCTCTAGGAAGCTTTGCGGGGCTCCGGATCACCCTGATGATACCACCAGAGCAATCCAAGGTTCGACAGAACCGGATCGCCGCTGCTTACGCAGCCGGAACGATGCTCACGAACTTACGGCTCTGAGGGCCTTTGACTTCGAACTTCACCTGGCCGTCTGCTTTCGCAAACAGGGTGTGGTCCTTGCCAATGCCAACGTTGCTACCAGCGTGGAAACGGGTGCCGCGCTGACGAACAATGATGCTGCCTGCAGAAACAGCCTCACCGCCAAAGCGCTTCACACCAAGTCGTTTCGACTCGGAATCGCGACCGTTACGGGTACTACCTGCTGCCTTTTTATGAGCCATTACAAGCCTCCTTATCTAAGGGGTTACTCGAGGGTCTTAACCCTTGATACCCGTGATCTTGACTTCAGTAAACCACTGACGGTGGCCCTGACGCTTCATGGAATGCTTACGACGACGGAACTTGATGATCTGAACCTTGTCGTGACGACCGTGGCTAACCACTTCCGCTGTCACTTTGGCACCATCAACAACCGGCGCGCCAACCTGAACCTTGTCACCATCGGCAACCAGCAGAACGCGGTCAAACTCGACGTTACCGCCGGTTTCCACTTCCAGCTTCTCCAGCTTCAGAGTTTCGCCTTCTTTTACACGGTGCTGTTTACCACCGCTAACAATAACTGCGTACATTAACGTTCTCCGCGATTGACCCATCCCTGCTCTTATCCACCTGGTTCTAAGGGAAGCGCTTCGGCAACCCTATAGCAGGGAGCGCAGGTTGGGATGAGTTGGGCGCGTGATTGTACGAAAACCGGCCCCGCAATACAAGCCAAGTTGACACAGAAAGCCCCAGTACCTAGCATTGCCGCTTCCTGCCCCTATTTATCAATAAATAGTATCGACGAAAACACCAGAAAGGGATCCACAAGCCGCATGACAGCCCAGCGCATCTACGACACCGTGGCGGATGATTTCAGCCGCGTGAACGACCTGATCATCAAACGGCTTTCTTCCGATGTCCCGCTGGTGGAAAAAATCGCCCACTATATCATTGAAAGTGGTGGGAAAAGGCTGCGCCCCCTGCTGGTATTATTATCCAGCCAGGCTGCGGGTTATGATAAAGATGACCACCTCAAACTGGCCGCGGTAATCGAGTTCCTGCACACCGCCACCCTGCTCCATGATGATGTGGTGGACACGTCCGACATGCGCCGGGGCCGCAGCACCGCTAACGCCCGGTGGGGAAATGCACCCAGCGTGCTGGTAGGTGATTTCCTCTATGCCCGCGCATTCGAGATGATGGTGGAGCTGCAAAGCCTGCGCATCATGGACGTACTGTCACACGCCACGGCGGTGATTGCCGAAGGCGAGGTGATGCAATTGATGAACGTAAAGAATCCGGACCTCACCGAGGCCCAGTACATGGAGGTCATCCACAACAAGACCGCCATGCTGTTTGAGGCCGCCTCCCACACCGGTGCCTTGCTGGCCGGAGCCGATGAACAACAGGAAAGCGCCCTCAAGGACTACGGCAAACACCTGGGACTGGCATTCCAACTGGTGGACGACGTACTCGACTACCGTGGCGACGCCGAAGCCATGGGCAAGAACGTGGGCGACGATCTGGCCGAAGGCAAAACCACCCTACCCCTGATTCACGCCATGGCAAAAGGGGTGGAGGATGAACGGCAACTGATTCGTCAGGCCATCCGCAAGGGCGGCCTGGATGACCTGCCGGCTATCCTGCAGATTGTCGACAGCTCCGGCGCCCTGGAGTACACCATGGCCAAAGCCAGGGAGCAGGCCTCCCTGGCAGCGGACTGCCTCAATGCCCTGCCCGAGTCCGACTACAAAGAGGCGCTGGCACTCCTCACCGAAGTTGCCGTTGCCCGCGTCAGCTAACTCAACCCAGTGACTCTCTGCCGTGGGGCGCCTCAAAATCGAGTTGCGGTCCCACGGGGACAACCTGGGTCGGATTAATGGTCCGCTGACTCACATAGTAGTGCTGCTTGATCTGGTCAATATCGACTGTCTCCGATACCCCAGGCACCTGATACAGATCGCGGACATACGCGGACAGCGCCGGGAAGTCCCCTATCCGTTGCCGGTTGCACTTGAAGTGGCTGTAGTACACTGCGTCGAACCGGATCAATGTCGTAAACAAACGCCAGTCCGCTTCGGTGAGCTGCGAACCGACCAGGTAGCGCTGCTTTGCCAACCGCGCCTCCAGCCAGTCAAGTGAGTCAAACAACGCACCATAAGCCTCTTCATATTTGTCCTGAGCCGTGGCAAATCCGGCCTTGTACACGCCATTATTGATGGTGTCATAAACCCGGGCATTCACCTCTCCGATCTCACCTCGAAGCGGCTCGGGATAGAAATCCAGGTCCTCACGCACACCATTAAGACCATCAAACGCGGAATTGAACATCCGGATGATCTCGGCCGATTCGTTGCTGACAATGGTCTGCTTTTCCCGGTCCCACAGCGTCGGCACTGTCACCCGCCCGGAATAGTCCGGCGCCGCCCGAGTGTAGACCTGATGCAGGAACTCGAACTCGTGCACATGATCCCTGTGCCGCTCATCACCGGGCCGGAACTCCCATCCGTTCTCCACCATGTCAGGATGAACCACCGACACAGAGATATGCCTCTCCAGCCCCTTCAGCTTCCTGAAGATCAAGGTGCGATGGGCCCAGGGGCAGGCCATGGACACGTACAGGTGGTACCGGCCCGATTCCGCCTTGAACCCGCCTTCACCTTCCGGACCAGGCGATCCATCCGCCGTTACCCAGTTGCGAAACCGGGCAGCCTCCCGTTCAAACTTGCCACCAGTCTTGCTGGTGTCATACCACTGGTCGTGCCATTTGCCGTCAACTAGAAGCCCCATAATGTTCCCCTCTCCAAAACCCGATAATATTTGAAGAAGAATAACGGTCAGCCTGCTACCCTCTCAAACAAGCATTTCTGGCCAACAACCTCAGATAATTCGAACATGCATACAGCCATCACCATAGACGCACTCAAGGTCCTCGACGCCATCGACCGCAAAGGCAGTTTTGCCGGCGCTGCCGGGGAGCTGTTTCGGGTACCCTCTGCAATCAGTTACACCGTGCAAAAGCTCGAGGAAGACCTGAACATCGCCATCTACGACCGGAGCGGTCATCGCGCCACTCTGACACCGGCGGGACGCTACCTGCTCGAGGAAGGCCGATCTCTTCTGGAAGCCGCCGAAAACCTGGCACACACCACCAAACAGGTAGCTCAGGGCTGGGAGACGCGACTGCGTATCGGCTTCAACACCCTGCTGCCCGCCGAATGCCTGTTTCCGGCCATCAAGGCCTTCTACGACCTTGGAGTGCCTGTAGAAGTTCAGATCATTGAGGAAGTCTTCGCCGGCTCCTGGGACGCATTACAGAGTCGCCGCGTCGATCTGATTGTCGGTGCCGACCAGCTCAGCAAGCCCGCCGGCACTTTCACTACCAAGGCGCTCGGCAAGATGAATTTTGTGTACGCCGTTGCCCCAGATCACCCACTGGCGACCGCAACCCAGCCATTGGCGGAGGAAGACATCGCCCGCTACCCGGCCGCGGTCGCAGCCGACACCTCCCGCTCACTGCCACCGGGGCACGCAGGCATCTTCCGGCGACAGCCCACCATCACGGTGGCCAACATTGACCAGAAGATCGCCGTACAGCAGGCAGGGCTAGGGGTTGGCTGGCTACCCGAATCAAGAATTCGCTCCCAGCTGAGGGAAGGCCAACTGATTGCTCTTGATGTCCACGACGTTCGCCAACCCATCATGCTCCATCTGGCACGGCACGCGGAAGATCAGGGCAAGGCCCTGATGTGGTTCTGGAAAACCCTGAGCCAGTCCGCGGAGCTGACCTCCTGGCTCGAAACCTGACCCGGAGTTCGACGTGGCCGCCGAGGCGTAGACCGAGTCGGCAAAACAGCCAACGGAATCCGGTACTACTCGTTTATACTGCCGGAAAACAAAACGCCGAACGGAGTTCAAACATGCGGCAGTTGTCGGAACTGGATGCCTCTTTTCTTTACCTCGAGTCGGAAACGGCGCCCATGCACATTGGGGGCATCTACCTGTTTGATGGTCGTGGCAGCAGCAAACCACTGGCTTTCAGCACCTTCGTTGCCTATCTTCGCAGTCGACTCCACGTGGTTCCGGTGTTTCGCCAACGCCTGAAAGAGATCCCGTTTCGTCTCGGTCGGCCCTATTGGATTGATGATCCCGGTTTCAGCATCGAGCGGCACCTCGCCTACGTCAACCTGGGCGAGCACGGTCGTGTGCAGAGCCTGATGGAGCTTGCGTCCAAGATTCTGGAAGAGCCGCTCAAACGGGATCGTCCACTCTGGCACATCACCTTTGTCGATGGCTTCCCCGCAGCGGATGACGACGAGGGTCACCACGGGTTCGCACTGATCGTGAAACTGCACCACGCGGCCATTGATGCGTTCAGCGGTGAGGAGATCATTGGTAAGTTGCTGGAATATACGCCAGAGGCGAGACCCATTTCCCAGCCCCGTCCCTGGCACCCCAAACCTGCTCCGTCAGAAGAGCGGGTCATTGTGCAGACCGGTGCCAACCTGCTGCGCAAGCCCTTGCAGGTCACTTCTCTCGCCTTTAGCGCAGCGGAGATAACCGCGCGCGGACTGATCCAGAAACAGATGCGGAAACTGCCGTTACCATTTCCGGTGTTCTCTGCCCCCCATAGCCCTTTCAACCGCCAGATCACCGCCAATCGTCAGATCGTTGCAGCCGATATCGATCTGGCCCGGCTCAAGGCCATAAAAGCCAGCCTGGGGAACGTTACCCTGAACGACGTGGTGCTTGGGCTCTGCGCCGAGGCACTTCGGCGATACCTGGCCAATCAGGAGGGAGACCCCGACAAGTCACTGGTCGCGATGACTCCAATATCTGTGCGTTCAAACAGCCTGCGTAAAGCGACCGGCAATCAGATGTCCGCCATGCTGCTGGACCTGGCGACCAATGAACCGAACCCGGCCCGCCGAATCCGCAAAATCCACCGCAACGCGGTGGCTTCGGAACCCTACCGGGAAGCCATTGCAGCGGACAGGCTCACGGAGCTGCTGCCGTCCACCATGCTGGCCCTGTCTGCCCGGCTTTACTCTGAACTCCAGATTGCGCAACGTTATCAGCCGGTTTTCAACTTGCCCATCACCAACGTTCCCGGCCCGCAGGTTCCGCTTTACCTTCAGGGCGCACGCTTGGTGCGGCAGTATAATACCGCGCCACTGTTTGACAGCATGGGGCTGGTCATCGTGGCCGTCAGTTACGAAGGGCGGTTGACGGTTAACTTCACTCTCTGCCCCGACGTTGTGGCAGATGGCGAGTCACTGAAACCGTTACTTGAAGACAGCCTGGTCGCCATCGAGAACTCAGCAGCGACGCTCACCGAATTTGACGAAGAACTGGACGATCAGACAGAGAACGGCCAGAGCCTCACTGATGAGGCCCTGACATTGCTGGAAGGTATGTTGAAAAAAACGCTTCAGCGCTTCCGGCGCTGAAGTGACGTGGGGCCCTTATTCAAATGCCCAGCGTAGGAAAGTACGCTTTTCCTCCTCGCTGGCGTCTTGCCAGAGAGCTTTCAACTGCCCCAAGGTGTCGCCATCCGTCGTTTCAGCTACCTCTTGGCTATCACTGGAAACGGGCGTACGCGCCAGAGTTGTGGACTCACCGTCCCACAACTCGAACTGCGCCACCTCCTCACCGGCCTCGTTCACGATGGCGCCAGCGAAATCTTCCCTCAGTGCTTCCGCCTCACGGCGGGATTCCGGTTTGGTGAAATCGAAATGGTAGGTTTCACCCGCCTGGGCAATGAAAGATACGGCCTGGAGCTCTGTTTCCACCACATGAACCTTTGACTCGCCATTTTTCACGACGCCGGTCCTCGCCCAGATCGTCTTATAATTGAAGACGACCTGATTCTCCCCGGGCAACAGGTCGTAGTTCAGGGCGAGGTCATCCATGAGGAAATTGCTCATGCTGCGACCATTTACTCTGGTCACCTTAATCTCTCCCGGAGCCTTTAACAGCGCACGACCCTCCGCATCAGCCTCTCCTTCCCACGTCTGCACCCTGGTCAGGGATGAGGCGCACCCGGCCAGGAAACTGGCAGCAAGAGCAAAAACGAACAACCGGAAAATCATTACGGGAAAGGCTGCCACCTTGAAAACCCGCGAAACGTGATAAATACTCATGAAATGTCCTTATGCAGTGATGAGATCAGACTGCAGGCATTCTGACGAGTGCCATTAGCCAGAGCAAGAGGGGCCGCCCGGTTTCACGACTCTACCTCGCTCCAGGCGAATCGTCAGAATGAGACCCAGAGCTTACAATCAGTAAAAACCGGTTGAAATCGCCCAAAATTGGTTTAATTTTAAACAATCGGATGACACGTAGCCCTGAAAGCGGGAAAGAACGCCAGGGCACAGGAGGCACCATGGACACTCAACGCCGGACCGGGGAAGATGGGCCAGTACCGTTTCGCAGCAGCCGTTTTTTCTGTGTGGGGAGCAAGTGGTACTTCACGACCAGGGAAGGTTTTGACAGTGGCCCCTTTGCCACTCGCGATCGCGCAGAGACCGGGCTGAGGCGTTTTTTACATGTTGTCCGCCTGCTACCCGAAGAGCAACATCAGCAAATTCACTGAATCTACCAGCCAAACGGGTCCGGCTCACCGGAAGAGCCGGATCAGATAATGATCGGCATCAACCACCGGTCAATGGCGAAAAGACACCCCAGCGCCATAAACCCGGCAACCACATCGTCTACCATGATACCCAGTCCACCAGGTGCGCGCCGGTCAATCCAACTGATCGGCCAGGGTTTCAACACGTCGAACAACCGGAACAGCGCAAAAGCCATCAGCACCCCATAGATATTGTCGGGAATCAGTGCCAGGGCAATCCACATGCCGACAAACTCATCCCACACAATGCCACCGTGGTCGTGTACCTTCAGGTCAGTGGCTGTCTTCCCACAAAGCCAGATCCCCGCAACAAAGGCAACCGCTATGACCGCCCAGTAAGCAGCCAACGGCAGCCAGGCAATGGCAAGCCAGAGTGGGATTGCCGCCAGGCTGCCCCACGTGCCCGGCGCGCGGGGGGCGGCGCCACTGCCAAAGCCGAATGCCAGCAGGTGAACCGGGTCACGCAGAAAACCGGGAGGCAGCAGCGCCTCGGTCACTTCCGGTCCCTGGAGGTCATCATCACTACTCATCGCTTACTCCCGAAATGATCGTATCCACCAGTCACCAATCCGCTTTCAATACCCTTGATGCCGTTGCCGGCTACTACCTTTCCAATGATACTTAATTGCACCTGTACGGCCTCTGGCAAACCTTCCCACACATCCGGCGGGACAGAGACGCAAAGTTCGTAATCGTCACCGGCCTCCAGCGCCAGTCTGAGCGCCTCGGCCGGCCCCTTGAGACGGCTTACTGCGACGGATACCGGTACTGCCTGACAATCCAGCTCCGCCCCGACATCGGAGGCCTCCAGAATGTGACCAAGGTCCGCCAACAGGCCATCGGAGATATCGATGGCAGCGCCGGCTACCCCTCGCAATGCCATTCCCAGGTCCAGCCTGGGAATCGGAGCGTGATATCGCTCCAGAACCGTCCGCTCATCCTCAGACGGGGAGACGCTCTCAAGATAATCCAATGCTGCGCCTGCCTCCCCAAGGGTGCCCGACACGCACAGATAATCTCCCACCCTCGCACCGGAACGTAACATGGCCTCACCGGCAGGCACTTCGCCATGCACCTGCAGACTGAGCGTCAGCGGCCCCCGGGTGGTATCCCCTCCGGCCAACTCCAGGCCAAAGGCCCGAGACGCCCGGGAAAGTCCGCGGGAAAAAGGCTCCAGCCATTCCGGGGACGCTTCCGGTAAGGTCAGCGCGAGGGTAAAACAGACAGGTTGGGCCCCCATGGCAGCCAGATCACTGGCGGCCACAGCCAATGATCGCCAACCGAGATGTTCGGGATCATAATCGGCGGGAAAGTGAACCCCCTCCACGAGGGTGTCCACGGAAAAAACCAGTTCGTGACCGGACGCAACTCGCTCGATGGCACAGTCATCCCCCGGTCCGAGCACCAACGACGCAGCGCGGCTCTGCCCGGCGAGAGGACTGAAATAGCGGCGTATCAGTTCGAACTCACCCATTCGTTAGCGCGGGCGGGTCTCAGCCAGCCGCAGGCGACGGCTGAGCTTGTCGAGGATACTGTTCACAAACTTGTGCCCTTCCGTACCCCCGAACTTTTTGGCCATTTCAATACCTTCGTTGATCACCACCTTGTAAGGCACATCCAGACGATGCTTCAGCTCATAGGCACCAAGGCGGACAATCGCCAGTTCCACCGGATCCACTTCATTCAGTGGGCGATCGAGAAACGGCTCCAGCAACCTGTCGAGTTCTGCCTGCTCACGATGAACCCCACGTAGCAGATCCCTAAAATAGAGGGCATCCACCTTGGCCATGTCGTTATCGACCAGGAATTCGGACTCGATGTCCGATATCGCGCTCTTGCTGAAATGGCGCTGATAAAGCGCCTGCATGGCCAGGGCTCGGGCACGGCGACGATCACCAGCTTTCGGTTGCCCCGATGCACCCGGCTGCGGGGAAGTGTCTTCAGTTGTGCTCATCACTCACCCAGCTTCTTGAACAGGCTGACCATTTCCAGGGCTGTAATCGCGGCTTCCGCACCCTTGTTTCCAGCCTTGGTGCCGGAACGTTCAATAGCCTGTTCGATGGAATCCACTGTCAGTACACCGAAAGTCACCGGCACATCGGTTTCCAGACTGACCGCACCCAGACCGCTGGATGCTTCACCAGCAACATAATCAAAATGCGGCGTACCACCACGGATAACGGCACCGAGGGCAATGATCGCGTCGTGATTACCGGTTTCTGCCACCCGCTTGACGGCCAGCGGCATTTCGTAAGCGCCGGGAACACGCACGATGGTAATGTCGTCGTCAGCAATGCCGTGACGACGAAGGGTATCAATTGCACCCTCGACCAGGCTTTCCACAACGAATCCATTAAAGCGACCAACCACCAGCGCATAGCGGCCGCTGCAGTGGGTGAAATCGCCTTCAATTACTTTGATATCTGCCATGAACGGCTCCTTAACGGGCAACGCTGGGCACCAGCGCTGCCGGGTTCATCATTCGGGGGTATAGGGTACGTACTCTTCCACTTCCAGATCGAACCCGGAAATCGCGGAAAACTTGATGGGCGGGCTCAACAGGCGCATTTTTCCCACACCAATGTCCTTCAGAATCTGGGAGCCGGTCCCCACGGTAAAGTAAACGCCGGAACTGCCTTTCGCGGCAGCAGCCTGCTCTTCACCGAAGAATTCGTGAATCCGGTCTTCCAGGTTGTAGCTGTCTTCGGCACTGTTCAGCAGCACGACTACACCGCGACCTTCCTCGGCCACTTTTTCCAGGGCATGGTGCAACGGCCAGCTGCGGGAGTCGGCACGACGGGCGCCCAACAGGTCTCGCAACGTGTCGGTAATGTGCACGCGCACCAGCACGGGTTCGTCCGGCTTGATTTCGCCCATGACCATAGCCAGGTGCGTCGCGCCCTGGATGTTGTCCCGATAGGTCCGCAGGTTGAATACACCGTATTCCGTATCCAGGTCGTACTTCTCAATACAGTCGATAGTACGCTCGTTCAGGGTACGGTAATGAATCAGGTCGGCAATGGTACCTACCTTCAGGTCGTGCTCTTCCGCAAACCGTTCAAGATCCTCACGGCGGGCCATGGAGCCATCGTCGTTCATGATTTCGCAGATCACACCCGCCGGCTCACAACCAGCCAACGCAGCAAGGTCACAGGACGCCTCGGTATGACCGGCGCGGCTCAGAACACCGCCGGGATCCGACATCAACGGAAAAATATGGCCAGGCTGAACGAGGTCGGAAGCCTTGGCATTCTTCGCCACGGCAGCCTGTACGGTACGCGCCCGGTCAGCCGCAGAGATACCAGTGGTCACGCCCTCGGTTGCTTCAATCGACAGGGTAAACTTGGTTCCGAACCCGGAGGCGTTACGCTGGACCATCAACGGCAGCCCCAGCTGCTCGCAGCGGGTGCGGGTCATCGGCATACAGATCAGGCCGCGACCAAAGCGGGCCATGAAGTTGATGGCTTCCGGCGTGCAATGCTCTGCCGCCATCACCAGGTCCCCTTCATTCTCGCGGTCCTCATCGTCCATCAGGATCACCATCTTGCCCTGACGAATATCTTCAATGATCTCTTCTATGCTGTTCAGTGCCATAGGTATTTTGCACCCTTTCAGTTTGCCGGAGCCAACGTAGCAACGGACAAACCGTGAATTGAAAACGTTACCGTGGCGCCAGGATCAGACGCTGATCCTCACCCACCTGACGGCGATCCAGCACGTTCCATTGTACTTTATCCGCCATGGATTCCAGTGGCAGGTGGGCTGTTGGCCGCCCCGTACTGCCTAAAAACACCGGCGCCTGGTACAGCCAGAGCTCATCCACCAGGCGTTCGTCAATAAAAGTTCCAGCCAGGGTTGGCCCGGCTTCCACCAATAATTCGTTGATCCCCAACTCGCCGAGGGAGTCGAGCAACTCGCCAACATCGATGCCATTATCCTTCCAGGCAACCCCGGTGAGACTCACTCCCAGCGCTGCAAGATCCTGGGCTGGCGCGGTCGCCAGTGTGGGTGACGCACAGTACACCTGAACGTTCCCGCCCTGAAGAATTTTTGCGCCGCACGGTGTACGGGCATCACGGTCCGCGATCACCCGAAGCGGCATGCGGGATGGTTCGGTCGCATCGCCGATATCCCCCAGCTCCTCGCGCCGGACCGTCAGCGACGGATCGTCGGCGAGCACCGTGCCAACACCGGTCAGCACGGCATCACTTATGGCGCGCAGGCGTTGCACGTCCCGGCGGGCGTCCGGCCCGGTAATCCACTGACTTTCACCTGAAGCCATCGCCGTACGCCCATCCAGGCTGGCCGCCATCTTCAACCGCACGAATGGGCGGCCGGAATTCATTCGCTTCATAAAGCCGGGGTTGAGCCGGGCAGCTTCATCCGCCAACAAGCCTTCCGTCACGCGGATCCCCGACTCGCGAAGCATTTCCAGTCCACGACCGGACACCGAAGGATTGGGATCCTTGGTAGCGGCAAATACGTGGGCAACACCCGCCTCAATCAATGCTTTGGCACAGGGCGGCGTGCGGCCGAAGTGGCTACACGGCTCCAGGGTCACATAAGCGGTTGCGCCCCGCGCTGCCGGGCCCGCCTGGCTCAGTGCGCGAATTTCGGCGTGGGCCTCTCCGGCTCGCTCATGCCAGCCTTCACCGAGAATCCTGCCCCCCCGGGCGATAACACAGCCAACCCGTGGATTGGGGTGTGTCGAGTAGCGTCCACGCCAGGCTAGCTGCACCGCCCGGGCCATGAACGCAATATCCTGAGCATCTATCATGCCTTGCCCTTGGAGGAGTGGTTATCAGCCAGTACCTTGGCCACATCCACCGGATCCTCGCCGGAATTGGCCGACAACCGCTCAATCTCTTCCTTGAATTCGTTAATATCCTGAAAACTCCTGTAGACCGACGCAAACCGGACGTAAGCCACCTTGTCGAGTTGGCGAAGTTCGGTCATCACTTCTTCACCAAGCTGCATGGATTTGACTTCGCGCTCACCGGTCGCCCGCAAACGGAACTTGATACGGTTTAATGCAGCGTCGATTTCCTCAATACTGACCGGGCGCTTTTCCAGCGCTTTCATCAGGCCGGAACGCAGCTTTGCCTCGTCAAACGGCTGACGCGTACCATCCTGTTTGACCACTCTCGGCATCACTAGCTCGGCCGACTCAAAAGTTGTGAACCGCTCACGACAGGACAGGCACTCCCTGCGGCGACGCACCTGATCCCCCTCGGCCACCAGCCGTGAGTCAATCACCTTGGTATCTGCTTCACCACAGAAGGGACAGTGCATAATCGGGAGCTCCGGGAAATAGCCGGGTTAAGAGTCACCGGTTAATGATTAGCCGGGCCGTCGACAGGACGACCCGGCGTGCTTGCCTGAAGTTTAGCCCGCGTACACCGGGAAGCGAGCACACACAGTTTCAACCTGTTCACGCACGCGGTTATTGACGGCATCGTCTTCCAGGTTGTCGAGGATGTCACACATCCAGCCAGCCAGGTCACGACACTCGATTTCACCGAAACCACGAGTGGTCACCGCCGGGGTACCAATGCGCAGCCCGGACGTCACAAACGGAGAGCGCGGATCGTTGGGAACCGCGTTCTTGTTGACAGTAATATGCGCACGGCCGAGGGCAGCGTCCGCATCCTTACCGGTGATGTCCTGTTTGATCAGGCTAACCAGGAACAGGTGGTTTTTAGTGCCACCGGATACCACATCGTAACCGCGCTCAATGAATACCTGCGCCATGGCTGATGCGTTCTTCACAACCTGCTGCTGATACGTCTTGAAGTCGTCGCTCATGGCTTCCTTGAAGCACACGGCCTTGGCAGCGATCACGTGCATCAACGGGCCGCCCTGACCACCCGGGAACACCGCAGAATTCAGCTTTTTCTGCAGATCCGCATCGTCACAGGCCAGAATCAGGCCACCGCGTGGGCCGCGCAGGGTCTTGTGGGTCGTGGTTGCAACCACATGAGCGTGGGGTACCGGGTCCGGGTAAACGCCAGCAGCCACCAGACCGGCTACGTGAGCCATGTCAACAAACAGGTAAGCACCCACTTTGTCCGCAATCTCGCGGAAACGGGCAAAATCCAGCTCCTGAGAATAGGCAGAGAAGCCGGCGATGATCATCTTCGGCTTGTGCTCAACCGCCAGGGCTTCAACCTCATCGTAGTCGATCAGGCCGGTATCGTTGTTGATACCATACTGGACAGCGTTGTAGATCTTGCCGGAGAAGTTCACGCTGGCACCATGAGTCAGGTGACCACCGTGGGCGAGACTCATGCCCAGTACGGTATCGCCCGGCTTCAGCAGCGCCATGAATACCGCGGAGTTGGCCTGGGAGCCGGAATGCGGCTGCACGTTGGCGTAGGCGGCGCCGAACAGTTCTTTGGCACGATTAATTGCCAGATCTTCGGCAATATCGACAAACTCACAGCCACCGTAGTATCGCTTACCGGGATAACCCTCGGCGTACTTGTTGGTGAGCACGCTGCCCTGGGCTTCCATCACCCGCGGGCTGGTGTAGTTCTCTGACGCAATCAGCTCGATGTGAGCTTCCTGACGCTTTTCTTCCGCCTGCATGGCGTTCCAGAGTTCGTCGTCAAAGCCGGCGATTTTCATATCACGATTAAACATGGATGCGCTGCCCCTGTGTGCTTAGCTGCCCGAAAAATTTGGGCGGCTATTCTATCCTACAAATGGGTGAAAAATCATCCTTTATCCCGCCCGTGGCCCCTCCGCAGAAACCGTCACATCGCAATTTTCATCAGCTTTCATCGCCTTCCCGCAATTGCCATAGCCTGCCGGTTTCGCTACCTTACGGGGCTAATCTGATCATTCCCTTTATTTACCTCCGAATACAACAGAGGACACAGCCAGTTATGGCCCAGTACGTATACACCATGAACCGCGTGGGCAAGGTGGTTCCGCCCAAGCGTGAAATTCTCAAGGACATTTCCCTGAGCTTCTTCCCGGGCGCCAAGATTGGCGTACTCGGCCTCAACGGTGCCGGTAAATCCACCCTGCTTCGCATTATGGCGGGTGTGGACCAGGATTACATCGGCGAGGCCCGCCCCCAGCCGGGCATCAATGTCGGGTACCTTCCCCAGGAGCCGGAGCTGGACGAAGACAAAACCGTCAAGGAAATCGTCGATGAGTCGGTCTCCGGCGTCCACGACGCACTGGCGGAACTGGACCAGGTCTACGCTGCCTATGCCGAACCGGATGCGGACTTTGACGCCCTCGCCAAGAAACAGGGTGAACTGGAGGCCTACATTCAGGCCACCGACGGTCACGACATTGAGCGCAAGATGGAAGTCGCGGCGGACGCGTTGCGTCTTCCGCCATGGGATCAGAAGGTTAAAGTGCTGTCGGGTGGTGAACGCCGCCGGGTAGCGCTCTGTCGCCTGCTACTGTCCGGACCGGACATGCTGCTGCTGGACGAGCCCACCAACCACCTGGATGCCGAATCCGTGGCCTGGCTCGAGCGCTTCCTGCACGACTACGAAGGCACCGTGGTTGCCATCACCCACGACCGCTACTTCCTCGACAACGTTGCCGGCTGGATTCTGGAACTGGACCGTGGTCAGGGTATTCCGTTTGAAGGCAACTACAGCCAGTGGCTGGAGAACAAGGAAAAGCGCCTGGAGATGGAGTCCAAGCAGGAAGCTTCTCACCAGAAAGCCATCAAACAGGAACTGGAATGGGTACGGAGCAATGCCAAGGGCCGTCAGTCCAAGAGCAAGGCCCGCCTGGCCCGCTTTGAGGAAATGAGCTCCCAGGAGTTCCAGAAGCGCAATGAAACCAACGAACTGTATATTCCACCCGGACCACGCCTGGGTAACAAGGTGATCGAGGTGGACGGCATCAGCAAGTCCTTCGGCGACCGCCTGCTGTACGAAGACGTGTCCTTCAGCGTACCGCCCGGTGCCATTGTCGGCATTATCGGTGGTAATGGTGCCGGCAAATCCACCCTGTTCAAAATGATCGGGGGGTACGACAAGCCCGATTCCGGCGACATTACCGTGGGTGAAACCGTGGAACTGGCCTACGTGGACCAGATGCGCGACCTGGATGGCAGCAAAACCGTCTGGGAAGAACTCTCCGACGGCAACGACATCATCAAGGTCGGCAACTACGAGACCCCATCCCGGGCCTACGTGGGACGCTTCAACTTCAAGGGCAGCGACCAGCAGAAACGCGTCGGTGACCTGTCCGGTGGTGAGCGTAACCGCCTGCATCTGGCGAAACTGCTGAAACAGGGTGGCAACGTGCTGCTACTGGACGAACCCACCAACGACCTGGACGTAGAGACCCTCCGCGCCCTGGAAGAAGCCCTGCTCAACTTCCCGGGCTCCGCCCTGGTGATCTCGCACGATCGCTGGTTCCTGGACCGGGTAGCGAGCCATATCCTGGCGTTCGAGGATGACGGCGACGTGGTCTACTTCGAGGGCAACTTCACCGAGTACGACGAGGACTTCAAGAAACGTAAGGGCGATTCTGCCATGCAGCCCCAGCGTATGAAGTATAAGAAGCTGGCTTAAAGGTCTTTGTCGGATTACGGCCCTGCGGGCCTAATCCGACCTACACGGGGCCACTCCGAACCGTAGGTCGGGTCAGACAAAGCCGTAACCCGACAACCAACTAATCCGACCTACGCGGGATGTAAGACAATCTGTAGGTCGGATTAGGCGAAGCCGTAATCCGACAAACCAATTACCAGGCAGCAACCAATCATGGCAAAAGCCAAGACCGCCTTTGTCTGCACTGAATGCGGCGCTGACTACTCCAAATGGCAGGGCCAGTGCACGGCGTGCCAGGCCTGGAATACCGTCAGCGAAGTCCGCGGCGTCAGTAGCAATGCCAAAGGCGCCCGTGGTGCCCGCTTCGAGGGCTTCGCCGGCAGCCTGTCGGAAGTCCAGAGCCTGGACGACGTCAGCCTCGCCGAACAGCCCCGTATCAGCTCCGGCATGCAGGAGTTTGACCGGGTTCTTGGCGGCGGTTTGGTAGAGGGTTCAGCCGTTCTGATGGGCGGCCACCCGGGGGCCGGTAAAAGCACGCTGCTGCTTCAGGCGGTCTGCCATCTGGCGGCCAGCGTTCCGGCCCTGTATGTCACCGGTGAGGAATCCCTGCAACAGGTGGCCATGCGCGCCAAGCGCCTGGGGCTGCCCACCAGGGACCTTAAAATGCTCTCGGAAACCAGCGTCGAGCGGGTCATGCAGGTGGCGGAAGCGGAAAAACCCCGGATTCTGGTGGTGGACAGTATCCAGGTGATGCATGTCGCCGAAACCGAATCCGCTCCCGGCAGCGTGTCCCAGGTCCGAGAAAGTGCCGCCTATCTCACCCGCTTCGCCAAACAGACCGGCACCATCCTGTTCCTCGTCGGTCATGTCACCAAAGACGGCAGCCTCGCCGGCCCGAAGGTACTGGAGCATATGATCGATTGCTCCATCCTGCTGGAAGGCTCCAGCGACAGCCGCTACCGGACCCTACGGGGTATCAAGAACCGCTTTGGTGCGGTGAATGAACTGGGCGTTTTTGCCATGCTGGAACAGGGCCTGAAGGAAGTGAAAAACCCCAGCGCGATCTTCCTCAACCGGGGCGAGGAGGCTGCACCCGGCAGTGTGGTGATGGTGGTCTGGGAAGGCACCCGGCCCATGCTGGTGGAAATCCAGGCGCTGGTGGACATGGCCCAGGGCGGCTATCCACGGCGCGTCGCGGTCGGTCTGGATCAAAACCGACTGGCGATGCTGCTGGCGGTACTGCATCGCCACGGCGGGATGCATGTGTCGGATCAGGATGTGTTCGTCAACGTGGTTGGTGGCGTCAAGGTCAACGAGACCAGCGCCGACCTGGCTCTGTTGGCTGCGATCGTCTCGTCCTTCCGCGACCGCGCCTTGCCCCAGGATCTGGTAATTTTCGGGGAAGTCGGCCTGTCGGGCGAGATTCGACCGGTACCCAGCGGTCAGGAACGAATCTACGAGGCGTCCAAGCACGGTTTTACCCACGCACTGGTGCCCAAGGCCAACGTGCCGCGTAAGCCTGTCGAGGGGATGAAGGTGATTCCGGTGACCAAGCTTAGTGATGCGCTTTTGGCGTTGGAGGAAATTTGACTTTGGGCCCTAGTCTTCTTTGATTGGTGCTGGGGAGAGGTCTGGGCTCCTTTCCAAAAACCGCTACGAGCACATCCATGTGTGCTTCTCTCAGGCCATCCATGGCCTTCGAAATTTTTGGAAAGGAGCCCAGACCTCTCCCATCGAATTCAGGAGATAACTCCAACAGTGCATAATCTGAAAACGAGACAAGCGGCTTGAGCACGACAAAGCGATGCGGTGACGTCAGTCACGTAGGTCGGATTAGGCAAAGCCGTAATCCGACAAAAAGCAGAAACCCTAATCAATCAAATGCGCAAACTCCCTCTCGAGCAACGCCTGATCACCCAGGTTAAGCTCAACAAGCCGTTTTAAATGAGTGGCGCTTTCCAGGTCGATGTACTGACACTTGAACCCCAACCGCTGTGACTCAACATGTCTAAGCTCCACCGCCATGACAATGGCCGTTTCATTGTCATCCAGATGAACGATCACCTCGCACGGCTCGTTTAGCGGCACGTTCCACTCGTTCGGTCTTTTCACCAGAACGCCTTTCAGGGAAATGTCCAGCACCTCCGTCAACCAGACGCTGTCCTGGCAATGAAGCTCACATGGGGCGTCAAATTCGATGCGGTGGAATCGTCGTTTTTCAGGGGGTTGTGTTGGCAAGTGGTTACTCCTGTTTACCGGTCTTGTTTTGTATGACTATAGACCCGACAGGAGGTTGCATCCAGAGGAGTTTTTTGGGTGCTACTTGGAGAGAGGGTGTCGGATTACGGCACGCGTTGCGTGCCTAATCCGACCTACAAGTCTGACGGGAGATACCCCAGAAGCCGGATCGCAGAGGTTGGGTGAGGGTTTACAAAAATTTCGAAGGCCAAGGATTGCCTGAGAGTAGCGCACAAGGATGTGCTCGTAGCGGGTTTTTGAAACCCACACCCAACCAAGGCCACACCCTCACACGAAGGCTA
>JAVJZJ010000041.1:0-1791 GCA_040223075.1 Marinobacter sp.
GACCCTTTGCTCTCTTTATTAGCCAACCAAGTAATTCGTGTGGACTCTGACCGAAGCATTCGGCTTCGTTTAAGGAGGTGATCCAGCCGCAGGTTCCCCTACGGCTACCTTGTTACGACTTCACCCCAGTCATGAACCACACCGTGGTGATCGTCCTCCCGAAGGTTAGACTAACCACTTCTGGTGCAATCCACTCCCATGGTGTGACGGGCGGTGTGTACAAGGCCCGGGAACGTATTCACCGTGACATTCTGATTCACGATTACTAGCGATTCCGACTTCACGGAGTCGAGTTGCAGACTCCGATCCGGACTACGATGCGTTTTGTGAGATTAGCTCCCCCTCGCGGGTTTGCAGCCCTCTGTGCGCACCATTGTAGCACGTGTGTAGCCCTGGCCGTAAGGGCCATGATGACCTGACGTCATCCCCACCTTCCTCCGGTTTGTCACCGGCAGTCTCCCTAGAGTTCTCAGCCGAACTGCTAGCAACTAGGGATAGGGGTTGCGCTCGTTACGGGACTTAACCCAACATCTCACGACACGAGCTGACGACGGCCATGCAGCACCTGTGTCAGAGTTCCCGAAGGCACCAATCCATCTCTGGAAAGTTCTCTGCATGTCAAGGCCAGGTAAGGTTCTTCGCGTTGCGTCGAATTAAACCACATGCTCCACCGCTTGTGCGGGCCCCCGTCAATTCATTTGAGTTTTAACCTTGCGGCCGTACTCCCCAGGCGGTCAACTTAGTGCGTTAGCTGCGCCACTAAGGATTCAAGATCCCCAACGGCTAGTTGACATCGTTTACGGCGTGGACTACCAGGGTATCTAATCCTGTTTGCTCCCCACGCTTTCGCACCTCAGTGTCAGTGTTGGTCCAGGTAGCCGCCTTCGCCACTGGTGTTCCTTCCTATATCTACGCATTTCACCGCTACACAGGAAATTCCACTACCCTCTACCACACTCTAGCCTGACAGTTCGAAATGCCGTTCCCAGGTTAAGCCCGGGGCTTTCACATCTCGCTTATCAAACCACCTACGCGCGCTTTACGCCCAGTAATTCCGATTAACGCTTGCACCCTCCGTATTACCGCGGCTGCTGGCACGGAGTTAGCCGGTGCTTCTTCTGTGAGTAACGTCAAGGCTAGCCGCTATTAACGACTAACTTTTCCTCCTCACTGAAAGTGCTTTACAACCCGAAAGCCTTCTTCACACACGCGGCATGGCTGGATCAGGGTTGCCCCCATTGTCCAATATTCCCCACTGCTGCCTCCCGTAGGAGTTCGGGCCGTGTCTCAGTCCCGATGTGGCTGATCATCCTCTCAGACCAGCTACGGATCGTCGCCTTGGTAGGCCTTTACCCCACCAACTAGCTAATCCGACTTAGGCACATCCAATAGCGCAAGGTCCGAAGATCCCCTGCTTTCCCCCGAAGGGCGTACGCGGTATTAATCCGGGTTTCCCCGGGCTATCCCCCACTACTGGGCAGTTTCCTAAGCATTACTCACCCGTCCGCCGCTCGTCAGCGGGGAGCAAGCTCCCCCTGTTACCGCTCGACTTGCATGTGTTAAGCCTGCCGCCAGCGTTCAATCTGAGCCATGATCAAACTCTTCAGTTTAAATCATACAAGAATCCGAAGATTCTCTATTCTTGCTCAAGACAAAACTCAATTTCGACGAGTCACTGTCCTGATATTTCGTATCCGAAATACCTCGGCCAGCGCCCACACGAATTACTTGGTTAACTTTTTAAAGAGCGTTCGGGGCTTGCCCGATCAAGGTGGCGTATTCTACATCGCT
>JAVJZJ010000042.1:0-250 GCA_040223075.1 Marinobacter sp.
TTAGACTACTACAACCGAGCTCTGCCCCTAAGTAGGGTAGTGGGAGATAGAAGGGGGGAAGCCACTACTCTCAATAATATTGGCGCAGTCTACGACGATTTGGGACAAAAGCAGCAAGCCTTAGACTACTATAATCAAGCCCTGCCCCTATTTCAGGCGGTGGGAGATAGAAGGGGGGAAGCCACTACTCTCAATAATATTGGCAGAGTCTACTCCTCATTAGGACAAAAGCAGCAGGCATTAGACTACT
>JAVJZJ010000053.1:0-282 GCA_040223075.1 Marinobacter sp.
GCAGCGGTGGAGAAAGTTAGTAGAGAAATTCAGTATGGTGCCCTGGGTATCGATCTAAATCCTAGTTCTATCGGTTGGGCATATGTCGATGGTCAAGGAAATTTAAAAGCTCAGGGAACTATTCCTATAAAGACGGGTTTAACAGGGAAACAAGAGGCTCAAATTGTAGATGCTTGTTTGAAATTGGCAGCTTTAGCCAGGATTTTTCAGAGCCCTATTCTGTGCGAACGCTTAGATTTTTCGACAAAGAAAGCTCAATTACGAGAGCGTGGAAAAAAATAT
>JAVJZJ010000059.1:0-231 GCA_040223075.1 Marinobacter sp.
CAATCCAATCAAACTCGTGTAAGCTGGATTGACCAACTGATGAGCTATTCCTCGATTGGATAAAATCGATGACAAAATTTGATAAAAACGACTGTATGCCCAGGCAGAAAGCATTCGAGCATATTTTTTTCCACGCTCTCGTAATTGAGCTTTCTTTGTCGAAAAATCTAAGCGTTCGCACAGAATAGGGCTCTGAAAAATCCTGGCTAAAGCTGCCAATTTCAAACAAGC
>JAVJZJ010000066.1:0-253 GCA_040223075.1 Marinobacter sp.
AGCAGCAAGCCTTAGACTACTATAATCAAGCCCTGCCCCTATTTCAGGCGGTGGGAGATAGAAGGGGGGAAGCCACTACTCTCAATAATATTGGCAGAGTCTACTCCTCATTAGGACAAAAGCAGCAGGCATTAGACTACTATAATCAAGCCCTGCCCCTATTTCAGGCGGTGGGAGATAGAGGGGGAGAAGCCAGAACTCTCAATAATATTAGACAAGTCAGGCGTTAAGTCAGTAGGGTGGGCAAATTATG
>JAVJZJ010000069.1:0-388 GCA_040223075.1 Marinobacter sp.
AGGTACCGACCCGAAAGTCGGTGGGTTTCCCCATTCAGAGATGTCCGGATCACAGCTCGTTTGCCAGCTCCCCGAACCTTATCGCAGGCTTCCACGTCTTTCATCGCCTCTGACTGCCAAGGCATCCACCGTATGCGCTTAGTTGCTTGACTATATAACCCCAAGACAACTGATCACGAATTCACCGCCAACCAGGCAAGCCTGATAGCCGTTTATTCGAGACAGTCACTTGAAGCAATAGAACAACCACTTCAACGACAACACCGGATAACGCTTGAAATCGCTATCACATTGAACACGTTCTCTCGGAGATAATGAGAAAACGTATTCGTGTTCTTTCTCGTCCAATTTGTTAAAGAGCAAATCTGACCCAGTGATCAGAAAGAAG
>JAVJZJ010000070.1:0-387 GCA_040223075.1 Marinobacter sp.
AGGTACCGACCCGAAAGTCGGTGGGTTTCCCCATTCAGAGATGTCCGGATCACAGCTCGTTTGCCAGCTCCCCGAACCTTATCGCAGGCTTCCACGTCTTTCATCGCCTCTGACTGCCAAGGCATCCACCGTATGCGCTTAATTGCTTGACTATATAACCCCAAGACAACTGATCACGAATCTGTATCCCACCAGGCAAGCCTGACAGACACCCATTCGAGACAGCCGACTGAAGTCATACGCAATCACTTCAACGACAACACCGGATAACGCTTGAAATCGCTATCACATTGAACACGTTCTCTCGGAGATAATGAGAAAACGTATTCGTGTTCTTTCTCGTCCAATTTGTTAAAGAGCAAATCTGACCCAGTGATCAGAAAGAAG
>JAVJZJ010000079.1:0-319 GCA_040223075.1 Marinobacter sp.
AGGAGAAACGTTGCGGTTGCGTCTATATGATGTCTCCGACAGCTTAGATCCGGATCGCTATCGTTCCCACTGTGTCCAGGACTATGATTGTCAGGGTTAACTAACAGTCCGTAAATATCTAGACAATTAGTGACATAACTGGACATTTTATGTGATATAATCAGGCAATGTCTAGTTTACCCCCCCCCAAGAAGCAGCTACTCGACTTTGTGTGATGGTCTTGCACTTTGCACCGATGCTCACTCAATGGTAAAATACAATCTTATAGTATCGCTGGTGGTCATCGTCTTATCGATATTGTTGACTTAATTGGTAAGAA
>JAVJZJ010000090.1:0-285 GCA_040223075.1 Marinobacter sp.
TTCGTTACCCGATTTCTTACCAATTAAGTCAACAATATCGATAAGACGATGACCACCAGCGATACTATAAGATTGTATTTTACCATTGAGTGAGCATCGGTGCAAAGTGCAAGACCATCACACAAAGTCGAGTAGCTGCTACTTGGGGGGGGGTAAACTAGACATTGCCTGATTATATCACATAAAATGTCCAGTTATGTCACTAATTGTCTAGATATTTACGGACTGTTAGTTAACCCTTCAGGTTAACTGCGGGAGGAAACGGGGGATATTTTATGGGGATTG
>JAVJZJ010000095.1:0-342 GCA_040223075.1 Marinobacter sp.
AGTTGGGATGGGTCAAAATGAGGTTATCCCGCCCAATTCCAGACGGGTTTACCTTAAAGCAGGTTCGCATCGTTAAAAAAGCTTCTGGGTATTTTACCATGCTGTCATTACAGTGTGATGTAGAAATACCTGATGCAATGAATCAAAGAATCGAGGTCTAGCGATTAACTCACCATCAGAGGTTGCCAAAAACTTTTCTAACCCTAAGTCAATCCCGATAGGATGACCATGAGGCATTGCATCAGGTATTTGTACATCACACTGTAATGACAGCATGGTAAAATACCCAGAAGCTTTTTTAACGATGCGAACCTGCTTTAAGGTAAACCCGTCTGGAATTGG
>JAVJZJ010000101.1:0-359 GCA_040223075.1 Marinobacter sp.
GGGTTTGGGGATTTTTTTCCAGGGGGGGCTTGGGGGGATATTTCCAGGGTGGCTAGGGGGGATATTTCCAAGGGCGGCTAGGGGAGATAAACCCACCAAAGTTCCCCCCTTTCCAAGGGTGGCTAGGGGGGATATTTCCAAGGGTGGCTAGGGGGGATATTTCCAGGGTGGCTAGGGGGGATATTTCCAAGGGTGGCTAGGGGAGATAAACCCACCAAAGTTCCCCCCTTTCCAAGGGGGGCTAGGGGGGATATTTCCAAGGGGGGCTAGGGGGGATAAACCCACCAATACACTCACAAACTGCATCAAAACAATTCATCACGTCATTATTGGTAAAACGTACCACCTGCAAACCGTAA
>JAVJZJ010000102.1:0-235 GCA_040223075.1 Marinobacter sp.
CGCTTCTAAAAACCTAGACAAACCTACCCATAAGTAATTCTGCCTTGGTATAAGTCCACGGTGTAACTTTTGGTCGATAACCGTTAACGCAAAAACTTGGCTGATACCCGGCGTTGTTGCTCGATATCAGCCTTAACCAACGGCTCCCAGTTAGAGATACTATAGTAATCGTGCCTACGATTGACTACAGGGCATCGACCAATAAAATTATTAAATTGATATAGAGCACTCCATA
>JAVJZJ010000103.1:0-234 GCA_040223075.1 Marinobacter sp.
TCGCCACTGGCAGTTTCTCCACCAGGATTTCCACCACCTGAGTTTTCGCCACTGGCAGTTTCTCCACCAGGATTTCCACCACCTGAGTTTCCACCACTGGCAGTTTCTCCACCAGGATTTGTGTCACCTGAGTTCTCGCCACTGGCAGTTTCTCCACCAGGATTTACATCACCTGAGTTTCCACCACTGGCAGTTTCTCCACCAGGATTTCCACCACCTGAGTTTCCACCACTG
>JAVJZJ010000104.1:0-391 GCA_040223075.1 Marinobacter sp.
ACAAATACCATTCCGGCATTTTGGACTAGGTGATGAGCTAGTTTAAAATGAAAGTCTTTTCGAGTGTCGTGAATTCCTTGGTGTAATCTAGCAATCTTTTGGTTAAGTTTGCGCCAATTTTTAGACCCTTTCTTCTTGTGATTCAATCGGCGTTGTAGCAATTTAAGATTACGGTGCAATGAATCAAATAATCGAGGTCTAGCGATTAACTCACAATCAGAGGTTGCGAAAAACTTTTCTAAAACTAATTAAATCCCGATAGGATGACCATGAGGCATTGCATCAGGTATTTCTACATCACACTGTAATGACAGCATGGTAAAATACCCAGAAGCTTTTTTAACGATGCGAACCTGCTTTAAGGTAAACCCGTCTGGAATTGGGCGGGATA
>JAVJZJ010000106.1:0-443 GCA_040223075.1 Marinobacter sp.
ACAATTGTCCCTAAACCCGCCCCTACAATTGTCCCTAAACCCGCCCCTACAATTGTCCCTAAACCCGCCCCTACAATTGTCCCTAAACCCGCCCCTACAATTGTCCCTAAACCCGCCCCTACAATTGTCCCTAAACCCGCCCCTACAGATTCCCTAAACCCGCCCCTACAATTGTCCCTAAACCCGCCCCTACAATTGTCCCTAAACCCGCCCCTACAGATTCCCTAAACCCGCCCCTACAATTGTCCCTAAACCCGCCCCTACAGATTCCCTAAACCCGCCCCTACAGTGTCTACTAAAGGGAGTACAGAGGATTTAACCCTTGATTTTGGTGACTAAAGCGACGCTCTAGACAGTCTACCCAAAATTTCACTTTTTAATACATCCTGCTGTTGATTGCTTTGAACAATGACGGCGACTTGATTATTAAATATCTCAATATA
>JAVJZJ010000111.1:0-252 GCA_040223075.1 Marinobacter sp.
GATTTAATTGAAGCGCCATTGAATTGAATAAAGGGCGGGTTTTGTTGATCAGTTATTGGTAACCCACCCAATTGAATCCCTAAACCCGCCCCTACGAATGGATATTGGGGAAATCTGGGATAATTATTAAGTGCGATCGCCTATCGTAATTGTAGGGTGGGTGAGGCGGGATTTAATTGTAGCGCCATTGAATTTAATAAAGGTCGGGTTTTGTTGATCAGTTTTCAGTAACCCACCCAATTGAATCCCTAA
>JAVJZJ010000004.1:0-570 GCA_040223075.1 Marinobacter sp.
AGCTTCAGCGGCGGCGATATCTCTTTTGGCGATGACTCATTGGTGTTATCCGACTCTTTCTCTTTTTTTGATGGCAATGGTGGAGATGGGGGAGATATCAGCTTGGGCGGCGGCGATATCTGTTTTGGCGATTACTCAGGGGTGTACTCCGTCTCTTACTCTTTTTTTGTATTATTTGGAGGTGTTGATCTTAACAGCTTGGTGGTGGGAGATATATTTTTTTGGAATTGTGGTTATGGGGGAGATATCAGCTTGAGCGGCGGCGATATCTCTTTTGGCGATAACTCAGGGGTGTACTCCGAATCTTTCTCTATTTTTGGCAATGGTGGAGATGGGGGAGATATCAGCTTGTGCGGCGGCGATATCTTTTTTGGCGATGACTCACGGGTGTACTCCGTCTCTTACTCTTTTTTTGATGGCAATGCCGGAAATGGGGGACAAATCAGCTTGAGCGGCGGCGATATCTCTTTTGGCGATAACTCAGGGGTTTACTCCTTCTCTTACTCTGATTCTGGCAATGCCGCCAACGGGGGGGAGATTTCCCTCATCGCTAGAGATGGCGATATTATC
>JAVJZJ010000005.1:0-265 GCA_040223075.1 Marinobacter sp.
CTAAGAAAATTAAGTTGGCTCGGAAGTTCTATGGGAAAAAGAACTGGCAATCCTCCAAAAACGGCTGTAATTTTCCCTTGTCGTCAAACCTGAAGACGAGAAAAACTAACTGGTATCATCTGCGGAGATGTCTGCATCAGATAAAGCGATATATCCACCGACTTCAAAATCAAGTTAAACATCTGAAATCGGCGACAATTAGAGTGAAGGTATCCAGAGGGTCAGTATTTATTGTTGGTTCCAAGGATGAAAGTTATGGGAATCA
>JAVJZJ010000020.1:0-295 GCA_040223075.1 Marinobacter sp.
GACACAGAGCGTGGCAATCTCTCACTTAAATTCATGCCTCTTCTGGCAATTGCTAGGGCAGCCGCCACATCAGACGATAGTCCATACATTCGACTATATTTAACCAATCCAATCAAACTCGTGTAAGCTGGATTGCACAAAGAAAGAGCTATTCCTCGGTTGGGCATATGTCGATGGTCAAGGAAATTTAAAAGCTCAGGGAACTCTTCCTTTTCAGACCGGTTTACCCACAGGCAAACAAGATGCTCAAATTGTAGATGTTTGTTTGAAATTGGCAGCTTTAGCCAGAAGTTTT
>JAVJZJ010000060.1:0-629791 GCA_040223075.1 Marinobacter sp.
CATGAGCCAGAATATGTCGGGCCACAACATGGAAATGGGTGATCATGATGGCAATCACTAAAGCCGCATAAGCCCGGAAGTGGGTTGGCCCTCCGGGATACGCTGTGAATACGTCCCTGTACGCTCGACAAAATCATCCATGATTTTGACGATCCCGGAGGGCCAACCCACTTCCGGGCTTATGCGGCTTTAGTGATTGCCATCATGATCACCCATTTCCATGTTGTGGCCCGACATATTCTGGCTCATGTCCTGGGTCAGGTGTTGCATAGTCACATCTTCGAACTCAACTACCTCTCCGCCATATTCATTGGCAAACTCTACCGCTGAACTTTCAGACGCAAATGAAGCCAGGGTTGGCCCCATTGCGCCTGTTCGATCTGACCCGACCACAAAGAAAGCTTCCCGTGCATTAATCAGTGCCGTGTCGTCCGGACTTTCCCAGCTTGTCTGAGCCATGTCGTGGACGTAGAGGGTGTGATCACGCTTTGCATTTTCGGGCTGTAGCGCCCAGGAGAACATGTCCCGGGTGGAACAGAACTTACGCGTTTCCTGCTCCCTGGCGGTAATGGCCTGGCCTTTGGGGCCATCGAAATTGGTGATGATCATGCCACACACATGGCATTCGTCGCCGGACTCGAAATGAACCGGTGCGGGCTTTTCACTGACCTGTTCTTGCGATTCGGAGCAACCGGTCAGGAACACGGCTAACACTGCCATGAAAGACAAAGCCTTGAAATGAACAGTACGCATGACAATCTCCAGGTCAGATTCGACGGCGACGGAACAGGGCCCAGGCGCCGGCCAGGGGGATAACACACCAGAGCACCAGGGCGAACCACAGCCCGCCAGCGCCAATGGGAAGGTCCGCACCCAGGCTCAGAACACCGCTTAACTGGGCGCCGTCGCCGAAGGCAACGATGTTGAGCAGGCGGTATATGTCGGTGGGATTGAGCATCAGCAGCCAAGGCAGAAGCTCGGGGTTCAGTTTGCCCTCGCTGGCCACCAGCGTGCCCAGCAGCATCAGGTCAAAGATCAGCACAAAGAAGAACCAGACCCCCAGGGCCAGGCCAGCGGCGACGGGTTTTTCACTGACGCGAACGCTGATCAGGTAAGCCAGCGCAATAAACCCCCAGCCCAACAGGATGGTGGAAAGCACAAACCGGAACATGGCGGCCGCCAGTGTTCCTATGACCACCTCGTCCACCAGCACAGCAATGGCAACGCCAGCAACGCCAAACCCGATCACCGTGGCGAGCGCCAATGTCAGCCCATGCCCGAGGAACTTGCCGAACAGCAACTGGCCGCGACTCAGTGGGTAGGTTAACAACAGGAGCAGCGTGCCGCCCTCTTCCTCGCCCACAATGGCATCGTAGGACAGCAACAACGCAATCAAGGGAATCAGGAATATGCCAAGGCTGGCCAGACTGGCAATGGTTGCCGGCGTGGAAGCGTACCCTACCTGCCCGGACGCCGCTGCGCCGAACCAGGCTATACCAAGGGCCAGCACGGCAAACACCAGGGCAATGGCGATCAACCAACGGTTTCGCAGGCTGTCACTGAATTCCTTGCGGGCAATGGTCCAGATACTGTTCACTGGCTGCCTCCTCGGTGAGCCAGGCCACCGGAACCGATAAAGTGCACATAGATATCCTCGAGAGTCGGCTGATGAATCCCCAGGTCCCGTACCTCTCCCGAATCCAGCAACGCCTGGATCATCGCCATTTTTTCTGTGGGGCGGACATCTACGCGCAGCCGCCCATTACTGCCATGGATCATCAAGCCGTTCCCCGCTGACGCGCTGGCAATCACCTTTTCCAGGGCGGACACCTCGTTGGCGGGTTCGATGGACAAAGTCACAGCCATGTTTGCCTGGCGCCGCAAAGACGCCAGATCACCCACTGCCTGCACTGCGCCCTCGGTCAGAATCGCCGCCCGGTCGATATAAGGCTCAACCCCGGGCAGTACATGGGAGCAAAGCACAATCGCCGTGCCCTCGTCCCGCAACTTACGCAGTAACCGGTAAAGATCCGCCGTCGCCACCGGGTCGAGTCCCACGGTGGGTTCATCCAGCATCAGCAGCTTCGGTTTGCCCAGAAGCGCCTGAGCCAGCCCCAGACGCTGGCGCATACCTTTTGAGTACGTCTTCACCCGCGCATTCATGGCATCCCCAAGCCCCACCTGCTCCAGCAGCTCGGGCACCTGTTTCAGGGGAGCCCCCTTCAGGCGGGCAAAATGGTTGAGGATCTCCCGACCAGTTAGCTGCGGGTAGAACATCACGTTCTCCGGCAGATAACCAATGTGTTGACTGACCTGAGGATCACCCGCTTCACCACCAAGTACAGACACCTTACCCTGCGTCGGCGTCATCAGCCCCAGGATCAGCTTGATGCTGGTGGTTTTGCCG
The DNA here is from genome assembly GCA_040223075.1 of Marinobacter sp. GTDB lineage: Bacteria > Pseudomonadota > Gammaproteobacteria > Pseudomonadales > Oleiphilaceae > Marinobacter. The sequence goes on from JAVJZJ010000060.1 coordinate 2,408, forward strand.
GCCCCGTTATGGCCAAACAGCCCCAGAATTTCCCCGGGCTCCAGGCGAAGATCCACCCCCCGCAACACCAGGGCTTTATCGTAACGGTAACTCACATTCTCAAGACGGAAACAGCTCATCAGGACTCCGGTTGTAACGGTTCGGGAGGGCGCATCAACGGGTGCGAATCGCTGACGCCAGCGGCCTTGACCACGGGAAACGCATCCTGCACCCAACGCAACGTATCCACCGCCGGGCTGAACATCAGCACCTTGGCCTCCGGGTAGGTCCACAACAGTCGGTCCACATTGTCATTGGGCTCATAGGCCACATCGCCAATGCCATCCTGATTACGGTCCCACCCCAGATAATCACTCCAGTAATTACCCCGACCCTCCCTGGACCACTCCTGGGTACGGGTCGCCACATACTTCACTTGGCGCTGATTGTTCACGAACGCATTACTGAAAACCTCGTTGTCCTCTGACCCCGCCGTCAAATGAATACCAATATCGCTGTCACGGAACACATTGTTCTCAAAGGTGTTGTACAAAGAGTTATAAATAAACACCGCCTTGCCCTCAGCCCCGGAAATGGCAACCCCCGCCGTCTCACCCTGAGACACCCCGGTGACTACATTGCCGCGCAACTCGGAGTTGGTGATGAAATTCATCAGAATGCCGTAATTCTCATCATTCTCGGACCGGTTATTGAGCACCGTCAGATACTTGCTCTGCATCAACGCATACCCGGTCCGCGTCCCCCGGGTGACATTACCCTCCAGCAGGTTGTGCATCGAATACATGTAATGAATGCCATAGCGAAGATCCGTCATCAGATTGTTGCGGATCTCGTTGTTATTCGCGGTCTCGATATAAATCGCATCCCGCGTCTGACGGATGTCATTCCCATCGATCAACGCCCCGGTAGTATTGAACAGATGAATCCCATTACCCCGATCCTGGGACCGAATCGACGCATCCCCGCGCACTTCGTTGTTGCGCACGGTCACGTCCCTGGTCGCATCCAACCAGATCCCAAACGCCGGCCCCTGCAAACGGTTGTTCTCGACAACAGCACCGCGGGCCTCCCGCGCCACAAAAATCCCCGCATCCAGCTCGTTCAGATCATCCCCCCAATTGCGAACCTCACAACCGGAAAAGGTCACCTCCTGCGCCAGAATATCCACGGCATTCCCCTCACCGCCACCGTCAATCACCGTATCGGCATGACAGGACACAGCGACACCGGGCACCCGGAAATCCAGCGGCGGAAGTTGCTCGGGAGGCAGCTCAAAAACAGCACCGGGTTCCAGTGCATCAAGCCGTTCTTGCAGGTCCGCGTGAGCGGTCAGCGATAACAAGGCGACTGTCAGGGCCACCCCATAACGCAATTGTTGATACATCAAAGTCTCTCAGAAGATGAACTATCACGAGGCCAACACCCAAGGTGCGGCAAGCCAAGAGGAGAACCCTTTCCAAGACTGTGCGGAGCCATGGATGGCGGAGCCCAAGCGCCACAGGGATGTGCCGCAAGGAGCGTGTTTTGGAAAGGGTTCTCCTCTTGGGTTGCTACTCCAAAACCCAAAGGCTGGGGCCCAACCAAGGAGCCCCAACCCAGGTTCAGACAGAAGAAGGTCAGGCCTTCTCCACCAACATGCGTCCACCCATCTCCATGTGCAACGCATGACAGAACCAGCTGCAGTAGTACCAGTAAACCCCCGGCTTACCCGCCGTAAAGGTCACCGACGAGGTCTGCTGCGGACTGATCTCCATGCTTACACCGTGGTTCACCATAACGAAACCATGAGACACATCCTCAATGGAATCCAGGTTGGTCACATACACTGTAACCTCATCACCTTCCTTGACCTTGAACTCGGTCGTTCCGTACTGCGGCGCCACAGAGGTCATATAAACCCGCACTTTATTGCCGTCACGGATCACCTCGTTGGCGGCCTCCAGAGTGATCCCGTCTTTTTCGGCCTGCTCACGGGCACTGGCAAAGAACGGATCATCACGCGTGTAGATCTTCTTCGTCTTGATCTGATCACGACGAATCAGGATACAGTCGTGTGGCTCCGCAAACGCCGGGCCATCGTGCACCAGTTTCATCTCCTCACCGGAAATATCAATCAACTGATCGTTCTCAGGATGCAGCGGGCCCACCGGCAGGAAGCGGTCCTTGGAGAATTTCGACAGAACCACCAGCCACTTACCGTCAGCATCGCGGGATTCGGTCAGTGATGCATGGTTGTGCCCGGGCTGGTAGTGCACATCAAGCTTCTGACGGATGTAATTGGTCTTCTCACCATTGTAGTTCTTGATCGCGTCGGCAATGTTCCATTTGCACACCTGGCTGTCGATAAACAGTGTGGTGTAGGCGTTGCCGCGACCATCATAGGTAGTGTGCAGCGGCCCGAGACCCAGCTCCGGCTCTGCCACGATGGCGTCGCGCAGTTCAATCTTGTTGTCGAACAGATCATCCAGCTTATCGATCTGGATGACGGAGCAGGTTGGTGACAGCTTACCGTTGGCAATGAAGTACTTGCCATCCGGCGAGGTATTCAGACCATGCGGGTTCTTCGCTACCGGAATGTAACGGGTAACCTCGGATTCACCACGGCCGTCTACCACGGGCACCTCGGAATCACCAACGGTCTTGAAGTTGCCAGCCTTGATGGCCGCTTCAATACGCTCAACGTTGAAGACCACCACCCAGTCGCGGTCGTTGCGCATGGTACCAGCCAGATCTGCCGCTTTTTCAGAGTTGTAGCAGGTGGAAGCGACATACTTGCCGGTGTAATCGGCATCGGTGTTATCCAGGTTGCCGTCCACGATTACCTGCCAGGCCACCTCCATGGTGTCCGCATCAATAGCGTTGAACATGGTGTAACTGTTCTCGAGGCTGAAATCACTGCCGTCATTTGGATGCGGAATCACAAATTCCGCGTTACAGAAAACGTATTTGGTACGGGGCACTTTCTGCAGTCGCAGGCCGTGGATCGCCTGAACGTTCGGGATGTGTGTGATCTTGTCCGTCTTCATGATGTCCAGACGAATCCGCGCCACACGAGTGTTGGCCTTGTCGTTGATAAACAGATACTTGCCATCGTAGCGTCCGTCCTCCATGGAAATGTGGGGGTGGTGACAGTCGCCGTTCAGGTAAGTATTGTCATGGCCCAGCACGTCCTTGCTTTCGTTAGTGATCCCCCAGCCAGTGGCGGAATCAATGTTGAAAACCGGGATACGCATCAACTCACGCATGGATGGCACGCCAAGAACACGAACCTCACCCTGGTGGCCGCCGCTCCAGAAGCCGTAGTATTCGTCAAGCTCACCAGGCCCCACATGGACCTTGTTTTTCGCTTCCTTGACTGCAGCTGCCCAGGATTCTCGCGTCATCACGGCGCCGCCGAGCCCTGTTGCGCCCACGGCACCAGCCAGAGCGGTTGCCCCGAGGAACTTACGGCGACTCAGGCCGCTTTCTTCCGGTGCATCTTTGCCAAGTTCTTCTCTCTTTTTCATAACGTCCAACTCCGTTGTCGATAATGGCGGTATTACGTGTCGTTTTACTGCTTTTTTTATGTCACCTGAGTGACCGGTATCTGTTCCGGGTGGCCCGGAGCGTTATGGCCACGGCGCTTACCCCGTCGTTTCACAATGAGCGGCGGGCACTTGTTGTCATTGAAATAGGTCACCTGACAGTCGAGGCAATAGTGGCACTCCATGTAGTTGATCCTGCCATCGGGGTGAATCGCCTGAACCTCACACTCGTGCTCACACAACCGGCACGGGTTTCCGCATTCCTTGCGACGTTTCAGCCAATCGAACACTCTGAGTTTGGTGGGCAACGCCAGAGCGGCTCCCAGCGGGCACATATAGCGACAGAAGACCTTGCGGGTGAACAGGTTGACCACCAATAACAGCACCGCGTAGGTCACAAACGGCCAGCTGCGATCGAATCGAAGGGTAATGGCGGTCTTGAAGGGCTCGATTTCCGCCAGTTGCTCCGCCGTAGACAGCGAATCCAGGGATACGCCAAACAGCCCGAGAAGAATGAGATATTTGATCGCCCACAATCGTTCGTGGACCGCAAAAGGCAAATCGTACTGGGGCACTTTCAGCTTGCGGGCAATTTCATTGAGCAATTCCTGCAGCGCACCGAAGGGGCAAAGCCAGCCGCAATAGACGGCTCTCCCCCACAACAGCACGATTCCGGCGACGACAGCCCAGAGCACAAACATAACCGGATCAATCAGGAAGGTATCCCAGCTGAAACCGTCGATCAGGCTGTGCACAAAGGTCAGCACGTTCACAATCGACAACTGCCCCAGCGCGTACCAACCTATAAAGAACAGAGTGTAGGTCAGGAAGGCGTGGCGGATATAACGAATCAGCCTGGGGCGACTGGCCAGCCAGTCCTGGAAGAACAGAATCAATAGCAGAGCAACAAGGCCGACGCCCAGCACCGCGACCTGGAACTGGCGCTGGTACCACACCTGAACCCACAGTGGCTGCGTCTCCAGCCACGCTTCCTCAGTCAGCTCGACCGCCGGTCGGGTGTAGTACTGATCCGGCAGCTGATACTCCAGCGGGAACACTGCGAACTCACTGTCCAGAGGGCCGGTCTGGCGCTTGACCGACAGCTCGAGCGACCAGGGTGTACCCGGATCAAAGTTGTACTGCTGACGGATGATAAAAATCGCCATCTCGGAAAAGCGAGGCATACCTTCTGCGTAAACGTCGCTCAAGCGGTGATAGTCCAGATCGCGGAAATTGAATGTGTCGCCAAACTGACGCACCTGAATGCGGTCGAAAATGCCGCCACGTACGTACCCGGAGCCTTTGAACGAGTAGTCTCCGTTGGCCATCACCGCGATGGCGTGTTCACCTTCTTCCAGTTCGGACATCAACCACTGGTACTGGCTCGCGCCCAACAGGTTTTTTCCAATGCTGGGCACATTCAGGTAACCGGTGTAGAGATCAATCAGCGCCTCCTCGCGCTCGTCCGGGGCGGCTTCATCGATACCTTCCGCTTCCGTTCCCTTGAAGGTGTCATCCACCTGCCCCCGTGTGAGCAACAATCGGCGTACGGAGCCGTCACCGGTCAGTTCGGCCCAGCTTTTTTCTGCAAATTCACCGGATCGAAGTTCGGCCGTGGGTGGTCTGGAATCACTTCCACCTTCTACCAGTCCCAGCTCGGCACCTACCCGATGGGCGGTCTTCATGATGACTTCGTTGATCACCATCACCGTGACTGTGGCGCCAGACAGCCCATCCACCGATACCCGAGTGTCGGATGAGCGACCGCCCACAGTTACCCGCTGATCCGCCGCCAAGCCGGTGTACTGGTCGGTGAAGACATGCAGTTTGCTCTCGGGAATACCCACCAGAAGGATAGGCTCGTCGTGGGCGATCACCTTGGCGGCCTTGATGGTGCCCGCAGTATCCAGCACCACGATGGCGTTTACCGGTTTGCCTGAATAAGCCGGAGTCTGTATGAAATCCAGGGTCTGATAGGCATATCCCAGAAGCTCTTCACCACTGTGAAGCTCCTGGATGGCGCGGTTGTCTTTATCGGGTGAAATATCCGAAACAGAAGGGAACGCCTGATTGATCACCTGCCGGGCAGCCAGCGGCTCATAGGTTTCGGGTGCCGCTGCCACCGCAGCCGCCATCGGAAACAGAACAAGACACGCCAGCCAGATAGTGGATGTCACAGCACGCTTAATAAAACTCACGAGACCCCCGAGGGATACCTGAATGAATGAGAGTAGCGACAGAGGAAATACTATTCGCTTGGCGCTTTGGGATATTTGATATTTCTCACTGAGAACAGGCTGTTTGAAAAACCTAGTTGATATAACGCAAACTTCAAATACCCCTTACGCGTGGCTAGCCGATCGCAACCGCCTGCCCCTTGCGATCCAAAGGAAGGTAGTTTCCGATGTGCCCCATGCGGACGGATTCAACCATCATGGTGAGCGGCTGTTGCGCCTCATCAGAGGACGGTGCCATGCCCCCGCGACCGGACATGGCTGCGACGAAGACCAGATCCCATGCTTGTCCGGTCTGACGTGACTCATCAACCAATGCTTGAAAATCACTCACGTCATCGGGAGTTTTGTCGACGCATACAACAGGCGTCAGAGCTCCCCCCTCGCCTTTTGCAAAAGCAGCCTTCTCACCTGCAGAGGCGTCGTCCGGGAGTTCCGCCCGGCAAAATACAAACAGCAGACGCTGGGGTTCTGATTCAGCACTGGCAGCTTTTAGCAATTCGGCATAACTGGAAATCATGTTCTGGGTATCCTGTGGTCTTAAAGTGTAGTCAGTTCTGATGATCCATAAGTCGAAGCTGGTGAAGGCGCTGCCGAACCATCTGGCAAACCTCATTTACTGACTCATCGCAATAGCTCTGTCCGAAGCGCTTTTTGAAGCCGAAGTCGTACAGGCGAACATGGTCATCCGGAACGACTCCCACGTTTGCCAGGCACTCTCGGGCGCAATGAAGCGGACAACCATCAATGACCATAATCGGACGCCCGGAGCGCGCGGTTTTGACCAGCGCGGGGACTTTGCCACCAACACCGGAAATGCAGGACATTTCGAACTCACCTGCATGGTCGAGTCTGACCGCAGCATTGTTGGCGAGCTGCGCCACGTCGGAACAACCCGAACAGGCGTAGATCAATGGCCGTTGTTTTCTGGCTTTCATGGTCCCTCCATCGACGGGCCGCACAGCCCTGGAAACTCATTGGCTGATCTGGACCAGCCGGCCTGGGTCTGAAATAAACAGGCGGCTGCGATTCACCCGTACCAGGCCGTTGGATTTAAGGTCTGCCAGAATCCGGGAGAATGTTTCCGGCTGCATGGCCAGACGGGATGCCACCAGACACTTGGGCAAAGGCAACTCCACTTCGCCGCCTTCATCAGCCCCATCAGGTAACAGATCAATCAGGTACCGGATCAGGCGATCCCGGGCGCTCTGTACTGTCATGATTTCCAGGTCGTGGAAGCGGGAGACCGCACGCCTGGCGTAGTGGCGAAGCGCTGACTGGGTGTATTCGGGCTTTCTCTCCAGCAGTTCCTGGTACGCCTTGACGGGAATCATCAGGACTTCACTGGATTTGAGTGCTTCGGCATAACAGGCGTATTTGGCCGGGTCGGCGTAGATCATGACTTCTGCAAAGCAGTCGCCGGGCGCAATACTCTCCAGCGTGCGGTCTATGCCGGACGCATCCAGGCGATACAGGCGAAGCCGACCGGAGATCACGAAGAAGAAGTGGTGGGCCGGCATGTCCTGGCGGTACAGCAGTTGATGATGGCCAAGACGCAGGCGTCTGGACTGTTGCATCAGTGCAGTGAGGTCTGCATCGCTCAGCGATGAGAACAGCGCATGTTGGCGCATGGGGGCCAGTCGGTCGTCTTCGTCGAATGCTTTGTTCACCGCGACCAGGACCGGCTTGCTGTATCGTGTTTCGGCGGATTGTAGTAGTGCCATGATGTTTGCCTCTGCATTAATAATGCATTTCATATCTGGCTTTTATGGTAGTGGGACGAGAGGGGGAAATCGCTCCCCCGTTGGGGGTAGTTGGTGGGTTCTTTCTGAGTAATTGATTTACCTCAAAGAAGGGGTTGGCTTTTGCCTGAGGAGCACAGGCCAGCGGGGATCTCCTTTCCAAAACACGCTCAAGCCCATCCATGGGGCGCTTGGGCTCCGCCATCCATGGCTCCGCACAGTTTTGGAAAGGAGATCCCCGCCGGCCTCCCTCACTTGGGGGTAATTTTCTCTTCTACTGCATCAGGGGTGAGTCAGGAAGCTCCAGATCCACACCCTCCACACCAGTTTCCGCAGCCAGAACCTGCAGGTATTGACGTAATGCCCGTCGGGTGACGCTTTCGCTCAGGTACTGTCGTATCTGCGGCTTAACGTGTTCGTAGGGCAATTGTTCGCCGTCAATTCGCTGGTCCACGCGGACGATGTGCCAGCCGTAGCGGCTTTCGATCAGTTCCGGGTTGAGGCCTTCCTGGAGAGACAGAACGGGGCGTTCGAATTCTTCCACGGTCTGGCCTTTGCTGATCTGGCCGAGGCTGCCGCCCTGGTGGCGGGATTCGCAGGCGGAGTATTGTTTGGCCAGTGCGGCGAACTGGGCGCGGCCGTCGAGCAGGGAGGACAGCAGTTGTCGGCCCGCTTCTTCCTGGCGGATGCGTTCCTGGACGTCGTCCGGGGCAGCGGCGAGGAGGATGTGGCTAACGGCCATCAGGGTCGGGCTGCGGAAGCGGCCGGGGTTGGCGGCGTAGAAGCGTTCGCAGTCCTGTTCGCCAGGGTCGGGGACGCTGAGTTCCCGTTCGAGGACGCGGGCGATGCGGTCTTCTTCGTCATCGATTTCGTCCAGATCCAGGCGGCTGGCCTGCCGCAGCAGGAGCTCGCGGATGACCAGGCTTTTGGCGGCTTCGTGCCAGGCTTCGGCGACTTCTTCGGCCGGGTGGTGTTGCAGTTCCCGGGCGATATCGTCTTCGTGGATGAGGGTGTCACCCACGTAGACCGGCGGGAACTGGTTTCTCGGCTTTTCGGCTTCGCCAGTTGGGATGAGTTGCATGGTATCTGTCTCCGGATTTGTGTTCTTTGCCCCCTCTCCCCTGGCCCCTCTCCCGCAAGGGGAGAGGGGGAAACACCGCGTATGCCTCTGGCTAGAGGCGTCGGTTGTGTAACTCCCCTCTCCCCTCGCGGGAGAGGGGCCGGGGGAGAGGGGGTATCTTTCCCTAAGCCCGCTTGCGCACCACCTGATACTTCCGCCCGAAATACTCCACCGGCACGCTCAACATGTGCACCAATCGGGTAAACGGGAACAGCACGAAGATGGTCAGACCCAGGAAGATGTGGGTCTTGTAGATCCAGTGCACGTCAGCGATATAGTCAGCCACACCACCCTGAAGGGTTAAGATACCCTGCGCCCAGGCCGCGAACTTGAGCATAGTGCTGCCATCCAGGTGGCCCATGGTGGGCAGTATGGTGGCAAGTCCCAAGGTCACCTGGATCACCAGTATGACGATGATCAGGTTGTCAGCGAGAGAACTACCTGCCTGCACACGAGGATCGGTAAGGCGGCGCCAGGCCAGCATGGCTCCGCCAATCAGGGCCATCACACCAGCAATGCCGCCAACCACGATGGCCATGACCTGTTTCTGACCCGGCGTCATCAGCCACTCATAGGCCCAGTGCGGTGTCAGCAACCCCACCAGATGGCCGAAGAAGATCACCAGTACGCCCACATGGAACAGCACACTGGCCATGACCATATTCTTCTTGCGAAGCATCTGGCTGGAGTGAGCCTTCCAGGTGAATTGCCCCTGGTCGTAGCGTGCCCAGGTGCCAAGCACCATGATGGCGATGGCCACGTAGGGGTAGATTCCGAAAATCAGTGTATTGAGATAGGACATCATCGTTATTTCCTCCTGCGCCGTCAGGCGTTCCCTGCCTGCCGGGGGGTTGCGTCTGTCATCAGTTGGTCACTGAGATGAATCGTCTGGGTCTGTTCCAGCTCGCGGCGGCGCTGCCCAACCACGCCACCGCTGCTGCAGGAGCTACCCTGGTCGTCCACGAACTTCACCATTTCCTCTTCCCAGACTTTATCCAGGGCTTCCGGGGTGTCGTCGCGTTCCTCGGCGGCTACGATCTGGGCCAGTTCCTGGCGATTGGTCTGGCGTCCGGACAGCTCCAGCAATGAGTCCATCACCACGTGATAGAGGCTTTCGCGCTGATAGAGCCGCTCACCCAGCAGTCCCAGTATGTGGTGGATATCCTCCAGCCAGTTTTTGATCTCTTCCCACGGCCGGGTCGACAGGTATTCCAGGAACAGCGGGAGATAATCCGGCAGTTCCTTGGCATCGATTTCCAGGCCGTTGGCGCGATACTGCTCCATCAGGTCCACCATGGCCTGGCCCCGATCGCGGGACTCACCGTGCACGTGTTCGAATAACAGCAGGGACGTTGCCCTGCCCTTGTCGAAAGTGCCCACGTAGTTTTCCTGGATATCCAGCAGAGCCTGATCACAGATCAACTCCACAGAGCGCAACAGCTGCGCTTTGTTTTCACGTGGGAGGCGATTATCTTCGAGCACGACCGCAACCAGAGCATCCCTGGATTCCTGCAGCTCGGCGGTGGGGTATTCCAGCAGCCTCGCCATGACTTTTAATAATTGCATGATGGCCTCCTTATTCCTGCAGCTGCTTTGGATCTACCTGCTTCACGGTAGACAGTTTCTGGACCATGCTGGTGGTCTGCTTGCGGCCTCCAAACATGTTGAACTCGCTATCACCGTTACAACCGTCGCCGAAGCTGAAGCCGCAACCATTGCGCTCACCATAGGCGGTAGCGTCCGGGAACGCTTCCTTCGCCAGCTCACGGTGGCTGGTGGGAATCACAAAGCGATCCTCGTAGTTGGCGATCGCAAGGTAACGGTACATTTCATCGGCCTGGGCCTTGGTCAGCCCGGCTTCCTGCAGTGCCCGCAGATCTTCCCTGCCATCCACGGTTTCGGCTCGTTTGTACAGGCGCATGGCCATGATCCGCTTGAGGGCCCGTACAATCGGCTTCTCGTCGCCAGCCGTCAGCAGGTTGGCCAGGTACTTCACCGGAATCCGCAGGCTTTCGATCTTCGGTAGTACACCGTCAAACTCGACCTTGCCGGCTTCCGCCGCAGACTGAATCGGGCTCAGGGGCGGCACGTACCAGACCATCGGCAGGGTGCGATATTCCGGGTGCAGCGGCAGGGCCAGTTTCCAGTCCACCGCCATCTTGTAGACCGGGCTGCGCTGGGCCGCCTCGATCACGTTCATCGGGATTCCATCTTTTCTGGCCTGCTCGATCACTTTCGGGTCGTTCGGATCCAGGAAGATCTCCAGCTGCTTTTCATAAAGCTCATGCTCACCCGGAGTACTGGCCACTTCCTCGATGCGATCCGCGTCGTAAAGCAGCACACCCAGGTAGCGAATCCGGCCAACACAGGTCTCGGAGCACACAGTGGGCATGCCAGCTTCAATGCGCGGGTAACAGAAGATGCACTTCTCGGACTTGCCGGTTTTCCAGTTAAAGTAGATCTTCTTGTACGGACAGCCGGACACACACATCCGCCAGCCACGGCACTTGTCCTGATCGATCAGGACGATGCCGTCTTCTTCACGCTTGTAGATGGCACCGCTCGGACAGCTGGCAACACAGGCCGGATTCAGGCAGTGCTCACACAGGCGCGGCAGATACATCATGAAGGTGTTCTCGAACTGGCCGTAGATATCCGCCTGCACCTGGTCAAAGTTCTTGTCCTTGCGGCGCTTGGCGAACTCGGTGCCCAGGATTTCTTCCCAGTTGGGACCCCATTCGATTTTCTGCATGCGCTGGCCGGAGATCAGCGAGCGTGGCCGGGCGACCGGCTGGTGCTTGCTGTCACCTGCGGTGTGCAAATGCTGGTAATCGAAATCGAACGGTTCGTAGTAGTCGTCGATTTCCGGCAGGTCCGGGTTGGCGAAAATATTCGCCAACACCCGGAAACGACCACCGATTTTTGGACGGATCTTGCCGGAGCTGTCGCGCATCCAGCCGCCCTTCCACTTGTCCTGGTTTTCCCACTCTTTCGGGTAGCCGATACCGGGCTTGGTCTCGACGTTGTTAAACCAGGCGTATTCCATGCCTTCCCGGCTGGTCCATACGTTTTTGCAGGTGACTGAACAGGTGTGGCAACCAATGCACTTGTCCAGGTTCAGCACCATGCCGACTTGGGAACGGATTTTCATTTTACAGCCTCCTGAACAGTGTCATTGCCTTCGCCGTCGAGCCAGTCGACGTTGTGCATCTTGCGAACCACCACGAACTCGTCGCGGTTGGAGCCTACAGTGCCGTAGTAGTTGAAGCCGTAGGAATACTGGGCGTAACCACCAATCATATGGGTTGGTTTCGGGCATACCCGGGTAACCGAGTTGTGAATACCGCCCCGGGTTCCGGTGATTTCAGACCCCGGAATGTTCACGATCCGCTCCTGGGCGTGGTACATCATCACCATGCCCGGCATCACGCGCTGACTCACTACTGCACGTGCCGCAATGGCCCCGTTGGCGTTGAACAGTTCGATCCAGTCGTTGTCTTCCACCCCGATCTCTTTGGCGTCGTCTTCGCTCAGCCAGACGATGGGGCCGCCCCGGGACAGGGTCAGCATCAGCAGGTTGTCACTGTAAGTGCTGTGGATACCCCATTTTTGGTGCGGGGTGATCCAGTTCAGCGCCTTCTCCGGATTGCCGTTGGTGTTCTTGCCCAGCATTGGGGCCGCCGCTTTGGTGTTGATGGGCGGACGGTAAACCAGCAGGCTCTCGCCGAAGGCGCGCATCCATTCGTGATCCTGGTAGAACTGCTGACGACCGGTCAGGGTGCGCCAGGGAATCAGCTCGTGAACGTTGGTATAGCCCGCGTTGTAGGACACGTGCTCGTCTTCCAGGCCAGACCAGGTCGGGCTGGAGATGATCTTGCGCGGCTGAGAAACCACATCGCGGAAGCGGATCTTTTCCTCTTCCTTGTTCTTCGCCAGGTGTGTGTGGTCCAGGCCGGTAAACTCGGACAGAGCTGCCCACGCTTTTACCGCCACCTGGCCATTGGTTTCCGGCGCCAGGGTCAGGATCACTTCCGCCGCATCGATGGCAGACTCAATCTTCGGACGGCCCGCGTTGGCACCGTCTATATGCTTGTAGTTCAGCTCACCGAGGAACTTCACTTCTTTCTCGGTGTTCCAGTTAATACCCTTGCCACCGTTACCCAGCTTGTCCATCAGCGGCCCAAGGGAGGTAAACCGTGCGTAGGTATTCGGGTAGTCCCGCTCAACGGTGATGAAGTTGGGTGCGGTCTTGCCCGGGATCAGGTCGCACTCCCCCAGCTTCCAGTCCTTGACATCGAACGGCTGTCCCAGCTCGGCCGGTGCGTCGTGCAGCAGCGGCAGGGTCACTACGTCTTTCTCAACACCCAGGTGGCCTTCGGTCGCCTTGGAAAATGCCTTGGCAATGCCTTTGTAGATCTCCCAGTCACTGCGCGCTTCCCAGGCCGGATCGGTGGCCGCGGTGAGCGGGTGAATGAACGGGTGCATATCCGATGTGTTCAGATCGTTCTTTTCGTACCAGGTAGCGGTCGGCAGAACGATGTCCGAGTAAAGGCAGGTGGTGGACATGCGGAAGTCCAGGGTCACCAGCAGGTCGAGTTTGCCTTCCGGCGCCTCGTCATGCCATTTCACCTCTTTCGGCTTGGCGCCGCCCTCGTGCCCCAGATCCTTACCCTGCAAACCATTGGTAGTTCCAAGCAGGTACTTGAGCATGTACTCATGGCCCTTGCCGGAGGAACCAAGAAGGTTCGAGCGCCAGATAAACATGTTCCGCGGATGGTTCTGGGGTGCTTCCGGATCTTCACTGGCGAACGCCAGGGAGCCGTCTTTCATGGACTGGGCCACGTAATCCGATACGTCCATACCGGCCTTTTCAGCTTCCGCCGCGATACCGAGAGGGTTGCGGTTCAACTGAGGGGCAGATGGCAGCCAGCCCATACGCTCGGCGCGCACGTTGTAATCGATCAGGCTGCCACCGAACTTGGACTTGTCCGCCAGCGGCGACAGGATTTCGTCGACACCCAGCTTCTCGTAACGCCACTGCCCGGAGTGCGCGTAGAAGAACGATGTGGAGTTCATGTGGCGAGGCGGGCGCTGCCAGTCCAGACCAAAGGCCAGGGGCTGCCAACCGGTCTGGGGGCGCAGTTTTTCCTGGCCCACATAGTGGGCCCAGCCACCACCGCTCTGGCCAATACAACCACACATGATCAGCATGTTGATCAGGCCGCGGTAGTTCATATCCATGTGGTACCAGTGGTTCATTCCGGCACCGACGATGACCATGGAACGGCCCTTGGTCTTGTCTGCATTGTCGGCAAATTCACGGGCAATGCGGATCACTTTGTCGGCAGGTACACCGGTGATTTTTTCCTGCCAGGCCGGGGTGTAAGGCTTCACTTCGTCATAGGAAGTGGCGCCGTCATCGTCACCCAGCCCACGGCTGATGCCGTAGTTGGCCACCATCAGGTCATAAACGGTAACCACACGCCCCTCAGAGCCATCAGCCAGTTGTACCTTGCGGCTGCCGAGCTTGTGAGTGAGAGTGTCGCTGATTTCAACGTGCTGGAAGTGATCATGCTCGATACCGCCAAAGTACGGGAAGGCAACATCCACGACTTCGTCGTGCTTCTCGACCATGGATAGCTGAAGCTCAACATCGTTGCTGCTTGCGGTCTGCTTGAGGTTCCATTTGCCTTTCTCGCCCCAGCGGTAACCGATAGACCCATTGGGCGCGGTCAACTGGTTGGTTTTCTCGTCGATGGCGATGGTTTTCCACTCGGGATTGTTCTCTTCTCCGAGACCATCCACCAGATCGCTGGCACGCAGGAATCGGCCCGGTACAAAGCGACCGTCCTCACGTTGCTCCAGCATGACCAGGTAAGGCATGTCGGTGTAGCGACGCACGTAGTCGGTGAAGTATTCGCTGGGCTTGTCAACGTGGAACTCTTTCAGGATCACGTGCCCCATAGCCATGCCCAGAGCCGCATCAGTGCCCTGCTTGGGGTTCATCCACTCATCGGAAAGCTTGGAGACTTCCGCGTAGTCCGGCGTGATGGCCACCGTCTTGGTGCCCTTGTAGCGAACCTCGGTAAAGAAGTGCGCGTCCGGAGTCCGCGTCTGGGGAACGTTTGAGCCCCAGGCGATGATGTAGCCGGAGTTGTACCAGTCGGCGGACTCCGGCACGTCGGTCTGCTCCCCCCAGGTTTGCGGGGAGGCTGGCGGCAGGTCGCAGTACCAGTCGTAGAAACTCATGCAGACGCCACCGATCATGGACAGGTAGCGGCTGCCCGCGGCATAAGACACCATCGACATGGCGGGAATCGGAGAAAAACCGAGGATGCGGTCGGGGCCGTGCTTTTTAGCGGTGTAAACGTTCGACGCACCGATCAACTCATTGACCTCGTCCCAGCTGGAACGCACAAAACCGCCCATGCCACGACGCGGCTTGTACTCGGCGGTTTTCCTGGGGTCCTCCACGATGGAGGCCCAGGCTTCCACCGGATCGTTATACTGGATCTTCGCCGCCCGCCACAGTTGCATCAGGTGCTTGCGCATCAGTGGATACTTGAGACGATTGGCGCTGTACATGTACCAGGAATAACTGGCACCACGGGGGCAGCCGCGGGGCTCGTGATTGGGCAGATCCGGGCGGGTACGGGGGTAGTCAGTCTGCTGGGTTTCCCAGGTGACCAGGCCGTTCTTGACGTAGATTTTCCAGCTGCAGGAGCCGGTGCAGTTTACACCGTGGGTGGAACGCACGATCTTGTCGTGCTGCCAGCGCTGACGATAGCTGTCTTCCCACTCTCGACTGACATCGTGGGTTTCGCCGTGGCCGTTCGCGAACGGCTCGCGCTTCTTCCTGAAGTAATTCAGTTTGTCGATCAAATGACTCATGGTCTCTCTCTCCATCTGCCCGTCTGCCGCATCACTGTTCTGATGCAGTTCCGATTTGAGATCATTGTGTGGGAGAAAGACCCCGAAATCTGCGTGGTTACTACCACATAACCCGCCTCTACCACCCAGTGGGTATAACGCTTATATTCCGGTATGGAGTAGGGCCTGACGCTCACTGCGACGCTGACCACGGGCAAACAGGAACAGGCAGCCCGCGAACAGCAGGAACAGGATCATGAATACAGCACTGCGAACCCCGAGCCATTGGTTTACCCCACCAAAGAGCAAAGGCAGAAGGAAAGCGACAGAGCAGGCACTCACCAGCAACATGCCCGCAGCAAAGGCCGCACCGTCGCGATTCTCCGCAATCATCATCCGCTGCAGCCCCCCCATGGCACACCCCAGAGCAATACCCAGCACCAGTACGAAAATTCGTTCCAGATACAGCGGCATCGCCAGCTTGAGTTCCAGGGTTTGCTCCACGCCCTGAATGAAAAGCGTCATAGGGGGGTAGGAAAGCACGAACAGAACCATCAGGCACACCGCCAGGGCTCGAACTACAACCCGAGCTGTTCCAAACCGGTCAGAGAGGCCTCCGCCGGCAATCTGCGCCAGCGCTCCGGGTATGACAAACCACAGGGCCAGCTTTGCTCCACTTTCCACCGTAAGCGTAAACCTGGATGAGAGGTAATCAGGAAGCCAGAGCGCCAGCGTGAAAAAGCTTCCGGCCACAACACCGAAATACAGACACAGCTGCCACATTCTTAACGTGCGCAACCGCATCAATAGCTGGCTGACCGTGGCCTCTGCCGGATCACTGTCGGAATCAGCATTGTCCGTGAGCAATAGCAACAACGCGAGGACCAGCAGAAGAACTGTAAGATAGGCCAGGGCTACGCCCTGCCAGGCGAACGCCTGATGAATCAATGGTACCAGATAGTAGTTGAAGCCGGCCCCGGTGACCCCGGCGCCGAATATCCCCAGCACAAGACCGATATGTTCATAGGGAGAATGCCTGGTCACAAACTGCAAGCCGGCACTGTAGAATCCCGCCGCCAGGCCGAGGCCGGCGGAGGCCAGAAGATACCCCGTGAACGAGCGGGCGAGCACAATCAGCACCATACACACTGCCAGTCCAGCCAGGCAGGCAACCATCACACGCCTTGCGCCCAACCTCTGTGCCAGCAGCCCGGCTGGGACAGCGAGTAAAGCACCTGCCGCCATCGGCATGGCCAGCAACAAACCAAACTGCACATTACTCAGGTTCAGCGTTTCCCTGACATGTACACCAGCCACGGCAAACAGGGTCCAGCATCCCGCCGCCACAACGAACCCGGCCAGGGCGAGCGGAAGCACGACTGCCAACGAGGTCAGGATATCATCGTCTTGATAGGATTCAGGATCCATGGCATTGCCCATCAATTGCCTACTGAACTGCCTTTCAGTGTCGTGTTTTGTCCGGCGAGGGGTCAAAGACTATGATGGGTGATCGCCTATCGGGGTAAATGACTATCCTGAAATAGGTATACTCGGGGATAACGCTAAGTCAAAATGCCATAATTCAAAGGCAGTTACTGAACTGGACGCATGACACCAAAGAGCCCCCTCGTAACCCGGATCGCCATTGTCGTCGGAGCCATCGTGCTTACGGCGGTTGTCAGTATGGGCGTAACTCTCGGAGTCTCGAAGAGTATCGAAGGCAATGCCACCGCCATCAACCTGGCCGGCTCGCTGCGCATGGGGGCTTTCAAGTTATTGGCAGGCGCTGCCGGTACCAATGCTGGCAAGGGTGACGGGCAGGAAACCGGTATTCAACTTGACGCCTACGAGCAGCGCCTTGAGAACCCGGTATTCAGTCAGGCAATTCCGGAAGCCTCCGATCATCCTCTCGCCCGACAGCACCAGAAAGTTCTGGATACCTGGCGCCAGGAACTGCGCCCGGCCCTGGAAACCCATGCGGTAAATGGCAGCGTGCCGGGCAGTCTGTTTACTGCCACAGAACGCTACGTGGTCACCGTGGACAACCTTGTCAACATGCTGGAGAGCCGGACAGAAGCCCGCATAGACTTACTCCACCTGATCCAGATTATCAGCCTGGTGTTTTCCGTGCTGATCATTATCGGTCTGTTCCTCGACCTGAAAAACCGGGTCCTGAGACCACTCAGAAAGCTGGTAGACATTGCCGTGGCTGTGGGCGAGAAGGATTTTACCCGCAAGGCTGACCTGGCAGGGTCTGATGAGCTTTCGCGTCTGGGCAGCGCCTTTGATCAGATGACCAGCGAACTTGCACTCAGCTATCACGAGCTCGAAGAGGAGGCTCGGGACAAAACCCGGGAACTGGAGAAGAGCCACGCCGCTCTGGAGCTACTCCACGCCTCCAGTCGTTCGCTGTTTGCCAATCACGATCTTTGCAGCGGCGCTATTCCCATGCTTCAGGACCTGGAGCAACTTCTGGGCATTGGTCCCATCCGGCTGTTTCTCCATGACAAGCATTCCAGCGAACCGATGGAGGCCATTACTACCTCCACAAAGGAACGGCCATTTTACTGCAAGGATCACCATTGCGACGCCTGTCTGGTGACCCCGGAGGTATTCGACGAACTGCCATTGGAGAATAACGATGGCCGAAGATTGCTGTTGCCCATTCGTACACCGGGACAACTTCTGGGTACTCTGGAAGTGTGGTATCCGGCCAGTAAGGGGCTTTCAGAAACCTCCCGACGTCTATTGGAAACCCTGAGTGACCAGCTTGCCACCGCCATCTTCCTGGAACGACAGATTACCGAAGAGCAACAGCTGACCCTGGCTGAAGAGCGCACGGTCATTGCCAGGGAACTTCACGACTCCCTCGCCCAGTCGCTCTCCTACCTGAAAATGCAGGTGGCACGATTGCGCAGACTGGACATCACCGGCGACCACGAAACCTTGCATAACAGCATTCTTGAAGAACTGAGTACCGGCCTGAACAGCGCGTACCGCCAGTTGCGGGAGCTGTTGACTACGTTTCGCCTTAAACTCGACACTCCAGATCTGGCCACCGCTCTCAGACAAACCGTTGATGAGTTTTCGGACCGCCTGGGCTATCCGGTAAGACTGGAATACACACTTCCGCCCCAAACCCTGTCACCAAACGAAGAGATTCATGCTCTGCAAATTGTCAGGGAAGGTCTGGCCAATGCCGTCAAACACTCCGAGGCAACTGACATTGCCGTTCAGGCGCTATTTGAATCGCCCACAGTACGCGTCAGAATACTGGATAACGGCAAGGGCCTGCCCGGCGAGGAACAGCCAATGCAACACTACGGCCTGATCATCATGCAGGATCGCGCCCGGACCCTGGGCGGCAAGATCAGCGTACAGAACCGAGATACCGGGGGTGTGGAAGTATTGTTGAGCTTCGTCCCCAAAAGCCGGCACCTGATAACATCCCAGGCATCCAACAGCTAAGATCAAGAAACCGAGTCAGAGACAGAGAGAGAGCCCATGTCTGAAGCACCCGCAAGCATCCTGCTCATTGATGACCATCCGCTACTGCGTCAGGGCATCAAACAACTGATCGATATGGAAGATGACATGCAGGTTGTCGGTGAAGCCAGCAACGCCACCGATGGTATCCGCCTGGCCACAGATCTGGAGCCGGACCTGATCCTGATGGATCTGAATATGCCCGAAATCAACGGCATTGAAGCCCTTAAAAAACTGCGGGAACAGAGCATCAGTTCCCGCATTGTCATGTTCACGGTATCCGACCACGAGGACGATGTGGTGACCGCCCTGCGCGCTGGCGCCGACGGCTACCTGCTCAAGGACATGGAACCGGAAGACATGATTCAGCAGTTGCACCAGGCGGCCGTTGGCAAACTGGTCATCAGCGACCGGCTCACCACTCTGCTCGCCGAGGCCCTGCGGTCACAGAAGCCCCAGCAGTCCTCCCGCCCGGACTTCGACAGCCTGACCCCACGGGAAAAAGACATCCTCCGCCTGATCGCGGAAGGCTTATCCAACAAGATGATTGGCCGCAAGCTGGACATCAGCGATGGCACCGTAAAAGTTCACGTCAAGCACCTGCTGAAGAAGCTTAACCTGCGCTCCCGCGTGGAAGTCGCGGTATGGGCGGTAGAGGAAGGCCTGCACAAGGGCTGAGTTATATCAAATCACTGCAGCCTGGTTTCCGCTACTCTGGGTCGGTTTCTCACCGTCCGGAGTAAGCCATGGCCTTTTCCCTTCCCCCCATTGCAGCGCTGAACAGTCCTCTTCTAGAGCAGTCCCTGGCCGTTCTCAGGGAGTATTTGCCCTCGCCTGTGCCGCTTCTCGGAGCCATAGACCGCCGCATACCGATTCCGCTCAAGCAATTGGCTGCTGAAGCGCCACTGAACCGACTCTTTGCGTCAGCAATTATTGATGGTGAGTTCGATGATTTTGAAGGACGCCGTATCCGTCTGGAAGCAACAGGCGGGCAACCCGGCATTACCATCGGCTTCTGGGCCGGTCGCCTGCGAATTCTCGATGGCCCGGGTGAAGCCACTATCCGCGGTTCCCTCAATGCGTTCAGAATACTGGCAGAGCGCCGGCAAGACCCGGATCAACTTTTCTTCCAGCGCCGACTGGTGATCGAAGGGGACACAGAGCTCGGATTAGGACTGAAAAACCTGCTTGATAGCCTGGAATGGGATTTCCAGTCTCTGATCAGATAGGCACTAACGCACGACCAGCTCCATGCCGGGACGACCGTACCAGTATCCATTGCAGGGTGGAGCCTCCACGAGGGTCAACGGGTCCCGCTCAGGCACCTGCCCTCGACGAACCTGATCGTAGCGGTGAAGAATGTCCTCCATTCCCCGGTGTTCCGGGCTTAGACGCACAGTCGATACGCCCATCCGCTCCATATCCGGCAGCTCCCGCATCAGGTCATAGCGGGAGCCTGACAGGGTCGAAATACCATTCAGGCGGAACAGTTCCTGGGACTCGCGGGAACGCAGCTCCATACCGTCCGGATGCTCCAGACAGCGGAACTCACAGTTATCCTTGGGCAGATTGTAATGGCGTGCGGTAAAGCAACGGGAGGACCAGGCCAAAGGCAGGAAGCCCCAGGCGAACACCTCCGCCGGCAGCTCCAGACCTTCTTCTTTCAAGCCTCTGATAAGGTCCCCCAGGGTTTCCTTCCCCAACTCTACCGGCAGGTTCCACCCCTTCAGGCCCTGCTTTGCCAGCACCTTGAGCGTGGCCACATTGTAGATGTTCATGGACGGGCCGGTAACAAACGGAATCCTGTTGCGGATAGCCACCTGCATGGCGCTCTGGTCATTGGCTTCCACCATGAACTCGTTCTGATCGCAAGTTCGCCGCAAGCGGCGAAGGTCGGCCTCGGACTCAATCAGCGTCTGGGTAGAAAGCACGACCTCTTTACCACAGGCTTTCAGATCGCGAGCCAGATCGAACCAGTCATCGGCTCTCAGCTCCCGCCGGCGGGAGCACACGGCTTCTCCCAGATAGATGGTATCCACCGGCCACTCAGCGGCCTTGCCGTAGAAATCGAAAACGGTCTGTTTGGACCAGAACCACAGAATCGGCCCAAGTGAGAGTTTCATCATACCGGGTAAAACCTTATTTCCATTTGCGGTGGTAGGCGCCCAGGGTGGTCAGGCCGCCTTCGGAGAGGCTGGAGAGTGTGTTCCGCCAGCTCGATTCGACCGAGAAGTCATTCGGAGTTATGTTCAGGTGATCCAGAGCCTGTCGCCAGGTGCGCGCGACATCCGCGATGTAGGCGGGGCTGCGCTGGCGGCCCTCAATTTTCACGGCGCTGATACCCAGCGATTTCAGCTCCGGCAGCAGGTCCATCGTGTTCAGACTGACCGGTTCCTCAATGGCGTGGTACACATTGCCCTCGACCTCAAAGCGTCCCTTGCATAGGGTCGGGTAACCAGCGGGTTCGCCCTCACCATAGCGGTCAATCAACACATCATTGAGACGGGACTCAAGCCCCTGGGCCGTTTCCTGCCAGCGTACAGCCTTGGCCGGCGAGCAGGCGCCGCGAGTATTGGGGGATTCGTCCGTCAGGTAGGACGACAGATAACAACGGCCTTCCGCCATAATGCACAGGCTGCCGAAGGCGAAGACTTCCAGCTCCACCGGGCTATGCTTTGCCACGCCCCGAACCTGGTCCAGGGACAAAACTCGCGGCAGGACCGCCCGACGGATATCGAAGGTATCCTTATAAAATTTCAGGGCTTCGTAACTGGTGGCAGACCCCTGAACAGACAAGTGCCGGGGAATATGCGGGTATTTATTGGCGGCGTAGTCCAGCAGGCCCATATCAGCGAGGATAATGGCGTCCGCACCCAGGCCTGCAGCACGATCTACTGCCGCTTTCCATTGTTCCCAGCCATCCGGTTGGGGGTAGGTGTTAATGGCGCAAAACACGCGGCTGCCTTTGGAGTGGGCATACTCAATGCCCTCGCCTGCGCGCTTATCATTGAAGTTAAGGCCGGCAAACTGACGGGCATTGGTGCTGTCACGAAAGCCGAAATAGACGGCATCCGCACCATTGTCCACGGCGGTTTTCAGGGCCGGTAGGCTGCCGGCCGGGCAGACGAGTTCCATATCCATCTCCACTGATCAGGTCATGCAACACTACCGCCGATCCGTACCAACCGCCTTGATCATTATCAGCAGGCCAGACCTGTCAGATAATCCGCGAAAACCTCTGACTCGCCCCTTCCTTCCTGTACAGATCGAAGATCTGACAGATGGCCCGAATCAGCAAGCGCCCTGCTGGCAGAACCTGTAGGCTTTGACCGTCATCCACGATCAGTTCGTCACGCATCATCGGCGTCAGTCGGTGCAGTTCATCAGCAAAGTAACGATCCAGATTCTCACCCCACGCATCCGAAAACTGCTGGCGATCCAGACGGAACTGACAAATCAGCTGACCAATGACCCAGCGGCGAATGCGATCGTCCCGGGTCAGGTTCACACCTTTGGTAATCGCCAGGTGACCGGCATCGAGAGCGGCTTCCCAGGACGGCAGGTCGTGATTGTTCTGGAAGTAGGCGTCGTCAGTCTGGCCGATGGCGGACACGCCCAGGGACACCAGGTCGCAATCGGAATGGGTGGTGTAACCCTGGAAATTCCGGTGCAGTCGCCCTTCCCTCTGAGCCACTGCCAGGCTGTCGTCGGGCTTGGCAAAATGGTCCATGCCGATGTATTCGTAACCAGCGTCCAGCAACCGGTTGATGGTGTTGTGGAGGATGGCCAGCTTCTGCTGCGGCGTTGGCAGAGTATCCGCCAGAATTCGGGTTTGCGGGTAGAACCGATCCGGCAAATGGGCGTAACTGAACACCGACAGACGATCCGGCGACATCTCAATCACCGCCTCGAGGGTTTCGGCAAAGCTTTCCGGGGTCTGGTGTGGCAAACCGTAGATCAGGTCCAGGTTGATGGAGCGGAAGCCGATGCGGCGGGCCTCGTTCAGCACGGCCTCGGTCATTTCCCGGGGCTGGATACGGTTAACGGCTTTCTGCACCTGGGGATTTACGTCCTGCACCCCCAGACTGATACGGTTGAAGCCCAACTGCCACAACGTGGCCAGGGTATCCTGGTCCACCTCGCGCGGATCGATCTCGACACTGTAGTCACGATCGTCATCGGTCTGCAGATTGAACAGTTCACCGTAACCCGCCATCAAATGCTCCATGACATCGTTCGGTAGGAAAGTAGGGGTGCCGCCGCCCCAGTGCAGCTGCTTCACCGGCCGTTCCGCTCCGAAAAGCCGGGACTGTATCGCGGCTTCTTTCAGCAATCTTTCCACGTACGGAATGGCCTTGTGGCGCTGCTTGGTGATCACCTTGTTACAGGCGCAGTAGTAGCAAAGATGGGCACAGAATGGCAGGTGCGTGTACAGGGACAGAGGCCGGTCACTGGCCTTACTCCGTGCCGCAGCCTTTTCCATGTCTTCCACCGGGTAGTTCTGGTTAAATTCCACAGCCGTCGGATAGGAGGTGTAGCGCGGACCGCTCAGGTCATAACGCCTGATCAGCGCTTCATCCCAGATAAATTCCGGGAGGGTGGATTCGTTGGATGAAAGTGCGGGAGTGGAAGCCATAGCAGAAACTCTGATCGTCAATTTGGGGCAAGCCGGGAACAGTCGCCATTTTATGGCAACCTTGCCGGTGACCACTTGATATGGGTCAGCTTACCGATATCCGGATTTTATCAACCTTCAATCTGAACCACCCTTGGGCTCTTGGCGTACTCTGACTACCCCCTCTGGGGAATGCTCGGAGTCAGCCGGCCGGTAAGCGGAGGATGCCCCTGCCAAAATACGCTGTGGATACATCCCTGTACGCTCGGCTCCGCCATCCATGGCTCCGCACGATTTTGACAGGGGCATCCTCCGCTTACCTCACTATGCTGCTCGCCTGCAAACCACATAACGGAGCACAACTTCTGCCATGCCAAACCTGATTCTGATTCTCGGCGACCAACTGACCACCAACATCAGCGCGCTCGAAAACGCTGACGGGGAACGGGACAGGATCGTGATGGCAGAGGTCCATGACGAGGCCAGTTACACCAATCACCACAAGAAAAAACTGGTCTTGCTGTTCAGCGCCATGCGCCATTTCGCGCAGCGCCTGGAAGCCGATGGCTGGCAAGTTCATTACCAGACCTACCACCCGCAGAACGATGCCCAGAGCCTGGAAGCGGTTATCGCCAGCCAACTCACAGAAACCGGCGCGGATAGCGTGATCACCACCGAATGCGGAGAATGGCGGCTGCACGAGGAGATCGGTCAGTGGCATGAACGGCTGGGTGTGCCGGTGGAGATCCGTCCGGATACCCGTTTTATTGCCAGCAAGCAGGCGTTCGCGGATTGGGCAAAAGATCGCAAACAACTTCGAATGGAGTTCTTTTACCGCGAAATGCGGCGAAAAACCGGATTGTTGATGACGCCTGATGGCAAACCCGAGGGTGGGCAGTGGAATTTCGATGCGGACAACCGG
The DNA here is from genome assembly GCA_040223075.1 of Marinobacter sp. Lineage (GTDB taxonomy): Bacteria > Pseudomonadota > Gammaproteobacteria > Pseudomonadales > Oleiphilaceae > Marinobacter. The sequence goes on from JAVJZJ010000060.1 coordinate 26,921, forward strand.
CGCAAATGGGCCGGCAAGCCACCGGCTCCCGCGCCCTTCCGCCTGGAGCCGGATGAGGTGACGCAGGAGGTGGTTGCACTGGTGGAGAGGCATTTTGCCGATCATTTCGGCACCACCGAGGACTTCCATTTTGCCGTGACCCCGGAAGACGCGGAGGAGGCGCTGGACTACTTTATCGATTTCGCACTGCCCTGCTTCGGCGATTTTCAGGACGCCATGTCCGATAACGAGGACTGGCTGTTTCACTCGATTCTTTCTCCGTACATCAACTGCGGTCTGCTTGACCCGTTAGCCGTGTGCGAAGCCGCTGCCCAGGCCTGGTATGCCGGGCGGGCGCCGATTAATGCGGTGGAGGGATTTATCCGGCAGATTCTGGGGTGGCGGGAATTTGTGCGGGGGATCTACTGGCTGAATATGCCCGAGTACGCCAGGGAAAACCGGCTCGGTAATACCCGTGCCCTGCCCTGGTTCTACTGGACGGGGGACACAAAGATGCGATGCATGCACAAGGCCATTGATGCCACTCGCCGCAACGCCTACGCCCACCATATCCAGCGTCTGATGGTCACCGGTAATTTCGCGCTGCTGACCGGCGTCCAACCGGAGGAGATCTGTGACTGGTACCTCGCGGTGTACGCCGATGCCTATGACTGGGTCGAGCTACCCAACGTGCTCGGCATGGTGATGCACGCCGATGGCGGCTACCTGGGCTCGAAACCTTACGCCGCCAGCGGCAAGTACATCCAACGCATGTCAGATCATTGCAGCAACTGCCACTACAACGTGAACAAATCCACGGAAGAGGATGCCTGCCCATTCAACGCCCTGTACTGGCATTTCATCGACCGTCATCGGGACGACTTTGCCAGCAATCCTCGCATGGGCATGATGTACCGGAACTGGGACAAACAGAAACCGGAAAGGCGGGAGGCGCTGCTCCACCGTGCCAACACATTATTGGCACAGCTGGAGCAACTCTGAACCAGCAGCCCGGCCGGTTTTACTGCGGGCGAATGCGTTTCTCACTTTCCGGGTCGAAGAACACAACTTTTCGCATGTCGAACATCAGGTCGGCCTCCTCGCCCCAGTTCACCGGGTGCTCTGCATCCAGCCGGCACTGAACGTCCGTATCATTGAGGCGGATAACCGCAAGCACGTCCGGCCCGGTCGGCTCGGTGACCTCCACGGTAAACCGGCCACTGGTCACCATCGGATGATCCGTCTTCTGATCGTCCGGCTGACTTATGTGCTCCGGGCGGATGCCAAGCACAACCCGCTTACCGGCCCAGCTTTCCAGATAAGCCGGCACTGGCAGGGCCAGTGTGCGGCCATCGCTTCCCTCAACCGTGACTGACAGGCCAGCCTCCGTCCTCTCGATCGCCACTTCAATAAAGCTCATGGACGGCGAACCCATAAAGCTCGCCACAAACAGGTTCTCCGGGGTGTCGTAGACTTCCTTTGGCGTGCCCAGTTGCTGCAACTCACCGTCCTTGAGCACCGCAATCCGGTCCGCCAGGGTCATGGCTTCTATCTGGTCATGGGTGACGTAGACAATGGTGGTTCTCAGGCGCTGGTGCAGTTTCTTGATCTCGGTACGCATTTCCACCCGCAATTTGGCATCCAGGTTGGAAAGCGGTTCGTCGAACAGGTAGATCTTCGGCCGTCTGGCCAATGCGCGCCCCATGGCCACCCGCTGCTGCTGACCACCGGATAGCCGGGAAGGCTTTTTATCCAGCAGTGCGGAGATCTGCAACAGGTCGGCAACACGCTCGACTTCCTGACGGATTTCCTCTTTCGGCATACCGCGAATCTTCAGTCCGAAGGCGATGTTCTCGCGCACCGACATGGTGGGATACAGCGCGTAGGACTGGAATACCATGGCAATATCCCGATCCTTCGGCTCCATGCCCGATATGTCCTTGCCATTCACCACAATCGATCCACCGGTAATGGATTCCAGGCCGGCAATGCTGTTCATCAGCGTGGATTTACCACAGCCCGATGGCCCGACCAGGGTCAGGAATTCACCGGATGCGATGTCAATGTTAATGCCCTTGAGGGTCTCGTCCAGGGCGCCTGTGTAAGTTTTGCGGATATCCCGCAGTTCAAGTTGTGACATTGTTGTTTTACCCCTTAACCGAGCCGGCCGTCAGGCCGCGTATAAAGTACTTGCCTGCCACGATGTACACCACCAGCGTTGGCAGCGCGGCGATCATGGCGGCAGCCATATCCACGTTGTATTCCTTCACCCCGGTGCTGGTGTTCACCAGATTGTTCAGGGCCACCGTTATCGGTTGGCTGTCGCCACTGGCGAAGACAACACCGAACAGGAAGTCGTTCCAGATCTGAGTGAACTGCCAGATCAGCGACACCATGAAAATGGGCGTGGACATGGGCAACAGGATGCGGAAAAAGATGGTGAAAAAGCCGGCACCGTCCAGCCGGGCGGCCTTCACCAGAGCATCGGGAATGGCCACGTAATAGTTGCGGAAAAACAGCGTGGTGAACGCCACCCCGTAGATCACGTGGACCAGCACCAGACCGGCCGTGGTGTTGGCCAGGCCCAACTTGCCCAGGGTGGCCGCCATGGGCAGCAGGACGACCTGGAATGGCACAAAGCAGCCAAACAGCAACATGCCAAACATCAGGTCAGAGCCCTTGAACTTCCACTTGGACAACACGTAGCCATTGAAGGCGCCCAACAGCGTGGAAATCAGTACCGCTGGTACGGTCATCTTGAACGAGTTCCAGAAGTAGCCACTCACGCCGTTGCATTGCACCCCGGTGCAGGCTTCGGACCAGGCCTTGGTCCAGCCCACGACCGTCCAGTCAGTCGGCAGGGCCAGCAGGTTACCGGTGCGGATATCCATGGGTGTCTTGAAACTGGTGATCAACATAACGATCAGCGGAATCAGGTACACCAGGCACGCCAGCAGCAGTACCCCATAGATGGCGATGCGGCTGGGGCGAACGCCGGTACGAATCACATCAGTCATGGCGCTTCTCCCTCAGTTCGGAATACAGGTAAGGCACCAGCAGCGCGAGAATGGCGCCCAACATCAGCATGGCGCTGGCGGAGCCCAGGCCCATCTGGCCGCGGGTAAAGGTGTGGGCGTACATGAATACCGCAGGCAGGTCGGTGGAATAGCCCGGGCCACCCGCCGTCATCGCCATCACCAGATCAAAGCTCTTGATGGCGATGTGGGCCAGCACCATCACCGAGCTGAAGAACACCGGCCGCAGGGAAGGCAGGATAATTTTCCAGTAGATGACCGGCAGACTGGCACCATCCACCCGCGCGGCGCGAATGATTGACGAATCAACACCTCGCAGGCCGGCCAGGAACAGCGCCATGACAAAGCCGGAGGCCTGCCATACGGCCGCCATCACAATGGTGTAAATGGCAAAGTCGGAATTCACCAGCCAGTCGAAGCTGAAAGAGGTCCAGCCCCAGTCGTGCATCAGCTTTTCCAGCCCCAGGCGCGGGTTCAGAATCCAGCGCCAGACCGTGCCCGTCACAATCATCGACAGCGCCATGGGGTAGAGATAGATGGTGCGGATGGCGCCTTCCTGACGGATGCGCTGGTCCAGGAAAATGGCCAGCACCACACCAATCAGCAGGCAGATGCCGATGAACAGCCCGCCAAAGATGGCGAGATTCCGGGACGCGACCAGCCAGCGCTCGCTCTCCATCAGCTTGGCGTACTGCGCAAGGCCGACAAAATCATAACTGGGCAGGAAGCTGGAATTGGTAAATGACAGCACGCCCGTCCACAGCATGTAACCATAGATACCAATGCCGATCAGAATGAACGTTGGCGCCACCACAAGCTTGGGTAGCCAGCGCTGCAGGCCATCCATCAGGCCAGACGGTGCCCTGGCCACCCCGGCAGGGCGACTTTGAGTGTGTTCCATGAGAATTCCCCCGAATTAACCCTGAGGCCGCCCGGAAGGCGGCCTGGCACGGCATTACATTGCGGACTTGATGGCGGCTGCCAACTGGTCCGTGGTTTTTGCCGGGTCTGGGTTGTTGGAGTTGACGAAGTTGGTGACCACATCGAAGATCTGGCCCTGGATGTAGCTGGTGGTCGCCAGGCCATGGGAAAAGCTTGGTACCAGACCGCCATCTTCGGCACTGGTCTTGAACGTCTCCATCGAGGCCTGAGCACAGGTATCAAACGCGCTCATATCCATATCGGTGCGAACCGGTATGGAGCCCTTGTTCTGGTTGAATAGGGTCTGGAACTCGGGTTCCAGAATGGTACGCGCCAGATCCTTCTGCGCCTTGATGTCCTCATCCTCTGTCAGGCTGAACATGGCGAAGGAGTCCACGTTGAAGGTGAATTGCCCTGCAGTTCCCGGAGCCGGTGCGCACAGGTAATCCTCACCCGGAGTCAGTCCGGCAGCGGAAAATTCACCCTTGGCCCAGTCACCCATGATCTGCATGGCCGCCTCACCACGAATCACCATGCCCGTGGCGGTGTTCCAGTCGCGACCCGCGGCATCGTCATCGACGTAGCTCATTACCTTGGCAAACTGCGCGAAGACCTCTTCCATCTTGCCGCTGTTAATCACACCCATATCGTGGTCTACAAACGCCTTGCGGTAATCCTCGGGGCCCAGCTGTGCGAGAGCCACTGCATCGAACACGGTCGCGTCCTGCCAGGGCTGGCCACCGTGCGCCAGAGGAATGTATCCCTCAGCCTGGAGCTTGTCGGCCACTGCGAAGAACTCGTCCAGTGTGGTGGGCACTTCAACGCCGACATCTTTCATGACTTCCGGGTTCACCCACAACCAGTTCACCCGGTGCACGTTCACCGGCACAGCCACGTATTCACCTTCGTACTTCATGACATCGGAGATCATGGGGGGAATGAGCTGATCCCAATTCTCGGAATCAGCAACACTGTCCAGGCTGGTCAGAAAGCCCAGTTCCGCCCATTCGCGAATGTCCAGGCCCTTGATCTGGGCTGCCGCAGGTGGGTTCCCGGAGACCGCGCGGGTTTTCAGAACGGTCATGGCGGCTTCACCACCACCGCCGGCCACCGCGAAATCCTTCCAGGTGTGACCCTGCTCTTCCATCATTTGTTTCAGGGCCGCCGCTGCGCGCGCTTCACCACCGGCTGTCCACCAGTGCAGAACTTCGACTTCACCGGCCTGAACGGCCGCTGTTGGCATCAGGGCGGCAGAGACCGCCAGGGCAGTAAGATGACGCTTGAATGTATTCATGTTGACTCCTTGTTTTTGTAGTGGAGACGCTTGTCAGAATTCAGAACCAGACTTCCATCTGGGTACCAAAGGTCCACTGGCTGCCGCCAAAGTCTTCCTGACCGAGGGCATCACCGCCATCAAAACGATTCAGCTCGTCGTCCCAGGTGGAATAACTGGCAAACACACGGATTTCAGGGCGGTTCCAGAAACCGCCAACCTGTGGTTTGAAGGTTGGTGCAATGGTGACGCGGGCGTAGTCGCCATCCACGTCCTCGCGCCCTTCGTAGCCCTCGGGATTCAGGTCCATCACTTGCCAGGAGGCCTCGTACTGCATTTCAAAGTTGGCGCCCAGTTCATTGGCCAGACGGGTGTTGAAGGTGAACCACTGATATTCATCCCCTTTCACATAACGATCCTTGCTGTTCTCCGCCAGGATCGCGGGGGCGATACGCCAACTATCACTCAACCGAGTGGTACCGTAGGCAGCGACACGGGTACTGGCCGCATCTTCATGCAGGTTGCCATCGGCACCGAGGTTCTTGACCTCCGCACCCAGGCCTTGGCCGTGCAGCAGCGCCACCTTGAAGTTGCCTTCGGAGACTCCGAAGAAGCTGTCACCGTGGTAGGCCAGCATGGTTTGCACACCGGTGTCGGCCGCTTCCATCACGCCTCCGACAATACGCTCATCGTTATCGGCAGCGGACATACCGTTGATCAGCCACTGGATGTTGCCGAAGTAGTTATTAGCGGTAAGGATCAGGTTGTCGGTGTCGGACTCACCGTCAGTGGTGTCAGGGTCGGAGGGAAAAGCCTGGAAGCTGCGGCCATAAAAAGAAAAATTGGACTTCACAGATTCGCTGAAGGCCACGTCATAGATACCGACCCCGGTGCCGCCCAGGAAGACGATATCGCTGTCGAGCCAATGGATATCAAAGTCGAGGTCCCGATCAAAGCGCTTACCGGCCCAGATCGAGGCATCCTCGAAAATGCCCGTAAAACTGGCAAGGTCGCTGAATTCGACGTAGGCCTGACGCACGTTCACGGCGCCGTCGCCCGCGGTCCAGTCGTTACTGGAAGTGGTGGAATCGGCAATCATCAGGCGGTAGTGGGACTTGGTGCCGTTGTCCGCCACGGTCTTGTAGTTGAGGATGGCTTCCAGATACGTGTCCGGTTCGTTACCCAGCCGGCCCACGGCACCGCCAACGGATCCGGCAGGGGTCAGGTACGGGCCGCCAGGGGCACTTTTGCCATCGCTGTTGAGCAACAGCCCGGAGCGGGCGTAGGTATTGAAGGAAAAGCCCTGCTCACCTCTCGCATGGGGCTCGACTTCTGCCAGTTGCTGCTCCAGGGCAGAGAGGCGCTCTTCCACACTTTCCTGAGCCAACACCTGACTCGACAGCAGCCCCAATGAAGCCACTCCCACGGCGACTGATAGTCGGTGGCCGGTCATGGTGTTATTGGTCCAGGCAGTAACATGCGGTCTACGGGTATTCATTATGACTCCTTGTTTTTGTTTTATTGACAACATCAGAGTCTATGGCAATACCCGGAAGGGGAAAGTATCAAACGGAAAAGTCCATGTAACAATGCTGTTACATGGCAAATTCAGTGTCGGGGTAGTGTGAGAGTCACGTCCAGGCCGCCCTCGGGCCAGTTGGCTATCTCAAGATCGCCGCCATGAGTCTGGGCAATGTTGCGTGCAATCCCGAGGCCAAGACCATGGCCCCGCCGGTGCTCCTGACCAAGTCGGTAATAGGGCTCGAAAATCCGGTCAAGCTCTGCCTCCGGAATGCCCGGCCCGGAATCCCTGACGTGAATGGTGAGTTGTTCTGGGGAGTCCTCCACGCTGATGGTCGCCGTCTCCCCATATTTAATGGCATTATCCACCAGATTGCCCAAGCAGCGCTTCAGGGCCAGGGGTTTGCCACGATACGCGGCACAGCTTCCCTCCACCACAACACGTGGGCTGTCCCCCGTATAGGCATCGGCCATTCGGCGCAACATGCCGTCAATATCGACCAGCTCAACATTCTCATGAATGTCTGTGTCCTTCATGCTCTGCAGGGCACCTTTTACCAGCAATTCCAGCTCCTGCAGGTCACTTTCAAATCGCTCGCGAATGTCATCGTCATCAATAAGATCGGCTCGCAGGCGCAGCCTCGTTATCGGGGTTTTCAGGTCATGGGAGATTGCGCGAAATAGTTGGTCCCGGTCGCTGATGTAACTTTGCAATCGTCGGCGCATGGCGTTGAATCCCCGTGTAACCGCGACAATTTCAGCGCTGCCCTGCTCCTGCAATGGCGGCTGGTATTCATCCAGTGGCAGATCCCGCGCCGCCTTGGCCAGCTTACGTAACGGCCGGGTCTGGCGGCGCACCAGCCATGCCAGCACCGGAAACAGTACGCCGATCATCACCAGGATAAAGACAATCTGCTGGCCCGGGATGCTTTCATCATCCAGCGACACATAGGGCGCCGGCAACAACGAAGCCAGATACAACCACTCGCCATTGGCCACTTCCACCTGGGTAACCAGTACCGGTGGTTTAATGGGCTCCAGTGTCAGTGCGTAATGAGCCCAGGATCTGGGTAACGCATCCAGTGGCAGCTCGGTATTGAGGATTCGCAAATCATCGGGGTGAACAAATTCAACATGCAGGTTGGTCGATTTTCCCAGCCGGCTCCTGAGCACCGATTTGACTTCCTCTGTGACCAATTGCTTGCGCTCACTGTCTGGCAGCGCACGCATATTGATGCGCTTGTCGTTAAGGGAGACAAAAAAGCGGGAGCCCCCCATATCCCTAAGCTGATCCAGCACGATATGCCGGTATTCCAGCGGCAGGGACTTGAAGAACTGCGTGGTTGCCGCGGCGGAGGACGCGAGGTTGCGAGTAGTGCTGACCAGCCCCTCCACTTGCTGGGCCCGAAAGGTGCCTACCCAGATCACGCTTGAGACCACCTGGGCAACCCCCATGGCCAGCAGCGTCAGCAGCAGGATCCGGCCGAGTAGCGACGACGGCACAAAACGCCAGACCTTTCCGCCGGCCTTGGTTGCCGCAGTATCATTCCGCGACATAGGTCACCGTTGCCGCCAGCAGGTACCCGGCCCCACGCACGGTCTTGATCAGCCTGGGATTACGCCCCTGATCCCCCAGACGCTGGCGCAGGCGGCTGACCGCCACATCCACAACCCGGTCCAGCGGCATGGACTCGCGGCCGCGGGTAACGCCGGAAATGGTGTCACGGTCCAGCACTTCATTGGGATGAGCGAGGAAAAGCTGCAACAGGGCAAAATCGGCGCCGGACAGCGCTGTGGCTCTGCCCTCTTCCGAGATGAGTTCGTGGGCAAGAGTGTCCAGCCGCCAGCGATCAAACCGGACAAACCTGGGATTGTCCGCCCGTGTAAAACTTGAACGCCGCAACAGGGCTTTGACCCGGGCCTGTAATTCACGGGCACTGAACGGTTTGGCCAGGTAATCATCCGCCCCGATTTCCAGGCCGACGACCCGGTCGGTTTCATCGGAGCTTGCCGTCAGCATAATGATGGGGACCTGCGAATGCTCACGGATTTCCCGGCAAAGCGTGAAGCCGTCATCCCCGGGCAACATGACATCAAGCACAATGAGGTCCACCCGTGACTGCGCCAGCCGCTGGCGCATGCCATCACCGTCAGCGGCTGTCACTACATCGTAGCCAACCCGGGACAGGTGTTCTTGCAATAGCTCGCGTATCGCCAGATCGTCGTCCACGACAAGGATCGACGCTTTTACATCAGACATTGGAAGACCTTTCTTGTTATTCAGGCGGGCTAGCATAGGGCTAAAAGCTGTACGGCAAAAGCCCCACCACTCTCACGGCGGTCCTATTTCACACGCCAGCATCAGTGCCCAGAATTCGGAGAAATCATTCACCACCACATCGGGTTTGTCTGGATGTTTATGGGTTCCGGGAAAGATCTTGTTAAGCCAGGGTTGATCCCACTGCGCCCCGTTAAAGAACACGGAGGTCATGCCTGCCCGTTTGGCCGCTATCACATCCGTGGTGCTGTCCCCGACATACCAGACACTGGGATCGGGAGGATAATCCAGTTTCTGCACCGCCAGCAATAACTGGTCAGGATGGGGCTTGCGCAGCGGCGTGTCATCACCGCAAACGTCCACCTCAAACAGTTCCGTCCAGCCGGTGTCCTCTACCGCCGCCAGTTCGTGCTCGAAAAACTCCCGGTCCCGGTTGGTAATCACCCCCACCTGGATGTCCAGCCTGCGTAACCCTTCCAGCACCTCCCGCACTTTCGGCTCAAAGGCCTTTACCGTGCCATAGTGATTCCGGTAGTGATGGTTGAAGACCCTGTGGGCGATCTGCTTGGCTTCGTGATCCTCGCCGAACAGCACCTCGAAGATGTCGGTACGGGATATTTTGCGATCCGCCTTCACCTTGGGGTGCAACCTCGCAAACTCCCGCACATAGGCGACAAGCTTGACGTCCTCCGGCGTCTTGCTGTCCTCCGGAGCGACCATCCGGTCCATCAGGTCGAGCTTGTGGAAATCCGGCAGCATGTCGTCCACGGCGTGGTACATGGCATCCAGGGTATCCACCAGGGTGGCGTGCCAGTCGAACAGCACCACCGAGGGACGGATCAGGCGAACGACCGCCGGGTGCCAGTCCGGTTCAATTCGCGGCGCTGGTCGTTCGGGCGGAGGAAACGGCCGGGGCCGGACTTCTGCGGGGGAATGACGAAAGGCGTCCGGAGACCTCCGTTCCAGCAAGGCCAGCAAGTCCACCAGATCCTCGAAACTGTCGAGAATCGCAACCGGCGCATCGCGGTGGGAGAACCAGCTGTCGATGCGACCGGGTTCCCAGCATGCGCCGTTGTAGAACACCCCCGCCACTCCGGCTTTATGGGCGGTCAGCATATCCACGTAACTGTCCCCCACATACCAGGCTCGCTGATCCACCGGCAATCCGGCCTTTTCCAGAGCCCTGAGAATGACTTCCGGGTCCGGCTTGTATTCGGTGACATCGTCGGCACACACGGTCACGTCAAAGAGATCCTGCCAACGGCCCTCGTCCACGATTTTCAGTTCTTGGTCCAGAAACTCCCGGTTGCGGTTGGTGGACACCGCCAGGCGTATGCCCATTTCCTTCAGGGCGGTGAGATAGTCATAGGCACCGGGTTGGAAGGGCTTTACCTTGCCGAAGTACTTACGGTAACAGGCATTATAAGCCTTGTGGGCGATCAGTTTGGCATCCTTGTCGTCACCGAAGATGGCGTTGAAGATATCGGTTCGAGACACCCGCCGTTCCGCCAGTATCCGCGGATGCAACCGACGAAAGATGCGGATATAACGCACCAGACGTGCGTCATCGGCGGTGCGGCATTTGTCTTCCGGCAACAGCCGCTCCACCAGCCCCAGGTCCTCCAGCTGCGGGAGCATCTCCTCCATGGCGCTGAACATGGCGTCGTGGGTATCCACCAAGGTGCCATGCCAGTCGAAGATCAGTATGGATGGGGGCTGGATATCGTCACTGAATCGGGCCATCGACAATCCCTCACGACACTATGAATGTGGAAAGAACCTGCATTCAGTAAAAACCATTTCCATCCGGACTACAAAGAGCTGCTTCTCAGCACCCTGCTCGTGGCATCCATGGCCACATACTCACCCTGACATCAACTACAATTAGCCTATATGGAGGACTATCCCATGGCTGCACTTGGAACCGAAAGCGTCATCAGCGTACATCACTGGAATGACACCCTGTTCAGCTTCAGGACCACCCGCGATCAGAGCCTGCGCTTTGAGAACGGCCACTTCGTGATGATTGGCCTGCCGGTGGACGGCAAGCCCCTGCTTCGCGCTTACAGCATTGTCAGCGCCAACCATGAAGAGTACCTGGAATTTCTCAGCATCAAGGTGCCGAACGGGCCGCTGACCTCCCGCCTGCAGCATATCCAGGAGGGCGATTCATTGTTTGTCAGCCGCAAACCGGTGGGCACCCTGGTGATGCACGACCTTAACCCTGGCAAGCACCTGTACCTGTTCGGCACCGGCACCGGACTGGCGCCGTTCATGAGTATCATTCGTGACCCCGAAACCTACGAGCGTTTTGAAAAGGTGGTACTGGTACATTGCGTACGTGAAGTCAGCGAACTTGCCTATCACGATTACCTGACCAGCGAACTGCCCGGCCACGAGTTCCTGGCTGAGATCATCGGCGACAAGCTGATCTACTACCCCACCGTGACCCGGGAACCTTTCCGAAACCGGGGCCGTATCACCACTCTGATGGAATCTGGCCAGTTAGCCAAAGATATCGGCCTGCCGCAACTGAATACGGGCACCGACCGGGTCATGCTCTGCGGCAGCCCGGCCATGCTGAAAGACCTGTCCGCCATGCTCGACGGCCTTGGATTCAAAGCCTCGCCCCATCAAGGCGTGCCTGGCGACTACGTCATTGAACGCGCGTTCGTGGAACAATAACCTCGGGCGTCATTCGCGCTTCTAATCGCTGTCTTCACTTGCCTCCGGCTCGGTTTTCCCTAGTGCTGGCAGCACCAGGACCGGGCACGGGGCATTCACCGAAACATACTCCACAGTTGCCCGGCGCAGAGGCCAGTGCCCACTGCTGCCACGGGACACCAGTAGCATAAGATCGGCACACAGCTGGCCCGCAAGGCCCACCAGCCTCTCACCGGCGTTGCCTGCCACCACATGCAGGGTCGCATTGCGGTTCAAAGGCAGATACTTGCGTACAAGGAGATCCAGCGTTTCCCGGACTGCAGCTTCCTTCTCTTCTGGCGCCTCTTCCGCTACATGAGGGAAGAATCCGCCACCACCGGGACTGAAAACACTGGCAAGGTGGAGTTCACCATCCTCGGCCAACAGATCCATGGACGCTTCCAGGGCCCGCTTGCCCTCACCGTCATCATCCGGATCAATGGCGATCAACAGTTTCTGATACATAATCGCTCTCCTGTGTCGTTTCGGAGATGGCTTCCACCTCCGGGAAGGCTCTTCCCTGGACCAGTTCGTTCATGCTGTATCCCCGATAGTCCGCCCTGAGTGCCCGGAAAAGTGCGACCGCCATGAAAATCAGCAAAATACAGAAAGGCAACCCCAGGGAGGTAATGACGTTCTGCAGGGCATCCAGCCCGCCCGCTAACAGCAAAGTAGCTGCGATAACCCCCTGGGCTGCAGCCCAGAAGATCCGCTGGCGCACGAGGGAAGGCTGATCTTCCCGACGGGTCAACATATCGATCACCAGGGAGGCCGAATCCGAAGAAGTGGTAAAGAAGATGACGATGATGACCACACTCAGGGCCGAGGCCACCTCAGCCAGCGGGAAGGCTTCCAGAAAAGCGAAGATAGCCACGGAGGGGTCCTGCTGAACCTGTTCGGCCAGGGCTACCTGTCCATTCATCTCGACCTGGATAGCAGACAACCCGAAGATCCCGAACCACACCAGGGTGAACGCCGTGGGGGCAAACAGAACACCCGCAACAAACTCACGGATGGTCCGGCCACGGGATATCCGGGCGATGAAGATTCCCACATAAGGGGCCCATGAAATGGTCCAGGCCCAGTAGAACAGGGTCCACTGCCGCTGCCAGTCGGATTCCCTGAAAGTTTCCGTCCAGAAGGCCAGCCAGGGCAATGCGTCGAAATAGTCGCCCACACTCTGAACCAGGCCTTCGGCAATAAACACGGTGGGGCCAACGGCGAGCACAAACGCGAGTAACACCATGGCCAGAATAATGTTGAGCTGCGATAGCCGGCGCACGCCCTTGTCCAGTCCAAGAGCAACGGAGGTTGCGGCGATACTGCTGATGATTGCAATCAGAATCACCTGAACCGCACCGGTGGAAGGCACCCCGAACAGATAGTTCAGACCACTGTTCAACTGCAGGGTCCCCAGGCCCAGTGAGGTCGCCACACCAAACAGTGTTCCCAGCACAGCAATCACGTCGACTGCCCAGCCCCAGGGCCCGAAAGCCTTCTCTCCGAGGATTGGATAGAACAGACTGCTGATGCGCATGGGCAGGTTGTGCCGGTAGGCAAAGTAACCGATGGCCAGCCCCGGCAGGGCAAAGATGGTCCAGGTATGCAGACCGAAGTGGTATAGCGCCACTGTCATGGCGTCGCTGGCAGCCCTTTCCGAACCCGGCTGCACACCCTCAAAAGGTGGGCTGGCGAAGTGGGAAATCGGTTCCGCCACCCCCCAGAACATCAGGATGGTGCCGATGCCAGCGGCAAACAGCATAGTGAACCAGGTCAGGTTGGAATAGTCAGGGCGGCTGTCATCGGCTCCCAGACGAATAGCGCCATAGCGGCTGACTGCCAGGCCAAGCAGAAACACCAATAGAGAGGTAACCGCAAGAATGTAGAACCAGCCCAGGTTTCGAGCCACCCAGCCAGTGAGCAGGCCAAAACTTTCGGCGACGGTCTGGTCAAAAGGGACAGCCAGAGCGACAAACACCGTTGCCACCCCGGCAGAGGTGAAGAACACCCCGGGTATAGTCTGCAGCCCCAATCGGCGTTGCAGCCGTTCCAGCACACGCGCCTCCGTTTCTTCAGGAACGATCCACGAAAGACCTTACGCTACCACATGCGCCGACGGGTTGTGGGACGGAGATCAATTCTGGTTCAGTTGCCGCTGATGCTCCAGCATCTGCTCCATCATAAGCTGCATCTGGTTCATGCGATTCTCCATCATGTTCATACGCTGCTCATAATCCATCCCTGCACCACCAGAGCCTTTGCCCGGGGCGTTACCAGACTGCTTTTTTCCCTGGTTATTACCCATCATGCCCTGATTGTTCATCATGCCTTGGCCGTTACCCATCATGCCCTGACCCATCATGCCCGGGCCCATCATGCCACCGCGCATCATCCCCATGTGCTCCTGCATGGATTCCATGTGCTGTTGCATCAGCCTCTGGCGCTCTTCCGGTGAGCCGGCATTGGGCATTTGCTGCATCATCCCCTGCATTTGCGACATGTTTTCTTGCATTTGCTGCATCTGTTCCGGGTTCATCATGCCACCGTGGGGCATCTGTCCAGTATTACCCTGGGCGAGCACCAACGCCGGCGCCACCGCTAGAACTGAGCAGGCGACCAAACGGGTAAATCTGTTCATGGAATCCTCCTTAAAATCTGGATTTGTATCTGCATCATCCTCAGTGAAGATCATGAAACTGAATTCAGGCTGAAAAGCGAACTCTCAGCGAGGTAATATCAATAGATCTTGACCTGGATCATGGGAGCTAGCGCAACTGCGGCTCGCCGTCGGTGCTAACGTTCAGAAAAACCATTGAACCTCCATCAGCCCGAGCGGTTCCAGCCTCCCATACTCGCTGTCGTCGTCACCCCCAAACCATTGAGCCCCGACAGTGAAATAGATCTCCCGATCAAGGGGCAGTATCCATGTGGATCTCGGGTAAAGCACCCAACTGGCATCATCGGCATTCCGGATGGTCACCACCCGATACTGCCAGAATGAGTTAATATCCTGCCAGACCAGCAGCCCGGCATAATGGCGCCCGGCATAGAGTGGCTGCGTGGACACCAGGCTGGCCAACCGAGGAGTTCCCGGCGATACGGGCCGACCGTTGTAGAAATATTCAACGGCCAGGTTGAGCCCGTTGCGAAATGCCCAGTTCAGATCCGCCACCCCCTGCCAGTAACTGTCCCCGGTATCCGGCTCACTCCAGACCAGTTCAGCGCGCCAACCAGTGCCAACCACTGAACCGCTGCCGCTGACACCCGCTTTGGTGACATCGGCAAATTCGCCCATCATCACTCCGGCATCGACTCCGGCGAAGAAACGCTTGACTCGTGCCGCCGTGCTGGCATCTTTGTCACTGTGTTGCGGCGCATGAACGGCGCTGATCCGGCCCGTTGCCCCCCAGGATCTGTCCCATAACAGCGCGTCGACGCCAATCCGTTCATCAGGCTCCAGTTGGAGTGGGCTGACAGGATTGAGAATGTCCATGGGGTTCCAGATCAGGGCCGTGGACCAATTCACCTGTTGGCGGCCAAACCGGAAATCACCGACCGGCGAACGCCACTGAATCGTGCCCCGGTATAGCTGATGGCGGGCCAACAGATCCCCCGATTCATGCACGTCCCCCTGTAGATCCCAGTAACGCGGATCGGGAGCATCCCTGAGCAGGGCAAACTCGGGGCTGTCCAGGAAACTGCCTGTCACCAGCTCCAGGTCGTAGGCCGCATCCACAACCCAGTCCTGATATCGATAGCGAGGTTCCAGACGCAGGCGGGTAAGGTTCGATAAGTAGCGATTGTCGTCAATCAACGAACGCGAGCCAACGCTCAGATTCTTGAGCGACCCCGAGTGGCTGAAGCCCGCCTCAGCGTTTGCAGTCAGTACCAGCCAGGCCGTCGCTACCAGCAACAGTGGCGTATGCTTAACCATGCCGTATGGCCTCCACCGGGTCCAGTCGAGAGGCCCGCCACGCCGGGTACAGCGCCACCAGCACCGAGCACAGGAACAACAGCAGGCTGGGCAGCCAGACATGATCGAAAATCAGTACCGGATAGATCCGATCGGTAATGCCGGGAATGGCTTCCAGAGCACCGCTGATCGAGGACAGATCAATGCCGGTAGTGCCAAGCCAGACGACAAGCAGGCCGCCAACCACCGTTCCTGCCACCATACCCAATACCGCCAGAAAGAACGCCTCAAACAGAATCGTCAGTTGCAGCTGCGCCCCTCGGGTGCCCAAGGCCAGCATGACACCCAGTTCCGGGGTACGTTCCATCACCGACATCACCATGGTGTTCATAACGCCAATGGCGACCACCACAAAGACCACCGACAGGATGAGATAGAAATCCACCTGGCTCATTTCCACCATCTGCACCACCACCGGGAGCAGGGTCTCCCAGTCCTGGGCCACCAGTCCGTGGTTGGTCAATTGCGGCGACTGGTTCAGGGTTCGCGCCAGGCCGGTACTCTCTGCGCGGTCTGACAGTCTCAACACGATCCGCGAGACTTCGTCTTCCAGCAGGCCACCCAGACGGCGGGCGGCGTTGATATCGGTGAAGACATACTCGGTGTCGAACAGGTCACTGCCGGTGCGGTAGATACCGCGAATGGCCTGGGCACTGGAGGCAAGATCGCCCCCAGCCTGCTGGACCGTAATGACCAGCTTGTCCCCCAACCGGGCGCCCAGCTCCTCGGCCAGTTTCTGGCCAATCACAATGCCCGTCTCTCCGGGTTGCACGTAGGTGCCCTGCTCCATGTACCCGGAAAGTTCCGTAACCGCCCTCTCCTGCTCCGCGGCAATACCCACCAGCTCCACCGGCAGACTCTTCCCGGGGTTGGCCACCATGGCACGCAGCACCACCCGCGGTGCGGCCGCCTCTACCTCGGGCCGCTCCTGTAACTGCTGCTGCAGTGCCTGACTGTCGGCAATGCGCAAAGCTGGAGACAGATCCACGTCGTGCCCCTGCTCCATCACCTGCACATGCCCGCTGAGCTGCTGTGTCGAGTTGTGGATCATCTGCTCGAAGAAACCATCGGCAAAGGCATACAGGAACAGATAGGCGGCCAGCCCGAACGCGGTAGCCGAGGCGGTGATCACGGACCGTCGTGGATTACGGAAAACCGAACGCAGGGCCATTTGCGCAAAAATCAGCAGCCGATGATCAGACGTCACCTGCCAGTGGATGCGGCGGATACGATTGATCATAGCGCGCCTTGCGCCCATCGCCTCCAATGGGCTATTACGGCTGGCTTTCCAGGCCGGGATGGCCGCTGCCAACAGAGCCACCGATATGACCACGATGCCAATCACCACCAGACGCTGGAACTCGATGGTGGGATAGACGATACCGCTCAGGCCCGGCATGGTGTCCATGGCCTTGATATAGGCGCTGAAATCCAGCCCATGGGTACCGAAATAGCCGGTCAGCGACAACCCCAAAACCAGACCCAACAGGTATCCCAACCCCGCCAGGATGGCTGTTTCCAGAAGCACCAGCCAGACAATACGGCTGCTGGGCGTGCCCAACGCCATCATCACACCGAATTCCCGGCCACGTTCCAGCACCGACATCAGAATGGTGTTGACGATGCCGGCCGCCACCACCACAAACACCACAAAGATCACGATGTACGCAACAGCGTCGTGGAAGGCGACCATTTGCACTAGCGATGGCATCAACGCCGGCCAACCCAGGACTTCCACGTTCCGGGCCTGCATCTGATTCCGCAGGCCTGCAACCACCGCTTCGAGCCGGTCGGAATCTTCCACGCGAGCCGCAATCTCGGTAAACCGTCCCTGGAAGGCATAGAGTGCCTGAGCAGACGCCAGGGGCATCTGGGCCACGAAGCCATCAATTCGCTTGATGCCGGTTTCGAAAACACCCACCACCTCGAACCGGTCCGCACCAATGGAGCCGTCCGCCGCCTGGACCATCAGCACCAACTCGTCTCCCGGTGAGGTACTCAGGGCACTGGCGGCGTCCACGCCCATAATGATCTCATTGCTCCCCTCCAAATAGCGGCCACGAACAATCGACCGGTCCAGCCGGGTGACCGTCGGCTCGATTTCGCTGTCGACCCCCATCACCTGCAACGCCCGTGACTGGTCACCATGGCTGGCCAGCGCGTTGCCTGTCACCCTGGGTGTGGTCGCCGCGACACCGGTTACCGCTGACACCTCCGGGGTAAGGTTCCAGCGTTCGGCCAGGGCAATGTTCATCTCCCGGTCGTCGTGAAACCCGCGCTGGTGGACCTTCAGGTCGCCGGTCACGTAACCGGTCATGTTGTTGATCATCTGGGCATTGATGCCGTCGATAAACGCCCACAGAAACACCAGCCCGCCGACACCGACGGCCACCGACAACAGCGTAATGCCAGTACGCCGACGATTGACCCGAAGATTGCCAAAGGCCAGCCGCAGCCAGGCAATCACAACCGCCGCTCCTCACGCTCAACGCCACCATCCCGGAGATGGATTACCCGGCGCGCCCGCTCCATCACCATCGGATCGTGGGTGGAAAACACAAAGGTAATCCCATGCTCGTTGTTCAGCCCCCGCATCAAGTCCAGCAGGGCTGCCCCGGTTACAGAGTCGAGATTGGCGGTGGGCTCATCGGCCAGGACAATGGCGGGTTTGCTGACGATGGCCCTGGCCACCGCCACACGTTGCTGCTGACCGCCGGAGAGTTCGTGGGGCAGACGTTGCTCCATTCCCTGCAGCCCAACCTCCGCGAGAATGCGCTGTGCCTCGGCTCGTCGTTCCCGAAACGGAACACCGCGAAGCATGAGCACGTACTCCACATTCTCCTGGGCCGACAGTACGCCGATGAGGTTGTACTCCTGGAATACAAGGCCAATTTTCCACAATCGCAGAATGGTGCGCTTCTTGCGGCTAAGCCCGGTGATTTCCTCGCCCGCCACCTGGATATGCCCGCTATCCGGCTCGTCCAGGGCGCCGATCTGGTTCAGCAGGGTGGTCTTGCCCGAACCCGAAGGCCCCACCAGGGTGGTGAACTCACCGGGCTCAATGCCCACCGATACGTCATTCAGGGCTTTGACGGCGATGGAATCCTGCCGGTAAATCCGCGATACATTCTGCACATTGACGATGCTCATAGCGGGAACTCATTCCGGGTTGCGCAGACGGCGCAGTGAAAACAGCGCCTCGTCCAGGGGAAGATCGAATTCGATGGATTCAATTCGGATGACCGTGCGGGATTCGGGGTTGTCCGCGTCCACCATGGTCCAGAGCGTGGGTATCCGGCGCCCGTCCATGGTCTTGATCTGGTCATAGGTCAGCCGTTTGACGAGCTGATCCCGCTCCCCGTAGTAGGCCACAGACACGGGAATCGCGTCCGAGCGAACCTCGAATTCCAGCCGGCTCCAGACCACCGGCGCATCGGGCCTCGGCGTTGAAACAACCCGGTACACAGGTACCTCGCCAGAAGCATCTACACCGGCAACCTCATGGGTGTAGTCGTCAACGAACGAGCTTTCCTTGACCAGATCGTCGTTACTGAAGTTGGAGCCCATCCAGGGCTGCAGCATCATCGACGGCGGAATCTTGATAGTGCGGTCCACTTTGGGAAGGTAATTCCACATGGCATCGCCGATTCTCAGCGACCCCACGCCCGCCTCTTTTTTCGGTGAGTGAATACGGATCAGGGTGTGATCGGGCCGATCCATCCAGGCTTCCAGCTGCAGCTCACGGGTCCAGTACTCACTCTCGATACGCATAACGTACCGGCCGTGGTTACTGCCTGACCAGAGGGTCTGCTCCATGCCTTCGATCAAGGAAACAGCCGAGGGAGTGCTCGAAAAAATAGGAGCGGATATAACACACAAAAGAAGAAAGCTTATCGGACGTTTCATACGCCAAGCCCCCTGAAACGCTGAAACATATGTCCTTTCAGTAGGCAACCAAACTATGCAGTCGCCGCCCCCGTCAGAGATCTTCCATCCGGCCAATCTGATGGGCCAGACGCATGGATTCGTTTTTCTCCATGGATAAGAGTGACTCTAACAGCTCTTTTGCTTCGGGAATCACAGCCACACCGATCAATGTCTTATAGAGATCGATAATCTGATCATGAAAGTCGAAGACCTCACGGCAGATGCCTTCAAAATCAAGCTTCTCGTATGGCTTATCGCAGGTTCTGTGGGTTTTGACAGGGTTGTGTGAGAGGTAGTCGTAAACTCTGGTGTCCATGGCCTTTGCATCTCCCTGATTCTCGAACTCCGTGACAATCTGGGCCAGCTCAGCTTCGTGGGATGAGAGGTAATCCAGCAGAGCTCTCGCCCTCTCCTCCTCATGGAGTGTTGCGCAATGTCCAAGACACCGCGCAAGATGCTGGTGTAGGTCCCGAGTCCAGTCGATCAGTTCACCGAATGTTTTGATCTCCATAAAGTCATTTCCTCTTTCCGCGCCCACGGTGCATGAATACCGGTTTCAATAGAGAAGTCTAGTTGTTGTTCCCGAGTTTGATCACCCTCAATCTCAGCGCATTCACGATCACGCTGACCGAGGAAAGGGACATGGCGGCCGCCGCAAAAATAGGAGACAGCAGTATGCCGAAAAACGGATACAGAACACCCGCGGCAATGGGAACGCCGGCGGAATTGTATATAAAGGCAAAAAACAGGTTCTGCCGGATATTGCGCATGGTCCCGAGAGACAACTGCCGCGCTTCCACAATCCCCATCAGATCGCCCCTTAGCAGAGTAATACCGGCACTTTCGATGGCTACATCAGTGCCGGTACCCATAGCCACACCCACATCGGCGGTCGCCAGGGCGGGGGCGTCATTCACGCCATCGCCGGCCATGACCACAATACGACCCTCGTCTTTCAGGCGCTGAACAATATTGCCCTTGTCTTCCGGCAGGACTTCCGCTTCCACTTCATCAATATGAAGCTTGCGGGCAACCGCCTCGGCCGAGGTACGGTTGTCACCGGTCAGCATCACTACCCGGATGCCATCTTTCTGCAGGGCTGAAATGGCAGCTTCGGTGGTTTCCTTCACCGGGTCGGCGATGGCGAGCAAGCCGGCCACTTTGCCGTCGACGGCTGCAAAAATAACGGTGGCCCCATCCCTTCTGAGCTGGTCGGCCTCAGATTCAAAATCCGAGGTTTCGACGCCTTCGGCTTCCATCAGCAAACGATTGCCAATCAGTACCTGCTGCCCCTCAATCCTGCCGGTCACGCCTTTGCCGTTCGGAGAATCGAAACCTTCGGCGTCCGGTAGCTGCATGTCCATCGCTTTGGCTTTGTCGAGAATGGCGTGGGCCAGCGGGTGCTCGCTGCCCTTCTCCAGGCCACCGGCAAACCGCATCAGATCCTCCTCACTGAACCCCTCGGCGGTAACCAGCTGTGTTACCTGGGGCTTGCCTTCGGTCAGTGTGCCGGTTTTGTCCACCACGACCGTGTCCACCTTCTCCATCCGCTCCAGAGCTTCCGCATCGCGGATCAGCACACCGCTCTGGGCGCCCCGCCCGACACCGACCATGATGGACATTGGCGTTGCCAGACCCAGGGCACAGGGGCAGGCGATGATCAACACGCTCACCGCTGCAATCAGGCCAAACGCCATAGGCGGCGTCGGTCCGACGAATGACCAGACAATAAAGGCGATAATGGCGATCACGATTACCGCTGGCACAAAATAACCCGCCACCTTGTCGGCCAGGCCCTGAATCGGGGCGCGGCTGCGCTGGGCACTGGCCACCATCTGCACAATCTGGGACAACATGGTATCCCGGCCAACCTTGTCAGCCCGCATGATGAAGCTGCCCTGCTGGTTGATACTGCCGCCGA
Organism: Marinobacter sp.; assembly: GCA_040223075.1. Taxonomy (GTDB): domain Bacteria; phylum Pseudomonadota; class Gammaproteobacteria; order Pseudomonadales; family Oleiphilaceae; genus Marinobacter. The sequence goes on from JAVJZJ010000060.1 coordinate 48,452, forward strand.
TCACCTGATCGCCGGGCTTCTTGCTGACCGCCAGGGGCTCACCGGTTACCATGGATTCATCCACATTGGAGTTGCCTTCAAGCACCTCGCCGTCCAGCGGCACCTTGTCCCCGGGGCGAACCCGCAGGCGGTCGCCAACCTTGACCTGGTCCAGCGACACATCCGACTCACCGCCCTCATCGTCCAGCTTCCGCGCCGTCGCGGGCGCCAGATCCAGCAAGGCTTTGATGGCACCGGAGGTTTTCTCTCGCGCTCGCAGCTCCAGCACCTGCCCCAGCAACACCAGCACCACAATGACGGCTGCGGCCTCGAAATACACCGCCACCGAGCCATCGTCCTGCCGGAAAGCCGTCGGGAAAACCTGCGGCGCCAGAGTCGCCACCAGGCTGTAAACCAACGCCACACCGGTACCGATGGAAATCAGTGTGAACATATTCAGGTTACGACTGACCACGGACTTCCAGCCCCGGACAAAGAACGGCCAGCCACACCAGAGGACGACAGGCGTTGCCAGCACCAACTGAATCCAGTTGGACATCTGCGGGGCCAGAATATGATCAAGCTTGATCAGATGCCCACCCATTTCGAGCACCAGCACCGGCAAGGTCAGAACCAGTCCAATCCAGAATCGGCGGGTCATATCCCTGAGCTCTTCGGAGGGCCCTTCTTCCAGGCTCACTTCCTCTGGCTCCAAGGCCATACCGCAGATAGGACAATCCCCGGGGCCCTGCTGTCGAATTTCCGGATGCATGGGGCACGTGTACATGGTGCCGGGTGCTACCGGTTCTTCCCGCTTATGGTGGCCTTGATAATCATGGTGGTGGGCGTGTATATGCTCAGCCATTACGGTCTCCGGCTTTGTCTGCCGGCCAATCCGTAAAAGCAATAAAGTAGAGCAGAAAAAGATTAATGACCGGAATCAGTATCAGGAGGCCCATCCAGCCTGGATACCCGGTACGCTGGCATATGCGCCAGGCCGGAATGACAACGACGATGGCGATCACCAGCATCCACAGCCAGTGCCCTGCCCACATGGTGTTACCAAACATGTTATTTCCCATCATGGTGTGAGTCTCCGTTCCTGGGTATAGCTTTAGTGATGATGTGCCTGGGGATGCACCCCCCCCGGAGCCTGAATCCCCGCTGATCTTTTCAGGAAAATTTGCTCCGCGACCGCGATCACAACCATCGTGACGACCGCCACGCCGATGACAAACGGGTCGGTATTAAGCTTGACCCAGACAAAGCCTCCAAGTGCGAGCATATCCAGCACAATGGCAATCGCCGGCACCCATGCGTTGGCCTTTATGTCCTTGCGCAGATAGCGAAGTACACCCCAGTGAATGGCGATATCCATAATCAGGTAAAACACAATGCCCAACGCGGCAATCCGGGAAAGATCGAAAAATGCAGTAAGAATCAGCCCCAGAACCACAGTGTAGACCAACGTATGTTTCTGGATGCTGCCAGGCATGCCAAAGTGGCTGTGAGGAACCAGCTTCATCTCTGTCAGCATCGCCAGCATGCGCGAGACGGCAAAGATGCTGGCCAGAATACCGCCGGCAGTAGCCATCATGGCAATCGCCACCGTAAACCAGACACCATAATCACCCAGTGCCGGGCGCGCGGCCGCGGCAAGGGAATAGTCCCGGGTCTCGATGATGTCCGCCAGTGACAGATTACTGGCAACGGCAAAACCGACCAGAGTGTAGATCACCACACAGGCCGCGATGGAAATGACGATGGCCCGCCCTACGTTACGCTTGGGATCTATTACTTCGGAGCCGCTATTGGTGATCGTGGTGAAGCCTTTGAAGGCCAGTATCCCGAGTGCGGTTGCACCCAGGAAATTCCCCATGGTTCCGGCTTCTCCGGGGCTCGAGAAGTCTACTGACAGGGAGTCGGCGATCCAGACACCCACCAGCCCGAAAATCAGGATACCCCCGATTTTCAGGATCCCGATGAAGGAAGCCACTCCCTGAATCATCCGATTACCCAGAAGGTTAATCAGAAAGGCCGCCAGAATCAGCGATACCCCGAGGATGGGCACCATACGGCCGCTCTCGTCGCCACCAAAAAGCTGCATGGTGTAAGAACCAAACGTGCGGGCCAGAAAGCTCTGGGCGATCACCATGGAAAAGTACATCAGTAGTGCATTGAAAGCGGTCGGCAGCCGGTTTCCGTACGCCTTGTGCAAGTACATGCCGATGCCGCCGGCAGAGGGCCAGGCGTTGGAGATCTTGATGTAGGAATAGGCGCTGAAGCCGACGATCACCGCGGCAGCGAGAAATGCCAGAGGGAAAAGAACGCCTGTCATCTGCGCCATTTGCCCGGTAAGTGCGAAAATGCCAGCGCCAATCATAACGCCAGTGCCCAGCATGACAGTTCCCGGCAGAGAAAGGCTGCCCTCCTGATAGCGAGTGGTTCGGTCCTGCTCCTCCTGCATTCAGCCTCCTGTTATTTCCGCTTCATTGGTGGCATTTTGGAGCAGCAAAACGGCTCATGTTTGGCATTGGCCCGAACGTTGTCCTCTGTGAACCGATACCATGCGAGTTTTCGACGAGTCCACCATCCCGCCTTTATCTGGCCGCCGTGAGCATCAATCTGTTCCAGCAGCTCATCGGTGGACCAATGAGTACCATCAAACGTGACCCACAGTTGGTTGTTGGGTCTGCGTTCGGCAAAATCGACGCAGGGATGATGATTGAGTTCGTGGATAAAACCCGCCCACTGGCTTTCACTGAGACTTTCAATGGTCAGCTTTCGGCGTAGCAGAAATGGTTGTTGGCTTGTCACTTTGTGGGCTTTGGTCATGGGATTGCCCCTTTCTGCCTGGTTGCTGTTTCTCTTATAACAACAGCCTTAACTGAACTGTGACTGAAAACGGACGGGGACTTGGTGGCAGGTTGACTCACGTCAAATCACAAAGCAGAAACGGGCCCCGGGAAGACACCCAGGGCCCGTCCAAAGCAGGGTCAGAAGGAGATTCTGGCGCCGACCACGGCGAACCAGTCTTCCGTACCTCCGCCTCCATCTTCGGCGAAGTCGGCGGTATCGCCGTACTTGCGCTCATGGACCACGCCCACATAGGGTGAGAAGGAGCGATCAATCAGGTCATAGCTCAGCCTGAGACCGGTTTCTGTGGAAACCAGCCCCTTGCCGACGCCAATTTCCCGATCCTCACTGAACGCTACAGTGGCGTCCAGCGTCGCTGCCAGAATCCAATAGTTGGTGAGCAACAACTCGTATTCTGCATCCAGTTCTGCTGACGTGTCGCCCTCGTCACTCACATACAGGTTTCCATCTATCTCGAACCATTGCGGTGCCAGCCCGGCAACGCCAAGAACGGCATAAGTCCGGTCCGGTCCCTCGGGGGTGTCGAATCGAACACCGGCCTTGGCGTCGAAGAACGTAGAGATGGGAATCTGGCCAACCAACTGGTTTTCCAGTTGCTCATAGGCCTGCTCTTCAATGGCATATTCTCCTTTTGTCAGCCACCGGACTTTCAGATCGTCGGTGCCGTAGAAGACATCGGCATTCCAGACGCCAAGCTCTTCATCGTCGTCACTGTACCGGTATTCAAATTCTTCAAACTGGACACCCCAGGACGTCAGTGCCTGTTTCCGTTCGGTGGTGTCAGCAATCATTTCCTGAGCCGTCGCAGCCATTGGCAACAGGAGTGAACCAAGCAGACTGACAGTCACAAAAGATCGGATACGACTCATGCGTCACCTCCCTGTTTGGCCGCCGCTGAGTTCGCCTGAGACGACTGAGGGCCACCCTCAACAATCACTTTGCGGAACATACCGGCTGCCGCGTGATACGACAGGTGGCAATGGAAGGCCCACTGTCCCGGCGCGTCTACTTCGGTCTCCATATAGACAGTCGTGCCGGGCTGAACACTGACGGTATGCTTGATGGGGTTCCACTCACCGGCGCCGACGTCCAGAATCGACCACATGCCGTGGAGGTGCATTGGATGCGTCATCATGGTTTCGTTAACGAATTTGAATCGAACCCGCTCGCCATAGTTCAGACGGATTGGGTCTGCGTCCTCGTATTTAACGCCGTTGATGCTCCAGGTGTAGCGCTCCATATTACCGGTCAGGCGGAGCTCGATTTCCCGGGTCGGTTCCCGCTCTTCATAGAGTGGTTTCTGAGCTTTCAGATCCGCATAGGAAAGGAACTTGCCACCGTTGGCAGCGACTGGCGTAAGACCACTACCGTTTGCATAGAACGGATCACTCGCCTGACCATCACCCCCAGCCATGGCGCTGTGATCCATACCGGCCATGGAAGAATGATCCATGCTTTCCATGCCGGAATGATCCATATCGGCCATTGCCGTCTGGTTCATACCGTCCGATGCCGACATACCACCGTGGTCCATGCCACCATGATCCATTCCATGCATACCAGACATATCGGCCATCGTCAGCCGCGCCGGCTCGCGCATCGGTGGGACCGGCGCTTCCATTCCCTCTTCCGGAGCAAGCGTGGCCCTTGCATAGCCTGAACGGCCCATGGACTCGGCAAAAATCGTGTACGCCTGCGCGTCCTTCGGGCGGACAATCACATCGTAGGTTTCCGCAACGCCAATCCGAAACTCGTCGACGTTGACCGGCTGGACGTTATTGCCGTCGGCCTGCACGACTGTCATATCCAAACCTGGAATCCGAACGTCGAAATAGGTCATGGCGGATGAGTTGATGAACCTCAGCCGAATACGCTCGCCGGGCTCGAACAAACCAGTCCAGTTCTGCGCCGGGCCCTTGCCATTGATCATGCCGGTAAAGCCCTGCACGTCCTCTACATCCGCCTGCATCATGCGCATGCCGCCCCAGGCCATACGATCCCGGAGTGTGTTCATCAGGCCGTTCTGGGAGGCATCCGAAAAGAACTCACCGACCGTTTGCTGCTGCCGGTTGTAGTAATCGGGCATCATTTTCAGGTTCCGCATGATGCGGTCACCGGAGTGGGGGTGCTTATCCGTCAACTGAATCACATATTCACGATCGTACCTGAAGGGTTCCCGCCCTTCGGGCTCGATGACGATGGCACCGAAAGCGCCGTCGGGCTCCTGAAAACCGGAATGGCTGTGGAACCAGTAGGTACCGTTCTGGACAACAGGGAACTGGTAGGTAAACGTTTCGCCCGGCGCAATACCAGGGAAGCTGATGCCTGGCACACCGTCCTGTTCAAAGGGCAGAATCAGACCGTGCCAGTGGATTGAGGTCATCACATCCAGATTATTGGTGACGTTGAGAGTCACCTCTTCTCCCTCTTTGAATCTCAACACCGGCCCCGGCGAGGCACCGTTGTAGCCAATGCCTTCCTTGACGAAATCCCCGGTATCAATCTGGACCCGGTCAACGGAAATATCGTACTCGCCAGCCAATACCTGAAATGGCATCAGCCCGGCGAGGATGGCAACAAGAAAACCCTTATTCATTGCACAGACTCACTGTCAGATTCCCCTTCGGCGCCATCTTTGGCCGCAACCGTTGAATCAATCTTGATGTCTCCGTACATGCCCGCCTGGTAATGGCCAGGTACGTTGCAGGCAAATTCAAGATCGGTGGCCTTGGTGAATTTCCAGATGATCTCGCTGGAGTCTCCCGGTTCCATCAATAAGCTGTTGGGATCATCGTGCTTCATGGAATGGCCGTTTCCCATGTCCATATTCATCATGTCGTGGTTAATGTGATCGCCCTTCAGCACGCCGTGCTCCACCATCATCTGCATTTCTTCCTGGTGAGCTTCGTGCATATCGGCGGTGCCGATGTTGAACTCATGCACCAGCCCGCCTTCATTTGTCACCTTGAAACGGATGGTTTCACCGGGCTGCACATGAATCGACTCCGGCTCGTAATAGTTGTCGCGCATGGTCACCTCAACCGTGCGGGACACGTTCCCGGCATTGCCGGGCTCGCCTATGACATTGCCGCCGTGGTGCCCACCACCGTGACTTCCGGCTGCATGGGCACCTGAAACAAATGCCAGAACCAGGGCTGGAAGCGCTGCAATCTTGAGTGTCGGATTCATCGTTTTCTCCACGGAATAAAGTAATCGTTCAAATGTGAGCCCTACTTTGCCCTCGTAATCTGAATTCTTGCTGAATTTTCCGATGAACACTTTTTCAGGTTACATTCAGCAAAGGGCCTTACACTTCAATCGACTTCAAAAAACAGGAATATTCATGCGATTGCTTCTGGTGGAAGACGATTCCCTCATCGCCGAAAGCCTGAACCGGCAGTTGACCGCTTCGGGCTTTACCGTTGACGAAACTGGCACCGCAAAACAGGCAGAACGTCTTGGGAAGCAGGAAGACTACCGGGCCGTTGTGCTGGACCTGGGGCTACCGGATGGCAGCGGGCTGGATGTCCTCAAGAGCTGGCGCGCCGACAAACTGACCATGCCGGTGCTGATCCTGACTGCCCGGGGTGACTGGCAGGACAAGGTGAACGGTCTCAAGGCTGGCGCGGACGATTATCTTGCCAAGCCATTCCAGACCGAGGAACTGCTGGCACGGCTGAATGCCCTGATTCGTCGCAGTGAAGGCCGGGTTGAAGCGAAGTTGGCTGCGGGCGGATTCGAGCTGGATGAATACCGCCAGTGCCTGCAAACACCCGACGGCCGGGAACACTCCCTGACCGGAACCGAGTTCCGTCTGCTGCGTTGCCTGATGAGCCGCCCGGGCCAGCTGTTCTCCAAGGAACAGTTGCTGGAGCAGCTTTACAACCTCAACGACAGCCCAAGCGATAACACCATTGAGGCCTATGTCCGCCGGCTGAGAAAGATCACTGGGGCAGAGGCCATCACTACCCGCCGGGGCCAGGGGTACATCTTCAATGCCATGGATTAACCCCCGGCGCTCCATCCGTAAAAGCCTGCTCACCCTGTTGCTGCCTGCCGCCATTGCTTTAATGATTGCAGCCTGGATCGTTCATGGCTTGCTACTGGAACGCATGGCCCGCGGATTCGTTGAAGACCGGCTGCAGGACGAAGTGTCATTCCTGGAGCACCAGTTGCGGCAGTCCGGCCCGCAGGAAATCCGGGATATCGCCGAGGGCGACTATTTTGAAGAAGTTTTCCACCATGCGTTTGCCCTGCGCACAGGCAGCCAGATTCACAGCTCCCCGGCCCAATGGTCGAGGGCTCTCGAACCCTTGCTGAAGGAAACGGAGACCGGATTTGTCCGCCGAACCACTCCGGAGCCCACTGCATCCGGCGCCGAGTTTCTAGCCTACCGCAAAGCCCTGACCCTGAACGGAGAGCCGGTCGTCATCGTGGTGGCAGAGGATCTGACCAACCTGCAGCAGAGCCAGCAGGAGTTGCATCTTTGGACCGGCATCGTGTCCGCAATACTTCTGACCTTGCTGATACTTGCGATATGGCTGGCTATCCGCTGGTCCCTGCGCTCGGTTTCCCGTCTTCAACAAGGCCTGACAGCGTTGCAAACCGGCACCAGCAACCGACTGGATGTGGACGCCCCTGCGGAGTTCCAGCCTTTGATCAGTCAGTTGAACCAGCTACTGGACACCCTGGACCAAAGGCTTACCCGCTCCCGGGATGCCCTAGCCAACCTCTCCCACAGCGTGAAAACACCGGTGTCCGCCATTCGCCAGGTTCTGGAAGATGACACCCGTGCTCTGGACCCGGACATGCGACAACAGCTGGCCCAACGACTGTCCGACATCGATCGTCAGCTCGAGAGCGAAATGCGCCGCAGCCGGTTCGCCGGCCCCCAGGCGGGCAAAGCCGCGCAACCCGTCAGCCAGGCCCGAGACCTGCTATGGATGCTGGGCCGGCTCTACCCCGACAAAAATTTCGAACTGGAAACGGAACTGGGACCGGAAACCCGCTGGCCTGTCGAAGAGCATGACCTGAACGAGATTCTGGGCAATCTACTGGATAATGCGGGCAAGTGGGCCTCACACCAAATCTCTCTGTACCTGAGCCGGGAAGACAATCAGTTGATTCTGGAAGTCCGTGACGACGGTCCCGGTGTCGCGCCAGAAAAACTCGATACACTCGGTACGCGGGGCTTGCGACTGGACGAGCAGACACCGGGGCATGGCTTGGGGCTGGCCATCGTAAGGGACATTCTGGCTGGTTATGGTGGCACCCTGCAGTTCACCTCTGCGCCAGCAAAGGGGCTGGTTGCCCTTGTGAAACTGCCCCGCGCCGGAGAATAGTGGTGTCGGTTTTCGAGAACCGGTAGGTAGCGAGTCGCTGATATTCTCGGTAATAATGCCCCATGGATAACAGCTCTCTGTATGGATGACCGGTGGAGTTCCAGTGATGCACGCCTCGAGACACTTTCCCCAGGCCCGGCAGGCGGGACGGATACAATTACTGGTGATGCTGGGACTCTTTGCAGCCGTCGTGCTGGCGATTGCTTATCAAGCCAACGAGCGACTCGCAACGGTTCCCCGGGTGACAGACCATATCAATCTGCTGAACCCGGAAGAAGGTGACCGGATCGCCCGCTTCCACGATTACCTGTTGTCCGATCACGATATCGACTACCGGATTCTGATCGCCAGGGGCATTGACGACATCAATCAGTTTGCCGTGAATTACTTTCGTGACGGCAACATTGGGGCGGCCAGCAACAGCGCGCACGGCCTTTTATTGGTGATTGATGCCCAGGCCAACCAGGTTCGCCTGGAAGTCAGTTACGCCCTGGAGCCTATCTATACCGACGCATTTGTCTTCTACGTTGAACATAACCAGATGACGGAATTCTTCGCCGCCAACCGGATTGCCGAGGGCATCCTGGCCACCACGGAGATGCTCATCACCCGGGCTAACAACGCGGCTAGCGGCCTGAATCTTGACACAGAGGGCTGGAAAGCCTCTTCCGGCGGTGGCGGTGCGCGGATGGACGCCAGGATTGGCGAAGGAACGGCGGGCAGAAGGGACGATAACGTGGCCATTGGCGAGGGCGCATCTCCCCGGGAAGTCCTGGATCGCTATCGGCAGGCGATGGAAGACCGCAACAACAATCCGCAGCTGTCGATCTACTCCAGGCAAACCCGTGAGATGCTGGGCCAGCGGGTAATGACTCCGGCACAGATGGACAACGTGGCGAAAAGCCTCCGAAATTGCCAGCCGGAGAAGCTGTTCAACCAGGACAATCGTGCCGTTCTGCGCTACCCCATCAAGGCCCGCACCTGCCCACCGTATTTCTTTCTGCGGGAAGACAACCAATGGCGCCTGGATTTTACCGTGATGATCAATGCCATCCGTTTTGGACGCAACAACGAATGGCGCCTGATGCCGGGGTACTCGGGCCCCTATGGCTTTGCCTTCAGGGATCTGCGGTTTGACCGCAATGGCTACCCTTATCCACAATAACCCGATCATCCGCCAGGACCCGTGCCATGAAAATCGGTGAAATCTCCAGGGCGACCGGGATTCCGGTAGAAACCATCCGCTATTACGAGAAGATCGGTTTGGTGCCAGAACCCGATCGGCAGGCCAGCGGTTATCGGCACTACCGGCAGAGCCACCTCGACCGCCTGCTCTTCATCAGACGCTGCCGCAACCTGGACATGGCCCAGGATGAAATCCGCGAACTGATCCGCCTGGCCGATCAGCCGGACGCCGACTGCAGCGAAGTGGACGCGCTGCTGGCCCGCCACCTCAACCATGTACGCGACCGTCTGCGGGAGCTGGCCAGCCTGGAGGATACCCTCGAACGGCTGCAGAAAGCCTGTTCGGAAGGCCGAACCGTCAGTGAATGCGGCATTCTCGGTGGCCTCACCTCAGAAACTGACGAGGCACCGGCAGCCAGCAACCACAACCATATTCCCGGCACTCATCACCACCCCCCGGGGACTCGTTGAAGTTTTTCCGCAAGCCATCCGTTGACTCTGTAGTAACTACAGGGTTTTTAATGAATACATTCTGACAACAGGAGGTATTCATGGCGTGTAATTGCTCTGCTCCCGAACCCAAATCTCCCGCTCCGGGCTTTCGTAAAGCCTTGTGGATTGCCCTGTGGGTTAACCTGGCCATGTTCCTGGTGGAGGGCGTTGCCAGCCTTCAGTCCGGTTCCGTGTCCCTGATGGCCGATGCCATCGACTTCTTCGGCGACAGCGCCAACTACGTGCTGTCGCTGTCCGTGCTCTCCATGGGCATGCTCTGGCGCGGCCGCGCCGCCATGGTGAAAGGCATAACCATGACGGTGTTCGGCATCGCCGTGCTGGGCCGGGCGATCTGGGTAATGCAAAGTGGCATCACTCCGGAACCCCTGACCATGGGGGCCGTCGGCTTACTCGCCCTGGTGGCCAACGTGGGCGTCGCCATCATGCTGTTCAAATTCCGGGAAGGTGATTCCGACATGCGCTCGGTATGGCTGTGCAGCCGCAACGATGCCATTGGCAACATGGCGGTAATGGTCGCAGCCCTGGGGGTCTTCGGCACTGGAACCGCCTGGCCGGACCTGGCGGTCGCAGCGGTGATGGGCGGTCTGGCCATTACCTCAGGCATCAGCGTGGTGCGCCACGCCCGAGATGATATCCGGGGAGCGCAGAACGCACTGGCCTCCCGGACATTTACGGCAGAACCAACGCCACCATCACGGGAATAAATGCCAACGCAAACAGCGTACTGAGCAGCGCGGTGCCCGCCGCCTGTCTCGGTGCGGTATCCAGTAGCGTGGCAATCACCACCGTATTGGCAGCAATGGGGGTGATGGAAATAAGAAAGATGGCCTGGTAGACCGCCAGGTCGTATACCCCGAACAGGTTGGCATCCAGCCACCAGAACAACAGCGCCACCACCGGCCAGGTTACAAATTTGCCCAGGAACGCCAGTCCGGTAAACCGGAGATTACCCGCCAGCCCACGGAAACTCAGGATGCCGATGCCGATAATCATCATGCCGAGGATGCTGTAGGTGCCCCGCAGGTTATCAAACAGGGGGATAAAAACCTGAGGAATGGATACACCAGACAAATTCAGCACAACCGCCAGCAGGAACGCATACACCGACGGCAGCCTGGCTACCCTCACCAGAGCATCCTTAAGGCCATAGCGTCCCCGTGCGGCCAGATAGAAGCCCACTGAATTCTCGAACAGCGTAGTGCCAAGCATGCACACGATATAGAGCGCCAGGCCCTCCTGCCCGAACAGCAACAGAGCCACTGGAATGCCAAAGTAACCGGTGTTGCCTGTCCCCACGGACAACGGCATCAGACTGGCACTGCCATCGGTGATAAAGCGCCTTGCGATCCAGAGGTGCCCCACCCCGATGACCGAACACAAACCAAACGTCAGGAACGGCAACAGGATGACTTCTGCGGACAGCGGCGCCGCCATCACGCCGGAAAACACCACCGAGGGGGTTACAATATAGAGCATAATCCCGGCAATGTGCTTGCCGCTGGCCTCGAGATACCGGCCCGCTACCCACCCGAGCGCAACCGTGACGTAGAGGGGAAGCAGTTTGTAGAAAAGGGCCAGGGCCGCTGCCATGGGAGCTCCGGAGAGTACCTGAAGGATGAGTTCAAGCCGGAAAGTCTATCACTACCCCTCCACCTTCGCTGTTATTGATTCCGCCTATAATGCTTAATGATTCAAGTCATTTAACATGCGTTTTACTTACTGGAATACTTCAGAATCACTGACCGTAAAGAGCTTACAGGCAATGAAAATGCAAACCGGCTCACCTCTGTCATCCGCTCCCTGCTATCTGGGCGACAACAATCCGGAGATTATCAAACGGCAAGCGGCCGGAGCCCAGCAGGCGCTGGTCAACAGCCTCAGCCGGGTTTTCGGCATACACCTGAGCAATGATCCGACAACGCCGGAACATTTGTTCCTCAATGACCTGTCTCGCCTGTTCCATCAACGCAGGGTGGACACGGAACACTCGCTGGAACGACACGACGCCCCCTGGGAACACGTGTATCTGATCCAGTACGGTATTCTGCGGCTCTTTCGTGAGTCGCCAAGTGGCAAGACCGCCGTGCACAATTTTTTCACCGAGGGAGACATGGTCTGGCCAGTATTCGGCCGCAGTCGGACAGCCCGCAATACGCTTTGTCTGACCTCCGTAACACCGGCAACCCTGTGGGTAGCAGATTTCACAGCCTTCCGCTCAACCCTGCAAAAACGGGGGGAAGGCGTATGGAATGGCTTTGCCCTGGCACTGACCGAAGAACTCGCCGAGCTCACCAGCATGCGTGAATTCCGCAAACAGACCATGTCAGCCCGGGAGCGATACCTGCTGCTATTGGAGGAATACCCGGAACTGGTAAAACGGGTGCCTGATAATCAGCTGGCTTCCTGGCTGGGCGTCGTGCCGGCCACGTTCTCCCGGATCAAGAGTGCACTCAAACCGGAACAGAAATAGCCCCGGGGGAGAATTTCCAAGCATTGCCCGGCACTTTTGAATGACTTCACACAACCATCACACTTTAGCCATTGCGTACACCTGTACGCTGAAGTACGGTAGCAGCCATGACAGACTTGGATCCCAAAGCAATGAAAACCCCGGAAACCGTACAGACCATACATCACCGAATTGAGGAGTGGCTGAACAGCGCTACTCACGGACTGGGTGCGATTCTCAGCGTTATCGGCACCGTGGTACTGATTGTCGCCGCCAGCCAGATGGGAGACGTCTGGAAGGTTGTCAGCTTCAGCATTTTTGGTGCATCGCTGATCTTGCTGTACATGGCTTCAGCGCTGTATCACGGAGTCCGTCACCCGAAATGGCGAGCCGCGTTCAAAACACTGGATCACTGCGCCATCTTTCTCCTTATTGCGGGTACCTACACTCCGTTTCTACTGGTTAACATGCGTGGCACCACCGGCTGGACGCTGTTCGCGATCATCTGGTCCCTGGCCATCACCGGTGTCGTGCTCAAGGTGATTTTCAAGAACCGCTTCAAACTGGCGAGAGTGGGCATCTACGTAGCAATGGGCTGGCTAATCACCTTTGCTTCATCAGATCTGGTGGCCAACCTGAGTGAAACGGCCCTGTACCTGACCATAGCCGGTGGCGTGGCTTATACCGCCGGCGTCATTTTTTACCTGGCCGACCGCGTTCCTTATATGCATGCCGTGTGGCACCTGTTTGTCATCGGCGGCAGCGCACTGCATTTCAGTGCCATTTACTACGGCGTGCTTCCCTACGCAGCCTGATCTGGCTGCCCCATCACCACCAGGTTACCTCGCAGACAGCAGGGAAGCTGCCGTGCGTTATCGCACTCTTCACCGCCGGAAATGATTGGCTACCTCTACTGCGCCAGAAGTGAGACCAACTACTCCATTGGGCGTATTACCGCCATAAGCGATTGTTTTTAAAGGCTTACAAACAGCCTTTCCCCACTTCCTGATCAGTCGAAAAAACCAGGATCATGTGGTCGATCCTGTCCTTGATATTTATCACGATCCCCGCCCTCCTTCCGTTTGCAAAATGGCTCCATTACCTGACTGCCACCGTTACCGTGGCTAGGGGTCTGCAACTCAAGGAGCAGCTATCATGGCAAAAACCAATGCTGACATCGCCACCTGGGATGTCGAGAATGAAGAATTCTGGGAAGAGGAGGGCAAGCAGGTCGCCTCCCGCAATTTATGGATCTCCATCCCCAGCCTGCTGATCGGCTTCGCTGTCTGGCTGATGTGGGGGATGATCACCACCCAGATGAAAAATCTGGGCTTTCCTTTCACGGTCGAACAACTGTTCACTCTTACCGCTATTGCGGGGCTTTCCGGCGCCACCCTGCGGATTCCCGCGTCCTTCATGATCAAGATTGCCGGCGGTCGGAATACGGTGTTCCTGACCACAGCCCTGCTGATGATTCCTGCCCTTGGCACCGGTATCGCTTTGATGAATCCGGACACACCGTTCATCGTGTTCCAGGCATTGGCACTGTTATCCGGCATTGGCGGCGGTAACTTCGCCTGTTCCATGAGCAACATCAGCTCGTTCTTTCCGAAGAGCAAACAGGGGTATGGACTGGGCATGAATGCCGGGCTCGGTAACTTCGGCGTCACCACCATGCAAATCCTGATTCCCCTGGTGATGACGGTTGGCGTTTTTGGCGCTGTGGCAGGCGGACCAATGGAACTTCAAAGTCCGAGCGGCACCCTGATCGGGCGGATCGACGCCGGTACCGAGACCTGGATTCAGAATGCAGGCTTTATCTGGTTGATCTTCCTCATTCCCCTGGCTCTGGCGGGCTGGTTCGGCATGAATAATCTGCGCACCATTACCCCGAGCCCGGGCAACCCTGCGTCAGCCTTCGGTAAAATTCTCGGCCTGTACGGGGTTGGCCTTGCCACATCACTGGTCGGCGTCTACGCGCTGGGCATCCTGAATATGTGGGTGGCGTTGCCGCTGACCATCATCCTGACTCTGGTTCTCCTGCGACTGATCCCGGGTGACATCAAGCCCAACATCCAGAAACAGTTTGCCATTTTCAGCAACAAGCACACCTGGTCAATGACCGTGCTGTACATTCTCACTTTCGGTTCATTCATCGGGTTCTCCGCTGCCCTGCCCCTGTCCATCAGCGTGATCTTCGGCAACATGATGGACGTGGCTGCGGATGGCACCGTGACCCGCGTGACCAACCCAGACGCCCCCAGCGCCCTGACCTGGGCCTGGATGGGGCCGTTCGTGGGCGCCCTGATCCGCCCGGTAGGTGGCTGGATTTCCGACAAGATGGGCGGCTCCATCGTCACCCAGGTCATCTCTGCGGTCATGGTGGTAGCGTCTGTGGCAACAGGCTATGTGATGATGCTGGCCTACAACTCCACCGATCCCAACGTCTACTTTCCGGTGTTCCTGATTCTGTTCATCGTGCTGTTCGCCGCCAGCGGTATTGGCAACGGCTCTACCTTCCGCAGCATCGGCGTGATTTTCGACCAGCAGCAAAAAGGCCCGGTGCTTGGCTGGACCTCCGCTGTTGCCGCTTATGGCGCGTTCATTGCCCCAAGAGTGATGGGCCAGGAAATCCAGGCTGGCACCCCCGAATTAGCCATGTACGGATTCGCTGTGTTCTATGCCGTGTGCCTGTTGGTGAACTGGTGGTTCTACCTGCGCAAGGGGGCTTACATCAAGAACCCCTGACACGTGGCGGGAACACTCAGAGCTTTGGCCGGCTCTCTCTAAAAAGCCGGCTTTTACAACATTGTCTATCGACTTTTAAGAGGAAAGGTCATGGCCACAACCCCATCAAGACCAGAGCAAAATCGGGCGCTTGGCATATCCACATTTGCCTTCACCCTGTGTTTCGCTGTCTGGACCATCTTTTCCATCATCGGCATCAAGATCAGCCAGGATTTTAACCTGTCGGATACGCAACTTGGCCTGTTGATGGCCACGCCTATCCTGACAGGATCCATCAGCCGGCTGTTCCTGGGCATCTGGACGGACCGCTACGGTGGCCGTTGGGTTTTTGGTGTGTTGATGCTGACTACGTCCCTGTGCGTCTATCTGCTGACCTTCGCCAACAGCTATCTGATGTTGCTGGTTGGAGCCCTGGGAGTGGGCCTGGCGGGCGGCTCTTTCATCGTGGGCGTAACCTACACCGCAGCCTGGTTCGAACGGGAACGTCAGGGTACGGCACTGGGTATTTTCGGGGCCGGTAACGTGGGCGCCGCAGTCACGAACTTTGGTGCGCCATTCCTGCTGGTGGCTCTCGGTTGGCAGGGTACAGCCCAGGTTTACGCCACGGTGCTTGCCATCATGGGCGTACTGTTCATCATCCTGGCCAAGGAAGATCCCCTTGCCGCTGAGCGCGCCCAGAGCCAGTCCCGGTCCTTCCTGGAGCAGATGAAGCCGCTGAAAGAGCTGCGGGTTTGGCGCTTTGCGCTCTACTACTTCTTCGTATTCGGCGCCTTTGTAGCCTTGGCCCTCTGGCTGCCTCACTACCTGATCGGGGTGTACGGCCTGAATGTGAAAACGGCCGGAATGATCGCCGCGCTTTACACAATTCCTGCGTCACTGTTCCGCATTCTTGGCGGCTGGATGTCGGATCGCTTCGGTGCCCGTCGCGTCATGTACTGGACATTTATGGCGTCTGTGGTGTGCACGTTCCTGCTTAGCTATCCGCCAACCGAATACGTGGTCCAGGGAATAAACGGCGACATTCGCTTCTTCCTGGAGATCAGTCTGGTGCCGTTTGTAGCACTCATCTTCATACTTGGCTTCTTCATGTCACTGGGCAAGGCCGCTGTTTACAAGCATATTCCGGTCTACTACCCCGGTCATGTCGGCGCAGTTGGAGGCGTTGTCGGGATGATTGGCGGTCTTGGCGGTTTCCTTCTGCCCCTGACCTTTGGCATCCTTAATGACATCACCGGGGTATGGCAAAGCAGCTTCATGCTGATGTTCGTGATCGTGGCTGCAGCGCTGGCCTGGATGCACTACGCCATCCGCTCTGCCGAGCGCGTGGAGTGGGCGGCCCATGAAACCAAAACCGACCTGCCGGAGCTGGCCTCTCCACAGCTGTTTTACCCGCTCAACCGGCCGGTCAGACAGGATTCCCATACCGCAA
The DNA here is from genome assembly GCA_040223075.1 of Marinobacter sp. Classification (GTDB taxonomy): domain Bacteria; phylum Pseudomonadota; class Gammaproteobacteria; order Pseudomonadales; family Oleiphilaceae; genus Marinobacter. The sequence goes on from JAVJZJ010000060.1 coordinate 64,974, forward strand.
ACGGCCACGCGCCACTGAAGTAACAGTTTCACTTGCGCTATCTTCGCCCCCGCTTGTCGGGGGCTTTTTTCTATATAATGGGAAGCTTTCAAATTTACGGAGCTGAACATGTCAAAGTGGCTGGTAAAAACCGAACCGTCTGAATGCAGCATTGATGACTTTGCGAAGGCAGAGCACCAGACCATCCCCTGGGACGGCGTACGCAATTATCAGGCGCGGAATTTTCTGGCAGAGATGGCAGAGGGAGACGAGGTTTTCATCTACCATTCCAGCTGCAAACACATTGGTATCGCCGGTATCGTCAGGGTGGTGCACAGTGCCTACGCGGATCCAACCCAGTTTGATTCCGACTCCCCCTACTACGATGAAAAAAGTACAAGAGAGAAACCCCGCTGGCAGGCGGTGGGTATGACTTACGTACGGAAGCTGGAGCGATTGATCTCCCTCGATGAGATCAAGTCCATGCCCGGACTGGAAGGTCTGCCGCTGATCAGACGCGGCAATCGGCTATCGGTTATGCCGGTTACCGATGAGCAGTGGCACATTATTCTTTCCAGTGTCTGAACAGACAATGAGCTACCCAATTTGGCCTTTGAGCTTTAGAATTCGGGCCCCGCGAATTATCTGGAGCCACTGACGTCCATGTCGTCCGAACTGAGTCCAACCAACGGTTTTGAACAATTGCGCCGCATTGAAACCAGCAAGGTTTTTCAGGGCGCAGTCATCGCCATCATTATTCTGTCTGCGCTAACCATTGGCGCCAAAACCTATGATATGCCGCCCCTGGTCGAGCAGGTCCTGAGTGTTCTGGATAATGCCATCACCCTATTCTTCCTTATCGAGATTCTCTTCCGCTTCAGTGTCTGTGCAGACAAGAAACGATTCCTACTGGATGGCTGGAACCTGTTCGACACGCTGGTGGTCATTGGCAGCCTGGTCCCGCTGGATAATTCCGAGGCCGTGCTGTTGGGCCGCCTACTGCGAGTATTCCGGGTTCTACGTCTGGTTTCCGTAGTGCCGGAACTTCGGTTCCTGATCAACTCTTTGCTCAAGGCCATTCCGCGCATGGGCTACATCGCCCTGCTGATGTTTATCATCTTCTATATCTACGCCGCCATGGGATCGATGTTCTTCGCCAATGTGGACGAAAATCTCTGGGGCGATGTGGCCATCGCCATGCTCACGCTGTTCCGGGTCGCCACGTTTGAGGACTGGACCGATGTCATGTACGCGACCATGGACCACTACCCGCTGAGCTGGCTTTACTATCTGACTTTTATCTTCCTGACCGCGTTCGTATTTCTGAATATGATGATCGGGGCCATTCTGGAAGTCATGAGTGAAGAGCAGAATGCCAAGCAGGCCCAGCAAGCCCATGATGAGCGGGATGAAATTGCCCGTCAGCTCAAGGCCGTGCAACAGCAGCTACAGGAGCTGACCCGGGAAGTAGCGGAAAATTCGAGGGGCCGATAGCCTCCGTCAGCAATCCCCTCGTTCAGAATGGTTTGGTCATGGCCAGGTGGAAGATAGCCATGACCTGAACCAGTGCCAGCACCGATGCCACCAAGCGGACCTGAAGGCCGGCAGTCTGTTTCATTGCGAACACCCCCGCGACAATGTACCCCACCAACAGGAAGATCTTTGCCGTCAGCCAGCCATGGACAAACGGCATCCAGGGCGTGACAAACAACAGACTGATAGCGGCCACCAGAAGAATCGTGTCGTTGGCGTGAGGAATCCAGCGTAATGGCGTTTGTCGCCAGTCAGGCTTGCCCACCGCATCCAGCAACAACCGCAAGGCGAACAGGGTAACGGTGAGGTACGCCGTGGTCATGTGAACCTGTTTCAGGATCAGGTAGGCACTCATACTTCATTCCTTTGTCAATCAAAGTGATAGCGGCATTGTACGCAAAGATACCGCCAACTGGGTATATCTTTCCCCAATAACATTCATGCAGAATAATTCTTATAAACGCACCACCAGTGGAGCCATGCCCATGCAGGCCACCTCAACGTCCGCACTCGGCGGGATCAACAGGATCAGCCAACTCTTCGGCTACCCTTTCCGCATCTTCTTCCTGTCAATGACGGTGCTGGCACTGTTCGCCATTCCCGTCTGGGTATTGCAGGTCAGCGGATCCATTCAACTCCCACTGGCCATGCCGGGACTATTCTGGCACCAGCACGAAATGCTGTTTGGTTTCCTGTCTGCAGCGATTGCAGGCTTCCTTCTCACAGCAGTCTGTGTATGGACACAAACCGAACGCACCCATGGCATTCGCCTGGCCCTGCTCTGGAGCGTCTGGCTCGCGGGCCGTTTGTTGCTGGCCCTGGGTGCGGACCTGCCCGGCTGGCTGGTGCAGGGAGTCAACCTGGCGTTCCTGCCACTGGTTATGATGGATGCCGGCTCGCGTATCTGGCGGGCCAGGCAGAAACGGCAACTGATGATCCTGGTGGTGCTGGGGTTGTTGTGGCTGATGCAAATCGGTTTCGTCAGTCGGTTGGATACCGCCTTCAGTTACGGCGCACTGATCGTCGCCATGACGCTGATCAGCATTATCGGAGGCCGCATTACCCCCGCTTTCTCGACCGGATGGCTGCGCCAGCGGGGACTGGATAGCTCAGCGGTCAAGACCATCCCCGCCCTGGATATGGCAACCCTGTTCAGCATGGTCCTGTTACTGGTTTCGCTGGTCACAGGCTGGCAGACAGCCACAGCAGTCCTCGCCATCTTGGCAGCCACATTAATGCTGGTTCGTCTGGCAGGCTGGAAAGGCTGGCTGGTCCGGAAAGAACCGCTGCTCTGGATTCTGCATCTGTCCATACTCTGGGTACCCGTCGCCCTCGTCTTGCTCGCCGGGACCATTCTCGCTGGCTGGCCGGCGGCGGCCTGGACCCATGCTGCCGGCACCGGCGCGGTTGGCGGCCTGATACTTGGCGTTATCGCGCGGGTCTCTCTGGGGCATACCGGTCGGCCGCTGGTGCTGCCAAAAGGTATGGTGGCCGCGTTCATCGCCATCCATCTGGCTGCGCTGGTGCGTGTGCTGACAGCTTTCACTGTGATCCCATGGCACCCGGGTATTGGCAGCAGTACAGCCCTGTGGCTATTCGCTTATGGTGTTTTCCTGATCCAGTACACAGGAATACTCACCAGCCCCAGACCGGACAGTCGCCCGGGCTGACATTTTCGCCAACACAGAACCAAAAAAGACGGGCCACCGCAGTGGCCCGTCTCTGTATACACGAGAGCTGGCACCATTCAGGCAACCAGCTGTTGCTTCACCCGCTCTGCAAATACCGCTCTGGTCTCCCGGAAACGGGCGGCTGGGAAATGAATGCTGATGCCTTCCAGCGCTGCCATCAACATTTCCAGATGGGCATCCCAGCCAGCACAGGAAATGGCCACAAGGTGGTCGTTGGGCAATAACAACGTGAGGCTCAACAGCGTACCTCCGTGACGCTCCGTCAACTCCCACGTCAGCGGCCTTTCCGGGTCATTTCCGGCACTCCACGAATAGGAAAGCCGCCGCTTCGGTTCGAACGCCTTGATACGGCAATCAACTGGGGTGCCGCTGTTACCAAAGTCCAGCTTGATTCGCCCACCTATCTCCGGCTCAAGAACGCCGGGCGCCAGCCACTGGCTCAGGCAGACAGAGTCCGTCAACATCCGCCAGACGGATTCGGGCGAGTGATCGATCTCTCGATGCAATCTCGCACTGACCCGATCACCATCACGCCGGATATCACCATGAATTTCATGACACTCACCGGACATAGACTTTCCCTCCCAAGTCGACCGTTTATCTCAGCGTTTCACTCAACGTAACAGTGTCTCACCCAACGGTCTTTGATGACGGTCAACGTCACCCGAAACGCCTGATCCTTTTCCGAGAATCATCCACTAAAGGTCAATAGCGACTCACCAAATAACAGCTAAAGTATCAGTAAACCATTCTGTAACAGAGAAACGGCACTATGACCCCGGATCATTTTGATAAAGAAGAACTGATCAAATGCGGCCACGGCAAACTTTTCCCTGGCTCCATGCGGCTGCCCATTGATGAAATGCTGATGTTCGACCGCGTCACGCATATCGCGGACGATGATGGCCTGTATGGCAAGGGTAGCCTGGTAGCCGAACTCGACATCAACCCGGACCTCTGGTTCTTTAAGGTGCACTTTGTCGACGATCCCGTTATGCCCGGATGCCTGGGCCTGGACGCCATGTGGCAGTTGGTCGGCTTCTTCCTCGCCTGGGGTGGAGGTGAAGGCAAGGGACGCGCTCTCGGGGCCGGCGAAGTGAAATTTACCGGTCAGGTGCTACCCAGCGCCAAAAAGGTAACCTACCGCCTGGATCTCAAACGCGTGATCAGGCGCAAGCTGACCATGGCGATTGCCGATGGCCGGATGGAAGTGGATGGCCGTGAAATCTACACTGCCAAGGACCTCCGGGTTGGCATGTTCACCTCAACCGATGATTTTTAGGAGTTAACCAGATGCGTCGCGTTGTCATTACCGGCATGGGCATTGTTTCCAGCCTAGGTACCAATCAGAAAGAAGTGACCCAATCCCTGAAGGAATCCCGTCCCGGCATCGGGTTTAGCGAGGAAGCAAGGGACAACGGCCTGCGCAGTCATGTCTGCGGCCAGATCAACCTGAACCTTTCGGAACTGATCGATCGCAAGCTCTGGCGCTTCATGTGCCCGGCCTCCGGTTATACGTACCTGGCCATGCGTGAGGCCATCGAACAGTCTGGTTTGACCGACAAGGACATCAAAGCTGATACCACGGGTATCATTTTTGGCCAGGGCGGCGCCTCTACAGTTGAACTGCTGGATGCCATCGATACCCATCGTGACCGTGGTCTCCGCCGTGTTGGCCCCTATCGGGTGCCTCGCACCATGGGCAGCGCTATCAACGCCTCCATCGCGACGGGCTTTGGTATCCGCGGCATCAACTATGGCATTACCTCCGCATGCGCCACCAGCGCGCACGCCATTGGCCACGCAGCGGATCTGATTGCCCTGGGCCGCCAGGACGTCATGTTTGCCGGCGGTGGTGAGGATATCCACTGGACCCTGAGCCTGCTGTTTGATGCCATGGGAGCACTGTCCACCAAATACAACGACACACCGGAACTGGCTTCCCGCACCTACGATACCGACCGGGACGGCTTCGTCATCTCTGGTGGTGGCGGAGTTCTGGCTCTGGAAGCCCTTGAACACGCGGAAGCGCGCGGCGCCAACATCCTGGCCGAAATTGTCGGCTTTGGCGCCACCTCGGATGGCGCCGATATGGTTGCCCCGAGCGGTGAAGGTGCGGTGCGCTGCATGCAGCACGCCATGAAGAACGTGGAAGGCGAAATCAGCTACGTAAATACCCACGGCACCAGCACACCTGCCGGTGACGTGACCGAGCTGAAAGCATTGAGGGAAACCTTCGGCGACAAGATCCCACCGCTGAGTTCCACCAAGCCCCTGTGTGGACATGCCCTGGGTGCCGCTGGCGTACATGAGGCCATCTACAGCCTGATCATGCAACGGGAAGGATTTATCGCCCCGTCCGCCAACATCCAGAACCTGGACGCAGGTGCTGAAGGCTACCCTATCGTGCGGGAACGCATGGATAACCAGAATCTCGACCTGGTGATGAGCAACAGCTTCGGCTTTGGTGGCACCAACGGCACACTGGTGTTCAAGAAAGCCTGATAGAACGGTATTCAGCCGGGGAAGTGCCCATCCAGCGCTTGAATGCCCGGCTGAATGCACTGAGCTCAGAGAAACCAAGCTGCTCGGCAATTTCCACCAGCGGCTTGGTTTTGTCCTGCATATAAGACAACGCCTGTTTGCGGCGAACGTCCTCCAGCAAACGCGCGAAAGTCAGCCCTTCTCTCCTCAGTTTCTTGTGCAAGGTATAGCGGCTCATGTGCAGCTGCGACGCCACGGCCTCAACCCCCACCTTACCGCGTGTCAGTTGCACACTGATCAGCGAACTCACTCTTGAACTGAGGGTCGCCCGCCCTACCTCCGTCCTCAGAGGCTCTGATGACATTCGTTATTCCTCCTAACCTGGGGCTATGGCCCGATATGCCAATGCAAATAGCGTACACATGTTAGCCGAAAACAATCAATACGACCTTTGAGCAGGATCAAGGAATGGAATACCCGTTGAGGCAGAATGCCCGGCTAAACCTCCCATGGAGCTCCCATGAATTTCCCGGAACTACTTTCCCCTGCAGGCACCCCTGAGCACCTTGAAACCGCATTTGCCTACGGTGCCGACGCTGTATACGCCGGCCAGCCCCGCTACTCACTGAGAGTACGCAATAATAGTTTCAGGGACGTTGCGGCTCTGGGCGCGGGGATCGAACGGGCCCACCAGCTGGGCAAACAATTTTATCTGGTGTCCAACATCGCTCCCCACAATGACAAGGTACGAAGCTACCTGCGCGACCTTGAACCGGTCATCGCGCAGCAACCCGACGCCCTGATCATGTCCGATCCGGGCCTGATCATGCAGGTACGGGAAAAGTGGCCAGAGCAGCCTATTCACCTGTCCGTGCAGGCAAATGCCGTCAACTGGGCCACGGTGGAGTTCTGGCGCCGCCAGGGCATAACCCGCGTGATCCTGTCACGGGAACTGGCTCTCAACGAGATACGTGAAATTCGCGAGAGAGTGCCGCAAATGGAACTGGAGGTATTCGTACACGGCGCGCTGTGTATGGCCTATTCCGGCCGCTGCCTGCTGTCCGGTTACATGAACCACCGCGACGCCAACCAGGGCGCCTGCACCAACGCCTGCCGCTGGAACTACAAGGAAGTGCAACACACCCATGACCACACCGGCGACCTGATCGCCACCTCCGCCAATAACAGCGCTCAGGAAGTGACGCCGAAAGAAATCCTGCTGGAAGAGCCCAATCGCTCCGGCAGCTTCATTCCGGCCTACGAGGATGAACACGGCACCTACATCATGAACTCCAAAGACCTACGCGCTGTCCAGCACGTCGCGGAACTGGCAAAGATAGGTGTGCACTCTCTGAAAATAGAGGGCCGGACAAAAAGCGCCTACTACGTGGCCCGTACCACCCAGGTATACCGCCGGGCCATTGATGACGCGGTGAATGGCACCCCGTTCGACATAAACCTGATGAACCAACTCGAAGCCCTCTCCAATCGCGGCTACACCGAAGGCTTCCTGCGCCGCCACCTGCCCCGGGAATACCAGACTTACGAACAGGGCTCGTCCTTCCTCGGCACCCAACAAGTGGTGGGCACCATTGCCGATGTGGATGATCGATGGCTGACTATCGATGTGAAGAACAAATTTGCGCCCGGCGATCAACTGGAGCTGATCACCCCGACCGGCAATATCCATTTCTCGGCTGACACCATGGAAAATCGAAACGGAGAGACAATGAGCCATGCGCCCGGTAGCGGGCATATTGTCCGTATCCCCAAACCTGAAACCCTGCCAGGGGCCCTTGATTTCAGCTATCTGACCCGAATATTACCTACCAGAGAATAGCAATTAGCCAAAGGCGCTCTTCGTGCCCCAGGGGTCGATTAAGGTATAATCACCACGCGTCCAATTTAATACCTGACTATTTTACTGTGGTATTGTATAATCGCTCGCCAGAAGCAACGGATCCGCCCTTTGACACTGCCCCAGAGCGGCAGGCGGGCCGAGGAATCCGTCATCCAAAAACCGATTGCAGGGCGTACTCACAGGATGAGCGACCACTGCAACACCCAAACTGATGACATCCGCCTGTCAGATCCAACAACGCGACTGGCGGCGACACCAAGGGCCACAAGCCCACGATGAGAGAATACGGAGCGACGATCATGGCGACCACCGACCAAGAGGTGAACGAGCTGATCAAACGGGAATACGAACACGGTTTCGTAACAGACATCGAATCCGATACCTTCGAGCCCGGACTGAATGAAGACGTTATCGCCCGCCTTTCCGGGATCAAAAAAGAGCCGGAGTGGATGCTGGAATGGCGCCTGAAAGCCTACCGTCGCTGGCTGGAAATGGACGAGCCGGACTGGGCTCATGTGGGTTATCCCAAGGTGGATTACAACTCCATCTCCTATTACTCCGCGCCCAAGCGCAAAGAAGACATGCCCCAGAGCCTGGACGAAGTCGATCCGGAACTGCTGAAGACCTACGAAAAACTGGGTATTCCGCTGCACGAGCGTGAAAAGCTGGCTGGCGTTGCCGTTGATGCCGTATTTGACTCGGTATCCGTCGCCACCACCTTCAAAGAACCGCTGGCCAAAGCCGGCGTGATTTTCTGTTCCATTTCCGAGGCCATCCAGGATTATCCGGAACTGGTGCAGAAGTATCTGGGCTCGGTCGTGCCCCACGGCGACAACTTCTTCGCCGCTCTGAACTCGGCGGTGTTCTCCGACGGCACTTTCGTATACGTGCCCAAGGGCGTGCGCTGCCCCATGGAGCTGTCCACTTACTTCCGCATTAATGCGGCCAACACTGGCCAGTTCGAACGCACGCTGATCATTGCTGAAGACAGCAGCTACGTCAGCTACCTGGAAGGTTGCACCGCGCCGATGCGTGACGAAAACCAGTTGCACGCTGCGGTGGTTGAACTGGTTGCCCTCGACGATGCACAGATCAAGTATTCCACGGTACAGAATTGGTACCCGGGCGATGAAAACGGCAAGGGCGGCATCTTCAACTTCGTGACCAAGCGCGGCGCCTGCATCGGCAAAAACTCCAAAATCTCCTGGACCCAGGTCGAAACCGGCTCCGCCGTGACCTGGAAATACCCAAGCTGTGTGCTGCGTGGTGATAACAGCGTCGGCGAGTTCTACTCGGTGGCACTGACCCACAACCACCAACAAGCTGATACCGGCACCAAGATGGTTCACCTGGGCAAAAACACCTCCAGCACCATCATCTCCAAGGGTATTTCCGCCGGTAAAAGCTCCAACGCTTACCGCGGCCTGGTGAAATTCGGCCCCGGCGCGGAAGGCGCCCGCAACTTTACCCAGTGTGACTCGCTACTGATTGGCGATCGCTGCGGCGCCCACACGTTCCCGTACATCGAGAGCAAGAACAAGTCCGCCATTGTTGAGCACGAAGCCACCACCTCCAAAGTCAGCGACGAGCAGATGTTCCTCTGCCGCCAGCGTGGCATCGACCCGGAACAGGCGGTTTCCATGATCGTGAACGGCTTCTGCAAAGAAGTGTTCAAAGAGCTCCCGATGGAATTTGCGGTAGAAGCCGGCAAGCTGCTTGAAGTGAGCCTCGAAGGCTCCGTTGGTTAACAGCAGCCCGCACGCACCGGCAGATAAACGAATTCATACAGTTTAGAGAAGAGAGAACCCGACAAATGCTCAGTATCAAGAACCTGCACGCCTCCGTTGAGGGCAAGGAAATCCTCAAGGGCATCAACCTGGAGATCAAGGCCGGGGAAGTTCACGCCATCATGGGCCCGAACGGCTCTGGTAAGAGTACCCTGTCCCAGGTGCTGGCAGGCAATGAGGCATTTGAGATTACCGAAGGTGAAATCACCCTGAATGGTGAGAACCTGCTGGATCTGGAAACCGAAGAACGTGCCCGCGAAGGCATTTTCCTGGCGTTCCAGTACCCGGTGGAGATTCCCGGCGTCAGCAACCTTCAGTTCCTGCGTACTGCCGTGAACGCCATGCGCCATCACAAGGGCGAGGCCGAAATGAACGCTGCCGAGTTCATGAAACTGGCGAAGGAAGTGTCCAAGCAGGTCGATCTGGATCCGGCCTTCCTCAAGCGTGGCGTTAACGAAGGCTTCTCCGGTGGCGAGAAAAAACGCAACGAGATCATGCAGGCTCTGCTGCTGCAACCGAAACTGGCGATCCTCGACGAAACCGATTCCGGTCTCGACATCGACGCCCTGCAGGTGGTTTCCAATGGCGTTAACGCCCTGCGTGCCGAAGATCGCGCCATCCTGATGGTGACCCACTACCAGCGCCTGCTGAACCACATCGTGCCGGATCACGTTCACGTGCTGGCCGGCGGCAAGATCGTCAAGTCCGGTGGTCGCGAACTGGCCCTGGAACTGGAAGAACGCGGTTACGGCTGGCTCGGCATCAAAGACGAAGAAGAAGCAGCAGCTAACTCAGCCAATTGAGGGAGAGCGGAATGAAACCAGCACCAACACTTTCCGCCGCGTTCCTTTATCCGGCCGGGCAATCACTGCCTGAGCCGCTTCTGGCGCTGCGTAAACAACGGGGCACGGCATTGGTGGATATGCCATTGCCGACCCGCAAAACGGAAAACTGGAAGTACTCCAGCAAGTACCTGAAGCTGACCGACGACATGGCCATATCGCTGCCGGCTGAGCATAAGGCGGGCAGCAGTCTGGCGGTACCCGGTTACAAGGTATCGTTCCTGAATGGCGCGATGATACCGGAAGCCAGCGACTATCCCGATCTGGACGGCATCACCATTGAACGCTTTGCTGATCTGGACGACGACGCGGCCGCCAGCCTGGCGGATCGTATGGACAGCACGCTGGATAACAAGGCCGTGCAGATGGCCCGGCTCAACTCCGCCCGCTTCGAGGACGGCCTGTTGATCCGCCTTAAGCCAGACGCCGTGCTGGACCAGCCGCTGTTCATCGTCCATGAAGTCAACGCCGACGCCAGCGGCTCCGCCTATCCACGCATTTTTGTGGATGCTGGCCGCCACAGCCAGATCACCCTGGTGGAGGAGTACATCTCCAGCGGCAGTGAAGCCGTTATGGTTAACACCGTTACGGAATTCAGCCTGGGCGACGGCGCCAACGTCACCAGCATTCGCCTCAACACGGAAGGCGAGAATGTTCAGCATATCGGTGCAACCGGTGTACGCCAGCAGCGCAATTCGCGCTTTGAAAGCCACTGTGTAGGCTTTGGTGGCCCACTGCGCCGGCACGACCTGCAGGTTCGCCTGGAAGGCGAAGGCGCCGAGTGCAAGCTCAATGGCGTGGTCGTGACCCAAGGCAAACAGCACTACGACAACCACACCACCATCGAGCACGTGGCGGCCCACTGCAACAGCGAGGAGACCTATCGCAACATTGCAGCGGATCAGTCCCACGCCGTGTTCAATGGCCGCATTCATATCCATCAGGACGCCCAGAAGTCCAATGCGGACATGAACAACAAGAACCTGCTGCTGTCTAACGGTGCAGAGATAGATACCAAGCCTGAGCTTGAGATCTACGCGGACGACGTCAAGTGTGCTCATGGCGCAACGATCGGCCAGTTGGATGAAGTATCGTTGTTCTACCTGGTATCCCGCGGCATAGGCCGGCGGGAAGCCAATGTTCTGCTCACCATGGCGTTTATTAACGAACTGGTCGGGCAGATTCCGGTGGAGCAGGTACGGGATACCGCCCACACCCGACTGAACCAGTTCTTTGATCAGACTTTCGAGGGGGCGTGACCGGTTATGACAGATCTGTCCGTGGCCAACACAGCCAAGAAAACAGCGTTTGACGTTGACGCCATTCGCCGCGACTTTCCGATCCTGTCACAGCAGGTGAACGGCAAGCCGCTGGTGTATCTGGACAATGGTGCCTCAGCCCAGAAGCCGGTGGCCGTGCTGGATGCCATGGACCGTTATTACCGGGAGATGCACTCCAATGTTCACCGTGGCGCCCATACCCTGGGCGACCGCGCCACGGCGGCATTCGAAGGCGCACGGGAAACCGTCCGGAGCTTCCTCAATGCCGAGAGCACCCGCGAAATTATCTGGACCCGTGGCACGACAGAAGCCATTAACGTGGTCGCCAACGGCCTGGCTCCTCGCCTGAAAGCCGGCGACGAGATTTTGGTGAGCCAGATGGAACACCACGCCAACATCGTGCCCTGGCAGATGGTTGCCGAGAGAACCGGCGCCAAAGTTGTACCGATTCAGATCACACCGGAAGGCGAACTGGACCTGGATTCGTTCAACAATCTGCTGAATGAACGCACCCGAATTTTTGCCATTACTCACGTATCCAACGCGCTTGGCACTGTTAATCCGGTCGCGAAGCTGATCGAACAGGCTAAGGCCCGCGGCATCATTACCTTGGTGGATGGCGCCCAGGCCGTGCCTCATTACCAGCCGGATGTTCAGGCGCTGGGCTGCGATTTTTACGCGTTCTCCGCCCACAAGCTGTTCGGACCGACCGGCATCGGCGTGCTGTACGGCAAGGCGCAGCTTCTGGAAGAAATGCCCCCGTATCAGGGTGGCGGTGAGATGATTGAGCGGGTGTCGTTTGAGGGCACCACCTGGAACACTCTACCCTACAAGTTTGAGGCCGGCACCCCGGCGGTAGCGGAAGCTGTCGGCCTGGGTGCTGCCATCGACTATGTGGGCCGCCTGGACCGCCGTGCCATGGAAATCGCCGAGAAGGCACTTCTGGACCGCGCCAATCAGCTGGTGGAAACCGTGCCCGGCATGGAAATCATCGGCACCGCGAAGCATAAGGCACCGGTCATGTCCTTTAAAATCGCCGGGTTACACCCCAGCGATATAGGAACATTGCTGGATCAGCAAGGCATCGCAATCCGCACCGGTCACCATTGCGCCATGCCGCTGATGGATTTCTACGGAGTTCCCGGTACAGCCAGGGCTTCCTTTGCATTTTACAATACGTTGGATGAGGTGGAACAATTGTTCACAGCCCTGCAGAAAATCCAGCGCCTGTTTGCCTGATGGAGGTGGAATTATGACAGCCGAAGTCTTCACCCCGACCGTTGCCGTCACCATGACGCCAAGCGCGGTCAAGCACGTGCGCAAACAACTGGACAAGAAGCCGGAAGCCAGGGGTATCCGGCTCGCCATCAAGAAGAGTGGCTGCTCCGGTTTCAAGTACGAGACACATTGGGTGGAAGAAGCCGCCTCCGATGACAAGGTGTTTCACATTGATGGCGTGGACGTGTACGTCAAAGAGGAACACCTGCCGCTGGTGAACGGTATCGAGATTGATTTCGTCACCGAGGGCGTAAACTCCATGTTCCAGTTCCGCAACCCGAACGCGACCGCAGAGTGCGGGTGTGGGGAAAGTTTTACGGTGGCATGAATTGCTGCCCCCTCTCCCCGACCCTCTCCCGCGAGGGGAGAGGGAGAAAACTGGCTCTGGGTTCCAGGATAGAGCTAAGCCCCTCTCCCCTCGCGGGAGAGGGGTTGGGGAGAGGGGGAAGTAGCGTAATCCAACATCAAAGACAGAAAACAGCGAGGCCAGATCAGGCATGCAAGAACGGGAAGTTGTCCTGACCAAACGCGAGGTGGAAGCCCGCCTTGTTCCCGCCGGAACCGAAATCATGATTCCGTCGGATACCTTTGTGACCATCACACAGTCACTGGGCGGCACCTTTACCGTTGCGGTCAACGGCAATCTTGCCCGCATTGAGGGCCACGACGCCGATGCCCTCGGCAAGCAGCCACTGGAAAGCAGCTTTGACACCCCCGAAGACGGCACCGTTAACGAGAACCAGGTATGGGAAGCCATGCGTAACTGCTACGACCCGGAGATTCCGGTCAACGTGGTGGACCTGGGACTGATTTACGAATGCCGGATCGAGAACGGTACCGCTGACGGCAACCACGTCTACATCAAAATGACCCTTACCGCCGCGGGTTGCGGCATGGGTCCGGTGATCACCGACGATGTCCAGCGCAAGGTCGAGTACGTCCCCAATGTCGACAAGGTGACGGTTGACCTGACCTTTGATCCGCCCTGGAACAACGACATGCTCACCGACGAAGCCAAGCTTGAACTGGGGATGCTGTAAATGACTGCCTGCGAACAAACCTTTCTGAACAATCCGCTCGGAAAAGACACCACCCTGGAAGACGTTCTGGACGGCTTCGAGTTTCTGGACGACTGGGAAGAGCGTTACGCCTTCATCATTGACCTTGGCAAGCAGCTGCCGTCCTTCCCGGATGAAGCCCGCACCGAGGAAAACTACGTGCACGGCTGCCAGAGCCAGGTCTGGCTGATTCATCACTACGATGAGGAGAGCGGCAAGCTGTTTCTGCTGATCGACTCGGATGCCATGATTGTACGCGGCCTGGCCGCCATCATTCTGGTGGCCCTGAATGGCAAGACCCCAAGGGATCTGCTGGCCACCGACATCGATGAGCTGTTCGAGAATCTGGATCTATTCCGCCACATCTCCCCAACCCGTGGCAATGGTCTGCGCGCCATGGTTGGCAAGATTCGTGATACCGCTGCCAGAGTTGCCGCCGCCTGATCACCAGACGATGGCAACATCATCCCGCTGAATATTGATCTCGCCTCCGGACAACGGCATCGTGCCATTACTGAAATCCGGATGGACATTGTTCAGGATCAGCCGGGTCTGGCTGTCAGAGAGCTCCGGCGTCCCCCCGAGTGAATCGAAGAAACTCGCGCTCCTATATAAGTTCAATTCATCCCCGGGACGCAGTCCGGCCGTAGCACCAGATGCCAACGTCACCTTGCTGCCGTCGACGCGAGCAATGCGAGTAATAAATGGCTGGCAGGCCAGGGCTTCCTGGACCGCTGCGCCCATATCCGCCATCACCTTACCCACTGCCTGACCATACTGTGTTTCCTGGAATCCCGCAGAATCAAACCCCGCGGACGCACCCGGACCAGCATCCCATTTTGCTTCCGTAGCAAACCGTTGCTGATAAACAGGCGCACCACTAAACCCATCAAACACCATCATGTCCGCCACAAAGCGTCGGTTCTGATTGGCCGCACCCACACTGCGCTGAAACCTGTCCAGCACGGACGTACCCCAGGCCGAGGGATCCGACACACCGAGATCGCGAATCACCCCAGTCACCACGAACTGCACATCCAGCTCACGGGCCACCTGAATGACATTGGTCAGCCGGTTATCAAATTTTTGCTGGGTGGGCGCATTGAGCAGATCCTGGAATAGTCGTGACGTAGTGGCCCCGTAAACCTGAAGGCGGCCGGTTTCTCTCAGGGAAGCCTGCAACTGTTGCGGCAAGATTTCGCCGGCGTCGCCAATGCGGCCAACCCTCGCCTGATCCGGATACAGGATCGGAAAGCCGGTGACGGCCACCCGCTTTTTCAGGTCTGCAGCCTCACCGGCGCTGCACTGACTGCTGTCAGACACTTCCGCCCTGACCGTTATGCGGAGCAAATCTCCACTACGGTACTCATCGACGATACGGGCATCCCGGGCACGGACAGAGGAAGCCACCTGCAGGCGGGATTCTGTGATGACACCATTTTCCATGGTGTCGCGGCTGCTGACCTGTGCTTCGTACTGCAGCGCAACGTCACGCAGCGCGGCTTCCCGCGCCTTGTCCCGGGCCGCGTCCACGTTATCATTGTAGATGGTGGCATGCCCTACTCCCTCCAGCACAACGGCGTCGGCCACCGGAGGGGTCAGCAGGATGAGTACAAGCAGTAAACGGATGGTGTTCATATTCATTCAGTTACCCAATCGGACTTTCAGTCGAGCGGATCAGTCAAGATAGTACAGGGAGTCAACGCTGCGGGCTTGCACATCCCCCGTATTGTCGATATCACGAGGCACGGGAATCGGACACAGGTCCTGAACCTGAGTGTCGGACACCTGGGCTACACAAGAACGAAATTCCGTCTCAAGCTTCAGCTCCATCACCGTTTCGATTACGCCATCACTGTGCTCATTGACCGCCACCATTTTTGCGCCGCGGATATAACTGTCCACATAAGCACGGAACATGTCACTGCTCAGCACAAAGTCACTGACCGTAGAGCTACCGAAGATGACGGTCCCGTAGACCCGCTCCGCCAGATTGCGATAGGCATCGAGTTGAGACGCACGACGTGCAAGCAATCTCTTGCGGGTGTTCGAACGGTCCCTGGACGCATCTTCATAGGTGCCGAAACCGCTGACCCGGACTGTAATCGGCTCCAGATCGTGATTGTCGCTACCATTCTGATACTGGCCAACTGGCGCACACCCCACCATCACAGCAACCAATACCGATACGAATATCCATCGCAGGGTCATGTTCATTCTCCGCAAACACTTATGTGCAACGTCCCATGAAAAAATCACGCCATGTTGCATAGGTAATTGATAATTTGTAAATAAACCCGAAAGCGCCCTGCTCCTCACATCATAAGCGGCAAAAATCCACCGCCGCTTACACCAATAAAACAAACCGTTACCGGTTCACGGATGCTAAATGTCAGGAACTTCCTTAATCTGAACTCCGTGTAACGTCTGACCCCATGAAAACTCTAAAGACACAACAGGAAATTACATGACCGAAAACCACCTGACCAAGCTGGCCATTGCTATCGGACTTTCGTTAGCCACCACTGCTACCTTCGCAAGTCCCCAACAACCGATGTCGTCCCGCTCTTTTGCCATGGGTGGTACGGGTGTAGCCGTAGCTCACCCAGCTTCGGCAGGTCTGGCCAACCCTGCTTTGCTGGCTTCCGATCAGAGCAACTGGTCCGATGATTTTGGTTTGATTCTGCCCTCCGTCAATGCCCGCTTCGCGGATGAAGAGGATACCATCAACCAGGTTGATGACATCCAGAGCAATATTGATCGTTTTCAGGAGCTGAATCGCACATCTGACTCCGATGAAGCCCGCCGTATCGCTGGCGATCTTCGCCGCCAGCTCAACGACTTCGATGAAGACACTGTACGACTTGATACCGGTCTGGCCATTGCAGCCGCAATACCCACCGAAGAGTTCTCGGTTGGCGTCTTCTCCACCGGCAATTTGCGGGCGACGGTTCGCGGCGAACTTGATGATCAGGACGATGCATTCCTTCGGGAACTGGAAACAGCAGACGAACTGACACTGGCAACGGCTGACCTAGACCGGGACCTGCAATCTCGCGGCAGCATTCTTGCTTCGGCAGTGATCGAGGTTGGCATCTCCCTCGCCCGATCAACGGAACTGTCGGATGGCAGCGCGTTCCAAATCGGCTTTTCACCGAAGTACGTCCAGCTTCGCACTTATCAGTACACCGAGCGGGTATCAGGATTTGAGGACGACGACTTCGACAGCAGTGAATTCGAGACCACTGAAAGTGGACTGAACTTCGACCTTGGGATGGCTTACTCTTTTGGCGAAAACAAAGAGTGGACCGCCGGTGCCATTGTAAAGAACGTCATCCCGATGGATCTTGAGTCCGCCGCCAGCCGACCGGAACTGGGCGAAGAAAAGAGAAAGCTCAAGCTTCATCCACTGATTACCACTGGCATTGCCCACAAAGGCGAGTTTCACGTGCTGACCGCCGAACTGGATCTGACCGAAAAGGAAGCCTTTGGCTACGAAGACGATGCCCAGTGGCTGGCCCTTGGTGGTGAGTTCGATGCGTTCGGCTACGCCCAGTTACGTGCCGGCGTTCGCCAGAATCTTGCGAGTAACGACGATAACGATGGCATTGAGGAAGAAACCCAGTTCACCGCCGGTATCGGTCTGTCGCCCTTTGGCGCTCGTCTGGATATAGGCGCGCTATACAGCGACGCGGAATTCGGTGCTGCTATCGAGTTGGGCGCAGCCTTCTAGGTCAGGAGAACGGTTTGCCTCTGCCGCCGCTACCACCGATAATCTCCGGATCATTTTCCGGCACTGGAGAACTTCGGGACCCATGGAAACCTATCTGGTTGGTGGCGCGGTAAGGGACGAACTGCTGGGCCTGGAGGTCAAGGACCGCGACTGGGTTGTCGTAGGCGCCACACCTGAGGAGATGCTGAAACAGGGCTTCAAGCAAGTCGGAGCCGACTTCCCGGTTTTCCTGCACCCCGACACGCGGGAGGAATACGCCCTCGCGCGTACCGAACGCAAAGCCGGCCGGGGCTACCATGGCTTTACCGTCTACAGCGCGCCTGACGTCACCCTGGAAGATGACCTCAGGCGCCGCGACCTAACCATCAACGCCATGGCCATGTCCACGTCAGGAGCGCTGATAGACCCTTTCAACGGCAAGGCCGATCTACAGGCACGGCTCCTGCGCCACGTTTCAGAAGCCTTCGCTGAAGACCCCCTGAGAATACTCCGTACCGCCCGTTTTGCGGCTCGCTTGGCTCCGATGGGATTTCAGGTATCAGACAGCACCATGAAACTCATGCAGCAGATGACGGCTTCCGGCGAGTTCGATCACCTGGTACCCGAGCGGGTCTGGCAGGAAGTCCAGCGAGCCCTTCACGAAAACGATCCCGCCACCTTCTTCGAGGTACTCCAGACCAGTGACGCTCTTTCGGTGCTGATCCCTGAACTCTCAGACACGTCGACACTGGCATCAGCGCTGAGATCGCTGAACTGTGTTTGTGCCACAGGCGCAGATACCGCAACCCGCTTCGCGGCGCTACTCGCTCACCTCCCCGAACCTCGGGCAAATCAACGGGCGCAAGCACTCAAGGCCCCTAACGATTGCCAGGACCTGGCACGCCTTGCCAGCCGGCTGGCACCGCAGATTCGCGAGCAGTCGGACATCGGGATTACCGAGCAAGGCATCCTGGCCCTGCTCGATGGGGCGGACGTCTGGCGGCGACCGGACAGATTCCAACGGTTACTTACAGCCCTCACCTGCACCCTGCCCGGCCAGTATGCTGCTACCATATCCCTGCTGCGGGAGTCTGCAAGCGTTGCATCCGAGGTTGACGCGAAGGAGTTGATGGCCAGGGGACACAAGGGCAAGGCACTGGGAGAGGCCATCCGGCGGGAACGATTACGACGCATCGCTGAACGGATCCTCGCCCCGGGCTGAAAATACCGGCTGCCCAACAGCGGCTTTGGTGCGTAGCGGCTTTCCGCTACAATGCGGTTAGCTGTCATCCTGCCTGCGCGGGCACCCAGATTTGCCTTGCGCCTTTCAGAACCGGAGAGAATCCATGCGTGATGTTGTCATCGTAGCTGCTAAACGTACCGCTGTCGGAAGCTTTGGCGGAGGCCTTTCCAGCTTGCGCGCCGACCAGCTGGGGTCCGCCGTGATCCAGGCACTGCTTGAGGAAACCGGCGTCCCGGCTGACCAGATTAACGAAGTGGTCCTGGGGCAGGTCCTGACTGCAGGCTGCGGCCAGAACCCAGCTCGCCAGGCCTCGATCAATGCAGGCATTCCAGCTTCGGTGCCCGCCATGACCATCAACAAAGTCTGCGGATCCGGCCTCAAGGCCGTTCACATGGCGGTCCAGGCCATCCGTACCGGTGACGCCGAACTGATGATTGCCGGCGGCCAGGAAAGCATGAGCCAGGCGCCCCACGTGCTGCCCAATAGCCGTAACGGTCAGCGCATGGGTGACTTGAACATGGTCGACACCATGATCAAAGACGGCCTGTGGGATGCCTTCAACGATTACCACATGGGCGTCACCGCTGAGAACATTGTCGGGAATTACGGCATCAGCCGGCAAGAGCAGGATGAGTTTGCCGCCGCGTCCCAGCAGAAAGCCGTGGCTGCCCGCAATGCCGGCTATTTTGACAGCCAGATTGTTCCGATCAGCATCCCTCAACGCAAAGGCGACCCGATCGTCGTCGACCAGGACGAAAATCCCCGTGAGGGCGTCACTGCCGAAGGCCTGGGCAAGCTGCGCCCGGCGTTCCAGAAGGATGGCACAGTGACAGCCGGCAACGCGTCATCGCTGAACGACGGTGCAGCGACCGTTATCGTGTGTAGCGCCGAAAAAGCCAAGGAATTGGGCCTGACACCCCTGGCGACCATCAAGGCACACGCCAACGCGGGCGTTGACCCCGCCATCATGGGCACCGGCCCCATTCCCGCCAGTCAGCGCTGCCTGAAACTGGCCGGCTGGACTGTCGATGACCTGGATCTGGTGGAAGCCAACGAAGCCTTCGCCGCCCAGGCGATTTCCGTTAACCGCGACCTCGGCTGGGATACCAGCAAGGTCAACGTGAACGGCGGGGCCATTGCCATTGGTCACCCGATTGGTGCGTCCGGCTGCCGCATCCTGGTCACCTTGCTGCATGAGATGACCCGCCGCGATGCCAAAAAAGGTCTGGCCACCCTGTGCATCGGTGGTGGCATGGGTGTCGCGCTTGCTGTCGAGCGCTGATTGCATGTTGCATGTGGTGCTGTACGAGCCGGAGATTCCACCCAACACCGGGAATATCATCCGGCTCTGCGCCAACACCGGCTGCCAGCTTCACCTGATTGAGCCTCTGGGCTTTAACCTTGAGGACAAACAAATGCGGCGCGCGGGCCTGGATTACAGCGAGTACGCCACGGTGAAGGTGCACAGGGACTATCAGGCCTTCCTGGATAGCGAGCAGCCGGAAAGGCTGTTCGGGCTTACCACCAAGGGCAGCCAACACTATCATCAGGCCCGCTTTCAGGATGGCGATTACCTGATGTTCGGCCCGGAAACCCGAGGGCTGCCGGAGGACATTAGGAACGGGCTACCACCGGACCATCGCCTGCGAGTTCCCATGCGACCACAAAGCCGAAGTCTGAACCTGTCCAACACAGCCGCACTGGTGGTTTACGAAGCCTGGCGACAACTGGGGTTTGAAGGTTCGGTGTGACCCCCTCCACTTCAGACAGACATAAAAAAACCGGCAATTGCCGGTTTTTTTATGGAAGCACACACCTGAAATCTATCCTCAGTGAGTCTGCTCTTCTTTTCCTGCGCCTTCGCCCTCTTCCTGCTTGCGCTTAAGGGCCTGGGCATAGATCGCATCAAAGTTCACCGGAGCCAGCATCAGGGCCGGGAAGCTGCCCTTGGTAACGATGCCGTCAATCGACTCACGGGCGTACGGGAACAGAATCGTCGGGCAGTATGCACCCAGCATCTGGCCCAGCTGAGGGCCTTCAATACCCTGGACCATGAACACACCCGCCTGCTGAATCTCTACAATGTAGGCCACCTTCTCGCCCACTTTTGCAGTCACGGTCAACGACAGCACCACTTCGTACTGGTTGTCGCTTACCTTGTTGTGAGAGGTATTCAGATCCAGGTTCACCTGCGGCTTCCACTGGTCCTGGAAAACCAGCGGTGAATTCGGTGATTCGAAGGACAGGTCCTTCACATAGATACGCTGAAGCGCGAACTGAGGTTGGTTCTGGTTATCGCTGCCTGCTGCGCCTTGCTGATTCTCAGCCATGTTCAATCCTTTTCGTTTCTCTGACGATGACCGCCAGGGCCACCATTTTTATATTAAGTATTTTACTTCTTGACCAGAGGAAGGTTACTGCCTTTCCAGTCGGCAATGCCACCATTGAGACGGACGACGTTCTCATATCCTTCAGCTTTCAACTGTTTTACCGCCATAGCGGAATGCTGGCCCATTTTATCCGCCACAATGATCTGCTTATCCTTGAACTTCTTCAACTCACTGGCGCGACTCTTGATCGCATTCAGCGGAATGTTCACAGAACCGGTAATACGGCCTTCACCAAACTCCTTGCGGTCACGTATATCCACGACAACGGCTTCATCACGGTTGATCAGGCTTACCGCACCCTGGGCTGATATTTTCTGTCCGCCACGACGAGATTCCAGCACGAGAATCGCTAGCAGGAACGCCACAAACAGCGATACCAAAACATAGTGGTTGACGGCAAATTCAATAAACCTGTCCATGAAAACACCCAGTTAATTAGTTTGGCGGGATTATACACACCCTGAACCAGTGACAGAAGGCAGACCTCCGTGGCCTAGCGGAATGAAAACGGTTAGAATCTGCACTCTTGTTTACAAACTTCCAAACCATACCGGATTGAGTGATGACCGCAACGCGTAAGCCGACTGCACTGATTATTCTGGACGGCTGGGGGCACCGTGACCCTGCCGAAGACAATGCCATCAGCAACGCCAACACCCCGTTCTGGGACAAGCTCTGGCAGCAACAGCCCAAAACCCTGATCAATACCTCCGGTATGTTTGTAGGGCTGCCACAGGGCCAGATGGGTAATTCCGAAGTCGGCCACATGAACCTTGGCGCCGGCCGCGTTGTGTATCAGAGCCTGACCCGCATCGACAAGGATCTGGAAGACGGCACCTTCGCCAGCAACCCGACGCTGTGCGCCGCAATCGACAAGGCTGTCAGCAGTGGTCGTGCGGTCCACCTGATGGGCCTGCTGTCACCCGGCGGCGTTCACAGTCACGAAGAACACATTCTGGCAGCCGCCGAACTTGCCGCAGCCCGGGGCGCAAAAGAAGTCTATGTTCACGCCTTCCTGGACGGTCGTGACATGCCGCCACGCAGTGCCAAACCTTCCCTGGAAAAAGCCGCCGCCAAGCTGAAAAGCCTGGGCGTCGGCCGCGTGGCCTCCATTGTTGGCCGCTATTACGCCATGGACCGGGATAACCGCTGGGACCGCGTGGAAGCGGCCTACAACCTGATGACCACCGGTGACGCCGAGTTTACCGCCACAGACCCGATGTCTGCTTTGGAACTGGCCTACGAACGTGGCGAAAACGACGAATTCGTCGCACCGACACGCATCCACGAAGCGGGCGAACCGGAAGGTACCATCAACGACGGTGACGCCGTCCTGTTTATGAACTTCCGTGCCGACCGCGCCCGGGAAATGACCCGCACCTTCGTAGAAAAGGACTTTGAGGGCTTTGAACGGCGCAAGCACCCGGAGCTGGCGGATTTCGTTATGCTCACCGAGTACGCCGCCGATATCAAAACGTCCTGCGCCTACCCACCCGAACAGCTGGTCAACGGCCTCGGTGAATATGTGTCCAACCTGGGCAAGACTCAGTTGCGCATTTCCGAAACCGAAAAGTACGCCCACGTCACTTTCTTCTTCAATGGCGGACTTGAAACACCGTTCGAGGGTGAAGACCGGATCCTGGTGCCTTCTCCGAAAGTCGCCACCTATGACCTGCAACCGGAAATGAGTGCACCGGAGGTCACCGACAAACTGGTGGAAGCCATCAAGAGCGGCAAGTACGACCTGGTGGTGTGCAACTATGCCAACGGCGATATGGTTGGCCATACCGGCAAGCTTGACGCCGCCATCAAGGCCGCGGAGTGCCTGGACCAGTGCGTAAAGCGTATTGTGGAAGCGCTGGACGAAGTCGGTGGTGAATCGCTGATCACCGCGGACCATGGCAATTGCGAGCAAATGACAGACCCCAATTCCGGGCAGGTCCACACCGCCCACACCATTGGCCCAGTGCCACTGATCTACACTGGTCCGCGTCAGGTCACACTGAAAGATGACGGCAGCCTGAGCGATGTGGCACCGTCCCTGCTGACCCTCATGGGCCTGGATCAGCCAGCGGAAATGACCGGGCACAGCCTGGTAAACATCGGTTGAGAGATCGATTGTTTTCCCCGCGATTACTGGCAGCGGCACTGATACTCAGTGCACTGCCAGTGCTGGCTAATCAGGACGTCACTCCCGGCCAGATCGAAGAGCTGAAAGAACAGATTGCCGATATTGACCAATGGCTGGCCGAGGCCGAGAAGGACCGTTCATCCCTGGAGCGGCAGCTGACCGGTATCGAACAGGATATCAGCCGCCTGACCCGGGAACGCCGGGAGCTGCGCCAACAGGCGGAAGAACAGCAACGACGCCTGGCGCAATTACAGCAGGAAGAAAGAGACCTGAATCGCACTCTGGCCAGCCAACGTGACAGCCTGAAAAAGCAGATTCGCGCCGCCTGGATGGAAGGCGATGCGCCTGCGGTGAAAGTCCTGCTCAATGAGATTGATCCCGACAGGATCGCCCGCACCATGACCTATTACGAATACCTCAGCCAGGACACCGTCCAGCGTCTTGAGGTGTTCAATGCCAATCTTCGCCAGCTGAGAGAAACCCAGCGAGAGGCTAAAGCTACCCGTGCCCGACTGGGCAAGCTGGAAGCCGATGTGGCGAAACGCCAGGAAAAGCTCACCAACACCAAAGCCCAGCGCAAACAGACCCTCGCAGCCCTGGACCACAAAATCAGCCATAGGAAAGATGAGCGCAAAGAGCTGGAAGCTGACCGTAAGCGCCTGGAAAAACTGCTGCGCGAGGTGGAAGAAGCTATAGCAGACATTCCGGCACCCAATGAGTCTGCGCCGTTCAGCTCATTGAAAAACAAACTGCCCTGGCCCGCCAGAGGCAAGGTATTCAGTGGCTTTGGCGCGCCCTATGCCGACGGCAAACTCCGCCGTAACGGACTGCTGATGAACACCGCCGAAGATGCGGACATCAAAGCCATACACTATGGCAGGGTGGTCTTTGCCAACTGGCTGCGGGGCTTCGGCCTGATGACGATTGTCGACCACGGGAATGGCTACATGACACTCTACGGACATAGCAGCAGCCTCTACACCAGCCCCGGAGACTGGGTAAAACCCGGCCAGGCCATTGCCGCCGCCGGACGCACAGGCGGCACCAAAGACCCGGCACTTTATTTCGAGATTCGCCGCAACGGCAAGCCGGTGAATCCCCGCAGCTGGCTGGCAAAGTAGACACACTTCAGGTTATCGGGAGCGAGGGCTGACAAACCCGACCAGTGACGCCATACTGTCCCGGTATACAGGGGACTGCTCAACCATCGGAATATACACAGGATAAGTGAATGAGACGGGCCAGAAGTACACACAACACCAAAACCATCCGCGCACTGACTCTGATCACCTGCTTTATTACTTTTCCCGGCCTGATTCATGCTCAGGAAGCCGATGACAGTACCGGTGAACTTCTCGATGGCGTCCAGAATAACGAACGTGTCCAGATTCAGCTCCCTGATCCGGAAGAGCAGCTCCCCCTTGACGACCTCCGCAAGTTCACCGAAGTCTTCAGTCGCATCAAGGACGCCTATGTCGAAGAAGTAGAAGACCAGGAACTGCTGGAAAGTGCAATCAAGGGCATGCTGTCCGAGCTGGACCCGCACTCCACCTATCTCGCCCCCAAGGATTACGAGCAACTGGAAGAAAGTACCTCTGGTGAGTTCGGCGGCCTCGGCATCGAAGTCGGCATGGAAGACGGCTTCGTGAAAGTGATTGCCCCCATTGACGACACCCCGGCGCAGAAAGCGGGTGTACAGGCCGGCGACCTGATCATCAAACTCGGCGACCAGCCGGTCAAGGGCATGTCCCTGGAGGAAGCGGTCAAGCTGATGCGCGGCAAACCCGGCACAGTACTGACCCTGACCATTATGCGCGAAGGCGAAAGCGCCCCGATTGAAATTGATGTTGAACGTGACATCATCAAGGTCACCAGTATCAAGTCTCGCCTGATTGAGAACGGCTATGGCTATCTCCGCATTACCCAGTTCCAGGCCGATACCGGGAGCCAGTTTGTCGATGCCCTGAACAAGCTGGAAGAAGAGAATGGCAATGACCTTGATGGTCTGGTTATTGACCTTCGCAACAACCCGGGCGGCGTCCTGCAGGCAGCGGTTGAAGCGGCAGACGCCCTTCTCGACGGTGGCCTGATTGTCTATACCGAGGGCCGCATACAGAGCTCACGCCTGCGCTTCAATGCCAAGGCCGGCGACATCGTACAAGACACGCCTATTGTCGTGCTGATCAACGGGGGATCCGCATCCGCATCGGAAATCCTCGCCGGGGCACTCCAGGATCACGAACGTGCAGTGGTCATGGGCACCCAGTCTTTCGGCAAGGGCAGCGTTCAGACCGTTATTCCCCTGGACGAGACCCATGCCATCAAGATGACAACCGCTCGCTACTACACCCCGAATGGTCGTTCCATCCAGGCCAAGGGCATCAAACCAGACATCGAAGTCAAGCCCGCCGAATTTCAGGAGATTGACGGTCGACCGTTCTTTACCGAAGCGGACCTGAGCGGCCACCTGGAAGGTCAGAATGAGGGAGAGGAAGCCCCCACCACAGAGCAGCAACAGGACACGTCGGCAGCGGAGCAGGATTTCCAGCTACGCTCCGCGCTGAACCTGCTCAAGGGCCTGAAGATTCTGGATAAGCGCGGCAACAAGGCCCGCGCCGAACAAGCGGAATAATGCCCTTGAGACTACTGATACCACTGCTGGTCGCAACCCTGTTTATATCCGCGGCTCGGGCTGACGAGCCCGGACCAATCGGCAAGGGGGCAATGCCACCGACCATCGCCATCATCATCGATGACATGGGGCATAACCTGCATGAAGGCAAACGCCTGATCAACCTGGAGCAACCGGTTACCCTGGCCTTCCTGCCCTATCGGCGGCACACCGTGGCCTTGGCAAAGCTGGCCCACCAGAAGCACAAGGAAGTTATGCTTCACGCACCCATGGCGAATACCCGAAATTTTGGGCTTGGTCCCGGCGGGCTGACGCCGGAGATGGACAAACAGAGCCTGAAGACCACACTACGCCGGGCGCTGCAGTCCATCCCCCACGTTAAAGGCGTGAACAATCACATGGGCAGCCTGCTGACCCAGCAATTACAGCCCATGGATTGGGTGATGTCCGAGCTGGACCTTTATCCGGTGTACTTTGTCGACAGTCGCACTATTGCTTCGTCCATTGCCGGCCAGGTCGCTGGCGCCTATCGCATCCCCACCCTAACCCGGGATGTCTTTCTGGATCACGAACAAACCGAGGAATTTGTCGACCGACAGTTCCGTCTTCTGATTAAGCGGGCGCGAGAAAACGGCAGCGCCATCGGTATTGGACACCCACACAAGGTGACGGTGGACTATCTTGAGAAAAACCTGCCGAAGCTGGATGAGCAAGGCATCGCGGTCGCAACGGTGAGCGGCTTGTGGGCCATACGGAATAACAATCGACAGATGTTTGCAGAAGGTGAGAAGCGGGCCATCCGGCCGGCCTACGCCAGAGGTGAATAGGTCTACAAAATTCGGCCCGGGGTGTCGGATTACGGCTGCGCCTAATCCGACCTACGGTGGGACGGATCAGGCACCAGGTCAATCAAACCAGTAGGTCGGATTAGGCAAAGCCGTAATCCGACAAAGCTCTGCCGCCTACTCCCTGACTTCTATTCCCTGAGCCTTCATAAACGCCTTGGCTTCAGGAATGGTGTGCTGGCCAAAGTGGAAGATCGAGGCCGCCAGCACAGCATCCGCACCGCCGTCGGTCACCCCATCCGCCAGATGCTGCAGCTCCCCGACACCTCCGGACGCAATCACCGGCACCGATACTGCGTCACTAACCGCACGGGTCAGCCCGAGATCAAAGCCAATCTTGGTGCCATCTCGATCCATGCTGGTGAGTAGCAGTTCACCGGCGCCCAGTTCGGTCATTTTGCGCGCCCACTCCACTGCATCCAGACCGGTCGGCTTGCGACCGCCGTGGGTGAAGATTTCCCAGCGCGGCGCATCGCCCTCCGCTGATACCCGCTTGGCATCGATAGCCACCACAATGCACTGGCTGCCGAAGCGGTCTGCGGCTTCCCGCACGAATTCCGGGTTGAACACGGCGGCGGTATTGATGGACACCTTGTCTGCACCGGCATTCAGCAGTTTGCGGATATCTTCGACGGTACGCACGCCACCGCCCACGGTCAGCGGGATAAAGACTTCCGCCGCCATACGCTCTACGGTTTCGTAGGTGGTGTCACGGCTTTCGTGACTGGCGGTAATGTCCAGAAAGGTAATCTCATCCGCACCCTGTTCGTTGTACTTGCGGGCCACCTCCACGGGATCACCCGCGTCACGGATATCGACAAAGTTCACGCCCTTCACAACGCGGCCCTTGTCCACGTCCAGGCAGGGAATGATGCGTTTGGCCAGTCCCATAATCGTGTGTCCTTATGCCTTGAGGCTGTCGCAGTAGGCCTGGGCCTCTGCCACATCCAGGGTACCCTCATAGATGGCTCGCCCGGTGATGGCGCCAAGGATGCCCTTGTCGGCCACGGTCGCCAGGCGCTTCAGGTCATCCATGTTGGTGACACCGCCCGAGGCGATAACCGGAATACCACCTGCTTCGGCCAATGCCGCGGTCGCTTCGACGTTCACGCCCTGCATCATGCCGTCACGGCTGATGTCGGTATAGACAATGGAATCGACGCCGTCGTTGGCAAAGCGTTTCGCCAGGTCGGTAGCCATGACTTCAGACACTTCCGCCCAGCCGTCGGTCGCGACCCGGCCGTCTTTGGCGTCCAGCCCAACAATGATGTGACCCGGGAATTTCTTGCACATGTCTGTCACGAAGTCCGGCTCTTTCACCGCCTTGGTACCAATGATCACCCATTGCACGCCGGCTTTCAGATACGCCTCAATGGTTTCAGCAGAGCGGATGCCGCCGCCGATCTGGATTGGCAGATCCGGGTACTTGCGGGCAATGGCCTGGACGATCTCGCCATTGACCGGCTCACCGGCGAAGGCACCATTCAGGTCGACCAGATGCAGGCGACGGGCACCGGCTTCCACCCAGCGGGTGGCCATATCAACGGGGTCATCACCGAATACTGTGGAATCGTCCATGCGCCCCTGGCGCAGGCGAACGCATTTGCCGTCTTTCAGATCAATGGCGGGGATAATCAGCATTTTCCAGTCCAGTCAGTAAAATTCTTCAGTAACTGCAGGCCCGCCCGGGCACTTTTCTCCGGGTGGAACTGCGCTGCAAAGATATTGTCTTTTGCCACCGCAGCGGCGAGATCAACGCCGTAATGGCTGCGGCCGGCGATATCGGCGTTACCCTTGGCTTCGGCGTAGTAGCTGTGCACAAAGTAAAAACGATCGCCGTCTGGAATGTTGTGCCAGAGCGGGTGTTCGATAGTCTGATAGACCTCGTTCCAGCCCATATGTGGCACTTTCAGACGCTCGCCGTTTTCCGTCAGATTGTCACCGAAGTAACGCACTTGAGACGGGAACAGGTCGATACAGTCGACCCCGCCGTTTTCCTCGCTGCGGGACATCAGCGCCTGCATGCCGACACAGATACCCAGGAACGGACGGTCCTGCGAGACTTCGCGCACCAGGGTGTCGACCCCTAAACGGCGGATCTCGGCCATGCAATCGCGGATAGCACCGACACCGGGCAAGATTACCCGGTCGGCTTCGCGGATCTGATCGGCATTGTCAGTGACCAGTACGGTGGTGTCCGGGGCGACGTGCTCTACCGCTTTTTTGGCAGAGTGAAGGTTGCCCATGCCGTAGTCGATAATGGCAACGGTTTTCATGGTAATGCGGTGTCCTTCGATGACCGGTTACAGTGAGCCTTTGGTGGACGGAGTGATACCCGCCATGCGCTCGTCCATCTCGATAGCCATACGCAGGGCGCGACCGAAGGCCTTGAATACCGTCTCGATCTGGTGGTGGGTATTCTTGCCCTTCAGGTTATCGATATGGAGGCTCACCATGGAGTGGTTCACGAAGCCATGGAAGAACTCTTCGAACAGGTCCACGTCAAAGCCACCCACGGCAGCCCGGGTGTAGGGAACGTCCATCACCAGGCCGGGCCGGCCCGACAGGTCGATCACTACCCTGGAAAGGGCCTCATCCAGTGGTACATAGGCGTGACCGTAGCGGCGGATACCTTTTTTGTCACCAACGGCCTGCTTGAAGGCCTGACCGAGGGTGATGCCAATATCCTCCACCGTGTGGTGGTCATCAATATGCAGGTCGCCCTTGGAGACGATGTTCAGATCCACCAGACCATGACGGGCAATCTGATCCATCATGTGCTCAAGGAACGGCACACCGGTATCAAAGGTGGATTGCCCGGTACCGTCGAGGTTGATCTCAACGGTGATCTGCGTTTCAAGGGTATTTCTTTCTACCCGAGCCTTACGTTCGGCCATGGGGACTCCAGGTTATGAATAGGCACAATGCCGGAAACTGATTATTTGCGGATTATACCTTTTCTGCATCCCTGAGTCCTACCATGACCTTCAATGGCGTTGATAGCCAAACGGTCAGAAGGCCTTTTTCAGGTTACTCATGTAGGTATCCACCAGGCTGTTGAACTCGTGCTTGATGACCGGGCTGATGGCCAGCTTCAACATGCCGGGCAGCGGTACGGTGAGTTCGGCGTTGGTCTGGAACTTGACGGCGGTGACGCTATCTCCCTTGGAGGTAATCGTCCAGGAGCCACGAACCACGCCGTTGCCTTCACCTTTTACCGGTTCCCAGGTAATCCTGCCGTTGCTCTTGTCAGCGAAATACTTACACGCATAGACGGACTGAATGGCGTGTTTGTCGACACCCACCTTCTCCATCTCCCAGCGATAGGCGTTGTCGCCCAGGTCCACCAGCTTGTCCACTTTCGGGAAGTGGCTGGCAGAACGGGGCACATCGGCGAGAAGATCGAATACATCATCGTAACTGCCCGGTATGTCCAGTTCCCGGTTCAGCTCGATCGATACAGTAATAGCCACAGCCAGCTCCTTTTTTTGTCTCTGAAGAGTTTATTAAAGTTATTACACGTTATTGTCAGAAAACAGTTCGCTATTTTGGCCTATCACTAACGTATTGTCATACATACGCGCTTTTATTTTGTTACCCCTGCGTTATCCTTAACTCTGTTCGCCCTGCGCTGCCCGAACGCATAAAAATGAAAGGAAGCCCGAATTATGAAAGCTGTTCGCTACATCGCCTTCGCCATCATCGGCCTGATTATCCTGGCAATTGCCGCTGTTGCAGTCGCCGTTATGGTTATCGATCCCAACGACTACAAGCCCCAGATCGAGAAAGCCGCCGAAGACAACACCAATCTCGATCTCATCCTGAGCGGTGATATCGGCTGGTCTTTCATCCCTCTCGGCCTGGAGCTCAATGATGTGGAAGCCACCCTTGAGGGCGAACGCTTCGTCCGGCTGGACCGACTGGTGGCCCAGTTGGACTTCTGGTCACTGATCGCCATGTCGCCGCAAGTGAACACTTTTCTGCTGGATGGCCTGGACGCACGCCTGAATGTGGATAAAAACGGCAACGGCAACTGGACCCGCATAATGCCGGAAGGTGAGGCGGATGAAGGCCAGCCACCGGCTGAAGAGCAGCAAAGCGAGCAAGCCCAGGAGGATACCGAAGCCGGGGACGGTGAGCCGCTGAACTTCAACGTTGAGAACGTGGAAATCAGCAACGCCCAGGTTCACTACAACGATGCAAGCACCGGCCAGTCCGTGACCCTGGAAGACTTCACGGTTAATGCCAGTGACATCACACTGGGCAGCAGCTTTCCGCTGGACATCAGCTTCCGGGTCGAAACCAACAAGCCCCAGCTTGCAGTGGATGGCCGCCTGAGCGCCCTTCTCGCCGCAAACGAAGCCCTCAACGAATTTGGCATCTCTGACCTCGAAGCGGTATTCGACATGAAGGGCGAACCGTTTGGCGGAAAGGCAGTGACCGCCAAACTGGCCGGCGCCATCGAAGCCAACCTTGAAAACGAGACGGCCACGATTAACGGTTTTACCGCCAGCCTCGCCGACCTGACACTCAACACTGACCTGTCGGTTCAGGGCTTTGGTGACAAACCCAAGCTGGACGGCACCCTCAACATTGACGAATTCTCCCTCAGAAAACTGCTGGCTGCCCTTGGTCAGCCAGCCATCGAAACCGACGATCCCGATGTCCTCAAGGCCCTCTCTTTCTCCACCAACATCGGTGGCCCCGCCGGCTCGGTGGCTTTGAGTGACCTATCCATCGGTCTTGATGACACCACCTTCACCGGCGGTGGCAGCTACACCCTGAGCAACAGCGCCGTTGCCCTGAACCTGCAAGGGGACGCCATTAATGCAGACCGCTACCTGCCGCCCACGCCGGAAGAGGACCAAAGCGGAGCCGCCAGCGAGGAAGAAAAAGACAGCGGGGAGAAGACCGGCGGCACAGCTCAGGCATCTGCCGAGGAAAGCGACCTGCTGCCCCTGGAAACCCTGCGCACCCTGCTGCTGGATATTGATCTCGGCTTGGGCCAACTGATCATCAGCAATCTCACCATCAACGAGATCAAGTCTTCCATTACCGCCAAAAACGGCGTGCTGAAAGTGGACGAGTTCAGCGGCAAACTGTACGACGGCGGCTTCGGGGCCAACGTCACCCTGGATGCCCGCACGGATAACCCGAAATGGGCGATTGGCTCCAAGGTCAATAATGTACAAACACTACCGTTGCTGACGGACCTGGCCGAAGTCGACATGCTCGCCGGTGGCGCCAACCTGTCCGTGGACGTGAAAACCACCGGTAACCGGATTTCCGCGCTGCGCAACAATGCCAAAGGCGAAGTCGGCTTCAACCTGGCCAAAGGCGAGTTCCGCAAAATGAACCTGACTCGCATGGCCTGCCAGGGCATTGCACTGGCCAATCAGGACAACCTGAGCACCAGCGACTGGGGCACCACAACCCCCTTCAACGATATGAAGGGCACACTGAAGATCGACGGCAACACCCTCAACAACACCGACCTGGTGGCCGCCCTGGCCGGCATGCGCCTGGAAGGCAACGGCACCGTCGACCTGAAGCAAACCAATCTGGACTATGAGCTGGGCCTGAGGGTCGTCGGCGAGATTCACCGCGACGAAGCGTGCCGCGTGACGGAATACGTCAAAAACGCCGTCATCCCGGTTGAGTGCCGCGGTAACTTCTCCGAAGACCCTGCCGGCCTGTGCTCCTTCGACGGTTCCCGCTTCCGCGACACCCTGAAGGACATTGCCGCCAATGCCGCAAAGGCAAAGGTCAAGGAAGAGACCGATCGCGCCAAAGAAAAAGCCAAGGAAAAAGTTCAGGAAAAAATCGACGAGCAACTGGGCGAGGAAGGCAACAAGATCAAGGACGCAGTGAAGGGGCTGTTCAACTGATGAGTGACGGTTTCGCCCTGAATTTGCTCGCATGGTACGACGAACACGGCAGGCATGACCTGCCGTGGCACCACAACCGCACCCCTTACCGGGTCTGGGTATCGGAGATCATGCTGCAGCAAACCCAGGTCACCACGGTGATCCCCTATTTCCAGGCTTTCATGCGGCGGTTTCCGGATGTTCAAGCCCTGGCGGAAGCGCCGGAGGATGACGTACTCAGCCACTGGTCCGGCCTTGGCTATTACGCCCGCGCTCGCAACCTGCAAAAAGCCGCCAGAACCGTAGTAGGCGACTTTGGCGGCAAATTCCCGGCTGACCAGGAAAAGCTGGAATCCCTCACCGGTATCGGTCGCTCCACAGCGGCTGCCATTCTGGCCCAGGCCTTAGGCAAACGGGCGGCCATTCTCGACGGCAACGTCAAACGCGTGCTCGCCCGCTACCACGCCGTCCCCGGTTGGCCGGGGCAAACCAGAGTACTCAACACCCTGTGGGAACATGCCGAACAGCACACCCCGGATACCCGGGTACGGGACTACACCCAAGCCATCATGGATCTGGGTGCCATGGTGTGTTCACGCTCGCGCCCCGCGTGTGAGTCCTGCCCACTGCAAAGCGGCTGCCTTGCCTACAGGAATAGCGAAGTCAGCCTTTACCCGGGATCCAAGCCCAAAAAGGCCAAACCGGAGAAAACCACCTGGATGGTTATCCTCGAAGACAGCGACGGAAGGATCATGCTGGAACGACGCCCTCCCAGCGGCATCTGGGGTGGCTTGTGGAGCCTGCCCGAGCTTGACCCCGCATTCAGCCCCGATGAGCTTCCTGAGGCCTGTGAGCAGGCCTTTGGCTTCGACTGCAGCGATGCCGAACTGATAGGCGGCTTCCGCCACACCTTCAGCCACTACCACCTGCACATCCAGCCCGCGAGGCTTTCAGTCACAGACAGCAGCACCATCGCCGACAATGACAGCCAGCGCTGGCTGCACCGGGATCAGGCTCTCACCCTGGGCCTTCCTGCGCCGATACGCACTCTGCTGACCAACCCGGAGCAGACTGCCCTGCTCTGAGCTCATACACTGACTGGCCCCCGCCCAGATCTGTTATCATCGACACCAGTTATTTACACGGCCAATTCCAACAGGAGCAGACATGAGCCGCACCGTTTTCTGTCGCAAGTACCAGGAAGAACTGGAAGGACTGGATTTCCCACCCATGCCCGGCAAGAAAGGCCAGGAAATCTGGGAAACCGTCTCAAAGAAAGCCTGGGAAGAATGGCAGAACCAGCAAACCATGCTGATCAACGAAAAACACCTGAGCCTGATGGACCCCAACACTCGCAAATACCTGCAGGCCCAGATGGAGCGCTTCTTCAACAACGAGCCGTTCGACAAGGCCGAAGGCTACGTACCGCCGGAAAAATAAGCCTTATTGATCAAAGGCTGAGCAATCCGCAAAAGATCTGGAAATTTTTACCCCTCAGCCTTGACTCAAAACAACGAAACCGGTTTAATAGCGCCCCGTTGCACAGCAGTAGCGCAACACGCCCGGATAGCTCAGTCGGTAGAGCAGGGGATTGAAAATCCCCGTGTCGGTGGTTCGATTCCGCCTCCGGGCACCATTAAGAATTCTGACAAAGCCCGCCTTGTGCGGGCTTTGTTGTTTCTGGCGTCCACGAAACGCCAATTCCCACGCCGCCTCCAGGCTCACGCGGTGGCTAGTTGCTCCTGCTCTGCCAGGAAAGCATCGATTTCCTTGAGGTATTCTCGATTGTCATGATCCCACGGGTGGAAACCCGGGCGGAAGTAATCGAGGTAGTTTCCGATCTGCTTTCGCAGCATTCCAATATCACCAAAGGTATAACGGAAGAACTGGCGCCACCCCTTCAGGTTCCCCAGGTGCCCTTCTGCACGTATAGCCTCGATGAAAACCGGTATGATCAATCCCCAGAAGACAAGGGTTGCCAGGACCAAGCCAAAGCTTCGCAGACTATATGCCTTAATGCCGGTCCCCATCACTGCTTCGAAAACATCAAAGGCTACCGCCTTATGTTCGGTTTCTTCCAGGGCATGCCAACGCCAGAGTGCCGCGTATTTTGGGTCAGCGCCATTGGTCAAACGCGGCTCTTTTAGCACACTGTCCGCCAGCAAGGCAGTAAAGTGCTCAAGGGCAATCGTGCCACTCAACGACACGGGCCTGGAATGCTTGGTGAAGCCATCAAGAATCCTCTTGACCCGCTTCTCGAATCGAGCTGCAGCCGGTACTTTATTAAAGAAGGCCGAGTTATAGACCTCATGCTCCCTCCCGTGCATGGCCTCTTGCCCGATAAATGCCGAAACGGCCTTCTTCAGTTCCGGATCGGTAATCTGGTCTCGATACGCACGGACGCTGTCAATAAAGAACCGCTCGCCCACAGGGAGTATTGCCGAAAAAGTATTCAGAAACGCAGTGAATACCGGCCCACCCGCTGTATTCCAGTCTGAGATTTTGCTCTCATCCAATTTGAAATCCAGGTCTCTGCGCACAGGGATCAGCATGGGGCCGCCAGAACGCTTACGCTTCGCCATTTTCAAGGATGGCTCAATGCTTGTTATTTTGCTCATGATAAGAACCTTCTTCGTTGAGAGGCCAACACTAGCCGAGGCTACAAGTAGGAAACGGGCAATACTGCGCCTTCAGCCTTGGGAGTACTGAGATTCATCATAGAGGCCAACTTGAACTTAAAGGAATGGGAAAAAGCACCAAACGGCTAGCAAAAACGCCCAACACACATAAAAACAACAAGACAAAATCTTTTAATACAGACAATTACAACGACGAGCCCGGTCGCCTCCATTCAGATTGTCCCCTTATGACACATCTCTAAACTCAACCTTGCGGGCCAGCAGCGCCTGAATTGGGTGGGTATCTGCGGAGCTGCAATTTCGGCTTATTCAGAACATAAAAAAGCCCGAATCCTTTGTGATTAAAGTGTTGGTTAGCACACTCATTTTATTCACTTGGATTCAGGCTTTTCTATTTTTCCCAAACTATATCGCTTACCGATGTTATCAGCTCAAGTGAATAGTTTGACGTTTAAACAATGCGCTGGTCTAGTGTCCTCCTCCAGGCTTCACCCCATCATGCGCTTGCCTACGGATGTAATGACGGAGGTTCTCCAGCTCGGCATCTGTCAAATCTGGGAACTTAGGCATACCGTTTACTAGCAACGCGCCACCACGCACAACACTCTCAAACGCTTTTTCATTGCCGTTGAGCAGTATCGGCGACTCTCGCAGATCTGGTGCTTTGATGCCCGCAACAGCGCCAACGCCATGACAAGCAACACACACGTTTGCAGCAAAAACACCAGCGCCCGCTTCTGCTTTTTTGGGATCAACCTCAAACTTCTCATCGAAGATTGGCTTGGCAAGCTGCGGTGCAGGCTGTTCTGGAATAACCGCTTTTCCGTCAAGGGAAAACGTCATGATACGGCGCTCATGCATGCCATATTTCCAGCCATGCCCCTCAAAACCCAGTTCACCGGGACCACCAAAGTTAGAGGCCAATGCACCACCAGGCCCCACCAGAAGGGAAACCATCTGCTTACCATCCAACTTGTACGTAATCGGTGGCGCAGAGATACCAAGACCTACGTCATAAGACCACAGGACGTCACCCGTTCTGGCATCATAAGCTTTAAACATACCATCAGGCAGACCCTGGAAAACCAGGTTACCCGCCGTAGTCAAAGTTCCGGCACCCCACGGACTCTTCTGATTCACTTGCCATACACGTTCATTTTTAACAGGATCCCAAGCCTGCAGTGAGCCCCGTGACTCATGTGGATCTTTGGTCAATTCCCAACCCGTCAGCCCCAAATATAGTTTGTGGCTCTCCATTTTATGGCCAGGCTTGGTCTTTTTACCATCGTCCTTGAAGGTGTTACCCAAATGGTTAGTGGGGATAAAAGCAAGGTTTAGCTCAGGGTTATAAGACATCGCGTGCCAAGAGTGAGCACCAAATGCTGAAGGATAGATGTTTTTCTCACCATCAGGATACCTGGCACCCTCTGCAACAATATGGCGCTGTTCTTCTAGATCATACTTGGTTGACCAGTTAGCATCTGCGAATTTTTCAGCAGATAGCACCCTGCCGTTTGAGCGGTCAATCGTATAGAAAAAGCCGTTTTTAGGCGCATGCAGTGCTGCATCAACATCTTTGCCATCAATCTTTAGGTCGGCCAGCACGATGTCCATGTTTGAGTTGTAGTCCCAAGTGTCACCTGGTGCAGTTTGGACGTGCCATTTATATTCGCCTGTATCCGCATCAACAGCCACGACGGAGCACAGGAACAAGTTATCGCCACCCTCTGGGCTCCGGACTTTAATATTCCATGGCCCACCGTTACCTGTACCAAAGATAAGCTGGTTATATTTCTCATCGTAAGTCCAGCCATGCCAAGCATTACCGCCACCGCCGTTCTCCCACCAACGGCCACTCCAGGTTTTAGCAGCCATTTCCTGTGCTGCATCCTCAAATCCATCAGCAGGATTGCCGGGAACGATATAAAAACGCCAAACCTGTTCGCCCGTTTCAGTATCATAAGCGGTCACATAACCACGCATCGGGCCAAGTTCCGTGCCCCCATTACCTACAAACACTTTGCCATCGAAGGCTTTCGGGTGGCCTGTAATATTCAACGGCTGATCATGATCAAATGTTCTGGTTTGCCAAACCTCCGTGCCGTCTTCTCTCGTAATCGCAATAAGACGGCCATCCCATGTAGCAATAAACAACTTATCACCATATGTTGAAAGGCCACGGTTATGCTTCCAAAACACTTTCTTCATATTATTATCGGCGATTTCTTTGGCAACTTTTGGATCATATTCCCAAAGCATCTCGCCCGTGCGAGAATCGAAGGCACGGACTTTATTCATTTCACCGACATAATACATAACACCATCAACAACCAGTGGTGTCCCTACTATGTCAGATCGGTCCGGCAATGGCGCATACCATTCAGGCTTAAGCTGGCTGACATTGGCTACATTAATGTCTTTAAGCGGACTAAACCTCTGTTCAGAGTGTGTTCGACCGTAAGCTAGCCAATCAGTAGTGTTTGATTCATCAGACAACTCCTTATCCGTAATATTCCTGTCTGACGCATACAATGGCGCAATTGCAAGAAACGAAGCTGCCATAAGCACTTTTACGCTTAGTCTTGAGCGTCTAAATTTCATTTTTATTTTCCCCTTAATTAGAGTTAATTATTCACCATTAGAAACATTAATTTCGCTAGTGGTCGGGCCGCTGGCCATATTAAAAGCTGGCATTTTTCTCCATGTTATTCTGCTCAATCGCTTCTAAAAACGGATAATGAGCATGTGTTTATACATCGATTTTTCTTGTTCTTTGCTAGGTCTCATCTCAAGCTCCCAAATAATCAAAACTGTTTAACAACTCAACAACATCGTCTGTGATCAAGGCAAACGCCATGCCACACAACGACAAACTCATAAGGCGCTGTTTTTATGTAATTTTATTAAAGTAAAGTGGCAGGTAAGTTGTTAACAAAAGAAGCTGACACAGTCCGTGCGACACTTTGTTTCAATGCTTTTGGCACACTAAAGCGCAAGCCGTATAAAAAGCACTCAAAGCGATAATTAGGCGAGGCTGCACGTGGCACTGAATCAGGAAGCTGGCATAATGCGGCCTTTTCA
Organism: Marinobacter sp.; assembly: GCA_040223075.1. GTDB lineage: Bacteria > Pseudomonadota > Gammaproteobacteria > Pseudomonadales > Oleiphilaceae > Marinobacter. The sequence continues at coordinate 103,307 of JAVJZJ010000060.1, forward strand.
ATAGAGGGAGTTCCCATGACAACAGCCTTGAAGGCATTCGCCGCAGCCGCCGCTCTATTCATCCTGACCGCCTGCAGCCCGGAGGTCGGCAGTGAAGCCTGGTGCGTGGATATGGAGGAGAAACCGAAGGGAGACTGGACGACGAACGAAGCTGGCGATTTCGCCAAGCACTGCGTTTTCCGTTAAGAGTTTGTACCGCCCGCGTGACAGCGGGCGTATCCGGACATCACCGCGACAAGGCCAATTCCCGCCGAACCGCCCCCGGCGCGCCCGCTGCAAGAACCGCAGCTCCTGACACACAAACGGCCATGGTCAACACGATGGGCGCCAGTGAACCACCACTGAGCGTAGCTGATATCGCACTGATGGCGCCGGCGATGGTGAATTGCGCAGCGCCCAGCAAGGCGGCCGCGGTGCCGCCCAAGTGCGGGAAGAACTCCAGAGCGTTGGCCATGTTGTTTGGCACGATGGCCCCCATGAATCCCACGGCAACGATGATGCATGCTGCGACAACCCAATAGGGAGCGGCGGCCCAGGCGGACAGCACCAACGCGATGATTGCGACGGTCTGCAGCAAAACCGACACCCTGAGAATGTCGACAGATTCGAAACGATTCAGGAGCCGGCGGTTCAACAGGTTAAGGCAAGCCATGGCCCCGATGTTGGCGGCGAACAAGCCGGAGAACATGGCCTTGGATAATCCAAACCACTCCTGGTATATGAAAGACGCATGGGTAATGAACACCAACATGGCACTGAAGCACAGCGCCTGCAGGCCGATGAATCTCATGGTCACCGGGTGTTTGAGCACTAGCAGGTAGTTGGTCACCAGCGTATGAACGGGCGTTGACTCTCTCTCCGGCTTCGGCAAGCGCCTGAATAACGCGAAATGCAGGATGACCGCCAGCACCATAGCGTACCCCGTCAGCATCAGGAAGATGGCCGGCCAGTCACTGATGGTCAGCAGCAATGATCCTATGGAAGGCGCGAGCGCCGGGGCGATAAACATGATTAACCCGATGAGCCCGAACAACCGGGCCGCCTCGGAGCCCTGACTTTGGTCCCTGACTATGGCCGGAACCGATACCGCGCAGAAGGCACCGCCAATTCCCTGAATCACCCGCCAGAACAGCATTTGGTTGATCGTATCTGCGTGGGCAACCATAAAAGCTGCCCCGGCAAATATCGACAGCCCGCCCAGCAGCACCTGCTGTCGACCATAGCGATCAGATAAAGGGCCACCAACAAGCTGCGCGAGCCCCAGTGCGCCAACGTAGGCGCTAAGGGTTAACCCAATCTGTCCGTGGGAGGCTCCCAGGCCATCAGAGATGTCCGGAAAGGCTGGCAGATAGGCGTCCAGTGCCAACGGTCCCAGTGCGACCGTCATTCCCAATAATATCGCCAGCTGAATCTGGGGCATAAAAACGTGAGAGCTCTACAGGAGGGGGAAATCAAGGATTTTCGTAAAACTACCCGTCAGGCAGCCTTGCGGAAACCCTCGATTCTCACCGCCTTGTCGCGCTTACGCTTGTACTTGCTTTTGTCTTCCACCACCCGCATATGATACTTCGGGGTTCTCAGTTCGCGCTGCACAGCGCTGTGTTGTGTGGGCTTTGCCCGCTTCTTGGCCATGGCGATTTCTCCTGTTGGCGCTATCATGGGTTTGCGGTGCCAGTTTAGCACCTTCCGTTCACACTTCAGCAAAGGGACTATAAGGGATGTCACTCACACTTTGGCTGACATTTATGGTGGCGGCGATACTGATCAGCATCTCGCCGGGGGCCGGCGCGGTGAATACCATGAGTAACGGATTACGTTATGGCGTGAAGCAATCCATGCCAGCCATACTTGGGCTGCAACTGGGTTATGGTGCCCAGATTGTGCTGGTTGGCGCAGGCCTGGGCGCCCTGGTTGCCTCGTCGGTGTGGGCCCTAGCGATCATCAAGTGGTTGGGAGTGGCTTACCTGATCTGGCTGGGCATACAGAAGTGGCGAGAGCCGGTGGTCGAGAGCGTTGCTGAAGATCAGCCCATGGTGAGCGGACAGAAGCGTTTCTGGCAATCCGCACTGGTCAACCTGACCAACCCCAAGGCCACGGTATTTCTGGTGGCACTGTTCCCTCAATTCCTGATCGCCGGGCAGCCCCATGGTCCGCAGTTGGTCACTATGGGCGCAACGCTTATCCTGGTGGATTGTCTGGTCATGCTGGGCTACGCCCTGCTGGCCAGTCAGCTCTTCCGTTTTATGACCACCCCGTACCGCCAGCAGCAGATGAACCGGGTGTTCGGCAGCCTGTTTGTGACTGCAGCAGTAGCCTTGGCCAGCTTCAAGCGCAGTTGATATACCTGTCACCAGCTACCGTTTCAGATACCAACTGATCTCCACCTCGCTTGCAGCGAGGATGGCCTGCACCCGATTGTGGACGCCGAGTTTGCGGAGAATGGCCGATACATGCGCTTTTACCGTACTTTCAGCAATGTGCAGATTAAATGCTATTTGCTTATTTGACTCGCCTTTTCCCATGCGTTCCAGCACCAGCAACTGCCGGTGGGTCAGAGAGTTGAACAGCTCTGGATATATCGGGCTGCTCACAGAGCAACCCTGGCTATTGCTATCCTTTTTGCGGATACGAATGTTGTCGGGATACAGGTGCAGGTACACGTTACCGTTCAAAATCTGATGTATGGCGTTGTTCATCAAGGCCCGCGGGGAGGATTTGGTGATATAACCCACCGCACCGTGGGTAATCGCCCGCAACGCGAACTGTTTGTTCTCTTTGGCAGACACAACCACAATTGGAGTTGTTGGTGCTTCTTCACGTAATGTGATCAGACCATCCAGCCCATGCATGCCAGGCATGTCCATATTCAGCAGGATCAAGCTGAGATCACGGTTCTTCCTCGTGATTTCTATGGCACACTCCAAGTCAGAGGTTTCCATAATCTCGCTGCACTCAAAGCCTGAGGAAATGATGCTGCTGATGGCTTCGCGGAAAAGCGGATGATCGTCTGCAATCAAAACCTTGTGGGCGCGCGCGGTGGACGCCTGGATTTTTTTGTTTCCATTACTGGCGATAGCTTCCAACTTCAGGTGGTGATTTTCAAAAGAGAGCGCGGGATTAACTTCGCTCATAACGATTGCCTCTAGCACAGATAACCCTTAGGTGACCCATCTCAAACATTCTGCAACGATTCGCAGGATTAGTACTTTGGATCCCACATACGGCGCCCCGTGTTCTGTTCAGTAGACTCTCATCAGAGATGATGATTTGAAACAAAATGGCCAGCATACGGATGCACTGGCCTTTTGCTATTAACGGTTGGCAAAGTACATAGTGACTTCAAAACCAATTCTTAGGTCTTCATAGGTAGGTTTTTGCCATTTCATAAACTAGCATCCTCTTAGAATTATATTGACTATTAATATGATCCGACTCTGACCAATGGATCCAGAGCGCAAAACGAAATCAAGCAAGAACCAGACCCGATTTCAAAAACTCGCCAACTCCATGCTTCTCCGTATCAACTTCTACAGATTTGCAACAGTATGACTCTTTCGAGTCGACACTCTGTAGCGGACCTTAGTGTTTCTTTGCGTTTAGAATCGACCCTGACTCGTAAACACGCCCAATCCAATAAATACAAGGTGGTCCAACTATTGCTTACAGTGATCTATGCAATGTTTGTCACATTGTCTCCAATTCGAAGGTTGTTCCCGACAGCACAGCTGGTTGGTGCTGGGTAGGGCTTTGAGCGCGAATACCGCGCTCTTTTTTATTTGCAGCAAGAACTTTTCCCAACATATTCCAACTTTCACGCATTAAAACAAATGCGTATGGCATACAGATGTGTACCCTCGAACCCGATCAGCAGCAGGTCAGTTGACTTTAGTATGCACATACTATGTACTTAAAGATGATATTTATGAGCCCAAATACCTGTGACAATAGGGGTATTGCCTACTGCTTGAGAGCCGTTCTCGCTTTGGTTCAGGCCAATCTAACTGTGAAACCTGAGCAGAGATCAGGCTTTTAACCAAGAGACAACTCTGAAGCGATTGGAGAAGTTGATTCGCTGAGAAGACCGACAGTAGTGAGGCAGAGCTGCTCTTTTCAGCAGGGCCGTTTTCTTGGATCGTTCTGCACAAGATCTCGCCTATAATCAACCGGGAACAGGGACTAGTCGGAAGTAAAAAACAATAAGCAAAACCGCGCCCTGGGCATCAGGAGCAAGGTTGCCGATGAGGATGAGAAATGCGTCACTTTCACGAACCCAACAATCCGGCTATCCACGGCGCCGTCACAGGCGACTCTGGCAACAATACCAGTTATATCAAAACCTCCTGGAGACGCTGCCAGGACAAACACAAAATCTCTCCGCAGCACAATATCAAGCTCTGTACCCTTACTGAAAAAGAGATCCAGGAAAAGCGCGAGCCTCTGGACAAACTCCTGTCCGACTCGCAGGTGATCATTGAAAGGGTTCGTCGAATTGCAAAACAAAGTGGCTACAGCGTCTTGATCAGCAACGCAGAAGGTGTAACTGTCAAAGCGTTTACTGATTCAGATCATGCTCTCGAATTACAATCCAAAGGCCTTCGCCTGGGCACACTTTGGCAAGAAGCCATGGTCGGCACCAATGGGCTAGGTACCTGCCTTGAAGAAAAACGCCCGATCACCGTTGACGCCAGCGAACACTACGGCACAAATCTTCATTGTTTTAGCTGCTCAGCTGCCCCACTAATTGGCGCCGACGGGTCGATCCTTGGCGCCCTGGACATGTCAACTTTTGCCAATGGCAATCGTATGGGGCAGGCGCTTGCCCTGAACTTTGTGGCAGAAACTGCCGACGAAATTGAAGCGCTCATTTTCCGAAAAGCCTACAACCGACAATATATCGTTAGCCTCGCACATTCGATGCACGCCACCACGGCATTGATAGCTTTTAATGAAAACGGCACGATAGTGGCGGCGACAACGCCAGCTCTCCTTCAACTCAATTGCCGGAATCGATACGACCTTGTAGGAAAAAGCTTCCAGGATGCATTCGAAATCAGCCTCGACGAGTTGGCCGGCACGTCTCCATTGAATCACAGGTTCCAGTTCAATGGGCAGACATATCAGTACCATATAGCGCTACATACAGCCCAGCCCCAGCCCAAACCCAAACAGCCATTCCTCAATAAATCGTCTCCAGCGCAACCGTCTTGCGCGCCATCAAAAAGCAAACACCAAAGATTACTCGATGCAGCAGGAGAAGATCCGGCATTACTGCAACAGGCGCAACGCTGCATACGTATTATTGATAGAGGCCTCAGCGTATTGCTGCAGGGCGAGACAGGCACGGGCAAAGAGGTCTGGGCTAGAGCACTTCACGACATTAGTGAACGTAAGGACAAACCTTTTGTCGCAGTCAACTGCGCCGCCATCCCAGAATCGCTTATAGAAAGCGAACTTTTTGGGTATGGGGCCGGAACCTTTACCGGAGGACTCAAATCCGGGAAAGTTGGCAAGATTGAAGCAAGCAACGGGGGCACGCTGTTTCTGGATGAAATCGGCGATATGCCGGCAGAATTGCAAGCCCGCCTACTACGTGTACTTGCCGAAAGCGAAATAGTGCCGCTAGGAGAGGTAAAGCCCATACCCGTCGATATAAACGTCATATGCGCGAGCCACCGAGATCTAGAGCACTATGTTAGCCAGGGAGACTTCCGAGAAGACCTCTATTATCGAATTAGCGTTTTCAAAGTTTCTTTACCATCGCTCAGAAACCGACAAGATAAGCGCCACTTGATATACAAGATTCTAGATGGTCTTAAGTTAGAGGACGCCCAAAATATCTGTCTGTCAGCACAAGCCGAGGAAGTTTTAATTAACTATCATTGGCCGGGTAATATCCGACAATTAAAGAACGTTCTCCAGTACGCAGTTTGTATGTGTGATGGTGCGGAGATACAAATCGATGACCTACCAGAAGAAGTGTTCAAATCTTTCGGCACCAGCAATGCCCCAACAACACCCCTGAACACATCAACTTGTCATGAAGTCGACCCTAACGTCACAGAAAAGCAGCAGCTGATTGCAACCCTGGAGCAGAATCGCTGGATTGTTACTCGAGCAGCCAAGGCTTTGGGAGTAAGCCGCTCAACGCTACATCGAAAAATCAAGATGTATGGACTCTTGTTAGATCCACAAGAGCAATAAAAACCCGGCACGATAGCACCGGGCAGAAAGAGCAAAGGTTCAACTCATTTTTGGCTTCGATGTCGCCCGGATATCAAAACGTGAAATTTATACCAACATTCATTAGCGTGGTCTTTTCATTTACCGGCGCCGGATTAGCAACAACCGAAGTGGCAAACTGGGAAACAATCCCCATGTCATCTACATCGACATAAGCCATCTGGGCGTACAAAATGGTTGATTCAGAGATGTTATAGTCATTGCTTAGCACAAGCGACTTACTTTCTGCACTGGTGGATGGTGCTTTGTCCTCGTTGACGTAATAAGCAACGGTAGCACTGTTTTTAGGGCTCCACTTCCAATCAACGCCAAAACTCAGAGCGTCGAGGTCCAGCACTTCGGCACCCGTCGCATCTTGGTTCTCAGTATTCATGAAATGGGCCTTGAAGGTCCAGTCAGCTACGTTATAAGCCGCCCCTGAAGCCCAGCTCGTCACCAGGTTTTCAGAGGTTTGTTGATCTCGCATATTCTGGTAAGAGCCGGATAACGTAAGAGGCCCAGCCGTGTAGGCGGCACCAACGGATACAACATCTCCCTCGGCTGCAGAGCCCTCCTGCCCCCCAAATGCATAAAGAATCCCGAAGTCAATGCCGGCCAGGTTATGGCGATATTGCACAGCGTTTTTGAAGAAGAAGCCGACATCATTATTAGCGTTCCTGCCGGCCAGGCCAGCAGAATCGTTGACGGTCGTAAACAGTTGGCTATAGGCCCATGCATACGTATTTGAAAACTGTTCTTTGAATGCACGTGGTTCCGTTGCGAGATGGGCTAATACTGCGGGACTATACTGACGGCCGATAATAGCCGTACCCCAGTCACCAGAAAGGCCTACATTGGCTTGGCGGCGGAAGAGGATCCGGCCACTGCCGTCATCAGCATCAGTCTCTGCGTCACCTGAACCGTGAAACATACCGGTATCGAGATCGAAGTGAGCTTCAAGATTGAAGAAGGCATTCCAATCATTGTCCAGAGTGCGCGAACCTTTAAAACCGAGAATGGTCGGGGAGCGCCCACTGGTTTCCACTCCTAATTTCCTGTCACCATCGGTGCTTACCTTATCTTGATAGAGCAGTCCCGCATCGAGGATGCCATAGATTGATATTTTTGTATCAGCCACCTCGCCAATCTGCACGTCGCCTATGGCGGTGGTTGCCACGCCACTCAGCAGTCCAGCTGCCGCCAGCGATGTCAATCGACGATGAATGTTGCTACCAGTTCTAGACATCTTCTTCATTTTTACTCCCGCTTTTTGTATTAGGAAAAGGTCTCTCTGGCTTCTTCCACATCACACCATTAAGAATGCAGAACAAGCAGACATTTAATAGAAACGCCAAACTAAATTGATACTTACTTACAAGATATTCACTTTATATTTACAGATGCCAATACTTGCAAAACAAATTACTGCAACATAGATGCCAGCACGCTCTGGCATGCAATTCATTGAATCCTAGGAAAAATTAAAAACAACGATATTAATCTGAGACTTCTTTATATGTGCTGAAACAGACTGTTCCAACCGAATGACACAGACTGCAAACCTTCATCAAATCATTTATATAGAAACAAAAAGCCCCGCTAGTTTGCGGGGCTTAAAATATTTAACAACCAACTCAAAAAAACAACACCTATATATTCATCTTCTTCATCTGATCCTCAATATAGTCTGCTTGCCGAATAGCCAAAGCAACGATAGTTAAAGTCGGATTTTCCGTTCCACTGGTCGTAAACTGACTTCCGTCTGAGACAAACAGATTATCGATATCATGGGCCTGCCCCCATCGGTTGACCACACCGTCTCGAGCATGCTCACTCATCCGGTTGGTTCCCATGTTATGGCTGGCAGGATAAGGAGGAAGGTCGTTGACCTTTATCGCGCCAACGGACTCAAAGAGTTCCTTTGATCGTGCATAGGCGTGATTACGCATCCGGGTATCGTTAATGTGGTCGGTCTTGTAAACGACCGGCACGGGCAAACCGTACTGATCCTTCTCTGTCGGGTGCAGTGTGATGTTGTTGGACTCCACTGGCATATCTTCTCCACAGATCCAGAAGCCCGCCATTTTGTCGTAGTTCGCCAGAGAATCAGCCAATTCCCTGCCCCAGCCACTCTTGCCCGGGTTAAGAAATGCAGACATGAAAGGGAGACCCAGGTGCAGTATTTCCAACTCGTAACCGGCCAGATGCCCACGTGTAGGGTCGTTGTCCTGCCACTCAGTAACAATTCCGGGCACCACCGTGCTTTTGTACATGTGGACCGGCTTTTCAAATTCCGCGTAAACCCCACCAGTTGTGTGGGTCATGTAGTTCTGGCCAACCTGTCCTGAGGAGTTAGCCAGACCATTCGGGAACAGATTTGACGCAGAATTCAGCAACATCCGCGGGGACTCAATGGAGTTACCAGCAACAGCCACGATTCGAGCTTTCTGCAAATGGTGGTTACCGTTTCCATCAGCATAGAGTACGCCATTAACTTTACCATTAGCATCATGCTCAATACGCAGCACCATGGACTCAGGACGCACTTCAACATTTCCGGTAGCCTCAGCTTTCGGAATTTCGGTATACATGGTCGACCATTTGGCACCAAAACGGCATCCCTGCATGCAGAAACCTGTGACCTGGCACGCTGCACGTCCATCACGTGGCTGGGTATTGATTGCCAAGTGCGCCTGCTCGCAGTGGGCACCAATTCGTTTAGCCCCCTCTGCTACCACTTTATAGTGGCTGCTTTTGCCGTGATAAGGCATGCCTGTAGCTTTAGTGCCGCAGACACCCATTTTACTCTCGGCTTTTTCATAGTAAGGCTCCATTTCCTGTAACGAAATGGGCCAGTCCAATACGTTGGCCCCGGGGACGGTGCCATTCGTGGTTCTCATCTTGAATTCATGGTCCTGGAACCGCATTGCCACCCCAGCCCAATGCACGGTGGCGCCACCAACGCCCTTGACGATCCACGCCGGTAGATTCGGAAAGTCTTTGGCCAACCGCGCGGGGCCTTCAACATAGCGTTTATCCAGCCAGGAAATCTTCCCAAACATCTTCCATTCATCGTTCTCGATGTCCGACATCTTGAACCGCTTGCCTGCCTCCAGCACAACAGAACGAATGCCTTTCTGTGCCAGCTCGTTTGCCAGCGTACCGCCACCAGCGCCGGAGCCAATAATTACCACCAAACTGTCGTCGTTCAGATCAAATTTAGCCATTTGTTGGTCCCCCTCAAATCCAATCAATTTCGTCATATCCACGGTTGATATACCCGCCGTGTTCCCATGACGAACCGCCATATCCAAACTTCGCCCAGATTTCAGGGTTGTTATAAATCCCCATCATGAGATCACCCTTGATTCTCTGAAAAAAAGCGGAGGACTCTATGGCTTTCAGCACGACCACTCGTTCTTCCTCTGTCTCCACACGCAGATATGCCGTACCGTATCTTGCCCTGGATTCCTGATTCAGAGCCTCAACACCGACGGTGAGAAGCTCCATCAGCTTAGGGTCGGTCTCAGCCCGTTTGGCGAGAGGTGCCATCACCTGCTGGTAATACTTGTCTTCAAGATCATCATGAGGGAAGACATCCCGGGCCATTCGAAGGAGTGTCTTGTTGCTTTCCTCACCAATTTTCTGTGCGGCTTTGCTATCTGCAGCAAACAACCCTGTGCAGGAAAAAATGGCTGCGCCACCGACCAATGTGGCTCCTGATCCGGCGAGGAATCCCCTCCGACTCATTCGATGGCCCGAACTTTTTGGGCGTTTCACTTTCTTGTCATTGTTCATGATCCCTCCACGTACCTTCTGGTCACTACGGTTATATGATCAAAGAGCTCCACTGAACTCAGATTTGACCGATTCGTCAGAACTTGGAGATGTGCCGTTCAACAACTGCATCCAAGTCGCTCATGGCCATGGAAATAAAGGCTTCACCGTTTTGCCTGGTTATGTCCGACATACAAATATGGCGGTCGCCAATGATGAATGGCGGCAGTTGGCAGGCTTTATAAAATTCATTGGAAATTTTCCAGATTCGCTCCAATCCCTCGTCACAAAGAATGACGGCGTGGAGCAAGATCGCCGTGTCCTCTTTAGTATCCGGATTGGAAGGTCTAAGGCGCTTTCGCCGCTGAGCAGTCCCGGCGATTTTCTTGCCGTTAACGACCAGGTTGAAGTCGCCGTCACAGAATGCTCCATCGACTTGTGAGCAATAGGCATGGATTCCCATAGCGGCCATCCACTGTATGAGCGGCTGACAAATCATCGAGTAGCTCTCACGAATCCCGGTCTTCGCACCGTTGCAGCGAAGCACCATCGAAAGATTGATGAAACCACTGGTCTGAGGTGTCATTTCGCCTCCGGTACTACGAACAACCACTGGCCACCCCTGTGACTCACAATACCTGGATGCAAGCTCAAAGCCGGGTTTGTGGGTCGCGCTGCGAGGCACAACCAAGGCTTGATGGCTTCTCCAGATGGCATAGCCATAGCGGGTATGCCCTTCAGTAACTTGCTCAAGTAACCGCTGCTCAAGTGCCAGCCCTTCCTTAATTGGCATAGGCGATGTGCAACATAGGTTGCTCTGAGCCATTTCATGGGTTTGTTCAATCGCCAGCACGCTCGATCACCTCGCACAAATCGCTCAAAAATTCTGCGGCAGGACCACCATCCACAGCACGGTGATCGAACGTCAGTGAAAGCCCCATGAAACGGCGCGCCTCCCACTGCCCAGCTGAATTCTCAACTGGCCGACTATAGGTCTCACCAATCCCCAGGATCGCCAGTTGCGGCAGGTTAATGATTGGAGTGAAAAAGCGAACGCGGGACCGCCCAAGGTTGCTGAGCGTAAAAGTTCCACCCGTCATCTCCGACACCGACAGGCCATCTTCTTTTGCTCGCTCCAGCACACTTTTCCTCGCTCCGGCTCTCTCGGTCAGAGTGAGTTCATTGGCATTGAATACTGCGGGAGCTACCAACTTATTCCCCGACAGAGCAATGGCGAAGCACAAATGGACATCCCGGTAGTGTCGTATTTCGTTTCCTTCAATCCGGCCGTTTAATCCAGGATGATTGACCAAAGCCTTGACAACGCAATCGGCCAACAAATCCTCGACAGATACTTTCGTCCCACCCTCCTGCAGCCTCTGCTTATAGACGAGCAGAGCCTCCAGTTCGCACTCAGCGTGGTGAGTCAATTGAGCAGCCTCATCAAGGCTCCGCCTCATATTACTGGCAATCATGCCTCGTAATCCTTTCAATGGGATCACGCTGGTAACAGCACTATCTGACATGCGAATAGCTCCTAGTGCCTAGGCTATGGTGGCCACACAGTCACCCTTTGCGACTACATCGTCGATCTCTTTCAGGATCGACAATGTTCCGGTGGCCGGTGAAATCAGTTCATACTGAATTTTCGCTACCATAAGCTCAGCCAGCATGTCGCCCTCCGACACGCTGGACCCTTCGCTTACCAGCCATGAGGTAATGACCGCCTCGTCATCCTCTTCCCAGAGATCATGTGGAACTAGTACATCAGTGCTCATACTTCGGTCTCCTTCATTCTTTCAAACGCTTGAATAATCTTTTCCACACTGGGCAAAGCCCACTGCTCCATTGGCGGAGTAAATGGAATGGGTATATCCGGGTATGCCACTCTTTGGGGAGGAGCTTTCATAGGGATGCCCGCTTCAGCAACAGTGGCGATGATCTCGGCGGTCATGCCGTAGCTGTGGTAATCCTCATCCACGACAATGAGCCGGCCCGTCTTCTTCACTGACTTGAGCACCGCGTCCCTGTCCAAAGGCACCAATGAACGCAAATCGAGAACCTCGGCGCTGACGCCTTGTTGCTCCAACTCCCGCGCCGCCTTCAAACCGTGGTGTACGCCCGAGGTGATACCGACGATCGTGACGTCAGTCCCTTCTCGGGGAACGGCCGCGACTCCAAGCGGCACCTCAAACGTCTGCTCCGGGACGTCGACAATTGCCTCCTTTTCTGTCCCTAACCAGCCCATCCCCTGAAGCGCCTTATGGAACATGAATATCACCGGGTTCGGGTCACGAATTGCCGCCCTCATCATGCCTTTCGCATCGTAGGCATTAGAGGGTGCCACCACCTTCATACCCGGCAGATGAGCAAAGGTGGCATGCAGGCACTGGGAATGCTGGCCTCCATCACTGTATCCGCCGCCGGTTGATGTCATCAGCACCATTGGCACGTTGACTTCACCGCCGGAAAAGTAGGTATTCTTTGCCATCATGTTGTAGATGGCATCGAAACAGACACCGAAGAAATCCACGAACATCAGCTCGACTACCGGCTTCATACCATCCGAAGCAGCACCGACAGCCGCTCCGATGAAAGCCGTTTCAGAGATCGGAGTATCCTTCACCCGATCGGCACCAAACTCTTTGTAAAGCCCACGAGTATTACCAAATACACCGCCAAGCTCACCGATATCCTCACCCATCAGAAAAACAGTTTCGTCTTCACGCATTTCCATGGCGATAGACTCGGCCATAGCTCGAGCGATGGTTAACTTGCGCTCCTTTGCTTTCACCTGCGTCATGTTTTTTTCTCCTCATCATTTGGCCTGAATCTCAAACAAAAACCTTTTCCAACGCCTCTTCCGGAGCGGGATAATCGCTGTCGCGGGCGTACCTTATTGCAGCTTCTACGGTTTCTCGTGCCTGCTTCCTCAGAGATTCGTCCCGCTGCTCTGTCCACTGGTAAAGCTTTTGCAGCCGTTTCTTGAATGCAGGAATGGGATCTATCTCAACGAGATGTTCCTTTTCACCGGCGGGACGGTAGGCCTCAGCGTCACCCATGAAGTGACCTGCCAGCCGGGACGTCTCGATCTCAATAAGCGTCGGCCCCTCACCGTTCCTTGCCCTGTTAATCGCCTCTCCCGCCTTCTCGAAAATCTGAATGGGATCGTTATCTGAAATATGAATTCCGGGCATTGAATACGCCGAAGCACGGTCAGAGTTGTGCTTGACTGCAGTACTGGCCTGCTTGGATACCGAGATGCCCCAGGCGTTATCTTCAATCACAAACACAACAGGTAACTTCCAGACAGCGGCGAGGTTGAGCGCCTCATGAAACGCTCCCTGGTTTGCAGCACCTTCACCGAGGTAGGCGACGGCCACACCGGGCTTGCCCTGCATCTTTCGAGACAGCGCCGCACCGGCTGCAACGCCGACACTTTCACCAATAATTCCCGAGCAGGAGAAGTTCACGTTCGCATCGAAAATGTGCATGTGACCGCCACGCCCACCACTAAGGCCAGTCTTCTTGCCGAATATCTCCGCAGTCATGCGTTTGAGATCTACGCCTTTAGCAATAGCCACGTGATGGGGACGATGGGTAGAAACAACGATGTCTTCTTTGTTCAAATGCGCGCACACGCCCACCGCACAGGGTTCCTGCCCGTTGGACAAATGCATTTCGCCGGGGATTGGGCCCTTGGCCATATTGAAAGCGGGGGTTTTACCCTCCATGTAGATCTTCTCTATCGACTCCTCGAAGAACCGACTGGTGATCATATGCTGGTACATCCAGATTTCTTGTTCCTGGGTTGGCGTCATTAGTATCTCCCGTTTGAAATAATCCAGTATCAGCCTATTCGAGTAACACTGCGGTCACTTCTAGCGTTCCTAAAGCGTGAAATGCAAATGCCAAGCCATCACGTATATGATTGTTTTTACTTGATTTTATAAAACACACATAATGGAAGTTAATCACTCTGTTGCACGGCATGACACACACTGTCTCAAGTTCCAGAAACCGACTTTTCAGGAAAAAAGGAAAGGAAAGAGATCACTGACACTCAGCTCCTACCAAACGCCCAGCACAGGCTTTATGGCGGAACCGTTACGAAGAGGAATACAGGGGAAGCGGTCTAGGAAAAATCGCAGATGAACGAATTAAAAGGGGGCTCGACCCCCCTTTAATATTTGCTGCCCGCATGGGTGAGCATGTTCTCACCGTGGGCAACATTCTCGGTTCTAATCTGTTCAACACCCTCGCGGTTGCAGGCACTGCCGGTATGGTTGCGCCAATGCCGGTAGCAGGCGAAGTACTGGTGCGGGAACTTCCGGTAATGGCGGGCCTTAACGCAACAGACATTCACGGCTTAGGGCCTGGCTGAATTTTCTGCGCTGACGCCGCAGGCGATTGCCCTGATCGTTGCTATATCCAGCCCTGAGTTGCTGCTGAATCCTGTCGAGTCGCTTACGATACCCGTTACACTTCTTCTGGTGACGCGCATCCGCTTTCTTATCGAGGCTGGCAGAACGCCGGCCCGAATCTGACCGCTCGAGACTGCGGCTTACCTGTTGGTTGATCGTCGTTACCCGTTTGCCCTGCCCGATGTTCTCTGACATAGGCACCACTGAGGGCTCACCGAGCGTGACGGTTTCGTGGTTACGGGCCGGTGGCTGCCTGTCGGAGAAGTGAACCACACCGTCGGCGTCAGTCCAGGTGTAAACTCCCGCAGACGCGGGCAATGTGAGCAATATAAAGAATGAGGCAATAAGCAAGGCAGCCAAACTCCCTGGCATATGATTCCACTCCCTGTGGTTTCAAAAATGAGCCAGGGACTATAGCAGAGGTTATTGGTCCAGTAATTCGATCCAGTGCTGAACGGGTACATCCGCTTTGGTTTCCAGATGCATCTGGCAACCAATGTTGGCGGTGACGATGCGGTCCGGGTTATCGCCAGTCAGCGCCTTGAGCTTGTTGCCCAGCAGCTTCTGGCTCATCTCCGGCTGTAGTACCGAGTAGGTACCGGCTGACCCGCAGCACAGGTGCTTGTCTTTGGTAGCAGCCAGGTTCACGCCCGCTTTGGTCAGCACCTGCTCCACCACGCCATTCTGCTTCATGGCATGCTGCAGGGTGCAGGGGCAATGGAACGCGACTTTACCCGGGCTCTGGGTCACTTTGAGCTTTTCCAGATCCTGTTTGAGCAGGAACGCACCCAGATCGATGGTCAGTTCACTCACCTTTTTCGCCTTGGCGGCATACACCGGATCGTCCTTCAGCAGATGACCATAGTCCTGCACCATGGCGCCACAACCGGAGGCAGTCATGATAATGGCTTCGGCACCGGCTTCAATGGCGGGCCACCAGGCATCGATGTTCTGGCGCATGCGCTCCAGGCCTTTCTCGTGTTCGGAAAGGTGGTAGTTCACCGCACCACAGCAACCGGCTGCCGGCGCTTCCACCATGGTGATACCGAGGCGATCAAGCACACGGGCAGCAGCAGCGTTGGTGTTGGGTGTTGCGGAGGGCTGCACGCAACCGGCCAGCGCCAGTACGATGCGACTATGGCTTGCGGCGGGCCAGGGGCTGGCTTCTTTTCTCGGCGGCACTTTGGTGCGGAGTTTTTCCGGCAGTGCCGGACGGAACAGTTGGCCGAGGCGCAACAGCAAACCGAACAGTTTGCGGTTGGGAAGGACTCGTGCCAGTGCCCAGCGCACCCACTTGTCTTTCGGAGGACGCGGCATTTCCTGATCGATCAGACCGCGGCTGATATCCACCAGGCGACCGTACTGGACGCCGGAGGGACAGGTGGTTTCGCAGCTGCGGCAGGTGAGGCAGCGGTCCAGGTGCTCGCGGGTTTTTTCGGTGACTTCCTGGCCTTCAAGGAACATTTTCATGAGGTAGATGCGGCCGCGGGGGCCGTCGCGCTCGTCATTGAGTTCCTGGTAGGTGGGGCAGGTTGCCGTGCAGAAGCCGCAGTGGACACAGGCCCGCAGGATGGATTCGGCCTCCTGTCCTTCTTTGGTGTTGGCAAATTGTTGAACTAGATTGGTTTGCATGGTTTACCTATTCTCAAGATTCGGTGCACAAGTGAGTGGGTGCCCCTTTTCTGAAACACGCTGTAAATACATCCCTGTACGCTTGGGCTCCGCCATCCATGGCTCCGCACAGTTTCAGAAAAGCGGCACCCACTCACTTCCCGGACATCTCGGAAGGCCCTCTCCGCGCCCGGTCTGACTTTAGTTTCAGTATTACAACCAGCTATAGAGCCGGCCCGGGTTAAAAATGCCGTCGGGATCGAACGAGTTCTTTAATCGCCGCTGTATGCCTTTCAGAGCATCCGGCTGGTGTTGCATCACTTCCCCCCCGCGATCTCCGCCACGGAACAGGCTGACCTGCCCCCCAGCCTCTTTCGCAAGCGCCTCCATCTGTGGCAATTCCGCATCGCCCCGGTACCAGCGCTGGGAGCCGGCCCAGTCGATCAGCCAGGGGCCGTCGAGCTTTGGATTAGCAGCAGTCGAGCCGACGGAGAAGCGCCATAACGGGTCGTCACCGGTAAAGAACTCATGGCCCATATCCTGGATCTGGCGCCAGAACTGGTCGCCGTTCTCCATCACGTCGCCGGACCATTTCTGCGCGGTGGCTTCCACCGCCGAGCGGGCACCGGACAGGCGGAGATAGACTTTGCCATCGAGCCAGCAGGCGGCGGTGATCGGCTTGGGTTCAGCCGCGCGGCTGTTCATGTAGTGGATGACCTCGTCCGCGGGCATCTCCTGCACCAGGGTCAGGGTCGCGGCGGGTTTGGGCATGACTTTCATGCTGATTTCGGTCAACACACCCAGGGTGCCCATGGCTCCGGCCTGGAGTCGGGACACATCGTAGCCGGCGACGTTTTTCATTACCTGGCCACCGAAGCGTAAATGCTCGCCTTTGCCATTGATCAGCCGTACACCCAGCACCTGGTCACGCACGGAACCGGCCCAGGGGCGTGCCGGACCCGACAGGTTGCAGGCCAGGGTGCCGCCGATGGTGGAGGCCTCACCAAAGTGCGGTGGTTCGAAGTGCAATGCCTGCCCTTCCTCGGCCAGGGTCGCTTCGATTTCTTGCAGGGTGGTGCCAGCGCGCACGGTGAGCACCAGTTCCACCGGGTGGTAGTCGACGATTCCGGTGTGCTCTCCCACGTTGAGAGTATCGGCATCCGGATCGGCGGCGCGGCCCATGAAGGCCTTGGTGCCACCGCCAACAATGTTGAGTTTGTGCCCGCTATCGCGGGCGTGGAGCACTTGCTCCTGTAGTGTCTGGAGATTATCAGCCATGGGCGGCTTCCGTATGGTCGTGCTTGTGTAATTTGTATTCGAGTGAGCGGTATTCCTGGCAGAACCGCAAAGCCGGGACGCCTTTACCGGGGTTCAGGATGCCCTTCGGGTCGAATGCAGCCTTGAGGTCATGGAACTGCTGCAGCTCTTCATCGTTGAACTGCACGGCCATCTGGCGGACTTTTTCCACACCCACACCGTGCTCCCCGGTAATACAGCCGCCCACTTCCACACACAGGGACAGGATGCTGCTGCCAAAGGCCTCGGTGCGTTCGAACTCGCCTGGCACGTTCGCATCAAACAGGATCAGCGGGTGCAGGTTGCCGTCTCCGGCGTGGAATACGTTGGCCACCCGCAGGCCGAACTCTTCCGACATTTTCTCCATCTCGGTCAAAACGTGGGCGATCTCCCGGCGCGGAATGGTGCCGTCCATGCAATAGTAATCCGGCGAGATGCGGCCCACGGCCGGGAAGGCGGACTTGCGCCCCTTCCACAGCAAGGCTCGCTCTTCCTCACTCTGGGAGGTGCGCACAGAGGTGGCACCCAGCTTGCGAAAGACCTCTTCCGCTTCGGCGATGTGTTCGTGCACTTCCTCTTCGGTACCGTCCACTTCACACAGCAACAGGGCTTTGGCATCACGGGGATAGCCGGCCTGAGCAAAGTCATCGGCGGCGATAATGGCGTGGCCGTCCATCATTTCCAGACCGCCGGGGATGATGCCGTGGGCAATGATGCCACCCACCGCATCACCGCCTTTCTGTACGCTGTCGAAACCAGCCATCACCACCTGGGCAACTTCCGGCTTGGGCAGCAGCTTAACTTTCACTTCCGTGACCACACCGAGCAGACCTTCAGAACCAGTCATCAGCGCGAGAAGATCCATACCGCAACTGTCGAGGCCATCACTGCCAACGGTAACCACGTCGCCCTCTACGGTGACCATTTCCACACTCAGGATATTGTGCACGGTCAGGCCGTACTTCAGGCAATGTACGCCGCCGGAGTTCTCCGCGACGTTGCCGCCGATGGTGCAGGCGATCTGCGACGAAGGATCGGGCCCATAATAGAGACCGTACTGGCCCGCTTCCTCGCTAATCGCGAGGTTACGAACGCCCGGCTGCAGACTGGCCGTGCGTGCCAGAGGGTCGATATTGAGGATGCGGTTAAACTTGGCCAACGACAGCACCACGCCCTCCTTGTTCGGCATGGCCCCGGCACTGAGCCCCGTGCCCGCGCCACGGGCCACCACCGGGACGGTGTTTTCGTTACAGATACGCATCACCCGCTGGACCTGTTCCACCGTTTCCGGCAGCACCACCAGTAACGGCATCTCGCAATACATGGACATGCCGTCGCATTCGTAGGGCTTCATGGTTTCGTCATCGGTAATGACGTATTCCGGGTCGATAAACGTCCGGAACTGCTCTGCCAATTCGGCTTTGCTGACTTTCGGATTACGTGTCATATCAGTCTCTGGGTATGCGTAGCTTTAGCTGTGACAGCCTTTAACCGCGTTTGGTTTCAAAATGGTCAATACCGGCCTGGGCACAGTCCATGTCCTGCTGCGGCGTACCGGAACTCAGGCCAATGCCGCCCACCACTTCGCCGTCAACAATCACCGGCAGTCCGCCGCCGACCGAACTGATCCGACCGCCCACTTCGGTATGAATACCGAACGCCAAGCTCCCTGGCACGTTTACTTCGTTGTAGACGTGGGTGGCTTTCTTTGCAGCGGCCGCCGTAAAAGCCTTGTCCTGCGCGATGGTCACGCTGGTAACCTTTCCGCCGTCCATTCGTTCGAAAGCGATCAGATTTCCAGACTCATCCGTTATTGCAATACACATGGGTACACCAATATCACGAGCCTTCTCCGCTGCCCCCTCAATCAGGAGTCTCGCATCTGCCAGGTCCAATCGATTGATCGTCAACATACTTGGTCGCTCCCATGCCAGTCAGGTGAGGTTGCGCGGGTGTTTCAATACCCTCGCGCCGGGTCAGTTTCCATAGTCCGGATCACACACAGATTAGTCCAGATCATTGAGCACTGGTCTGACCAGTTTTTGGAGACTATGCTGTCAGATATAACAACTCTAGTTCATTCGTCCGTTGTAGGTAGTGATCAGAACAAGGCGGGTTATGGCGCAATCGGAAGACATTTCTTTTCGGCTGGAACGACTGATTCTTGATGGAGGCCTGGCACCTGGCCAGAAAATTCCGTCGGAAAGACAGCTGTCATTTCGGCTCGGGGTATCCCGGGCCCTTGTCCGTGAAGCACTGCATGAATTGCAGGGCCGGGGTGTGATCAAAACCTACCACGGCAAGGGGTCGTTCGTAGCCAGCATCTTGCCGGGCAACCCGGAAGCCGAGGATAGCAGCCCCCTTATGCACCTGTACTCCGGGCATTCCCGGACACTTTATGACCTGCTTGAAGTCCGTGAACAACTTGAAGGCCAGGCTGCTTATCTGGCCGCCCAACGAGCCACCAACATGGACCGGATACGGATCACCCGTGCTTTCGAACGACTCGGAGAGACCGACCCACTCAGCAACGCCGAACCGGACCACGGCTTTCATCAGGCGATTGTGGAAGCGTCCCACAATCCGGTTCTGGTTCACATCCTGAATGGGCTGAAGAAAATGATGCTGTTAACCGTTCAGGCCTCCGTGGCCAACCTGAACCCTCGTGAGGAAATGCGGCAAACCATCATGAAACAACATCGCCGCCTTTACCGGGCCATTCTTTCCGGCCGCGCAGCAGCGGCACAAAAAGCGGCGACCTCACACGTCAGGTTTGTCATTACCTCCTTGAAACAGCTTGAAGAACAGGGGGCGCCGGTTACTCGTCCGACCGACGCAAAAAACTTGCATTGCACCAACATTGCGACACAATGATTTGGCGGTATCTGTTGTAAATCTCGGTTAACCCCTTCGTAAAGGGTATTGATTTCCGATGTCACAGTCCGTAAAACATGCGCCTTTGAATGACAGCCTCAGGAGCCACCCATGGCGGAACAAGCGCCTTTGATCTGCAGGGATATTCACAAAACCTTTGACCAACTTGAAGTGCTCAAGGGTATCTCACTGGAAACCCAGAAAGGCGATGTGGTTTCCCTGATTGGCAGTTCCGGCTCCGGGAAGAGCACATTTCTACGCTGCATCAACATGCTCGAGACCCCAACCTCCGGCGACATTATCGTGCACGGCGACCCAATCCGGTTCACCAAAAACCGCAAGGGCGAACGCATTCCCGCCGATAACAAACAGGTTGAACTGATTCGCGCCAAGCTCTCCATGGTCTTCCAGAGCTTCAATCTCTGGTCCCACATGACCGTGCTGGAGAACATCATTGAAGCCCCCGTTAATGTCCTCAAGGTTCCCAAAAAGGAAGCCATTGAGCGTGCCGAAGCCTACCTGAACAAAGTCGGAATCTATGAGCGCAAGGATTACTATCCGGCGCAAATGTCAGGCGGTCAGCAACAGCGGGCGGCGATTGCCCGCGCTCTGGCTATGGAGCCTGAGGTCATGCTGTTTGATGAACCGACATCAGCGCTGGACCCTGAGCTGGTCGGCGAGGTACTAAAGGTTATGCAAAGCCTGGCTGAGGAAGGCCGAACCATGATCGTGGTCACCCACGAAATGGCATTTGCAAGGGATGTGTCGAGTCAGGTCCTGTTTTTGCATCAGGGCGTGATCGAGGAACAGGGTACACCCGATAAAGTGTTTGATAACCCGGACTCAGAACGCATGAAACAGTTCCTGGCTCCCAACTTCTGACACTCGGTGCTATCTTGAACCGGTGAAGAAATAAAAAGTTGGAACCAAAAACTTCCAACCAAAATAAAAGCCCACAAGGCAAACCACTGGAGAAGTGACACATGAAAAAACTGATCGTTGCAGCAACCTGTGCCCTGGCCATGATGACAGGCGGTGTACAGGCCCAGGAACGTGACCTCCGTATCGCGTTTGATGTGCCCTACGAACCGTTCGAGTATAAGGACGACAATGGCGAACTGACCGGCTTCGAAGTCGAACTGGCTGAGGCCATGTGCGAAGAAATGAACGCCAACTGCGAATTCGTTATCCAGGCATGGGACGGTATGATCCCGGGCCTGCTGGCGCGCAAGTTCGACCTGATCATGTCCTCCATGTCCATTACCCCTGAGCGTGCCGAGCGGGTTCTGTTCTCCGAGCCATACTACAACACCCCTGGTGGCTGGTTCGGCCCTGAGAGCTTCAATACCGATGTCACCGACATGGACGCCATGGAAGGTAAAACCGTGGGCGTTCAGCGCGGTACGACCATGGACACCTACGTTACCGAAAACATGGGCGGTATTGTCACCATCAAACGTTACACAACAGCGGATGACATGGTTCTGGATCTGGAAGGTCAGCGCCTGGATGTCGTCTTCGTGGACTACCCGGTAGGTGAGCAGACCGTGTTGAGCAAGGAAGGCTTCAAGGAAGTGGCGGACCCGGTCAAGCTGGGACAAGGCGTTGGTGTCGCTATGCGTAAACGCGACAAGGACCTGGCCGAGGAAGTGAACGCAGCTCTCGCCACCCTGAAAGAAGATGGCACCTATGACACCATCATGAAGAAATACTTCGCTTACGATATCAAAATGTAAAATGCTTCGGGGCGGCCACAACGGCCGCCCTCTGCTTACCGGACGTTCCCATGCTCGATTTGAAAGGCTATGGCCCGGCCCTGTTGGAAGGGGCGGTAGTAACCATTGAACTGGCCTTCCTCTCCCTGGCCCTTGCCGTGGCCCTCGGCCTGATCGGCGCCTCTGCCAAACTATCAAACAGTCGCGCGGCCAAATGGATTGCCACCGCCTATACCACCCTGATCCGCGGGGTTCCGGATCTGGTGATGATGCTGTTGTTTTACTATGGCGGGCAGGTCGTCGTGAACATGATCTCTGATTATGTCTGGGACACTTACGAAATCGACTTTTTCTTCCAGTTCGATCCGTTCATCTCCGGAGTAATCACGATCGGGCTGATTTTCGGTGCTTATATGACCGAAACCTTCCGTGGGGCGTTCCTGGCGGTGGAATCCGGGCAGATCGAAGCCGCCCGTGCCTATGGCTTCACACGCTGGCATACCTTCCGCCGGATCATGTTCCCGCAAATGCTGCGCCATGCCCTGCCCGGTATTGGCAACAACTGGCAGGTGCTGCTCAAAACAACGGCCCTGGTGTCCATTATCGGGTTGACGGATATGGTTCGTGTGGCCGAAGAAGCCGCCAAGGCGGAGCGGATGCCCTTCCACTTTTTCATTCCGGTGGCGTTTGTATATCTGACTCTGACAGCGGGCTCGGAGTTGTTCATCAAGTGGCTCAACAAACGGGCCAACGTCGGCGTGGTTCAGGAGGGTTAAGTAATGCCTGATTTTATTGCCCAGTGGCTGAACCAGAACGACATCTTTACCGCCATGACCATCATGGAATACTGGGATGGTCTGGTCACTACGGTTCACTTGGTGTTTTTGTCTCTGGTGATCGGTTTGGTGGTCGCCGTTCCGCTGGCGATCATGCGGACGGTCAGAAATCCCTTTGTCTCGGGGCCGGTGTGGCTTTACACCTATCTGTTCCGTGGTACACCGCTGCTGATTCAGCTTTATATTATTTATTACGGTCTGGCGCAGATTGAGGGTATTCAGGAAACCTTCTGGTGGGAGATTTTCCGCGAGCCCTTCTACCCGGCCCTACTGGCGTTCACGCTGAATACGGCCGCTTATACGACGGAGATTATCCGCGGTGCTATTGTGTCGACGCCCCATGGTGAGATTGAGGCGGCGAAGGCCTATGGCATGAACTGGTTCCTGCGCATGCGGCGCATTGTGTTGCCGAGTGCGGCGCGGCGGGCGGTGCAGGCGTACTCCAATGAGGTGATTTTCATGCTTCATGCGAGTGCGATTGCCAGTGTGGTGACCATTGTGGATCTGACCGGGGCTGCGCGGAACATTTACTCGCGGTTTTATGCGCCGTTTGATGCTTTCCTGTTTGTGGCTCTGCTCTATATGCTGCTGACGTTTGCGCTGGTGTTCGCATTCCGCAAGCTGGAAAATCATTTGCTCAAGCATCAGCGGCCGATCGGTTCCTGACAAATTCCACCTTGGGTGTCCGGGCGAGCCGCTACGAGCATTGGTGCATGGTCAGCCGGCGGGGCTGCCTCAGACTCTTTACGGGGATTCTATGAAAACCAGTGATTGTCTCTTTGATGCTCATCCCGACTGGTTGGACCATACGCTCGCCAACTACGCAAATTCACTTCCCGAGATCAAAACCCAACTTCCCGATGGCACTCGCGCCATCCGCCGGGCCGTTGGGGTTCTCGAACTGTGCCCTCCTGCCAATCGCCCCAATCCTAACCAAGAAGCACTGATCGTTTCTGCCGGGGTCCACGGCAATGAAACCGCGCCCATTGAAGTGTTGAACGCTCTGGTGACGGAGTTACTGAACGGGCAATGGTCGTTGGCCTGTCCGATGCTGCTGATTCTGGGGAATCCGCCCGCCATGGTCGCCGGTGACCGGTTTATTGATGCGAATATGAACCGGCTATTCCATGGTGCTCACGGCAAAGAGGAATACGACGGGTTACCCGAGGCAGCCCGCGCGCAGTTTCTAGAGGAGGCTTGCCGGCAGTTTGCGGCGTTGCATCCATACGATCTGTGCCACTACGATCTGCATACGGCGATTCGGCCGTCCCGGCGGGAAAAGTTTGCGTTGTACCCGTTTGTAGCGGCGCGGGAAGTACCCAAGGTACAGTGTGACTTTTTACTGGAGGCCGGGGTTGAGACGTTGCTGTTGCAGCATCAGGAAGGCACGACGTTTTCGTCGTTTTCATCTTCCGTGTTGAAGGCTGAGAGTTTTACGGTGGAGCTGGGGAAGGTTCGGCCTTTTGGTCAGAACGATCTGAGCCGATTTACGGGGATCAGCACCGCTCTGCGTCGGCGCATGAGTGGGCTGCCACCGGTTCCGCCCACGCCACCTCACGACCACCTGGCGGTGTTTGAAGTGGTGCACGAGATCATCAATACCGGCGAGAGTTTCCGCTTTCATGCTCCGGATGATGTGGCCAATTTCACCGAGTACTCACCCGGCATGCTGATCTGGGAGGATGCGGAGACAGAATATCGGGTGGGGCCTTCGCCGGAGTCGATTGTGTTTCCCAACCGCAATGTGCCGGTGGGTCAGCGGGTTGGATTGCTGATCAGGCCCCGGCAATCGCTCGGGACCTGATCTCACCTGCCGTTGTTTATGCCGGCGCGTTTTCGGGTTCGGCGACCCTGCAGCGGATAACCTTGCTGCAGACCGAGGGAATGACCAGCAAGGTCAGCACGGTGGAGGCCAGCAGCCCGGAGATAATGGCCCAGGCCATCGGCGGCCACAGTGTTGAGCTGGAGAATGCCAACGGCAGCAGGCCAGCCACGGTGGTCGCTGTCGTCAGCAGGATCGGCCGCGTGCGCTGTTCTACCGCGGTGCGAACAGCATCACGAATACCCTCTCCTTTCTCCAGTTGGCGATCCATCACGTCCAGCAGCACGATGGCGTTGTTCACCACGATGCCCACCAGGGCAATGACTCCAAGCAGTGACTGGAAGCCGAACGGCGATCCGGACAGCACCAGGCCGGGGAAAATGCCCACGGTTGCCAGTGGCACGGTCAGCAGAATGATGCCGACGCGGCGGAAGGAATTAAACTGGATCAGCAGGAAGAACAGCAACAGCAGTATGCCGATCGGCGCAGTTGTCAGCAGCGCATTGTTGGCATCATCGGAGCCCTCCGCGTCACCGCCCATGGCCAAACGGCTTCCCGCAGGCAGCGGCTTTTCTTCCAGTGCGGTCTCCAGCCCCTGCAAGGCCTGGCTGAAGGAGTAACCGGCCAGCAGATTGGCGGTGACGGTATTCATTCGTACCCCATTTCTCAGGTAGCGTGCAGCCGGTTCCCAGGAGGTTTCCACTGACGTCACTGCAGACAGGGGCACGGCGTCGCCCTGATCGTTGTAGATGTTTATCGACAACAGGCGTGACAGTGAGAGGCTGGTGCCTTCGCGAGACCGTAACACCAGGGGTATGGGATCCTCTTCCTGGCGGTACTGTTCCGCAACCACACCAAAGCTCTGACCGTACAGCCCCTGGGCCACATCGGCACGGTTGATACCGTATCGCGCGGCACTGGCGTCATCCACATTGATAGAAATGCTGGGCACGCCTATATCCAGATCGTGACGTACGTCCACCGTGCCTTCGACCCGTCGCAATGCCGAAAATACCTGCTCCACGGCTTGCGCTCTGGTGTCATCGTCAGCATGGTACACCCGGATTGCCACCGGTGCGGCCCTTGGCGGCCCCTGCCCCAGGATACCCACCGACAGGTTCAGTTCCGGCATATGGCTGTTGGCGTGGTCGCGGATCCAGGGAATCAGTTCCGTGGTATCGGCCAGTGTCGGTGTCGACACCACAATGCGACCTCGATTGGGCGCCTGTGGTGAGCGTTGCAAATTGTAGTAGAAACTCGGTCCGGTAAAGCCGGTGAAGCGATGAACCTGAACCGCCTCGGGTCTCTGACGGATGGCCCGCTCAAGATCAGCGGCGACAGCCGAGGTGCGTTCCTGATCGGTGCCTTCCGGCATATAGAGCTCCACGATGACCTGTGGACGGTCGGCATTGGGAAAGAACTGCTGCTTCATGAAGGGCGTCAGTGCCAGGCTGACAAGCACCAGAACCAGGCCTGCCAGCATCAGCTTCCCGGGCATGCGATACACCAGTCCGCCCAGGAAGCGGGCCAATCCCACCAGGCGATCCTGCCCCGTGGCTTTGCGCGGTTTGAGGAACCTCGCAGCCAGTAATGGTACCGCGGAAATGGCCAACAGGTAGCTAACTGAAAGCGTCAGCATGATCATCACCGGTACCCCCCGCGTGAAATCCGCCGTACCACCCTTGGATAATAGCAACGGGGCAAAGGCTGCCAATGTGGTTCCGGTGGAAGCACCGAGTGGCCCCGCCAACTCGCGCACCGACTGCCTGAGCGCATCCAGCCTGCGCATACCGTCGTCCAGATGTCCCTGGATGCTCTCGACGATCACGATCGCGTTGTCGATCAGGATCCCGAGGGAGATCACCATGCCTATCACTGCGATCTGATGTAGCACACCACCGCCCAGGTCATAAAGGCCAATACTGATCAACGCCACCATCGGCAGGATGGAGGCCACCAGAATCCCCATGCGAATGCCCATTCCGGTGAACACCACCGCGACAATAATGAGCACGGACAACACCAGACTCAACGCCAGGTTATCCAGGCGCTGCTCCACCTTGTCCGGCTGGAAGAACATTTCACGGAGCTGGTATGGCGCAAAGTCTCCACGAATGGCATCCAGCCGCGTCCTCACCCGCTCGCCGAAGCGGATGGCGTCAGTGGAGCCTTCCTCCATAATCACCGAGACCAGCACCACTCGCTCACCGTCGAACCAGGTTTCCGGTTGCCTCGGTTCCTCTGGCCCGCGCCATACCTCGGCGGCGGCCGCCAGCGGTACCTGTGACCCGTCCGGCAGTTCAATGGGGGTTGCCCGTATGGCATCGATATCCGCAAACTCGCTATTGGGTAATACCGACATGCGGCGGCCATCCACCACCACAAAACCACCGGGAATAGTCTGATTGCGTCGGGCCAGGGTATCCATGACCCGGGCCGGAGAAATCCCGAGACGGAACATGGCGGCGTCGTCCAGGGCGAGGGTAATCTGCTCGTCGACGTCCCCCTCCAGTTCAATCCTGGAAACACCCGGTATGTCCGCGAGGTTCCGTTTCAGGCGTTCAGCCACCTTGCTCAGCTCAGTGACGGAGGTGGAGCCACCCACCGCCAGGACAATGGCGGGAATGTCGATCAGCCGGTCATCCAGCGCCATTTGCCCGACATCAGCGGGGAATTCGAGCCGGGCCCGGTCCATGGCCTGGCGCACCCGGTCCCAGGCCGAGTCGGTATCGTATATGGTGTCGTTGAGACGAACCCGGACAATGGCCACCCCGGTGCGTGCAGTGGCCTGGGTGAAATCCACCTCTTCCACTTGACGCAATTCATCCGCCAGGGGGTTCAGCACCAGGCGTTCGACGGCATCCGCGCTGGCACCCGGATAGTTCACGGTCACCATTCCGGCACGATAGGGGAAAGATGGATCTTCCTGCCTTGGCATGGTGCTGTAGGCGGCAATCCCCAGAAGACACAGCATGGTCACTACCATGCCCAGCAGACGCTGGTAGTTCAGCAGCCGGGAAGCCATCAGTGCACCTCCACGGCGTCACCATCGGCTATCCGTGTCATGCCCGCGTATATGACCTGATCGCCGGCTTCCAGATCCTGGGCATCCACCACCACACGCTCACCGATCACACGCTGAACCTGGACAGGCACACGGCGCGCAATGCCATCCGACACCCGAAACACACTGGCACCGCTGGGGGATTTCATGACTGACAGCAGGGGAACCGTGGTGGCCACCACCTCGGTTGGCGTGATGCCCACTTCAACCGGCTCCCCCGGCTCCAGGGTATCTGCTGGCAAACTCACCAGCACCGGGTGCAGCTCACCCCGCACGCCCCCTGCCTGCGCAATCTCGACGATGGAACCGGTCTCCGGCGCGCGGTTCCGGTCCTGTACCGACCAGACCGGTAACAGTTGCCCCAGTCTGACGTGACTGAGCATATAAGCCGGAACCCGAACTTCCACTTCCCGGCCCTTGGGGGAAGACAGCCGTATCACCGGCTGACCGGCAGCGACGAACTCATCCCGCTCAACCAGCACGGCTTCGACACGGCCATCAAACGGGGCCCTGAGCACACTCTCTTCCAGTAATCGTGACGCCTCGGCCAGCGAGGCGCGGGCAGTGGCGACACTGGCCCGCAAGCCATCACGCCGGGCAGCAAGCTGTTCCAACGTCTGCTCGGAAACCACACCCCGCTCGTGTAACCGGCTGGAGCGCTCCCACTCCCGTTTTGCCTGATCATACTGAGTATTCAGTTCTTCCAACCGCGCGCGGGCCGAATCACGGGCCGGCTCCAGGGCCGGGTTATACACCCGCGCCAGCAAATCACCCTCGGAGACTTGCTGGCCAAGTTCGACATCGCGCTCGCGCAGGGTTCCGCTCACCTGGAACGTCAGGGTGGCTCTCTGAGTGGCACGGATGATCCCGGAAAATCGCAAGGGGATTCCCTCCGTCTGACCGCCCGCGACTTGTGCCGTTCGAACGGAGACAGCCTGGACGGCGCTCTCGGTTGAAGTTTCCTGGGCTTTGCAGCCCGCCATGATCAGCACAGCGGCAGCAATCAGAAAAGGTTTGATGATGATTCGATTCGGATTCATGGCCGGCCCTTCCTTCCGTGTTTGTGATGTTTGTCTGCCCCGAAATCCCTGGAAGCAATCGTCATTAACAGACATAATGTCATTATTTGACAATTTGTCAATAATCGGTTTTTATCTGTCATAAGGTATGATGACAGTGCAGTTTCCACCGACCGGACACGAGAATGAGCGAGAAGTTGAAAACACGCAGGGAGCGGGAAAAGCAGGCCCGCTGCGATGCCATCCTGGATGCCGCCGAACTGGTATTCTCGGAGAAAGGTTACGACCGTACTTCCATGGATGACATCGCCCGCACCGCCAGCCTGAGCCGCGCACTGTTGTATGTGTACTTCAAGGACAAGGCGGCGATCCAGCGAGGCATCATGCTGCGTGCGGGCCAAAGCCTGTGCCGCCGTTTCGAGCAAGCTCGGGATACCGCCACCACTGGCCTGGCGCAGATCACTGCCATGGGCGAGGCCTACTACCACTTTTATCTGGAAGAACCTGACTACTTTTCAGCCATGACCAAGGCGTCCACCGCCATGACGGAAGCGGACGAACAACAGGCCATGGATATGCTGTGCTCGAAATCCGAGCTGATGGAGCTGATGGAGGGGGCGATTCGTCTGGGTCTGGAGGATGGCACCATGAACCGCGATCGTATCCATGATCCGGTGGAGACGGCCCTTTACCTGCGTGGCGCGTTACACGGCGTCATCTTGCTGTGTCAAAGCGAAATGGCCGAGAGTGGCCAGGTGGAGAACTTCTCAGCGGAGTCCCTGATCCGTCACACTATGGAGATGCTGACGTCTTCTATTGCCTCTTGAGAATATTGTCGGATTACGCCTGCGGCTAATCCGACCTACCTTACGCCACCAATCATTGATCCGAGTAGGTCGGATTAGCCGCAGGCGTAATCCGACAAAACCACTCAGAGCTGAAAATCGTAGATGGAGCCCAGGCCCAGAATACCGGTCAGCTCATCCAAAGCCTTGCGGACTTCATCCAGCAGCATTGGGTCCGCCAGATCTTCCGTTGACAGTTCCTCGCGGTAATGGGCTTCAACCCACGTGGTCAGGCGTTCGTACAAGGCGTCATTCAGCAGCACGCCGTGATGCATGGCCTTCAGCTCGTCATCGTTGAGCGCGACGCGCAAGCGCAAGCACGCCGGGCCACCCCCATTGCGCATGGACTGTTTGACGTCAAATACCTCCACCGAGGTGATCGGGCCATCGCCTTTCACCAGGTCGTCCAGATAACGGCTGACAGCCGACAATTCACGGCACTCTCCAGGCACCGCCAGCAACATACCGTCGGCGGTGTTCAGCAACTGGCTGTTGAACAGGTACGATTGCACCGCATCCTCAAGGGACACCTCGGCGCTGCTGACACGCACTGCCTGCAACTCAGCACCGGTTAACCGGCCGCGGATATCCGCCAGTACCTTTTCTTCCTCCAGGAACGCCAGCTCATGGTAAAAGAGGGTATTGGCATTCCCCACGGCAATCACGTCGTTATGAAACACGCCGGCATCAATAGCCGCCGGATTCTGCTGGGCAAAGACCACGTGGTTGTCCTTCAAACCATGCAGTCGGGCGACCGCCTGGGATGCTTCCAGGCTTTGCCTTGCGGGGTATTTTTCCGGGGCCGGCGCCTGTTCATTGAACGCCACCTGGCCGTAGACAAACAACTCTACCCCCGGCTCACCGTAGCGATTGCACAAACGGGTATGGTTGGCCGCTCCTTCATCACCAAAATGACTGACCGACGGCAACGCCGGATGATGGGCAAACCAGGCCTCATCCGCAAAAATGGATTTCAGCATCCGGCCGGTCACCACATGCTCAATGGAGCGGTGAAACTTGGCACTCAGGTTAGCCGGCGTGAAGTGCACGCGATGATCGGACGTATCGGCGCTGGGTGACACGGTGGCCGCGTTGGCGGTCCACATCGCCGACGCGGACGACGCGGCCGCCAGGATTGAGGGGTTTTCCCTGGCAACGGCCGCCAGAACGGCCTCGTCCGACCCGGTGAACCCCAGCGCCTTCAGGGTGGGAATATGGGGCCGTTCATGGGGAGGCAAAACGCCCTGAACGTAACCCCGGTCCGCCAGCCGCTTCATCTTCGCCAGCCCCTGAAGCGCGGCTTCCTTGGGGTTGGAGACAGCATTCACATTGGACTTGGATGCCACATTCCCCCAGGACAAGCCAGCGTAATTGTGGGTGGGGCCAACCAGGCCATCGAAATTGGCTTCAACTGCATGTTTGGGCATGTGTCAGTCCATCAATCGAAATTTAACCCGGGCGCCAGGCTGTCCGGCACCTCACTCTTCTTCGCTTCCAGCGAGGCCATCGGCCAGGCGCAGTAATCCGCCGCGTAATAAGCGCTGGGGCGATGGTTGCCACTGCCCCCCACTCCACCAAAGGGGGCCGCACTGCTGGCACCGGTCAACGGGCGATTCCAGTTGACGATACCGGCCCGCACTTCGTCGGCCAACCGCTCATAGAGTTTGCGGTCATCGGTGAGAATCCCGGCGGACAGGCCGTAACGGGTATTGTTCGCCAGCTCCAGCGCCTCATCGAAACTCTTGTAACGATAGACCGTCAACAACGGACCGAAAAATTCCTCGTCGCTCTCGTCCAGGCCGGTCGCATCCAGAATGCCAGGAGACAACAAGCCGGTGTCGGGCCTGAGTTGTTTCATCTCCAGCAGTGAGCGAGCGCCTTTCTCAATCATGTTGCCCTGCGCCGCCAACAGTTTTTCCGCCGCTTCGGCAGAGATGACCGCCCCCATGAACGGCTGCGGCTCGGCGTCGAACTCTCCTACCTGGATTCGGGCCGCGACTTCCTTCAGGCGATCGATGAAGTGATCCCCTTTTGTGCCCTTGGGAACCAGCAAGCGACGAGCGCAGGTGCAGCGCTGGCCAGCCGACAGAAATGCGGACTGCAGGGCGTGATGGACCGCACCATCAACGTCCGCAACATCTTGAACAATCAGGGGGTTATTGCCACCCATCTCCAGAGCCAGGATTTTCTCCGGCTGACCGCCGAACTGTTCGTGTAGCAAATGACCAACCGTGGAACTACCGGTAAAGAACAGACCATCAATACCCGGATGACGGGCAAGGGATTTACCCGTAGCGGCCGCGCCCTGTACCAGATTGATAACACCATCAGGCAAACCGGCGCGTTCCCAGAGCTTGACGGTGAGCTCGGCAACTCCCGGCGTTAATTCGCTGGGTTTGAACACCACGGTGTTACCTGCCAGCAGAGCAGGCACAATGTGACCATTGGGCAAGTGGCCGGGAAAATTATAGGGGCCAAAAACAGCCACCACGCCATGGGGACGGTGACGCAACACCGCCTTACCGCCAGCCACCTCGGATTCCGAATGGCCGGTCCGCTCATCGTAGGCTTTTACAGAGATACCGATCTTGCCAATCATCGCCGCCACTTCGGTGCGGGATTCCCAAAGCGGTTTGCCGGTCTCCAGACCAATCTGATGAGCCAACTCTTCCTTGTGCTCTTCCAGCTTCTTACCAAACGCCTCGACCAGTGCCTTGCGTTCAACAAAGGACTTTCGCCGCCACTTCAAAAAGCTGTTACGGGCTTCACGAACCGCCGCATCCACGTCTTCCAGGTTGGCGCTTTGGCCGTCCCAAACGGTGTCACCGGTGACCGGTTGGATCGACTCAAACGGTAAGCCATGGCCTTGCAGCCATAGACCATCGATAAATAATTCACCTGTCAGGTTTGCCATAGCTTACACCTCCCGGTACTTGAATACGGTGTCTTCAAAACCCTTGCGGCCAGCCCCGCCCGCCTACCCCCAGGGGGACCGGCTGACATGGCCATGTTCTTTTACTGTATGGATGGCCTGCGGACCGGCGTCTTTCAAGGGCGCCAGACGAACCTGATCGCCGGATTCCACCAACAGCACCTCCGCAACCTCCTTATTCAAGGTGACAGTATCAGGCCCGATACATTCCGCAGGTATGGTGGTTACCCGAAAGTCCCGGAACGAGACGTTGGAAATCATGACACGCTCCGACGCTGGCAAATTCAGGTCCATAGGCTTGCGACTGATCAGCACATGCCGGTTGATGCTCTCCCGCACCGTGCGGATATTGTGCACAAAGGCTTCCACGACCGGCCCACCATCAAAAATATCCACCAGTCCGTTAAAGTTGAACCCTTCCGCCTGCAGCATCCTCAAGGCGGGCGCGGTGTTATCGTGAACCCTACCCACTACCGCGCGGGCTGCATCGGGCAACATCGGCACGTAGATGGGGTACTTCGGCATCAGCTCAGCGATAAAGGACTTGTTACCAAGGCCTGACAACATGTCAGCCTCACTGAATTCCATATCAAAAAACTGGCTGCCCAGGGCGTCCCATAACGGGCTGCGCCCGTGTTTGTCCGATACCCCACGCATTTCCGCGAAGACCTTCTCCGAAAAATGTTTGCGGAAACTGTCCAGGTACATGAAACGACAACGGGACAACAGCAAGCCATTACCACCACCACGATGGCTGTCAGACAACAACAGCGAACAGATTTCGGTGGTGTCGGTCATGTCATTGGACAGGTGCAGAGTAGGCGTACGCACATGCACCCCGAGCTCCCGCGAAGCATTCACGGCCACACTCAACCGATAGTTATAGAACACTTCATCCAATCCCACCCGGGCCTGGATGCCACTGATGCCGACGCAGCGCTTGAGTTCCGTATCCTCCAGGGCGAACAGGTACAGGCCGGCTTCGGGGGCACAGCGCTGATTGAAGGTTTCCCGCGCATGCTCAATCTTGCGTTCAAGTAATTCGCGGTCTGCGGGCAAGGTGGTCAACCCCTTCCCTGCATTCTGGGCCATGTCATACAACGCATCCAGATCGGCTTCCTGCAACGGACGAATTACCAGCATGGGAACCTCCCTGAATTTGTAGGCTTGCAGATGATCATAATGGCGCCATCCTTACGTCATCTCCGGAGCTGCATCCGAGACATGTCCAGGTACTCACCGGCACCTTGACTTCATTCTTGAGGGTTTCACCCAGGGGCGTCAGGGTGCAGCGGAATGCCTCACCCTGTCCGGCAGAGATCAGGCAGTTATCGCCATTATCGCCCGGGTTGCCATGCAGCACGGCACGGTGGCTGGTCACCACGGTTCTCAGACTGTCGGTTCGGGCCTCCAGCACGGGACCCGCGTCAAAGATGTCGACGTAACATCCAGCGCTGAAGCCTTCGTGTTGCAGCAACTCATAGGTTGGGCCGGTAAGCTCATGGGGTTGCCCAAGTGCCTTCTGGGCGGCGGTGGAGAGCAAGGTGACGTAGATTGGATTAGGCGGCATCAGCTCGGCGATAAAGGTCTTGCTGAGCAGCCCCGAATGCTGGTCTGCGGTTTCAAAATCCATGTCGAAAAAGTGCCGCCCGAGACTGTCCCAGAATGGCACTTCGCCCTGACTGGTCTGGACGCCCTGAATTTCCACCACCATACGGCGACTAAACCATTCCCGATGTTCGGCAATAAACATCAGACGGGCACGGGAAAGCAACTCGAAAGCATCTGTACCTTTCAATTCGGGGTCGATGGCGAAGGCACACAGGAGCGAGGTGTCCGTCAGTGCATGCGATGGATACAGCACTTCAACCCGGCGGGACACACCCAGTTCATGGGATGCGTGAATCAGTGCATCCCGGCGGTAATTATAGAAAGGCTGTCCGTTACCAGCTCTGGCGTCGATACCGGCGATCCCATGAATCTTGCCGGTGGCGGTGTTCTGAAGAACAAACAGAAATCGGGCGGACTCTCCGGTTTTGAGCTTACCGGCAAAGGAGCGTACTGAGCAGTCTATCTTGGCTGCTAGCGCGTCTTCCTGTTTTGGCAGGGTCGATGACAGCCTTGCACCCTGATTGCCAGAGATGCCCAGTACACCTTGCAGGTCATCCATTTTAATCGGACGGACCAACCACATAAGGCCTCCCTTTATTAGTTTTGGCTTCGGAGGTTGTGCAGGTGGGATGATGCTTATTTTTATGCGCCTTGGAACTCGCTTTGCTCAGACAGTCGGCGCATAAAAATAAGCATCACCCCACCCGCACTTCTATCTCCGCACTCGCCTTCCCTGAACCAGCTGCCGTGTTATTTACTGGTTTCAGTTACCTTCTTCACTGCCGCTTCGAAACGCTCGAGAGCATCTTCGATATCAGATTCCGGAATGATCAGGGAC
Organism: Marinobacter sp.; assembly: GCA_040223075.1. GTDB lineage: Bacteria > Pseudomonadota > Gammaproteobacteria > Pseudomonadales > Oleiphilaceae > Marinobacter. The sequence goes on from JAVJZJ010000060.1 coordinate 138,190, forward strand.
GGCGCCAGACGGACCACATTGGCACCGGCGATCAGAACCATCACACCTTCGTCCAGCCCCGCATTCAGGAACTCCTTGGCCTTGCCCTGCCACTTCTCAGTGAGAACGCAGCCCAGCAGCAAGCCGGCTCCGCGGACCTCGCTGAACACGCCGTAACGCTCGCCAATTGCCATCATGCCCTTTCGGAGACGCTCGGACCTGACCTTGACACCTTTCAGGATATCCGGCTGGCTGACCGTGTCGATGACCTTTTGGGCGACGGCGCAGGCCAGTGCGTTGCCGCCGTAGGTGCTGCCATGGGTGCCGACACCCAGGCTTGCAGCCACTTTCGCTGTGGTCAGCATCGCGGCCACCGGGAAACCACCCCCCAGGCCCTTGGCGCTGGACAGGATGTCGGGGACCACGCCATACATTTCGTAGGCATAGAGATAACCGGTACGCCCGACGCCACTCTGAACTTCATCAAACACCAGTAGAGCATCGTTCTCGTCGCAGAGCTGACGCAGGCCTTTCAGGAACTCGGGATCTGCGGGCATGACACCGCCTTCGCCCTGAATGGGCTCAACCACGACAGCGCAGGTTTTCTCCCTGGAGATCAGTTTCCGGACCGACTCCAGATCATTGAACGTTGCATGGTGAATACCACCGGGCGCCGGTTCGAACCCTTCCAGGTACTTCGGCTGACCACCCACGCTGACCGTAAAGAGGGTACGGCCGTGGAAAGAGCTGGTGAAAGAAATAATTTCGTTCTTTTCAGGACCAAAATGTTCCCAGGCATAACGCCGAGCGAGCTTGAACGCAGCCTCGTTGGCTTCCCCGCCAGAATTGGCGAAAAACACCCGTTCCGCAAAAGTAAGATCACAAAGGGTCTTGGCCAGGCGAAGGGCAGGTTCATTGGTCATGACATTGGACAGATGCCAGAGTTTCTCGGCCTGATCTGTTAACGCGCCCACGAGGCCAGGATGGGAATGACCAAGGCAGGTAACCGCAATGCCACCCTGAAGATCCACAAATTCACGGCCTTCCTGGTCCCAGATGCGGGAGCCTTCTCCGCGCACTGGAATGATTGAGCCGGGAGCGTAGTTCGGCACCATGACTTCATCAAAAAGTTCGCGACTGACGGGTTCTCTGTTCATCGGGCTCTCTCGAAAACGGTTCAAAGAATTAAAGCTATATTTATCATACGCCACTCACGGCATGAGCACATCTGCCCGGGCAATGCCCGACTCCTACCATTCCCTGGCCCAGGTGTCAGAAAAGAATATCAATTCCGATGATCCTGTCACGGCCCGTGCCTTCCACCCAGCCCCCTCAATGTAGGAAAAGCAAACGTTAAGACACCAATATCAGTACTTTTGGAGGTCATATTGCAACGTCACTGTGAACTGCGAATCGCAGATGCCTGTAAAGCAACGAATTACGGACATAGACATTCGTCTAATTAATGAGCAAATTTATTTGAAATGTCACAGATTCGTAACTACTTTGAAATGGGTCCAACAAAAATAATGTGTGGAGACAACAACGATGCAAAGCAACAAACTGAGAATGGCAATTCGCGCGACGGCAGCAGCAGCAGTATTAGGGGTAGCTGGACAAGCCGGAGCAGTCAGCTTCAACGCTGGCGACTACGACGTAAGCCTGTATGGCTATGGTCGCCTCAATGCTTCTTATGACGTTGATAGCAACCAGGCGCTCAGTACGCGTTCTGGCTCATTCAACGGTCTTGTTAATAACGACGATGCGCCAGATGGCCACTTCGGCGCAGACGCCTTCCAGAGCCGGATCGGCCTGGTCACCACCTCACCGCAGGGTGTAAAAGTTAACGTGGAAGGCGACTTCCGCGGCGGCGGCGGTGGTTCACTGCGACTTCGCCATGCCTACGGTGAGTATAACGGCGTGCTGATGGGTCAAACCTGGTCGAACTTCACCAGCTTCGTGGGTAACACCGCAACTCTGGACTTCGACTCCATGCCGGGCGCGGCTGGTTTCCAGGCCCGTACCGCGCAGGCACGCTATACTTCCGGTCCTCTCTCCGTTTCACTTGAGGATCCAGTTAGCTCTTTCGTCACTGATGGAGCCAATACCGCCCAAAAAGATGCTCTGCCAACGCTCACCGCTCGCCTGCAGGATTCAGCCGGTGGCCTCTCGTACTCAGCTGCCGTCCTGGCGCACCAGGTTGGCTATGACACTGGCGCCAGCGATGAAAGCGCGGCTGGCTTTGCGACCTTTGTCGCTGCCAAGATGGCACTGAGCGACATGATCACCGTTCAAGGCTCTCTCAGCTATACCGATGGCGCCAACAGCTATCTGTATCGCTCTGGTGACGACTTTGGCGCGGCGAGTGCTTATGTTGATCCCGCGACCGGCGATGTAGAAACTATCGCGGGTTACGGCGGCACGATTGGTGCAGGTATCAACCTGGGTGGCGGTCGCAGCATCAACATTGGTTACGGCCTGGTCGAAGTGGACTGGGACGACGCTGAAGACGATGGCGTAGCGGTAGCCGGCCAAAGCGAAACCAACTCCGCCGCCATGGCTAACTACAAGTGGACTCCGGTACAAAACGTCATGATGGGCGTTGAATACCAGTTCCTGAAGCGCGAAAACGTCAGTGGCGACGACGGCGATGCAAGCCGCCTTCTGTTTGCCGCACAGTACAACTTCTAAGTTCCTTTAGAAGTTAGCTCAGGAGAAACCCCGGCCCAGCGCCGGGGTTTCTTTTTGGTACGCCCCATCCAGGATCAAACGCACCAAACCACAGCAGCCCTTCTGCCCGACACTCTGCACCGATAAACCTAATATCTATTCTATTCAACAGCCTGCAGGCACTTCTGTTATTTGGCACACCTGATGCAAGAACACCTTTTGAAGTCAGAGTGACGGACCACACTCCGCCACTGTTTTAATCCAACAGAGGTGACACCATGAAAACATCAACCAACGACAGCCTGCTCTTCGAACTGACCCACCCCTTCGAAGCCGCCGTCATACAAGACCTCCGCGACTACTTCGAAGGAATGTACTTCGCAAACTAAAAGGGCCCCAAGCCCCCAAAGTCCGACAAGGTGTGGGAGGGGGTATCTGGTAAAAAATGTCGCCTGTCTGAGCAAAGCGAGTTAAAGCGACATTTTTTACCAGATACCCCCTCCCGCGCCCTACTACCACATTAAGGGCTACTCCCCGGCCCGCAACCGAGTCCGAACCCCACGAGAAGCCATCACCCCAATCACCTCCATCAAAGAAAGCACCCCCCGATCATGAATACGCGGCGCCTTCCCCTTCCCCATACGGCCAAGCTGCCGGGTGTACCAGCTCACTTCCATCAACGCCATATCGTCAATCAACCGGATACCGGTTTTAATCGGCTTCACTGAACTGGTAAATGACTCACCCGCCATAATCCGCTTCGGACAATCCGGCTCTACCGCCAGTGGCCGAGCGATACCAACCAGATCGGTTGCTCCAGAAGTAATAGCATCTGCCATCCCGGTTTCCGTGCGGAAGCCACCGGTGACCATCAGGGGAACATCCACCCGATCGCGCACCTTCTCCGCAAACTCCAGAAAATACGCCTCCCGCGCCAGCGTACTCTGCTTTACCTCACCGTTTTCAGCCCCCTTGGCCATCGCCGGGTTTTCATAATTACCACCGGAAATCTCCACCAGATCAATACCCCGATCTGCCAACGCCTCAATCACCGCCAGGGATTCTTCCTCGGTAAAACCGCCTCGCTGGAAATCCGCCGAATTCAGCTTGATGCCGACGTTAAAACCTTCCCCGGTTGCCTCCCGAATCGCCTTATACACCTCCAGCACAAAGCGCATCCGCTTCTCAGCAGAGCCACCCCATTCATCCGTGCGCTGATTATGATGTGGCGACAGGAACTGGCTCACCAGATAGCCGTGGGCGCCGTGAATCTGCACCCCACTGAAGCCTGCCATCTCCGCAATCGCCGCACTTTTCGCAAAGCGGCGAATAATGTCCTCAATCTCCGGCCCGGTCAGCGCTCTCGGCGTCGCAAACATACTCCGCATTTCCTTGCGAAACGGCACCGCACTGGGAGACACCGGATCCTTGTTCAGCATCTTCGGACTCTGCTTGCCCGGATGATTCAGCTGCATCCAGATTTGGCTCCCCCCGACCTTCCCTGCCTCTGCCCAGGCCTTCAGTAACTCCAGATCCCGCTCATCCTCCAACACCACATTCTGCGGCTCACCGATGTGTCGGCGATCCACCATCACGTTGCCAGTAATCGACAGACCGGTACCGCCTTCGGCCCAGGTGCGGTAGAGCGTCACCAAGTCCTGGGTGACACGGTTATCGATGGTTCCCAGGGTTTCGCTCATGGCGGACTTGGCAAAGCGATTGGGAATAACGGCCCCATTCTTAAGCGTCAGGGGTTGCGAGAGCTGTTCAGCGGCGTTCATTGATCGGTCTCCGTAGGATGCATGGGTTTATCCGAAGGCAGAGGCGATCATGGAGAGTAAACAGGTTGACTGCATTGGCCGGAATGCCGTCAGCCCTGGAGGTCTGTGCAGCAAGCAAAATGTCGTGAACTGCAGCCTATGCCAGACACGAGTATTATAGGAAGTTCCTGAATACTGAATGTCAGGGAGGACGCGGAGTGATTGATCCGTACCAACCGACAGACGCAGAACTGCTGGATCGGCTTTGTCACGCCGACCACCGGGTGTTGGTGGTGGGTGAGTCCGGTAGTGGCAAAACCACACTGATTCGACAGCTGATGGCGGAGCTCGCCACCAGGGGACGCGACAGCTATTGCCTGAACTGCGATCCCGGCATGCCCGGCTTTGGAGTACCGGGTACCCTGGCGCTGGCCCGCCTCGGTGGCCAAGACTGGTCAATCCTGGCCGGCGAGCCCCTGTGCACCCTGGATGCCGGTCGTTTCCGGATGCCCCTGGTGATGGCCGTCAACCGATTGTTGGCCCAGCTACCAGAAACGCAACAAGCACCAAAAAAACAAACGGCCACCCTGTTCCTGGACAGCCCTGGACTGGTTCGGGGTGTCGGCGGCGCCGAGTTACTACAGGCACTGGCCGCCACTGCTCATATCGACCTTTGCCTGGTACTGGCCCGAGAGGGCCATCCACTGCCCTTGGGCAATGAGCTAGCGTCCTTGCCGGCGCGGGTTATTACCATAACCTCGTCTCCCCAGGCCCACCCCCTGCCACGGACCCAGCGGGTACTGCAACGCAGCCAACTCTGGGAAGAGCATCTCGACAAGGGCAATACTGTCAGCCTATCGCCAGAACAGCTCGCCCTGCTGGGCACGCCACCGCCCCTGGACAACCCGAAGGCCTGGCGTGGTCGTCAGGTCGCGCTGTCTCATCGGGGCGAACTCCAGACCCTGGGCGAAGTGCAGGAAGCATCACCAACACTGATACAGGTGAAAACCGCCAGCCGGCCCCTTGACGTAGACCAGTTGCTGGTGCGTGACGCCGTCTACCGGGACAGTCGCCTGCACACTGCCCCAAAGAAAGCTCCCTCACCCGAGCCCACAAGCCGTAAAGCCAACGGCGCCACAGAAGTGAAAGTGGAACTGGGGGCACTTACCAACGTCACCGGTGAACCCCAGGTGGCAGTGCGGGTAGGTAATACCGTGGCGACCCTGGTCAACGGTGTGACGGGCGACCCTTTACTGCAGTTGCGAATGCTGCACCAGGGCCGCAGCCTGCTATTCGATATCGGCGATACCGGCCGGATGCCACTGCGGGCCGCCCACCAAATCAGCGATGTGTTTATCAGCCATGCCCACGCCGACCATATTGGCGGCTTCCTGTGGCTGGTTCGCTGCCGCATCGGACATTATCCGCCTTGCCGCCTGTATGGCCCGCCGGGCTTGCATAAGCATGTGTCAGGTATGGTGAATGGCATTCTATGGGACCGGGTGGAGGATCGCGCCCCGAAGTTCATCGTCCACGAATGGTATCAGGACCACCTCAAGCGCTGGCAGATCACCGCTGGCGAGGACCAGGCCGTCCCCCTGGAAACCGTGGCCATCAAGGACCGGATTGTCCACCAGGAAGCGGGCTTTGCTGTCCGCGCCACCCAACTTGACCATGGGGTCCCGGTCATGGCCTACGCTTACGAGCCAAGTTGTCAGCCCAAGGTTCGCGGAGATCCGCTGAGCGGCCAGGAGAAGCCACCCGGTGAGAAAGTCGTGTACGCCACCGACTTCCGGGACAGCCCCGACAACATTCGCAAGCTGAGCAATCTGGCCCGGGATGCCCACACCCTGTTCTGCGAGGCTTCATTTCTGCTTGCCGACAAAGACCAGGCAGAACGCACCCAACACCTGACCACCGAAACCTGCGCCCGTATCGCCAACCTGGCCGACGCCAGGCAGTTGGTTGCCTTTCACTTCTCCCATCGCTATGAAAAACAGCGGGACCGGGTGTACAAGGAACTGAAGCAATATACCGACAGACTGGTGGTCCCCCGGAAGAGTACGCCGCCATCCGGTTAATCGCTCCGTAGCCCGAAGGCTACTGGAGCAATACCGCCAGGGTTTAGAGAAGCAGGGACCGAATATCCCCAAGAAGCTGACTCAGCAGTGTCGTGAACCGTGCTGCGTCCGCCCCGTTCACCGCCCGGTGATCGTAGGACAGCGACAGCGGCAACATCAGCCGTGGCTGGAAATCCTTGCCATCCCAGACCGGCTTCATCGCCGCCTTGGACACACCAAGAATCGCCACCTCCGGCGTATTCACAATCGGCGTGAACGCCGTGCCGCCAATACCACCCAGACTGGTGATGGTGAAGCACGCACCCTGCATCTCCGCCGGCTTCAACTGCTTGTCCCGGGCCTTCTGAGCCAGGTCCGCACTTTCCGCGGCCAGTTCCCAGAGCCCCTTCTTGTCCACATCCCGAATCACCGGCACCATCAGCCCGTGGGGCGTATCCACCGCGATACCGATGTGAATGTACTGCTTGCGGACTACCTCCTTGCGCTCCATATCCAGGGACACATTGAACTGCGGCAATTCCGCCAGCGCCGTGGCGCAGGCTTTCAGCAGGAACGGCAGCGGCGTCATCTTCACGCCCTTCTTCTCACCGGCCGCTTTCTGCGCCTTGCGGAAAGCCTCCATGTCGGTGATGTCCGCGTCCTCGAACTGGGTGACGTGGGGCACGTTCAGCCAGCTGCGCTGCATGTTGTTGGCCGTGGCGAACATCATCCGCGACATGGATTCGCGCTCAATGTCACCAAACTGGCTGAAGTCCGGCAGCTTCACACCGGGAATGCCGGCACCACCGCCGCCAGCCACTGTGCTGCCCTGCTGCGTCTGCTGCAGCTGGCTCTTCACGTACGCCTGCACGTCATCTTTCAGGATGCGCCCTTTCGGACCGGAGCCCTTGATGCGGGTCAGGTCCGCACCGAATTCACGGGCCAACTTGCGCACCGCCGGACCAGCGTGCACCTTGGCGCCGGGAGTTGGTGGCTCATAGGTCGCCGAGGCCGATTCCGGCTTCGGCTCCTCACGCTTGCTCTCAGATCCCGCTTTGCTCTCCTGTTTGGACTCGCCGGAAGAGTCTGCAGGTTCAGAAGACGATTCTTCACTGCCTTCTTCCACAACGGTCATTTCGACCAGGTCGAGACCTTCGGAGATCTTGTCGCCTTCGGACACCAGGATCTTGCCAATTTTTCCGGCAAAGGGAGACGGTATCTCCATGGTGGCCTTGTCGGATTCCACGGTGACCAGCGCATCGTCAACCTCAACCTCATCGCCTTCGCTGACGTTGATCTCGATCACCGGCACGTTGTCAAAGCCGTCAAGCGCAGGCACCTGCACGGTTTCCTTGCGGGAACCGCCGGATTTCTTCGGTGCCGCCTTTGTTTCTTCAGCCTTGTCTTCGGATTTGGCTTCGGCCTTTTCGTCCTTGCCGGAGCTAGCTTCGTCACCAGAGCCTTTGTCGTCATCCGAACCACTGGCGGCGTCACCAGCTTCCATCAGGCCAACAACGTCGCCTTCCTTAACTTTGTCACCCACCTTGACGGTGATTTTGGTGATCTTGCCGGCGCCGGGCGATGGCAGTTCAACCGACGCCTTGTCGGATTCCACGGTCAGTATCGGATCTTCTTCCTCAACCGAATCCCCCTGGCTGACGAGTACTTCAATAACCTCGACCTCGTCTGCACCGCCGAGATCCGGAACCTTGATTTCCTGTTCACTCATGGCGGTCTCCTTAGCTCAGCACCGGGTTCGTTTTGTTGCGATCGATTCCGTACTTGCGCATGGCTTCGAGAACCACCTCTTCCTTGATTTCACCATCCCGTGCCAGAGCCGAGAGCGCGGTGACCGCCACGTAGAAACGGTCCACCTCAAAGTGGCTCCGCAGTTTCTCGCGGGTGTCACTTCGGCCGAAGCCGTCGGTCCCCAGTGTCAGGTAAGTCTTGGGAATGTAGGCACGCACCTGTTCGGACAACAGCTTGATATAGTCGGTGGACGACACCACCGGCCCCTGCTGTTTCTCCAGGCACTGGGTGATGTACGCCTTCTTGGGCGTGTCATCCGGATGCAGGCGGTTCCAACGTTCGGTATGCAGGCCGTCGCGGGCCAGTTCATTGAAGCTGGTCACGCTCCAGACATCGCTGGCAATGCTGAAATCGTCCTTCAGCAACTGGGCGGCGGCGCGGACCTCATTGAGGATCGCACCGGAGCCCATTAGCTGGACCCGCGGCGTCTTCTTGCGGCCCTTGGTTTCAACGGACTCAAAGAGGTACATGCCCTTGATGATGCCGTCTTCCACCTTTTTGCCTTTCGGCATCGCAGGCTGTTCGTAGTTCTCGTTTTCGATGGTCAGGTAATAGAAGACATTGTGGTTGTCTTCAAACATTTCCTTGATGCCGTGCTGGACCACCACGGCCATTTCATAGCCATAGGCCGGGTCGTAGGCCTTACAGCTGGGAATGGTCTGGGCCAGGATGTGACTGTGGCCGTCCTGATGCTGCAGGCCTTCACCATTGAGCGTGGTTCGCCCGGCAGTACCACCGACCAGAAAACCACGGGCCTGGATATCGCCAGACGCCCAGGCCAGATCGCCCACACGCTGGAAGCCGAACATGGAGTAGAAGATGTAGAACGGTATCAGCGGGAAGTTGTTGGTGCTGTACGAGGTCGCCGCCGCCATCCAGGCCGCCATGGAGCCATCCTCGTTGATGCCTTCCTCGAGGATCTGGCCCTTCTTGTCTTCCTTGTAGTACATGATCTGGTCACGGTCTTCCGGCACGTACTTCTGGCCTTCCGACGTGTAAATGCCGAGCTGACGGAACATGCCTTCCATACCGAAGGTACGGGCTTCGTCCGGCACAATCGGAACTATCCGCTTGCCAATTCGCTTGTCCTTGGTCAGGGCCGTCAGCAGGCGCACAAAGGCCATGGTGGTGGAGATTTCACGGCCATTGGAGCCTTCCAGCAAGGCTTTGAAGGTATCCAGCGGCAGCGTCTGCAGCGGCTGACAATCCTTGCGGCGCTTGGGATAGAAACCACCCAGCTCTTGCCGGCGCTTGTTCATGTAGACAATTTCCGGGCTGTCCGGCGCCGGTCGGTAGTAAGGCACATCCTTGAGCTCTTCGTCCTTCAGCGGCACGGCAAAACGATCGCGGAAGGCCTTTAGCTGCTCGATGTCGAGTTTCTTCAGGGAGTGTGCGGTGTTCTGCGCTTCACCAGCGCTCCCGAAGCCATACCCCTTGATGGTATGGGCCAGAATGACCGTGGGGCGCCCGCCATTGTTGTGGATGGCGTGATGGTAGGCCGCGTATACCTTGTAGGGATCGTGGCCACCACGGTTGAGCTTGTTAATGTCCTCGTCAGTGAGGTTTTCCACCAGCTTGGACAACTCCGGATACTTTCCGAAGAAGTGTTTGCGGGTATAGGCCGGACCGTTGCTCTTGAAGTTCTGCAGATCGCCGTCCACCGCTTCGTCCATGACCCGCTGCATGAGGCCGTCCTTGTCCTGCTCGAACAGCGGATCCCACATGCGGCCCCAGACCACTTTCAGCACATTCCAACCGGCACCACGGAACACACCTTCCAGCTCCTGGATGATCTTGCCATTGCCGCGCACAGGGCCGTCCAGGCGTTGCAGGTTGCAGTTCACCACAAAGATAAGATTGCTGAGGTTCTCGCGACCGGCCATGGAGATGGAGCCCAGGGTTTCCGGCTCGTCACACTCGCCGTCACCGATAAAGCACCACACCTTGCGGTCGCCCATGTCGATCAGCTCGCGGCTGTGCAGGTACTTCATCACGTGGGCCTGGTAGATGGCCTGAATCGGACCAAGACCCATGGATACCGTTGGGAATTGCCAGTAGTCCGGCATCAGCCAGGGGTGGGGGTAGGAAGACAGGCCATTGCCGTCGACCTCTTCCCGGTACTTGTCCAGCTGCGACTCATCAAAACGGCCTTCCAAATAGGAGCGGGCGTATATACCAGGCGCGGAGTGGCCCTGGAAATACACCAGGTCTGATTCCCGCTTTTCGTCACCACCATGGAAAAAGTAGTTGAAGCCGACATCGTACAGTGTCGCGGCAGAGGAGAATGAGGATACGTGCCCACCCAGTTCACCCGGGCGCTGATTGGCTCGCAATACCATGGCCATGGCGTTCCAGCGGATCAGTGAGCGAATACGGCGCTCCATAAACAGGTCCCCCGGCATGCGGGCTTCCTGGGTCACGGGGATGGAGTTACGGAATGGGGTGGTGATTGAATATGGTAACTCGGTACCGTCGCGGCTGGCTCGTTCGGAGAGCCTTTCCAGAATATACTTGGCGCGGTCCACGCCTTCCTGTTCGATAAGAGATTCCAGTGCATCTAGCCATTCACTGGTCTCAATGGGATCATCGTCCTGGTACATCAAACCCTCCCCTTGGCATCAAAAAGGCCACTCGGGCCACGATCAGCAGCCTGGCGCCTACGGTGTCATTCGCTGCGGTAAATTGCAGAACCTGTTGTTTTGGATAATTCAGCCTGACTAGTGTCATCAAGCATAGAACAGCTTGGCCATCTTTACTGCCTGGACACCTTTGTATTCGCGGCTTTTGGCCAAAAGGTGCAAGCCTGGCCTGAGGCTGCCCAGATCTCGCCCGCCACAATGTAGTTTTTTTACTACAAAACCAGAGAAACATTCAACTGCAAGGGCCATTAAAGGAAAGCCAAAACCCTTTCTTCCGATTAGTTACGCAATAATGAAGGGTTTTCGAACATCTAACAACCAAGTCTAGACCAATGTCGTAGTATTCCTACGAAAGGCAACCTATCCTTATCACGCTAAACGAATTACCACCTTGACAATGATGACTTTTCAGAACATTTCGATCGTTATTAATGATTTTCGCGATATTTGATCGACATTTCCTACCAGTACATCAGTATTTTTTAATTAGACCTGAAAATAAATATCGATTTATGTATACTTGCCTGCCCGTTTTTTAACCAGAGGAGTGGTGGCGACCCCATCCTCCTGACATTGGCATTCAACCCAGAGGGCGATCTATGAACTCCATCGTCACGTTCCCGAACCGCATCCCGACTGCCGAGTTCGAAGAGCGGCGCTTCAAGGTCTATACAGACCGCCAGCTCGACAAGATTGAGGTTATCCAGAATCTCCCTGAAGACACCCTGTTCGAAATGAAGGTGGTCGCCAGCGTGCTTCCGTTCCGGGTCAACGAGTACGTGATCAACGAACTGATCAACTGGGACAAGGTACCAAACGATCCGATCTACCAGCTTGTCTTCCCTCAAAAAGGCATGTTGAAGGACGAACATTTCGAGCGCATGGCAAAGATGCATCGGGAAGGTGCTGACAAGAAAGAGATCCAGGCCGTTGCCAAGGAAATCCGTGACGAGCTGAACCCCCACCCGGCCGGGCAGATGGAAATGAACATGCCCGAGCTGGATGGCGAGGTTCTGGACGGCGTCCAGCACAAGTATCGGGAAACCGTATTGTTCTTCCCGGCCCAGGGGCAAACCTGCCACTCCTACTGCACCTTCTGTTTCCGCTGGGCACAGTTTGTCGGCGACAAGGACCTGAAGATGGCCAGCACCGAGGCCGAAAAGCTTCATGGCTACCTGCAGGAACACACCGAAGTTACCGACCTGCTGGTCACCGGCGGCGATCCCATGGTGATGAAGACCAAGAACCTGGTGCAGTACCTGGAACCTTTGCTGCAGCCGGAGTTCGACCACATCCAGACCATTCGCATCGGCACCAAGGCCCTGACCTTCTGGCCGTATCGCTTCGTAACTGACAAGGATGCGGACGAGCTGATCGATCTGTTTGCCCGCCTGGTCGATGCCGGCAAGCACGTAGCCATCATGGCGCACTACAACCACTGGCAGGAAATCACCACCGACATCGCCGAAGAAGCGATCCGTCGCATCCGCGCGACCGGTGCCGAGATTCGCGCCCAGGGCCCGCTGATCAAGCACGTCAATGACGACGCCGAAGCCTGGGCCAAACTGTGGAAGAAAGAAGTTCAGTTGGGCATCATCCCCTACTACATGTTTGTGGAGCGGGACACCGGCGCCAAGAACTACTTCGAAGTGCCGCTGGCCGAAGCCTTCCAGATCTACCGCGAAGCCATGAAAAAGGTCTCAGGCCTGGCCCGCACGGCACGCGGCCCCAGCATGAGCGCTGGCCCCGGCAAGGTAGAGGTGCAGGGCATCACCGAGATCAATGGCGAGAAGGTTTTCGTTCTGCGCTTCCTGCAGGGCCGCAATCCGGATTGGGTGCAGCGCCCGTTCTTCGCGAAATACAGCGAGACAGCCACGTGGCTCCACGAGCTGGAACCGGCACTCGGGGAAGAGAAGTTCTTCTTTGAGGATGAATACGAACAGATGAAGAAGGGGAATGGCTGAGGCCACCCCCTCCCTCCTTTCTGCATTGAAGGCGCCGCTAGTCCGGCGCCTTCATGTAATCCCGCGGCGAACAGCCCGTCCAGCGTCGAAACGCACGACTGAAATTGGTGACATCGGAATAACCCAGCAAATCCGACACCTGACCAATACTTTTCTGCCGGATAGCAAGCAGGCGTCTGGCATGCTGCTGACGGATCGACTCTACCAGTTCCCGGAACACCACACCTTCAGCCTGCAACCGCCGTTGCAGTGTACGGGGAGTGACATTCAGCTTATCCGCCACCTCCTCAATGGAGGCAAAGCCCAATTCTTCATCGAATGCCAGATCCCGCACCTGTTGCGTCAGGGTTCGCCCGCCGCCAAGCCGACCGAGCTCCTCCTTGCACTGCTCCCTCGCAATTCGGGCGGCCACCGGATCGGCCATGACCAGCGGATAGTCCAGGATTGACGCATCAAAAATGAAACCATTGAACTCGCCACCAAACGTCAACCGACCTGCGATCAGATGCTCAAAGCGGTGCATGTAGGGTGGCTTCGGAAATCGCACAACACCCTCACCACTGAGCTTCCGGCCGGTAAGCGCTTCGGCCATGGAGGCAAACCCGGTCAGCAGAAACTGCGCCCCGACCCCACCAAGCTGATAGCGCCCATCCTTCTCGCTCAGGCTAAGGCGAGCTTTGCCGCCCTCCCGCTCGAGACACAGTTTAAGATCGGATGAAGGCACACCGAAGTAGGCAATGGCAATATCCAGTGCCTCCCCCAGAGTTTTTGCCACCATGGCAGCCTGGCCGACGACCCCATGACACGACACTCGCATCTGCACCCCTAACAGGAAACCGATGCCAGGCTCACCGGTGAGCGAGATTGCCCGCTGGATAAGCCGTGAAAAGCTTTCTCTGGGCAGGCGGAAGCCGCTGCGGAGCAGATCCTCAAGCGCCAGCCCCTCCTCCGACAACAGCTGTTCCACGGTGACATCCCACCGCTCTACAACATCTATCAGCAGCAAAACATAGGCGCCAGGAACAGTCGGCTGACTGGAAACAATGGAAACGGTTGTCATTGTAATTGTCGTCTAATGATCGTTTTTTGTCGTGCAATCATACCCGGATTCGGCATGGACACACCCACAATAGCAGCAGATAACACCAGGTACAGGTGCCTGATTGCCAACTACCACTGTTAAAGAGGTCAAAACCATGTCTGTTGATCCAAGCACCATGACCGACGCGGAGAAAACCGATTACGTCCGCAAGAGCATTCTTGAAGAGGGACGTGCACTTCGCCGCCGCCATCCGTGGCTTGAAAAACATCAGAACCTGATCGGGGCAACGATCATGATCGTTTCGCTGCTGGGCATGATCGCCAGTGGAGCACTCTATGTGATGGATCTCATTCCCTGGTGGGCATGCATTCCGGCAACGGCCATTTTCGCCTCCTTCATTCATGAGCTGGAACACGACCTGATCCACCTGATGTACTTCAAGAACCGCCCCTGGGCCAACGATCTTATGCTGGCCGTGGGCTGGCTGGCACGGGCCAGTACCGTCAGCCCGTTTGTGCGACGCAAGCTTCACCTTCACCACCACAAATTCAGCGGCACCGAGAGCGACCTGGAAGAGCGGGGCATTACCAATGGTGAGCGGTGGGGCCTAAGGCGCCTGTTGATGACCGGCGACAACATGATGGCGATTTTCCTCCGCCCATTTACCATGCAGCGCGCCGTACGCCAGTACATTCGTTCGCAGAGGCCTGCTTCACGCAGTGAAACCAGGAAGATGAGCATTCAACAACTTTTGGCCTATGCCCCACTGGGCAATATCTATTACCTGCTGTTCCACACCTGGGTGGTCGCCCACGTGGTCCTGTTCACCGCCCAGATAAGCGGCAACCCGCTCACCCTGTCAGCCGAACTGTCTGCGGCCATGAGCTTTCTGAACACCTTTGCCGTGGTGTACATGCTGCCGTCTTTCCTGCGCACATTCTGCCTGCACTTCATCAGCTCAAACATGCACTATTACGGCGATGTCGAAGCCAGGAACGTGATGCAGCAATGCCAGGTCCTCAACCCCTGGTGGCTGGTGCCAATGCAGGTTTTCTGCTTTAACTTCGGCAGCACCCATGCGATTCACCATTTTGCGGTGCGGGAACCTTTCTATATCCGGCAATGGACGGCACCGGCCGCCCACAAGGTAATGAGAGAGATGGGGGTCCGTTTCAACGATTACGGAACTTTCCTGAGGGGGAACCGTTTCTACGCGGAGACCTCTGCAGAGGAACGCCAGACAGCCTGAACCCGGAAATGGTTCAGGCTGTCCGACCGGGTCAGTGCATCAGAGTGTAAAGCTTACGCCGGTAGGTCCTCACGTCCGGGTTGTTGTTGCCAAGCTTGTCGAACAGTTCGATCAGTGTCGTCTTGGCAACTTCATCCTTGTATTTGCTGTCCGACTGCATCAGGCGGATAAGCAGCTCCATCGCCTGGGCGTTGTTTTCCTGCAGAATATGGTGCAGCGCCAACTGATGCAGGGCGTGGGGATCTTTCGGGTCCTGCTCCAGCGCCATTTCCAGATCCTTGATGGGCGGCAACTCCGCGGACTGCTTCAAAAACTTGATACGGGCTGCCAATTGCTTGGCCTGGTGCTGCATCTTCTCTTCCGGCGGCAGACTCTCAAGCACCTGTTCAGCAGTTTCCAGATCTCCCATTTCCGCTTTCAACTGTGCCAGGTCAATGAGAACCTTGAGGTCCTCCGGATCTTGCTGGTTCATTTCCGTCAGGGTCGCCAGCGCGCCTTCCACGTCGCCGCCCTCCCATAGCCGGTGGGCTTTTTCGTAGGGATCTTCCTTGGGGGCTTCCACATGCTTGTCCAGCACCTTGCGGATTTCGCTCTCCGGCAGCGCACCATTGAAGCCGTCCACAGCCTGACCGTCCTTTACCAGAATGACCGTGGGCAAACTGCGCACCCCCAGTGAGGCGGTCAGTTGCTGCTGTTCGTCGGCATTGACCTTGGCCAGCAGGAAGCCACCCTGATAGTCCTCCGCCAGCTTTTCCAGCAAGGGCATCAACTGCTTACAGGGCGCACACCACTCTGCCCAGACATCGACCAGAACAGGGGTGGTCGAAGACGCTTCCATCACTTTCTGCTGGAAGTTCTCCATATTGGCTTCAAAGATATAAGGCGAATTGCTCATCAGTGGCACCTGAACAGGTTGGGAAAGTTCGTTGGGTTTGCCATGGTATTGGGGGCAGACCGACAAAATTCAAGGTTGACGCACATCTTTGGGGAAGGTCCTTGAAATACCCACAACTGACGTTACATAGGCTATTAATGAACTAACCTCGCTCACCAAACTTTCCGGATGGATACTGGCACGGTATGAACGAAGACAACCGTAATGACTCTCTTGAAGAATTCGAGGAAGATGTCACCGAGTACATCGGTAAGGATGAGAACAGCAAGGGCCTGGCGCTGCCCCAGCAACTGATGCCCCGACGCATGTACGTTCTGCCGGTGTCCAACCGCCCGTTTTTCCCGGCGCAGGTCCAGCCGGTGGTGGTCAATCAGGACCCCTGGAACGAAACCCTGAAACGTGTGGGGGAAACCGACCACAAGGTTCTCGGCATCTGTTTTGTCGACGGCCCGGACCCGGAGCGGAACATCCCCGCCAGCGAAGAGCTGGAAACCATGGGCTGCGCCGTCAGGGTTCACCACGCCCAGCAAGAGAACAGCAAGGTCCAGTTTATCGCCCAGGGCCTGCAACGGTTCCGGATCGTCCAGTGGCTGCGCCGGAAACCGCCTTACCTGGTTGAAGTCGAATACCCCAATGAACCTGAGGAAAACGCCGATGAACTCAAGGCTTACACCCTCGCCATCATCAGCGCCATCAAGGACCTCTTGCGCACTAACCCGCTGTATGGGGAAGAGGTAAAGCAATACCTGTCCCGATTCGGGCCGGATGACAGCTCGCCACTGGCCGATTTTGGCGCCTCCATGACCAGTGCCGAGGGCCAGGAGCTTCAGGATGTGCTGGATACCGTTCCTCTGCTTCGCCGCATGGAGAAAGTCCTGCTGCTGATGCGCAAGGAACAGGAAGTGGCACGCCTGCAGGCGGAGATCAGCGAGGAAGTCAACGACAAGGTGCAGAAACACCAGCGCGAATTCTTCCTGCGCGAGCAGCTGAAAGTGATCCAGCGCGAACTTGGAATGGCCAAGGACGACAAGACTGCAGACGTAGAACGCTTCCAGGCCCGCATGGACAGACTCAACCCGCCGGAGCACGTCAGCGAACGCTTCAAAGACGAGATTGAGAAATTGCAGGTGCTGGAGCAGGGATCACCTGAGTATGGCGTCACCCGCAACTATCTGGACTGGCTGACCCAGGTGCCCTGGGGCCTGATATCCGAAGACCACTTCGACCTGACGGAGGCCCGCCGGATACTGGACCGCGACCACGATGGCCTGGACGACGTCAAAGACCGCATTGTCGAGTTCCTTGCCGAAGGTACCTTCAAAGGAGAGGTCAGCGGTTCGATACTGCTGCTGGTCGGCCCGCCGGGGGTCGGCAAAACTTCCATCGGTCATTCGGTGGCGGATGCCCTTGGCCGCGAGTTCTATCGCTTCAGCGTAGGCGGCATGCGGGACGAAGCCGAGATCAAGGGGCACCGCCGCACTTACATCGGCGCCATGCCCGGCAAGTTCGTACAGGCCCTGAAAGACGCCAAAGTGTCCAACCCGGTGATCATGCTGGACGAGATCGACAAGATTGGTGCGTCCTTTCAGGGCGATCCGGCCTCTGCCCTGCTGGAAACCCTGGACCCGGAGCAAAACCGGGAGTTCCTGGACCACTACCTGGATGTCCGCATGGACCTGTCGAAGGTCCTGTTTATCTGCACGGCCAACCAACTGGACACCATTCCCCGCCCGCTCCTGGACCGGATGGACGTTATCCGGCTGTCGGGGTACATCGCCGAGGAAAAGCTGGCCATCGCCAAGCACTTCCTGATACCACGCCTGCTGAAGCGGGTGGGATTGCTGAAGAAACAGCTGAATATCAGCGATGCAGCAGTGAAGCAGGTCATTGAGGGTTACGCCCGTGAAGCCGGAGTGCGCAACCTGGAAAAGATGCTGCACAAGATCATCCGCAAGGGCATCGTAAGACTGCTGGAAGATCCGGAAAAGCCGGTGAAGGTTGGCGTGGCGGACCTGGCGACCTATCTTGGCCAACCCTCCTTCCGCAAGGAAAAATCCCTCAAGGGCATCGGCGTGGTCACCGGACTGGCCTGGACCGCTATGGGTGGCGCCACCCTGAGCATCGAAGCCTCACGCATTCACAGCTCCCAGCGCGGCTTTAAGCTGACCGGGCAACTCGGGGATGTGATGAAAGAGTCGGCGGAAATCGCCTACAGCTATGTGTCGTCGAACCTCAAGCGCTTCAAGGGCGACCCTACCTTCTTCGACAAATCCTTCGTGCACCTGCACGTACCGGAAGGAGCGACACCGAAGGATGGCCCAAGCGCCGGCGTCACCATGGCCACCGCTCTACTGTCCATTGCCCGCCGCGAAGCGCCACAGCAGAACATAGCCATGACCGGTGAGCTGACCCTCACGGGGCAGGTGCTACCGGTTGGCGGTATCCGCGAGAAAGTCATCGCTGCCCGTCGGCAGAAAATCAACAACCTGATCCTGCCAGAAGCGAATCGGGGGGATTACGAGGAACTGCCGGACTACCTGAAGGAGGGGCTGACGGTGAATTTCGCCAAGCAGTATAGCGATGTGTTCCAGGTGTGTTTTGGCGACAAGCCGAAGCGGGGGGCTTCGGTGCATTGAGGGCTGTTTTGTCGGATTACGCTTCGCTAATCCGACCTACGGGAATGGGGTAGCGAGATCGTAGGTCGGATTAGGCCCGAAGGGCCGTAATCCGACAATGTGCCGCTACTTACGCCTTCTCCTTCCAGCCATCGTCCTTCAGCACCGGCCCCACATCGAGCACCGGTGAGGCGTCGATATCGTCGGCGTCCATCATGTTGGCCACCCGCTGAAGCGACGCGATGATCATGGTCTGTTCCCACTCATGCAGGCTCTGGAACTTCTTGATGAAATCCTCCTGCAGGGGCTGGGGCGCACGGGAAAGGATATCCGCGCCGCCCTCGGTCAGATGCGCATGCACCTTGCGCTTGTCACGGGTACTGCGCACGCGGTAAACCAGTTGACGGTGCTCCAGGCGATCCAGAATGGTAGTTACCGTCGCCTGGCTGAGACTCACCTTGTCGGCGATGGTGCCTATGGTCACTTCACCCAGATCACGGATGGTTCGCATGATCAGCAATTGCGGCCCCGTCAGGCCCGCATGCTTACTCAGGCGCTTGGAATGCAGGTCAGTTGCACGAATAACACGCCTCAGTGCCACCAGCACCTGTTCATAATTGTTCACGGTACTACTCCGATCCGGGCCCGGGGCCACATTATGATTAAAATCGGAGGCGTTGAGCTTTTTCGAGTAAAGCACTTTGTTACTCGCCATCGGCTTCAGCCTCACTGTCCTTGCAGTCAAATTATTTATACCACTAACTATTAGAGGTCTTTGTTCCTGCAAATGCAAGTCGGTATTTTACCCAGCCATTCGATATTCCAGCATTTTTTCAGCCAGTCACTATGCTAAGGTCACCGTTTTCAGACAATCCGTACATGGACAAGGCTCAATGACCACGCATTTCCTCCAGCAGACTCTTCAGACAGGTTCCCGGTTGCTGCCTTTGCTCACAGGCTTCCTGCTCACTATGCTCATCGCCACCAGCACCCAGGCACAGCAATCCACGGAACCACCCGATGATCTCAGCGCAGAAGACGTTGAACAGCGCATTGAGAACCTGGAAAAGCCCATGTACACCCCGTTCGTGGAACTCTACCTGCTGGAAGAAAGCAAAGCCCTGCGCAAAGAAATGCAGAACACCAGGGCGGAACTCATCGAGAAGGTCGTCGACAAGGAGCTGTCCGTCGCGGACAAAACCATGTCCTACGCTACTGACACGGTCACCTATTTCTTCTATCTGATCGCCGGCGCCACCTCAATACTGGTTGTAATCGGCTGGAACTCCATTCGCGACATGCGTAACCAGCTCACCAGCCTGGCCGAAAAACGGGTAAACGAGCTGGTCGTTGAATACGAGAAGCGCCTGAAGTCCATCGAAGAACAGCTGCAGCAAAAATCCGACATCATCCACCAGAATCAGGCGGAAATTGAGCGTACTAATGAAGTGCACTCCCTGTGGCTCAAAGCCAGCCAGGAAACCTCCCAGCAAAACAAGATTTCCGCCTACGACCAGATCCTGGATTTACGACCGGACGATGTGGAAGCTCTAAGCTACAAGGCCGATGCAGTATTGGAGATGCAGGAACCCTTGTGGGCCATCAGCCTGTGTCAACGAGCACTCAAACTCGCACCAGATAATGGCCACGCGCACTATCAGCTGGCATGCGCCTATGCCGAAATCGGGCGCTGGGAAGATGCGGTGGCAACCCTGCAGAGGGCGATCGACATTTCCGAAGCCTACCGTGATGACGCGTCCGTAGACCCGAGTTTCGAACAACTGCGGGACCACGACAGTTTCAGGGCCCTCATTTTTCCGGATACGGACGAGAACAATACCGAAGCTTAGGATCAGGCCAGGCATAGTCTTTGCTGCCGAGCAAAGACAGGCCCAATCAGCTTGACAAGTTGCAGGGCGTGGTGTTTGTTTAACTATCTGAGAACATAAGAATAACCCGGAACACGACAGGACTGACCCAATGAGAACTTCAGTAAAGAAACTCGTAACCGCTGTTAGCACTTCGATTGCCCTGATGGGCGCAGGTCATGCTGCCGCTGAAATCAAGCTCGGCATTGCCGGCCCGATGACCGGCCCCGTTGCACAGTATGGTGACATGCAGTTCTCCGGTGCCCGCATGGCTATCAAACGCATCAATGCCGATGGCGGCGTCAACGGAGAAATGCTGGAAGCCGTGGAAGTGGATGACGTCTGCGATCCCAAGCAGGCCGTCACCGTGGCAAACCGCCTGGTGAACGATGGCGTTCGCTTTGTGGTTGGTCACCTTTGTTCCAGCTCTACCCAGCCAGCTTCTGATATCTACGAAGACGAAGGCATCCTGATGGTGACCCCGGCGTCCACCAGCCCGGCCATCACTGAGCGCGGATACGAGCTGGTATTCCGCACCATCGGCCTGGACAGTATGCAGGGCCCTGTTGCCGGGGAATACCTCGCCAGCCTGAACCCCGAGCGCGTCGCGATTGTCCACGACAAGCAGCAATACGGTGAAGGTATTGCCACGGCGGTCCGCGACACCCTGAAAAACGCCGGTGTTGAAATTGCCATGTTTGAAGGCATTACCGCCGGCGACAAGGATTTCTCGTCCCTGATTACCAAGCTCAAGCAAGCCGATGTCGACTACGTCTACTACGGTGGCTACCACCCGGAGCTTGGCCTGATCCTGCGCCAGGCTGACCAGGCTGACCTGGACACCGTGTTCATGGGCCCTGAGGGCGTGGGCAACAAGGACATCAACACCATCGCCGGTGACGCCGCGGAAGGTCTGCTGGTGACCCTGCCACCAAGCTTTGACCAAAAAGAAGAGAACCAGGGCCTGGTCCAGGCCTTCGAAGAAAAGGGTGAAGATCCCTCCGGCCCCTTCGTGCTGACCTCTTACACAGCTGTCCAGCTGATTGCCGAGGGTATTGAGCAGGCGGATTCAACAGATCCCTTCGAGGTCGCCGAAGCCCTGCGCAGTGGCTCGTTCGACACCCCCATCGGTACCGTTGAATACGACGAAAAGGGTGACATGAAGTCATTTGAATTCGTCGTGTACGAATGGCATTCAGATGGCAGCAAAACTCCGGTAAACTGAGCCGAAATCGTTAAAAAACGGTAACAATGAGAACACCTTCTCACCGCGATCCGGGGGAAGGTGTTTTTCTAGGCTCCTGTTGATCCTTCCCGCACCCGCGCCGGCATCCCGGAGCGTTCGGTGTGGTCAGTGGAGGGGGCAGGCTTTCGGAGTCCCATAACAATGCAAGATCTCCTTTATTTCCTGCAACAGCTCATTAACGGGCTGACGATCGGGAGCACGTACGCCCTGATCGCCATCGGCTATACGATGGTCTACGGCATCATTGGCATGATCAATTTCGCCCACGGCGAAATTTACATGATCGGTGCATACACCTCACTGATTGCCATTACCGGCCTTGCCGCCCTGGGTATTGCCTGGCTTCCGCTGATACTCATCGTAGCCCTTGTCTGTGCCATGATTGTCTCCAGCAGCATGGGCTGGGCCGTGGAGCGCGTCGCCTATCGACCGGTTCGTGGGCGCCACCGGCTGATCCCGCTGATATCCGCCATCGGTATGTCCATTTTCCTGCAGAATTACGTCCACCTGGCGCAAGGCTCCCGCAACATTGGTTTTCCCGCATTGATTGAAGGTGGATTCCGTTTCGGTAGTGCAGACTCTTTCCAGACGTCGATTTCCTACATGCAGATTACAATCTTCATCACCACACTGGTCTGCATGTCCCTGCTGTCCCTCTTTATATCCCGGTCCCGTACCGGCCGTGCCTGCCGCGCCGTTTCCCAGGACCTGGGGATGGCCAGCCTGCTGGGCATTGATACCAACCGCATCATCTCGGCCACGTTCGTCATTGGCGCCGCACTGGCAGCGGTCGCCGGCCTGCTGCTGGGCATGTACTACGGCTCCATCGACCCGCTCTTCGGATTTATCGCCGGGTTGAAGGCCTTTACAGCCGCAGTGCTTGGGGGCATTGGCAGCATCCCCGGCGCCATGCTCGGCGGCCTCATCCTCGGCGTCGCCGAGAGCATGACCTCCGGATACCTCAGCGGGGAATACAAGGACGTGGTGTCATTCGGCCTGCTGATACTCATTCTTCTCTTCAAGCCTACCGGGCTCCTTGGTAAACCGGAGGTGGAAAAGATCTGATGGCTGCACACAACCTTAAACACGCGCTGTTCTGCGCCATTGTCACGTTGATTGTGGCGTATCCGATACTCGGCTTTAACCTAGTCTCCTCGGGAACTGAGATCATTCTGGAAGGTGCCACTACCCAGACCGTTGTTTCAGTGCTGGTGGCTGCTGTGGTGGTCTTCCTGTTCCAGCTGTTCCGCGACAACATCATGGCGTTGCTCGGCAAGGCCCCGGCACTCAACCCTCTGGCCAACCGCCAGCCCATGGAGCAGAGTAAGCGACTGAAGCTGGAATCCACCATCCTGACCCTGATCATCATTGGGGCGTTGTTCTGGCCGTTCTTTGTTTCCCGGGGCTCGGTCGATTTGGCCACTCTGGTGCTGATCTACGTCATGCTGGCCCTTGGCCTCAACGTGGTGGTCGGGCTCGCAGGACTGCTGGATCTGGGCTACGTGGCCTTCTATGCGGTGGGCGCCTACACCTTTGCCCTGCTCTCCCAGTATTACGGAGTCTCCTTCTGGTTTGCACTCCCCATAGGGGCTCTTCTGGCCGCCACGTTTGGGCTGGTACTGGGCTTCCCGGTACTCAGGCTTCGAGGCGATTACCTGGCGATTGTGACCCTCGGATTCGGTGAGATTATCCGCATCCTGCTGAACAACATGACCAGCCTCACCGGCGGCCCCAACGGCATCGGCGGCATTCCCGACCCCACACTGTTTGGCATGGAGTTTGGTCGGCGCGTCAAGGAAGAAGGCAACACCTCCTTCCACGAGACTTTTGGCATCGCTTACAGCAGCGAACACAAGATCATCTTCCTGTACCTGATCGCCCTGGTTCTGGCCGTCTTCACCGCTCTGGTGATCCGGCGCCTGATGCGCATGCCGGTTGGTCGCGCCTGGGAAGCCCTGCGGGAAGACGAAATCGCTGCCCGCTCGCTGGGGCTGAGCCGCACGTCGGTGAAACTATCAGCGTTCACCATCGGCGCCTTCTTTGCGGGCTTCGCCGGCACTGTATTTGCCTCCAAGCAGGGCTTTATCAGCCCGGAATCGTTCGTTTTCCTGGAATCCGCCATTGTCCTGGCCATTGTGGTACTCGGTGGCATGGGCTCACAGCTCGGCGTGATTCTCGCCGCCATTGCGGTCACCATCCTGCCTGAGCTGGCCCGGGAGTTTTCCGAATACCGGATGCTGATCTTCGGTGCCGCGATGGTACTGATGATGGTCTGGCGCCCGCAGGGTCTGATGCCCATGCGTCGCATCCATATCGAGCTACAAAAACTGGAGTAACGGACGATGCTTGAAGTACAGAATCTGTCCATGCGCTTTGGCGGGCTCCTGGCGGTCGATCAGGTTTCCCTGGACGTTCAGGAACACGAAATCGTGTCCATTATCGGCCCCAACGGGGCCGGCAAGACCACCGTGTTTAACTGCATGAGTGGTTTCTACAAACCCACCGGTGGCAAAATCCTGTTCGAGGGACATGAGGTTCAGGGCAAACCGGATTTCCGGATTTCCCGCCTGGGAATGGTGCGCACCTTCCAGCACGTTCGCCTGTTCAATCGGATGACCGTGGTGGAGAATCTGCTGGTTGCCCAGCACCGGCACCTGAATACCAACCTGATCTCTGGCTTGCTGAAAACGCCAGGCTACCGTGAGCGGGAACAGAAATCCCTGGATCGCGCCAGTTATTGGCTCGACCGGGTTGGATTGCTCGACCTCGCCAATCGGGACGCCGGCAACCTGGCCTATGGTCAGCAGCGGCGACTGGAAATTGCCCGCTGCATGGTCACCGAGCCCAAGCTTTTGATGCTGGATGAACCGGCGGCAGGTCTGAACCCGGCGGAAACCCGGGACCTGAACCAGTTGATTGTCAGCCTCAAGGAGGACTACAACGTTTCCGTCGTACTCATAGAACACGACATGAGCCTGGTGATGGATATTTCCGACCGCATCAACGTCATTAACCAGGGCCGCCCCCTGGCCAGCGGTACGCCGGACGAAATCCGCAGCAACGACGACGTTATTAAAGCCTATCTGGGTGAGGCCTGAGGTATGTCCATGCTAGTACTAGAAGATGTCCACACTCACTACGGCAAGATCGAAGCACTGCACGGGGTGTCCGTCGAGGTGAAGAAAGGCGAGATTGTTTCGCTGATCGGTGCCAATGGCGCTGGTAAGACAACCCTGCTGATGACCGTCTGCGGCAACCCTCAGGCCAGCTCTGGCCGGATCATCCTGGAGGGGCGGGATATCACCCGCCAACCCACAGCCACCATCATGCGCTCAGGTATTTCGATCGTGCCCGAGGGTCGGCGTGTATTCTCCGGCCTGACCGTAGAGGAAAATCTTCATATGGGGGGATTCTTCAACAGCAAGGCGGAAATCCGCAAGAGCCAGGATCACGTCTATGAACTGTTTCCCCGCCTGAAAGAACGAGAGCAACAGCGTGCCGGCACCATGTCAGGGGGAGAACAGCAGATGCTGGCGATTGGCCGTGCGCTGATGAGCAAGCCTAACATGATCATTCTGGACGAGCCGTCACTGGGGCTGGCACCACTGGTGATCAAGCAGATCTTCGAGATCATTGGCCAATTGCGGGAAGAAGGAATCACCGTATTTCTGGTCGAGCAGAATGCCCACCAGGCCCTGAACCTGGCCGACCGGGGATATGTGCTGGAAACCGGCAAAATCCGGCTTCACGACACAGGGAAAAACCTGTTGGCTAATCCGGATGTGCAGAACGCCTATCTTGGTGGCTAATCACCGCCCCTGGAACCAGAAAAGCCGGAGCGTGACAACACACTCCGGCTTTTCTGTATCAAGCGAGCAATACAGTGCTTAGTCTGCACTCTTGCTTATTTCACGCTCTTGATGGTGCCCTTGTAACCTTCAACAGTCACGTCAATGGTGCCGTACACCACATAATCGTTCTTCTTGACGGTGTAGCGGGGAGCCACGATCACGTCAGCACCGGATGCCGAAATGGCATTGTAGGCAGCCGCTGATTTAACAGCTGACACCGGGTCCAGACCACCCAGACCAAAGGCACTGCCACCGCCGTTACCGTATTCCATACCATCCGCAAACTCGTTGTCATCACTCATGGTGAAGAACAGAACCTTGGTGGCGGAAGACTGTCCGGTAATTTTCTCGCCAACTTCGATATCGGCCTTGATATCGGTCGCGACGGAACCGTTGAGAGGAACCGGGCTGGAGCTGACGTTGAGGGAGGAACAGCCGGTCATTGCGCCGGCCAGCAGCAGGCTGGATGCGATAAGTGCTTTTTTCACAGAAAGATCTCCATGTGTTGTGTGTAAGCCTTCATGGCCGCGCGCACTATACCCAAAGAACCCACTTATAACAATATCGACGCTTTCTTAATTTATTTATCTGTTTTTGGAATATGAACACATGATCATATTTTTTTCTCTTTGTGGGACAAATCAATAACTCACATCGCTGTTAACTTGTTTTCCATGGAATTGGACTATACTCAACGGAACGGTCAACCTGTCTCCACGGGAAATCAGTCAGGGCCGTTACCGTGGGCACGCCATCAGCGGTGGCCAGCCACGGAAAGCGACGAGAGCTAGACCACAACAAGGAGTGGATAATGAAAAAACTGATTGCAGGTGCAATTCTTCTGGGCGCGTCATCCATGGCTTTTGCTCAGCCTGGTTGCGGCGTCGGTGCCATGATCTGGAAGGGCCAGTCCGGCATTGCCCCTCACGTTCTGGCTGCTACCACCAACGGCACATTTGGTAACCAGACCTTTGGTATGACCACCGGCACACTCGGTTGTCAGACTAACCAATCGGTGCAATCCATGGCCATGTACATGGACAGCAACATCGACAAGGTTGCCCGTGACATGTCCCGGGGTTCCGGTGAGAATCTCGACACCATGGCCGTTCTTCTGGGCGTGGAAGAAGCCGACCGCGACTCATTCCGCCAGATCCTTCAGGAAAACTTTGCAACCATTTTCCCGACTTCTGAAACCACCTCCGGAGAAGCGGTTGACGCCATCGTAGCGCTGCTGGAAAAGGATGAGGCGCTCAGCAAGTACGTAGCTGCCTGATCTTTGCACATCAAGGGACCCACTGCGCCAGGGACGGCGCACTCCCGCTACACGACACCCGACCAACCCGGACTTTACAGACACTTCATGCGCACTACGCTCCAGTACGGGCTGGCCTTGATCTGGCTGGCTACAGGCACCCACACATTCGCCACACCTCTACCCGATCCAGGAAAGCTTCACGAACATCCCGACTGGCTGACCCTGATCCACTATCAACCCAACCAATATTCCGACGGCTATACCAGCCAGGCCGACGATGATGCCTTTTTCCTTAGCGAGAACGGCAAACACTCTCCCCGGGACGAGTTAGAGGCCACTCTGGGAGCCATCACCGAACCCGGCGAAGGCGCTGAACATGCCCGTTGCCGCTTCCCCGCCAGGGACCGATGGCTGAGACAACATCTGGATCTGCCAGGCAACAAGATCCACTGTCCCGGATACAATGACTGGAAGAGCACTCTGAACACCGAAACCGTCACCCTGGTGTTTGCCGCCTCTTATCTGAACAGCCCGTCTTCCATGTTTGGTCACACCTTTATCCGGTTAGACCCTCCCCAGGACGACGAAGAAGCCGATCTGCTGCTCGCCGACACCATATCCTACGCCGCCGATGCCGAGGCCCATGACAGCGAAATCCTGTTCGCCTACAAGGGCATCTTTGGTGGCTACCCCGGAATTACCTCCATCAAACCCTACTACGAGATGGTCCGCCTGTATTCCGATATCGAACACCGGGACCTTTGGGAATACCAGCTCAACCTGACCCAGGACGAAGTTGACGTCATGCTCGCGCACGCCTGGGAGCTGAAGAACATCAACTTCGACTATTACTTCTTTGATGAGAACTGCGCTTATCGTTTGCTGGCGCTGATCGACGTTGCACGGCCGGGAACTGACTTGCTCGATGACGTCAGCACCCACGCCATTCCCTCGGACACCGTGCGCTGGGTGGTCGACAAGGACCTGGTAGAAGAAGTGATATACCGGCCCTCAGCGGCAACCACCGTGGCCTATTCCCTGGACACCCTGCCCCCCGATCACCAGATACTGGCGGCAGCCATTGCCAACGGCTACATTGCGGTGGATTCCGGGGAAGTCGACCAGCTACCCGACCAGGAGCGGGCCCACCTACTGGATGCAACGTACGATTATGTGCGTTACCAGAGTGAAGCCGAAGCCTGGCCACGAGAGCACGCGGCGCCGCTGTCACACGACCTGCTCCGGACTCGCAGCCAGATACGCGATGTACCCGCCCCGGAAAAGCCTCCCGAGCCAAAAGTGCGGGATGACCAGGGCCACGACACCTTCCGCTTCAGCCTGGCCGGTGGCCGCCTGGGGGACCGGAATTTCACTCAACTGACCCTGCGCCCGGCCTACCACGACGTACTCGACCCACCCGCCGGGTATCGGGGTGGCGCTCAGTTGCAGTTCCTGAGACTGGATGCCCGTTACTACACCGATAACGACGAACTGCAGCTGGAACAGCTTGTTGGCGTGGAAATCCGCTCGCTCTCTCCCCGCAATCAGTTCTTTTCACCATTATCCTGGCAAGTCGGCTTCGGCGGTCGCCGCACGGACACCGAAAACCACCGGGTATTCACACCCTACCTGGAAGGCGGCGCCGGTGGCAGCTGGATCCTCGGAGCGAATATCCAGGCCTTTGCCCTGGCCACCGCCGACCTCGAAATCGATGACGACCTCAGCAAAGGCTATGACGCCGCCCCCGGGGCTGACCTTGGGTTACTGCATCAGAACAACCGCTTCAGCCTCATGGCCGGGGTCAAAACCAAAGCCTGGATTGTCGGTAGCCAACACCGTCAGGATCAACTCTATACCAAGGCCGGCTGGCATCTCGGACGGGACTTCAGCCTGTTCGGCGAGTTCAGCCGCGAAGATCACTACGACAGGTATCGCTCCACATGGCAATTGGGACTGCACGCCTACTTCTGAGGGCCTTCGCCAGCGTGGGCCTGGGCCTTACGATGCTGCTGCAAGCTGGTTGCAGCAGCGTGTTCTTCTATCCGGACAAGGTGACCTACATCACTCCGGACCGCCTCAACCTCGAATACGACGACGTATTCCTGGACACCGCCGACGGTGAAACACTCCATGGCTGGTGGCTGCCCGCAGCCGCCCCTGAGAGCGCCGCAAAGGGCACGATTTACTTCCTGCACGGCAACGCCCAGAACATCAGCAGCCACCTGATGAATGTCGCCTGGCTGCCCAAGAAAGGCTACAACGTCTTCCTCATCGACTACCGCGGCTACGGCCGCTCAACCGGCGCCCCCGACATAGAAGGCACCCTTCTCGACAGCGAAACTGGCCTGCGCTGGCTGATGGAACAACCGCAAACAGACCATCGCCCGGTCTATCTTCTGGGCCAAAGCCTGGGCGGCGCGCTCGGCATCGCACTCGCCAGCGAATGGGTACAACGGCAGGAACAACCGCCCCTCTCCGGCGTCATCCTTGATGGCACCTTTTCGGGCTTTCGCGGCATTGCCCGGGAAAAGCTCGGCAGCTTCTGGCTAACCTGGCTATTTCAGGTTCCCCTGAGCCAGACCATCACCGATGACTACGAAGGTTTGGATCTCATCAGCCGCATCAGCCCGGTGCCGGTGATGGTTATTCACAGTGTGCGGGACGGGATTATTCCGTTTCATCATGGGGAGCTGCTGCATGAGGCGGCGGGGGAGCCGAAGGATTTTCTTCAGACGGATACCCCTCATGCGGCGACGTTTGTGATTCCGGCTTATAAAGAGGCTGTGATTGAGTTTATGGAAGGTGGTCTGGAATAGACTACACCGCTTGTCGGATTACGCCTTTGGCTAATCCGACCTACTTCTTTTTCCAGCGATAACCGCATAGCCGACGAGCGCGCTGGGCAAGGCTGTTCAAAACCGTGCGGAGCCATGGATGGCGGAGCCCGAGCCTTACATGGACGTACTTGTTGGCGTGTTTTGAACAGCCTTACCCAGCGTGCTCAACCTCCTAAGCCAGCAGTCCTGAAAACAAAAAGCCCGCCAGACTCCGAAGAGTGGCGGGCTTTTTTGTCGGATTACGCCTACGGCTAATCCGACCTACCTAGAGGGCTAAACCTTAGGCAGAGAAATCGGTCGGCTCGTCGCCTTCCTTGATTTCCTTCATGGACAGCTTAACGCGGCCACGGTTGTCGACATCCAGCACCTTGACCAGAACTTCCTGACCTTCGCTCAGCTCGTCAGTCACATTCTCGATACGGCGCTCGGAGATCTGGGAAATGTGCACCAGACCATCCTTGCCAGGCAGGAGGTTAACGAAAGCACCGAAGTCCACAATGCGCTCAACGCGGCCCTTGTAGATAGCACCAACCTCGATCTCCGCAGTAATTTCCTTAACCCGGTTCACCGCCGCCTGGGCCGCTTCCTGGTTGTCCGCGTAGATCTTCACATTGCCATCGTCGTCCAGATCGATGGAGGCGCCGGTCTCGTCACAGATGGCACGGATGGTGGAACCACCCTTACCGATCACGTCACGGATCTTATCCGGATTGATCTTGATCGCGGTGATGCTCGGAGCGCGGGCAGACAGCTCGGAACGCGGCTCGGAGATCACCTTGTTCATCTCGCCCAGAATGTGCAGACGCGCCTCGTGGGCCTGCTCCAGAGCAATTTCCATGATCTCGTCGGTGATGCCGTTGATCTTGATGTCCATCTGCAGGGCGGTCACGCCCTCTTTGGTACCGGCAACCTTGAAGTCCATATCGCCCAGGTGATCCTCGTCACCCAGGATGTCGGTCAGGACCGCGAACTTGTCGCCTTCCTTGACCAGACCCATGGCGATACCGGCCACCGGCGCCTTGATCGGCACACCGGCATCCATCAGCGCCAGGCTGGAACCACAGACAGACGCCATGGAGCTGGAACCGTTGGATTCAGTGATCTCGGACACGGCACGGATGGCATACGGGAAGTCTTCCAGGGTCGGCATAACCGCCAGAACACCACGCTTGGCCAGACGACCGTGACCAACCTCACGACGGCCCGGCGTACCCACACGACCAGCTTCACCGACGGAGTACGGAGGGAAGTTGTAGTGGAACAGGAACGGATCCTTACGCTCGCCTTCCAGAGCATCAATGGTCTGCACATCGCGGGAGGTACCCAGCGTAGTGGTCACAATGGCCTGGGTCTCGCCACGGGTAAACAGGGCAGAACCGTGAACGCTGGGCAGAACACCCACTTCGATTTCAATCGGACGTACAGTCTTGGTATCACGACCGTCGATACGCGGCTTGCCATCGATAACCTGGTTACGGACGATGGCTTTCTCAACCTTGGCGAAGTACTTTTTGACGTCATCCGCGGAAGGCTGGCCTTCCTCTTCACCCGCCAGCTTTTCAACCAGCGCGGTCTTGATCTCACCCAGACGAGCATAACGCTCCATCTTGTCGCGAATGCTGTAGGCTTCCTCGATGGCGGCGGAAGATTCGGATTTGACGGCATTCAGCAGCTCGGTGTTCTCCGGCTCCGGCTGCCAGTCCCAGCGCGGCTTGCCAATTTCAGCGGCAAATTCCTTGATCGCGGTTACCGCTACCTGCATTTCCTGGTGACCATAGAGAACGCCACCCAGCATCTGGTCTTCAGTCAGACCTTTGGCTTCGGATTCCACCATCAGGACCGCGTCCTCAGTACCGGCAACCACCATGTCCAGCAGGGAAGTTTCCAGCTCTTCGAACGTCGGGTTCAGGAAGTAGCCACGTTCGTTGGTGTAACCCACACGGGAAGCACCAATCGGGCCGTCGAACGGGATGCCGGAAATGGACAGCGCCGCAGACGCAGCCAGCATGGCGGCAATGTCCGGATCCTGGTTCTTGCTGGAGGACATCACGGTGGTGATGACCTGGACTTCATTCATGAAGCCGTTCGGGAACAGAGGACGGATCGGACGGTCGATCAGGCGGGAAGTCAGGGTCTCTTTCTCGGAAGGACGACCTTCACGCTTGAAGAAACCACCCGGAATTTTACCAACCGCGTAGGTCTTTTCGAAGTAGTTGACGGTCAGCGGGAAAAACGGCTGACCTGGCTTTGCTTCCTTGGCACCTACCACCGTGCCAAGCACGGAGATGTCGTCAATGGTGACGAGCACAGAACCGGTTGCCTGACGGGCAATACGACCGGTTTCCAGAGTGACGGTCTTGCCACCCAGTTCAAAACTTTTCTTTACGGGATTCAGATCCACGGTAACTCCTGAAATTATCTTGTCCAAATTGACTCAGCCAACCCGCCCCTGCGAATTAGCCGCTACCGCTACAGGAAGTTCGTGATGTAATCCAAAGGGTAACCCGCCTGAAAGCTAACAGGCTGTTGCAAAACCCCGGGCATCGACAATCATTCCCATAGGAATTCAAGGCCGGGCTTTTCAACAACCTGCTATCAATTTCGGCTTTCCGTTACGACAGGGAATCCCCGATCACCACCGACAAATTCATTCACTGCAGCATGACTGATTTGAGAAAAGCACAACTGGCGGAGTGCTCAGGGCACCCCGCCAGTTGATGGTCAACCCACCCCAGTTACAGGCGATTGACCGTCAGGTCGCTATAACAACCGGATTAGCGACGCAGACCCAGACGCTGGATGAGCTCCAGGTAACGGTCAGCGTTTTTACGCTTGAGGTAGTCCAGCAGTTTACGACGCTGGTTTACCATCCGGATCAGACCACGGCGGGAATGATGATCCTGCTTGTTGGTCTTGAAGTGATCCTGCAGCTTGTTGATGTTGGCGCTCAGCAGAGCCACCTGAACTTCAGGGGAACCGGTATCGCCATCACCTTGCTGATAATCCTGAACGATCTGTGCTTTCTCGTTGGCAGACAGTGCCATAACTCACCTCATGGTTTGCGATGCTATTGAATTCGGCCGAACCACGCATCTCTACAGCCCGGCTAACCAGCTTCCGCGATTGATAAACGCTTCAGCTGCTCTTCACCAGTCGGCGAGGCACCAGTCTGGTGGCCTCCCCTTCCGGGAATGCTTCCGCCAACCCGATAAACCGTTCATTGCCGTACAGGCGAACGAACCCATCAACGGGCTGACCCGATATTCTAACTGGTTGCCCATTAATTATCGATACCAGTGGCTGGCCACTCAATTCCCGCTCCGGGAACATCGACAGAGCCGCATCCGGAGCCACCAACAGACCATCCAGACTTTCGCCACGCTCGCGCATGGCCTCCAGCTTATCCACCGGATAGGCATCCGCCAGGGTAAAACCTGACGCCATGCTACGACGCAAGGCGGTCACATGAGCACCACATCCAAGCGCCTCACCGATATCTTCAACCAAAGAACGGATATACGTGCCCTTGGTGCAACTGACAGCGATATCCAGTTCATCACCACGCACATCAAGCAGTGTCAGCTCGTAGATAGTGACAGGGCGGGCGGGACGCTCGACCTCAATGCCTTCACGGGCGTACTCGTAAAGCGGACGTCCCTTGTGCTTCAGGGCCGAGTACATGGATGGCACCTGCTGGATATCGCCACGAAAGCGCTCCAGTACGGGCTCCAGAGTGGCAGAATCCAGGCCCGATGGCACCGGCTTCTCTTGAACCACCGCGCCTTCGCTGTCTCCGGTTTCTGTACGCACACCCAGCTTCGCCGTGGCGATGTAGGCCTTGTCGCTGTCCAGCATCATCTGGGAGAACTTGGTGGCTTCACCAAAGCAGAGGGGGAGAACACCCGTCGCCAGTGGATCCAGCGCGCCGGTGTGGCCGGCCTTGGCCGCACCGAACAGGCGCTTGACCTGCTGCAGGATGCCATTGGATGTCACATCCAGAGGCTTGTCGATCACCAGAATACCGTTAACGTCACGGCCTTTGCGTCTGCGGCTCAAGCGTCTCGCTCCGGATCATCCGAGGAAGTATCGTCATCGGAGACCGCCGGCTTGTCGCCCACAGCCTGCCGAATCAGGTTATCCATTTTGCGGCTGTAGCCCTGAAGCGTGTCGAAGTGGAATCTCAGCTGCGGCATGACCCGCAGCTTCATGGCCCGGCCCACCTGGCCGCGCAGGAATCCGGACGCCTTGTTCAGCACCGCCAGGGATTCCTTGACCTTTGGAGACTCTTCCGTCAGCTCTTCGGTGGTCAGCAGGGATACATAGATATCAGCATACCCCAGGTCACGGCTTACCTTGACGGCATTGACCGTGACCATGCCGACCCGCGGATCTTTCACTTCCCGCTGGATCAGTTGGGCCAGCTCGCGCTGCATCTGATCGCCGATGCGATCAATACGACTGAACTCTCTTGGCATCAGGCCCCCGTGGATTCGAGCTTACGCTCGACTCTGACACGATCGAAGACTTCGATCTGGTCACCGACTTTTACATCGTAGCCTTTAACGCCGATACCACATTCCATGCCGTTACGGACTTCCGGTACGTCATCCTTGAAGCGACGCAGGGATTCCAGCTCACCTTCAAAGATAACCACGTTGTCACGCAGGACACGGATCGGCTTGTTACGGTATACAGTCCCCTCGGTCACCATACAGCCGGCCACCTGACCGAACTTCGGTGAACGGAACACATCACGCACATCCGCAATACCGACAATGTCTTCACGGAACTCAGGTGCGAGCATACCGGTCAGCGCCGCTTTCACATCATCGATCAGGTTATAGATGATGCTGTAGTAACGAAGATCCAGACCTTCCTGTTCTACCAGGCGCTTGGCGGCTGTATCCGCACGGACGTTGAAGCCGAAGATCACCGCATTGGTTGCCATCGCCAGACTGATGTCAGTCTCGGCAATACCACCAACGCCAGAGGATACGATTTTGACCTGTACCTCTTCGTTGCCAAGATCCTGCAGGGCCTTGGAGATCGCTTCCAGGGAACCACGCACGTCGGTCTTGAGGACCACGTTGAGTGTTTTGACCTCGTCCTTACCCATGTTTTCAAACAGGTTCTCAAGCTTGGCCGCCTGCTGACGCTGGAGGCGCTGTTCACGCTCACGGGTCTGACGGAACTCGGCCAGCTCTTTGGCCTTCTTCTCATCAGCTACAGCGAAGAATTCATCACCAGCATCCGGGGTACCGTTCAGGCCAAGAATCTCAACCGGAATGGAAGGACCGGCTTCCTTGGTCTGCTTGCCGGCTTCATCAGTCATGGCCCGAACCTTACCGAAGTAGGAACCGGCTACAACCATGTCACCCTGACGCAGGGTACCGTTCTGGACCAGAACCGTGGCCACAGAGCCGCGACCGCGCTCCAGGCTGGACTCGACAACCACACCCTTGGCGGGTGCATCCGGAGACGCTTCCAGCTCAAGGATTTCGGATTGAAGAATCAAGGCTTCCAGCAGGTCATCAATGCCCTCGCCGGTGTGAGCGGATACCGGGATAAACTGGACGTCACCGCCCCAGTCTTCCGGAATCACTTCCATACCCGCCAACTCGGTCTTGATACGGTCGGGGTCGGCTGCTTCCTTGTCCATCTTGTTGATAGCAACAACAATCGGCACGCCGGCAGAACGGGCATGCTGCACCGCTTCTTTGGTCTGAGGCATGACACCGTCGTCAGCCGCTACCACCAGAACCACGATATCCGTGCACTGGGCACCACGGGCACGCATTGCCGTGAAGGCCGCGTGGCCCGGGGTATCCAGGAAGGAAACCATGCCCTGATCGGTTTCCACGTGGTAGGCACCGATGTGCTGGGTAATACCACCGGACTCGCCGGACGCCACCTTGGTACGGCGGATATAATCCAGCAGTGAGGTTTTGCCGTGGTCGACATGGCCCATGACACTGACAACCGGGGCGCGCTTGGCCTTTTCCTTGCCCTCGAAGGAGAATTCGCTGAGAACCTCTTCCTCGAACGCATCTTCACTGACGGCTTTCGGCGTGTGGCCCAGCTCTTCAGTCACCAGAATCGCGGTTTCCTGATCCAGTGGCTGGTTGATGGTGGTCATCACACCCATGCCCATCAATGTCTTGATTACGTCTGCCGCCTTGACCGCCATACGCTGGGCAAGGTCGCCAACAGTAATGGTCTCGGGAATCTGTACTTCTCTAACCATTGGTTTGGTCGGCCTCTCAAAGCCGTGGCGCTTCTCTTTGGGTTTCTTTTTCGCACGCAGTGGCTTGCGCAGCGTGGTGTCTTCCTCGTCCTCATTGATGATTGGAGGCTTTTCAACCGGACGGTTGCGAGGCCCGCGGTGACCCGCTGACTTCTTCTTGGGTTTACCCTCATCCGGCTCGTCACCGCGCTCACGAACCTTTTCCTTTTTCTTCTTCGGCTTGCGATCCTTACCTTCGCCTTCCTCAGGCGGCGGAATCGGCATGTCCTCAGGTGCAGGAATGGAAACTTCTTCCTCTTCCTTCTTCTTCGGCTCTGCCACAGGCTTTTCTTCGGCCGGAGTCGATTCTGCCTGCGCCGTTTCCGCAGTGGTCGCCTTATCGGCTTCCGGCTGGGCTGTCTGCTCTGCCGTTACTTGCGGCGTTTCCGGCGCAGCTTCCTGCGCTACCGGTGCCTCTACTGCCGGTTCGTCCGGCTGGGGGGCTTCCGAGTCCGGTGCCAGTTCGGCGCGCTTGATGTACGTGCGGCGCTTGCGAACTTCTACATTCACTGTCTTGGCGCGGCCAGCTTTGAGAGTGGTGGTGGTTTTACGCTTCAGAGTAATCTTGTTCGGCTCTGCGTCAATATCACCGTGATTCTTTCTCAGATAAGCCAGCAACTGCTGCTTCTCATCGCTGGAGACAGAGTCGTTCTCGGAACGGGCCTTCAGCCCCGCCTCAACGATCTGCTTCAGCAAACGATCCACGGGAGCGCCTACGTCTGCGGCCAGTTGTTTTACCGTTACTTCAGCCATACAGGTCCTCCTCCCGAATTAGGCCTGGTCTTCAAACCAGGGTGCGCGTGCGGTCATAATCAGCTGTCCTGCACGCTCTTCATCCATACCTTCAATATCAAGCAGGTCATCGACTGACTGCTCGGCGAGATCTTCCATGGTACGAACGCCCATACCCGCCAGCTTGAAGGCCAGGCTACGGTCCATACCATCCATACTGAGAAGATCTTCCGCGGGCTCTGAGCCCTCAAGCGCCTCTTCACTGGCCAGGGCCTGATTCAACAGGACATCCTTGGCACGACGACGCAGCTCAGTGACGGTATCTTCATCAAACCCGTCAATGGCCAGCATTTCTTCCATGGGGACGTACGCCACCTCCTCGATGGACGTAAACCCTTCCTCGATCAATACGCCGGCAAACTCCTCATCCACATCCAGATTGCTGGTGAAATGCTCAAGCAGGCGATTGTATTCCTGCTCCTGACGCTCACCCGCTTCCTCTTCCGTCATCACGTTCAGAGTCCAGCCGGTCAGCTCGGTGGCCAGGCGCACATTCTGGCCGTTACGGCCAATGGCCTGGGCCAGATTATCTTCAGCGACCGCCACTTCCATAGTGTGACGATCTTCGTCCATCACGATGGACGCCACTTCCGCCGGCGCCATGGCGTTGATCACCAACTGCGCAGGGTTATCGTCCCACAGCACAATATCAACACGCTCACCACCCAGTTCGTTGGAAACGGCCTGCACGCGGGACCCCCGCATACCGACACAGGCACCAACCGGGTCGATGCGGCGATCATTGGTCTTCACCGCAATCTTGGCGCGGGAACCGGGATCACGGGCCGCGCCACGAATCTCGATCAGATCCTCGGCAATCTCCGGAACCTCAATACGAAACAGCTCAATCAGCATCTGCGGGTCAGTGCGGCTCAGGATCAGTTGAGGTCCACGATGATCGGTGCGAATCTCCTGCAACAGAGAGCGAACACGATCGCCCATGCGGAAGGTTTCCCGCGGAATCAGGTGTTCACGCGGCAACAGTGCTTCCGCATTCGACCCCAGATCGACAATGACATTGTCACGGGTCACTTTCTTTACGGTACCGGACACCAGCTCGTGGACACGGTCACGGTAACTGTCGACAATCTTGGTGCGTTCCGCCTCGCGAACCTTCTGGAAGATGATCTGCTTGGCCGCCTGGGCGCCGATCCGGCCAAAGGCCACCGATTCAATTTTCTCTTCGTGGATATCGCCCGGCTTCAGTGCGGTATCGATCTCTTCCGCTTCCTGCAGGGTCAGCTCGGTACCCAGTGCCGGAACAGCGTCGTTATCGACTACCAGCCAGCGGCGGAAGGTTTCGTATTCGCCGGTGCGACGATCGATGGAAACCCGGATATCGGCTTCTTCATCTTCGTAACGTTTTTTGGCAGCGGTGGCGAGCGCCAGCTCGATTGCTTCAAAAATGACATCCTTCTCGACACCTTTTTCGTTCGAGACGGATTCAACCACCAGCAAGATCTCTTTACTCATTGGATTGCCCTGCCCTTAAAAATAAACTTTGCGTCCACCGACTTATTCAAAAACCGGAACGATGTTGGCTTTCTCGATACTGTCGAACGGCAACAGATACTCATGATCGTCGACTACGATCACGACGTCATCGCCTTCCACGCCCTTGATCAGGCCCTGAAACTTGCGACGTCCCTCAAAAGCCATTCGCAACTTCAACTGAACCTGGTGACCGACAAACGCCTCGTACTGCTCAGGACGAAACAGCGGTCGATCCATACCCGGGGACGATACCTCCAGGGTATATTCGGT
The DNA here is from genome assembly GCA_040223075.1 of Marinobacter sp. Taxonomy (GTDB): domain Bacteria; phylum Pseudomonadota; class Gammaproteobacteria; order Pseudomonadales; family Oleiphilaceae; genus Marinobacter. The sequence goes on from JAVJZJ010000060.1 coordinate 176,771, forward strand.
CTGGATAGGGTCTTCCACATCCATGACACCGCTGGCTTGCCGGCTGACTTTTTCACAGTCATCTATGCCGATGCCGTTCTCGGCATCGTCAATAAAAATTCTCAACAGGGAATGATGGCCCTGTGAGCGAAACTCTACGCCCCAGAACTCGTACCCCAGGCCCTCAACGACCGGCCGTAATAGGTCTTCCAGTTGCTTTAGCTTGGCTGACAAGGTTTTGCTGTCTCCATCTCTTGATTTCCAGAACCCCGGAATTTCCTGAATCCCGGGATTTTCCGGACCCCGGAAACAAAAAAAGGGCTGTTGATCAGCCCTTTTTATGCACCAGGGCCTGATGCGCCAGGCCCCTTAATCAAAAAGCCCCGAACGAGTGGGGCCTTTTGTTGCAAGAACTCACAGGAAACAAACCCATTCAAACCGTTCCCTGCTGACAGACACCTGGCCTGCCAGGAGCCGACCGAACATCGTCCAGAGCCCGCTCCAATATCCGCCGGAGTATAGAGATGCCGGCAAGACTGGTCAAGGACTGACCAAAAAAAACGGCCTGGAAATTCCAAGCCGTTTTTCTTCTATATGGTGCCCAGGGCCGGACTCGAACCGGCACGGCTTTCGCCACTACCCCCTCAAGATAGCGTGTCTACCAGTTCCACCACCTGGGCAACAACCTTACTCAAGCTCAGGGAGTTGGTCTTCACTTGAAGACTCCCTGCTCTCAACTTCGCTTTCTTCAACTTCTACCGGGGCTGATGCCTCTGACGATTCCTGGACAACCGGGATACCGGCCTCACCAGCGACTTCAGCACGCTCCTTGGCAAAAATTGCCAGCGAAAAACTAGTCACAAAAAACACAACCGCCAGGAGGGTGGTCAGACGGGTCAGGAAACTACCGCTGCCCTGACTACCAAATACGGTCTGTGACGCACCGCCACCAAATGCCGCACCGGCATCCGCACCCTTGCCCTGCTGGATCAGCACCAGACCCACCAGCGCCACCGCGATAACCACGTGCACAACGACTACCAGTGTTTCCAACCAATCCATAACGACTCTCTAATGACTCTTGCTAATGGCTTTCGCGAACCTTTAACTTTCAGAACCTGCCGGCATCGCCTGGCAGATACTCACAAAATCTTCTTCGACCAACGATGCCCCGCCGATCAGTCCACCGTCTATATCCGGCTGGGCAAAAAGAGCGGCTGCATTATCCGCTTTTACACTGCCGCCGTAAAGCAGGGAAACATCTTCCGCCGGCGCTCCCAGGTCTTTCAAAACAAAGCGGATTGACTGATGCATTGCCTGCGCATCATCGGAAGTGGCTGTCTTCCCGGTTCCTATGGCCCAAACTGGCTCGTAGGCAACCACAACATTTCGCCAACTATCTCCGCTTACACCTGCCAGACCTTTACGGATCTGGGCAGACACAATCTCTTCCGCCTGCCCGGCTTCACGCTCTGCGAGGGTTTCGCCAACACATACAATGGCAACCAAACCCTGAGACAGCACTTGCGCAACTTTTTCCGCAACCGTTGCATCGGTCTCCGCAAACAACTGCCTGCGCTCGGAATGCCCAACCAGTGCGTAGCGGCAACCGCAATCTTTTGCCATGCCAGCAGACACTTCACCGGTATATGCCCCAGACTCCCAGCATGCAACGTTCTGCATCCCGACCGAAAGCTGATCACCTGCCAGAGATTTCACGTCCCTGACATACAGAGCGGGAGGAATAATAACAGCCTCCACGCCATTATCAAGGGATGACACCCCTGACCGGATATAGCCAACCAGCTTTTCCACCAGGTCTGTCGACCCGTTCATTTTCCAGTTTCCGGCTACGATCTTACGGCGCATAACAGCCCCCGAATTCAAGGGAGGGCGAACTATACAGCAGTCCACCCGACCAGACAACTCTCCCACACACAAACTCAGGCACGGGAACTCTCGACAACAACCGCCAGCTCTTCCGCTATGCGAGTGATTTCAGAGGCATTCTGCCCCTCGGTCATAACCCTGATCAACGGCTCGGTACCCGATGCCCGAAGCAGTACGCGCCCGGTATCACCCAGATCGGCCTCCGCCTGACGCACTGCGACCGCGATGTCTTCACGCCCCAGCGGATCGAAACGCTGATCCACCCGGACGTTGATCATCTTCTGCGGCAGCTTGGTCATACCCCGGCGCAATTCCGCAAGACTCTTGCCTGAACGTCGAACGGCCAGCAAGACCTGCAGCGCGGACACGATACCATCACCGGTGGACGTGCAATCCCTTATCACCATATGGCCTGAGCCTTCACCACCTAACAGCCAATCATGCTGAATCAGGCGTTCCATGACATAACGATCCCCTACTTTGGCACGTTCAAATTCGATGCCCAGCGCTTTCAGTGCCAATTCAACACCCAGGTTGGTCATCAAAGTGCCAACGACACCACCGCGAAGGGTTCCCGCCGCGTGCCTCTGGGAAGCGATAACATACAGCAGTTCATCGCCATCCACTTCAGAACCATCACGATCCACCATCAACACCCGGTCGCCGTCGCCGTCAAAGGCAATCCCCAGGTCCGCTCCCTTTTCCAGAACCGTTCGCTTCAAAGCCTCCAGATGAGTGGACCCGACCTCTTTGTTGATATTGAGACCATCCGGATCAGCACCGATCACCGACACCTTGGCACCCAGCTCACGAAACACCTTGGGAGCCACATGGTAGGTTGCCCCGTGGGCGCAATCCAGCACGACACTCAGACCCTCCAGAGTGAATTCATTCGGCACCGTGCTTTTGCAGAACTCCACATAGCGACCGGGCGCATCATCCACCCGGAACGCCTTTCCCAGATCCTCGGCATCGCAAACCTTGATCGGCTCGTCCATCCAGCGTTCAATTTCCGCTTCCAGGGCATCATCGAGCTTGGTGCCGTTGGCGGAAAAGAACTTGATGCCATTGTCCTGGTGGGGGTTATGGGATGCACTGATGACGATCCCGGCAGACGCCCTGAACGTGCGGGTCAGATAGGCTATAGCAGGCGTTGGCATCGGCCCCAGCAACTTGACGTCAACACCGGCAGCGGCCAACCCTGCCTCAAGCGCGGACTCAAACATATACCCGGAAAGGCGGGTATCCTTGCCTATCAAAACGCTATTGCGCTGGCCTGCTCTCTTGAAAGCCTGTCCGGCGGCCCACCCCAGGTGCAGCATAAACTCCGGGGTAATCGGAGACTCCCCGACGCAACCACGAATTCCATCCGTGCCAAAATATTTTCTCTCGGTCATCGACCAGCCTCCTTCATGGCCGCCACAACTCTGACGGCATCCACGGTTTCCCTGACATCGTGGGCGCGGATAATGGATGCGCCCTTCATGGCGGATATTGTCGCGGCAGCAAGGCTCGCCGGCAACCGTTCATTTACTTCGCGACCGGTAATATGGCCCAGCATGCTTTTGCGGGACACCCCCACCAGCAAGGGGTGGCCAAGAATATGAAGCTGCTCCAGAGAAGCCAGCAACTGCAGATTGTGCTCAAGCGTTTTCCCAAACCCGAAGCCGGGGTCAAGAACAATGTTATCGGACTTTACGCCTGCCGCTTCCGCAACCCGCATACGTTCGGTCAGGAACGAACTGACTTCCCGACGCACATTGCGGTACTCGGGATTGTCCTGCATGGAATCAGGCTCACCCTGGATATGCATGATGCAGACCGGAATACCCGCTGCGGCGACCACTTCCGGCGCGCCATCGCGCTGCAACGCCCTGACATCGTTAATCAGCCCCGCCCCCAGCTTGGCAGCTTCCGCCATGACTTCCGGGGCCGAGGTGTCCACCGATATGACGGTATCCAGCTCCCGGGCAATTGCCTCCACCACGGGGCAGACCCGATCCAGTTCCTCTGCCACCGACACTTCAGTGGCTCCCGGCCTGGTTGACTCCCCACCAACGTCGATAAAAGCCGCACCATCAGCAACCATCTGGCGGGCGCGGGCCAGCGCGGCATCCGGCCGATTAAAACGTCCGCCATCGGAAAAGGAATCCGGCGTAACGTTAAGAACACCCATGACGTGGCAGCGGGACATATCCAACACCCGGCCGGCAAAATTCATTTCCATAGGCAATCCTTTTTCAAGCAGCACACAAAAACAAACGCCGCCCAAAAGGGGCGGCGCCGTCAGATAAAACAGACTGTTATCGGGTGAGCGCCGTCAGTGTTCGCCGGCAGGGCGACCGACACCCGGCTGCTTCCCGTCATCCGAACCTCGCGACGCGGGCGCCGACTCAGGTTCCTCGGGCGACACACCACCGGTCGGACCACTGTCACCCCAACCTTTCGGCGGACGAGGCACCCGACCTTCCATGATGTCGTCAATCTGATACCGGTCAATGGTTTCGTACTTCATCAACGCATCGGCCATCAGATCCAGCTTGTCGCGGTTGTCAACCAACAGTTGCTTTGCCTTTTCATAGCACTCGTCAATGATGTTACGAACTTCCTCATCAATGCGCTGCGCCGTTTCAGGCGAATAAACCGTCTGGGCCTGACCGGCAGAACGCCCAAGGAACGGCTCCTCGCTGTCAGTATCATACTGCAGGGGCCCCAGCTTCTCAGACAGACCCCAGCGAGTCACCATGTTGCGGGCCAGACTGGTTGCCCGCTCGATGTCATTGGACGCACCAGTGGTCACGCCATCAAAACCCAGGGTCAGCTCTTCAGCAATACGGCCACCGAACAGGCTGCAGATAGAGCTGATCAGGAAGCGCTTGCTGTGGCTGTACTTGTCTTCCTCCGGCAGGAACATGGTGACACCCAGAGCGCGACCACGGGGAATAATGCTCACCTTGTAGACCGGATCGTGCTCCGGCATCAGGCGGCCGACAATCGCATGCCCGGACTCGTGATAAGCCGTGTTCCGCTTTTCCTTTTCACTCATCACCATGGACTTGCGCTCGGCGCCCATCATGATCTTGTCCTTGGCGAGCTCAAACTCCTCCATCGACACCAGCCGCTGGTTACGGCGCGCTGCGAACAGGGCAGCCTCGTTCACCAGGTTGGCCAGATCGGCACCGGAGAACCCGGGGGTACCACGGGCAATCAGGATTGGCTCCACACCATCCGCCAGCGGCACTTTTTTCATGTGCACCTTGAGGATCTGCTCACGACCGATGATGTCCGGCAAACCAACCACGACCTGACGGTCAAAGCGGCCCGGACGCAACAGCGCAGGATCAAGCACATCAGGGCGGTTGGTAGCAGCAATGACGATAACGCCTTCGTTGCCTTCAAACCCGTCCATTTCAACCAGCAACTGGTTCAGAGTCTGCTCGCGCTCGTCGTGACCGCCACCCATGCCGGCGCCACGATGACGACCCACCGCATCGATCTCATCGATGAAGATAATGCAGGGGCTCTGCTTTTTGGCCTGCTCAAACATGTCACGGACACGGGATGCACCCACACCCACGAACATTTCCACGAAGTCGGAACCGGAGATGGAGAAGAACGGCACCTTGGCTTCACCAGCAATGGCCTTGGCCAGCAACGTCTTACCGGTACCCGGCTGCCCGACCATCAGCACACCCTTGGGAATGCTGCCGCCCAGACGCTGGAATTTACTCGGATCCCGCAGGAAGTCCACCAGCTCCTTGACGTCTTCCTTGGCTTCATCAACACCAGCCACGTCACCGAAGGTGGTCTTGATCTGATCCTCGCTCATTAGCCGAGCCTTGCTCTTGCCGAACGACATGGGGCCTTTGCCACCACCACCGCCCTGCATCTGTCGCATGAAAAATACGAACAGCGCGATGATGATCAGAATGGGGAAGGCAGCGACCAGCAGTTGAGTCCAGAGGCTCTGGCGCTCAGGCTCCTTGCCGATGACTTCAACGCGATTTGCCAGCAGATCGTCCATCAGCTTGTTGTCGGACACCTGGGGGCGGATAGTCTGAAACTGGGAGCCGTCACCACGGGTACCCTGAATCTGCAGACCATCAATGGTGACCTGGCGGACTTGTCCGTCCTGCACCATCTCGACAAACTGCGAATAATTGACCTGTTGTCCGCTGGTGGTGGGAGTAAAGTTCTGAAACACCATCAGCAGTACGGCGGCTATAATTAGCCAGAGAACCAGATTTTTTGCCATATCGTTCAAGGATCGTCACCTGTGAATTGAAAGGTTGACCGTCTTCAGGGAAACCTTTTTGAACACCTTACACCAATTGTACGCCGCTCCACCACAATCGGCCCATCCGTATCAGCCACAGAGGCCATCGGATAGTCGGACCAGCCGGGCCTCCCGAGTCAGCCCCTGAAGCCCTTGCAGACCTGATAGATCTCCCTGGATCTCGCCCTGGAGGAATCAGGCTTGCGACTTACAACCGTATTAAAGCTTTTCCGCATATCAGCCAACAGTGCATCAAAACCTTCACCCTGAAACACCTTGGCCACGAACACCCCTCCGGGGCGAAGCACCTGCTGAGCCATATCAAGCGCCAACTCCACCAGGCCCATGGCCCTGGGAATATCAACAGCAGCCATACCACTCATATTGGGCGCCATATCGGAAATTACAACGTCTGCCTTTCGATCCCCCAGAATTCCCAACAATTCTTCCAGCACCGAATCCTCGGTAAAATCGCCCTGAACAAAGTCCACACCGGCAATCGGATTCATTGGCAAAATATCACTGGCCACCACAATACCCTTATCCCCGACACGCTCCATTGCCACCTGGGACCAGCCTCCCGGGGCTGCTCCCAGATCCACAACCACCTGGCCGGGACGAAACAACCGATCCTTGTCGTCCAGCTCAATCAGCTTATAGCTGGCACGGGAACGGTAGCCATCTTCCTGAGACCTTTTGACCCAGACATCATCGAAATGTTCCTTGAGCCAGCGATCACTGGTTTTTGAACGGGCCAAAACAAACCTCCGAAATAAAACAGGAACAGACGTGCAACGGAACGTCTTGATACGTGGTAATGGCCATTTCTCAACCGTTGTGATCTGTTACAATCCGCCAATTATACGGTTTTGGTGGCCAGTTCGCCGCTGACGTTTTGTTAATTGCATCCATTAAGAGAATACATCATGAGTCTTTCACCGGAACAGCGCCGGGAATACCGCGGCATCGCCCACAACCTGAAGCCCGTCATCATTGTTGGCGACAAAGGCCTGTCCGAAGGACTGCAGGAAGAACTCGAGCGGGCCCTGAACGACCACGAACTGATCAAGGTCAAGATCGCCAGCCCCGACCGCGAAGTACGCCAGGAAGCCATTGCCGAGCTCTGTCAGTCCGCCGGTGCCGAGCTGGTGCAGACCATAGGCAAGATTGCGGTCATAATGCGCCGCGCCCAAAAGCCCAACCCCAAGCTCTCCAACCTGCTCCGCAATAAAGGCTGAGCATTCGGAAGCAACAAAAAAGCCGGCAACGAACACTCGCTGCCGGCTTTTTTCATGGACGAAACCTCAGAGGTGCTCCACCGCCTCGATTTCGTACTCCACGGTGCCGGACGGCACACGGATGGCGACAATATCACCCTCGCTCTTGCCGATCAGCGCCCGCGCAATCGGTGAGGAGATCGAAATCTTGCCCGCTTTGATGTCAGCTTCGTCCTCACCACAGATCTGGTAAACAACCTGCTCGTCGGTGTCGACATTCAGCAAGTGCGCCGTGACCCCGAAAATCACCTTGCCGGTGTTCTCAATGGTATTTATATCAATCACCTGCGCCGAAGACAGTTTGCCTTCGATTTCCTGAATGCGACCCTCTATAAAGCTCTGCTGTTCGCGGGCAGCATGGTATTCCGCATTCTCTTTCAGATCGCCGTGCTCACGGGCATCGGCAATCGCCGCAATTACCCTTGGGCGATCTTCGGACTTCAGCTTCTGAAGCTCCTCGCGAAGGCGGGCTTCGCCCGCTTTTGTCATCGGTACTCTTGCAGACATAATCTTACTTTCCTGCGTGTAGATCCTGGAGGCGACGAACGGTGCGCTCGGGGCCGAACTTGATAGCCCGACAGAAGGCTTCGCCACCCGCCAGTGTCGTTGTATAGGTTACCTTGGCCTGCAAGGCGGACTGGCGAATCTGCGCCGAGTCGGAAATGGCCTTGCGTCCTTCAGTTGTGTTAATAATCAGTTGAACCTTGCCGTTCTTGATGGCATCCACAATGTGCGGGCGCCCCTCACGGACCTTGTTCACCCGCTCAACTTCGATACCCGCCTCTTTCAAGGCTTTCGCGGTACCTGTGGTGGCAATCAACGTGAAGCCGGCATCAACCAGATCCCGCGCGACCTCGGCAGCCCCGGGCTTGTCCACATCCCGTACAGACATGAAGGCAGTACCCTTGCCCGGCAACCGCTCACCGGTGGCCAATGCGGCTTTGGCGAACGCTTCATCGAAGCTGTCACCAATGCCCATCACCTCACCAGTCGACTTCATTTCCGGGCCGAGAATCGGGTCCACCGCCGGGAATTTATTGAACGGGAACACAGATTCCTTCACCGAGTAATAGGTCGGCACAATCTCCTGGGTGAAGCCGAGCTCCGCCAGGGATTTGCCGGCCATGACCCGCGCTGCCACTTTCGCCAACGAGGCGCCGATAGCCTTGGATACAAACGGCACGGTACGGGATGCCCGCGGATTCACTTCGATGACGTAGATCTTGCCGTCCTGCCAGGCCAGCTGAACATTCATCAGGCCCACGACATCCAGCTCGATCGCCATCTTGCGAACGGCCTCGCGCATTTCATCCTGCACATCTTTGGGCAGCGTGTATGGCGGCAGTGAACAGGCGGAGTCACCGGAGTGAACACCAGCCTGTTCAATGTGCTGCATGATCCCCCCAATCACCACGTCCTTGCCGTCGGAGATGGCATCAATATCCACCTCAATGGCGGCATTCAGGAAGTGATCCAGCAATACCGGGCTGTCATTGGAAACCAGAACCGCATTGCGCATGTAGCGAACCAGCTCATCCTCGTCATAGACGATTTCCATCGCCCGGCCACCCAACACGTAGGACGGGCGCACCACCAGCGGATAGCCGATTTCGCGGGCCGCCAGAATACCTTCCTCGTGACTGCGCACGGTAGCGTTCTCAGGCTGCAACAACCCAAGACGACCAATCATCTGCTGGAAGCGCTCACGGTCTTCTGCGCGATCAATGGCATCCGGGCTGGTGCCAATGATCGGCACACCGGCCGCTTCCAGACCACGGGCCAATTTGAGCGGCGTCTGGCCACCGTACTGGACGATCACACCTTTGGGCTTCTCGACGTTGATGATCTCCAGCACGTCTTCCAGAGTGATCGGCTCGAAGTACAGCCGGTCAGAGGTATCGTAATCCGTGGAGACCGTCTCCGGGTTACAGTTGATCATGATGGTTTCATAGCCATCTTCACGCATGGCCAGGGCCGCGTGAACACAACAGTAATCAAACTCGATACCCTGACCAATCCGGTTCGGACCACCACCAATGACGACAATTTTATCACGATCGGAGGCGTCCGCTTCGCACTCTTCCTCATAGGTCGAGTACATATAGGCTGTGTCCGAGGCGAACTCGGCAGCACAGGTATCCACCCGCTTGTAGACCGGACGGATATCCAGGTCATGGCGCAGTTTGCGAAGACTTACTTCAGAGATACCCAGCAGCTTGGCCAGACGGGCATCAGAGAAGCCTTTACGCTTGAGCCGGAACAGGGTGTCGCGATCAATATCCGCCTTGCCGGCAGATTTCAGCGCCTGCTCTTCACGAATCAGATCCTCGACCTGCACCAAATACCAGGGATCGACATGGGTATTATTGAATACGTCCTCGACCGTCATACCGGACCGGAAGGCATCGCCGATGTACCAGAGACGCTCGGCCCCGGGCACATTCAGCTCCTGGGTCAGGGTTTCCTGCCCGTCGGTCGTGGTGAAATCCACCTTCTCCTCGAAACCTTCAGAACCCACTTCCAGGCCACGCATGGCCTTCTGCAGGGACTCCTGGAAGGTGCGACCAATGGCCATGACCTCGCCTACGGACTTCATCTGGGTGGTCAGGCGGGCATCGGCCTGGGGGAACTTCTCGAAGGTGAACCGTGGAATCTTGGTAACGACATAGTCGATGCTGGGCTCGAAGGACGCCGGGGTCACGCCGCCGGTGATTTCGTTACGCAGCTCGTCCAGGGTGTAACCGATGGCCAGCTTGGCCGCGACCTTGGCGATCGGGAAGCCAGTGGCCTTCGATGCCAGTGCGGATGAACGGGAGACCCTCGGGTTCATCTCTATCACCACCATGCGGCCGGTATCCGGGTTGATACCAAACTGCACGTTGGACCCGCCAGTTTCCACACCAATTTCGCGCAGGACCGCCAGCGAGGCGTTCCGCATGATCTGGTATTCCTTGTCGGTCAGGGTCTGGGCCGGCGCCACCGTGATGGAATCACCAGTATGCACACCCATGGCGTCAAAGTTCTCGATGGCGCAAACGATAATGCAGTTGTCATTCTTATCGCGGACAACTTCCATCTCGTACTCTTTCCAGCCGATCAGAGACTCATCGATCAGCAGTTCGTTGGTCGGGGACAGATCCAGACCACGGGTACAGATTTCCTCGAACTCATCGCGGTTATAGGCGATACCACCGCCGGAGCCACCCATGGTGAAGGACGGGCGGATAATGCACGGGAAACCGATATCGTCGGCCACTTCCCAGGCTTCCGCCATGGAGTGGGCGATCGTCGCACGCGGGCATTCCAGGCCGATTTTCTTCATGGCCTTGTCGAAGCGGTCGCGATCCTCGGCCTTGTCGATGGTATCGGCGTTGGCACCAATCATCTCCACGCCGTGCTTTTCCAGCACGCCATGCTTCTCCAGATCCAGCGCGCAGTTCAACGCCGTCTGGCCACCCATGGTGGGCAACAGTGCATCCGGGCTTTCTTTCTCGATGATCTTTTCGACGGTCTTCCAGGTAATCGGCTCGATGTAAGTGGCATCGGCCATTACCGGATCGGTCATGATGGTTGCCGGGTTGGAGTTAACCAGGATGACCCGGTAACCCTCTTCGCGAAGGGCCTTGCAGGCCTGGGCTCCGGAGTAGTCAAACTCGCACGCCTGACCGATCACAATGGGACCGGCGCCCAGGATCAGAATGCTTTTAATGTCGGTACGTTTTGGCATCTCTTGGTAAACCTGTCAGCAACTTAAAAATTCTTGCATCGCAATTTGCGGCGCCTGTTTCACTCGGGAAGCGTCAAACGGGAACTTATCGGGCTTCCATCAACCGGATAAACTCATCAAACAGCGGCGCCACATCGTGGGGACCCGGGCTCGCTTCCGGGTGTCCCTGAAAGCTGAAGGCCGGCTTGTCAGTGCGGCGAATGCCCTGCAGGGAACCGTCAAACAGGGATTTGTGGGTCGCCTCCAGATTCTCCGGCAAGCTGACCTCATCCACCGCGAACCCGTGGTTCTGGCTGGTTATCATCACGGTACCGTCTTTCAGGTTCTGGACCGGGTGGTTGGCACCGTGGTGACCATGCCCCATCTTGATGGACTTGGCACCGCTGGCCAGGGCCAGCAACTGGTGCCCCAGACAAATGCCAAAGACCGGAATCTCGGTTTCCAGCACTTCGCGAATAGCGCTGATGGCGTAATCGCAAGGCTCGGGATCACCGGGGCCATTGGACAGGAAAATGCCGTCCGGATTCATTGCCAGCACTTCGGAGGCCGGGGTCTGCGCCGGTACCACGGTGATGTCGCAGCCGCGGGCCGCCAACATGCGCAGGATGTTCAGCTTAACGCCGTAATCCCAGGCCACTACCTTGAAGCGGGATTCGGTGCGCTCGCCGTAACCTTCTCCCAGGGTCCACTCGCTCTGACTCCAGGTCCAGGTTTTGTCGGAGGTAACTTCCTTAGCCAGGTCCATACCCTTCAGGCCCGGGAACGCGTTTGCCAGCTCAAGGGCCCGCTCGGCGGTCGCGCCCTCACCCGCAACGACGGCGCCATTCTGGGAGCCCTTGTCACGAAGGATTCGGGTCAGGCGACGGGTATCAATATCTGCAATGCCAACGATGTTATTTGCCCGCAGATAGTCTTCCAGACTGCCGTTACTACGCCAGTTGCTGGCGACCAGCGGCAGGTCGCGGATTATCAGGCCGGCGGCCTGGACGCGGTCCGACTCTACGTCCTCTTCGTTCACACCGGTGTTGCCGATGTGCGGGTAGGTCAGTGTGACAATCTGGCGGGAGTAGGACGGATCGGTCAGGATTTCCTGATAACCGGTCATGGCAGTGTTGAACACCACTTCGCCGCTGGTCTCTCCCTCAGCGCCAATGGCGGTGCCGTAAAAAAGGCTTCCGTCTGCGAGTGCAAGGATTGCAGGTGTGCTCAAGGCTTGTATCCTCATCGAGTGGCGTATAAGTTCGTCACGAACAGGAACGCAAGCGCAAATTCAGGTCGCAAAAAAGCGAGAGGGAGTCTCAACTCCGTCCCGCTTTTTTGTTTCCCCCGGGAACGTTTTTGGTTCCCTGACATAATCAAAGCTACGCTTGGTGCAGTTAAACCGCCTTATTGTAAAAAATATGGCGCTTTATGTCCACGAGAAGCACAGCTTATTTAAGGCTCAAGACGTCCTGCATGTCGTATAGTCCCGCCGGCTTGCCCTGAAGCCAAAGCGCCGCGCGCATGGCACCCTTGGCAAACGTCATGCGACTGCTCGCCTTGTGGGTAACCTCGATACGCTCACCCTCGGTTGCGAACAGAACCGTGTGATCACCCACCACATCGCCGGCACGGATGGTTTCGAAACCGATTTCCTTGCGGGTGCGCTCGCCAGTGAAGCCTTCACGGCCATATACAGCACACTCTTTCAGGTCACGACCAAGGGCATCCGCAACTACCTCACCCATACGCAGCGCGGTGCCTGATGGCGCGTCCTTCTTGTGCCGATGGTGAGCTTCGATGATTTCCACATCGTAGTCATCGCCCAGAGTCGCTGCGGCGGTGCGCAGCAAGTTGAGGACGACGTTCACGCCAACACTCATATTGGGCGCAAACACCACGGGGGCGGATTCGGCAACCACCGCCAACTGCTCCTTCTCGGCATCGGTCATACCGGTGGTGCCGATCACAATCATCTTGCCATTGGCCTTGCAGAACTCGGCATTCTCCAAGGTCAGATCCGGGAAGGTGAAGTCGATCAGCACATCAAAGTCGTCCTTCACGTCCGCCAGACTGCCAGCCATGGCTACACCGGTTTTGCCGATGCCACTCAGCTCTCCGGCATCGGCACCGATCAGCGAGCTGCCCGGCTCGACGACGGCAGCGCCGAGCTCGAGACCTTCAGTGCCGTCGATGGCCTCGATCAAGACCTTCCCCATGCGCCCGGCGGCGCCGATGATTGCTGCCCTCATATCATCTGTCCTCAGAATTTCATTTCGTCAAAGAAACTTTTCACACCTTCAAACCAGGAGGTTTTCTTCGGAGCATGATGAGTGCCATTGGTACCGCCCAGGGTTTCCTGGAACTCTTCCAACAGCTCTTTCTGACGCTTGGTCAGGTTGACCGGGGTCTCCACGATCACGCGACACAGCAAATCCCCTGCCGGGCCGCCTCGAACCGGACTGACGCCCTTGTTACGCAGACGGAAAAGCTTTCCGGTCTGGGTTTCCTGCGGAATCTTGAGCTTCACACGGCCATCCAGCGTCGGCACTTCCAGTTCACCACCGAGGGCCGCATCGACGATGCTGATGGGCACTTCGCAATACAGATTGCGACCGTCACGGGTGAAGATGGAATGCTCGCGCACGGCAATCTGCACGTACAGGTCGCCTGGCGGCCCACCATCGACGCCCATCTCCCCTTCACCAGAGAGACGGATACGGTCGCCGGTGTCCACACCGGGCGGCACCTTGACCGAAAGGGTCTTTTCTTCCTGAACCCTGCCCTGGCCGTGACAGGCCTTACAGGGGTTCTTGATAATCTGACCAGAACCACGACAGGTCGGACAGGCCTGCTGCACGGTGAAGAAGCCCTGCTGCATGCGGACCTGCCCCATACCGTTACAGGTACCGCAGGCTTCCGGGCGTGATCCTTTCTCGGCACCACTGCCATCGCAGACGTCACATTCGCGATGGCCCGGAATCTGGATCTGGACGGTTTTACCCTTGACCGCTTCCTCCAGATCCAGCTCCAGAGTGTAACGCAGGTCGGAGCCACGAGTGTTCCGACCGCGACCGCCGCCCCCGAAAATATCACCGAAGACATCACCAAAAATATCGGAGAAGCTGGCACCACCGCCTCCGAATCCGCCACCGGCCTGGCCGTCAACGCCGGCATGACCGAACTGGTCATAGGCGGCCCGCTTGGACTGGTCCGCCAGTATTTCGTAGGCTTCGCTGGCCTCTTTGAACTTGTTCTCGGAGTCAGTGTCGTCCGGGTTACGGTCGGGGTGATATTTCATTGCAAGCTTGCGGTAAGCCCGCTTGATTTCCTTCTCGTCCGCATCCCGGGAGACCCCGAGAATTTCGTAATAATCGCGTTTGGCCATGCTTTAAAACCCTGTTTTTAAAACGCGGAAAACGCGGGGATACCCCCGCGTTCTCCAACTGCCTGATGTACGTCAGAAATTACCGCTTGTCGTCGTCTTTGACTTCTTCAAACTCTGCGTCGACTGCGTCGTCAGAAGACTGGGCCTGGGCACCTTCATCCCCGCCAGCCTGCTGCGCCTGGTCAGCCTGATCTGCGTACATTTTCTGAGCCAGCTCGGAGGACACTTCGGTCAGCTTCTGAGTCTTGGCCTCGATGTCCTCTTTATCGGAACCGGTCAGCGCTTCTTCCAGCTCCTTGATGGACGCTTCGATGGACTCCTTCTCGCTGTCGCTAACCTTGTCACCGGCATCGGTCAGGGTCTTGCGAACGGCGTGCACCATCGCATCACCCTGGTTACGGACCTGCACCAGCTCTTCGAACTTGCGGTCTTCCTCGGCGTTGGCTTCAGCGTCACGCACCATCTTCTCGATTTCATCATCGTTCAGACCGGAAGACGCCTTGATCACGATGGACTGTTCCTTGCCAGTCGCCTTGTCCTTCGCAGACACGTTCAGGATGCCGTTGGCGTCGATATCGAAGGTCACTTCGATCTGCGGCACACCGCGCGGCGCCGGCGGAATGTCGGCCAGGTCGAAACGACCCAGGGACTTGTTCTGCTGCGCCTGCTTGCGCTCACCCTGAACCACGTGGATGGTCACGGCAGTCTGGTTGTCATCCGCGGTGGAGAACGTCTGCGACTTCTTGGTCGGGATCGTGGTGTTCTTGTCGATCAGCGGCGTAGCCACACCACCCATGGTTTCGATACCCAGGGTCAGCGGGGTCACGTCCAGCAACAGAACATCTTTCACATCACCGGACAGCACGGCGGCCTGGATAGCGGCACCCATGGCAACGGCTTCATCCGGGTTAACGTCCTTGCGAGCGTCCTTACCGAAGAAGTTCTTCACCTTCTCCTGAACCAGCGGCATGCGGGTCTGGCCGCCGACCAGGATCACCTCGTCGATTTCGCCGACCTTAACGCCGGAATCATCCAGTGCCGTGCGGCATGGAGCAAGACTTTGCTCAACCAGCTCTTCCACCAGGGATTCCAGTTTGGCCCGGGTTACCTTCACGTTCATGTGCTTGGGACCGCTGGCATCCGCTGTTACGTATGGCAGGTTCACATCGGTCTGCTGGCTGCTGGACAGTTCGATCTTGGCCTTCTCGGCAGCTTCCTTCAGGCGTTGCATGGCCAGAGAGTCACCGCGCAGATCGATACCGCTGTCCTTCTTGAACTGATCGGCAAGGTATTCAATCAGCTTCATGTCGAAGTCTTCACCACCCAGGAAGGTGTCACCGTTGGTGGCCAGCACTTCGAACTGGTGCTCACCGTCCACATCAGCAATCTCGATGATGGAGATGTCGAAGGTACCACCACCCAGGTCGTACACAGCCACGGTGCGGTCACCACTCTTCTTGTCCAGACCATAGGCCAGGGCGGCGGCAGTCGGCTCGTTGATAATCCGCTTCACATCCAGACCGGCGATCTTGCCGGCATCCTTGGTGGCCTGACGCTGGCTGTCATTGAAGTAGGCCGGCACGGTGATAACCGCTTCGGTCACTGTCTCGCCCAGGTAGTCCTCGGCGGTCTTCTTCATCTTCTTGATAACTTCCGCAGACACCTGCGGCGGCGCCATCTTGTCACCCTTCACTTCCACCCAGGCATCACCGTTGTCGGCCTTGGTGATCTTGTAGGGCACCATCTTGATGTCTTTCTGAACCACGTCGTCTTCAAAACGACGGCCGATCAGACGCTTGATGGCGTACAGGGTGTTATTGGGGTTGGTGACCGCCTGACGCTTGGCGGACTGACCTACCAGGGTCTCACCGTCTTCGGTGTACGCGATGATCGACGGGGTAGTGCGATCACCCTCGGCGTTTTCGATAACCTTGACCTTATCGCCATCCATGATGGCAACGCAGGAGTTCGTGGTTCCCAGGTCGATACCAATAATCTTGCTCATTGATTCACTCCAATTCGTTTGTTCGATCCGGTTGAGACATCGTCGATCCGATGCCTGACAAAATTGTTTCGGGCTGCCAGCCCCGGCATTTCATTCCGGCGCCGCCTGTTTATTGCCTATATTGGCGCCTTAATTCACTTTTCAAGCCTGCTCGTCGATATTTGGTGTATCCGCGGCCTTGGCCACTACCACCATCGCCGGCCGAACCAGGCGTTCGTTAAGGGTGTACCCCTTTTGCACAACCGCGACGACGCTGTTCGGCTCAGCATCCGGCGCCGGCACCATCGACATGGCCTCATGCAGTTGCGGGTCGAAGGGCTCGCCAACCGGATTATGCTGCTCGACGTTGAATTTCTTGAGGCTATTCATGAACAGGTTCAGAGTCATCTCCACACCTTCACGGATAGACGCCACCAGCTCACCGGAAGCCTCCTGACCTTCGGTACTTTCAACCGCCTTTTCAAGGCTGTCAGCGACCGGGAGCAGTTCTTTCACGAACTTTTCCAGCGCAAACTTGTGAGCCTTCTCCACGTCCAACTCGGCACGACGACGAACATTCTGCATTTCCGCCTGGGCCCGCAACATCTGCTCCTGATACTCTTGAACCTTAGCCTGAAGGGCTTCGGTTTCGGAGGGCTCATCGGCTGATTCATCTTCAGCGTCTTCCGCGGCTTCGGCCTCGGCAGCCTTCAACTCTTCCTCAACCTGCTCGTTACGATTCTCGTCAGCACTCATGGCTACTCCTGATCAATCATCCGCGACCGCAAGCACGGCCGGTTATACATGTCATCCAACCGTTCAAGGCCAGATCAAAGAGTGTTGCGAACGAATATGGGGCCCGTTGCTCCGGTTTCAACCTTAATGAATGCATTTATACGCAAATTCATGCCTGCGAATTTGCAAACAGGTAAAACCCTGTATATATTCACAGTCACTGTATGTAACCACAGTATTTTGAGAGCGGAGGTCACCAGCATGCTCACACAGCTCACCGTTTCCAACTACGCCATTGCTGAAAGAGTCGAACTTCAGTTCAGCAAGGGCATGACCGCCCTGACCGGGGAAACCGGCGCCGGCAAGTCTATTGTACTGGACGCCCTGGGACTGGCCATGGGCGGACGCGCCGATGCAGGCGCTGTACGCCACGGCGCCAAGCGAGCGGACATCACAGCCTCTTTCGATGTGTCCCGCATCACCGAAGCCCGGACCTGGCTGGAGCAACACGAGCTGGATGACGAACACGACTGCATCCTGCGCCGGGTAATCAGCAAGGACGGTCGCTCACGCGCCTACATCAACGGCCAGCCCTGCCCGCTCGCACACCTCAAGGACCTGGGCAGCCTGTTGATGGACATTCACAGCCAACACCAGCACCAATCCCTGCTTCGCAAGGAAACCCATCGCAAACTGCTGGACGAATATGCCGGCGTGGAATCCCTCGCTGCTGACACCCACGATGCCTGGAAGGCATGGAGCAAAACCCGCCAGCATCTGACCGAACGCCAGCAAAATGCCGACGAGGCCGAAGCCCGACTACAGCTACTGCGCTATCAGGTGGAGGAACTGGACCGCATGGCACTGGAAGACGGTGAGCAGGAAAGCCTGGAGCAGGAACAGGCACAACTGAGCCACGCCGACACCGTGCTGCAGAACAGCCAGCAGGCCGCCCTGCTCTGCACCGAGGAAGACAACAGCGCCGCCGATCTGGTTCGTCAGGCGCTACAGCAACTGGAACAGCTACCAACTGAGGTGCCGGCACTGGCTGACACCATCCAGATGCTGAACGAGGCACAAATCCAGATCAGCGAAGCCGGAGACAACCTGCGCCGGTTTGTGGAAGATTACGAGGCCGACCCGGCACGACTGACCGAGGTCGAAGAACGCCTGAGTGCGATTTACCAGATGGCACGCAAACACCGCATTGCCCCGGAAGAGCTGCCCGAACTGCACCAACGCCTCACCGCCGAACTGGCATCGCTTGATGACGGCGAAGGCAGCGTTGAACAACTGGAAGTCCAGCTGGAATCACAGCGGCATCGCTTTGACGAACTCGCCGGCCAGTTATCGGAAGTCCGCCAGCAGGCGGCCGCCAACCTCGACCAGAGGATCGCCGAGGAGCTTGCGCAACTCAGCATGCCGTCAGTGCAGTTTGTCACCCACCTGAATCGATCCGGCGGTGAGCCGGCGCCCCATGGCTTCGAAGAGGTGGAATTCCTGGTCAGCGCCAACCCGGGTCAGCCGGCCAGACCACTGGCCAAGGTTGCCTCCGGCGGCGAACTGTCACGCATCAGCCTGGCGATCCAGGTGGTTGTCGCGCAAACCTCAACCACACCCACCCTGGTCTTTGACGAAGTGGATGTCGGCATCGGCGGCGGCACAGCAGAAGTGGTCGGGCGGCTACTAAGGACCCTGGGTAACGACGGTCAGGTAATGTGTGTAACCCACCTGCCACAGGTTGCAGCCCAATGTCATCAGCACCTGTTCGTCAGCAAGTTTACCGAACAGGACGCGACCTTCTCGAAAATCGAAACACTGGACGATCACGGACGGATCAGCGAAGTGGCAAGAATGCTTGGCGGTGTCGACATGACCGAGCACACCATTGCCCATGCCCGGGAAATGTTTACCAAAGGGCAGGCAACTCATCACTGAGTGACAGAGCACATTCCCCTCTCGATCCCGAGAGCTGTTAGGGCGGGTTAACACCCGCCCCTTTTTTTATTCGGTCATTACTCTTACGGAAAGAAAGTTACTTGCCAATAGGCTTCACGTAGAGAATCAGGCTGTGATCAATGATCTCATAGCCACGCTCTTCGGCAATTTTCTTCTGGCGCTCTTCGATAATCGGATCGCAGAACTCAATGACCTCACCGGTTTGCGTGCAAACCATGTGGTCGTGGTGATCATCACCGGCCATTTCGAACACTGCGTGCCCGCCTTCAAAGTTGTGACGAAGCACCAGTCCGGCGGCCTCAAACTGGGTCAGAACCCGGTAAACGGTCGCCAAGCCCACGTCATCCCCTTGCTCCAGAAGCTTCTTGTACACATCCTCTGCGCTGAGGTGGTGTTCCTCGGAGTTTTCCAGAATGTTGAAAATCTTTACTCTCGGCAGAGTAACTTTCAGACCGACTTTTCGTAATTCGGCGTTTTCAGATGACATGTTACTATTCACTCGTTGGTGTGCCCCACGGCTTCCGGTATGATGAAGCCGCATTTATACGGTTAGACCGTGTCACACCTGCCCTTGGCAGGCGATTTCAAGATAGAGGATTTCCCCCGGCGATGCAAAAGCTCACAGCTCTCATTCTCACTCTCATCCTGTCTGGTTGTGTCTTTCCTGGCGTTTACAAGATCAACGTCCAGCAAGGCAACATCCTGACCGACGAGGAGCTGACGTCACTGACCGAGGGCATGTCCCGCAGCCAGGTGCATTCTGTCCTCGGCAACCCCCTGATGACCAACCCGGTTGATCCTTCCCGGGAGTACTACATCTATACCTTCCAGCGCCGGGGTGGTGATATCGAAGAACAGCGGGTCATCGTCTATTACGACAACGACCAGTACAGCCACTACGAAGCACAATTGCTGGAAGAAACACCGGCCTATTAAGGCCGGATCAGGATTTCTTTTTTGCCCGGTTGAGCCTCGCCTGCTTCGGATCGATCTTCAGCGGCCGGTATAGCTCAACACGATCCCCTTCCCGCAGCTCGTGCCCGGCGGGCGATTTGATGGCCTTGCCAAAAATACCCATATCATTGGTTTCGGGATCAATTTCAGGAAAGACCGCCACAATTCCAGACAGTTTGACAGCTTCAAGGGCGGTAGTTCCGGCCGGCACCTGCAGGCTGATGATTTCCTGCTTGTCCGGGCGGGCATAAGCCACTTCCACTTGAATCATTCCACGACTCCTGCGTAAACCATATCCGCACGCCGACAAAACGCATCCACCATCGTATTGGCGGCCTGACTGAACACCGGACCAAAGGTCATACGCGAGAGCGACCCGGAGAACTCAAACTCCAGGGTCAGGATAACCTTGCAGGCATTGGCATCCAGCGCCTGGAAGTGCCAGCGACCGGTGAGATCACGAAACGGCCCATCCACCAGGCTCATTTCGATAGTTTCGGGATGATACAACTGATTGCGAGTGGTAAGGCGGTGGCGAACACCCCCTTTCGCCACCTCGAGAGAGGCCGTAATCTGGGCCTCGTCTCTGTCATGAATTTCCGCTCCCGCACACCAGGGCAGAAATTCGGGGTATCTGGCGATATCGTTTACCAGATGGAACATGCGCTCGGCGGAGTGCATGACCAAGGCTGTCTTGTCGATCTGATGAGCCATTGAAACCGGATGTCCTGCTCGCAAATACGCATTGAAAGCGAACCACAGACTTTACTCCGTGGCCGTCTTTGTTCAGACGCTATGATAAAGGATATCGTCCCGTTTTGGGGCTTTTTCGGGGACCGGATCGTTTCCCGTACCGTCATCGTGCCTGGCGGGACGCGCCTCCCCTTCAACCGGGGCCGACGACGGAGATTCACTCACCTCCCCGTCCTCACTTTGCTGACTATCACTCGCAGGGGGCTCCTTGGGTGAAGCAACGACCGGACTGATCTGACGGCACCACTTCGACTGCTCATCACCATCACACAAGTTATCCAGTGAGGACAGCGTGTAGGAAACTCCGATCACTGCCACCACAACCGGCAACACCAATCGCATGACCCAATACCAGATACCGCTGAACAGCCAGGGTGTCTTACCCAGAATACTCAATGACAGCGAACGGGTCAGACGCCAGCCGGTAAACAACGCGATCAGAATGGCAACCAACGGTATCAGCAAACCACCGGTGACCAACTCCAGCCAGCGGAATAACGTGCCACCCGCCAGCTGAACATCCGCCCAGATATTAAATGACAACAACGTACCCAGTCCGGCAAACCACACCAGCGCCCCCATAATGAAGGCTGACCACCCCCGGGGCGCACCCGTCCACTCCCGGAACCAGCCGACCACCGGCTCCAGCAAGGCCAGCGAGGTGGTCCACACCACCAGAACCACCAGCAGGAAGGCCGCGGCAATAACGAACTGACTGCCCGGCAAAGGAGTCAGAGCCACCGGCAGCGAAACGAACAACAGGCTGAAGCCACGCGCACCATCAAAGCTGCCATCGATGGTAGCGGTGGCATAAATAAGCACGCCCGCCAAAATCGCAACCAGGGTATCCATCAACACCACTGCAAGCACTGAGCGCTTCAGCTTCACCCCGACCGGCGTGTAGGCACCGAAGATGGCCCACACACCCATCCCCAACCCAAGAGTGAAAAAAGCATGGAACAGTGCAGCCTTGAGACTGCCGAGGCTCACGTCCTCCGGCCGGAATTGCAGAATCGCCGCCACTGCCCCCTCCAGGCGACCATGCCAGCCGGCCAGGGCAAACAACCCCAGCAGCAACAACAGGGAAGCCGGCACCAGGGACCGGAACACACGCTCCAGCCCCTTGACCACCCCCTGAATAGATACCCAGACCACCAGCACAATAAAAAACAGGTGCCACGCCATGAACATCCTGTAGTCACGGGTATCCGACACCAGGTCCGCCAGCACAGCTGTGGTTTCCGGCTCTCCGGCATTATTGAATACGCCCAGGGCGCCAAAGAACACATACGCCAGGGCGATCGAACCAAACACCGCGGTGTAGGACAGAACCAGAAAGGCCGCGATAATGCTGAGGCGCCCTGCAAACATCCACCAGCGGGAGCAGCGGGCGCTGCGAATATAACCGTCCATCGCCAACACAATGCCGTGACGGGCGTGCCGCCCCATCGCGGATTCCGTCACCATCAGCGGCAGGGTAACCAGCAACAGGCACGCCAGGTACAGCAGGACAAACCAGCCACCACCGTGCTGCCCCGCCAGGTAAGGGAACTGCCACAGGTTGGCGAGGCCCACCGTGGCACCGACGGCGGCCCAGAAAAAGGTCGACTTCCGGGTCCAGGACCCAATATGTGTTTGATATGGTGCAGGCATTCAACATTCCGACAAAGCTGAACTGACCATTGTAGCGGATGAATCTGCCTCGCTACGACCACCGATAGGTCTGTCACGCTGATTTCGTGACCAGTCTGGCACTCCTGGGCTACAATGCGCGCTTTCCCGGCGTGTACTATGCCCGGCAAATTTTTTTATCCGAACCCGGATTATGGATTCATGAGCAAAAAGAAACCCGGACCTCAGAGCAACACCATTGCGCTGAACAAGAAGGCAAAACACGAATACCACATCGAGGAGCGCTTCGAGGCTGGCCTTGCCCTCTTGGGTTGGGAAGTAAAATCCCTGCGTGCCGGCAAGGCACAGCTGACGGATGCCTATGTGCTACTCAAGGATGGCGAGGCGTGGCTGCTGGGCTCACACTTTACTCCGCTGATCACGGCGTCCACTCACGTTATCGCGGACCCGACGCGCACCCGCAAGCTCCTGCTGCACGCCAAGGAAATTGCCAAAATCGTCGGCAAGGTCAACCAGAGCGGCTACACCTGCATTCCCCTGGCCCTGTACTGGAAACAGAACAAGGTCAAATGCGAAATTGCCCTGGTGAAAGGCAAAAAGTTGTTCGACAAGCGGGCTACCGAAAAAGAACGGGACTGGAACCGCCAGAAGCAGCGCATCCTCCGCGACGCCAATGCCTGACCCTTGATGCGGCAACTCTATGTCGCATCTGCAACCACTTTTACTCTTCCCATGTTAGGCCTATACTCTGTGATCTGATCGCCGATACGCCACGACTCCGTGGCAATGATGTCCGTTCGGCAACTGGATTGCTCACAGAACGGAGGCCCCATGTCTCAACGCAAAACCGCCATGTCATCCGTGGACCGCTCCTGGCTGCGCATGGACAGTCCCACCAACCCGATGATGATCTCAGCGGTCCTGATCTTTGACCAGCCCATCTCCATCAAGCGCCTGAAACGAATTCTGCAGGAACGTTTCCTGTGCTTTAACCGCTTTCGCCAACGGGTGGTTCAGGAAGGCGAGCGCATGTACTGGCAGGATGACCCGTTATTCGATATCGATAACCACATTCACCGCGTCGCCCTACCCGGCAACGGTGACAAGAGCGAACTACAGGCACTGACCAGTGATCTGGGAAGCACGGCACTCGATTCCCGCCGCCCCCTATGGGACATGCATTACATTGACAACTATGACGGCGGCTGCGCCCTGCTCATCCGCATTCACCACTGCATTGCCGATGGCATCTCGCTGGTGCGAGTGTTGTTGTCTCTGACCGACAAAACACCAGAAACCAAACTCAGCCACATCGTCAGTGCCATGCCACCTACGAAACAGAAGGTAGGTGGCCGTCTTCGCCGTTTTACCCACCGCGTACTCGACAACGGACAAACCGCCCTCGAGCAAGGCCGACTGTTCCTGAGCTCGTTGCGTAAGGAGCCGGATTACCCGCTCAAGATGGCCACAACAGCGGGCAATATCGCCATGGACCTGATTAAACTCGGCGTTGCGCCCTTTGAACCTAAAACCGGCCTGCTCTCCCCCCTCAGCGGCCGCAAACAGGTTGCCTGGGCCGAGCCCCTGAGCCTGGCGGAAGTCAAACTCTGTGCCCGGGCACTGAAAGGTACCGCCAACGACGTGTTGCTGTGCGCAGCCGCCGGCGCACTACAACGCCATTTCCGGGAAACCGGGGAACACATTCCGGAGTGCGGCATCCGCGTGGCCGTGCCCTTTAATCTGCGTCCGCTGAATCAACCCATCGAGACGCTCGGCAACCAGTTCGGACTGGTGCTGGTGTGCCTGCCGGTCGAGGTGAATTGCCCACTGATGCGTTTCCGCCAGGTGCAGGAAAATATGAATCGCCTAAAGCGCTCCTACCAGGCTCAGGTAACCTACAGCCTGCTGGATCTGTTTGGCCGTGGCCCCGACATTCTGGAGCGACGAGCACTGGCGCTGCTTAGCAACAAGGCCTCTGCCGTGCTGACCAACGTGCCCGGCCCCAGGGAAGCGGTTTACCTGGCCGGCGCAAAACTGGTCCAACCCATGTTCTGGGTGCCACAAAGCGGCAACATAGGTATTGGCATGAGTATCTTCAGCTACGCTGGCACGGTGCAGTTCGGCATCACCATCGACCGGGCTATCAACGCCGACCCGATCGCAGTGATGGGGTATTTCCGCGAAAGTTTCGCCGAACTGCGGGACGCAGCCCTCCAGCGCAGCGAGACGACAACTGCCCAAACCGCTAGCTGATAGGTACAAATCCTCGCGGAGGATCGCAAAACTAAACAAAGCAGCCCTTGAAGTTACAGGAACCGGCCACATATACTATCGGTAAGGGGACGACATGGCTTCGACGCTGGTGGCGAACCCTTGGGTGCATGTCGAGATGGCAGCCAATCTCGTTAATCCAAAGCTGCAACGCAATAGTCGCAAACGACGAAAACTACGCACTAGCAGCGTAAGCTGCTAGTCGTCCTGACCGGGTCGCCCGTAGCCCGGAAGCAACATCTCAGGACGTCATCGCTTACGGGATGCTCCTTTAACCAGAGTTCACTGGCTAAAGGCTAAGATTTAAAGAACTCGGTTCTTGCACCCTGGCTCTCGGGTCGCTTGAACTTAAATCAATAGAGAGACGCTAAGCATGTAGACCTCAAGGCTGAGTGCTGGCGGACGCGGGTTCAATTCCCGCCGTCTCCACCAAACTCTCCGAGAAAAGCCCCTGATTTCAGGGGCTTTTTTTATGGCTGGCCAATCACATTTCCACACAACGTAGCGCCCCTGCACGCTCGGCGCGCTCATGCCAATTCCAGGCCCTTCGCCTTCCCCACGATGCCAATGGAGAATGCTACTGTTTTCCAGGGCACCGGAATGGTAATTTTCAATTTCTCTTGCAGATCATCAGCATCCAAAGGAACAGCAAGCGAGACATTCTCACTATGCGGGATGACAACGACCCTACCAGCATGCAGCAGCTCCTTGATCGCATTCGCGCATCCAGCGAGGGTTTGGAGCAGGTGCCGGTGGCGAACATTCTGGAGGCCGTCGGAGAGCGTTCATTCGGTCCAGTGGTGTTGCTGGCCGGGTTGATTACGATAGCGCCACTGATCGGGGACATTCCCGGGGTGCCGACGTTGCTTGGCCTGGTGGTAGTACTGACACTCGGACAACTGTTGTTCCGTCGCCATTCAATCTGGCTGCCAAGCTGGATTTCAGGGCGACAGATACCCAAAGGTAAGCTGGTAAAGGGTGTGGACTGGTTGCAAAAGCCGGCGCGGTTTCTGGATCGTGTAACAAAACCCCGGCTCAGATGTCTGGTGAATGGCCCGGGGCTTTATGTGATGGCACTTATCTGCATGGCGGTGGCGTTGGCCATGCCCGCCATGGAAATGGTGCCTTTCAGCGCCAATGGCGGCGGAGCAGCGTTAATGACCTTCGGGCTGGCGATTGTCGTCCGGGACGGGCTCGTGGCGTTAATCGCGACAACGATCACCGGGCTGACTCTCTGGTTTATTGCCAGCAATTTGATCCTGTAAGCGCGCAGAGCACTCTATCACTATCCACTCACCTCTGATTGGCCTGAAGCTGAAGGACTTCGCCGCGCAAAGAGCTTCTCAAACTGAGAAATGTTCTGCTGAATATAATCAATAAACGCCCGCATGGCTGGCGTCGGATGCTTAGCCTGCGGGTAGACCACGCACCAGCTCCTGCGAAGGGGAAACCCTGCCAGATCAACAATATGCAGGCTTCCAAGGGCCAGTTCCGACAGGATGCTCAGTTTGGGCAGCACCGCGACGCCCAACCCGGCCAGAACAGCATGCTTTACCGCATCGTTAGAACCAAGCTCCATGCTGGGACTCACTCGCAGGCGGTGGTGCTGACAGTGCAGCTCCAGAGCCAGCCTGCTGCCGGAGCCTGCCTCCCTCACCAGCAGTTCGCTATCGAGGAATCCCTGAGCACCTACCTCACTCTGATCAAGCAAGGGGTGCCCATGAGGGGCCACCGGGACCAGTTCGTTGTCGAGAAACGGAAGAGAGGCCAGGGGGCGCTCGCTGGGCACCATACCCATGATGGCCAGGTCATCACGATTGTCGTTCAAGCGCTGCAGGGCCGTTGCCCGATTCACCACCGTCACCGATACGCTGACCTGGGGATTCAGGTTCAGGAAGGCCCTTAACAGGTACGGCACCACATACTGGGCCGTATTGACCGCCACCAGCTTGAGCTCCCCGGCGACCTGGCCCTGCATGGCGGCGAGGTTGGTCTGGATCCGCACCAGTTCGCCAAAGATCGCTTTGACGCAGCGCGCCATCTCCTCCCCGGCAGCGGTGCAATACAGCCGCCGCCCCACATACTCGAACAGGGGCATGCCCAACGCCTGCTCCAGGTGGCGCACCTGGCTGCTGACCGCCGGCTGGGTCAGACCCAGCAGTTCGCCCGCCTTGCTGTAACTGTGCAGATCGTATACTGCCTTGAATACCTGAAGCTGCCGGAAGGTCAGGCGGCTGGCCAGTTTTTGGACACTTAACGGCATAAGTACTAGAGCCCCTCTCACTCCATAAGGTATTACTTATATATAAACAAAATAATATCAATTTTTACTGCTAATACCTATTCGCTACTCTTTCTTCGACCTTCATTCGGGACGACTTAATGAGGAATCTCCCATGTTGAAGAAAGTTCTGATTGCCAACCGGGGCGAGATCGCGGTCCGCATCGTACGGGCCTGTGCGGAGATGGGCATTCGCTCGGTCGCCATCTACACCGAGCCCGACCGCTATGGGTTGCACGTCAAGCGGGCCGACGAAGCCTACTCCCTGGGCGAGGACCCGCTGGCGGGTTATCTGGACCCGGCGCGCATCGTTAACCTGGCGGTGGAAACCGGCTGCGACGCCATCCACCCGGGCTATGGCTTCCTGTCCGAGAACGCGGAATTCGCCCGACTGTGTGAGCAGAAGGGGGTGACCTTTATCGGCCCGAAATCCGGGGTCATCCACAAGATGGGGGACAAGACTCAGGCCCGGGATAGCATGCGCGCCGCAGGCGTTCCCATTACTCCCGGTTCCGAGGGCAATCTGGACAGCCTTGAGGATGCTCTGAAACTGGCCAACGACATCGGCTACCCGGTGATGGTGAAGGCCACCTCCGGCGGGGGCGGCCGCGGCATCCGCCGCTGTGACACCCCGGAAGAGTTGAAGACCCAGTACCCCCGGGTTATCTCCGAAGCGACCAAGGCGTTCGGCTCCGCCGAAGTGTTTATGGAAAAGTGCATCGTCAACCCTCGCCACATTGAGGTGCAGGTGCTTGCCGACAGTCAGGGCAATGCTGTGCACCTGTTCGAGCGGGATTGTTCGATCCAGCGCCGCAACCAGAAGCTGATTGAGATCGCTCCCAGCCCCCAGTTGACTCCGGAGCTTCGCGACTACATCGGTAGCCTGGCCGTGAGAGCGGCCACGGCGGTGGGCTATGAAAACGCCGGCACGGTAGAGTTCCTGCTGTCCGGCAACGAAGTGTACTTCATGGAGATGAACACCCGGGTGCAGGTGGAGCACACCATCACCGAAGCGATCACCGGTGTGGACATTGTCCGCGAACAGCTGCGGGTTGCCTCCGGCCTGCCCCTGAGCTATCGCCAGGAGGATATCCAGTACCGCGGCTATGCGCTGCAGTTCCGGATCAACGCCGAGGACCCGAAAAACGATTTCCTGCCCAGCTTCGGTCGCATCACTCACTACTACGCACCGGGTGGGCCGGGCGTGCGGGTGGATACGGCCATCTACACCGGTTATGAGATTCCCCCGCATTACGATTCCATGTGCCTGAAGCTGGTGGTCTGGGCGCTGACCTGGGAGGAAGTGATCGCCCGCGGCAAACGCGCCCTGGACGACATGCGCCTGCACGGCATCAAGACCACGGCCGCCTACTATCAGCAGATTCTGGACCATCCAGACTTCCGAAGCGGCACCTTTGATACCAGCTTCGTGCCGGCCCACCCGGAACTGCTGAACTATTCAACCAAGCGCGACCCCGCAGAAATTGCGCTGACTATCGCTGCCACCATCGCCGCCCATGCCGGCTGGTAATCCGCAGGAGGAACAAGATATGAGCAACGCAAAGAAAATCGAAGTCACTGATGTCATCCTGCGCGACGCGCACCAGTCGCTGATCGCCACCCGCATGCGCACCGAAGACATGCTGCCGATCTGCGACAAACTTGATCAGGTGGGCTACTGGTCCCTGGAAGTCTGGGGCGGTGCCACCTTTGACGCCTGTGTGCGCTTCCTCAAGGAAGACCCCTGGGAGCGTCTGCGGCAACTGCGCGAGGCCCTGCCCAATACCCGCCTGCAAATGCTGCTGCGGGGGCAGAACCTGCTGGGCTACCGTCATTATGCCGACGATGTGGTGGAAGCGTTTGTGCAGAAAGCAGCGGACAACGGCATCGACGTTTTCCGGGTGTTCGACGCCCTGAACGACCTGCGCAATATCGAAACCGCCATGAAGGCGGTGAAAAAAGCCGGCAAACACGCCCAGGGCACCATCTGCTACACCACCAGCCCGGTCCATACGCCGGCCCTGTTCGTGCAGCAGGCGAAAGACATGCAGGCCATGGGGGCGGACTCCATCGCCATCAAGGACATGGCCGGCCTGCTGACACCCTATGCGACCTACGATCTGGTGAAGGCCATCAAGGCGGAAGTGGACCTGCCGCTGGTGGTGCACAGCCACGCCACCTCCGGTCTGGCCCCCCTGTGCCAGCTCAAGGCCGTTGAGGCTGGCGCCGATCGCATTGACACCGCCATTTCGTCCTTCGCTTCCGGCACCAGCCACCCCGCGACCGAATCACAGGTGGCAGCGCTGAAAGGCACCGAATACGACACCGGCCTGGACCTGGTGCTGTTGAGCGAGATCGCCGATTACTTCCGGGACGTGCGCAAGAAATACCACCAGTTCGAAAGCGAGTTCACCCGCGAGGACGTATCGGTACAGATTAACCAGGTGCCGGGCGGTATGATGTCCAACCTGGCCAACCAGCTCAAAGAACAGAACGCGCTGGACCGCATTCGCGACGTGTTCGATGAAATCCCACGGGTGCGGGAAGACCTTGGGTTCCCACCGCTGGTCACACCCACTTCGCAGATTGTCGGCACCCAGGCGGTCTACAATGTACTGGCAGGTCAGCGCTACAAGACCATCACCAACGAGGTCAAACGTTACCTGCAAGGCGGCTACGGCCAGCCACCAGCAGCGGTGAATGCCGACATCCAGAAGAAGGCGATCGGGAATGAATCCGTCAACGAGGGGCGCCCGGCCGACCTGCTTAGTCCCGAGCTGAATAAATTGCGAGAAGACATTGGTAGTCTGGCGAAGTGCGAAGAAGATGTGCTTACCTATGCCATGTTCCCGGACCTTGGGCGCGAGTTCCTGCAACAGCGTCAGGACGACACCCTGAAACCGGAAGAATTGCTGCCTGTCGAACAAAAGGGCAAGGACCGCATGGGCACTGCCGTCGCGACTGAGTTCCGCATTGATGTTCATGGCGAGACTTATGAAGTGGCGGTTACCGGGGTAGGCGCTTCCGGCGCCGGCAAGCGCAAGCTGTACCTGTCCCTGGACGGTATGCCCGAGGAGGTGGTATTCGAATCCCTGAACGAATACGTTGCTGAGGGCGGCAGCGGTCGCAAACAGGCGAGCGAACCGGGCCATGTCACCACCACCATGCCCGGCAATGTCGTGGATGTGCTGGTGAAGGAAGGTGATGCGGTCACCGCCGGTCAGGCGGTACTGATCACTGAAGCCATGAAGATGGAAAGCGAGGTCAATTCCAGCGTCGATGGCACGGTACAGGCAATTCATGTGGCCAAGGGTGACCGCGTCACCCCTGGGGAAATTCTGATCGAGATTGGCTGACAGAGGGAATCAATATGGAACACATCGTTCGTGGCGTACTGGATTTTCGGGAAAACGTCTACCCCGAGCGCAAGGACCTGTTCGGCGCCCTGGCCGATGGCCAGAGCCCGGAGGTGCTGTTTTTCACCTGCTCGGATTCGCGCATTGATCCCAACCTGCTGACGGGGTCCAACCCGGGAGACCTGTTCATCTGCCGCAACGCCGGCAATATCATCCCGCCCCACAGCAATGAGACCGGGGGCATGACCGCCTCCATTGAGTACGCAGTAGCGGTGCTCAAAGTCCGCCACATCATCGTCTGTGGCCATACCGATTGCGGTGCCATTAAGGGCGCGCTGGATGTCGGGGCACTGAAAGGACTGCCCCACGTCAAGGAATGGCTGGGGCACTGCCGTTCAGCGATGGAAATCGTCCGGGAACGCCACAACATTGCCACCGACGCCTGCCTCGACGGCCAGTACCTGAACGAGGCTATCGAGGAAAACGTCCTGCAGCAGGTCCAGCACCTGCGCACCCACCCGGCGGTCGCGGCCAAGCTGGCAACCCACAAGGTGCAGATCCATGGCTGGGTGTACGACATCAAGTCCGGCGAAATTCGCTGTTGCGGCCAGGACAGCCTGGAGTTCAAGAAGTTCGATGACTTCTATGCCGACATTATCAATCGTGTCCAAGGCTGATGGAGACGTGAGAAACCATTGACGTTGGCGGGGTGGTTTACCCCGCCTCGTTTTCCGATCTCAGGCTGTCCCTCAGATCCTGAAAAAACTCTTCGGAACGCTCCCGGATCTCCCGAAACTTTGTTGCCCATTCCTCCCGATTGCGCTCAAAGGATTCGCTGCTCACTTCCGCAAGCCGCTGGCCGGTTTCGGTCAGGGTGCGAGTCGCATTGGCCAGGGCTTCCAGTGTCGGGTCAGTCAGCTCTTCACTGCCGTTTTCCAGATCCCTTGCGGCCTGCTCTAGGGTTTGTCGGTCGCCTTCCGGAGCCTGCCGGTTTGCCTCCAATGCCCGATTAACGGATTCCTCCAGTTCTTCCATATAGCCCCGGAGTACCTGACCGTATTCGTTGATGGCCTCATCCGCGCGGCGAGCTACGTCGTTGGAGTAAGCCTCAAGCTCGCGGGCGAGGTCGTTCATACGACGCTCCATATCATCGGAGGAAGACGAAAAGCTTGCGGTGATGCTATCGCTGATCTCACTGAGCTGCCCCATCAGGCTGCTGAACGGTGACGGATTCATGATGGCTTCACCGGTACGCTCGTAATCCACCAGCCATTGCCCCTGCTGCTCGACCAGGTATGTCACAACTTCCCGGCGCTCGTTGCCACCGGCGTTCTCCGCCGGCACCCGGGTAACGATGGAGGCTTCAGTGCCATCGATCACCACGCGACCATAAGAGGGCACCACGTCGGCCCAGTCACGTTCATAACCGTCGAAGCCGGAGTCACTGTTGAGAGTGGAATATTCGACCACGTCGCTGCTGTCGTTGTCGGCCATGGCCTGCCAGAATGCGGCGGCCACGTCTTGTGGGGTATTGGGTTTACTGCAGGCAGATACCAGGATTGCCAGAGACATCCAGGCAAAGATTCTCAACATGGAGCGAAGCATTCAACAGGTCCTCTGAAGACTGAGCGGAATACCGATCATACAACGGTTACAGGTTGCAGGTCAGCTCCGCCAGCTCTTCATCAAATACCCGTTTGTTCTCACTGTAATCGACGGGCACATCCACCAGGTGAACACCACCGGCAGCCTGGGCGGCCTCCAGGATGGGCTTGAGGTCTTCCGTTCGAGTTACCCGGTGCCCGGCAGCGCCATAGGCTTCCGCGTATTTCACGAAATCCGGGTTGCCATAGTCCAGGCCAAACTCCGGAAAGCCCTCCTGGGACTGTTTCCACTTGATCATGCCGTAAGCGCTGTCATTGATGATCAGAACCACCAGGTTCAGATTCAGGCGCACAGCGGTTTCCAGCTCCTGGCTGTTCATCATGAATCCTCCATCACCGCACACCGCCATCACTTTCAGGTGGGGATAAAGCATGGCAGCCATCAGGGCGCTGGGCAGGCCCGCCCCCATGGACGCCAGGGCGTTGTCCAGAAGTACGGTGTTGTTGTCATAGGCTGGGTAATTGCGCGCGAACCAGAGCTTGTACATGCCATTGTCGAGGGCAATGATCCCATCGTCAGGCATGACCTGCCGAACATCGTGGACAATGCGCTGGGGGATGATCGGAAAGCGGGAGCCAGACTCGCCTGCGTGCACATGCTCGTCCACGGCGGCCTTTACTTCCATAAAACGACTGAAGTCATGGCTGTCACAGGGGGGGCAGTGTGCCGCGAGGTACTCCACACTGTTAGCAATATCCCCGACCACTTCGTGCTGAGGGAAGTACACCGGGTCGACGTCCGCAGCGCTGAAATTGACGTGGATAACCTGCTTGCCGCCGGATTTCATAAAAAACGGGGGCTTCTCCACCACGTCGTGGCCCACGTTGATTACCAGGTCGGCGTGGTCAATAGCGCAGTGCACGAAGTCCCCTGAGGACAGCGCCGCGTTGCCCAGGTATCGGGGATGACGCTCGTCCACCACGCCCTTCCCCATCTGAGTCGTAAAGAACGGAATGTTACTGGTATTGACCAGATGAATCAGCGCCTGTGACACCCGCTTACGATTCGCCCCGGCACCGATCATGATCAGCGGGTGCCTGGCCTGGTGAATCATCTCACAGGCTATTTCCAGGCTTTTGGTGCTGGCCGTCGGCCTGCGTGCATCGCTGGGCTGGAAAATATGGATGTCCGGTTCTGTGATTTCGGCGGCAATGTCTTCTGGCAACTCCAGATGAACCGCACCAGGGCGCTCTTCCGACGCCAGGCGGAAGGCTTCCCGGATCTTGGCGGGAATCGTATTGGCATTGCTGATCTGCCGCGTGTACTTGGTCAGTGGGCGCATCAGGTCGACCACATCAAGGATCTGGAACAGGCCCTGTTTGGAGGATTTGATCGGCTTCTGCCCGGAGATCATCATCATGGGCATGGCGCCCAGCTGGGCATAGGCGGCCGCAGTGACCAGATTGGTGGCCCCCGGGCCAAGAGTCGACAAACATACGCCAACGCGCCCGGTCAACCGGCCGTAGGTCGCCGCCATGAACCCGGCGGCCTGCTCGTGGCGATTGAGTATCAGTTGAATATTCGACTCACGCAACGCCTCCAGCAGGTCCAGATTCTCCTCACCGGGAACGGCGAATATGTACTTTACGCCTTCATTCTCCAGCGCGCGCACAAAGATTTCAGCACCGTTGAGGTTGTCTCTGGCCTTTACGGTCATACAATCTCCTGATCCGAGGGGGCTTCTCGTAGGCAGTTTACGCTCCGGATTGTGGGGGCTCCGCCTGCAGTGACGAATCAACCGGTAACCGGTCACGTCCCCAGCTATTGTGCACTCGATCGATCACCCGTTGCAGCTCTTCTTCGTCAACCCGCGCCGGCTCGCCACGCTCCAGCGGATCGAAATGGAAGATATACAGGCGCGATGCAAACTGCTCAAGCGGCAGCGAGGCTTCGCCAAACCGCTCACCCTTGCGGGCCGTGCTTACCACCACGCCGTCCCCCCAGTTCTGGCCACTGTCGTTGTTGGGGTTGAAGAAGTACACCCGCATCACGTCTTCCGGGTCCAGGGTAACGCGCAGGATGGTAATGGCGTGCCACCCGATAAACCGCGCGGCGCTGTCAGTGACAGCTATACCGGCCGGCTGCGGATGGATCAGCGGCTGGTTGCCATTGTAGTACGGATGGTAACTGGCATAGAAATGGCGCAGGAAGCCTTCGAGATCCTGAAGTTTACCGGTCCCCACATCCACATTGATGGCAAAACCACGGCCAGCAGACCAGCCATGGAATTCCGGATTTACCCACTGGTGGGGATCCCCCGGGCGACCAACACACAGGCGCCCCATTTCCGCGTAAATACGGTCCAGATGCGGGACCACCACCAGGGACACAGGATCCAGGTCCAGGGTGAGCTCCGAAGCCACCCCGCCTCTACTGTCAGCGGACGAGACCGGCTGGCCCTCGAAGTGCATGATGATTTCGTTATCCCGTGCCGCCCAGGCCACCATTTGCAGCAGATAGTCGGGATCATTGTACGCCCACATGGACAATGCCCGGGCCGACTGGCAAGTGGGGTTATTACCCTGACCAACCCCCAGTGGCTGGCCGAGCATGTTCAGTACCCCCTGGATCAGCCAGGCTTTCGGTTGCGGAGCATAACCGTAAGCCAGTTGAATACGCTCACGCGCCTCAGGACAGATCGCCAGTAACGCCTGCCGCCACAGTGCCGGCGCAACCGGTGGCTGGTAGAGAATGCCCCGCTCCAGCATCAGCGCGAGGCCATACAATCCTTGCGCCGTCTCTGGAAACACGCCTTCAGTCACCAACACATGAACCAGCTCCCGGTAGCACATAAGGCAGTCACGCCCGGTACTGGAGAGCCCAAGCGCTTCGGTCAGCAGGGAGTCCTGTTTTTCCAGAATGAACCGTACGAACGCGGCATGGTATGGTGATACCAGTCCGGTGTCGTGCATGGAACGGGCAAAGCCCGTGGCCTCACTCTGCAATGCGACGGCGTCCATGGACTGGAGTCGTTCCTCGTAGACCGGGACGCCAGGGTCTTCGCGACAGGCCTGAGTCGGCCCATAAAGGCTGGAAATCAAACGTTCCGCGCCCTGCCCGGCACCACCGAGATCAATGGCCGGATCAATCCGGCACAGAGCAATCTGGGTGATCATCCGTCGAACACTGGTGACCTGGATCGGGCGCTGCTGGAGAATGCGCCAGATTTCCTCAATCAGACGGTCGATGACATGCTCATAGCCAATCTCCCTGGCGACATGCTCGATCACGCCCCGACTGATCAGTGCCAACTTACCCTGCTCGCGCTCAGCCTCGCCGCCCTCGCCGAACAGCAAACTGAGATTAAGGGCCAGAACCTGAGTCAGGTAGTGATGCGCCTGCTCCGCGGATACTGACGGATGCAGATAATCCCCGGTTGCCACCGACAGTAACCGCAATTCACTGAGTGCTTCAATGATAACGGTATCGGCATGAGGGCTTTGCAGGGAACTGGTGGTGAGGTACGGCAAGAGTATGGCGGGCTCGGCCCAGTCAGTACCCAGGAAGACACCGGCATTCTCCAGCCGTTCCGCCCGCGCGACCACGGCCGCGCAGCCTTCCGGCTGCAGCAGCACCCGGCGGACGATGTCGATCAGCCGGGGAAGCTTTGCAGGCTTGGCAAAGGGGCGGCTGTCTTCCAGCGCCTCAATCGCATCATCCAGTCTCTGTACCAGCTTTTCAAAGTTGACGGCTGAGACAGAGCTGCCAGCGTCGGAGTCGCTCAAACTGTCTTCCTCAGGGCCTGAACCAGACCCACTGTTAGTAATTCCTGACGGAATTATACATAGAAATCCAGTTCTTCCTGGTGTTTAAGTAGATCCCGCATCACATAGGGGTCTTCACCGAAGAAGTAGATCAACCCCCAATGGGTACCAAACGCCGTACGTTTGGTGACGGTTTCCTCCACCGGTGGGGTCAACTCGTGGGACTCGAAATACTCGTGGTTTTCGGTCTCCTCGGGCATTTCCAGCTTGCTGACCACCCGACGGCGGGGATACACACCGAAACAACCGGCGTAGCCTTTGGCGTCCACCACTTCTTTCGGGAAAAAGGCCTTTACCTCTTCCTCGGTGGTCTTCGGATCAAACGTCAGGATCAGGCCCTGGTATGCATTGAACCCGTAGGCCCTCTCCAACAACTCAAAGACCTTGAAGCCCGGTGGGCGGTAGGCCACCTCGCCAAAGTACATGGTGCTGTCGCTAGTGACAAAGTACTCGGGGTGTATAAACCCGAATTCGATGTCGAACGTCTTGATCAGCTTCTCGATCTCGGCGGTAATCTGCGCGCGATACTTTTCCAGATCAGGTGTAGCCGGCACAAACACCGAATACCCAAGAGTAACGTACTCGGAAATATTAAGAAACGCGACCTTACCCTTGTGAATCCAGGCTTCTACGGCGAACTCCCAGCCGTCCAGGTGGGACTCCATCAACACCGGGAATTCCTCGTCAGGAATGGTATCCACTTCGTCCGGGGTACGAATCACCCGGTGCCCAAGGCAACCAGCCTTATCGAAAGCTTTCAGGTGGATCGGGTCATTGGGGTCACCATCGAGCTTCAACAGCGTCTGGTTAACCCGCTTGAGGAATCGCACCACATCTTCCTTGTCGTGGGCCTCTTCAAAAATACCCACACGAATCCCACCTAGCTGGGCACGGCGCTTCATTAAAGCCTTATCACGCAGCAACATGGCCTGGCCGAAGAGACGAGGGCTATCCAGCAGCACCGAGTTGATGGCACCGGCCCACTCCACGGTTTCCTCAAACAGCGGGATTGCCACATTTACCCCCATCTCCTTGAGCATATGGGCAATCTCGAACGAACGCTCGTTCAGGCGCTCGAAGTTCCAGCGCACGTACGGAATATCGTGCTCCGTGCAGTAGGCTTCGGCCCAGTCCGGGGCAACCACGACATAACGACGGTCAAACTTGTCTGCGGCCTCAATGGCGTTGAGACTCCACCCCAGCAGAGCGATGTATCCTTTCTCCGGATTGAACTTGTGCTCACTCACAGCGGTACTCCTTTCAGGGGATGTACTTACTAAGCTAGAGGTTTCGACACAAATGGCAAATATTCTGGCGCTGATAAAATGCAAAAAGCACCACAAACACTGGTAACTGGGCCAGTACTCGTAGTGCTTTCAGTGTTTTTAGATTAATTGGGTATATCAGCCCAATTGCAGCGTGGTCAGCGTTCGGTCCCGTACTTTCCTGAGCAAGGACTCATCGTCGACCAGCGACTGACCGTAGGACGGAACCATTTCTTTCATACGATCCTGCCACTCGGCGGTCTTGATCCTGTCAGCAAAACAGCGTTCGATGACGTCAATCATCGCATGGGCTGCGGTGGAGGCACCGGGGGATGCCCCCAGCAGGGCCGCCAGCGAGCCATCCTTTGCGGCCACGATCTCAGTACCAAACTCGAGCTTACCGCCACCATCCGGCGTCTGCTTGATGATCTGCACCCGCTGGCCTGCGCTCTGCAGTTTCCAGTTCTGCTCCTGGGCATTCGGGAAAAAGTTGCGCAGGGATGCCACACGCTCAGTGTGGGACTGGAACACCTCGCCAATCAGATAACGGGTCAGATCCATGTTGGTCCTGCTCACGGAAAGCATCGGACGCAGGTTGGTGGGCTTCACCGATCCGAACAGATCGAACACCGACCCCTGTTTCAGGAAACGGGTGGTGAACCCGGCAAACGGCCCGAACAGTAATGCCGGCTCGCCGTTGATGATGCGGGTATCCAAGTGTGGTACCGACATCGGCGGCGCACCAATGGGCGCCTTGCCGTAGACCTTGGAATGGTGCTGTTTGACGACCTCCGGTTCCTGGCAGACCAGCCACTGACCACTGACCGGGAAACCGCCGTAACCACGAGCCTCGTCGATACTGGATTTCTGCAGCATCGGCAGGGCGCCACCGCCAGCCCCGAGAAACACAAAACCGGCTTCCAGTTTCTTCACCTCGCCAGTTTTCTGGTCTTTTACCCGCACTTTCCAGCGACCATTGTCCCGTTTCGCCAGGTAGTGAACCGGGCTGCTGAGCATCAGTTCAAAGTTGGGCGTACTTTCCAGGTGCTTGACCATGCTGCGGGTGAGAGATCCAAAATCGACATCCGAGCCATGCTTGATCCGTGTTGCCGCTACCGGCTGCTTTGGATCACGGTGCTTGACCACCAGCGGCATCCACTCTGCCAGATCATCCAGGGCTTCGGTGTATTCCATTTCCCGGAACAGGTGGTGGTTGCTAAGTTTCTCGTAGCGACGCTTGAGGAAGGCCACATCTTTCTCCCCCCAGACAAAACTCTGGTGAGGCGTACGA
This sequence comes from Marinobacter sp., assembly GCA_040223075.1. Classification (GTDB taxonomy): domain Bacteria; phylum Pseudomonadota; class Gammaproteobacteria; order Pseudomonadales; family Oleiphilaceae; genus Marinobacter. The sequence continues at coordinate 215,197 of JAVJZJ010000060.1, forward strand.
TTAATGAACGATGTCGGTTCCGGCAACTTGCCCTGTTCGACCAGGTAGGACCAGAATTGCAGCGACACTTCAAAGGAAGCGTTGATCTGAAGCGCCCGCTCGATGGCCACATCGCCATCTTCGGTTTCGGGAGTGTAATTCAGCTCGCAGTAGCCTGCGTGGCCGGTGCCTGCATTGTTCCACCCATCGGTGCTTTCATGGGCAACGTGATCGAGACGTTCCACCATGACGATGTCCAGTGATGGGTCCAGTTGCCTGAGCATCATGCCGAGGGTAGCGCTCATGACGCCCCCGCCGACCAGCACTACATCTGCCTGTCTTACGGCCATTGGTCTTCACCCTGCTTGGTTTTTAGCTTGTCACCTCTTCACGATCAGCAAAGAGGTCTTTGGGAAGCCTGCAGAGCAAGGAGTCTAATGTCCCGGCAACGGCTTCCTGTCCGAATATGTGGCGCAATTATCCCGGTTTTCGCCTCAAGAATAAATTGCGTTAGTCAACGGGTACGTTTTACCCCCCCTTTCAGAGAACATCCCAAGATTGCTTCTACATACGTAGCAGTAGCCGGCAGCGGGTCAAAGGTCTAAAATCCTGCCGCTTATCAAATACAACCCACTTTCAGGACGCCTTATGCTCAGTCTCGAGCCTGTTCTCGTATTCCTGGCCCTCCTGGCCTTGCTGGGCGTTATTTTTGAAGAAGTCATTCACGTCAACAAGGCCAAGGTTACACTTTTTTTCGGTACGCTGAGTTGGATGCTGCTGTTTGCGTTCAGCAAGGACGCCACGGAAACGTCTGCCATCTCCGCCGGACTGGCCGAGAGCATAGCCGAAATAGCCGGACTCTGGCTGTTCCTGGTAGCGGCTATGACGTTCGTCGCGTACCTGAACAAGAAGGGTATGATCGAAAATGTGGTGTACCTGATCATGCCGAAACAGGTAAGCGAGCGGAAGCTGCTGTTTCTGACTGGTCTTTTCTGTTTTATTTTCTCGTCTTTGGCAGACAATATCACCGCCACTTTAGTCTCATGTTCACTGATCCTGTCACTCGACCTTGAGCTCAAAAAGCGCATTCAGTTCATCACCCTGGTGGTCTTTGCCGTGAATTCCGGCGGGGTGTCACTGATCACCGGGGACGTCACCACGCTGATGATCTTCCTGGCGGACAAGGTGGAAATCCTGACCCTGTTGACCCTTGCCATACCAGCGTCCATCACTGTGTTCATCCTGGCCGTTTTCCTGTCCAGGGGACTGACCGGCACGGTGACCCTCAACGCATCCAGCCACCGGGTACGTCCGGTGGATGCGGTAATCAGCATTCTGTTCCTGTTGACCATCATTACCACCATTTCCGCTAATGTGCTGTTCAGCATTCCGCCGGTACTGACCTTCCTCTTCGGCCTTTCCATTATGTTTCTGGTTTCCCGATTCATGAGTACGGACAGTGATCTGGATCCGATTCTGGAATACATCCGTGTCATTGAGTTTGAAACCCTGCTGTTCTTCCTCGGTATCCTGTTGCTGGTGGGCATGCTCAAGGAAATCCACGCCCTGCAATCACTGGTGGCCATTTACGATGTCATGCCCCCGGTTGCGGCCAACTACCTGATGGGTATTTTCTCTGCGATCATCGACAACGTGCCGCTGACGGCCGCCCTGCTGAAATCCGGCATTGAAATGAGCCCCGGTGAATGGATGGGGCTGACCTACGCCGTCGGTGTTGGCGGCTCTCTGCTGGTCATCGGTTCGGCCGCGGGCATCGTAGCTATGAGCAAGATCTCCGGGCTGACCTTCGCTACCTATATGCGGTATCTTGGCCACCTTTTGCTGGCATACACCCTTGGCTATGCAGGGGTGTTCATGTTGGGTCGTTTCATTCACTGAGGTTTCATTATGTTGTTGGCAATCGGAGCCATTATTGCCGGTCTTATTCTACTGGTCTGGAGTGCAGACCGATTTGTCGAAGGCGCTGCCGCCACCGCCAAACATCTGGGCATGCCATCATTGCTGATCGGCATGGTGATCATTGGCTTCGGCACCTCAGCGCCGGAACTGGCCGTTTCCGCCATGGCGGCCGCCGATGGCAACCCCGGCCTGGCACTGGGTAACGGCTACGGCTCCAACATCACCAACATCGCCCTGATCGTGGGGCTGACAGCGGTGATCGCCCCCATCGCGGTCCATTCCCAGGTGATTCGCAAAGAACTGCCATTGCTGCTGGCGCTGACCGCTATTGCCGGGGTGCAGCTGCTGGACGGGCAGCTGACCCGACTGGATGGCTGGGTGTTGCTGGGCGTATTCACCGCAGTCATGGGCTGGTCCATTTACCACGGCATCAAGGGAAAAGGAGACACTCTGGTAGGCGATACCGATGCGGAACTGATTGCCCATCCGATGCCACTGAAAGTAGCCCTGATATGGCTGGTGGTCGGTCTGGTGCTGCTGATTGTCAGCTCCAGGATGCTGGTCTGGGGCGCAGTGACCATCGCCCAGAGCCTGGGTGTCAGTGACCTGATTATCGGTCTGACCATCGTTGCCATCGGTACCTCGCTACCGGAACTGGCATCGGCGTTGGCCGCGGTTAAGAAGAATGAACACGACCTGATTCTCGGCAATATTGTGGGTTCCGGCATTTTCAATACCCTGGCCGTGGTCGGCCTGGCCGCTGCCATAGAACCCCTGGCCGTTGACCCGGAAGTGCTTTACCGCGACTGGACACTGATGACCGCGCTCACCGCCGGGCTGTTGCTGATGACCGTAGGGTTAACCGGAAAACGCAGGCTGGTCAGCCGTTTTGACGGCGCACTGCTGTTGCTGGTTTACCTATGCTATACGGGCTATCTGGCGTCAACCATCATCCGCTGATCACGAAAAGGTGAAGCCACGGAATCAGGTGGCTTCACGCGGTTTCCGTCACTGGTCCCGAAACACCATGGCAATGGAGTTCAGGCAATACCGCTGGCCGGTGGGAGGGGGCCCGTCGGGAAATACGTGGCCCAAGTGACAGTCACACCGCGGACACCGAATCTCGGTACGGGTCATACCCAGGCTGTTGTCCTCGATGTAGCGGATATGTTCCTTGTCAAAAGGCTGGAAGAAACTGGGCCAGCCGGTGCCGGAATCAAACTTGGAATTGGAGCTGAACAACGGAAGGTCGCACAACCGGCAGTGATAGACACCCTCTTTCTTGTTATCCAGCAACGTCCCGCAGAAGGGATGTTCGGTGCCGTGATCAAGTAACACCCGGCGCTCCTCCGCCGACAGATCTGCGGCCATCTCCTCGATTTGTGCCGGGGTCAGTGGTGTCAGGTCGTATCCGGAAGCAGAAACACTCATGGCAACCTCCTCAGGCTGTGTCGTCATTGCGGTAATCGGGTTTCAGATAATCGCCATAGGACTTCACCAGTTTCTCCACCTTGGGCGCGGCGACCGCCATGACGTAGGGCTGATAGGGATTCTGGGCGGCGAAGTTCTGATGATAGGCTTCGGCCGGATAGAAAGCCTCCAGCGGCTCCAGCCGGGTAACGATGGGCTCCGGATAGACCCCGGCAGCATCCAGTTGACGGATGTAGGCTTCAACCACACGCTTCTGCTCCGGCGTTTCATAGAACACCGCGGACCGGTATTGCGTGCCTCGATCATGCCCCTGACGATTTAACTGAGTGGGGTCGTGGGCCACGGAAAAGAAGACTTTCAATAGCTGACCAAAGCTGACCTTGGACGGATCGTAGTGAACATCCACCACTTCGGCATGACCGGTGCGGCCACCGCATACGGCTTCGTAATGTGCCGTGTCGGCACTGCCGCCGGCATAACCTGACTCCACGTGTGTTACGCCGTTAATCGCCAGAAACACAGCTTCAACGCACCAGAAACAACCGCCAGCCAGGACCACATGAGCAGCGCTGGCGCTGTCTTCCAGATCCTGCTCCGGATCGGGAAACCGGCTGCGTGGCACTTCCAGCCCCGGAATATTGCATGATGTTGCCATAATCGCCTCCGCTCGTTTGGTGAAACATGAACATTGTATCACTGCGGTTGCAACACGCCCCAAGCCAACCATAATGAAGTTAGGGTTTGCCAATACGTGCAACATGGGAATTATCATGACCGCCAGGGCTCATACACCAGAAAGTGAGGATGAACTACTGGAGTACCGCTTAAGCCTGAGGCTTGGTCCGGTCCACGCCCGCCAGAGGCTGGGGATCGAACGGGAGGCTGAAGCCAGGGTATTCGGACCCAACCACAGGACATTCCACCTGGAGAACTGGGCGTTAGCCCCCGGGTTTATCCGTTTTTGCCTGCAACTGTCTGGCCTGTTCGGGCGGGGGCAAAGCAACAGTCGACGCCTGGCCACCACCAACAGCTCGTTTCATATACCTGATCTGCCAGCATCCTTTGAGGGTTTCCGCATCCTTCATCTGACTGACCTGCATGTCGATATGGACGAGGCCAATCTTCAGGCGGTGATTGACCAGATCGCCCCCCTGGAATACGACCTGTGCGTACTGACCGGTGATTACCGGCGCCTGACCTGGGGGCCGGTGGACGAAGCACTGGAAGGCATGGCAAAACTCAGGGATGCGATTCGCGGCGATGCCTACGCGGTGCTGGGCAATCACGACAGCATACGGATGGTTCCCGGCCTGGAAGACATGGGCTACCGGCTGCTGATGAACGAACACTCAGAGATTCATCGTAATGGAGAAGTCCTTTACCTGGCGGGGGTCGATGATGCCCACTTTTACAAGGTCCACAACCTGCACCGGGCAGGGGATAACATCCCCCTCGGGGGCATCAGTATCTTACTTAGCCATACACCGGAGATTTATCGGGAAGCCGCGCACGCCGGCTACGACATCTTTCTGTGCGGCCATACCCACGGCGGCCAGATCTGCCTGCCCGGCGGCATTCCCGTCACCCTGGATTCCGATTGCCCAAGGGCTCTCGGCCGTGGACACTGGCAAATGAATGGCATGCAGGGGTACACCTCGCCAGGATCGGGCACCTCGGTGATCAATGTACGTCTGAACTGCCCACCGGAAGTGACGATCCACACCCTGACTCGGGGGCCGGAGTAAAGATCAGTGCGGCTGGCGCCGGATACCGAGGCGGTATAGCAGGGGTGAGAACAAAATATTGGACAGGGTAAACAGCACCACAACCGCCACCGCCTGCCAGAGCCCCAGAGGTAACCATAAAAATGCCAGGATCATCGGCAGTAGCGCTTCCGGAACCTGGTCCAGCCATAAAGCCTTGGCACTGGCCTCCAGCCCACGTCGCCGCTTGATGAAGCTGCTGAGCATATCCCCGAGCAGCCCCATCAAACCAAACAGCAAACCGAAGAACAACCCAAGACCCGCCACCATGGCAAACAGGCCACAGCTCACTGTGCCAGACACCACACCACGCCAGGTCTTACTCTTACCCAGCACTGGGCAACCATCGCGCCAGAATCGGCCACCGTCCACCGGTGCCGACCAATGATGGCCAAACAATCTCCTGGCAACCACCGGGGCTCCGTTAGCCAGCACCAACATCACGAACAGCTCCAGTGCCAGGATCAAGTCAATCAGCCTCCGGTTCAGGAAACCCCGCCACGGGTCAATTTGAGCGGATCCATCAGCGCTTCCAACCGGGGCCTGTCCAGCCCACTTCGCTCCTCTGCCACATCAATCACCGGGCGACCTGTGCGGTAGGCTTCCTTGGCGATGTCTGCAGCCAGGGCGTAGCCAATTTCCGGATTCAGGGCTGTGACCAGCACCGGATTCCGGCCTACCCCTGCGTTCAGGTTATCCTCATTGACGCTGAAGCCCTTGATCGCCTTGTTGGCCAGTATAGACGACGCGTTACTCAGCAAGTCCACCATATCCAGCAGATTCGCGCCTACCAGCGGCAGCATCACATTGAGCTGGAAATTGCCGGACTGACCGGCCAACGCAACCGTCGTATCCAGCCCCATGACCTGGGCGCTGGCCATGGCCACCGATTCCGGAATTACCGGGTTCACTTTCCCCGGCATGATGCTGCTACCGGGTTGCAGTGCCGGCAGGCTGATCTCTGCCAGCCCATGAATCGGCCCACTGTTCATCCAGCGCAGGTCATTGGCAATCTTGGTCAGTACGATTGCCACCCCCCGTAGCTGGGCAGATAATGCCACGGGCGAATCAACGGCACTCTGCCCGACAAACTTGTGTTCTAGGGAGCGGAAATGGTACCCGGTGTCGGTCGCCAGGAACTTGACGAACTGTCCTGCAAATTCATCGGGTGCGTTGACACCGGTGCCAACGGCCGTTCCGCCCTGCGGTAACGACATCAGATCGTCAACCGCCGCTTCCACACGCTTTTCCGTCGCCAGAAGTTGCTCACGCCAGGTGCGAAGCTCCTGCCCCAGGGTAACCGGCATGGCGTCCATCAAGTGCGTTCGTCCGGTTTTTACCTGCTCCGAGAACAGCGCTTCCCGCTCATAGATCATACCGCACAGATGAGACAATGCCGGCAACAGCCGGGTCTGAACCGTAGTCACGGCACTGACATGGATGGCGGTTGGAATCACGTCATTGGAGCTCTGACTCATATTGACGTGATCGTTGGCGTTCACCTGCACTCCGGCACGCGCCGCCACTGCAGCAATCACTTCGTTGACGTTCATATTGGTACTGGTACCAGACCCGGTCTGGTAGCGGTCCACCGGAAACTGGTCGGCATACTCGCCGTTTACCAGTTGTTCGCATGCCTCGACGATCGCATCCCGCTTTTCATTATCCAGGTACCCAAGACTGGCATTGGCCTCCGCCGCTGCCTGCTTGATCCGGGCAACCGCGGCAATAAATGCCGAGGGCATGGGCTGGCCACTGACCGGAAAGTTGTCAATGGCCCGCTGTGTCTGCGCGCCCCAGAGAGCGTCCGCAGGAACATTCACTTCTCCGAGACTGTCTTTCTCCGTTCTGAATTCACTCATGACACCCTCTCCTTATTGGCATCAGGGAATCGTCAGCCCCCATGGTGTGACTTCAGTCTGACATGGTCACAAATTCCCGTAACCTGTTCAAAGTTAACAACTAATGTCTGGACGGTATTGGTGTAGGTATCGTGGAGATGGAACTTGAACCGGTGCTGCTTCTCACCCTGCAAAAAGGCATCGTATTCCTTCACGAGTTCGCGGACATCACCACCATTGTCCTGGGACCATGTGGCATTGAACGGGCCAAGGACAGCACCGCCAGCCAGGCAGATGGTCACTTCGTGATTGGTCAGGGCGTTATCGGTTATTGCCATGATGCACTCTCCTGAAATTCATGGGATCTCAGGAATCAGTGTAGACCCTTGGGCCATGACGGGTTAGTTCGTTATTCCGAAGATGGCCCCAGCAGACTGGTCAACAATGCTCGCAGGCGATTGGGTTTCACGGGTTTGTTGAGGATCGGCAGGTACTGGGCACGAACCAGTCTTCGAATATTGTCACTACTGTCAGCGGTAATGATCGCGGCGGGAATATCCCTATCCAGTTTGCGGCGGACGCCGTAAATCGCTTCACACCCCGTCAGATTATTATCCAGATGATAATCCGCCAGGATGACGGATGGAGGCCGCTCCTCCGCCGCCAGCAATTCCTGGGCTTCGGTATCACTGCGGGCCGTTACGACCGAGCACTCCCAGCGCTCCAGCAATACCCGCATGCTATCCAGAACAGCCTGTTCATTATCAATGACCAGCACCCGCGCACCGTTGAAGCCTTCGGTAAAGGTTTCGAGCGGATTCCTTTCCCCGGCTGCTGCCTGGCCAGTCATTCTTTTCTCCAGGGGAACGGTCAATACAAAGCGGGACCCCTTGCCCGGTCGGGAAGCAACGTCAATATCGTAGCCCAGAATCCTGACCATGCGTTCCACAATGGCCAGTCCCAGCCCCACGCCCTGACGCCCGCCAGTGCCCTGGGGCAGCAGTTGGTGAAATTCCCTGAAGATGTCCCGGAGCTTACTCTCTTCGATGCCGACCCCAGTGTCCCAGACTTCGATACGCAGGCAGTCACCACGGGCGCGCAAAGCCAGCAGAACTCCTCCTTGGCGTGTGTAGCGAAAGGCATTGCTCAACAGATTACGGATGATGCGGGTCAGCATACGCTGATCGGTTCTGACCATTGCGGGCACCGTATGAATGCGGAACTGCAAACCGGCATTAGCAGCCACCGCTTCAAATTCCTCTCCAAGCCCGGTCGCAAGCGCCGCCACGTCAGTGAAGGCCAGATCCGGCTTCATCGCCTGCTGATCCAGCTTGGAGATATCCAGCAGATCCGCCAACAGGTCTTCCGCCCCCTCAAGGGCGCGGTGAACCTGGTGCACCATCCGCTGTTCCTGGTCTGGCAGTTGGCTGTCCTGAAGGGCAGAAATCATCAGCCTGGCGGCATTCAGCGGCTGCATCAGGTCGTGGCTGGCAGCGGCCAGATATTTGTCCTTGCTGCGGTTTGCTTCACGGGCGGCCTCCATGGCGACCACCAGTTCGCGCTCAACCTTTTCCCGCTCCTCAATCTGGTAGCGCAGCCCGACGTTGGCATTCTGCAAGGCTGCAGTGCGCTCTTCCACCCGTCGCTCCAGATCGGCATTGAGCTGTTCCAGTTTTTGCCGGGCCTGAACCCGTTCAGTGATGTCCGCAACGAAGGCTTCAACCACTTCCGGGCCCAGATCCGGACGGCGCAACATGGAGATCGCAACATGCACCGGCGTATTGTCTGCCCGACGCAAACGGGTCTCCCGGACCCGCAGACTGCCCTCGTCCAGGAGCTCCTGGCGGATCTTGTCAAACTCATTGGAACTGCAGAACAACTGTTCCCGCAGCCGGATCACCCGTTGCTTCAGCTCCTCGGCGTCGGCGTAGCCGCAGATACGGGCCATCGCCGGGTTACAGGCCAGGAAACCACCGCGCATGTTGGCCTGGAAAATGCCATGAAGTGCGTTTTCAAACAGCCACTTATAGCGGTTACGCTCCTTCTCCAGCTCCTCTATGCGTTCCTGCAGGGCGGGGTAATAGTTCTTGCGGACCGACTGGCTTCCCAGCCCCAGCAGATCGCCCACTCCATAGCCGCTGTCCTTTTCCTCAGAGGGCTTCTTCATAAACGACCTGGACATCCCGCAAACTGGATTTGCGGGGATTCGTGAGTATGCAGGGGTCCTGCAGGGCGAACCCTGACAGGTACGGAATATCGGACACGGTCACCCCCAACTCGGCGAGCCGCGCCTCCAGCCCGACCTTGCGCTTGAGCTCGACAATACGATTCATCAGCCGCTTCTTGATTTCAGGCTTGCCCATACCGCGGGTATCGATGTCCATCGCCTCCGCCACCCGGCGGAAACGGTCTTCCGCCGAGACGTAGTTATAGGCCACGACATGTTCCAGCAGCAACGCATTACATAAACCGTGTGGCAGATCCAGGTATCCCCCAAGGCTGTGGGACATGGCGTGCACTGCGCCGAGAATGGCGTTGGAAAAAGCCAGCCCGGCCTGCATCGACGCCAACATGATCTGTTCACGCAGGAACGGGTTTGCGGTGTTCTCCACCAGCGGCTCAAGATTGCGGTTAATGAGACGGATCGCTTCCAGGGCATGGGTATCGGTTAACGGCCCACTGCCGGTGGAAACAAATGCCTCGATCGCATGAACCATGGCATCCACGCCTGTGCAGGCAGTCAGATAGGCGTCCATGGTTTCCGTGACTTCCGGATCAATCAGGGAGACGTCGGGGACCACCGCCTTGCTGATAATGGAAAACTTGAAGCGCCGTTTGGGATCGGAAATGATTGCAAACTGCGAGACATCTGCCGATGTACCCGCTGTGGTTGGTATCAATATCAGCGGGGGCGACGGATGAGTAATGGTATCCACCCCCTCGAACTCCAGAATGCTGCGCCCGTGCGTTGCCACAATGCCAATCCCCTTGGCGCAATCCATGGGGCTGCCACCACCAATGGCGACAATGACATCGCACTCGCTGGACTTGTACAACTCGGCCCCCGCCATCACCTCATCCACCTTGGGATTGGGTGAAACGCCGGTGAATATCGTGGTGCGGATTCCGGCCTCCGTCAGCAGCGCCACAATCTCATTCACCCAGCCAGCCATTGCCACGCCCGGGTCGGAGACCAGCAGTACGTTCTTTGCACCAAAGTTACTGGCGAAATTGGTCACGGATTTGCGCGCCCCCGCACCAAACACGATCTCTGGAGAAACAAATTTTCGAAGTGCTGATATGTCGTGACTCATTGGGCTGTACTCGACGCATTTTTATTATAGGAATCGTCGAAAGTTTAACTCAAGTTCCCCTCAGGTTCATGGTCTTTAGACTAACTGTGCTTCCGATAAAAGCTGTAGAGCCACGTCAGCATGCCAGCCTGGCTGGACTGAGCCCGGAAACCATGACCCTCGTCGTCAAACCAGTGCAGTTCCGGCGATAAGTCGGCGGCTTGCATCACGGCAATCATGGCCCGGGTCTGCTCGGGGACCACCACCTGGTCCTGGCCGCCCTGGAAGAAAATCATGGGTGTCCGGATGCGGTCGGCCTGGTGTAGCGGCGTCCGCGCGTGCCAGCGCTCGGGATGTTGGTGTGGAGAGCCCAGCAGCCAATCCAGGTATCCGGATTCAAATCGATGGGTTGCCGCCCGCAGGCATAACGGATCAGTCACACCATACATGCTCGCGCCGGCGGCAAAGCGGCGGCTGGCGACCAATGTCATCAATACCGTGTATCCGCCGGAACTTCGCCCCTGTATAAACAGGCGACGGCCGTCAACGAGGCCGCGCTCGGCCAGATAATCGGCCGCCCGCTCCATGTCCTCGACATCGGCTTCGCCCCAGCGACCCGCGAGCGCTAACCGGAACTGTCTGCCAAAACCGGAGCTGCCACGATAATTAACTTCGGCCACGGCAAATCCGCGCTGGCACCAAAACTGTATATGAGGGTTGAAGACCGGATAGGCTGCCGAGGTCGGGCCACCGTGGGCTACCAGGATCAGGGGCGGCAGATTCTCCGGCTCCTCTGAGGTGGGGCTGTAGAAAAAGCCCTGAATACCCAGCTCAGAGGTGCTTCCAGTGGGCACCACAAAGCTCTGCGGCAAGGCCGGTGAGTTGCCCTTCATGGCCTCTTCGCCACCCGCGACAACTCGCACCTGATCGGTGCCGGGGTTGATTGCCAACACCGCATCCAGCCGCGTGGAGGATCGGGCGATACAATACAACTCCGCCCCCACTGAACACAGATCACGAAAATCACTGAATGTGGGGGCCACCCTCCTGCCCCGACCACCTTCCTGGTCGAGCAGCCAGAGTTCACCGGTCCCGTTGCAATAGCGAACCCTGGCCCAACCACCACCCAACAGTGGTACATGGTGGGACTCCCCCAGTTGCCAGGGCGCATTGGCATGATCCAGGTTCGGTACTTCGCACGCTACCCAGTCACCATCAACGCCGTCCGGGTTCAGGCGCCACGGCTGCCACCAGCCACCATGATCGGACAGTACCCAAAGGGTGTCGCCGGCAAACACCGGTTGCTGCACCGATGCTTCCGACGGGGTCGGCCAGGTTTCGCAGCCGCGGAGCCAACCACTCTCTGTCACCAGAGCCGTCCAGAGCTCGGACCGGAGCCAGGGCATATCCGGCAACTGCCAACTGACCCAGGCAATATGGCAGCCGTCATCGGAAAGTGCCGGTGCCCCGTAAAAATCCTGGCCACTGTGCAGGATCTGGATGCCCTGCTCCGGACCCACAGCCACCAACTGCTGCTGACCGTCCCTCTCCCTTACCGCGAACACTCGGTGTCGCGCCGGATCCGCCAACAGTCCACCATAGGCAACTCCCCGTTCCTCGGTCAGTTGCTGGCAGTGGCCATCCATCCGATCAATGAAGTGAATCTGTTGATCCTCGCTCACCACAAACACACCGAGATCCGATGCGGCCAGCGCTCCCCCGCCATACCCATTGACCCGACTGCGAATACTCAAGCATTGTGGCCCCAGCCGTGCCGGGCCCTGGTCTGTCAGGTGCCACAGCGCCGTTATGCCAAGAGCCGGTTCAGTTTGAAGCCAGAACACGCCGGCCCGCGAGACCGACAGTGCCCCGCGCTGGATGCAGGAGGCACAGGCGTCCTCGGCGCTCAGCAGGACCGGCTGCCCGCAGGGGTCGGAATCACGGGCAGGGGCGCAGGAAACATCAGCCCCTGAAGAACAGTCTGGAGTTATCCGCATTGCGATAGGTCAGCTCGTCAATGCCTGCCGTGGCGTGGTCGGCGGCTCTCCTCGCCGCCAGGATTCGGTCATGGTGAGAGGATTTACTGCACACCGGATCGGCGTTGTCGGCGTTGCCGGTCAACAGGTACGCCTGACACCGACAACCGCCGAAATCCTTGCCTTTTTCATCGCAGGACCGGCAAGGCTCGGGCATCCAATTGTCCCCCCGGTAATGATTGAAACCGGGGCTGTCATACCAGATAGCATTGAGCTCCATCTCCCGCACACTCGGGAAATCAATGGGCAGCAGCTTTGCACTGTGACACGGCAACGCTGTGCCGTCCGGGGCCACGGTCAGGAACAGGCTACCCCAGCCGTTCATGCAGGCTTTGGGGCGTTCCTCGTAGTAGTCCGGGGTGACGAAGATGAGCTTCATGGCCGAGCCGCTGGCGGCCAACTGTTGACGATAGGTCTGAACTTCCGCTTCCGCCTTTTCCAGTTGCGCCCGGGACGGCATCAGCCCCTCGCGATTCTTGAACGCCCAACCGTAATACTGGCAGGTGGCCAGCTCGACGTAATCAGCCCCCAGGCGCTCGCACAACGCCATGATGTCATTCATCTGATGGATGTTATGGCGGTGGATCACGAAGTTAAGCACCATCGGGTAGCCGGCGTCTTTCACAGCGCGGGCCATGGCCAGCTTCTGGTCGAACGCCTTACGGGAGCCCGCCACCGCATTGTTGAGCTCCGGGTCTGACGCCTGAAAACTGACCTGGATATGATCCAGCCCGGCATCCCGGAACGCGTTCACCTTCGCTTCACTGAGTCCCAGGCCGGACGTAATCAGGTTACTGTAATAGCCAAGATGTCGCGCCTCGGCGATCAGCTCCGGCAAATCCTGACGAACAAGAGGCTCCCCGCCGGAAAATCCCAGCTGCGCGGCACCCATCTCACGGCCCTGGCGCAGCACGCTCACCCATTCTTCCGTGGTCAGTTCCTGCTCGGTATTGGCAAAGTCCAGCGGATTGGAACAGTAAGGGCACTGCAGCGGGCACCGGTATGTCAGCTCCGCCAGCAACCAGAGGGGTGGCCCCGCCTTATGCGGGTTACTGACCGTTTTGGCCGCCTCGGGGCTAGTCATGACATCTCGATCCAATGTTGCTGGCAAGCGTCCCGGAGAAAGTCGTTCACATCCCCTTCCAGGGAACCGGCTTCCGGAAACTGCCGTTCGAGGGTGGCGATAATGTCGGCCACACTGCGCTGGCCATCCACTTCGCTGAGAATAGCACCGGCGCTTCCATTCAGCTTCACCATGCCTTCCGGGTACAAGAGTACGTAGCAGTCCTGCACCGGCTCCCACTGGAAGCGGAAACCCGGGCGCAGGCGGGGCACCTTCGCCATACTGTCTGTCACCACAACCCCCGGTGCCAGACCGGTTGATCCGTTACGGTGTGGTACGGTGGCGTCCGGTGCAGGTAAGCCATAGTCAGGGCATCCAACATAGACCATAAGATATCCAGCTTGAATTGGAGGATTTCCAGGGCACGCGCCTGTGAGGCAGCCGTGGTGAAACTGTCCAGGGTGATCGTCAGGCCGTGCTCCACGTCCCGACGTGCCTCCGAGAGTCGCTTACGGAAATAGTGGTATCCGCTCTCTTCGATCCACGGGTAATGTTGCGGCCAGCTGTCCAGCCGGGACTGATGGATCTCCGGCGCGAACAACTCCGTCAGTGAGGAACACGCCGCTTCCTGCCAGGTCGCCCGGCGGGCAAAGTTCAGGTAGGCATCCACAGCAAAGCGCACACCGGGCAGTACATGACGTTGGTCAATGACTTCTTCCCGGCTCAACCCGACCGCTTCCGCCAGGCACAACCAGGCTTCAATGCCACCGGCGTCCCCTTCGTGACCGTCATGATCCAGTATCCGTTGCAACCACATCCGGCGCACGCTGGCGTCCGGGCAGTTGGCCATGATCGCGGCGTCTTTCTGGGGGATATTGATCTGGTAGTAATACCGGTTGGCCACCCAGCCGCGAATCTGTTCCGGCGTGCATTGTCCGCCATACATGGCTTTATGGTACGGGTGGTGGATGTGGTAATACTGTCCCTTGTCCCGCAAGGCCTGTTCAAAATCCGTGCGGTTCATGGCGGTATTGGCTTTGGCGTTCATGGCTGCCCCGACAGGTCGATGTGCATTCCGTCCCAGGACACCTCAATACCATGTTGCGTCAGTTCGGCGCGCTCCGGGGAGTCCTCGTTCAGGATCGGGTTGGTGTTGTTGATATGAATCAGGATCTTGCGCTTCGCCGGCATGGTGTCGAGCACCTCCATCATGCCACCGGGGCCACTCTGGGCCAGGTGCCCCATGGCCTGACCGGTCTTGGTGCCGACCTCCTGGCGGATCATTTCGTCATCATGCCAGACGGTGCCATCCACCATCAGCACATCGGCCTTGCGCATCCAAGCCAGGATTCGTGCGTCCGGCTCACCCAGCCCGGGCGCATAGAGCACGGTCTGCCCGGTGCGGGTGTCTTCCAGAAAGACGCCGATATTATCGCCCGGGTGCGGATTATCCCGACGCGGTGAATAAGGCGGTGCGTTACTCAGCAGCGGAATCGCAGTGAGCCTCAGGGACGGCGCGCAGGGAATGGTGAATGACTCGTTCTCAGTGGCGGGTATTTCACGCCAGTTCAGCCCCCCGTTCCAGTGCTCCAGCATCCGGAACAACGGAAATCCGCGGCTCAAATCTTCATGAACCTGCTCTGTGCACCAGACATCCAGCGGTAGTCCCTCGCGCAGGGTCAGCAGGCCGGTGGTATGGTCCACCTGGCTATCGATCAACAGCACGGCGCTTATACCGGTGTCCCGCAAAGCCCTGGCTGGCTGCATGGCCGGGAAAGAAGCAAGCTGGGCCCGAATGTCAGGCGATGCGTTAAACAGGATCCAGTGTTCGCCATCTTCGCTGACAGCAATGGAGGATTGGGTTCTCGCCCGGGCATTCAGTGAGCCTTTGCGGAAACCGTCACAGTTGGAGCAATTGCAGTTCCACTGGGGAAAACCACCCCCGGCCGCGGAACCAAGTACGTGGATATGCATGAGAAAAACTCCGGAAGCAAAACGGCCAGCGGCAAAAGGCTGGCCGTTTCGGCTTTCAGCGGTTGGCGAAGTACATGGTGACTTCGAAACCGATGCGCAGATCTTCGTAGGCTGGTTTGGTCCACATAATGCTTACCTCTATTGTCATGATTGTTAGCGCATTCAGGGTGAATCAGCGGCAATGCCGATAACTCATTTCTCATCCTAGCGGTGGTGGCAAAAGAGACATATGGTACTTTGGCACTGTTTTCAGACCTCCCTAAGTTGAAGGCAACGACACCTCAACAGTGCACTTTTCCAGCCGCCAAAAAAAGGCCCCTGCAGGGGCCCAAAGAGAGTGACAAAGAAAAACCCGACTCTCTTCCGAGAGCCCCCCGGGCAATCGCCGGGGCATCAAAACGCACATCCGATGTGCTGGCCCATGCGCGGGCCCGTGTGGAAGGGCCCGCCCGTCGCTTTCCGATCAGAAGAAGCCCAGCGGGTTGGTGTCGTAGCTCACCAGCATGTTCTTGGTTTGCTGGTAATGATCCAACGCCATCTTGTGGGTTTCACGACCAACACCGGACTTCTTGTAGCCACCGAAGGCAGCGTGTGCCGGGTAAGCGTGGTAGCAGTTCATCCATACCCGACCGGCCTGGATGGCGCGACCCATGCGGTAAGCGCGGTTGGTGTCGCGAGTCCAGACGCCGGCACCCAGACCAAACTCGGTGTCATTGGCGATCGCCAGGGCTTCTTCCTCGGTCTTGAAGGTGGTCACACCCACCACCGGTCCGAAGATTTCTTCCTGGAACACGCGCATCTTGTTGTCGCCCTTGAACAGGGTCGGCTGGATGTAGAAGCCATTGTTGAACTCGACGCCGAGATCTTCGCGATCACCGCCGGTCAGTACTTCAGCACCTTCTTCCTTACCGATGGCGAGGTAGGACATGATCTTGTCGAACTGCTCCTTACTCGCCTGGGCGCCAACCTGCACGTCGGTATCCAGCGGGTTGCCACGCTTGATGGCCTTGGTGCGCTCAACGACCTTGGCCATGAACTCGTCGTACATGTCTTCCTGCACCAGCGCACGGGACGGACAGGTGCAGACTTCACCCTGGTTGAAGAACGCCAGAACCAAACCTTCAACACACTTGTCGACAAACTCGGGTTCGGCCTTCATCACGTCGGAGAAATAGATGTTCGGTGATTTACCACCCAGCTCGACGGTCGAGGGAATGATGTTTTCAGCGGCACACTTGAGGATGTGCGAGCCAACCGGGGTGGAGCCGGTGAAGGCAATCTTGGCGATGCGCTTGCTGCTGGCCAGGGCCTGACCGGCCTCGATGCCGTAGCCGTTGACTACGTTCAACACGCCCGGCGGCAGCAGGTCACCAATGATTTCCATCAGCACCAGAATGCTGGCTGGCGTCTGCTCGGCCGGCTTGAGCACGGTGCAGTTACCAGCGGCCAGGCAGGGCCCCAGTTTCCAGGCCGCCATCAGCAGCGGGAAGTTCCAGGGAATGATCTGGCCCACAACACCCAGCGGCTCGTGGAAATGGTACGCCACGGTATTCTGGTCGATCTCGCCCATGTGGCCTTCCTGGGCGCGGATGCAGCCGGCAAAATAACGGAAATGATCCGCAGCCAGTGGGATATCGGCATTCAGGGTTTCACGAACGGCCTTACCATTGTCCCAGGTCTCGGCAACCGCGAGCCTTTCCAGGTTGGCTTCAATACGGTCCGCAATTTTCAGCAGGATGTTGGAACGTTCCTGGGCAGAGGTCTTGCCCCAGGCCGGCGCGGCCTTGTGGGCGGCATCCAGTGCCAGCTCAACGTCTTCCGCGGTGGAGCGTGGAATCTCACAGATAACGTCGCCAGTCACTGGTGTGATGTTCTCGAAATACTGACCTTTCACCGGGGCGACCCACTCGCCGCCGATGAAGTTCTCGTAACGGGGTTTGAAGGAGACGACAGAGCCTTCCTTTCCTGGTTGTGCGTAGATCATGGTGTCGACCTCTTGTTGTGTTTGTCGCTTGGCAACGCGGCCTTTCGCGTTTACCAGTTCAATGTAGACCTCAATCCCCGATACTTGAATGATGCGTTGGAGGGGAAAAACTCGTTATTTAGTAGTAGATGTTCGGTGTCGGACTCCGCACCAATAAAAAGGGCCGCACACAGGCGGCCCTACAACCATCGCAATTCAGGATCACTGACTAGCTACACGATCCTTCGGCAGTTTGAACGTCCAGACCATACCGCCCTGGTTGAAGTCCTTGACCACCTTGGCCACTTCACCACCCCAGAGCGGCACCGCACCACCCCAGCCGGATGCAACGGAGACGTACTGCTCGCCGTCCATGGTCCAGGTCACCGGCGTACCGACCACGCCGGAACCGGTATTAAAGCGGTAGAGTTCTTCACCGGTCTTGGCATCAAAAGCCTTCAGGTAGCCCTCAGGCGTTCCGGTGAACACCAGGTTGCCAGCAGTGGTCATGACACCACCCCACAGCGGCGCGGTGTTCTCATAGCGCCAGACTTCCTTGCCGGTTTTTGGATCCATCGCACGCAGCACACCGATGTAGTCGTCGTTAGCTGGTTTGATGGTAAAACCCGCGCCCAGGAAGGCTGCGCCTTTCTTGTAGGAAACCGGCTCGTTCCAGATATCCATGGACCATTCATTGGAAGGCACATAGAACAACTCGGTATCCTGACTGTAGGCCATGGGCATCCAGTTCTTGCCACCGAGGAAGGCCGGCTGGGCTACAACCACTTCACCCTTGCTTCCCTCCATTGCCGCAGGATCACCCGGGCGTCCGCCCTTGGTGTAGATGGGGCGGCCGGTCTTGGGATCCAGACCCTCGGCCCAGGTGATCTTGTCCACAAACGGGAAGCCACGGATAAAGTCACCGTTTTCCCGGTTAAGGACGTAGAAGAAGCCGTTACGGTCGGCGGTGGCGGCGGCCTTGATCGTCTTGCCATTCTCGTTCAGATCGAAGGAGATCAGCTCGTTAACGCCATCGTAATCCCAGCCATCGTGCGGCGTGGTCTGGAAGTGCCACTTGATGCTGCCGTCGTCCGGGTCGATAGCCAGACGCGAGGAAGAAAACAGGTTATCGCCCGGGCGCAGGTGCGAGTTCCACGGCGCAGGGTTACCGGTACCGAAGAACAACGAGTCGGTGTCCGGATCGTAGGTGCCACCCAGCCAGGTCGCCGCACCGCCGTTTTTCCACATGTCGCCGGGCCAGGTCACGCCGGCTTTGCCACCGGAAATGCCGTTCTCGACTTTCTTGCCGTCCTTGTAGACGTAGCCCATGTGGCCTTCCACCGTGGGACGAGTCCACACCACGTCACCGGTATTGGCGTCATAGGCTTCGACCTTGCCAACGATACCGAATTCGCCGCCAGACACACCGGTGATCACCTTGCCCTTGACCACAATCGGTGCCGCAGTAATCGCGTAGCCTGCCTGATAATCGGCCACCTTCTTGATCCACATCGGCTTGCCGGTGTCCTTGTTCAGGGCGACCAGCTTGGCGTCGAGGGTACCGAAAATCACCTTGTCATCGTACAGGGCGACACCCCGGTTCACCACGTCACAGCAGGGCATGATGCCGTCCGGCAGGCGGGCGTCGTACTGCCAGATTTCCTCGCCGGTACGCGCATCGATGGCGTAGACACGGGAATAAGACGCAGTGACATACATCACCCCGTCCTTGATCAACGGCTGGGACTCCTGGCCGCGCATTTTCTCGCTGCCGAAAGAGAACGCCCAGGCTGGCTGCAGATGCTGAACGTTGCTGGTGTTGAGATCTTCCAGAATGCTGTAACGCTGACCCTGGGTTCCCATGCCGTAACTGACGACGTCCTCAGGGGTCTTATGGTCATTCATGATGTCTTTGTCGGTCACCGCATGGGCGCCGTACGACACCGCCAGCGCCAGGGCGCTTGCAGCAATGCGAATCCCGAACTTATTCGTTCTCATGGTTGCGCTCTCCAAGTCTCTTGTTTTCGGTTCTCTGTTTTCCGTTTCAGGGCGAACCGGGAATTTTTCCCGCCTCTGAAGAGATTCTTCGCTTTGGGGGGAAAACCAACAATTACCCCCCGGAACAGGTTTTCTCATCACTTGGTACTACTACTTCCCAAAAAACAAAGCCAGCGAAGATTTCGCGGGCTTTGTTTCACCTGGCATCAAAGGAATCGGTGGTGTGGGAAGCAACATCAACGTTCGCCTGCAGCTTTTGCCAATGCCTCCTCACTGAGGAACTCCCGGTAGTACTGCGGCACGCTGTAACGAAGATCCAGTTGGGCAAACAGGGACTGTAGATCACCGGACTTGACCAGATCACCGATGATCGCTTCCAGGGCGTACCCCAATTGCCGATGGGTATGTTTGATGGCCATCCCCACATCCCAGACCTGCTTGCCAATGGCGGGAAAACCATTGCCAGCGAGCTGGAAATCGCGGTTCTCTGGGCGACTCATCTCATGATCGATCTCTGCGCGCATGCCCATAACGGCACTGACCTCGCCGTTGCGCATCGCCTCAAAGGCCTCACGTACGTTGGCGTAGTGGCTAACCTGGTCCCGCAACCGCCCTTGCAGCCCCGAACTCAGGTAAAAATCCGGCAGGGTATCGATTTCCACGCCTATGGGGTGATACTGAAACACCGCCACGGTATCGACGGCATCCAGCTTTTCCGGATTGAATGCAATCTGCCAGGTTTCCTGCTGGTAAGGCCCGAACAACACTACCTGCTCATTGATGTATTCCCCCGTGGAATCCTGCATGTAGGCGTACTTCTTGTCGTAGGGAACGCGCATCATCACGTCGGCCAAACGACGCTTGGCCAGGTAGTGCCCCTTCCAGACATTATTCCGCAAGTCATCGCCCAGGTTTTCATCGGGGACAATCCAGTGCACCCTGAACTCTACCCCCATTTCCTCGGCAATCCGCTTGCCAATCTCAACGTCGATGCCCCGGGGCTCGCCGTTCACCTGATAGGAATAGGGCGGGAAATTTTCATAGACCCCGACCTTGAGATAGCCGGACTCCAGAATAATGTCGTAGGTCCGGTCCGCCGGCCGGTTCAGTAACGGGTCACCGTCGTCCACTTCCTGGGCAACCCCAAGCTGACAAAGCAGCAATAATGCGAGGATACGAGACAGAATTTTCATTGTTTTCCCCCAACGACGTCGGGCCGGCACAAGGCCGGCCCGCAAACAGGCTTCAATACGGAACAGGCCTGGCCATTATTCCGGCTTCGGCAGGGACTCCACATAGGTCCGTATGGCCCATATGGCGTTCTGATCCAGAGTCTTTTTCCATGACGGCATACCACGATCGGTGCCATTGAGTACGCGGTTCACGTAGTACTCGTCATCCCATTCGGTCAGTTCCCGAAGGTCCGGAGTCAGGCCGCCAGACATGGCACGTATGCCGTGGCAACCGGCACAGTTGCCGGCGTAAGCGCTCTCCCCTACCTCGATGGCCTGGACATTGTAATCACCATGCTCATTGCCCTCGCGGAAGGGGTTTTCCGTACGAACGTCATCCCCCAGCTCGGGCAAGTTGCCGGTATCCACCTCCTGAGGCGTTACGTTGCCATGGGCCATGACCAGGCCGGCAACTCCCATAAGAGTGGCCGCCAGGAGTGCGTTAAGTGAAAAGGAAGTTGCCATTGTTGCTACCTCTTGTTTTGATTCCCCGTGCGTTGGCTATTGGAGTTATCAGGTGCCAACTTGCTGACTTCCAGTCTAGGAATCCCGACTTCGAATCCGAATGCCACTTTGGGGGTTTTGACCTAGTTCCTTGGTAGTAGATGGTGAGAGCGAAGGCCAAAGCATGAGAGTGACAAGCCACACCGAAAAACTGCCCGTTACTCAGGCACAAGCTTGATGCTCGGGAATTTTTCCCCTTTTTTTTCGGCATTTTCCCGGTTCCCGGATGATTATTTCCGTCGCTCCCGTCGACGCTCAAGGCTAATACTCTGAGCGTCGACGCCACGAGCAAGACGTTGGCCACAACAAAAACCAAGGGGAAATTTATGACTAACACCACACGTAAACACCCATTACTTAGAGGCATTGGTCTCGCCCTGGTGCTGGGCTCAACTACCGGCATGGCAGCCCTGGGTCACGCAAAAGAAGTTACCTGGCAGGACATCGCCAATGATGCGGAAACGACGGCAGACGTACTGGGTTATGGCATTGGGCCGAAAGCTCAGCGCTACAGCCCGATGACGACCATCAATCGTGACAACGTCGAGCGTCTGGTACCGGCCTGGTCGTTCTCATTCGGCGACGAAAAACAACGGGGGCAGGAGTCACAGGCACTTGTCCATGATGGTGTCATCTACATAACCGGTTCTTACTCCCGACTCTTTGCGCTGGATGCCAAGACCGGGGAGAAAATCTGGGAATACAACCATCGACTTCCAGAGGGCATCCGCCCATGCTGTGACGTCGTCAACCGGGGAGCAGCCATCTTCGGCGACAAGGTTTTCTTCGGCACGCTCGACGCTGGCATCGTTGCCCTGAACAAGGACACCGGCAAGGTTGCCTGGCGGGAAAAGTTCGCCGACCATGAAGCGGGCTATACCATGACTGGCGCGCCCGTACTGGTAAAAGATCAGAAAACGGGCAAGGTACTTTTGATTCATGGTTCCTCTGGCGATGAATTCGGAGTAGTCGGCAAGCTGTTTGCCCGCGACCCGGACACCGGCGAAGAAATCTGGATGCGCCCATTTGTGGAAGGTCACTACGGCCGCCTCAATGGTGAAAAGAGCACACCAACCGGCGACCCCCGCGCTCCAAGCTGGCCGGATGATCCCAACACTGAAACAGGCAAAGTGGAAGCCTGGAGTCATGGCGGTGGCGCCCCCTGGCAAAGCGCCAGCTTTGACACCGAAACCAACACCATCATCATTGGTGCGGGCAATCCGGCACCCTGGAACACCTGGAAACGAACCTCTCCCGGCGGGGATCCCGCGGATTATGACAACCTCTATACCTCCGGCCAGGTGGGCGTAGACCCGACCACCGGTGAGGTGAAGTGGTTCTACCAGCACACCCCGAATGACGCCTGGGATTTCTCTGGCAACAACGAGCTGGTGTTGTTCGAATACGACGAAAATGGCAAAACCGTCAAGGCAACGGCACACGCTGACCGAAACGGCTTCTTCTACGTCGTTGACCGTGAGAACGGCGAGTTCAAAAAGGGCTTCCCGTTCGTCGATAACATTACCTGGGCCGAGGGCATTGGAGAGGACGGCCGCCCGATCGAGGTGGAAGGCCAACGCCCGCCACCCGTTGCGGAAGGTGAAACTCGCGGTGAATCCATTGAGGTATCTCCCCCCTTCCTCGGTGGCAAGAATTGGAACCCGATGGCCTACAGCCAGGACACCGGTCTTTTCTACGTGCCCGCCAACCACTGGAAAGAGGACTACTGGACCGAAGAAGTGACCTACAAAAAAGGCGCCGCCTACCTTGGTCAGGGCTTCCGGATCAAGCGCATGTTTGACGACCACGTGGGCACTCTTCGGGCCATGAACCCGGTTACTGGTGAAGTTGAATGGGAGCACAAGGAGAATATGCCTCTGTGGGCCGGCGTTCTCACCACCAAGGGTGGCCTGGTCTTTACCGGCACCGGTGACGGTTTCCTCAAGGCATTCGATGCGGAAACCGGTGAAGAGCTCTGGAAGTTCCAGACCGGCTCGGGAATCATCTCGTCGCCGATCACCTGGGAAATGGATGGCGAGCAGTACATCGGCGTTGCCTCGGGCTATGGTGGCGCGGTGCCATTGTGGGGCGGCGACATGGCTGAGCTGACCAAGCCCATCTCGCAAGGCGGCTCATTCTGGGTCTTCAAGATGCCTTCCTGGGCACAGGCTTCCCGCTAACTGTCCCTCCGGCCTGGGCCTGGCGCTTCGCCAGGCCCCTTTTTTCTCCGATTGGGGAGTACAACCATGAAACCTGTCGTTACCGCATCACTGTTGTTGTTCATCACACCGGCACTGGCTGGCGATTACATGGCAGACCTGGATCAGGCACCGATTATCAACGGCTGCAAACTGGAGCGGGACACAAGCTGTGCAGGCAAAGCCCTTCAGGGCGCCGATCTGTCCAATATGGATCTCCGTTCCGCCAACTTCCGGGGGGCCAACCTGTCCGGCGCCAACCTCAGCCACACCAACCTGAGAGGCGCCAACCTCGACGGCGCGAACCTGGACGATGTCACCGGTTACCGGATTCAGGTTTACCGCGCCAGCATGCGGGGCGCAACGCTCAGAAATGCGAGGCTGCAGGGAATGCAGGGGGAATATCTGTTTGCGCAGGGAGCGGACTTCAGCGGGGCAGATCTTACTGGAGCCAACTTCGATTTCTCCCGGTTCTCCGGGGCGACCCTAGTAAACGCCAACATGCCCTATAGCAGCTTCGAGATCTCCTGGCTGCCGAAGGCTAACCTGGAGGGCGCCAATCTGAAGGGTGCCAATCTGCAGGAAGCCAAACTGGGGCTCGCCAACCTTGCCAACGCGGACCTCACCGGCACGCGCATTCATTACGCCACCTTCGAGGGAACCTACATGGAGGGCTGCACCGCCTGCCCCTTTGACTGGTGATCCAGGGCGGGCTCAGACCCGCCTTGCTTCCTCAAGCTGACCATAGCGAATCAAGCCCGCATCCACTGCAAGGTGAATCAGCTCAACGGACGAGGAGACCTGGAGTTTACTTTTCAGGCCCGCCAGGTGGTTGGAAATCGTCTTGCTACTCACGCACAATCGCTCGGCTATACCCGGAACACTCTCGCCGCGTGCATACATCAGCAGCACTTCCATTTCCCGCTGGGTCATTTCCTTCAATCGGAAATCTACCGGCCGCTCCTGATTCATCGCCAGCCGGGTTGCAATGGGATGTTCGATATAAGGCTGCCCGGATGCGACCCGCTTTACCGCTTCCGCCAGTTCGTCGGGTGCGCAGCTTTTGGATACAAAGCCAAGGCCGCCAACATCCAGGGCCTGGCGCACCATGGGTAGTTCGTCGTGCATGGTAAAAAACAGAATTGCAGAGCCACGCCAGCGCTGTCGAAGTCGCCGCGCCACCTCCAGTCCGGAAATATCGGGCAAGCCCATATCCAGCAACACCACATCCGGTCGCAATTCCCCGTACCGGACCACCGCGTCCTGGCCATTGTCGATTTCGGTGATGGCCACTGCCGGAAGCATTGAGCGCAGGAGATTGGCGATCCCCTGCCGGACCACTTGGTGATCATCCACAATCATCAGTTTCACAGTGCACCTCCGGGTGTTGGATAAAGCCGGGCAAGCGGCACGGCGAGCCGGATGCGGGTTCCCTCTCCCATACGGCTCAAAAATTCCACCTCGCCACCGAGACAGCGGGCCCGCTCGCGCATGGAGCGCACCCCGAGGCCAGCGTTATCAAGCAACTGGTCATTACCGACGCCATCATCACGCACTTCAATACTCAGCTCAGTGTCATTGCGTGCGACCGCCAAAGTGGCGCAGGAAGCGTTGGCATGGCGAGAAATATTATTCAGCGCTTCCTGAAGGAAGCGGTACAGATGAGTTTGCTGCTCACCAGTAAACTCCGGCAGGCGCTCATCCATGGCCAAGTGGCAGTCCAGGCCACTGAGTTGCTGCCATTGCTCGCTCAGGTGCCGGATCGCACTGCCCAGGCCCAGCTGTTCCATAACCAGCGGGTGCAGATCCTGTAGCAGGTGGCGGAAATGTTTCTGGATGGTCTCGCAGTGTTCGGCCAGGTCCCGGGCCTGCTGTTTTTGCCGCTCACTCAGCTCCGGGTCGTAGAGCAGGCTGCGGGACTGGGCCCGGATGCCGGTGAGGTACTGACCGAGGTCATCGTGCAGAACCCGGGCAATGTGTTCCCGCTCCCGGTCCTGTAACTGCAGCAATTCATTCACCAGGCGACTGACCGTCTGCTGCTCCAATTCCAGGGCACCGGCCATGGAGTTGAACCGGCACACCAACGAATCCAGTTCCTGCTCCCCCTGTCGCGGCAACCGTGACGTAAGCTGGCCTTCAGAGACTGCTTCCATGGCCGCGGAAAGCCTGGAGAGCGTACGCATGCCCCGCCGGACCATGACAAACAGCGCGAGGAAGCACAGGGCCATCCCGATCGCGTAAGAGCCCGAAATCAGCAGAAAACCTTCCCATATCTCCTCGACTTCATCCGACGGATCAATCTGCCAGCCATTGAGAACCGGGCGCACCGATTGTCCCGCAAGCATGTCCGAGAACCAGTCAGGAACCCGGGCACCGTATCCCACACCAGGCTCACTGGCAGGGCGGAGGTGGCGCACACTCTCAACCAGCGATGGCGGCAGGCTTGCCGGGACACCCAGACTTTGCGCCAGCCCTGCCACACCATCCAGTTCACGCTGGACGTCGTGCCTGGCCTGCTGGGCATAGAGCAGCGCACCGAACAGGTAGATGACGATAAAAACCGCCAGCATCAACAGGGAAATCTTCCGGTATACAGTCATTATTGTTGTCCGCTTCGGTTCCAGGGCCCTCTCCCTACCCATGCTAAAGCGGCCAGTTTTTACAGGAATAGTTCTTTAGTACCGCCACTTTCCTACTTTCTGAATATTTCCGGGACTTTTTCCCTTCTCTAAGCTGGAAGCACAACAACAAACCGGAGAATCCCATGTCTCTTTTATCCAGAACAGCTGCTGCAATTCTGATCACCGTGGTTGGCGCAGCCCCCCTGCGGGCCGAATCTCTGGATGTGCAGATTGGCTATCTGCAGTGGGTCCCGGATCAGGGGCCAGTGCTTTCTAACGTGATTCCGGCGCCGGAAGACGCCGGACTGCGGGGCGCCGAACTGGCCATTGCCGATAACAGCACCACCGGCAAGTTTCTGGGGCAGACCTATTCGCTGCAAAGCAAAGTTGTGGATTCCGAAGAAGCTACCGTTGCCGCTTTCGAGGCTATGCACCAGAACGGCATGGAGCTGTTTGTCGTGAACGCTCCCGCACAGACCCTGAAAATCATCATGGATAAGGCCGGTGACAACACCCTGGTATTCAACGCCGGTACCAAGGACGCCACCCTGCGTACCGGACAGTGCCACCCCAACCTGCTACACACCATGCCCAGCTACGCCATGCTGACCGATGCCCTCGGTCAGTGGCTGAGCCAGCGGCGCTGGAATGAGGTGTTCCTGATTACCGGTCCCACCGAGGCTGACAAAGGCTGGGCCGATGCCTTCCGTCGCTCCGCCAAACGCTTCGGCCTGGAGATCGTCGAGGACAAACCCTGGACTTTTGATGCCGACCTGCGGCGCACCGCCTCGAAGGAATTGCCACTGTTTACCCAGGCCAGCGATTACGATGCCGTGGTGGTGGCCGATGTGCGGGGCGATTTCGGTGAGTACGTACCATTCAACACCTGGTTGCCACGTCCCGTCGTCGGCACCCAGGGCATGTCGCCGGTGACCTGGCACCGGGTGGTGGAAAGCTGGGGCGCGGCGCAGCTGCAGAATCGCTTTCGCGACCTCGCCGACCGCGACATGAACAGTGAGGACTATGCGGCCTGGGCCGCTATTCGCTCAATTGGCACAGCTGTGACGGCACTCGGCAATGCGGACTCCAACGAGATCCGCAGCTACCTGTTCAGCGACAAGTTCCAGTTGGCAGCGTTCAAGGGCCGCAAGCTCACTTATCGCGACTGGAACGGCCAGCTCCGGCAGCCCATCCCGCTGGTTCACCCGCGAGGTCTGGTGGCCCGTGCGCCCTTTGAAGGCTTTCTGCATCCCAATACCGAAATGGACACCCTCGGCTTCGACAAGCCTGAGAGTGAGTGTCGAATTAATGACTGACCGCTTCCGGGGCCAGCCCTCCAAACAAGAAGGAGTTACACCATGAAGTCTATGTTCAAACAAACCGCTCTGGCCGCGATGATCGGCCTGTCGACACCGGCGCTGGCCAGTCTGGCGTATGTATCCAACGAAAAAGACAATACCCTGTCGATTATCGATACCGAGTCCCGGGAAGTGGTCGAAACCATTGATGTGGGCCAGCGGCCCCGGGGCATCCTGCTTTCCAAGGACTACACCAAGCTGTACATCTGCGCCAGTGACGACGACACCGTACAGGTGCTGGATCTGGCGACCCGCAAGATCATCGACACCCTGCCCTCTGGTGAGGATCCCGAACAATTCTCCCTGCATCCGAACAACAAGCATCTGTACATCGCCAACGAGGACGACGCTATTGTGACGGTGGTGGATGTAGACACCAAGGACGTACTGGCCCAGATCGATGTGGGCATTGAACCGGAAGGTATGGCTGTCAGCCCCGATGGCAAATGGGCGGTGAACACCAGTGAAACCACCAGCATGCTGCACTGGATCAACACCGAAACCTTCGAGATCGAGAAAAACATTGTGGTCGGCCAGCGTCCGCGCCATGTGGAGTTCAGCAAGGACAGCAAGATCGCCTGGGCCTCGGCAGAGATTGGCGGCACGGTGCACATCATCGATGTCGATAACCTGGAGCAGATCCATGAGATGTCCTTCAAGGTGCCTGGCGTCAACCAGGACCGTGTTCAGCCGGTGGGTATCGAACTGACCTCCGATGGCAAATACGCCTTCGTGGCCCTCGGCCCCTCCAACCATGTGGCCGTGGTGGATGCCCAGACCTACGAGGTGCTGGATTACCTGCTGGTGGGCAGCCGGGTCTGGCAGCTGGATCTCGACAAGGACGAAAAACACCTCTATACCACTAACGGTGTGTCCGGCGATGTGTCGGTCATCGACGTGGAGGACCTGAAGGTGATCAAATCCATCAAGGTAGGCCGCTACCCCTGGGGCGTGGTCATTGATCCGACTTCATGACCATTGAAGCCAGAAACATCAGCTTTCGCTACGGCGACAAGCCTGTGCTCAAGGAGGTCAGCTTTGCGCTGACCTCTGGCCGTTTTCATGCTCTGCTGGGCCCCAACGGTGCCGGCAAATCAACATTGTTCGGCTTGTTAACCCGGCTGCTGGCGCTGCAGCAGGGCGAGCTCCTGCTGGCCGGGCAATCCTTGAAAAAACAACCGTCCGAGGCCATGCGCCAGATTGGCGTAGTGTTCCAGCAGAACGCTCTGGATCTGGACCTGACCGTACGCCAGAACCTGCTCTACCATGCTGCTCTCCATGGCCTTTCCCGCAAGGAAGCCCGCGCACGAGGTGATCGGGAACTGGCGCGTTTCGAGTTGCTGGAACGGGCGAACGAGCCGGTACGGAAACTCAACGGCGGCCACCGTCGACGGGTGGAAATTGCCCGTGCCCTGCTCCATGAGCCCTCACTGCTGTTGCTTGATGAGCCGACGGTGGGGCTGGATGTAGCCAGCCGAAAAGCACTGAATGACCACGTCCGCACCCTGTGTGACGAGGCGGGTCTGACGGTTCTGTGGGCCACGCACCTGATTGAGGAAGTACGTCAGGAAGACCGGGTGCTGATCCTGCATCAGGGGCAGCTACTGGCCGATGGATCCGGCCAGGCCATTTGCGAGGCCGAGGGCACCCGCGACCTGGCGGAAACCTTCCACACCCTGACCGGAGCCGAATAACCATGAGAGCTGCGCATTACTGGCATTGTTTCGTTGGTATTCAGACACGGGAGTGGCTGCGATTCTGGCAGCAGCGCACCCGTTTTGCCAGTGCCCTGGTGCGGCCGCTGCTGTGGCTGGTGGTATTTGCTGCCGGCTTCCGCGCGGTGCTGGGGATTTCCATTATTCCGCCCTACCAGACCTACATTACCTACGAAACGTACATTGCCCCCGGGCTGTGCGGGATGATCATTCTGTTCAACAGTATGCAGGGCGCGCTGTCCATGGTGTACGACCGGGAGCTGGGGAGTATGCGAGTGCTGCTGATGAGCCCCCTGCCGCGGCCTTTCCTGCTGGTTACCAAACTGCTGGCCATGGGGGTGGTGTC
The DNA here is from genome assembly GCA_040223075.1 of Marinobacter sp. Classification (GTDB taxonomy): domain Bacteria; phylum Pseudomonadota; class Gammaproteobacteria; order Pseudomonadales; family Oleiphilaceae; genus Marinobacter. The sequence continues at coordinate 244,432 of JAVJZJ010000060.1, forward strand.
GGTGGGGCAGGTGTACGTGTTCCTGCTGCTGGCGTTGCTGGTGGATGTGGAGCCACCGTTGTGGGGCTACCTGGCGGTGTTGCCGGCCCTGGTGCTGGCCAGCCTGATGCTCGGCGCTCTCGGCCTGCTGATTGCCACCTGGATCAAACAGCTGGAGAACTTTGCCGGCGTGATGAACTTTGTCATCTTTCCGATGTTCTTCATGTCGTCAGCGCTTTACCCGCTCTGGCGCATGAACGAAGCCAGCCCCTGGCTGTACTGGATCTGCCAGTTCAACCCGTTTACTCATGCGGTAGAGGCGATCCGGTTTTCCCTGTACCTGGAATGGAATCCTATGGCCTTTGGCATCACCGCGGGCGTGACGGTCGTTCTGTCTCTGCTCGCCACCGCCGGGTTCAGACCTCAGCGGACGAAGATTCTTGGCACTTCCAAGCCTGCCTGATTGGGTGATAGCGGGCTGTGGGGAATAGGTTTCCATAACACGCTCCTTGCGGCACATCCATGTGACGCTTGGGCTCCGCCAGCCATGGCTCCGCACAGTTTTGGAAACCTATTCCCCACAGCCCACCCATACCTCGTGCTAGAAGCCAAACATTGCTCTTCCAATCGTCGTAGCTTCGTAGGTCGGATTAGCGAAGCGTAATCCGACAAACAAACAAGCAAGCGCCTATCAATGAAGACTAGGAGTCCGCCAGGTCAAGTCTTCGAAGCCTCCCCAACAAACCATCAATCAAACCGGCCTCCCCCACCGCATCATCCCACTGCAGCCGCGCCGGCTTGCCATCCAGATACCACAGTCGATTTGCCAGTATCTCGGCGTCAGTACCATCATGGGTCACGCAAATCATCGCCATGCCCGGATTGGCATCCATAATGCCGGCAATCAGTGTTTTCAGTTCACCAGCCATCACCGGATCCAGCGACGCAAACGGCTCATCCAACAACAGCAGGTCCGGCTTAACCGCCAGGCAACGGGCAAGTGCAGCTCGCCGGGCCATGCCCAGGGAGAGCTGGTCCGGCAGGTAGTGGCCATACCCTTTCAGCCCCACACTGGCGAGGTGGTTTTCGGCTTCCTGCGGAGTTGCGCCCGCCAGCTGGAGATTGGCGCTCAGAGTTCGCCAGGGTAACAGACGATGCTCCTGAAACAGGTAGCCGACCCGAAGTTTGTCACGGCCGATGATGGCATCCTGAGGAATGGTTTTATCCAGACCAGCGATGGCATTCAGCAATGTGGTTTTACCAATACCGGAGGGCCCAAGCAGGCAGATGCGATCACCCTTCGCCACGGTGGCGAATATTTCTCCCAACACAGGCTGGCCGAAGTCGCGGCCGGCAATCCGCAGTTCAAGCATCGGCGGCCTCCGGCTGACGCCAGCGGCTGGAGCGGCGTTCCAGGGGCTGCAGGATGGTCAGTTCAATCAGTTGGACCACGGCAATGAACGCGAGGCTGTAGGCCAGGATGGTGGCAACGTCGAAGACCTGGAAGGCCAGGTGGAGCTGGAAGCCAACGCCGCTGGAGCGGCCCAGCAGTTCCACCACCAGGACGATTTTCCAGATCAGTGCCAGGCCGCCGCGGGTGGCGGCCATCAGGTAGGGAAACAGTTGTGGTACCCAGACGTCGCGAAACCGCTGCCAGTGGCTGAATTCGTAGACTGTGGCCATTTCTTCCAATCGGTAATCCAGGCTGCGGGCACCCTCGCGCACGGTGACGGCGACGTTGGGCACTTTGTTGATGACAACGGCCATGACGGCCGCCACTTCCACCAGTCCGAACCAGACGTACATCAAAATGATAGTGACCAGCGCCGGCAGGTTGAGCAGCAGCACCAGCAATGGGTCGAACAGGGCATTGGTGGTGGCGGAACGCCCCATACTGACACCGATGACCGTACCCAGGGACATGGCCAGCACAAAGGCCACCGCTACACGACCGAAGGTGGCGCCCAGGTGATGCCAGAGATCTCCGGACGCTGACTCTCGCATCAGTGTATCCAGCACCTGAAGTGGTGTTGGCAACAGCGGTGACTGCATCCACCAGGCGATCAGCGCCCAGATGAGCACGAAGGCCGGAAGCACCACCCAATAACTCCAAAAGGGGGGGCGCCCTATTGCGGCAGAACTTCCGGGGTTAGTCATGGCTCACTCCGATAAAAGAGTGAGGCTGGCATCAGGTTATCTTCAGCCGCTCCGGTGAGCACCAGCAAACGCTGCAGGTCGGCCGTTCGCCGATCGGTTAGCGGTGCCGGTGTACCGGCAACAAATCCATCGCGAAGCGCCCCGAAAATACCCTCCCCCGGATTACCCATCAGTGGCCGCAGTCGTTCCCAGTAGCCGGGATCATCTGCCAATCCAGCTTTCGCCTCGCGCAGGGAGCCGGCAAAGCGCCGGAGCAGGGGTTGATGTTCCCGCGCCCAACTTGCCGGAAAGACATAGCCCAGAACCGGAAGGTTGGCATCCAGATTCAGGGCACCCAGCAGGTCGGCCATACGGAACGCCGAGCGCCAACCGCCCTCACCCTTGAGACGCGCAGCAAAATGCCAGTAGGTGACAATCACATCCACCTGCCCCCGCTTGAGGGCCTGGTTGAGCAATGGGGGTGCCGCGAACTGAACATCTGCGGAATCTGACAGGTTTAGTCCCTGCTGGTCGACGACTTTCTGCAGCAGTATCCAGCCCTTGCTATCCGGACCACCGGCTACGCCAATTCGCTTGCCGGTGAGATCCGCCACCGATTGGATGGACGAACTGTCGGCCACAACAATGTCACCAATCTGGCTGGAAAACGGCAGGTACAGGTAGGGAGTGCCCGACTGGTATCGGGATTGTGCCCATAGCAGATCCGCAACGGCGCCATTCACCGAACCGCTGGTGACGGCGAGGCGGGAAGCCGGCAGATTGGCCACGGGTAACAACTCCAGCCGGTAGCCATGCTTCCGGTCCAGCCCCTGATGAAGAAGGTGGTCAAGCTCCCAGTGGGCGGTGCCAAACTGCAATACGCTGATCGACAGCTTCGGGTGCCCGCTTGGCGCATCGGCCCGAACCTCTGCCCCTAATGCCAGCACGGCCACCAGGATCAGCAGCATCAACGCTACCAGCCGATGGGTACGGCTGCTGGCTACGGATGGCTTGAAATGTCGCATTGTTACAGGCTGTTGGCTCATGTCTCCACGATACGAAGCCCACGGCCGGGCAAGAATAGTACTTTGGTGCCTGTTTTTTGGTGCGATGGTCGCATTCAACCTGAGGCGCAGATAGCGTGTAATGAAATCATCACAATAATAACCAGAGGATCCGCTCCGATTCCGGAGATTCTCTGCACAGGAGGCCGCTATGCTTAACGAGCTCGATGCCGCACTCTCTTCCGAAAAACGCTATCATGGTTCGGAAGCACTCCCCGATAATGACAACAAACAGGCAGAACCGAACATGGAGCCGGCTTACAAGATACTGATCGCCGACGACCACCCGCTTTTCCGGGAAGCCATCAGCAGTGTCATCGCTTCCGGTTTTGAGGGCAGCGAGATCATCGAAACCGATGATCTGGACAGCGCGCTGGATATCACCAGGGAGAATGACGACCTGGACCTGATACTGCTGGATCTGAACATGCCCGGCATGCACGGCCTGAATGGCCTGATTACGCTGCGCAATGAGGCGCCGACCATTCCGGTGGTGATTGTCTCTGCGGAAGAAGACAAACAGGTTGTGTTGCAGGCGATTACCTATGGCGCCTGCGGATTCATTACCAAGTCCTCGCCGCGGGCCCAGATGACCGAGGCGATCCAGCAGATTCTCAACGGCAATGTCTACCTGCCGTCGGACATCATCCGAACCGGCAAGGAAAGCAGCAGCCGCCGCAGTCGACATGAAGACAACCCGATTTCTCCAGAGTTGCTGAACTCACTGACCCGTCGCCAACTGCTGGTACTCGAACGCATGTCCAAGGGCGAATCCAACAAGCAGATTGCCTACAACCTGAACATAGCCGAAACCACGGTGAAGGCCCATGTGTCCGCGATTCTTCGCAAGCTGGGCGTGCACAACCGGGTTCAGGCGATTCTGTCCGCCAGTGATGTGGATTTCAGTCAGTATCTGAAGCGGTAACTCGCCTGACCCAATCCTGCTTGTCGGATTACGCCTTTGGCTAATCCGACCTACAAACGTAACGTCGGCCCCCGCGTAGGTCGGATTAGCAAAGCGTAATCCGACATCCATCGGCGACCTCAACTTTTCAGCAGGTGACTGAGTACACTGCGGAGCTTCAACGGCTTTACCGGCTTATTCATCAGTTGATACCCAAGCTCACGGATATGCTGCTTGAGCTCGTTGGTATAATTGGCGGTAATCATCACCACCGGTGCCGGACAACGACGGCGACCATTGATCTCCGCCACCACATCCACACCGTTTTCTTCATTGTCCAGATGGTAGTCCGCCAGTATCAGGTCCACCGGACTGTCAGCCGGGTCCAGCTGGCGCTCCAGATCCTCCAGAGACACAGCCGTCATCACGCGACAGTCCCAACCTTCCAGCAACGTTTTCATGCCCTGGCAGATGGACTGATCATTATCGATCACCCAGATCCGGGCACCGCCCAGACCGCTGTCAAAGGACACCGCCCGGTTCTGATCCGCTGCCGGTCGCGAGGGTTGCAGTCGTCCAAGCGGCACCTTGACGCTGAACACCGAGCCCTTACCTTCAATGGAAGCCACACTCACTTCGTGGCCCAGCATTCGTGAGATCTTATCCACAATGGCCAGCCCCAGACCAAGCCCCTTGTCCGGCTGAGACCCTGTTGGCCGAATGCGTTTGAACTCCTGGAAGATCTCGGTCAGTTTGTCTTCGGGGATCCCCGGGCCCGTATCCCAAACCTGCAACAACATGTGATCCGGCCGCCGCCGGCAGCCGAGCAGAATACGGCCTGTATCCGTATAGCGGATGGCATTGGTAAGGAAATTCCTGAGAATCCTGGCCAGAAGCTGGGAATCGGATTCCACGATTGCGGAGCTGGCCACGAAGTCCAGTCGCAGGCCATCGGCCATGGCCATTTGCCGGAATTCCCGGGCGATGTTGTTGAGCAGGTCCCGCAGGTCAAATGCGGTCACGTCGGGTTTGATCACCCCGGCATCCAGTTTGGAAATGTCCACCAGGGTGCCCAGAAGGTTCTCCACATCGTTCAGGGAGGTACTTACTGAACGGACCAGCCCCTCAGCCTTGGGCCCGAACGATTGTTCCAAAAGCGCACTGGTGAACAGGCGGGCTGCGTTGAGGGGCTGCAGCAGGTCATGACTGACGGCGGCGAGGAATTTGGTCTTGGACAGGTTCGCCCTCTCGGCCTCCAGTTTGGCATCCCGCAACCTGGCCTCTACCGCAGCCCGCTCGGTAATTTCCTGACGCAACTGATTGTTAAGCCCGGTCAGCGCCGAAGTACGCTCCTTGACCCGTCGTTCCAGATTGTCATAGGCCTGCTCCAGCGCCAGGGCGGTCTTGCGGCGATCGGTAATGTCCCGGATCAACACGAAGAAACCGGTCACCTCTCCGTCTTCATTGATATTGGGCACATAGGAACGCAGCATATAGCGGATGTCACCCTGCTCACCGCATTCCTCAAACTCAAAGGTGACACTGTGTCCCGCCAGCGCCTGCTGCATCTGTGGCAACAGGCGCTGATACAGATCGGCGGGGTGCACATCGACCAGTGCCTTACCCAGGGGAGATTCCCCCTTGCGGCCATACCAGGATTCGTACACCTTGTTGCAAAACTGCACGGTAAGGTCCGCGCCGACATAGGCAATCAGTGCCGGCACATGGTCTGTCACCACCCGAATCCAGCGCTCACTTTCTTCCAGCGCCTTGATCCGACGCGCCATTTCGCTGTTCTTGACGTCGGTGATGTCGGAATAAAGCACAACCAGCCCGCCCTCACGGGTAGGCCTCTCTGTCATCTGTACCCAGCGATCATTGGCCAACAGGAAGACAACGCCCTCCGAATCCGGATGGCTGTGCTCTTCCACAACCAGCCCCGAACTGACAGCCTGCCGTTTCACTTCGGCAATGGAGGTGCCCGACTCCGGCACCTCCACACCCGCATGGCGCCAATAACTGCGAAAACGACTGTTGCTCTGGATCAGTCGATGCCGGTGATCAAACAGGACAAAACCATCAGCAATGCTCTCAATGGCATCGCTGAGGCGCTGGCGGGTGGTATCGGCTTCGACGCGGGCACGGCTCAGCGCCTTGTTACTGGCTTTAAGCTCCTCCATGGTCTGGTTGAGCGCCTCGGTGCGTTCACGCACCTGCTCAGCCAGCACCACGGAATGTTCAAAGGCTGCATAGGGTTCAGGCTTATGGGCGGAGCCAGACTCCACCCGCACAATCAGGGCATCGCGGATTCGGCGCAGGCGTTCATTCTCCGCTTCAAGCTCGGCGATGCGCCGATCCCTGCTCTCAGCGGAAACGTCATTCTTGCACGGCACGGGCTTCAGGCTGGCCAATGACCACCCCCGTAAAGGTCTGGTTGATGTGCATACCGTCGAACTGCTCGCCGTATGTATTGAAACCGATCACCTTGTGATGGCGAAGGAATTCGGACACCGCCTCCACTTCCCCGGTCAGCTCTGCCTCCAGTCGACGCAGGAAACAGTCACACCCGATGGTCACCAGCGGCGGCCCCACCACTCGCTCGGACGCTTCGATCTGGGCCCGCACACTGTCCAGGAGACCTTCGGGCTCCATGGCCGTCATCACAATGCCGGTTTCCACGGCACAGTAGAATGTGAGGCTCTTGTCCGGGTTGACCCGCTGTACCGAACGCACGAAATAGTGCCCGCCAATCTTCACCCCCATGGGCCTCAGCGCGAACACCTTACGATCGAGGGCATCCACATCGACGCCAACAGCCCGGGCATAGGCATCTGCCGCAGGCTCGGCATTGAGTTCATATACGGTGCGACTTTCCGCGCAGGCATCGGTAACAACCAGTTTCTCGCTGCGTTCAACCATGTGGTGCGTGGAAAACACCCGGAAATCCAGAGGCGTATTAACCAGCAGAACCGTCGCCGCCCCGGTATGAAACTGCCCATCGTAAAAGACATGGGTATTGGCAAGACGCTCGTCATCACCGGCTGACCCGCCAAATTGCGGTATGGTCCCGAGCGCTGCGTTGAGCGTCGCCAACACCAGTTCTTCCCGGCTGGAAAGCCCATCGAGCAGGGTAATCGCAAAGGTGTTGCCTTTGACAGGCGCGAGCTTCGCATCACGGCATGTGGACAGCAGTCCGTCTATGACGCCCTGGGCGTTCTGCAGGGTAAACTGGTCGAGTTCGCGAATCAGTGCGCAGTCAATGGCAAAGTAACGGTTATCGAAGCCGATGGCGGTTATGCATCCGCGGCCATAACCATCCGGTGTAATCTCTCCGGCTGATGTACACCCGCACACACGTACGCCCTGAAAAGCGTGCTCAAGGGCAATCCCGAGACGGCCGAGATCGTATTCCGCGGAACAGAAGAACAGTACACAACCCAGGTGCTCATGATTAAGCTGACTGGCGAGATTGGTGGCCGCAAGCATCGGGTCGCGAACACTGGAGCTCGCTACCCGGACGGCGGGCAGGGTCGTCGCTGACTTCATAAACGCAGATCCCGAGAACGGATGACTTTCCACCGATTCTACGGCATCCGCAAACGCAGCCAATGCGACTTCAGTGCTTTTAATAGGCGCGCCAAAATGATCGTAAGCCATTGATTAAAATACCTCCCGAATCAATGCCTGGCGGCGCTGCCGGTCTGCACGAAGACAAACCGGCACTTTAGTCTTAGACAACCTGGCGCTACGGACGACCTCCCACCTTCCGTAGCGATGGCTGCTGCTTAGAACGTGATGACGGCGCCGAGGGCGATGGTATCGGCATCCACTGCAGTCGCGCCCGAGGATTTGATTTCCTGCTCGAAGATGTTGTACTCGGCAACCACTTTGAAGTTGCTGTTTACAGAATGGAAAACCGCCAGGGAGGTGTTTTCCGTCTCGAAATCGCCCTGATCCGAATCCGTTTCGCCGTAGGAGGCCACGAAGCGATTACTACCCAGTGTGTAAGATGCCTGAGCAAGATAGCCGTCGGCATCTTCTTCAGAAGCAAGTGCCCCATCAACGAGCAGCACGGGCACATCCCCTTCCGATGTAAAGCCGGAGGCAGTGAGTGAGAAGCCTGCAGCCGCTGCTTTAAGGCCATAGCCGATGCCCTGGCTGTCGATCTCAGTGGTCGCATTTTCCGAGCTCTGATGACGACCATTAACCCAACCGGTCAACGCCAGACCACTGAGATCAGCGCTGTAAGTAACTTCCGCCTCGAAGCGCGGTGCCGACTGCTCGGATTGGGCGCCGGGAGTGGTATTCGCCGGTTCAAAGATACCCGCTGCCACTTTCAGACCACCCATTGCCGGGGACCGGTAGGTAATCTGAGCTGACGGATTGGGATACGGGTAGCCGGTACGGATGTTACCGAAAGAGACGCCGGTGGCCGCCCCCGGGGAGCCAAAGCCCATCAGGACTTCGTCGAGAAAGATGTTGGAACGGGCGTATAATCCGAAATCCTTACCGATGAGAACCTGACCGAACGAGCCATCGACGGTGGCATACAGCTGACGAACATCGATCGCCGTATCCGTTGGTGACTGAAGACTGTCATTGATCGTGCTCCAGAACGAGGAGCGGCCACCCATGGTCAGGTCGCCCACTTCCTTGCTGAAATTAAAGCCAATGGTATTCGGCAGAAAACCCATCTTCACATCTGAATTGCGGGTATCGGACACCTTGTCGTCACGGTTTACGTAGAAAGCGTTGAAATAACCGTCAACAGAAAAACTGGTGCCGTCTTCGTTGTATAGTTCAACGGCAGCATTGGCACTGGCGCTTGCCCCCATGGCAGCAGCCATCGCAATCGCTAACCCTGACTTTCGAAAATTGTTGTTGTTCATAGTTCCCCCGGTTGTTTTTAGGAAATCTGGGATCGGGACGCCGACTCATCCGGCAGTCCCAGGCGTAGGTCTGTCGCCTGAATTCCATGGTCGGTTATGGCTGTGGCGGGGAAAATGCGCCAAGGGGGCAGGTTTTCTGATCTTTTAGGAGGCCTGAGAAACAGGACTTTGGGATTAATACCCGCCAGTTACGGGCACAGGTAAAGGAGGACGCGGATCAGCCGGGGAAAGCTTCCAGCTCCTCGAGGCAATCGGCCAGGAACCGCGAGGGGGACGCCATAACAGCCTCATCAGCCACGACCCCGAACTGAACCTGGCCGGCATAACTGACAATACTTACCCCCAGACCAATGTCCCCGGCCTGAGGCACCCAGAACATTTGTTCCGTGATGCGGCAACCGGCCAGATACCGCTCCTCATGGGAACCTGGCACATTGGACACCACGGCACTCGCCTTGCGATAGAACACATCGGCCAGAGACTGGCGCCAGGGCTCAGGTACCAGCGACGCACTGGCGGTCAGGCCCCAGGCAAGGCCGGGCTGCCAGCTTTTCTTCAGTCGGCGGGTTTCGTGTTTGATTCGATAGAGCCGTTCCAGTGAGCTTTCACCGTCCACCGGGAGAGGAACGAACACGGTGCCGAAACAATTGCCCAGCGCCCCCGCTTCGGGCTTGATCCCTGCAGGTAACTGGCCACGGATATCCACTGGCACCGCCGCGTGGAGAACGGCTTCGTCAAGGTCGGCCTCACTGGCCACCAGTTGCTTGCGCACGGCGGCCGCGACACAGCTGAGCAAGACATCGTTGATGGTGACGCCGGTTAATCGGGCAACCTCCTGAAACCGTGACAGCGCCACAGGCGTCGACCAACAACAATGGCGACGACCGAGGAGTGGGCGTTTCAGAGACGAGGGGGAATCTTCCGGCTCAACCAGAAACTGGCTGATCTCGTTAACCAGTTTCAGGCCGCCATGGGCGACCCGCTCAAGTACCTTGCCAGCGTCCTGCAACGTGCCCGATGAGCCGTCCACACGACCGGACACATCAGCGGAACGGCTTCCAGAGACTGCCGTTATTTCATCACCAATCAAATCCCTGAGCCAGGTGCCCGCCGCCATCCTCCAGCTCTGAAGTTGGGCGGTTTCCTGCGAACCGTAGATGGCTGGTAGCTGTTGCGGAGAGGGTGTGCAAATCCTTTCGAAGACCCCCAGCAGGGACAAACCGTCGGCATAGCAATGATGCATTCTCAGCAACAGGGCCGCGCCACCTTCGGCATCAGGCGCAAGCCAGAATTTCCACAGCGGCCGGTAGTCCGGAAGGGGCTCATTCAGACGCGCGGAGACCCATTCCTGGAGTTCTTCACCGGAAAACGCGCCGGGAGCCACCTGCAGGTGATGCTTGAGGTCAAACACGGGATCCGCTTCCCACCACCAGCCCGGCGGCCGCTTTACAGGCAAGCACCGGAAGCGCTGCCAGGCGAGCCAGTAGGCCTCCAGAAATTCCCGCAACCGTGCCGCCGTCAGCCCGTCGACCCGCAACATGACCGTTATGGTCATCGGGTTTTCGGGTCTCTCCAGGGACAGCCATGCGGAATCCACAGGTAACAGGAGATGTGAGTCCTCTTGGTTCAAATCTGGCTGTCCCCGGGTGAATTAACAAACATTGATTAATTGGCGAATCCAGCATTGTGCCAGACAAGGACGAGAGGCTCCATATAAGGTGTCCTCTTCGCAGAATTACAAAAAATTACGCGCAATTAACCCTTCACCTCTATACTGGTTATATGAATTAATGGAATGGTTATTACTGAGCCCCGGGCGGGTGTCTACCTGCCAACCAAGCAGGCTATTGGCCGTGGGCGTTCGTATATTGAGTAACCAGTGCCAATAACTATGGTCCGGGAACGCGATACAACAGTCACTATCAGCACACCACAAATCCAAAAGCAGTCTTCCACGGTGCTGACAGGAGAATGGTTATGAAAGCGAGCCATGTTCGCAAACTGATACAACCGATTGAAAGCGCCTACTCCGAGATGTTCTCGGGGCGAGTCTACCGTGTAGGCAAAGGTGCGGTTTCCGTCCGCAACCACAGTGGTAAGGCGGAACAGACGGTTATTGGTGTGCACGGTTTCCTTGAGAACCACTGTTACTTCACGCAGGCCTATGAGGCGCCGACCACCGAACTTATTCTGCTGACCTGCAGTAACTACCACATCCCGGTCAACGGCGTGACGCCGGAAACTCCGGAATGGGAAGTGCCCATCAAGCACCTCGAGGGCACCATTGAGTACGACGCCTGCATACTGAACCAGGCTGTTGCCAATCTTCCCGGCACCGAGAACATTCGAGTTCACGGTCACTCCCGGGGCGGCGCGGTCATCCTCGAGGCTATTCACCAGCGGCCGGAACTCTATGACAACGTGGAAGTGGTCCTGGAAGCACCGGTATTGCCCCAGGGCAAACTCCACGGACTGGTCACTACCATACTGGAACCGGTCAGCCACGGCATGTGGCCCTGGCTGATTCGCCTGATCAACAGTGCGCCGTCTTCTGCCTATGGCCAGACCTTTTTCGGAAAGATGAATCCCCGTAAGAAGCAGTTGCTGAGCAAGCTGTTTTCCTCCACCAAGGATCATCTCACCATTGTTCGCAACATCGAGAACATCATGGACTGGATGGAGCGCACGGATACCAGCGTTTACAACAATGTTCGCCACGGCACCTTCCTGATTCCCGCGGTGGACCGCATTCTTGACCGCAAGGCCATGCTGGCCAGCGCTCGTCAAAGCCCGACAACCATGCGCATTGTGGAAACCGAGGCCCTCAGCCACTTCATCACGCTGGACAACAAGGAATGGGTACCTGGTCTCGAAACCCTGCAGGCATCCGCTGAGGCTTGAGACTGCCATCTGACTGTCGGCTCCGGTAAACTCGCAGGTTTTCTGCCACACGGTTACCGGAGCCCCCTTCATGTACCGCGAGCGCCTCGTCGCTACCGAAGTTCACTCTGACAGCGCCCGTCGGCTGCAGCTGCTGCTGATTGAGTACCACGATTTCCGCCAGCGCAAGGCGGCTCATCCATTACTGGAAGATACTTTCCGGGTTGCCGACTGGCAGGCGGAACGATTGAAACAAACCCATCAGGATCTTTACCGGCACCCCGGCTATCACACCGGCCTGGAATTTCTGCTTACCGACCTGTATGCCCCGGCACACATGACCCGTCGCGACGACAACATCGATCGCGTGTTCCCCAAAATGGTGAAGTGGCTGCCCAATAGCCTGCTCAACACGTTTGCCGGGCTGGTGGAGCTGAACCTGGTCACCCAACAGCTTGATCTCGAGCTGACAGAAGAGCTCGCCCAACGGGAAGTACCGCGCGACGCCATTACCAACGAACAATACTGCACGGCCTTTCGCGCCAGTCACAGCCTGACACAACGCCAGCGCCAGATTGCACTGGTGGCCGAGGTGGGGCAGCAGCTGGATCACTACGTTCGCAACCGCACCCTGGGCTGGCTGCTCAGCATGACCCGCGGGCCGGCGGAAATGGCGGATCTGAGCGACCTCCACAGTTTCCTGCACCGGGGCTACACCGCCTTCCGGAAAATGGAAGACGTTGACTCACTAATCGAGCGACTGGTCATGAGAGAGCGGCAGGTCCTGGACAATATCTTCAATGAGCACCCGGCCCCGTTCAGCCTGCCGAAAGACCTGTAATCACAGCAACGGCATCGCAGATCAGGCCTTGATGATCTGATCCAGCTGGGAGTGAATTTCCTGCTCGATCCGAGATTTGAAGGGCCTCAGTAGCATGCCCAGTTCCAGGTGGATGTGCAGGTCATTGTGGTCGATGGTCAATTGGCCTTTTACGCCACTGCGTTTGAAGCGCAGCACATCCCCGTCCCACTGGTAGTTCACATCAAACTGCCTGGACAGATCCTTCGCCAGGGATTCCGCCGCTTCGCGAGCGTGCTCCTTGTCCAGGGAATGGGCGCGATGAACATCGATAACAGACATGAATCAGGTTTCTCTTAAAAATTGGGAGGTTTTATAGTTTAAGGGGGTAATAAACTTGTAGCCACCCCCCTAACCGTTAGAATACGGGGTTCAGATTCTGACAGGATACCCCCATGAGCGAGCAACAAACGCCAGCCAATGATAATCAGGCAGGCTCCCCGCAGGACGATGTCACCCACTTCGGTTTCCGCGATGTGCCGAAAAACCAGAAGGCCGGCCAAGTGGCTGAGGTTTTCCACAGTGTGGCCGGCAAATACGACCTGATGAACGACCTCATGTCCATGGGTATCCATCGGCTCTGGAAGCGCTTCACCATTGAGCTAAGCGGTGTCCGCCCGGGGCATCAGGTGCTCGACATCGCCGGAGGCACCGGTGACCTGACCATGAAGTTTTCCGACCTGGTTGGCCCTACTGGTAAAGTCGTACTCGCCGACATCAACGCCTCCATGCTGCAGGTGGGTCGCGGTCGCCTGATGGACCGGGGTTATGCCGGTAACATCGAGTTTGCCCAAGCGGACGCCGAACACCTGCCGTTTCCAGACAACACCTTCAATGCAGTGTCCATCGCCTTCGGCCTTCGTAATGTCACCGATAAGGATCAGGCCCTGCGGGACATGGCACGGGTACTCAAGCCTGGTGGCAAACTGATGGTGCTGGAATTCTCCAAGCCCACCAACCCGCTCCTGAACAAGGCGTATGACATGTACTCCTTCAACGCCCTGCCCCTGATGGGCCAACTGTTTGCCGGTGACAGCGAAAGCTACAAATACCTGGCGGAGTCCATCCGCATGCACCCGGATCAGGACACCCTCAAGGGCATGATGGAGCAAGCCGGACTGGTGAACTGCAAGTACTACAACATGACAGGCGGCATCGTTGCCCTGCACGTGGGAATCAAGCCCTGATGTTTCCCGGCCCTACCCTGCTTTCTGCCATGACCGCCGTTGTTGAGGGCGCCCTGAACCGCGCCCTGGAACTCGATCCGGCTGGTCGCAAGGCGTTAATGGGTGCCCTGACGGGGCCGGTAGAATTTACCCTGACCGCGCCTCTGCACCTGACGTTTACACTTTATCAGACTGGGGATCGGGTTCAGGTCTGCAGTCAGCCGGCAGAGATTCCGGCATTACAGCTGGCGGGCAAGCCCATGGCGTTCGCCGCACTGGCTACCGGCGACGGCGAAGTGTTCCGCCATGGCCGCATCCAGGTCACCGGCGATACCGCCCTGGCACACCAGTTCCAGCGGGCGCTAAACCAGCTTGCCCCCGACTGGGAAGCCGCCCTGGCCCAGCACATCGGCGATGTACCAGCCCACTTTATCGGCCAGCGCATTCGCGGTGCTGTGAAGTGGAGTCGCCAGGCGTTTACTGCCCTCAACGCCAATATCGAAGAATACGTGCACGAGGAAAGCCGGACCCTGCCGGGCCGCCGGGAGCTGGAAGCCACCTTTGAAGATATCGATCAATTGAGCCTTCACACTGAACGGCTGGAGGCCCGTCTCGGGCTATTGGAACGCCACACTAACGAAGAGCCTCCGGAGACACCGTGACCCGTCTGCAACGCCTGTTCCGAATAGCCTGGGTATTTTGCCGTTACCGGCTGGACACGTTCCTGCCGCTGGCCGAGCTGCCCGGCCCACTCAAAGTGTTCTTCCTCCTTGCTCCCTGGCACCTGTTTCCGCAACCGAAACTGAGCCGGGGTGACCGCCTGCGCCTGGCGATGGAAGAACTGGGGCCGGTGTTCGTGAAGTTCGGCCAGATTCTGTCAACGCGCCGCGACCTGCTGCCCGATGACATGGCCGAGTCACTCAAACACCTTCAGGACCGCGTCCCGCCCTTCCCCAGCACCGCCGCGCGGGAAATCATTGAAACCTCCCTGGGCGCGCCCGTTGCCGAGCTGTTCAGCGAGTTCTCCGCCGACCCAATGGCCTCGGCGTCCGTCGCCCAGGTGCATGCTGCCACCCTGCTTAACGGCCAGAAAGTCGTCGTTAAGGTACTGCGACCGGGTATAGAGAGAGTCATTCAGCAGGATCTGGGCCTGATGTACCTGATGGCCAAGCTACTGGAAAAATACTGGTCCGAGGGTAAGCGACTGCATCCGGTCGAGGTGGTGGCAGATTACGACTCCACCATCCACGATGAGCTGGACCTGCAACGGGAAGCGGCCAACGCCAGCCAGTTACGCCGCAATTTCGAGAACTCGTCACTGATCTACATTCCGTTTATTGACTGGGATTACACCCGCAAAACCGTACTTGTCATGGAACGCATCCACGGCATTCCCATTGCCGACATACCGGCGCTGCAGGCAGCCGGCGTTGATATGAAGGTGCTGGCGGAAAAAGGCGTGGAGATCTTCTTCACCCAGGTTTTCCGCGACAGTTTCTTCCACGCCGACATGCACCCCGGCAACATCTTTGTGGATGTCAGTAATCCCGCAGACCCGAAATACATCGCCATCGATTTTGGTATTGTCGGTACCCTGGCGCCGGACGATCAAAGCTACCTGGCGCGTAACCTGCTCGCCTTCTTCCGTCGCGATTATCGCCAGGTGGCGCAACTGCACATCCAGTCCGGCTGGGTACCGCCACACACCCGCGTCAACGAATTCGAGGCCGCCATCCGCACCGTGTGCGAGCCGATCTTCGAGAAGCCCCTGAAGGATATTTCCTTCGGCCACTTCCTGCTGAGGCTGTTCCAAACCGCCCGACGCTTCAATATGGAAGTGCAGCCGCAGCTGGTGCTACTGCAAAAAACCCTGCTGAACGTGGAAGGTCTTGGCCGCCAGCTATACCCGGATCTGGATCTGTGGAGTACCGCCCAGCCATTCCTGGAAAGCTGGATGCGCAAGCGGATCGGTCCATCCGGGCTGATCAAGTCACTGCAGTCGCATTTGCCAGCCTGGCTTGAACAGTCCCCGGAAATGCCGCAACTGGTACACGACACCCTGGTGCAGCTACGCAGCTCCGGCCCCACGGAAGAGCAGAATCGCGCTACACTGGAGATCCTGCGGGACAACCAGAAGCGGGCGGAAAGACGCTGGCGACGAACCCTTATCGCAGCCGCCCTGGTGGGTGGCGCCTGGCTCAGTACCCAGTACGAACTGCCGAACCTGGCCCAGTCAATGCCCCCGTGGGGCTGGGCCATGCTCGCAGTGGCGACCGGGCTGGTCGTCCGGGGTGGCCGGTAACATTTTTCAGGATTCATAGAAATGCAAGATTCATCACCTAAAGTCGACAACCTTGACTGGCTGGACGCCATCCGCTGGAATGCCGACGGGCTGGTTCCCGCCATTGCCCAGGACGCCACCACCGGCGAGATCCTGATGATGGCCTGGATGAACCGGGAATCCCTGCGGCTAACCTCAGAGGAGGGCCAGGCAGTCTACTGGTCCCGCTCGCGAGGCAAGCTCTGGCGCAAGGGCGAAACCTCGGGCCATCAGCAAGTGGTGCATGAAATTCGTCTGGACTGTGACGAAGACGTGATTCTGCTGAAAGTGGAACAAAAAGGCGGTATCGCCTGCCACACCGGAAGGCGCAGCTGCTTTTACCGAAAACTACAGGACGGTGAGTGGGTGACCACCGCCCCCGTGTTGAAAGACCCGCAAAGCATCTACAGACCGGTGAAAGGGAGCGAACAGAGTGAGTGATGTACTGGAACGACTTGCCCAGGTTCTGGAAGCAAGGAAAGAAGCAGATCCCGACAAGTCTTACGTAGCCAGTCTGCACGCCAAGGGTCTGAACAAGATTCTGGAGAAAGTGGGCGAAGAGTGCACCGAGACCCTGTTAGCCGCCAAGGATGCCGAACAGTCCGGGGACACCCGGGAAGTGGTTTACGAAACCGCCGACCTCTGGTTTCACAGCATGGTCATGCTATCGAACCTGGGCCTCGGCCCCAAAGAGGTACTGGATGAGCTGGCCCGCCGCTTCGACCTGTCTGGACTCGAGGAAAAGGCATCCCGGGACAAGTAATGCCATGGGTACCCCTAACGGGGGTTTCCGCAATACCGTCCCGGTAACGTACAATGGCATGCAACAGCAACATTAGAGAGAGGATCCCGTGATGGGCATCAGTATCTGGCAACTACTTATCGTACTCGGCATTGTTATCCTGTTGTTTGGAACCAAGAAGCTCCGCAACATTGGCAGCGATCTGGGCGGCGCTATCCGTGGCTTCAAGAAGTCCATGAACGACGAGGATAACAAGACCCCCGATCAGGACTCCCTGGAAGACAAGGAAGAGCCGGCGGCCCACGAAACCAGCCCGGAAGAGAAACCCCGGGACAAAACCACTGGCTGAGACCGGGCTGAATGTTTGATATCGGCTTTGTCGAGCTGTTGATCTGTGGTGTGATCGCACTGCTGGTCCTTGGCCCTGAACGCCTGCCCACGGCAGCGCGGGCGGCTGGCCGCTGGGTTGGCGGTGCCCGCCGTATGGTTAACCAGTTCACCTCGGAACTGGACCGCCAGTTGAAAGCCGAAGAACTGCGGGAAGAGCTGCGCAAAGCCGGGGACGTAGGCCTCGAAGACGTCGAGAAAAGTGTTCGGGGCGCCCTGGATGAGGCCAAAAAGTACGAACACATGATCCTGCCGGAAAACCGGACGGACAAGCCCAGGCCAGCGCCAGCAACCCGCCGGACAGCCGACTCCATACCACCTGCGGAGCCTGCTCAAAAGCCACAGCAAAGCCCGGAGCCGACACCCGCGACTGAGCAAACAGCCAGCGAGCACCACCCGGAACCCCACCCAGATCAGGAAAGCGCGTCGGATAATCGTTCATGACCAACAAGCCTGACGGCAACCACACCGCGGATTCATCAACAGCCCAGCCGGAAATGCCCCTGATTGAGCATCTGCTGGAGCTGCGCAATCGCCTGCTAAAAATGGTGCTGGCGGTCGTTATCTGCTTTGCCGCGATCTACCCGTTTGCCAACGAACTTTACCTGCTGCTGTCACAGCCGCTGAGGGAACTGCTTCCGGTGGGCCAGATGATGATCGCCACCGACATTACCTCGCCCTTTTTTGCCCCCCTGAAACTGGCCCTGGTACTGGCAGTGTTCGCGGCGATCCCGGTGATTCTCTACCAGCTATGGAGCTTCGTGGCACCAGGCCTGTATGCTCATGAAAAGCGGCTGGCGTTCCCCCTGCTGTTTACCTCGGTGATACTGTTCTATCTGGGCGCCGCCTTCGCCTACTTTGTGGTATTCCCCCTGGTATTTGGCTTCTTCACCGCCATTGGCCCGGAAGGCATCGTCGAGTTGCCGGACATCACCAGCTATCTCAATTTTGTCCTGAAGATGTTCTTCGCCTTTGGCGTGGCTTTCGAGATACCCATCGCCACCATCCTGCTGGTACTGACAGGGGCCACCACGCCTGCCGACCTGGCCGCCAAGCGGCCCTACATCGTGGTCGCCTGCTTTGTGATCGGCATGTTGCTGACGCCTCCCGACATCATTTCCCAGACGCTGCTAGCTGTGCCCATGTGGCTGCTCTTCGAGATGGGCATCATCTTCAGCAAGCTGGCGGTCAGGAAGACCGATGCCCCGGACACCGGTGAAGCGACGGACGAATGAACCTTGCACTACTGTTTGAGGAAGACTTTGTCACGGCCGACCGTGCCGTACTCACCGGCCGCCGGCTATCACACCTCCACGAGGTCCTGAAAGTCACTGAGGGTGATCTGATTCCTGTGGGCAGGGTGAATGGCGATATCGGCACCGGTCGGATAGTGAGCCTCACCAGCGCACAGGCAGACATTCTGGTGGACCTAACAGATCCACCTCCCCCGCCGCTGCCCCTGACGTTGATTCTTGCCATGCCCAGACCGAAGATGTTCCGGCGTGTGCTGCAGACCTGTGCCACCCTCGGTGTGAAGGACATCTGGCTGATCAACAGCTACAAGGTGGAAAAGAGTTTCTGGCAAACGCCCTGGTTGTCCGATGACAACCTGAGGGAGAACATCACCTTGGGCCTGGAACAGGCGCGGGACACGATCCTTCCAGAGGTGCACACCCGCAAGCTGTTCAAGCCGTTCGTGGAGGATGAGTTACCTACGCTGCTGCAAGGTAAACGGGCATTGGTGGCTCACCCAGGTACCGCAACTCCCTGCCCTGCGCATCTGGACCAGCCCGTCGCGCTCTGCGTGGGCCCGGAAGGCGGTTTTACACCCTATGAAGTAGGCAAACTGGAAGAGGCCGGATGCGAAAGCGTCCACCTCGGCCCGCGGATTCTGAGAGTGGAGACGGCGGTGCCGGTACTGATCAGCCGCCTGCTCGACGCCTGCCGCTAGGTCAGGCCGAGCGAGCTTCCCACCACTTCAGTAACGGCGTGATGATCGCCACCAGCAGAGCCCCTGCCGCTACACCAAACAGGCCGTTCGCCAGAGTCGGGACCAGGGCGCCGGCAACACCGCTGAAGCCCTCGGCAACGTGATGAATCGCATCATAGACCGGGGGCAGGCCGTGGGTGAGGATCCCCCCTCCCACCAGGAACATGGCGATGGTGCCGAGGATGGAGAGGGTTTTCATCATATAGGGCGCAAGCCAGAGAACGCCATTGCCCATCCACTGCGCGATGGCACTGTCTCTCTGGCTGAGATACAGGCCGCCATCATCGAGCTTCACGATACCCGCCACCAGACCATACACACCCACGGTGATCATCACCGCCACGACGGCCAGCACCATAAACTGCATGCCAATTGTCTGGGTGGTCACAGTGCCCAGCGTGATCGCAATAATTTCCGCTGACAGGATAAAGTCTGTCCGTATCGCTCCCTTGATCTTGTCCTTCTCGATCGATTTCAGATCGACATCAGGGTTCATCAGGGCGTCGTGGAGTTCAGCTTTGTGGTTCTCATCTTCCTGCTTGTGCAGGAACTTGTGGGCCAGCTTCTCGAAGCCCTCGAAACAAAGGAAGGCACCGCCCAACATAAGCAGGGGCGTCACCAGCCACGGCACGAAAAAGCTGATGGCCAGGGCCGCAGGGACCAGGATGGCCTTGTTGATCATGGAGCCCTTGGCGACCGCCCATACCACCGGCAGTTCCCGCGCAGGCTTCACACCGGTGACCTGCTGGGCGTTGAGGGCCAGGTCGTCTCCCAATACACCGGCGGTTTTCTTGGTGGCGGCTTTGGTCATCAGGGCGACGTCGTCCAGTACCGTGGCGATGTCATCGATCAGGACAAGCAGACTACTTCCGGCCATAACACGTTCCTATGTCGGCGAGTAAAAGGGAGAATCCAAATGGCGATTCAGGCATCCAGTCCCATGGCTTCGGCGGCGATCCGATTCTTGATTGGTCCAAGCTGATTCAGCCAGCGCATGCCGGTGTTACGCAGCCACCGCAGAGGCAGCTCGTCTCGGGCAAAAAGCTGCTTGAAGCCCTCCATCGCCGCCATCATGGTGAGGTTTTCACCCTTGCGGCGACGCTGATATCGCGCGAGGACCAGGTCATCAGATGCATTGAGACCTGACTTTCTGGCCCGCGCCAGTTCGTCCAGCAACGCCCGCACATCTCCGTAGCCCAGGTTGGCGCCCTGTCCGGCCAATGGATGAATGGTGTGGGCGGCATCGCCCACCAAGGCGAAACCTGTTGCAATGTAGTCTTTGGCATGGCGCTGACGCAGAGGAAACGCAAACCGGCGGGAAATGGATTCGACCGTCCCGAGCTCCCGCTCAATAGCCCGCTCCAGTTCGCCTGCAAAGCTGCCGTCATCCAGAGCCATTAGACGGCGAGCCTCCTCAGTGTCCTGAGACCAGACGATGGAGCAGAAATGCTCATCCCCGCCTTCTGTCAGCAACGGCAGAAACGCCAGCGGTCCGGTGGGCGAAAAGCGCTGCCAGGCGGTGAAGCGATGACTCTGGCTGGTTTGCACGGTGCACACAATGGCCTGCTGGTCATAATCCCATTCACGGGTCGGCAGACCCACCCACTGGCGCAGGCGGGAATTGGCGCCGTCGGCCGCCACCACCAGATCGGCGCCCAGCATGGTGCCATTCTCAAACTCAATACCACGCTGGTTCTGATCCTGCCACCAGCCTGTGACGTTTACGCCATCAATTAACTCGACCTGACTGTCTGCCAGAGCTGAAAACAGCCCCCGCACGATGTGGCGGTTTTCAATAATGGTGCCCAAAGCCCGGGCCTGGAGTTCCGCCGCTTCAAACTGGATCCGACCAGTACCATCACCATCCCATACGGTCATGGTCTGGTAGGGGCAATGACGGCCGGCAGCGATGGCGCTCCAGACGCCCAACTCTTCAAGCAGGCGCTGACTGGCCACCGAAATAGCGCTGACCCGGGGCTCAAAGCCCTCCACACTGTCCGCAGTGGCCGGCGCTTCCAACAGGGCCTTGCGCTCACTGCCTTCCACCAGTCCAACATGCCACCCCTGACGGGATAAACCCAGTGCCAGGGCGGAACCCACCATACCGCCGCCCACAACCAGTATGTCGAAAGACTTTGGGTCACTCATGATTCGAAGATTCCCTGTTCACTGAAGCCGGATGATCAATCACGGCACGACGCCCACCAACACCCATGGCCTTGCGGGCAAACCAGCGCTTGGCTCCCGGCAACAGGTCCAGCCCCACCAGTCCGGCATCACGGGCAGCCGCCAACGGCGGCATGGACTGGCTAAAGATGCGGATCAGTGAATCCGAAAACTGCACGGTTTGCTGCCTGTCCCGATGATGCAACGCTTGATAGCGTTTGAGCACAGCCAGATCACCAATGGGCGTGCCCTGCGCCGCCGCCAGGCGGAACTGCTCCACCAGCGTCATCAGGCCCCGCAGAGCCAAATTGAAGCCCTGCCCGGCCACGGGGTGCAGCGCATGGGCAGCGTTACCCACCAGAGCAACTCCAGGCCGGACCGGCTCATCCACCGTAGTCAGCTTCAACGGGTAATGATTGCAGGTCCCGATGCGGGTGATCCGCCCCAGCCGCCAGCCAAAACGCTCCTGGAGCCGTCTGCACTTGTCTTCATCGGAGCAGGATAGAAGATCGTCCAGAGCTTCATCGGTCAGCGTCCACACCAGCGCCGACTGGTGGTCGGCACGGGACAAGGAGCCATGGGGCAACAACGCCATGGGACCGGCGTCAGTGAAGCGCTCAAAGGCGGTGAAGCTATGACTCTCAGCGGTCGAGACATTGGCGATCAGTGCGCTCTGCCCATAATCATGGACACGGGTCCGGAACCCGAGTTTTTCCCGCAAGCCGGAGCGGCCACCGTCCGCCACCACCAGGCACTGAGCGGTCAGTTCACGGGTGTGGTCACCGGATTTGACCGATACCTGGACACCCTCGGGTAGCGGCGTCATATCCACCACCTCAGCGGGCGCTTCCCAATCCACACGGGTTTGCAGTAGCTCCCGCATCAGGCACAGACCCATCCAGCGATTGTCGGCCACATAGCCCAGTGCCGCCTGATCATGTTCAGAGGCATGCAGGCGGGTCGCACCAAAGCGACCACGATCGGACACGTGAATATGCTTTATGGGGGTGGCGTGTGCCGACAGCCGCGACCACAGCCCGAGCTCTTCGAAGATCAGCCTGGAGCCCCAGGCCAGTGCGGTGGAACGGGCGTCGTAACTGGGCTGATAGCTGTCCGGCAATGCATCCGGAGACAGCGGAAACGCCTCCACTACGGTTACCCGCAATGACGGCACCACCCGGGACAATGCCAGCGCCAGGGTGGCGCCGGCCAGGCCGCCACCAGCAATAATCAGATCGGTATCGAGTCTGGCCACCGGTTCAGTCCGCCATCAGTGCTTCAATATCGGCAATCGTCTTGGGCACGGCCTCAGTCAACACGCGACACCCCTCTTTGGTGACCGCCACATCGTCTTCGATACGGATACCAATGCCTCGCCACTTTTCATCAACATCGATGTTGTCCGGCGCGATATACAATCCGGGTTCCACCGTCAGTGTCATGCCCGGTTCCAGCTGACGCCAGGCGTCGCCAACCTTGTAATCACCAACATCATGCACATCCAGCCCCAGCCAGTGGCCGGTACGGTGCATGAAGAAAGGCTTGTAGGCTTCCTGTTCAATGGCATCGTCAAGGGATCCAGACAACAGGCCGAGGTCAATCAGGCCCTGGGTCAACACCCGCAGCGCCGCCTCGTGGGGGTGGTTCCAGTGGTTGCCGGGGCGCACCGCTTCAATCGCCGCGTACTGCGCAGACAGAACCACTTCATACAGCGCCTTCTGCGCGGCACTGAAGCGGCCACTGACCGGGAATGTCCGAGTGATGTCCGACGCATAGCAATCCACTTCACAGCCGGCGTCGATCAATACCAGATCACCCTCTTTCAACGGCGCACTGTTTTCAATGTAATGCAGGATGCAGCCGTTGACACCGGAGCCGACAATGGACGGATACGCTGTGGAACGAGCACCGTGATCCATGAAGGTATGGATCAGCTCCGCCTCCAGGTTGTATTCGTGCCCGCCCTTGCGGGCCCTCTTCATGGCCCGGCAGTGGGCCTCTGCGCTGATCTCGGCTGCTTTGGCCATCACCTTGACTTCGTTGGCACTCTTATACAGTCGCAAGTCGTGGAGCAGGTGCTCCAGAGCGACAAACTCTCCCGGGGGATGGGCACCGGCGCGCACCTTACTGCGGATCACCTTGACCCAGTCCATCACCCGGGCGTCAAAACTGTGATCCTTGCCCAGCGGATAATAGACCCGGCTGCGACCTTCGATCATGCCGGGCAGAATGTCGTCAATGTCGGAAATCGGGAAGGCATCGTCCAGCCCGAACCTTTCAATCGCCCCTTCGGGGCCGGCCAGGAAACCGTCCCATAATTCCTTCTCGGGATTGCGTTCCTTGCAGAACAGTACGGATTCACCATGCTCGCGCCCGGGGATGAGCACCAGTACCGCTTCCGGCTCGCCAAACCCGGACAGGTACTGAAAATCACTGTCCTGACGAAACGGATGCAGTACATCCCGATTACGAACGCTTTCCGGAGCCGCCGGTACAATCGCGATGCTCTCCGGAGCCATCAGCTCCATTAATTTGCGACGACGATCGGCAAATTCTTTTACGGGTATCTTTGACGGCATAACCTCTCCCGCAGGTACGTGCCTGCTCAGTGCAGTGTCGGAGTTTCCGTGGCCGGCTTTTCTGGCGGATTGAATTCGGTGAACACCGCCAGCGCTCCCAGGCGCACGTATTCCACAATTTCCATCAGTTGCTGTTCGCTTTCATCGTCCGTCTCTTCGTCTTCGGAGACCTGGCTGATGGCCACCATATCCTCAATCAGCTCGCGGATCTCATCCGGGGCCTGGCCCAGGGATTGCCCGGCGGACAAGGCCATCCCCTCAAGGAAACCACGCACCCAGGAAGTGAGTGCCTCCAGACGCTGATCAATGGCGTAGTCATCATCCGGCAGCAGCGGATGAAAACTCATGTCCGTGGCCTTCAGCAGAGCCAGGGTCTGGTCGTAGGCTGCCTGCATGAATTCCTGCAGCTCAGAGGATTCTTCAGCAGCAGTATCCGGCAGCCCCATGTGTTCACAGACCATGGCAAGCCATTCTGATTGGTCTATACGGGCACCGGCAGCCAGCCGCCCACACAGGACGCCATGAAGTTCGGAAGGGTGACTGAAGGCTTTGTGCGCGGTAAAGATGTTGGCCCAACGCTCGAACGCAGCAGCGCGAGCAGCACCTGAGGTGTCGGTTTCTGACATGAAACGGAACTGTCCTGTATCACTGGATTTAGGGGTCTATCCTAGCATCCGGGGGCGTGGAAGACACTCGCCCTCTTGATTCAGGCTGCCAGATGATTAATTATGTTATAACATATCAGAAAACCGGAGATTCGAAGTCATGAGCAGCAACATCCTACACGCCCTACCCAAGACAGCCCTCAGCCTTAGCATGGCCTCGCTGTTAGTGGCTGGCCCGGTTTTCGCCGGCGATAATCCGGGCGCTCACCGCCATGGCTATGGGCAACTGCAAATGGCCGTCCAGGGAGACAGTATTGATCTGTTTTTTACCTCGCCAGCCTACAACCTTGCCGGCTTTGAAAGGCAGGCTCAAACCCCGGAAGAAAAAGCCAGGCTGGCAGAAATCTTACACTGGCTGGGCGACAATCCGCTGGTCGATACTGTCCCCGGCTCCTGCATTGTCATCGCGGGCGCGGTTCACCATAGCGGGCCTTCGGATCATCAAGACGAGGACCATCACCACCATGACGACGAACACAATCATGACAGTGAGGACGAAGAAGGCCATCGCGAATACGAAGTCTCTCAGCAACTGAAGTGCACGGAACTGACTGCCCGCCAAGCGCTCTCAAGCTCCCTGAAGGTCAGGTTCCCGAACCTTGAGGTGCTGACAGTGGAATGGGTAGGCGAAGCCGGACAGGGCAGCATCCGGCTTGGCGAGGGCGAATCCACGTTCCAGCTGGGTCAATAAGGCAGGCGCACAAGCCTTACTGCTGATATCGCTCCACCTTCTCTGCGACCACGGAATAGGACGAAGTGGCAATGTCGTTCTCGGTACTCTCAACAACAAGAGTACCCTCGACCCAGACCGGATCGTAAAGCGCCTCGAGGGTAAAACCCTCTTTGTACTTTACGTGGATGATCTGATTCGGGGGCGGTGGCGGAACGTGAATACAGGCACCGTAATACGGCACCAGGAAGAATTCGAGGATACGCATGTCATCGGTGGTTTTCAGAGGCACCACAAAGCCGGGAATCTTTCCGGAAACACCGTCCATCTCAGGCACCACCCGACCGGTCATGATCTCGTCCGGCAATGTAGGCGGACCGTCTCCCTCATGAACGATTTCTGGCATACTCTCCAGCAAATTCAGGTCTTCTTCCGGCATCAGTTCGAGCCAGTCAATTTCCCGATCGGCCGCAGAGGCAAGACCCAGGAATACTGCCAGGAAAATGGTGACGCCGCCCCGAAACCAGCGGCGGGTAAACACAGAGAATAGTGAAAACATGCGTGAAGCCGAGAACATAAATTGCCTATCTATGGATTTGTGCGCAAATCATACACCGAATCAGCGTAAGCGCACATGACCAAGCAGACACCCACACAGACCAGAACTTCCGCAAGCAATCTGCAGGCCGTCACGACCAGCGAACTCGGTTATCGGTGGCCCGACAGCAAGGCCGCACTGCAATTTCCGGACATTACCCTGGAACGCGGTGAGCACCTGTTTATCAAGGGGCCCAGCGGCAGCGGAAAAAGCACACTCCTGAGCCTGCTGGCAGGCATGTTACGGCCCACATCTGGCACAGTTTCACTACTGGGGGAGGATATTACCCCCTTTACCAATGGGCAACGGGACCGGTTTCGTGCCGATCACATGGGCGTTATCTTCCAGCAATTCAACCTGGTGCCCTACCTCACAACTCTGGCCAATGTCACCCTGCCGTGTCGCCTGTCTCCCAAGCGGCACCAGCTCGCCAAACCGGAACCCTTACAGGAAGCCGCAGCGCTGCTGGCTGAGCTGGCCATTCCGAAAAGCCACTGGCACCAACCGGTTACCAGGCTCAGTGTCGGTCAGCAACAACGGGTGGCCGCGGCACGCGCCCTTATTGGCCATCCCGAGCTGATACTTGCCGACGAACCCACCTCGGCGCTGGATACCGACAACCGGGACCGGTTTATCGAACTGCTTCTGACCCTGGGGCAAAAAGCAGGCTCCTCGGTCATATTTGTCAGCCACGACCAGAGTCTGGCCACCCATTTTGACCACGAACTTATCCTGGAGACGCACCCATGAAGGCCCGCCTTGCGTTTTCCCTGGCCTGGGCCAGCCTGTGGCACCGTCGGCGCGTGCTCGCGCTGGTAACGCTGACCCTCACGCTGAGTGTGACACTGCTGCTGGGCGTTCAGTACCTGCGCACTGAAGTGCGCCAGTCTTTCACCAACACCATTTCGGGCACCGATCTGATCGTCGGCGCCCGCAGCGGGCAACTGAATCTTCTTCTCTATACCGTCTTCCACATCGGAGATGCCACCAACAATATCCGCTGGTCCACCTATCAGGGGCTGACCGGAGACAGCCGTATCGACTGGACAGTGCCCCTCGCCCTGGGGGACAGCTATCGCGGCCATCGCGTTGTCGGCACGGATACCGGCTTTATAGAACACTTCCAGTATGGCCGGGATCAGGCGCTCCAGCTGAGCGACGGCCAATGGTTTGATGATGTCTTCGATGTGGTTCTCGGGGCAGAGGTCGCCCGCAAACACGACCACTCCTTGGGAGACAAACTGATCCTGTCCCACGGCGGCGGCAGCACCAGTTTCTCCAACCACAAGGACACACCCTTTACCGTCATCGGCGTTCTGGCGCCCACTGGGACAC
Organism: Marinobacter sp.; assembly: GCA_040223075.1. Taxonomy (GTDB): domain Bacteria; phylum Pseudomonadota; class Gammaproteobacteria; order Pseudomonadales; family Oleiphilaceae; genus Marinobacter. Next base: position 271,761 of record JAVJZJ010000060.1, read on the forward strand.
CGGTAGACCAGGCCGTCTACATCAGCCTGGAAGGCATGGAAGCCATGCACATTGGCTGGGAGTCCGGAGTGGCGATCCCGGGAAGAACCGTCTCGCCAGAGCAAGCGAGGGAACGCGAACTGACCCCCGATGCTATAACGGCTGCGCTGGTGGGTATCGAGCGCAAAGTGATGACGTTCCAGGTGCAGCGCCAGATCAACGAATCCCGGGTGGAACCGCTGTCAGCCGTGCTACCGGGGGTCGCCCTGAGCGAACTCTGGCGCATCATGGGGCAATTTGAGCGCGCCCTGCTGGGCATTACCGGTTTTGTGGTGGTCATCAGCCTCATCGGCCTGGTCGCCGTGCTGCTGACCCTCCAGGCCCAACGGAGTCGTGAAATTGCCATTCTCCGTGCCACCGGCGCGTCTCCGGGGCTGGTCGCTGCACTCCACGTCATCGAATGCATCTTCCTTGCTGTCATTGCCTGCCTGCTGGCCCTGCTGCTCGGTACCGGCGGGCTGACACTACTCAGCCCCTGGCTGCTGGAACACTACGGGATACAGATCAGCCTGCGCCCCCTGGCAGCGCCGGAATGGATCATTCTCGCCAGCGTGCCGGTCACGGCGGCCCTGGTGGGCCTGATCCCGGCACTGCAGGCTTGGCGGCAGGGCCGGAAACAGGGACTCAGTCACAGCGCCGGAGAGTGACAGTTGTCACGCATACGAGGCCATGACAACCCTGTAAATTGACCGGGTTGCAGTGCACACTTATAGTTACTTGCATCTATAACCACAGGCGTTGACGCAATCATGGAACAGTCCGAACTACAGGCATTGGCGGACAAACTGGACAAGCTCATTGAGCGCTGCCGCAAACTGGAAAGGGATAATGCTGCACTCAGAGAGCTGCAGGATGACTGGAACCGGGAGCGCGCCCAGTTAATGCACAAGAACGATCTTGCCAAAAACAAGATCGAAGCCATGATCGGCCGCCTACGGGCCCTGGAGCACCACTGATGGCACAACAGCAGCCCACTACCGTTGAAGTGAAGATCCTCGACAAGGAATACCTGGTTGCCTGCCCCGAGGAGGCGCGCGAGGCACTGATTCAGTCTGCCCACCACCTGGACAGCAAGATGCGGGAGATCCGTTCCAGCGGCAAGGTGTTCGGCACTGAGCGCATCGCCGTTATGGCAGCCCTGAACATCACTCACGATCTGCTCGAGCGGGACACCATGTCCGACACCGCCAGTGCCATTCTGGAAACAATGGATCACAAGCTTGATAACGCACTGGAAGAATCATCCGGCCAGTAAGCCGATAACGGCACATCCGGAATCAGGTGTTGCAATCGGCCCCGCTGATGCCCGTATAATATAAATAACTTCCTGGGCTGTTCGCTGGTCGGATTCGTCCTCGAGCCGATGCGCACTACCCAGGTGGCTACTTCAGGGCATTGTGAGCACGTCCCCCAAGGGGGAAAGCCTAATATGTCACAGCGGCCACCGACCTTGAACTTTGGGTTCAAGGGCCACATCCGATAACGGCAGTCCGGGAAGCTTTATTTTGAGTCAGATTATTGCCCCCCAACCGTTCGAAGAACATCCTGACAAACGATCCCGCAGCACCCTGCGCAAAGAACTTCGACGCAAGCGGCGATCGCTTACCCCGGAACAACAGCAACAAGCCGCTGACAACCTCGCCCTGAACCTTCTCGGCAACCCGGATCTGCACCGGGCACGGCACATCGCACTGTACCTGCCCAACGATGGCGAAATTGATCCACAGACCTACCTGTCGGTGGCCCGACGCAAAGGCATTCAATTCTACTTACCGGTGCTGCACCCCATCCATCACGGCAGACTGGTTTTCAGCCCCTATCATGATGGGGTACAACTGATCATCAACCGTTTCGGCATCCCCGAACCCCCCTTCCATAAGGGACTCAAGCGCCCGCCCTGGGCACTGGATGCGGTACTGTTTCCACTGGTGGGGTTTGATGAATCGGGTGGACGACTGGGAATGGGGGGAGGCTTCTATGACCGGACGTTCGCGTTCACACGGCTTCGGCCCCGGCTGGCACCCAAGCTGATTGGCCTTGCCCACGATTTCCAGAAAGTGCCGGAATTACCCATTGAGCCATGGGATGTGCCCCTGCACAGCATCATTACCGATCGACGGTGTTACCGCGTTCGCTAACGGCTATCACTACGGGCGACAGTCTCAAGCATTGCCCCGCTGGCCACAACACGCTCATTGGCGCTCTGCTTTTCTTCAGAAGCATGCAGTGAGGTAAAGCCGGTGATCACAAGGCCGACAGCAAAAATCAGCACAACGGCCCTTATGGCGTCAGGCTTGCGTTCCATTAGGCGTTTCTCCAACTCCCGAAAAGGTAAAAACTCGAAAAATCAGCGAGCTATTATTGTTATTTAAGAATTAGACGAAAGACTAACACGTATCTTGTATTTTACAATTTTTGAAGGTTAAAGTTTTGTAAGGTGGACAAATCAAAGCCTGACGTAACGGGACCGAGCGGAAATTTGCCGTGCTGACCCGGTGTGTGGGGCCTTCCTTCCGAAACTGTGCGGAGCCAGGGATGGCGGAGCCCAAGCGTCACAGGGATGTGCTTGAGCGTGTTTCGGAAGGAAGGCCCCACACACCTGACTCCGAAGTATCAGGCCTGACCGTTACCGGCACCCAAAAACAGCTGGTACGCCTCGTTATCAGTCATGTCTTCATAACGGAAACCGACTTTATCGAGCATTTCCTCAAAGTCCGCCAGATCCTCTTCGTCCACCTGGGCGCCCAGCAGTACACGACTGTATGCCGCGCCGTGATTGCGGTAATGGAACAGGGAGATATTCCAGCGCGTACCCAGTGACATCAGGAACTTCAACAGCGCACCCGGCCGTTCCGGGAACTCGAACTGGTACACCTTCTCGTTGGTCACCGAGGGAGCGTGCCCCCCGACCATATGGCGAATGTGCTGTTTGGCGAATTCACTGTCGGTCAGGTCCACCACGGAATAGCCAGACTCCCGCAGGTCCTGCACCAGCTCATCCCGACCCAGGCCGCCAGCCTGAATCTGGACACCCACGAAAATGGTGGCCTGCTTGCTGTCAGCGTAGCGGTAGTTGAACTCCGTAATACTGCGCTTGTGCAGGGCCTTAATGAAGGTCTTGAAGGCCCCCGGCTTCTCGGGGATGGTAACCGCCAGGATTGCTTCACGCTTTTCGCCAATTTCCGTACGCTCGGAGACGTAACGCAGGCGGTCGAAATTCATGTTGGCGCCACTGAGGGTTGCCGCCATATTCTCCCCTTCGATATCCTCGCGCTCGATATACTTCTTCATGCCGGCAACACCAAGGGCGCCCGCCGGTTCGGCAATGGAACGGGTATCCTCAAAGATGTCCTTGATGGCGGCGCAGATCTCGTCGGTGGAGACGGTGATCACCTCATCTACATGGTCCTTGCAGATTTCCCACGGGTACGCGCCGATCTGCTTGACCGCGACCCCGTCGGCAAATATCCCGACTTCGTCCAATACCACTCTCTCACCGGCCTTCATCGCTGCCTGCAGGCAATTGGAATCTTCCGGTTCAACCCCGATCACCTTGATCTCCGGGCGCAGATACTTGATGTAGGCCGCCATGCCGGCAATCAGGCCGCCACCGCCGACGCAGATAAAGACTGCATGCAAGGGCTTGGTAAACTGCCACATGAGTTCCATGGCCACCGTGCCCTGCCCGGCAATCACGTCCGGATCGTCGTAGGGCGGAATGTAGGTGTAACCATGCTTCTTGATCAGCTCCTGGGCGTGGGCCGCCGCTTCATCAAAGGCATCACCCTTGAGTACCACCTTCGCGCCATGATCCCGCACCGAACGCACCTTGATGTCTGGAGTGGTCTGCGGCATCACAATGACGGCCTTGATACCGAGGTTCTTGGCCGCCAGCGCCACGCCCTGGGCATGGTTACCAGCGGATGCACAGATAACCCCGTTGGCTTTCTGACTCTCGGAAAGCTGCGCAATGCGGTTGTACGCGCCGCGAATCTTGAACGAGAACACCGGCTGGAGATCTTCACGCTTGAGATAAATGTGATTATTAAAGCGTTTGGAGAGGCTGCGCGCCTCGGTCAGCGGCGTCTCGATTGCCACATCGTACACCCGGGCATCGAGGATTTTCTTGATATAGCGTTGCGGCATGGGTCCGTCCGGAAGTTAGGGAGATTCATGGGAAAAACGCACAGTGTAGAAACTTTGGTCGCCCTCCGTCTATAAGCGGTGACGCCAGAAAGGCTATAATAGCGCCAAACTTACTCACTTCCCCCAACCGGAGTCCTTCCATGACCCAGGACGAACTGAAAAAAGCCGTTGCCAGGGCCGCACTGGATTACATTGCCCCCCGCCTGGATAGCGACAGCGTCATTGGTGTCGGCACAGGCAGCACCGCCAATTTCTTTATCGACCTGCTTGCAGAGATCCGCAATGAATTCGATGGCGCTGTGGCGAGTTCTGACGCTACCGCTGAGCGACTGAAAAGCCATGGCATTCCCGTTTACGATCTCAACAGCGCCAGTGAGCTGGAGTTCTATGTGGACGGCGCAGACGAGACCAACGAACACCTGGAACTGATCAAGGGCGGCGGCGGCGCCCTCACCCGCGAAAAGATCGTCGCCGCGGTCGCCAAGACCTTCATCTGCATTGCCGACGACTCCAAGCTGGTTGGCACGCTCGGGGCCTTCCCACTACCGATGGAAGTCATCCCCATGGCCCGTAGCCATGTTGGCCGTGAAATTGTCCGTCTGGGCGGCGATCCCGTCTACCGCGAAGGCTTCACCACCGACAATGGCAATATCATTCTGGACATCCACAACATGGATATTTCCCGCCCCATCCAGGTTGAAGAGAAGCTGAACCAGATTGTCGGCGTCGTCACCAACGGACTGTTCGCCCGTCGTCCTGCGGATCTGTTGTTGCTGGGCACCAGTAGCGGCGTGAAAAGCATCCCGCCCCAGGGGAGCTAACCTCCTTCAGCAAGGTTTCCTGGCAATTCAGGCCAGCCAGCCCCACCCCATACCAAGCGCTTGCTTGGTATTCGGAATTGCGCGACACTGCCTCCCATGATTTCCGATCATTGGGAGGTTTACCGTGTCCGATTACTTCAACGATATTCATGAACAGGCCCGCCTGAGTGCCCGCAAATTTGTGGCCACTCACGTTCTTCCCCACATTGACGACTGGGAAGAAGCCGGTGAATTTCCCCGTGACATTTACAAGAAGGCCGGCGATGCCGGGTTGCTGGGCATTGGATTTCCGGAAGCCCTCGGGGGCACCGGAGAAGGAGACGTATTCCTGAAAGTTGCCGTCTCCGAGGAACTGATGCGTTCCACCTCGGGCGGCCTGGTGGCCAGCCTCGGCTCCCTGGACATTGGTCTGCCACCCGTCGCCAAGTGGGCAAAGCAGGAAGTGCGCGAGCAGATTGTGCCTCCGGTACTGCGCGGTGAAAAAATTGCGGCCCTCGCCGTCACCGAACCCGGCGGAGGCTCCGACGTGGCCAACCTAAAGACCCGCGCTGTTCGCGATGGTGATCATTACATCGTCAATGGCAGCAAGACCTTCATTACCAGTGGGATGCGCGCGGATCACTACACCGTTGCCGTTCGTACCGGGGGCGAAGGCCATGGCGGCATCAGCCTGCTACTGATTGACCGCGACATGCCAGGCTTCTCCACCGGCAAAAAGCTACGGAAAATGGGCTGGTGGGCCAGCGACACGGCAGAACTGTTCTTCGAGGACTGCCGGGTACCCGCCAACCGCCTGATCGGCGCCGAGAACGCTGGCTTCATTGCCATCATGAGCAATTTCCTGGCCGAACGCCTGATGCTTTCCATTATGGCTTACACAACCGCCGATATTGCCCTGGAAGCCTCATTGACCTACGCCAGACAACGTCAGGCTTTTGGACGATCCATCGACCGCTTCCAGGTGACCCGCCACAAACTGGCGGACATGGCTACCCAGGTGGATATCGCACGGGAGTACACTTACCGTTGTGCCGCGCAGATGCAGGCCGGCAAGAACCCCGTCAAACAGGTGGCCATGGCGAAGAATTTTGCGGTGGAGGTGTGTGAGAAGGTCACTCGTGAAGCGGTCCAGATTCATGGTGGCATGGGCTATATGCGGGAGTCTGTGGTTGAACGCCTGTACCGGGATGCCAAAATACTGTCCATCGGCGGCGGCACCGACGAAATCATGAAGGAACTGATCGCCAAGCAAATGCAACTCTGAAGAGAGACCAACGTTTAGTTTCGATCCACAACAGAGTCCCGTATAATTGCGCCCACTTTTTAAACGCAGTTAAACGTACCTCAAGAAGGATTGCTCATGAACTTCGACAACATCCCGGCAGGCAAGAACCCGCCAGAAGATATCTACGTCGCCATTGAAATCCCGTGCAATAGTTCACCGGTGAAGTACGAGCTGGACAAGGACATGGGCGCGCTGCTGGTTGACCGCTTCATGGCCACTCCCATGTTCTACCCGGCCAACTATGGTTTCATCCCCCACACCCTGGCTGACGACGGCGACCCTATTGATGTTCTGGTTGTCACGCCCTATCCGGTGCAGGCAGGCTCCGTTATCCGCTGCCGCCCTGTTGGCGTCCTGAACATGGAAGACGAAGCCGGCGGTGATGCCAAGCTGGTTGCGGTCCCGCACGACAAGCTGACTACCTCCTACCATGACGTTAAAGAAATCAACGATCTGCCTGAACTGCTGCGCGATCAGATCCAGCACTTCTTCGAAAACTACAAGACTCTGGAGCCGGGCAAGTGGGTCAAGGTGCAAGGCTGGGGCAACGCCGAAGAAGCCAAGAAGGCCATCGTTGAGTCGGTGAACGCCTACAAAGGCTAAGCGTCGCACTCTCATAAAAAAAACCGGGCCATGACAGCCCGGTTTTTTTTATGCCTGAATCATTGCCGGTAACCGGCAAACCCGACATCAGCCGCGGGACAACAGATCCCGCATATCACTGATCGCGGCGCTGGCACGTGACAGATACGCCGCCATCGTCAAAGAGTGATTGGCCAGCACTCCAAAACCACTGCCGTTCAGGATGACCGGACTCCACATGGAACCCTGGGCGCCCTCCAACTCAATGATGATCTGCTTCACACTGGCCATCGCGTTCTTGTCATTCAGCACTTTGCGGAAATCGACCTCAATGGCGTGAAAGATATGCAACAGCGCCCAGGAACTGCCGCGCGCTTCATAAAACACGTCATCGATCTTGGTCCAGGGCGTCTTGACTTCCTCCCCGGAAGCTTCTTCGGCCAACGGATCATCAGGATTCAGGTTTGCTACCGCCTCCGATACGGAGGCCTTGCCCACACTCTCGCCCAAGGTACGGGAAAGGCTGCCGAGCCGGGTTTCAAGATCCGCCAACCAGTTATTCAGGTTGTCTGCGCGGGCAAAGAACTGGGCTGAGGGCTGATCCCGGCGCGACAGCCTGTCAAGGTAGCGATACAGCGCGTCGATGCCTCGACGGTATTCCGCCTCAGTGGAAGGAATGGCCCAACTACCACTGTCGAAGTGGAACTGCGGTTCCGCCACGATCAGGTCCGGATCTTCCGCCGACTGGCTCTGGGACCGGCTGATGTCCTTACGCATGGCCCGGGCCAGGTCGCGCAGCTGTACCAGCGCGCCATACTCCCAGCTCGGCATATTGTCCAGCCATAGCCCGGGCGGGAAAATGTCATTGGAAATATAGCCGCCGGGCTTGTCCAGCAAGGTTTCCGCCAAACGAATCATGGTCACCGTGGTGGCAAACCCGGCAACCGGCTCCCGGTCCATTTCAGATGCTACGGTACGGGTATGCTCCCGAACCGAGTAGATGTCCGGCTCACTGCTCCAGAACATGCCCAGTATCACCGCGACCAGCAGATACACACCCAGTACAATGAGGATGAATTTACCAATCACACCGCTTCCGTCGGTGTAATCCTGCACATCGTCCTTACGATCCCTGAAATACTGTCTGATTCTGCCCGGCATCGGTTATTCAACCCCCTGTCAGTTATCGTTATCCGCCTGAAACGGTCGACCCAGATGGTACCCCATCGCACCATCCACGCCTAATGAACACAAAACCTCATATTCTTCAGCGGTTTCAACGCCTGTCGCGAACACTTTTACCCCTCGACTATGGGCGATGGCCACGACAGCCTCCAGATAAAAACGATTTTCTTCATGGCTGTCGATACCATGAATAAAGCTGTTATCGATACGAAGCCCCTGGAACCTCAGATTTCTCAGGTAGCTGAAAGGCACGCCGCCGACCCCGAAACGGTCGACCATGACTGCGACATTGAGCCGGTTCAGCGCTCGCACCAGCAAGCCAACAGCCGTTCGGTGATGGTGCACGGTTTGTTCCGAAATACCAACCCAGAGACGTTCCCGCGAAGACCCGGCCCACTCCAGGCACTCGATCAGGTCCTGCCGGAACGACTCACTGGCTACGGATGACGCGCCCAGAGTTAATGCCAGACTCCCCTGCGGCTGGTGCTCAAGCAGGACAAGCGCATGACGCGTCACCAGCCGATCAATTTCCGCGATCATACCGAAGCGCTCAGCTATCGGAACAAACACGCCAGCCCGGAGATCGCCCTCATCGCTTGCAATGCGAGAGAACACCTGATGGTAGACCAGACGGCCATTACCGTTAACCACCATGGGCTGAAGCCACAGTGACAACCGATCCTGATCAATCGCCTGACGAATGATGGCGCGCCAGGTTTCCAGATTATGGTGGCCGGCACGCTCAGGGTCCGCCGCGTGACAATCGGTCTGGGGACTGGTCTGCGCCTGCCGCAGCGCCTCATCGGCGGCAACCATCAGCTCACGGGCACTCCGCTCTTCCATGGCCTGGGCTACACCACCATGAACCATCACATCCATGGGCGATGCCCGATCAGCATAAACGCCATCCAGCTCTTCCAACAGTTGCTGGCACCAGACAATACCATCTGCCTGTGTAACACCCGGCAGAAAAATCGCAAACTCCGCACCATTTCTGCGACCGGCGAATGCTCCTGTATGAGCCCGGACAAACTGGTTAATCACATCGGCAATACTCAGCAGTAGACGATCACCTTCACTGCGACCGTATGTCTGGTTATACAATGCAAAGTCGTCCAGATATATCAGAAACAATACCCCCGGCGCTGCCCGTTCCTCTGACTCCACCTCAACCTTGAGACGCTGATCGAACGCGCTCCGGCTGGCCAGGCCGGTGACAGAGTCCTCATTGCTGACCCGTCGTAGATGCTGAATCAGTTTTGCCTGCCCCTCGAACAGTGCGCCGAGGTCATCCGCCATCTGATTCATCGCACGGGTGACCTGATTCAGGTCACGGGTTGAATTTATCTCGACACGCTTGCGGAAATCCCGTCGCCCCAATGCCTCTGCCTGTATTTCAAGCGCCTTCAATGGCTTGAGTATCCATCTGACCATCCAGAACAACAGCAACAACCCGACCCCACCAACCACGATGGTTCCGGCAATCATTCCGATGGTCACATGCCAGAGATCACGATAGGCACGCCCCGGATGACTGATCACTTCGACATACCCCAGGCGGGACCATCCCCGCACTACTTCCGCTCGCCCAACAGGCAAGGGCAGATCCGCCAGCGTCACAAACCAGGATGGCACGCCAGCCCCGGACAAGGCTGTCTGCCGACCCGCCACCCACTCATCCTGATGATCGAAATACACCATCGACAGATAGCGACCACTGTCAAACACCGAGTCAATCAGGGACTCGGAAGCAACCGGATCACGGCCATCAATGGCGTTCGACAGCGACAACCCGACCGCTGTCGCCCCATCTTGCGCATGCCCTTCCAGTTGATCTGAGACATAGTCCCGGAAGCGATCAATGCTGAAGGCAAGACTCGCCAGCAGAATCAGCAACAACAGGCTGCCCGTATAAAGCAGCAGCAGGGAACGAAGGGAAATCAGCCCCCTCTGACGCAAAGGCAAAGTTAGAGACTGCATCCGTGCCATAACTGGCTGCCTCCGGGGCCCGTCTGGCCCTGAAAAATGAGGTTCTGCCGGGCACCTGATGTGATCTGCCCCGCAGAGTTGACAAACATTTACATAGCATGATCTACGCCGACAACATTAAACACTATAGACTCTGTGGAGGACTCGTGTTCCCCAGAGGGGCGACTCAATAAAAAGAGAAAGAGATAGGCCTGATTGCAATGACCGACGAAAGCCAGAAAGAGAAACTCAAACAGCACTTTGCCCGCCGCGTAACAACCCAGGCAAGAGTGGTGCTCGACACCTGGCAGAAAATTCGTGGGAGCAACCAGCAATCCGCTGCCTTTCACGGGGACTTCGCCAACGCCACGGAGAAACTGGTTCGTTACGCCCAGCGCTTTGAGATGAGTGGCCACTCCGATGCCGGGAAAAAGGTCCTGGCACTCCTGGAGGATTGGCCTACCGGCGAGAACCTTCCGGAGACTCTTGAACGGCAAGTGCAGGACGCCATCGAGCTGCTGTCTCGCAACACGCTACGCCGTACCGATAAACACACCCCGGATGCGCCCCAGCAATTTCGACGGACTCCCGTTTATGTTGCCCTGGCCAATGACGAAATAGCCAGACGGTTGATCCGCCAGCTGGAATTTTTCGGTTTCCGGGCCTCGGCTTTCAGTAGCGCCGATCAGCTCATTGGAGCCTGCGCCCTGCACAAACCCGAAACCATTCTGATGGACGTCAATTTCGGCGACGGGGACAATGCCGGGATTGCCACCATTGAGCGCCTGCAGGAACAACACGATACGCCCATACCCGTCATTTTCATGAGCAGTGAGGATGGCACCATCGAAACCCGCCTGCGCGCTTCGCGCTGTGGGGGGGAAGAGTTCTTCTACCCGGCGGTTGACCCGGGACAACTGATTGAAAAAATCGAAAGCTACACCCACGGCAACACAATAGAGCCATATCGGGTACTGGTGCTGGACGATTCCCGCGCCCAGGCCAAATTCATGGAAACGGTCCTGAAAAAAGCCGGTATGACGGCCCATATCATTACCGATCCGATGCAGATCATTCACGCACTGGAAGAATTCTCGCCGGAAATCATCGTCCTCGATATGTACATGCCCGGATGCACCGGTATGGAGATCGCCCGGGTGATCCGCCAACAGGATAAACTGCACAGCGTTCCCATTATCTACCTGTCCGCGGAGGAGGATGTCTCCAAGCAGCTGCACGCCATGAGCCTCGGGGGCGACGACTTCCTTACCAAGCCCATAGACCCCAAGCACCTGGTCGCCACCATACACAACCGCGGGCGACGCGCCCGCTCTCTGCTGGCCCTGATGATTCGTGACAGCCTTACGGGCCTGTACAACCACACCCACACTCTCCATCTGTTGGACCAGGAGATTGTTCGTGCGAAGCAGAAGGATCAACCATTGTGTTTCGCCATGATCGACATCGATTATTTCAAGAAAGTGAACGACACCTTCGGCCACCCTATCGGGGACCGGGTGCTACGCAGTCTGTCCATATTCCTCAAGCAACGCCTGCGCAAGACCGACCATATCGGGCGGTATGGTGGCGAGGAATTTGCCATCATTCTGCCCGATACCCGGGAGAGCGATGCCCGCAATGTACTCAACGAAATCCGTGAGCGCTTCTCGGAGCTGCAACAGCCCGCCGGAGATCGGGATTTCAATGTCACGTTCAGCTGTGGTGTTGCGGCCTGGACGGGGGACAGCTCCCAGGCTCTGTGTGAGCGCGCTGACCGGGCGCTGTATAAATCCAAGGAGCTTGGCAGGAACTGTGTGACGGCGGCCACGGACTGACGCCCAGTCAGTCCCTTTCCAGCGTCAGGTAGACCGCTGTCTGATTCAGCAACTGATAGGCGACCTCGCCGAAGGTGATCGGTCCCGTCATCTGCCCGGTGCGTTGCCCTTCCAGATTTGAGTACAGATAGTTCAATATGCAGTTGCAGCTGAACAGAACCTCGCCGGGCTCCCCTGGCATAGCTGCCAGGAAGGATTCGGAGTAATTGGCTACCGGTTTGGCGAACCGATAACGAACGCCCTCGAAAACCGGGGCATAGAATCGGACGGCCCGTGCCTGCTGATCCACCTCCTGAATACTGACATTGACCAGCGCACCGCAGTAATCGGCGACCAGGGGCCAGCGACTGTCGATGCCTGACATCTGCAGTGTATCTGCGAGATTGCCGGGTTGCCCATTGATCAGGCAATCCTTAGCAGAGAAACCGGTAGCGGAAAACTCCAATTCCGGCCCATCGCCCGCTTCAAACAAGTTGATCGTGTGTACTGTTACCGATTCGTGCTCGGGCAACTGGACATGCAGCACAACCGCCCGATCCGTAAACAGGTCACCGGTACTACCATCCACCACGGCCGCACTGATCTGCCCAATTTCGTCCACATGTGCGCCGGATACCCAACCTGCTATGGGTTTGATATACATATCGAAATAGGTCGGCGCATACCGTGCGTAGTCTTCCAGCACCCGACTGCCAGCAGGCAGGATAATGATGGAGTAACCTTGCTCCGGAGCGTCCTCCAGGACATGAGGAAGATGATCGCCGTCATAGGTCCTGATCGACTCGCCACTGCCATGCAGGCACTGGACGTACACATAATCCCGGCTGCAGAGGCCACCCTGACTGGCAACAAAGTAGGGCGTCGTGCCGCCAATCCAGTTGCCTTTTGGCAGCTTCAGCAACAGTTCCCGCTCACCGGCGATACTGAGCACCCCACCACTGTTGATCAGCGCTGCCGCTTGATCCGGAGTCATCAATCCGCCACAGGAAACGTCACTCATAGCTGCCTGCCTCGGACTGGTTACGGAATTTGTCCAGTTGCGCAATTTCATCACCCAGCTGTTTTTCGTGCCTGATAAAGAAGCGCCTGACCGCATTGACCCGTATGATTTTCGCATCCTCACTGGCCAATCCTGAAAACTCCTGACGTGTTCGAGCCAGTAGCAACTTCAAGCCCAGCATGTTTGCGTGGAATGGCTGTTCCGACGCCAGCAGATGAAACCAGACCGGATCGCCGGTGGAGGGAATGGTTGGCCGCGTCTGCTCCGTGTCATTTTCAGCAGACATCTGTGCTGTCAGCTTGTCACCAGCACCAGGAAACTGTCCCTCGCTGATCGCATGGCGAATCTGCCAGGCAAGATAGACATCAATGCCCAACAAATCGCATACCTGACGATACCCAAGGCCGGCGTGGAGGCAATCAACCACCCTTCGAGCCAGACCATGGGTGTAATCCTTTCCCACACTTCCCAGGAAAGGCAGGGGCTCATTGGCGCTACCCCCTTCATCTGGCAGCGTGGCATGGATATATGTCTTGTACTCGCCCACATTCACGTGGCGCCAGCGCCATTTGTGTTGTTCGAATGGCGATCGCCCGAACCAGGGTTTGCCTGTGGTCAGATAGGCATGCAGCTCCCGGCATTGAGTGTCCACCCGCACCCGGGAAATGTCCCAGGGCTCCTGTAACACCAGCAATCTTTTGCACAGTTCGGTGTCGCGCATGGGTTCTCCCTGCTCCGGCGGTATTGGAAATACCAGAGTCTGGCACTGGAAGGATGAGGTAAAAAAGAACACTTACGCCGCAGATCGACACCACTTCAGTCGTAAACCGAACTTGTTAGACTATGGTCTAAAAGGACGACAAAACCACCGAAAATGAAACAAACGTCTTATGGACGTCTGGCCGGCACCCTCCGACAATGATCCGCAATATGAGACTTCTCCGCGGTCACATCCGGAACGTCGAAATGTATTGATCCGAAAGCCATGAAAACGCACCATGAATGGAAAATGTCGCCATTTTCGGCGATCCTGTAGCAAATAATGGAAACAAGGCACGTATCATCATGTCGACTATACTCGTACTCCATGGCCCCAACCTGAACATGTTGGGCACCCGGGAACCGGAGCTGTATGGCCGTGAGACCCTGGCGGATATTGACGACCGGCTTCGCCATCAGGCGGCGAAACAGGGACATCACCTGCTCCACCTGCAGTCCAACGCGGAGTATGAGCTGATTGAACGAATCCATGATGCACGCAATGAAGGCGTGGATTTCATTATTTTCAACCCGGCGGCGTTTACTCACACCAGCGTGGCCCTGAGAGACGCCTTGCTGGCATCGGGTATCCCCTTCATCGAGGTGCATCTTTCCAATGTGCATGCGCGGGAAGCGTTCCGCCATCACTCCTATTTTTCCGATATCGCCGAAGGCGTTATCTGCGGGCTGGGCAGTCAGGGGTATGACCTCGCGCTTCAGGCGGCCCTGCAGCGAATTCACTGATAGACCAAAGACAATACGGGACTTAACTGACTATGGACATTCGAAAGATCAAGAAGCTGATTGAGCTCCTGGAGGAATCCGACGTCGAGGAGCTGGAGATTCACGAAGGTGATGACTCCGTTCGCATCTCCCGTCGCGGCGAACAGGCAGCCGCCACTCAGTACATGGCTCACTACCCGGCGCCCAATGCTGCTCCGCAGCCTGCTCCGGCCGCCGAAAATCCGGCACCTGCGGCCAGCGAGAGCACAGCTCCCGCTGCGCCCTCCGGTCACACTGTTAACTCGCCAATGGTCGGCACCTTCTATCGCTCACCGTCGCCGACGGCCAAGGCCTTCGTGGAAGTCGGTCAGGAGGTTAAGGCAGGTGAAGTGGTCTGCATCGTAGAAGCCATGAAAATGATGAACCAGATCGAATCAGACAAGAGCGGCACCGTCACCGAAATCCTGGTGGAGAACGGTCAGCCGGTAGAGTTCGACCAGCCTCTGGTCGTCATTTCCTGAACTCGGTGATTGCACATCATGGCTATGTTAGAAAAAGTTCTGATCGCAAACCGGGGAGAGATCGCGCTCCGCATCCTGCGCGCCTGTAAAGAGTTGGGCATCAAGACCGTCGCCATCCACTCACAGGTCGATCGAGACCTGATGCATGTTCGCCTTGCGGATGAATCCGTGTGTATCGGCCCGAACAGTGCGACGGACAGCTACCTCAACATCCCCACCATTATCAGTGCGGCGGAAGTAACCGATTCTGTCGGCATTCACCCTGGCTACGGCTTCCTGGCCGAGAACGCCGATTTTGCCGAGCAGGTGGAGAAAAGCGGCTTTCGCTTCATCGGCCCGAGAGCGGAAACCATTCGCCTCATGGGCAACAAGGTGTCCGCCATTAACGCAATGATCAAGGCGGGCGTCCCCACGGTTCCTGGTTCCGATGGCCCACTGACCGACGACGAGGAACGCACGCTGCGCATTGCCCGTGAGATTGGCTATCCGGTGATGATCAAGGCTGCGTCCGGTGGCGGTGGCCGTGGCATGCAGGTGGTTCACTCGGAAGCGGCACTGCTCAAGGGTGTCCAGATTACCCAGAGTGAAGCCCGCAACGCCTTTGGCGACCCGACGGTCTACCTGGAAAAATTCCTGGAGCATCCACGGCACGTCGAAGTTCAGGTGCTGGCTGACATGCACGGCAACTGCATCCACCTGGGTGACCGCGACTGCTCCATGCAGCGCCGCAACCAGAAGGTGATTGAAGAGGCGCCGGCTCCGAACATCAACCCGGAATCCCGCGAGCGCACCCTCAAGGCCTGCGTCGACGCCTGCAAGGAAATTGGCTACGTCGGTGCCGGTACCTTCGAATTCCTGTATCAGGACGGTGAGTTCTATTTTATCGAGATGAACACACGGGTACAGGTGGAGCATCCGGTCTCCGAGATGGTCACCGGCGTGGACATTGTGCGGGAACAGCTCCGCGTTGCCAGCGGCCTGCCGCTGCAATACACCCAGGACGATATCCGCATTTCCGGCCACGCTCTGGAATGCCGGATCAACGCCGAAGATCCCAAGACGTTCGTTCCCAGCCCGGGCAAGGTCAAGCACTTCCACGCCCCTGGCGGCAACGGCATCCGGGTCGATTCGCACCTGTACAGTGGTTATACCGTGCCCCCGTACTACGATTCCCTGGTGGCCAAGCTGATCACCTGGGGCGATGACCGCGAGATTGCTCGTCGGCGCATGAAGAACGCCCTAGATGAGCTGGTTGTCGAAGGCATCAAGACCAATCAACCCCTGCATAGAAAACTGGTACGCGATGGTGGCTTTAAACAGGTAGACTTCACCATCCATTACCTGGAAAAACTGATGCGGGATTGAACCAAACATGCCTTGGATACAACTACAGATCCCGGCTGATCCGGACAACGCGGATCAGCTGGAAGATCTGCTCATGGAGATGGGTGCCGAAGCCGTCTCCATGGAAGACGCAGCCGACCAGCCGCTATACGAGCCCGACCCCGGCACCACCCCACTATGGCACCAGACCAGCGTCACCGGCCTGTTCGACTCGGAACGGGACATCGACCAGCTGTGCGCCGCGGTCAGCGATGCGTGGCATCAGCAGACCCAGCAATCCCTGCCAGAGATTGCCGTATCCCTGGTGGAAGACAAGGACTGGGAGCGTGCCTGGATGGACGACTTTCAGCCTTTGCAGTTCGGCGAACGGCTGTGGATTGTCCCCAGCTGGCACGACGCTCCCGACCCTGACGCCGCCAACCTGATGCTCGACCCCGGTCTGGCTTTTGGCACCGGCACCCACCCTACCACCGCCCTTTGCCTGCAGTGGCTGGACGGCCAGGACGTGCAGGATAAACAGGTTATCGATTACGGTTGCGGCTCCGGCATTCTCGGCCTGGCAGCGTTGTTACTGGGCGCCGATCACGTCATTGGCGTGGATACAGACCCACAGGCGCTGGAAGCCAGCCGCGACAACGCCCAGCGTAACGGCGTCGAAAACCGTCGTCTGGACCTGTACCTGCCCGAGCATGAACCCGATACTCAAGCGGATATCATGCTAGCCAACATCCTGGCCCAACCGCTGATCAGCCTCGCGCCGCATCTGGCCGCCCGGGTCAAACCCGGCGGCGACCTGGTGCTCTCCGGGATTCTGGCCAACCAGGCACGTGAGGTCATGGAAGCCTATGAACCCTGGTTTGTGATGGATGAGCCCGAGCAACAGGAGGAGTGGATACGCCTCACAGGACGACGCAGCGACAGGTGACGAATCCATTGTGAACGACTAAACTCCGTGACTCGTAGCGAAGTCGCTTACAGGAACGAAGCATGACCCAAAGCAGCCTGCAGACACAGTGCCCCAATTGCGATACCCGGTTCCGGGTAACGGATGAGCAACTCAGCATTGCCAGAGGCAAAGTGCGCTGCGGAAACTGCATGGAAGTCTTCAACGCCGTGGAGCACCAGGTAAAACCTGCTGCGTCGACGACACCGTCGCAACCCACTCCGCCTGGGTCGCCGGATACAGAACCGGCCAGCTCCGCCAGCGGCTTCTCTGCAGACGATGATTTTGTCTTCGCCGACAATCCTGAAGAGGATGCAGAAGAAGGACGATACGCCGGCTCCCGGATGACCTTCTCCGACGACGAGCTCAGTGACAGCTTTCGCTCAGTTGACAAAGAAGCCAAATCGGAATTTGATGCCGAGGACAATCGTACCGACGATGATATCGATGAGAGCTGGGCCGAAGCCATGCTTGTCGACGATGACATCAGCGGAGGACACAGCGGTTTGTCAGCCACCCGTGAGCCTGAGCCACTGGCAGAACCCGATGACGAGCCGCAACCGGAAATCGAGCCTTCCGTCCCGCCCGGTGTGGGCAGTGAGTCCCAGGAAGATCAGACGCCATCCGAAGATGCGCCGGCTACTCCGACCGATACCGCCCTCGACCTCAGCCTCGAGCCCACAAGGGACCATCGAGAGACAGTGGCTGTCGAAAGCCCCGTAATAGATGAAGCCGACACGGAGGAGCCGCTGACATCCCACCATCCCTACAGCGACCTCCGGCGGGAACCCGTCTCCGTTCATCGCAGCTCCGGTGGACGCGTGCGTACGATCGTATGGAGCCTGGTGGTATTGGCACTGATTGGCGTATTGGTGGCTCAGGTTGCCTGGTTCCAGTTTGACCGTCTGTCCTCAATCCCTGAATTGAGGCCTTTTTACGAAAGAGGCTGCGAACTGGCCGGCTGTGAACTCAAGCCTCTGATTGACGTCGATGCCATCCAGAGTCGCAAACTGGTGGTTCGAACCAATCCCGACAACCGCAGCCAACTGCTGGTGGAAGCCGTGATTATCAATCGGGCCACGTTTTCTCAACCTTTCCCCGCCATTGCCCTCACCTTCTCCAACCTGAACGGAGACGTGGTTGCTCAAAGCGTGTTCACTCCGGATGAATACATCGCCGGCGAAGGTCATGAATTGTCAGCCATGCCAACGGACACACCGGTGCGAATTGCGATCAATATCCGGGATCCGGGCAGGGATGCGGTGAACTACAACATTGCCTTTCGGGCCTACAACCCCGAGTAAGCCAGCATTCACTCGTTAACCACGGCAGACGCCATCGAACAGACTAAAAGTCAACCAGAAAGCACGAAAAATAATCAATTTTTTCACCCCTTTGCCCCTTCAATCACCGGCGCCCCGGCGGTATCATTACCGCCCTTCGGATCAGGATCGGTCACTTATTGAGCAATCGTTCCATTCCGACCCTTGCTTAAACCGCTGTGACACGGACTCAGATCATGCTGCCAACGGCAAAAATCGGGCCGTACACCTTGCCCAACCCGCTGATTGTTGCACCCATGGCGGGTGTGACGGACCGCCCGTTCCGTCTGCTGTGCCGGAACCTGGGAGCCGGGCTGGCCGTATCGGAAATGGTCATAGCGGACAGCAAGCTCTGGCACACGCGTAAATCCAGGACCCGCATGGACCATGCCGGCGAACCGGAACCCAGGTCGGTCCAGATTGCCGGCGGCGACCCCGAGATGCTGGCCCACGCCGCGAAACTGAATGCCGAGTACGGGGCCCAGATCATCGATATCAACATGGGTTGCCCCGCCAAGAAAGTCTGTAACAAGGCAGCGGGTTCCGCGCTGATGAAGGACGAACGTCTGGTCCGAGAGATTCTGGAGGCCGTCGTCGCCGCCGTGGATATCCCCGTCACCCTGAAGATGAGGACTGGCTGGGACCGGGACCATCGTAACGCGCCCCTGATCGCGCGCATGGCAGAAGATGCAGGCATACAGGCACTGGCGGTTCACGGCCGCACCCGTAAGGACGCCTACAAAGGTGACGCCGAGTACGACACCATTGCGGAAGTAAAATCCCGCGTCAGCATTCCGGTGTTTGCCAACGGCGATATCACGTCCCCGGAGAAGGCAAAACAGGTACTCCAGCACACCGGCGCCGACGGTCTGTTGATTGGCCGGGCAGCTCAGGGCCGGCCCTGGATCTTCCGGGAAATCCTGCATTTCCTGGAGACCGGAAAACACCTGGCGTCGCCTCCGCTGGCCGAGGTAGAACAGATCCTGACACAGCACCTGGATGCCCTGCACCAGTTTTATGGGGACTTCATGGGTGTACGCATAGCCAGAAAGCACGTGGGCTGGTACCTGCAGTCACACGACGAGAGCAAACAGTTCCGCAAACGCTTCAACGCCCTGGACGAGGCGGCGGAGCAAAGAGACAGCATTCAACAGTACTTTGCAGGCTTACGAAATGGAGAGGTATTCGCAGCATGACCGCTGAGACTTTGGCAAACGACAACCTGAGCACATCGGCCAACGATGACATTCATCAGTTGCAGACGGTGAACAGCAGCGGCAACAGCGTCACCCTGCGTGACAGCGTAGAAGTTGCCCTGAAAAACTACTTCGCCCAGCTGGACGGAGCACCCGTCACAGAGGTGTACCAGCTGGTGCTGTCCGAAGTGGAGGCACCCCTGTTGGAGCAGGTGATGAAGTACACCCGCAACAACCAGACCAAGGCCTCCACCATGCTTGGCCTGAATCGCGGCACCCTGCGCAAGAAGCTTAAGCAATACGGTCTGCTATAATCCAGCTACCCGATTGAAACGAGGGCCTCCCGGACACCATTCGCGAGGCCCTTATTCGTTCATCCCCAGCTAAAGAATGTGACCAACCCATGGCAAACCAGGCTAACACTCCCGTCCGTCGCGCGCTGATCAGCGTCAGTGACAAATCCGGCATTGTCGACTTCGGCCGTGCCCTGACCGAGCGCGGTATTGAACTGCTCTCCACCGGTGGTACTTTTCGCCTTCTGAAGGAAAATAACATTCCGGTCACCGAGGTGTCCGATTACACCGGCTTCCCGGAAATGATGGACGGCCGGGTGAAAACCCTGCACCCGAAAATCCATGGCGGCATTCTCGGTCGGCGGGGAACCGATGACAGCATTATGGGCGAACACGGCATTAACCCCATTGATATGGTGGTGGTGAACCTCTATCCGTTCGAAGACACCGCGGCCAATCCGGACTGCGACCTGCCCACCGCGATCGAAAACATCGATATCGGTGGCCCGACCATGGTGCGTGCCGCCGCCAAGAATCACAACGATGTGGCCATCGTGGTCAATGCATCGGACTACAGTCGGGTACTTGCAGAGCTGGAAGAAAACGATGGTCAACTGACCTACAACACCCGTTTCGACCTGGCGGTCAAAGCCTTCGAGCACACCGCCGGCTACGACGGTGCCATCGCCAACTACCTTGGCGGGCGCACCCCGGACAATGACAACGCTGACTTCCCCCGCACCTTCAACGCCCAGTATGTAAAGGTTCAGGACATGCGTTATGGGGAAAACCCCCACCAGCGCGCCGCCTTCTACGCTGAGCGTAGTCCGAAGGAGGCCTGCGTTGCCACCGCCAAACAGCTTCAGGGCAAAGAACTGTCCTACAACAATGTGGCTGACACCGATGCGGCACTTGAGTGCGTGAAACCCTTCGCGGACCCCGCCTGCGTTATCGTCAAGCACGCGAACCCCTGTGGGGTTGCCATTGGTACCGACATTGGTCAGGCCTATGATCTGGCCTTTGCCACCGACCCCACCTCTGCCTTTGGCGGCATCATCGCGTTTAACCGGGAACTGGATGCTGATACCGCCAAGGCCATTATTGACCGGCAGTTCGTGGAAGTAATCATTGCCCCGACCATCGCCCCGGAAGCGGTAGAACTGGTTGCAGCAAAGAAAAACGTGCGCCTGCTGGCCTGCGGCGAACTTGATGACGAGCGGGCCAAATCCATGGACTACAAGCGCGTCACCGGCGGCCTGCTGGTACAGGACCGTGATCTGGGCATGGTGGCCATGGAAGACGTTAAGGTAGTGACCGAGCGTCAGCCTTCCGAGCAGGAACTGAACGACCTGCTGTTCGCCTGGGAAGTGGCCAAGTACGTCAAATCCAACGCCATTGTCTACGCCAGGGCCGGTCGCACCATCGGTGTCGGCGCTGGCCAGATGAGCCGCGTCTACAGCGCGAAAATTGCCGGCATCAAGGCCGCCGATGAAAACCTGGAAGTGAAAGGTTCCGTTATGGCTTCCGATGCCTTCTTCCCGTTCCGGGATGGCATCGACGCTGCCGCACAAGCCGGCATTACCGCTGTGATCCAGCCCGGTGGCTCCATGCGCGACCAGGAAGTGATCGACGCCGCTAACGAACACGGCATTGCCATGGTGTTCACCGGCATGCGCCATTTCCGGCATTAATCCGACAAACAGGAAAACGACTATGAATATTCTTGTTATTGGCGCCGGCGGCCGTGAACACGCACTGGCCTGGAAAGCCGCCCAGTCTGCAGATGCTGACCGGGTCTTCGTGGCCCCAGGCAACGCCGGCACCGCCCGGGAACCGGGCCTGGAGAACATCAACATCGACGTTATGGACCTGGACGGTCTGGCGGATTTTGCTGCCGCCAACAACGTGGGCCTGACCATTGTCGGTCCGGAGGCCCCTCTGGTCGCCGGTATCGTCGACAAGTTTGAAGCGCGCGGCCTTCGGGTCTTTGGCCCCAGTGCCGGGGCGGCACAGCTGGAGGGCTCCAAGGCCTTCACCAAGGATTTCCTGGCACGCCAGAACATTCCCACCGCCGCTTACGCCAACTTTACCGATGTTGACGAAGCCCTCGCCTATGTACGCGAACAAGGCGCTCCCATTGTGGTCAAGGCCGACGGCCTGGCGGCAGGCAAGGGCGTGATTGTGGCCATGACCCTGAAAGAAGCGGAAGACGCCATCCGTGACATGCTCGCCGGCAATGCCTTCGGTGACGCAGGTAGTCGGGTTGTCATCGAGGAATTCCTGGACGGCGAGGAAGCCAGCTTCATCGTCATGGTGGACGGCGAACACGTCCTGCCCATGGCTACTTCCCAGGATCACAAGCGGGTTGGCGACGGAGACACCGGACCCAATACTGGCGGCATGGGCGCCTACTCACCGGCTCCGGTGGTGACGGCGGATATTCATCAGCGCATTATGGATGAGGTGATTTACCCGACCGTGCGCGGCATGGCGGCCGAAGGCCACCCGTACAAGGGCTTCCTGTACGCCGGCCTGATGATCGACAGCTCCGGCTCCCCCAAGGTGATTGAGTTCAACTGCCGCTTCGGCGACCCGGAAACCCAGCCGATCATGTTGCGCATGAAGTCCGATCTGGTGGAACTGTGTGGTGCCGCCATTGATGGCAAACTGGAACAGTGTGACTCCGAATGGGATGACCGCGCCTCTGTCGGCATTGTACTGGCGGCCGGTGGCTATCCGGGCAGTTACAACAAGGGCGACGCTATCTCCGGCCTGCCGGAAACCGAAACCGAAGGCGAGAAAGTATTCCACGCCGGGACTCGGCTAAACGGAGACCAGGTGGTCACCAACGGCGGACGAGTGCTTTGTGCAACGGCACTGGGCAATAC
The DNA here is from genome assembly GCA_040223075.1 of Marinobacter sp. Taxonomy (GTDB): domain Bacteria; phylum Pseudomonadota; class Gammaproteobacteria; order Pseudomonadales; family Oleiphilaceae; genus Marinobacter. Next base: position 294,611 of record JAVJZJ010000060.1, read on the forward strand.
CGTCACCGAAGCCCAGCAGCGTGCCTACGAGGTCGCTTCCAGGATCCAATGGGACGGCGCCTTTTACCGCAAGGACATTGCTTATCGGGCCATTGCCCGGGAACAATCCTGACGCTGCCGTACCCCTGTGTGCCTCGTAAAGCCCGGTCCTTGACCGGGCTTCTTTTTAATGAACTGGAGTCCGATTTCCAATGATGGCTAACACCCGCTTGCCTACCCTACTTCTGTTAACGCTGATCACGCTTCTGTGGGGCTGTTCCCGTCAGGGCATCTATGACACCGCCATTGCCTGGGAACGTTCATCCGCAGGGCTGGAGTCAGATCAGGTGGACGTCGGAGAACTGGACATTGCCTACCTTCGCAACAAGGAAGCTACAGAGGGTGAAACCATTGTCCTGATCCACGGTTTCGGGGCCAACAAGGACAACTGGATCCGCTTCGCCGGGGAACTGACCGACGACTTCAACGTCTATGCCATCGATCTACCCGGTCACGGTGACAGCAGTAAGGAACTGGACCTTGGTTACCGATTCGAGGATCAGGTGCAGCACGTGTCCAGTATTCTAGCAGCGCTGGACATCGACCAGCCGCACATGATGGGCAACTCCATGGGGGGAGCCATCACTGCCCTCTATGCCGCAACCTTTCCCGGCCAGGTCCGTTCTGCAGTCCTGTTCGATCCGGCCGGAATCTTCGAGTATGACAGTGAGCTCGTGGAGCTGGTGACAGAAGGGGATAACCCATTGATTCCCAAGAAGCCCGGGGATTTCGATCGGCTTCTGGACTTTGCCCTGGAAAAAAGGCCATTTGCGCCCTGGCCGATCCTCGATGTGATGGAAGAAAAAGCCATCGCCAACCGTGAAGTCAATGAGGTGATCTTCGCCGCCATTCGGGACAGCGGCTACGAACCAGGTTTCCGCAACGACATCGAGCGCATTGAGGCACCGGTACTGGTAGTGTGGGGAAAGAAAGACCGCGTAATCAATTATCGCAATGCCGATATTTTTGTCGAGCGCATTCCCCATGCCCGAAAGGTCCTATTGGATGGCGTAGGCCATGCACCCATGATAGAAGTGCCGGAAGAATCCGCTAGACTGTTCCGACAGTTCATTCAATCCAGTAATTGATCCAACAGAAGACCACCATGCCCGAAGCTATCTGGATTACATTCGCCTTTGGCCTGGGGCTATTGGTGAAAACCGTTGGTTTGCCGCCCTTGGTCGGATACCTGGCGGCCGGGTTCTTGCTGAGTGGTCTGGCTGCCCCCCTTAACATTACGGTGGAGGCAACCAACGCACTGGAGCATATTGCTCATCTCGGTGTCCTGTTGTTGCTGTTCACCGTGGGGCTCAAACTCAAGCTGCGCTCCATCATCAGCACCGAGGTTATAGGCGGCAGCCTGTTCCACTTTGCGATCACCTGTGCGGTGTTTGCGCCAGGACTGCACTGGTTGATGGACCTGACATGGCAGACTGCCGTGTTACTGTCCATTGCCCTGTCCTTTTCCAGTACCGTACTCGCCGCCAAGGTTCTGGAAAGCAAACGGGAACTGCGGGCCTTTCATGGCCGTGTCGCCATTGGCATCCTGATCATGCAGGACCTGATCGCCCTGGTCGTCATGAGCCTGGCTGCGGGACAGACACCGTCGCAGTGGGCACTCGTGGTCTTTGGCCTGCCCCTGCTCCGCCCCCTCCTTTTCCGGCTCCTGGACGCCAGTGGTCACGACGAGTTGCTGGTCCTTCTGGGACTGTTACTGGCCCTGGCCCTTGGGGGGCTTGGCTTTGAGGCCGTCGGTTTAAGCCCGGAACTGGGGGCCCTGGTGTTTGGCGCCATGCTTGCCAACCACCCGCGTTCCCAGGAGCTGTCCAAGTCCCTCTGGAGCGTCAAGGAAGTTTTCCTGGTCGGTTTTTTCCTGCAGATCGGCATCGGGGGACTGCCGGACGGTAACGCATTGTTATTCGCTCTGATCGCATCGCTGGTATTGCCGTTAAAAGGCGCGCTGTTCTTCTTTCTGTTGCTCGCCTTCCGGCTGCGAGCCCGCAGCAGCTTTCTGAGCGCCCTGTCGCTCACCAATTACAGCGAGTTTGGGCTGATTGTCGCCAGTGTCGCTCTGCCAGAGTGGCTGGTGCCACTCGCCCTCACGGTCGCGATTTCCTTCCTTGTTTCCGCGCCGGTCAATCGCTTTGCCCACACGCTCTATGAGCGCTTCAACACCCGCCTGACACCTTACGAGGGCAGACGCCATCACCCGGACGAACAGCCGATCTCCCTGGGAAGCACAAAAGTACTGATCATGGGGATGGGACGGACAGGCACTGCAGCCTACGACCACCTGTCGGACGAAGAACCCCGTGTTATGGGGCTCGACTCTGACCCGGCTAAAGTATCCCAGCACCAGAAAGCCGACCGTAATGTGGTCTTCGCAGACGCAGAGGACATCTCCTTCTGGCAGGGTCTCCATATGCCGGCTGTTGAGGCAGTCATCCTTACTATGGGTGATATAGAGGGCAAGCTCATTGCCGCCAGGAATCTCCGCAAAAAAGGCTTCTCCGGATACATCGTGGCTCACACTCTGTACGAGGATGAAGCCCAGCAGATCCGCGCGGCAGGCGCCGATCAGGCCTACCTCACTATGAGTGAAACCGGCGTGGCGCTGGCCAGCCAATTGAAAAAACGGCAGAGTGAGCCGCCGCACAGCAGCAGAGCCGAGTCCTGATGTCGGCGCCAGCAAAGTCCAGCGGCAGCCGGATGACCCAGATGACCTGCTTGCACGAGCAACGTCTGGACCTCGCCTTTCAGGCACTCAAGGCAACCGGAGCCACCCGTGTGCTGGATCTCGGGTGTGGCTCTGGCTCCCTGTTGTATCGACTGCTTTCCGACCCCCAATTTCAGGAAGTAACCGGACTGGAAAACTCCGGCCTTTCATTGCAACAGGCCCGCACAATCCTGGCCACCTACCTTTCCGAGAGTGCCCCCCGTATCCAGCTGATCCGCGGTTCTTATTCCGAGAGTAACCCGGCGCTGGCCGGATATGATGCAGCCGCCATGGTGGAAACCATTGAACATGTGCATCCAGGGGCACTCTCCCGGGTAGAAACAGTGGTTTTTGGTGAATACCGGCCACGCTACCTGTTCATGACCACACCTAATCGTGAGTACAACCCGCTGTTTGGTCTGGCGGCCGATCAATTTCGCGAGGAGGACCACCGGTTCGAGTGGGATCGCTGCAAGTTTCGTCGCTGGGCCAGTGGTGTAGCAAAACGCAATCGCTATCAGGTGGGGTTTGGCGGCATCGGGGAATGCCATCCGGAATTTGGCCACCCAACTCAGACAGCGTTCTTCACCCAACGGGACTGAATCCGACGAATACCCTATTTAGGGGATTTTGCCTCGCCTTGCTTTTGCAATAGTCACCCCGCAAACACCAATAAATCGATACGGGTGATCGAAATGCATTCATTCAAACGGTTAGCATTGTTATCGACGATTACGGCCAGTCTGGCGGTTACCGGCTGCAGTAATTCGTCCAGCAGCAGCGACGATACGGCGGACACAACAGGCACAGAGGTAGGCGGCAAAGTAACAGCGCCAGGCGGCATGGTCGCCCAGCTGGAATCAAGGTCTCCGCTTGAGGTGGCGGTTGCGTTTTTTGTTCCAGGCGCTGCTGCAGCCATCACCGGACTCGAGCCAGTGGACGGAGCGGATGTCGAACTCATCCGTGTTGATAACGCCGGTAACCAGGTCGGTGACGTGCTGGCCCGGACAACCACCTCCATCACCGGCGACTACACCCTGACAGTGCCCGATGGTACCAGCCTTGCCGGGAATCTCATTGTGCGCATAACGGGCAGCAACAACCAACAATTACGCTCCCAGGTGGTCGACCAGGAGGTGGACATTGATCCGATATCGGAGTTTGTCCTGCAGAAATTTATCGACAGAGGAGCCGATCTCGACAGCCTGGAAACCGATAAAGTTGTCAAGTTGCGCGGCCAGGCGGATGAATTTGATCTGACCGCAGAGGCGGATCTTTCGTCAATGTTCGCCAAACTGGATGAGGAAATCGGTGACTTCGTCGAAGGCCAGGTGGATTCCATTTCCACACCCCAAGGGGACGTCACTGAAATCGCCGGCGATTTTCGCAGCTCTGCCCTGAACCTGGAGTTGCACGATTCCGATGGTCAGGGCTTTGGCAGCTTCGCCACCGATACTTACAGTGACGACTTCACCTTTACTGACAACGGTGATGGCGAGGTGGGCGTGACCCTGAGCGCCAATGCCTCGGCCTACGCCTTCCTGGGCGGCGCCGACGATGGCAGCGCGATGGTGGAGTACTTCCCGGAACTCGCGGATAACGAGACTGAGTCCTTCACCGGCACCTACGGCAGCAATGGCGTGCTGACGCTGGATGGCGAGTTCGAAGAGGATATCGATGGCGACTTCGGCTTCCGCCACCCACCCGTGACCTATCGGCTGCAGAAGAACACAGAGAACAACCTGTTCTTCCTGCTTGCGCAGGAAGCCGCGGTCCGCTACCGCACCATCGACACCGATGAAGACGGTGAGAAAGATGCCGTCGACCCGGATCAGAAGGACGGTGACGAAGTCATGCGCTCCCTGGAATACTTTGCCCGCTTGCCAGAAAACGCCACGGACAGTGACCTGAGTGGTGATTTTGGTTTGATCAGCCTGTCCACCTACCTGGAAGAGGGTGCCGGCATTCGTGTCGAGAGCGAACAAAGCACAGTCAACTTTGACGGTGCCGGTAACTTTGCCCTGACCGGCGGCAGTCTTCTTGAAATCAACCGCGACGCCACCGGCGGCACTACCACGCTGTCCAGCACCCCTGATGGTGGATCAGGATCTATCACTTTAGAGGCTGATGGCACCATCAGCGATATCGGAGGGCCCGCCAATGGCTTTATCAACGATACCTTCGACTTCCTGGCTGTACCGGATTTCGACGGGGCCAACCCCAACGATGGCACTGACTTCGCAGAGATCCAGCATACCCTGATGGTCAAACTACCAGACGGCTCGGCACCGAGCCTGACCGACCGCACCTACCGGGTATTTTTGCTGTCGGTGACCTTCAGGGACAATGGCAGCATTTTCCTCAACAACACGGGCTTTGACTCCACCGTGACCTTCACCAACGAAACAGCGGCGGAGATTACGGCCGATTATGTCTCCGTCGTGAAAAGTGGAGGTCTGGCCGCGGAAGTGGGCAAAGAGACCTTTGGACTGGAAAATACTCTGGATGTCAGCGTCACCGGTGGCGGAGCACTCAGCATGAGCGCGTCCCAGGCCAGTGGTGGAGACGGTGTAACCACCATGGACGGCTTCATCAGCAACGATGGCTCCCTGGGCGTGCTACGTACGTCTTTTGATCCAGATGGCACGGGACCCGTCGCTCTCGAAGAACTGGGACTGGTCGTTTTGGTCGAGCTACCCTGATCCTCTGCAAGCAATGCGGAGGCGAACTTGGTGCCCCCGCATTGCTTGGCAATCTCCCGGTTATCAGATCATACCCGGGCTCAGCGAACTCTTCGCCAGGCCGTCAGCTCGGCAATCGTGTGCTGAAACTTGCGCCGGGTTTCCCGGATCACAAATGTCACATCCATCGGGGGCTGGATCAGCTCGAAATGATCGGACAATATGTCCCGCATGCCATCCAGTACACTCCTGGGCTGCCCGTGCAGTTCGAAACCGCCAATCCAGTTGTTGCGGGGCGTGAATTCCTCCATCAGAGTATAGGGGGAACTGATAACCAGTGTGCCTCCTACCGCAAGACGTTCATGGATGCCGGCAAGAAACGATCCGGGGGCCTGTAGCCGGTCGATCAAGTTACCAGCAAAAATCAGGTCATAATCCTGATGTTCCGCCGACAGCTGACAGGCATCTTCCGTGGCGAACGACACCCGCTCGGCGGCCCTGGCCAGGCCCAGCTCTTCCAGGCTTATGGTCACTCGCTCACCCAGTTCACCTTCATCCCGGCGGAAGTAATCGATTTCACCGTGTTGCTTGAGGTGATGAGCGGCATCCACAAACCGCTTGGAAAGATCGATACCCACGACCTCTTCAAACACCCGGCCCAGTTCAAAGGCCGTGCGGCCCACGGCGCACCCCAGATCCAGCGCTTTGCGCTTGTCCCGCCCGGCCATCATTTCCTGACAGATACCGGCACATCGTGCGGGGTAATTACTCACGCCAAAATAGTGATCGCCGAAATGAAATCCCAAATACTGACTGAGCAGTTCATCGGTTTCGTACACGTTCATGGTTGGTCCTCAGCAGTGTTTCGGTCACGCACAACTGCGGAACCCGGTGTAGACGTCGCTTCTCATGGGCAGATACGCCTGCCGATAGGTACCCCGAATCAGTGAGGCGGACGTGGCGCAGCTGCCACCGCGTGTGACCTTGTGGTCACCGAACTGCAGTGTCGACATGAATGGGTACATATCAATCCTGAAGCCGTCGTAGGGAAAAAACTGGCTACTGGTCCATTCCCAGACTGTACCGATCATCTGGCGACAACCAAACGGGCTCTCTCCTTCAGGGTAATCCCAGACCGGGTTTTGTGCCATGGTGCGACCACTCATATCGGCACGTGCCGGACTCACCGGGTGGTTCCCCCAGGGGAATCGGCGGAAAGGCTCACCAGGCCGGTTACCTAACGCTGCGACTTCCCACTCGTATTCAGTCGGCAACCTCCTGCCAGCCCAACGACACCAGGCTTCCGCTTCCCAGTAGCTCACATGGGTCACCGGAGCGTCCAGGTTCAGCGGTTGCCAATCATCGAAAAGGCGCTCCTGCCATTGGTTGTCGTGCCAGCGCCAGTACAGCGGCTGCTTCGGCAGGTGCATCAGCGGTCCGGCACAGTTATGGACCAGTGAAACATCGATTTCGGTCTGCAGCCACTTGCGCCCCCCGAAGGACCAGAGTTCGGGTCTCCGGTATCCACCATCCTCAACAAAATCGAGAAATTCCCGATTGGACACCGGTAGACGGGAGATCGCGAAGGACTCCAGTTCCACCTCAAACCTGGGTTTCTCATTATCAAATGCAAAATCATTGGTAGCGTATTCCGGGGACTCGCCGGGCATCCCGATCACCCATCGACCTGCCGGGATGGTGACATCGCCGTCAACCCGGTCACCGGGCGCGACGCGTTCAGGATTATGGTCGGGAGGTGCGGGATACCCCACTGTCTGTCGGCACCAGATCAATGACTCGATATGCATGTTCTGGTGGAAGGTGGCGTAACGGTACAGATACAGTTCCTCGTCTGTCAGCGGCTTACTGTTAATTCGCTCCGTCAGACGATCATAGATGGTATCGAAATAGGCCAGGGTGTCCTCACGGCCCGGGAACAGCCCCCGGCACCAGCGGTCCTTGTGGTCAACATGGAACGAATCCCACAGGTCATCCATGGAGGGATCATAGCTTGAGGTTCCATCCAACAGGTTAAACACAAACACTTCGTAGAAAAAAGCGGCATGCCCCATCTCCCACAATGGGGGATTAACACCAGGGTGATAGGGCACATCAAGCATGTCATCTGGCAACGAGGTAATCAGCGCCCGTGTACGCTCTCGGGTATGATCCAGCTCGGCCAACAGGGTTGCTTTGTCCACGCTCTCGCTCTCCAAACACTCTGGTCTGATAATACGATAACAAACTGCCCGCCGGATGAGTGTCCGGACGTTGAATTTTTACCATGTTTCTTGCCAGTCCGTGACTGACCTACCCCCATACCAGCATGATCATGGGCACGGCCACTACTGTCACCAGGACTGACATGGGTAGCCCCAGACGCCAATAGTCTCCGAACCGGTACCCTCCCGGCTCCATAACCAGGGCATTGGACTGATGGCCGATGGGCGTCAGGAATGCACAGGATGCTCCCACGGCAACAGCCATCAACACCGCATCGGAGGCCATGCCCAGCTCCGCCGACAGGCTGAGGGCAATAGGTGCAACAAGTATCGCTGCGGCCGCGTTATTAACCACGTTGGACAGCAGCATAGTGCCCACCAATACCACCGTAAGTACAACGGCCGGTGCCAGCCCTTCACTCAGCGCCAGCACCTGCGTGGCAATCAGTTCGGCACCGCCGGTGGTTTCCAGCGCCTGACCAACTGGAATCATTGCGGCAAGCAGAACGATGACCGACCAGTCGATGGCCTTGTAGGCGTCAGGGGCGTTAAGCAGCCCCGTCAGCACCATCGACAAGGCACAGGCCACCAGTGCCACCGGTGGTGACAGCCAACCGGCGACAATAGTGACGATGGCAGCGATGAACAGACCACCGGCCAACGGCGCATTGCGATCCCGCCCCAGCCTGAGCCCGCGCTCAGCCAACGGTAAGCATCCCAGTCGCTGCAGAGTCCCGCTGAGGGAATCCTCGTGCCCTTGCACTAACAGGATATCCCCGGCCTGTATACGCACATCTCCCAGCCGACGCTTTAACCGATGCCCCTCACGGGCCAGTGCGACAATGTTAACACCGTGGTATTCTCTCAGGTTAAGGCGGTTGGCCGTCTGCCCTATCAGGCTTGACTCGGGGGTAACCACGACCTCCATAAGCCGGACCTCGCCGGCAGACAGTTCCTTGCGAGACCGGGCTGCGGACTCATCACCCTCGTCGTCACTGGCACCAGCAAGGGCGAGCCCCGTGTGATCCAGAAATTCCTGCAGGCTCTCCGTGTCGGCCTCCACCAACAGGACATCACCCTCTGCCAGGACCTTGTAAGTGGATGGCGCCAATGACCGGCTTTCTCCCCGGATCAGAGCAAGAACGACCACATCCTCCTCACTGTCAACGTCGGTTAACAGGTTGTGAAGGGTGCCCCCAGCGTAGGACGATGCCTCGGGCACCTGCAGTTCGGTGACATAATCACCGACACTGAACAGCTTGCCCCCCTCCCCCTCACTATCTTGCCGCTGAGGCGTCAGGCGCCAGCCTGCCAGGGTAATGAAAGCTATACCGGCGAGCGTGATTGCTGCGCCGACGGGGGCGAAATCAAACAATCCGAAGGAGCCGGCCTCACGGTAACTGGCGATGATGATGTTGGGCGGCGTCCCGATCAGCGTCATGGTGCCTCCCAACAGGGAACCAAAGGCCAGGGGCATCAGCAGCAGGGAGGGCGACCGGCCCGCTTCCCGCGACATCCATACAGCTACCGGCATCAGTAGGGCGAGGGCACCAACGTTGTTGATAAAACCGGAGCAGAGCGCAACCACCCCCGTCAGCATCAACACCTGCAGGGTTGGACGATGGCCCACCCGGCCAAGCAAGCGGGCAATGCTGTCAACCAATCCCCCATTGACCAGTCCCTGACTGATCACCAACACCGCAGCAACCGTCACCACAGCGGGATGACCGAAACCGGAAAACAGTTCGCCGGGAGGTACCAGCCCTGTTAGTGCAATTGCCAGCAGGGCCAGCATCGAGACAACGTCAAAGCGCAGTCTGTTCCAGATGAACAAACCCAGAGTGGCTATCAGGATGCCAAACACCAACCCCTGCTCCGTACTCACCCCATCCCCCTGTCGGCAAAATTTACAGGTTTTCGCGCCTCAATCCTTCGGCCCATCTCAACTCACTGATAATACGCAGGCTCTATCATCTGGCACATTACATGAATGTTGTCATGGCAAGGCCTCTTTTACCCGTTCTTCCGGTTGTAACCAGTCACAGGGCAGTGGCCGCGTTTGGCAGTCCCAGCAGCAGTTCACACGTTACTGAAGGTCGTGGTGTCCGTTTCAAAGAACGCCATTTCCAGGAGATCCGCCATGCAGGAAAAACGACCGCTTGTCTGGCTGTCAGCTACCAGCGACGACAAGCCTCTCAATCCGGCACTTCTATCACAATGGAACATACATCCTTTCGATCTGACCGAGCCACCCCCATTTGGTCTTGCCGGCGGCGGTAAGACCAGGGTTGGGGTGCTGGACCTGAGCACCTATCCGGATCAGGGCACGCCCTATCTGGACCAATGGATTGAAGCTTTCCAGATCCCTTACTGGGTCGGCATATTGCCGTCCCCTCCCCACCAGAACACACCACCGGGAACACTCATTTCCCGGCACTGCACCGATTATCATACCCTGCCCCTGGACCCAGATCGCTTGAATACGGTCATTGGGCACCTGTGGGGCATGGCCCAACTGCAACGTCAATCCGGCGCCGAAGCCCAAGACAGTTATCGGGAGGCCGCACTGGAAGGCGCATCCCAGGCCATCCGGCAAGTCCGGGCCATGCTGCGGCGATTTGCCAAGACCCAGGAGCCCGTACTGATTTTCGGAGAAAACGGTACTGGCAAAGATACCGCAGCCCGCTTCATCCATGCCCACTCGTCCCGCAGTACGCACCCATTGGTCACCGTCAATTGCGCAGCGTTGCCAGTCTCCCTGACTCAAAGCGAGCTATTCGGTTACGAGAAAGGCGCTTTTACCCATGCCCTTGACAGTCGCCGCGGTCGTCTGGAATCAGCAGATGGGGGCACCCTGCTCCTGTCGGGAATCGATGAACTGGTGCCAGAACAGCAATCCGCCATTCTACGGTTCCTGCAGGACGGCCAGATCGAGAGAATCGGGGGTAGCCAGCCCAGGAAGGTGGACGTAAGGGTTATCGCCACCAGCTCTCGCCCCCTGAAGAAACTGGTGGAGACGGAAGAATTCCGGAGCGACGTCTACTATCGGTTAGGCAGCCTGGAGGTGCAACTTCCGGCCTTGCGTGACAGGCCTGAGGACATTCCGATCGTTGCCAACAAAATCCTGGCCAATACTCATTCACCATTCGGAATCCGCAAACTCAGCAATAAAGCCATGCAGACTCTCGCACTGCATGACTGGCCGGGCAATCTTCAAGAACTGCAGAATCGCCTGAGGCAGGCTATGCTTCTTAGTGAATCCGCCATGATCGAACCGACGGACCTCGGCCTGGCAGAACTGGCCTTGTCGATTCCGGGCCAGTCTGGGCTCAGCCTGGAGGCATTCCGTGCCAGAGCCGATCGGCAGGCGCTTAGCTGCAGTCTGGAGTTATCTCACCAGAACGTATCTGCAGCGGCACGGATTCTCAATATTTCGCGGGTATCCTTCTACCGATTAATGGATAAATATGGCCCACACAATCACCCTCGCCCGGACAAACCGTTAAGGAACCATCATTAAATAAAAGGAAGCAGTAGAAATGGCCTACAAGTATATAAACCCCCTGTTACTGACCACTTTACTTCTCCCGCTCAGCGCCGCCGCTGAGCAGGAGTACGACGACTACGGCCAGCCCCGGGACGCGGAAACTGCCGGCAACGTCGCGACAGACATCGCCTCCATCACATCGGACCGGGGGATTGTGACCCGCCCCGGTCGCCTGACCTTTGAACCCTCGTTCTCCCACGCCCACAGCAACTCAACGGTCGTTGCAATTGAGGGGTTCACCGTAATACCTGCCTTGCTGGTCGGACTGATTAATATTTCCGAAGTCCAGAGGGATATTTTCGTCTCCGCGCTGGCCCTGAAATACGGATTCACCAGTAGGTTCGAAGGTGCGATTCGAATACCTCACCTGAGCATTAATGAAGATCTGCGGGAACGGCAGGCGTTCCAGGGTACGCCAGTCGACACTGTCAGGGAGTCAACCGGAAGAGGCTTGGGGGACGTGGAACTCTCGCTCCGTTACCAACTGAACGATGGGCTGGATGGTATGCCCTATATCATCAGTATACTCCGGGTAAAACCTCCGACGGGGGATGGCCCCTACGATGTGGAGCAGCGGGTTATTGAGGACAATGACGGTAACCCGATCGGTGTTGAACTGAGGGAGCGGCCCACGGGATCCGGCTTCTGGTCTGTTGAGCCCGGGTTCTCTTTTATTTATCCCAGTGATCCGGCGGTGCTGTTTGGCAATCTCAGTTACGTCTGGACTGTCGAGGAGGACCAGGGCGTCGAGAATGGAGGCAAGGTCGATCCAGGCGATGTCGTACGCTTCGGTTTCGGAATGGGCTTCGCCTTTAACGAAAAAACGTCGTTCAGTCTTGGCTATGATCATTCAGTCATCCGTGAGACATCCATTGAGCAGGACACCAACAATCTGCTGGACGCGACGTTTAGCAGGATACAGGTCGGCTCCCTGTCTTTTGGACTATCTCAGCGCCTGAGTAGAAGCGCCAGCCTGAGCCTCACGGTCGGTGTCGGGGTGACCGATAACGCCCCCAACAGCGAGATCACACTGAAGCTACCTATCAGTTTCTGACGGGTGGTCAACGCCCAAGGAACTGCACGAGTTGGTCATTCAAGTTGTTAGGTAGCCGAACACCGTTGCCGACATTATTCAATTCGATGTTGAGTTGCTGAACATTCTGGATCACAGTCCGGTCCAGATTATTTTGAATCAGGGTCATCCAGCCCGAAGAGTCACTCAGGTTGCCTGACACGCGTGAACCGATTTTCTGGTCCGGCCCTGCGACCTGCAATACGGTCTCCAGCTTATGATCAACCTTGCCATCACGAACGACCTGATTCAGGTTGGGAATGGTCAATCGGTTCACCACCAGGGTATCGCCATTCACTGACACAATCTGCTCCAGACCGATAGCGATCTCCAGATTGCCCATTTCAAATCCCCCCCTCAGTTTGGCCAATTCGGGGTCAGCCAGAGGGGTGACCGGTAACGCAAGTTCGGCCCGGAGCGGCTGATTCCAGAGCAAACATGCCAGTGCAGCCACAATCAATAATCTTCCCGATTTCATGATGTCACCACTCCCTAGATGAAGGCCAATAAGGCAATGTATGCCCCAGCGACGTATCACCCTGCCCCTTTTGCAGAGGAGCCCGGGCGACCTGTGGCCAATTGCCATCCCCCAGGAACGACTCCCGGCCTTGCTGGAGATGGCTCCGGATGACGAAAGCTGTTCCATCCCAGTAATCCTCGAACTGTCGATACGAGTAAACTTTCAGCCCGCGGGCCGGATCACCCACCAGCACCTCGGTATCACTGATCCCCTTGATCACGACAAAGTGTCTGAAGCCGTCCAGATTGAGTAGCACAATGGTGGGTAGACGCACTTTTTCCTTGAGTCCTGACAACGGCATGCGAAAGCCATCGGCCCGATAGCCCTTGGATTCCAGAAACCGCTTCATGTCCAGCATCGAAAACCCTTCCTGACGGACCTTTTCCTCGTCTGCCAAGCTCAGCATGGAGAAGAAAACATCCTGTTCCGATACTTTGTGGCTATAGTGGTATGACAACAACGAGGCGAGTGCAGCCGAACCACAGCTGAAATCGTACTGTTGCCGCATAATCGTGGAAAACCGCCGCTCCTGATAATTTGTGACACTGACGCTTACATCACCGCCGATGCCCGGCACCATTACAGAGCCGGCAAATGCGGTGGACCATAGCAGCCCGACTCCCACACACAAGATTGTCAGCGTGCGTGCAGCCATGACCCACCTCCTTCCTGTTTAATGGTTAATCATTACGTTGATCTGGGTGCTGTCCTGAATGACCACCTGGTTCCCGGTATTCTGGATCACCGTGGCAACGCCATTCATATTGTCAAATGCATGGTCCGAGATAATGTTGTCCCCCGTAACCACATGACCTGACAGCAGGTTGTCGGAAACCGCGGCATTCTGCTGGGTATCGTTGATCTGCCATTGCAGCGGAATACCCTGACGCCCGCTGGCATCCGACAACTGATCAGCGGAGAGAGTTTCGCCCGCCAACCAGTCCTCAGCCTGGGCTTGCACTCCCCATCCCAATGCCAGAATCAACAGGGCAGCGCCCAGTTTGCATCTGATGACATTACCCATGTTCGTTCTCCCGGGTAACGGGGCCGCACCCGGTGTGGGTGCGGCCAGTTACCATCAGTTGCCACTGGTACTCAGGTTGGACATCACACTGACGTTCGCCTGTGTGACATTGCCTGTACCAGCACTCTGGGCAAAGGCCCCAACACCGGTGAAGTTTGCCGAACCACCGGAAATCTCATTGTGGTTGGTCACTGCGGCCATACCACCATTATCACCATCAAGAGCGTTGACAGTTGCAACACCTGAAACCGTGCCGTCCAGGTCGGCTTCGTTCAGGAACACATGCAGATCCAGATCGGTCGTGCTGTTATCGGAATTGTCCGAATTGTCATTACCGCTGTCAGCAATCTTGAACGAATCGTTGATGCTGTTATCGGAGTTGTCATTGCCACTGTCAGCAACGTCGGTGCTGTTGTCGGAACTGTCGTTACCGCTGTCAGCAACGTTGGTGCTGTTGTCGGAACTGTCGTTACCGCTGTCAGCAATGTTGGTGCTGTTGTCCGAGTTGTCATTGCCGTTGTCAGCAACATCGACATTCGTACTGTTATTCGAACTATCGTTGGCGCTATCAGCAACATTGGTACTGTTGTTCGAGTTATCTGTGGAGTTGTCGTTTGCGCTATCGGCAACGTTGGTGCTGTTGTTCGAGCTATCTGTGGAGTTGTCGTTTGCGCTGTCTGCAACGTCCAAGTTGCTGGAATTGTTCGAATTGTCATTCGCACTATCGGACACGTTGGCCGCTGTGCTTCCATCATCAGCGTTGGCGTTCGGGCTGCCGTCTCCACCCTGGTCGGCCATGGCGGTGCCATACAGTCCCAGTCCCATCGCTACAGCAATCGCTAGCAAGCTTTTTGTAGTCTTCATAACGTACCTTCCTTATCCATGGTTTCAGCTTCGAAGGGATCCGCGCCACCTGAACTGACTACCGTCAACCCATGGTTCAGACCCGCTCAACAACCTCAGCGATTAACGTGCCAGCTTTTCTAAATAAAATTTAACATACTGTTATGGAAGAGCTTTTACTGCATTAAGGCGGGAATTAATTCTATGACCGGTTATTAAAACTGTTTCAAATCTGAAACAGTTTTTGCGAGGGGAAAACTCAATGCGGATAGTTTATGCATCCAATTCAGACACATAGAGAAAACTGCGTGTGTTAAAAAAACAAAACCCCGCAACAGGGCGGGGTTTTCGGGGCGACCAGGGGCTCTCGCCCCCAATCGCCGGACAACCTGAACCTTCGATTAACCGAACTGGTTCATGGTGTTGTCTTTACCACCAGCTTTCAGAGCCGCATCACCTGCGAAGAACTCTTTGTGGTCGTCACCGATGTTGGAACCAGCCATATCCTGATGCTTAACGGTGGCGATACCCTGACGGATTTCCTTACGCTGAACGCCTGCAACGTAGGCCAGCATGCCTTCGTCACCGAAGTAGCCTTTGGCCAGGTTGTCGGTGGACAGGGCTGCGGTGTGGTACGTCGGCAGCGTGATCAGGTGGTGGAAGATACCTGCTTCGCGTGAACCGTCACGCTGGAAGTTACGGCACCACTCGTCTGCCAGCTGACCCAGCTCGGTGTTGTCGTACTCTTCGCTCATCAGCTTGGCGCGCTCGTAGGCAGATACGTCCTTGCCTTCTTCCTGCCATGCGTCGAATACCTGCTGACGGAAGTTCAGGGTCCAGTTGAAGGACGGGCTGTTGTTGTAAACCAGCTTGGCGTCGGGCACCACTTCCTTGATGCGGTTAACCATGGCAGCGATCTGGCCAACGTGCGGCTTCTCAGTCTCGATCCACAGCAGGTCAGCACCGTTCTGCAGGCTGGTAATACAGTCCAGAACAACACGGTCTTCGCCGGTACCCGGCTTAAACTGGAACAGACCAGACGCCAGACGCTTAGGACGAACCAGTTGGCCCTTCTGCTTGATCACAACGTCGCCGTTGTTGATGTCTTCAGCTTTCTCGATGACTTCACCGTCGATGAAGCTGTTGTACTGGTCACCCAGGTCGCCCGGCTCTTCAGTCACGGCGATCTTCTGGGTCAGGCCTGCACCCAGGGAGTCAGTACGGGCAACGATAACACCGTCGTCCACACCCAGTTCCAGGAACGCCAGACGTACGGCGTTGATCTTGGACAGGAAGTCCGCGTGAGGAACGGTTACTTTACCGTCCTGGTGACCACACTGCTTCTCGTCGGAAACCTGGTTTTCGATCTGGATACAGCAAGCGCCCGCTTCAATCATCTGCTTGGCCAGCAGGTAAGTCGCTTCGGCGTTACCGAAACCAGCGTCGATGTCAGCAATGATCGGCACAACGTGAGTTTCGTGGTTGTCGATCTGCTTGATCAGCTCTTCAGCTTTGGCAGTGTCGCCGGCGTTCTCAGCTTCTTCCAAGGCACGGAACAGGTGGTTCAGTTCCCAGGCATCCGCCTGACGCAGGAAGGTGTACAGTTCTTCGATCAGACCAGATACAGCGGTCTTCTCGTGCATGGACTGGTCAGGCAGCGGGCCGAACTCGGAGCGCAGGGCAGCAACCATCCAGCCAGACAGGTACAGGTAACGACGCTTGGTGGTACCGAAGTGCTTCTTGATAGACAGCATCTTCTGCTGTCCAATGAAGCCGTGCCAGCAGCCCAGAGACTGGGTGTACTGGGAAGTGTCGTTGTCGTAGTTCGCCATGTCTTCGCGCATGATCTTGGCGGTGTACTTGGCGATATCCAGACCGGTCTTGAACTTGTTCTGAGCGCGCATGCGGGCTGCGTGCTTCGGATTGATGGCGTTCCAGGTCGGGTTTTGCTTCAGGATAGAAGCAATGGCGTCAACGTCTTTTGCGTATGGCATGATCTCAGTCCTGTCGTTTAGGGTTTGAGGTGCTCTTCATCAGAAGCAGAATACTACTCCAGTGAGCCAACAACCCGCTCAAAAATCGCTCAGGTTGCTGACGATGGAAGCTACTTTAGTACCTTTGAATTTATAATTGAAATTTATATTATCTATTTTCGGCATTTTCCTGGTGAATGACCAAGGCAACCAGAACAAACACACCTGGACCCGATCCTGCTGCCTCGCCATTCGGCGTCAGGTCTTCGCCATCACAACCAACTGGTCATCCGGCTGAAAGTCCAGGAACCGCTTGCGCGGCGGATTTAATTCCAGGCACCTGCCGCCTGCGCCCCCACTGTGTCGAAACACTCCCAATGCCAGTTCGCCTCGTTCTGACAGGATTCGCTCCAGCAGATGAAAATCGACACTCGCGGGCAACGGGTAATCCCGAGGATCACGAAACTGTATTTCCGCGCCACCGACGGTAAACAGTTCGTCGAGCACTACCCGCAATTCCCTTCGCAAGGCCACCTGCGCCAGGACATGGCTGAGAATCATCGGGCTGATCATCATTTCACTCTGGTGACCGCTTAACAGATGGCGATTGTCAGGATCGCTCAGCTCCATGATTATCTGAGGCCTGCGGTTGCTCTCGGCAAGAATATCTTCCAGTTGCAGATACCCCACCATCGCCCGGGCATCGGCCTCCTCACCTGAAGCCAGGCGGTCACTACTCAGCAGGATGACGGCGTCGTAATTGACAGGGCGGACATTGCGCAATTCATCCTCGACCATATAATCCGCCTCAATATGATGGCAGGTGACCTGGTGGTGATCCTGTATGTACCTGGCGATATCCCGCTCCCTTTCTGTCGCCGACACGACAGAAACAATATCCACATTAAACGGCTGCCGCACATAACTGCCAAACTCCGCAATCAGACTGGGCACCCGGCGATTCCACCCCAACACCAGCACCGTGCGAGGACGGCCTGCGGTCTTGTGAAGGTACCGACCGGGTTCTCCCCGTGTAATGACGGACAGCGGAGCGAGCTTGGAATTGGCTTCAGTTTCCGAATAATCCCGCGCCAGCATGATGACCCGATCCGTCATTTCAATCGGAGTATCTGAGGGGGCAACCAGTCGAACATCCCAACTGCTCCCTTTCGGCTTCAGAACCCCGAGTACAACAGCCAACGGACGTTGGGCCGCGAGTTCTCCCAGAGTCATACCAGCAACGGACTCACCACCACGCACATAGATTTCATTCCCTTCACCAGCGGTGAGGAGTTCGTTGTAAATCTCGGATAATCCCGGATGCAGGATATTCTGTACCATCAACCGACTGATGGTGGCATCGCCACCCACCACTTCTACCGCCCCCGGGTAGGCGCGCTCGATGACCGGATGCTTGCGGATATCCTGAATTTCCGCCACTACAAAAGGCAGGGGGACGCCGAAATACCGCGCCTGGGCCGCAATCGACAACAATGCCTTGACCGTCTCCACATCGGAGGTCACCAGGGTGCCCGCCTCATGGGCGGCGCTGGGAACAATCACCGCCGCTGCATCCAGACAGGCGACCCTGTGCAATGCGTCCGGCTGGATGGCCAGCCCGGAACGCAAAATCACCCGGCGAGCCCTTCCCCTGATACCCGGCTCGTTCCTCAGCTCATGGACCTGTAACGCCGAAGCATGCTCAGAGAGCACCACCAGATTGAGGGTCTGGGTATCGTGCTTTTCGAGAAATCGGCGCATACGTCCCGACGAGCCCAGCAGTTCGGAAATCAGCGGCAGGGTCTGACTGGTCCAGCCCAGCACCACCACGTGATTCTTCAGGGTGACCGGTGTGAGCCCGCGCTCCAGATCAGCCATCTTGGCGATCAACCAGCGGGTCAGGATCGCCACCAGCGTACCCATGAAAACCACGTAACCGCTGATGGTCAGCAGTGTGGACACGAACCGCTGCCAGGTGCCGACATCATCCCCCAGATAACCCGGATCGGTCAGACGCAGGAAAGCCCACCAGATGGCTGAACCGGTAGTGTCAAAAGCATCTTCCTGGGGCACCACCAGCAAACCGCCAATCAGAGAGATCAGACCGATGAACACACCGATCACCAGAAGCTGAAATCCCGCCCCTTTAACCAGCTGACGTTCTACAATAAATTTGATTCGATCAATAATGCGGAATGGCAGCATGTGGCGTCCTTTTGCCCCTGGATACAAAACCCCCGTAGCATAGCGTATTAACACTGGCGAAGGTGCCGAAGAGCACGAAGCGGCGGCAATCAGCAGCTGCACTGGCCAAGGTGAGGAGCCAGAGAATGTACTATCGGCTGGGCTGAGCCCTGACCGCTGTCAGAGCGGCTTCCAATGAGGGATAGAAGCTGCTGACGCCATTAACAGGTCCGACACCAGCCCGCGCCAGGGTTTTCAACGGCTGGAACTGCAGGTCGGCAATAACAATTCGGGTACCTTCTGCCCGGCAGACCTCAACCAACTTGTTCAAGGCCGACAACCCGCCAGCATCCAGGACCGTTACACCGTCCATGTAAAGGATAAAGCCACGGGCGTTGCGGGACAGGCCGGCCAATTCGCCAAAGATACGATCAGCCGCCGCGAAGAACAGCGGACCATTGATCTTGTAAACCTGCCAGCCGTCAGGCAGTCCGGCGCTCCCTATGCGCTGGTTACCGGTAATATCCGTGACCCTGGTCATCTGGGCCATTTCCCGCATGAACAGGACTGCCGCCAGCAGGATACCGGTGGTAATGGCGATCACCATGTCCAGAGCAACAGTCAGGAAAAAACAGGTGAGGAAAACCAGTACATCGCTCCTCGGAGCGATTTTCAGTAAGTGCACCGATTTCGGCGCTTCACTCATGTTCCAGGCCACCATGATCAACAATGAGGCCATGGCCGCCATCGGCAGGTACGCCAACAAAGGAGACAGATAGACCAGCGCCAGCAAGACCACCGCGGCGTGAATCATCGCGGCCACCGGCGACTCGGCTCCAGCCTTGTAATTGGCAGCGGAACGGGCGATGGCAGCCGTTGCCGTAATTCCTCCAAAGAACGGGGTGACAATGTTGCCAATGCCCTGGCCAAGCAACTCGCTGTTGGCACTGTGGCGTTTTCCGGTCATGCCATCGAGTACAACCGCGCATAACAGGGATTCAATGGCGCCAAGCATGGCGATAGCAAACGCCGCTGGCAGCAGCTGCTGCACCATGGACCAACTGATGCCGAGTGGGTGGCCCTCAGCATCCGGGCGCAGCCAGGGCCAGTTAAATTCCGGCAGGAAAGGGGGAATACCGGTCCCCGCTGAACCGTCGGGCATCAGATAACTGAAACGGGAACCGATCGTTTCAATGTCGGCACCGTTGGTATTGAGGAACAGTGCCAGCAGGCTGCCAACCAGCACAGCAGGCAGATGGGGCGGGATAGGCGTTCTCAGGCGCGGCCACAGCAGCATAACAGCCAGTGTCGTGACGGCCACCAGTGTACTCATGGCATCCGCGCCTGGCAGAGCCTGAGCCAGCGCAGCAAGTTTGTCCCAGTAATGCTCGGGCATGACCTCCAGGCTCAGCCCGAAAAAGTCTTTTACCTGAAGAGTTGCAATGACCACAGCAATACCGCCAGTGAACCCCAGCGTGACGGATTCCGGAATATACTCAATAAAGCGCCCCAGACGCATAAAGGCCATGATCACCAGCAGCACACCGGACATCAGCGTCGCCAGCAGCAGGCCACCCAGGCCGTGGGATTGCGCAATGGGATAAAGAATGACAACAAACGCGGCGGTCGGTCCGGAAATACTGAACCGGCTGCCACCCAGCAGGGCAATCAGAAAACCGGCAATGAATGCGGTATAGAGCCCGTATTGGGGCGGAACACCGCTGGCGATAGCCAACGCCATGGCCAGCGGAATTGCAATAATACCCACCGTCAGACCGGCCATCGCATCCCGGGACAGGCGCCGGCCCGTATATCTCTCATCGAGACAGGCCTCTCGGGAAGCGTGAGCCAGTCGCAGGGAAAACAGGTGGGCGCGGTGTGGCATGAACGTCCTCGACTCTTGAATCAGCTTTGCTTACATTATATTCTCACCGCAATCTCATTCAATGTTAATCTGGTTAACATATATTGAACACAGGACCAGCCAACAACTGCAAGAGCGTGATGAACAACCATGGAAAACCGTACAGCCCGCCTGACCCTGCTGATAGATCCCCAAAAGAAAGCCGCCTTTGAAGCCCTGTGCAAAGAAGAGGATGTCACACCATCACAAAAGGTCCGGCAGTTCATTCGCGAATACGTGGAAGCAAGGCTTGGTGAAAACTGGCGAGAAAACCCACCAAAAAGCTGACAACCGAATGTGTTTCGTGGTCGTATAGAGAATCATGAATGCCTTGCCCCTGACCGTGTTACTGCTTACATACCTGCTCCTTGCGGGATGTGCATCCCTGCCCAATCATCGGACGCAGGTACTGCCGCCGCAAACGCAATACGATGCCATCATCACGAATGGCAAAGGGGCGTTGCTCTCTATTAATGAGCTGGCCAGCCAGCTGCGGGCCGCCGACGTGATCGTCATCGGTGAATATCATGGCCACCACGGTTCTCACCTGCTGCAATCCTTGCTTCAGTCCGCGCTATACCAGCAGCGCCCGCAACAGGTGCTGACCATGGAACAATTCACGCTCGACCACCAGCAAGAACTGGATCACTATCTGGCCGGACGGTCCGGAGAGTCGGAGTTGATTGCCGATGCCCGGGCCTGGTCGAATTACAAGGCCTCTTACCGCCCCATGGTGGAGTTTTCCAAGTCCCGGAACATTCCGGTCGTCGCCGCCAACGCCCCCGCCGATACCGTTCGCTGTGTCGGACGCAAAGGGGAAGCCTATCTGGATTCACTGGAAAAGGCTGAACGCAACCAGTTGCCGGAGTCACCATTTGTAGACACCCCGGCCTACCGGGAAAAATTCTTCAGTACATTGGCAACGAACCACAGTTCCGGCACCAGTGCCCGAGTGGAGAACAGCTACAAGGCCCAGCTCCTGCGGGATAACACCATGGCAGACCAGGTGATCAAGGCGATGCGTGACGACCCCGGTCACCAGGTCATTCACCTGACGGGCACATTCCACGCTGAAGATCGCCTCGGCATGGTGGCGGTGCTGGAAAAGAAACGCCCGGATTTGGCCGTGGCAGTCATCAGTCCCGCTTTCTGGCAGGCGGGGGATGACTTCCAGGGCCTGGTCGACGCCCATCAGCAGAAAGGGGATTTCCTGTACTTCCTGCAGCCCCTGCCGCAGGAATACACAGACAACGAGCGCCGTCGGAATGCCATCCGGGAGCAGTTCCGCCAGGCCGCCGACATCTCCTGTGACTGACCAGCTCAGGCCGGCTTTCTGTTACCGGCCAGAATCACAATGGCAATACCGCCCAGAATGGCCACCCCGGCCACCATCAGCCGCAGGGTCAGGGGTTCGCTCAGCAGCAGGACACCACCCAACGCGGCAATCACCGGCACACTGAGCTGAACGGTGGCCGCCGATGTTGCCCGCAGCAAGGGTAAAGCCATGTACCAGATGGCATAGCCCATACCAGAGGTAATGGCTCCGGAAGCGACCGCATAGAGGAATCCGGCGGCATCCATTTCCATGCGGGTAAGCATCGCCAGGCTCAGGACCAGCGCCAATGGCACCGAACGGATAAAATTGCCGGTAGTAACAGCCGTCGGTTCACCCGCGCCTTTCGCCCGAAGGGAATAGATTCCCCAGGAAACACCCGCAAGAATCATCAACACCGCGCTGCCAACAGGTGGAGCGGACAGCCCTGGCAGCAACAAGCCGATCAGCCCTGCAAACGCCACGACAAAACCCACCCATTGCACGCCATTGGGGCGATTGCCATGCCAGATACCCAGGCCGATCATGGTTGCCTGCACCGCACCAAACAACAGCAGGGCTCCCATGGCGGCCGACACCCCGCCATAGGCAAAGGAAAAAGTGGCTGCGTAGGCAAACAACGCGACTGCGGATCCCCAGGAACCGTATTTGAGAGGCTGCCGATTGCCACGAAGCGACAATAGCAGCCATAGCATCAGGGCTCCCGACACCAGACGCACCGATGTAAAACTCGCGGCGTCGATGCCGGTATCCCGCAACGCGACCCGACACAGCAGCGAGTTTCCTGCAAAGGCGGTCATCGCAAGTGCAGTTAATATAAACACGCGAAGCTGGACCACAAGCACCACCCCAAGGTTTTCTTTTGTTGTTATGGTCGGAGTCTACGCGCCCGAATCAATCCTGCGTACCGTTCGATAGTCGTGCCAGAACCTGAACTCAGGTACGATCCAGAACCGCCTGACACACCCGCAAATCATCCTCACTGAACAGGACAAATCGCGCCTTGCGCACACGAGGACACTCAGGGGCGGAATCCCGAAGAGTGCGCACCGCTATGACAAGCCCGTCTTGCAACGGGTAACCGAACGCCCCCGCGGAGATCGCCGGGAACGCCACGGATTCCAGCCCGGCCTGATCCGCCAGTCTCAGGGCATTGCGGTAGCAGTCTGCCAACAACCGGTCTGACGGCTCGTCTACGCCGTAAACCGGCCCGAGACAATGAATAATATGGGCATTTGGCATGTCGTGGGCGGTGGTGATCACCGCTTCACCGGGTTTGATAGGCGCCTTGGCGCGACACTCTTCCGCCAGCCCCGGCCCGGCCGCCGCATGAATGGCACCGGCAACACCACCGCCAGGCATAAGCTGGGCATTGGCAGCATTAACCACTGCATTCATGTCAGGTTGATGGGCGATGTTGCCCTGGATGCATTCAATGGTGAAATCCGTCATCGCTGCTCTCCTCTCCTGCCATAATGGGGCCCCGGGAGTTACTGAGTCTGTACCATTTCATCCGTGACCTGGTATTCACCCGATAACCAACGAACAATTTCCTCAGCACCGGCGTGGGAATAGCCCCGGTATTTCTCCAGCAAGGCCTGTTTTTTGTCATCACTGATCCGATGGAGACCGGCATCCTGCAGGACCAGAAGGTCCGCCATTACCTCGTCGGCGAGATCGATGCCCAGAACTTCCCGCGCGGCATGGCGAAAAGTCTGCCCGTACTGATAATCCGGCCCCTGCCGGTAGCTCTCCGCCAGGGTAATGGCGGGAATGGCGGTCAGGGTCGGCTGCAATGCCGGGTTGATGGCATGCCCCACCAGATAGGCGGCATTGGCGGCGGGGCGGCCGGTAAACCCCCTGAGGTGCAGATGCCGGGACATGCGATCACCGTCATTGACCGGGTAGTTGTCCCACAACAAGGGCTTACGACCTAACGCTTTGCTGACCCGCTTGAGGTGCCCCGGCGATACTTCCCGCGAGCATACTTCTTCCCCGGTCCAGAACACCCGGATAGCCGGGTCCAGCCTCTCGCCCAGAGTGTTCAGATAATCAGTGGGGCGATCTCCGAACACCCGGTCCAGCACCGGGTCATCGGAATAGTAGCTGGGGCAGATCGTCAGTTGTTCCGCGTGGGTCCGGTCGCGGATCCAGTGCACAATATCCACCTGCCGGGCAGCCAGGTCCGGGGTGTCACTGCGCATGTCATCAAACAGGATCGCCAGTTCCTGGACGCCGATTTCATCCAGGAACGCCAGCTTCGCTGTCAGAGCCTGCCGCGCCGACTCACTGAAGTCGTTAAACACTTCAAACGGGCTCAGACCAACCCCGAAACGCACCCCGTGCCGGCGACAAAAGTGGGCAAAATCCGCCAGCCTGACCGCCGCATCGTGTGGATGAGGCTCATCCCAGCGTCGACGCAGGAAGACATCGGCCTTGGGCGCATAAAGGTAGAACCGATAGCCGTGAGGCTGCAGCGCCATCAACAGTTCTTTCCGCTCCTCCCAGCTCCACAGGGGGCCATAAAAACCCTCGATAATGCCAAGTTCCGTGCTCATGGTTCCCTCCAGATACAAGCAGGTTAATACATCTTAAGCCCGCAGCAAGACAACGGTATATCCAACTAGTACTGCAACACTCCGAAGCAGGCTACTATAGCCTGAACCTTCACAGAATCGTGATTATGGCGGAATCCTCACAACGGCTGGCGGCGCTTGATGCTCTCCGGGACATTGCGGCCGATACCCACGCTATGGGCCAGCCACGCCATTATACTCCTGACCGTCCATGTATTGAGGTGGTTCAGGAAAATACAGAACAGCCCAGTAAAACGCCTTGAAATCCCCCTACGACCTACGTCTTAGAAGCCCGGTATTTTCTTTCCGTTTCCCCACATTTACTGCTACTTTGGACTAGGATAAAGGGTTGTTAATCCCAACGGATAAGGCTCCCGAAATACCCACAAAGACAATAATCACATCAGAGGATAGAAGAGCAATGAAGATCCGTTCTGTTCTTTCCGCAGCTGTGCTGGCAGTCGCAACTACCCTTGCCTCCGCACAGGCGCTTGCCCAGGAAACCTTCACGCTGAAGCTGGCCGAAACGTGGGGCCCCAACTTTCCAATCTTTGGTGAAGCCACCAAAAGCATGGCCGAAATGGCCGAGAAGATGTCCAACGGTCGCCTGAAGATTCGCATCGATTCCTCCAACAAACACAAGGCGCCTTTCGGTGTCTTCGATATGGTCAAGGCCGGTCAGTATGACATGGGCCACTCTGCCTCCTACTACTGGAAAGGCAAAGTACCCAATACCCTGTTCTTCACCAGCATGCCCTTTGGCATGACGGCACTGGAGCAGTACGCCTGGTTCTACTACGGCGACGGCATGGAGCTCATGCAGGAAGTGTATGAACCTCATAACATGCTGTCTTTCCCGGGTGGCAACACCGGCGTACAGATGGGCGGCTGGTTCCGCAAGGAGATCAAATCGCTGGAAGACCTGGAAGGCCTGAAAATGCGCATTCCCGGCTTCGCTGGCGAGGTCTTTGCCGAAGTGGGCGTCAACCCGACCAACATTGCACCGGGCGAGCTGTACACGGCGCTTGAACGCAACACCATTGACGCGACGGAGTGGGTAGGTCCGGCACTGGATCTCCGCCTTGGTTTCCAGCAGATCGCCGACTACTACTATACCGGCTGGCATGAGCCCGCCACCGAACTGCAGTTCCTGGTCAACAAGCGCGTCTGGGAAAAGCTGCCTGCGGATCTCCAGGAGATTCTGCGGGTTGCCATGCGCACCGCCGCGTATGACATGCTGGTCCACTCCCAGCATGAAAACGCCAAGGCCTGGGCCAATATCAAGCAAGAGCATCCGAACGTCCAGATCAAGACCTTCCCGGACGATGTATTCCAGGCCATGTACGAGGCCAACAAGAAACTTCTGAAGGAAGCCGCTGGCAATGACGAGCAGGCCCGTCGCATTGTGGAATCCCTGGAAAGTTACCAGGAGGAGTCACGGGCATACACCAACATTGCGGATCGCGCCTACCTGAATACAATGGCTGAAGTCGAAGGCGACGAATAAACCGTCATGATCTAACGGAGCCGGGATCGCTCACTCAAGTGGTCCCGGCTTTGTTGTTTGCAGCAAATGAAAAGTGCCGCTCACGAGGCCGGCAGAGGATAAGCAATGCGCTGGATTATCAAACTGGATGATGGCTTGGCGAAGCTGTCTACCCTGTGCGGATGGATTGCCTGTATCGCACTCATTCTGATGACGCTGAACGTGTTCTACGATGTCATCGCACGCTATGTATTCAACGACGTTTCCATCGGGATGCAGGAGATGGAGTGGCACCTGTACTCCGTCGTGTTCCTGTTGGGCATACCCTATGCCTTGAGAACCGATGGCCATGTTCGCGTGGACGTCCTCTATACCCACTGGAGTGACCGTACCAAAGCCTGGGTAAACCTTGTGGGCGCACTGATCTTCGTGATTCCCTTCGCCTACCTGATCGGCATTTACGGCTACAGCTTCGCGGTTGATTCCTTCCAGATGGGAGAGGGCAGTGGCGATCCCGGCGGGCTGCCGCACCGATGGATCATTAAATCCCTCATTCCGTTGAGCGCCTTTTTCATTGCCACCTCAGGCCTCGGCATGGCCACCCATGCCCTGCGCGTGATGTCTGGTGAGAAAACCTACGGAGAGTCACACGGCGGGGAGGGTCTGGCATGATCGGTATGGTTATGTTCGGAGTCGCCCTGCTGATGCTGATGATGGGGTTCCCGGTTGCCTTTACCTTTGGAGGGGTTGCCCTGTTCTTTGGTATCTATGCCGAGGGCATGGATCTGTTTGCGTTCATGCCTTATCGCGTTATGAGCGTGATGCAAAACACCACCCTGATGGCGGTTCCCCTGTTCATCTTTATGGGTGTGGTCCTGCAGCGTACCCGGTTGGCCGAACAACTGCTGACCTCTATGGGGCGCCTGTTCGGCGGGCTACCCGGAGGTCTTGCCATCTCCACCATCCTGGTGGGCGCACTGTTGGCCGCTTCCACTGGCGTGGTTGGCGCCAGCGTAGTGGCTATGGGCCTGATTTCCCTTCCGGTGATGCTGGCGCACAAGTACGACAAGCGCCTCGCCACCGGCACCATCTGTGCTGCCGGCACCCTCGGGCAAATCGTGCCTCCCTCGATCATCCTGATCATTCTGGGAGATGTGCTTGGCCTCCCAGTGGGTGACCTGTTCAAGGCCGCCGTGATTCCGGGCGTGGTGCTGATTGGCTTATACATTGCGTATATCCTCATCATGACCCGGCTCAAACCCGAGACCGCCCCGGCCATGCCGGAAGACAGCGGCCTTACCCGTTCACAGGAAATCATGACCGCCTTGCTGGCCATCATCCCACCATTGGCCCTGATCGTGGTTGTTCTGGGCTCCATCTTCAGCGGTATCGCCACACCGACCGAGTCCTCGGCATTGGGCGGTGTCGGCGCCGTTATCCTGGCCCTGATCTACCGGCAGTTTTCCTTCAAAATGGTCTGGGATGCCGCCCGGGATACCGTCAAGGTGACTGCCATGGTGTTCGCTATCCTGATCGGTGCCACCGCATTCTCCATGGTGTTCAGCTACACCGGTGGCGATTATCTGCTGGAAGAGTGGATGTTGCAGCTGCCCGGTGAAAAATGGGGCTTTATCATCCTCGCCATGCTGGTGATCCTGGTACTGGGCTTCTTCATCGACTTTGTGGAGATTTCCTTCATTATCGTGCCGATTCTGGCGCCGGTGGCCGAAGCCATGGGCATCAACATGCTGTGGTTTGCCATCCTGATTGCCATGAATCTGCAAACCAGTTTCCTGACACCACCGTTCGGGTTCTCGTTATTCTATCTCAAAGGGGTAGCGCCGCCCGGAGTCCAGACAACAGACATCTACAAGGGGGTACTACCGTTCATCTTCATTCAGGTGTTGGTGCTTGCACTCATAGTTATTCTCCCCGAGTGGTTCGGGATGAGCTCTTCCTACTGACCCCCCCCAAAGGCCGGAGCCCCCTCCGGCCTTTTTTGTCCCCACCCGTTCAAGCACTTGAATGACCCGCTTCTATTCATTTGATAATGACTTTTATATCGCCTCCACATGACAAAGCCTGATCATTTTCTATACTGGAATTAGATGGTAGCCCTAGGGAGACGACAATTCATGAATCAGAGCACTGCCCGGAAAACGGATGATTCCAGACACCAGAACGACCATGAAGCACACGTTCTGAAGCTCCCCCTGGAGAACCTTCAGGTTGACCGTGAACCTCATTCCTACGAAATCTGGCTGATCGCCAAGCTGATGCGGATGGCAGGCTCGCCGCCGGTGCGGTTCCGGTTGTGGAATGACGAGGTCATTGAGCCTGACAACTGCGAGGCCCGCTTTACGATTCACCTGACTGACCCTAAAGCCCTGGTTTCCCTGGTGACCAACCCCAACCTGGCGTTTGGCGACCTGTACAGTGCCGGCCGGCTGGTGATCGAAGGCGACCTCCCTGACCTGATGGAGTCACTCTATCGTTCGGTCCATCAAGCTCGTCAGCGCTGGCCCAGATGGCTGGATGCCCTGTGGCGCAATCATAATCCACGTCCTACCGGGATCTCCGAGGCCAAGGAAAATATCCACCATCACTATGACCTCGGCAATGAGTTCTATCAGCTATGGCTGGACGAGGCCGAGATGCAGTACACCTGCGCCTACTACGAACGTCCGGACCTCACCCTGGAGCAGGCACAACTGGCCAAGCTGGAGCATGTCTGTCGCAAGCTCCGTCTCAAACCCGGCATGACGGTTGTGGAAGCTGGCTGTGGCTGGGGTGGTCTCGCCCGCTATATGGCCAGGAACTACGGCGTCAAAGTACATTCCTACAACATTTCCAAAGAACAGCTCGCCTACGCCCGGGCCGAAGCCGAACGCCAGCAACTTGACCACCTGGTTGAGTATGTGGAAGAGGATTACCGCAACATTCGGGGTCAGTACGACGCCTTCGTATCCATTGGCATGCTTGAACACGTTGGCAAAGACAACTACCCGGCATTATCGGAGCTGATCAAGCGTTCCCTGAAACCGGATGGCATCGCCCTGCTCCACAGCATTGGTCGGAACCGCCCGATGCTGATGAATGCCTGGATCGAAAAAAGGATTTTCCCCGGCGCCTACCCGCCCAGCATCGGCGAATTCATGACTCTCTGTGAACATGGCGACTTTTCTGTGCTGGACGTGGAAAACCTGCGGCTACACTACGCCCAGACTCTCTCCCACTGGATGGAGCGGTTTACCGCAAACGAAGAGCAGGTGTCAGAGATGTACGACGAGCACTTCACCCGGGCCTGGCGCATGTACCTGGCCGGCTCGATCGCTGCCTTCCGTGCCGGATCGCTGCAACTCTTTCAGGTTGTCTTTACCCACGGCGACAATAACCGGTTGCCGCAAAACCGTCAGGACCTTTATACAACGCCCGCAGCACCGGAGGCCGGTTAATGGATTATTATGACCTGATCATCGTCGGCGCCGGCCCGGCTGGCGCCACGCTGGCTCATTCGCTTCGGGACAGCGGCAAGCGCATTCTTGTCATCGACAAGAAAACCTTCCCACGCGACAAGACCTGCGCCGGCTGGGTGACCCCGGCGGTGATGGCGAGTCTCGACATTGATAGTTCGGACTACGCCAGGGAGCACACCCTGCAGCCCATCCGTCGGTTTCGCATCGGCATGATGGGGCAGCCTGCGGTCGAGAACAATCACGGTGAGGTGGTCAGCTACGGCATTCGCCGCTGCGAGTTCGACCACTACCTGCTCAGCCGGGTAACCGCTTCGCAGGAATTGGGCACCCCGGTCAAATCCATCACCCGAAAAAACGGCAACTGGGTGGTCAATGACACCTGGGAAGCGCCACTGATTGTCGGCGCCGGCGGCCACTTCTGCCCGGTCGCCAAGCTCCTTGGGGATGGCCCGGGAAGCCATGAGACCGTGGTTGCCGCCAAGGAAGTCGAGTTTGAAATGACACCGGAACAATCCGAGGTCTGCCAGGCCCGGGGAGACACCCCGGAGCTGTGGTTCTGCAAGGATCTGAAAGGTTATGCCTGGGTGTTCCGCAAGGGTAATTTCCTGAATATCGGGTTGGGCCGGGAAGACAACCACAAGCTCACCGACCACCTCGAAGGATTTGTGGAGGAAATGAAGGCCAGTGGCCGTATCCCGGCCGATCTGCCCGGACGCTTCAAGGGCCATGCCTATCTATTATACGATCATGCGGAACGTCCGCTGGTGGACGACGGCGTCATGTTGATCGGCGACTCCGCTGGACTGGCCTATACCCAGAGCGGGGAAGGTATTCGCCCGGCCATTGAATCCGCCCTGATTGCAGCAAAGGTAATCCGAGAAGCGGATGATTATTCAGCCCAGACGCTGCAGGCCTATGGTGAAAACATTGCCCAACGGTTTGGTAACCGTGCAGAAGAGACGGAACAGGGGTGGCACTTACCGGAATGGGTGAAAGCGCCAGTGGCCAGTGCTCTTATGCGCTCACACTGGTTTACCAAGAAGGTTGTGACCGAGAAGTGGTTCCTGCACCAGGAAGTGCCACAATTGGGGTTAACAGGCAACGCTGTTCACTTTTGAGGCAGGCAACCTGCTGTTTTGCAACAAAAATGCCCATACCATTCTGAGCCTACCTGAATCCATCTAAAAATATCGTGTCCGAACAATTAGTTATCGCAATTATTGAGATCTGGCACGTTCCGTGCGTTGGTCATTACGCCAGTCGGAGACTATTCACTGCATAGCTCCGCCACTGGCCCAACGTGCAAAAAGAGCAAAGACGCTTATCACACCGGACAACCCTCCGGCGCGATAGGCGTTTTTTTTTGCCCGAAATAACAACAACAGCTGGCGAAAAGATCGATTCATTTGACTCTTGGACCGCGTTAACGATGTGCGACGGCAATTCCATAATGACTCAGGAGTAACACGAAATGACACGCAAGATAATGCGACAGACCAGCCTGTTATTAGGCACCGCCCTGCTATGTGGCAACGCCCTGGCGGAAAATACCAGTTTCACCAGCGCCTTGAACGACGGAACCGTCTACGGTGATTTCCGCCTGCGGTACGAAAACGTGGATCAGGATAACGCCCTGCAGGATGCGAACGCCCTTACCCTACGTTCACGCCTCGGCTATAAAACAGGCGATTACCATGGACTGTCCGGCGTTCTGGAATTTGAAGATTCACGCGCGATCGCTGGGGTCGACGACTACAATGACACCCAGGGTCGGACACCTGATCATTCCGTGATCGCCGACCCGGAAACCACAGAAGTCGATCAGGCCTTCGTGAAGTACACCAACGCAGGATTTGGTGGCAAGATCGGTCGCCAGGTCATTACTCTGGATAACCAGCGTTTCGTTGGTGCGGTGGGTTGGCGCCAGGACCGGCAGACCTTTGATGCCACCCGCCTCAGCTATGCGGTCTCAGACCTGACCCTGGACTACGCCTACGTCACCAAGCATAACCGGATATTCGCACAAGGCGGCGACCAGGACGCCAAGGACCACCTGGTGAACGCCAGCTATCAGTCGTCCCTTGGTGTTCTGACAGGTTACGCCTACCTGCTGGAACTGGACAACGTTCCGGACAATAGCCTCGACACCTACGGGCTGTGCTACACCGGCAAGACCGACCTTGACGGGATCGGCCTGTTGTACGAACTGGAGTATGCGACCCAGGAAGCGGACAGTGCCGGCGCCGAAGCGGACGCTGACTACTATAAGGCGCTAGCCGGGGTACAGGCTGCAGGTGTAACGGTGTCACTGACTTATGAAGTACTGGGCTCTGACGACGGTAGCTACGGTTTCTCCACTCCGCTGGCGACACTCCACGCCTTTAACGGCTGGGCCGATCAGTTCCTGGCCACGCCCAACAGCGGCCTGGAAGATCTGATGCTGACCGTCACAGGTTCCCTGGCAGGCGGTAAGTGGGTACTTGCCTACCATGACTTCAGCGCCGATGAGGATGCCGCCGGAACCGATGATTTCGGCAGTGAAATCGACGTGGCCTACAATCGCGGTTTTGGCCAGCACTACAGTGCCGGCATCAAGTACGCCGCTTACATGGCAGGCGATGATGCGGCCGGCAAGGTTGACACCAACAAGCTCTGGTTAACCCTGGGCGCCAAGTTCTAAACCCTCCGCAATGGGTTTACGAGGTGGGCTTGCGTCTCCCACCTCGCTTTTTAATGCCGTACTATTTACCTGTCCATTCCGGACACAATAAAAAAAGCCGAGGCAATTGCCCCGGCACACAATGACGCCAACACGACACAGCGTTTCTTTACGTCTTTATTTCCGTCTTACATAGAGAACTTGTGCTCAAAGCCCACACCGAAGGTGGTGTCTTCCTGCTCGCCGATATCCTGTTCCACCTGGGAGAAGTAGGCGTAGACCTTGCTCTTCTTGGCAAGCTTGTAATCAGCACCGACGCCGATGAGGGTCAGTTCTTCGTCTGACAGATCCGCTTTTGTCAGGCCGTACTGGGCTTTCAGTTTCACCCGGTCGAGCTTCACGGCACCACTGAGCAGATAGCTGTCTTCCTCACCTTCGCCATCTTCCTCTTCAGCCAGTTGGTACAAAGCGCCAAATTCGAACATGTCGAGCCGAACCAGGCCGGTCGCACGAAGAATGTTCAACCTGCCTTCCATTGTGGAGTCAGCGGCCAGCTCATCCTCAATCTCGGAATCATAGGCAAGGGCGCCGTAGAACATGCCCTGATCAAATACGATGGAACTGGAGACCGCGTCGGCAATACCATTCTCGTCGGTTCCCTCTTCCTGATCCTCACCCGGAATCAGGGCCACGTTCACAGACAACGCATCTGCAAAGCTGGGAGTGCTGTATTGCACCATGTTGCTGGTGCGGTTCTCACCAGCCATGATGTTCTTGATGTCACCCTGCAGGTCGTTGAACTGGTCGACTTTGCCCTGAGCTTTTTTAAGCGGTGTATCAAATTTACCGGCAATCAGTGTACCCATGGTGTTGTGGGTAAAACCGCCGTAGATGTTACGTTGGCTGAAGGTTTCGCCGCCCTTGTCGCCGTCGTCGATCGAGATTTCGAATTCTGCCTTGTAGATCGCTTTGATCTCGTTGAAATCGAGATCCAGATCACCTTTGACCCCCAGGCGCGAGGCATTGCTCTGAAGTTTCCAGGCATCTTCTACATCGTTATCCTGGTTTTCGTAGGACACGTTGGCCTTCCCGTAAACGATAGGCCCCTTGTCAGCCATCGCAACGGAGGGCGCAACAACCATTGAACCGATAGCCAGAGCCAGCAATTGCTTTTTCATTCGTGTGTTCTCCATCAGTGATCACGTTTGATCGGTGTTGAATTTCGTGATGACACTATGGAGATGATTTATTAACGATTTGTTAATCAGGTATGGCAGTTTGGTGACTGTTTCTGGGAACGAAAATACGGCTGACAGGTAAAAAAATGGCGGCCCCGTGGGCCGCCATTTCAATGTACCGGAAGCTGATTACTGACCGAGATAGCTGCGGTACATCCACACCGTTTTTTCCTGCTGTGAGATGTAATCGCTCATCAGCGCAACAGTCCCTTCGTCGTCCGCATCACCGGCAAGGCTCAGCAATTGACGTTGCTTGCCAATCAGTTTGGCGAAACTTTCCACAATGTTCTCCATGGCCACTTTGCCATCGGAGACATCTTTGCGCTCAGGCACTTCGGACTTCTCGATGTAGGTGCTGTAAGCGTGCGCCGGACGATGTCCAAGGGTAAGCACGCGCTCGGCGATTTCGTCGATTTTCAGCAGCAGGTCATCATAGAGTTCCTCAAATTTCACATGCAATTCGAAGAAATTGTCACCCTTGATGTTCCAGTGATACCCGCGAACATTCATGTAGAAGATCTGATAGTTCGACAACAGATCGTTCAGGGCGTTGGCGAGCTGCTCGGTTTTTTCCGTGTCCAGACCAATGAAATTTTTGCCCATAACATGCCTCCTTGACCGTTAATGAAGTATATCTAGTTGAGAATATAAGCCAAAATACTGAAATCAGTGAAGCTTAGTCTTCCAATGTCTTCAATAGACCTGAATTATCGATGCCAGAATTACCAAACTTAAAAACTATTTATAGTTAAGGACTATCAAGAATTAACGAACAATTTATTTAACAGTGATTATCATTTGCCTTTAAATGAGTTCACAAACATCTCATAAGTGGAGTTGATCATGAGCGCGCTTAAACTGTTTGTCCATGACCACGGACCAAAAGGCGACCATTCACTGATGAAGACGATCACCTTTGCCATCACCCACTTCACTGTGGCATTCAGTGTTGCCTTTCTGCTGACCGGTGACCTCATCATTGGCAGTCTGATTGCCATGGTAGAGCCCGCCATCAACACCGTTGCCTACTTCTTCCACGAGAAAATCTGGGCACGCCGCGCTCCGCTTGCGCAACAGATGGTTACTCCCGGCATATATAGCCAGCAGAATTAGTGGCGTTTGACACAGGACATTTTTCACGATCACTTATATCCTTGCCTTCAGCCAACATGTTTTTCGATCACATGCTGCATTGGCAAGGAGAACAGAACATGCAGACATACTGGGCCGAATTCCTGACCGTGGCAGTGGTTCATCTGTTAGCGGTTGCCAGTCCTGGGCCAGACTTTGCAGTCATGATCCGCCAGGCCTTGTGCCAGAGTCGGCGCAATGCCCTGCTCTGCGCCTCCGGCATAGGATTTGGCATCCTCGTACACGTCACCTATTCGCTGCTGGGGATTGGCATTCTGATTCAACAGTCGTTGCTGCTGTTTACGATTCTCAAAGTGGTTGGTGCGCTGTATCTGACGTGGATAGCGGTGCAGTGCCTGCGATCCCGGGCGGGTGGCATTCATGTTGAAGTAGACAACGCATTGCCACAAAGCGGCTTTTCCGCGTTCAGACTGGGATTCCTGACCAATGCGTTGAACCCCAAGGCCACCCTGTTCTTCGTTTCGCTATTTTCCGTGGTGATCAGTCCGGACACCCCCATTGCTCTGCAAACCACCTACGGCATTTATATGGCCGTAGCCACGGGCCTGTGGTTCGCGCTGGTCGCCAGCTTTTTCACCCTGCCCAGGGTGCGACGCGGCTTTAACCGGTTCGGCCACTGGCTCGACCGGATGATGGGCGGCGTGCTTTTGCTGCTGGCAGGGCAACTGCTGTTTTCTACAGTGAGCGGATCAGAGCCTCCGTCTGGTCCCAGCCAATACACGGATCGGTAATGGAGCATCCGTATATGAGATCGGCGCCGTCGTTCTGGCGGCCTGGCTCCAGGAAGCTTTCCAGCATCAGGCCTCGAATGCAGTTGTTGCCGGCGGCTCGCTGGGCCACGACCTCCCGCGCAATATCCAGCTGACGATCCGCCTGCTTGCAGGCATTATCGTGACTGCAGTCCACCATGACAGCAGTAGACACTCCGGCGCCGGACAGTGACTCAATGGCCTGGCCAATGCTGTCGGCATCGTAGTTGGTAATGCCTCGCCCGCCCCTCAGGACCAGATGGGTATCCGGGTTGCCCTCGGTGGTGATCATGGCCGGGGCGCCCGTGCTGGCGATTCCCATGTGGTGGTGCGGATGGGCGGCGGATTTCATGGCGTTGATCGCCACCGTTACGCCCCCGTCCGTGCCGTTCTTGAAGCCCACCGGCATCGGCAGACCGCTGACCAGCTCCCGGTGAACCTGGGATTCCGTCGTACGGGCGCCAATAGCGCTCCAGCTGATCAAATCACCGAGGTAATCCATCGCGAATGGACTGAGAGCTTCGGTCGCCAGTGGCAGGCCGGATTCCGCCAGGTTCAATAGCAGCCGGCGTGACCGCACCAGCCCCTCGTTAAGGTTACCGGCTCCGGTGCGATCCGGGTCGTACAACAGTCCTTTCCAGCCCACGGTGGTTCTGGGCTTTTCCAGGTAGGCACGCATCACGATCAGGAAACGGTCGCTGACAGACGCTGCGAGTTCCTGAAGCTTGTCTGCGTATTCCAGCGCGGCCACCTCATCGTGAATCGAGCACGGCCCGATCACAATCAGCGTGCGCGGGTCGTCACCGTTAAGCACCCGGCGGATATCGTCGCGATGGCGAAGTATCTTCTGTTCGATGTCTGGCGCCATTGGCAGACGGGTCCTCAGCTCTGACGCTGTCGGAAGAATCTCTTCCCTGCGATTGGGGGCGGTGGCACTCCCGGCGCTGGCCCGGTCGCTCAGGGCATCGATATTCAGAGGCATGTTCATGTCAGTTTTCCGTTTCCCTGTGTCAGAATCAAAAAAGCCCCGGCTGGGCTACCAGTCGGGGCTATTTGAGTCCGGTGGCAGCCTGGGTTTTGCCGGGCTGCCTTCCTCGTAATTCAGTCGATGAAGATCTTACGGGCGGCCCTGGCTCTGGCTAAAATAAAAGCCATAACCAAACCACCAGAAAAACACAGCAGCGACCGCAGCTGCCGGTTTCGCACCAAAAGCTTTCAGAACATTCAATTGACAGGTCGCGTGTGTAGTCTTCATGCTTTTCAATATATACCTCCGGTTTTCGGCTTTGCAACCCGCAATCCCGATTTTTATGGAATCTTTTGCCGTGACTGCGATACAAACCAGCCAGACTTTCCCCCGGAACGGGTCGGCAATCATCGCCCTTTGGATGTTTATGTTCGTCATCCCCCTATCCGCACTGGCAGCACCAGAGGCCCGTACCTACCAGCTCAACAACCGGCCCTCTGAACAGGTTGCCGCGCAAGTCAGGGAGCTGTACCCGGATGGCCAGATTACCATTACCGCCAGAGGACAGCAGATGATCGTACGCGGCGAGCCAGAGGTGTTGGACGAAATTGGATCTCTGGTGCAAACCATGGACGTCGCCCCGGTACAGATGCGGATCACCGTGCGGACCCGCAGCAACCTGGACGCCAAAAGCGGCGGTGGCAACATCGCTATCAGCAATGGTCAGGCCAGTGCCAACGTTGAGCGCAGGGTGACGACGACTCGCCGCAATCAGGAGCGTACCCTGGTGGTACAGGACGGTCAGTCAGCCCACATCCATTCCGGACAGGTGCGAACAGTTCCGATCGCCATTCGAGGTGGGCGTAACCCCGCTGCCATCCTCGGACAGATAGAGACACGTAGCGGCTTTCTGGTCAGCCCGCAGGTTATTTCCGACCGAACCATTGAACTCAATATCGTCTCGTTCGAGGAAGACCCGGCGGACGATATACCCGGTTATGAAACCGAGGCCCTGATGACCATTCGCCGGGTGGAACCCGGGCAATGGATCGAACTGGGCAGCACCCAAAGCAGGCAGGCCAGCAACCACTCCGGCATCACCTATCAGGTTGGCGGCGAACAAAGGGAAAACCAGACCGTTGAAGTTCGGGTAGAGATGTTCTGAATCCTCAGGCCGCCCCTGCCCCTCTGCGTGACGCAAGCAAGGTCGCTTTTGCCTCATTGACCTGGGCAGCCAGGTAATCATTACCGCCGCGATCAGGATGAATCTTCTGCATCAGCCGCCGGTGAGCCATGATCACCTCATCCTCGGAGCAGTCCGGCGAAACCCCGAGCACATCGCAGGCTTCGCGCACGGACATCGGCCCTACCCCGGTCCGCTGCCCCGCATCGTCAGACCAGGCGCCACCGGCGCCGGCCCCGTCATTGCCCGACCGTCGCTGTTGGCGGTAAATTCGGTTCACCGTGGGCGCAAACTTCAACAACGCCGGCAATTTTCGTAACAGGGGAATCAGCGCCGCCACAGCGGCCGTCAGTACATGTACGCGTCCGGTTAACACCAAAAACAGAAGTGCAGCGCCACCGATTACCAACACCATCTTCCAGATGGCCGTCTTCTTTTTCTCCGCTGACAACGCTCCCCACTGCTTCAATATGACAAAAACCGCGGCCGTCAGGGCGAGCCCCAATATCCAGTGCATAGTGAAATCCCTTACGGTCAACTACCCTAATTCTGGCGTTCAAGCGATGACAAAACACCCCCGCTTTGTATAGGATGCTATTTTATTCATCGCTGTTAAGAATCAGTTACACATTCTTGCTATTAAAGAAAAACAGGGACAATCGCCAACGAGCCTGACCGGCCACGTTGGGCGATTTCCAAATGGACACTGATACCCAGGACTTGAATTATGCGCACGGCTTCCCGTTTCCTGATCGTCATTATCTTCCTTGGCGTTGTACTTGGCGGCATATTTGGATACAAGTTTTACCAGTTTGGTCAGCTTAAAGAGCAATTGTCGCAGCCACAACCACCGGCCCAGATTTCCGCTACGAAGGCAAAAAGCGCTCGATGGACGCCCACCGTAAAGGCTGTGGGGAGCGTGGAAGCCATCAATGGCATTGAAGTGGCCAATGAGGTTCCGGGCGTGATTGAACAGATTGGCTTTGAATCCGGTGACACCGTCAGCAAAGGCGATATCCTGATTCGACTGGACACAGCCATTGATGAAGCCGCGCTACGCACACGCCGGGCCGAAGCCCAACTGGCAGAACAGGAGTTCAAGCGGATATCCGACCTGCTTCCGAAACGCGCGGTATCACAATCCCAGTTCGACGAAGCCAAAGCAAATGTCGATGCCGCCCGCGCCCGGGTCAACGAAGCGGAAGCCCAGTTGAACAAGAAAGTAATTCGCGCCCCCTTCGATGGCACCCTCGGCCTTCGCCTGGTGGACCAGGGCGAGTATATCCCCACCGGTACGCCGATTGTCGAAATCAACATGCTGAATCCCATCTATGTGGATTATACGTTGTCCGAGAAGGACCTTCCGAGAATCGCAACCGGCTATGACGTCACGGCTACGTTGGCCGCAATTCCTGGGCAAACGTTCGACGGACAGGTCAGCGCTATCAATACTTCGGTCAATCCCGAAACCCGGACCGTACGTATTCGTGCCACGCTGGCGAATCCTGAAAATGCCCTGCGGCCCGGGATGTTCACCACTATCCAAACCAAACAACCGGAGGATCGCGAAATCGTCACCGTGCCCCGGACTGCAATCTCCTACAACACATACGGTGACTTCGTCTTCGTAGTGGAAGAGAACGAAGAGGGTGAATTGATCGTCAACCGCCGGACGGTTCAGACCGGCGAAGTACGCAACGGGCGTGTTGCTGTGGAAGAGGGCCTGACAGAGGGCGAGAAAGTCGTTGCCAAAGGTCTGCTTAGGCTCCGTGCCGGACAACGGGTGGAAGTGCAGGAAAGCGATAACGAGCCGGCGGAGGCGTCTGAATAATGCGTTTCACCGACATATTCATCCAGCGCCCCGTCCTCGCGACGGTGGTCAGCCTGCTGATTCTACTGCTCGGCGCCCGGGCAGCCATGGAAATGGAAATTCGCCAGTATCCCGAACTGGAAAGCACGACCGTTACCGTGACCACTGCCTATCCGGGCGCCAGTTCGGACCTGGTTAAAGGCTTCATCACCACCCCACTGCAACAGGCTATCGCCGAAGCCAGTGGCATTGACTACCTGACCTCCACCAGTTCCCAGGGCCGTTCCACCATCGAAGCCAAGATGGTGCTGAACTACGATGCCAATGCCGCGCTGGCGGAAATCCAGGCCAAGGTGGCCAGTCAACGGAACGTTCTGCCTGCAGACGCCCAGGACCCAGTCATCTCATCCACCACTGGGGATTCGACGGCCCTGATGTACATTGCTTTCTACGGCAATGAACTGAAAGTGCCACAGATTACGGATTACCTGACACGGGTTGTCCAGCCAAAACTCCAGGCTCTACCGGGCGTTGGCAAAGCGGAGCTGTTGGGGCGCAAGTTCGCCCTGCGCGCCTGGCTTGACCCGGAGCGACTGTCCGCGGTCGACATGACGCCTCAGGAAGTGGTTCAGGTTCTGCTACGGAATAACTACCAGGCCGCCGTGGGTAACACCGAGGGCAAATACACCAAGATCAGCATGACCAGCGACACCGACGTGGGAGACCCGGACCAGTTCCGGGAGCTGGTGGTCAAGGAATCCAATGGTTCACTGATCCGCCTCAAGGACATTGCCAGGGTCGAACTGGGCTCGGAAACCTACGACCAACTGGCACTTTATAAGGGTGATCCCGCTACTTATGTCGCCATCGAATTATCTCCCGGCGCCAACCCGCTGACGGTAGCCGAACTGGTCAAGAACGAGCTGCCGGGTATCGAAAGCCAGCTACCCTCCGGCCTCAACGTGCGACTGGCCTACGATGCCTCCGACTTCATCGACAGTTCCATCGACGAGGTTATCCAGACTCTGCTGGAAGCCATACTCATCGTTCTGGTCGTCGTATTCCTGTGTCTTGGCTCAATCAGAGCCGCAGTGGTCCCCTCGGTGGCCGTGCCCCTGTCGCTGATCGGTGGCGCATTCGTCATGCTGATGATGGGATTCTCTCTGAACCTGCTGACACTGTTGTCGATGGTGCTAGCCATCGGCCTGGTGGTGGATGACGCCATCATTATGGTGGAGAACGTTCATCGCCACATCGAGCAGGGCGAATCCAGGTTTGACGCCGCCATCAACGGTGCGCGGGAAATGGCCGTGCCGATCATCGCTATGACCACCACACTGGTGGCTGTCTATGCCCCTATTGGTTTCATGGGCGGACTCGTCGGCTCTCTGTTTACCGAGTTTGCCTTCACTCTGGCAGGCACTGTTGTGATTTCAGGAATTGTCGCGCTAACGCTGTCACCGATGCTGTCCGGAAAAATCCTCAAGCCTCATGGCAATCCGGGACGCTTCGAAAAGCTGGTGGAACATTCGTTCAACGGCATCGCCAACGGCTACAAAGCGGCACTGAGTTCCCTGATGGCAACCAAATCTGTGGTCATCTTCTTTGCCCTTGTGGTGCTGGCGTCCATTTACTTCATGGTGATGATGAGCCAGAGCGAACTGGCCCCCACCGAGGACCAGGGCATACTGTTCTATCAGGGGCTGGCGCCTCAGACCGCAACCCTTGACTACCTTGAGGAGCACGGGGATGAGGTACTGGAACACATGGAAAAGGTGCCCGGCTACAACGAGGACTTCATGATCCTGGGAATTACAGCGCCCAACGCCGTCTTTGGCGGGTTCAAGATGGCGCCCTGGGGAGATCGAGAGGTCAGCCAGTTCGAAGTGCAGCCGCAACTGGACAGTGCGCTCAAACAGGTCACCGGCTTGCAGACTGCGGTGTTTCCGCGGCCCTCCCTGCCCGGTTCCGGTGGCGGTCTGCCGTTCCAGTTCGTGATCACCACCGGGGAAGACTATAACCGTCTTAACGACGTTGCCAATGACATGCTCGGCAAAGCCATGGCCAGTGGTAACTTCATGTTCCTGCAGAAATCCATCGACTTCGATCGACCGGTAACGCGGATCAAGGTCGACCGTGACCGGGTCGCCGATCTGGGCCTGTCAATGCAGGATGTGGGACAAGCCATGTCCAGCATGCTTGGCGGCGGTTACATCAACCGGTTCAACATGGAAGGTCGCTCCTACCAGGTGATCCCACAGGTCGAGAGAGACTTCCGAATGAATTCGGACGCACTTAACGACTATTACATCCGCGCCGACAACGGCCAGCTGGTTCCCCTCGGCAGTGTTATCAGCTTCGAGCACGATGTGGAACCGTCCCAACGCACCCAGTTCAACCAGTTGAACTCGCTGACACTGCAAGGCGTGGTGATGCCAGGGGTGACGATGGGGGATGCCATGGCGTTCATGGAGTCGACGGCCGACCAGGTATTCCCTCAGGGCTTCACTTCCGACTACACAGGCGAATCCCGGCAATTCGCCAATCAGGGCAGCGCCCTTGTCGTGACTTTCTTCCTGTCGCTGCTGGTTATTTATCTCGTGCTTGCAGCCCAGTTCGAAAGCTGGCGTGATCCGTTCATCATTCTGGTCTCGGTGCCCATGTCCGTTGCCGGTGCCATGGCATTCATCGTGCTCGGATTCGCCACCATGAACATCTACACCCAAGTCGGCCTGATTACCCTGATTGGTGTGGTCTCCAAGAACGGCATCCTGATCGTGGAGTTTGCCAACGCCTTGCAGATCGACAAGGGACTGAACAAGCGCGAAGCGGTGATCGAAGCGGCGGCCATACGGTTGCGGCCCATCATCATGACATCACTGGCACTGATCTTTGCCATGGTGCCGCTATTGATTGCTATCGGCCCAGGTGCGGAAAGCCGCTTTGCCATCGGGCTGACCATCAGCGCCGGTCTCGGTATCGGCACACTGTTCACCGTTTTCGTGTTGCCGGCGTTCTACATCCTGCTGGCCCGTGACCATCACGGTTCCGCTGCTGAAGACTATGGTAATGGCGACAGTGACAACGCATCGGTCCCGGCACAGTGACCCTGGGAACGCTGTTCTGGCTGTTTGCGGCCGTGTTCGCCCTCTGGTACTGGTGGCGGGCCAAGGCTATCAAGGATTTTGTCCTGCAGGCGGCCAGGAACTACTGCAAGAAAATGGATGTGATGTTGCTGGATGACGCCGTTTACCTGCGGGGGCTGTGGTTCAAGCGCGACGAAACAGGAAGACTGCGAGTCTGGCGGCGCTTCCTGTTCGATTTCACATACACCGGTGAGGAAAGATACGTGGGCCGGGTTATTATGCTCGGCCCACGCATACTGCATATGGAGCTGGAACCTCACAAGCTCAACTGAGACGATATCTCCCAACGTCGCTCATCCTTTCCTTGGGTCCGTGCAGAACAGGCTTATCAGGACTATACTGGCATCGCTGCGAAGCCACACACCCATGACCCGAGAACCGACAGACCCCATGCTGCTGCATTTGATGTCCGGATTGCTGTTTCTGATGCTCTCCAGCTCCGCACTGGCAGACCCCCCTACCCTTCATATCGC
Organism: Marinobacter sp.; assembly: GCA_040223075.1. GTDB lineage: Bacteria > Pseudomonadota > Gammaproteobacteria > Pseudomonadales > Oleiphilaceae > Marinobacter. Next base: position 337,583 of record JAVJZJ010000060.1, read on the forward strand.
CACGTCCGAGTATCCCCCGTTCGAATATCTGGAGGATGGAGCACTAGTCGGTGATGATGTAACAACCGTCCGGAAGGTCGTCGATCACATGGGAATGGAACCGGCGTTTGTGGTCGTCCCCTGGAGAAGGGCGGAAGCCCGGGCCAGGACTGGCCAGTCAGATATGATTTTTTCCCTGACCCACTCGGAAGAGCGGGCACGCCACTATTACTTCACGGCCCCGATCAACACCGCGCGGGACGTATTCTTCGCGCGCTCAGACAGTGATATTGAATGGCGGACGCTGGATGATCTGGAAGGCCTGCGCCTGGGCTTGTCGTCATCCTACAGCTACGCCCCCAAATTCATGAACTGGCTGGAAACCGCCGATGTCGAAGTCATCAGTATCAGTCAGCAAAAACCGGACCTTACCGGCCTGCGAATGGTTGCCTATGACCGGATCGATCTGTTCATCTGCGAACAGTCAGTGTGTCACTTCCTGCTCGAGAGACACCAGCCCGACTATCCCGAGCTGGCACACATTGCAGCCGTGCCAGGCATGGTTGGTGAAGTGCGCCCATTTCGAGCGGCTTTCTCACGCCGACACCCAGACGGCGAGCAACTCAGGGATCGATTCAACCAGGCGCTGGTCGACCTTAAGCGAGAACAAACCGACTGAACCACCTGCTCTTCGGCAATCACCTATCAAACGCCCGACCACAGATCTCCCACGGTTTCCTATACTGCGAGTGTCACCCTCAACCAACAGATCGGGACCATGGACATTCAGACAGATCACCGCTACGCGATTAACCTCAACGTTCGGGGCATTCAACCTTCCGCCACGCTACGCATCAATGAACTGAGCAACCAGCTCCGCTCGGAGGGTCGGGACATCATAAAACTGGGCCTGGGGCAATCACCGTTCCCGGTACCGGGCCGCGTGGTAAAAGCTCTACAGGACCATGCCCACGAAAAGGATTACCTCCCGGTCAAGGGCTTGAAATCACTGCGCGAGGCCATAGCAGGCTACATCAACCGTAGTGAGCGAATGCGCTTCACCTGGGAGGATGTGCTGATCGGTCCCGGCTCCAAGGAACTGCTGTTTATCCTGCAACTGGCCTACTACGGTGACCTGTTGATTCCCCGTCCAAGTTGGGTGTCCTATGCCCCCCAGGCAAGGATCATCGGCCGCTCTGTCCACTGGTTACCGACGCACGGGGAAAACAACTGGCAATTGACAGCAGAAGAGCTGGACATTATCTGCCGCGACGACCCTTCACGTCCGCGTATCCTGATCCTGAACTACCCATCCAACCCCACCGGCTGCACCTACACCGACGACCAGTTGCTTGCCATCGCCAACGTGGCGCGGAAGTACAGACTGATCCTGCTGTCGGATGAGATCTACGGCGAGGTGCATTTCGAAGGCAAGCACAAATCCATCGCCCGCTACTACCCCGAGGGCACAATCATCAGCACCGGTCTGAGCAAATGGGCCGGAGCCGGCGGCTGGCGTCTGGGAACGTTTATCTTCCCGCCGGAGCTACGCCCTCTGCAGGATGCCATGGCCATCATCGCCAGCGAAACCTACACCGCAACCAGCGCGCCCATCCAGTACGCCGCCATTTCCGCGTTCAACGGTGGCGACGATATGGACGAATACCTCAAGCAGTCGCGGCGGGTGCTGAAGGTTGTAGGGGAATACATGCATCGGCGGCTGAGCGCGGTGGGTGCGGTGGTACAGAAGCCCGAAGGGGCGTTCTATCTGTTCCCCGATTTCAGAAACTTCCGTGACGCCCTGGCCGAAAAAGATATCAAGACCAGTCAGGCACTCTGCCAGGCATTACTGGAGAACACCGGCGTGGCCATTCTTCCAGCCAGTGATTTCGGTTTCGTGCCGGACCATCTGGGAGCACGGCTGGCCTTCGTGGATTTCGACGGTGCGGGAGCGCTGAAGCTGGCCGGCGGTGACTATGCCGAGCAGGACCTGGACGACGCTTTCGTCCAACAGGCCTGCCCGCGACTGGTACTGGCTATGGACAAGATGGAAAACTGGTTAAAGAGCCTGTAACCGCCATCGTGATAGACTGGCGCCCTCTCTTTTCATGAGCCAGCCAAGGGGGCGCCATGTCCGATTCTGCATCACTCCGAGACATTACCGATTTTGCCCAGGCACTCGCCCTGGAAGCCGGCGAGCTGATTCGTCGCGAACGCGACAACAACACCCTGCGCACCGACTACAAACAGCAGACCGAACTGGTGACCCACGCAGATCTGATGGCCGATGAGTTCATCACTGGCGCCATTCGCAAACGCTTTCCGGACCACCGCATCCTCTCCGAAGAGTCCATGCCGGACCTGAGCCAGGCGGAGGAACTGGAGACACCGCTGTGGATCGTCGACCCCATCGACGGCACCGTGAACTACGCTTATGGCCATCCCCAGGTGGCGGTGTCCATTGCCTACGCCGAAAAAGGCCGCGTCCAGGCCGGCGTGGTCCACGCTCCGTTTCCCGGCGAGACCTTCCGCGCCACCAAGGGCGAAGGCGCCACTCGCAATGGCGATCCGATTGAACACAGCGGTGCCACGGTGCCAAGGGATTCCCTGTTCGCCACCGGTTTCCCCTACACCAAGGACAACCTCCAACCGCTGGTCAAACGCCTCGACGCCATGATCCACAATTGCCGCGACCTGCGCCGCATCGGTTCCGCCGCCCTCGACATCTGCTGGGTCGCCTGCGGCCGCCTGGACATCTACTACGAAAACGTCAGCCCCTGGGACTTCGCCGCCGCCCGCCTCATCGCCCTGGAAGCCGGTGCGACCGCAGGCCACTTCGGCGATGTTCCCGATGGCTACCCCGCTGACCTGTACGGCCGCGACATCCTGATCTCCGCTCCTGAGATCTGGGAGCCTGTTCGCCAGATCCTGCGTTCTGCTTCGGGGTATGACTGAGGCTCCGATGTCTATCCGTAACCTGCTTGTTCGGGAGTAGGGTCGGCGGTGTGAGGGGCCCTTCCCGGAACCGCTACGAGCACATCCATGTGCGCTTCTCTCAGGCCATCCATGGCCTTCGAAATTCCGGGAAGGGCCCTGATACCCCCAGCCATCCAGCTGCGCAGATATATCGCAGGTAGTGAGAAAGTTAATGCTGGAGACAGCAGTGGCTGGTTACCGACTTCGCTGTATTGGAAAAACGAGATATCACCAAAAGTGATGTGGTCGAAGGCGGGTATGGCCTCCACAGAATCTTGGAGGCCATGGATGGCCGGAACGAAGCGCACATGGATGTGCTTGTAGCGGTTCTGTGGAGGCCATACCCGCCTTCGGCCTCCCCCATTTCTGTCAGGCTACAGTCAGAAACAAACTCCCCGGTATCCGGTCAGCCCCAGACGCCTTCAGATACCAATCCCCAACTCTCATCGAAGTCGGTCGAGGGCAAGCGGGAAAATGACGAACGGACAAACCGTTGAATCCGGCCTTCGATGAAGACCAATACAAAGTCCGCGCCCCGATTGGCGCTGGTGCGGGGACGCAAGCCCTGGCGGATTTCGCCTTCCTTGAGGATCTGGCGTACCTGGGTTTCCAGGCGATCGAAAAAATGGGACGCGCGTTTGCGCAGGGCCTCGTTTTCTCCCATCAGGGCATCGCCAGTCAGCACGCAGCACAGGCCTGGGTTGCGCTCGGCGAACACCAGCACCAGATTGGCGAGCTGCTGCAGGCGTGCGCGGGCATCCTCCTGCTCTTGCAGAATCACCTGACAGCGGGTGAAAACCGCTTCATCGGCGAAGTCGATCAGCGCCTCGAACATCTTGCGCTTGCTGGGGAAATGGCGGTACAGCGCCGCCTCGGTAACGCCAACGGACTTGGCCAGGCCGGCGGTGGTGATGCGGGCGCCGGGGTCGGTTTCCAGCAGCTCTACCAACGCCTGCAGGATCGCCTCCCGACGACTGGGTTTTTGATCGGTCATGACAGGACTTCAGCGCTCTGTAACTGGGTTATTTTCGGGGCCGGTCGTTGCCGCCGGCCCTCAGTATTATTCAGTTTTGTACCGGATTGTTCACTAATTCAGAAGAAAGTGCCATCAATGGGCGAGGACGCACTGGCGTAGAGCTTCTTGGGCATCCGGCCCGCCAGGTACGCTTCGCGACCGGCTTCCACACCGAGGCGCATAGCGTGGGCCATCTTGATCGGGTCCTTGGCCTGGGCAATAGCAGTGTTCATCAGAACACCGTCGCAGCCCAGTTCCATGGCAAGGGTCGCATCGGAGGCGGTACCAACACCTGCATCCACCAGCACCGGGACATTGGCGTTTTCGACAATCAGGCGGATATTGTACCGGTTCTGTATGCCCAGGCCCGATCCGATAGGCGCGCCCAGCGGCATGATGGCGATACATCCCATATCTTCCAGGCGCTTGGCCAGCAGCGGATCGTCGGAGCAGTAGACCATGACCTTGAAGCCGTCTTTGATCAGCTCTTCGGCGGCCACCAGGGTTTCGGTCATGTTCGGGTACAGGGTTTTCTCCTCCCCCAGCACTTCCAGTTTCACCAGGTCATGACCGTCCAGCAGTTCCCGCGCCAGTTTGCAGGTGCGTACCGCATCCTTCGCAGTATAGCAGCCGGCGGTGTTCGGCAGGATGGTGTAGGTGTCCGGGGAGATGACGTCGAGCAGGTTGGGCTCGTCCGGGTTCTGACCCAGATTGGTCCGGCGCACGGCTACGGTGACGATTTCCGCACCGCTGGCTTCAATGGCATGGCCGGTTTCCGTGAGGTCCCGATATTTGCCGGTTCCCACCAGCAGGCGTGACTGATAGACACGACCGGCGAGTTCAAGGGGTTTGTCTTCTGGAAGCTGGATAGTCGGTTGTTCGCTCATAACCTTCCTGGGGCTGTATGGAAAATTGGGAATGTCACCGGCCGGGTTGGCCGCATCAATGCAGCACTACTCAGCCACCGCCGATGGCATGCACCACTTCGACCCGATCGCCATCGTTGAGGCGGAATTCCGGATGTTGGCTGCGGGGCACGATGTCTTCGTTGACCTCCACTGCCAGCCGTTTACCCGTCAGGGCCATATGTTCAATCAGATCCGCGATGGTTGCCTCGATCGGCAGTTCTACCCCATCACCGTTTACCTGCACCTGCATGTTTACCTCTGAGAATCTCTCTGGCGCCGAAGTCCGGCGATCAATACCAGGGCCCACCCCACCATAAAGCAGACACCACCGATGGGGGTGATCGGCCCTACCCAGCGAATATCAGTCAGCACCAACACATAGAGGCTGCCGCTGAACAATAGGATGCCCGCCAGGAAAAATCCCGAAGCCACCGCCAACAGGCGGCGCTGTAACTCCATACCCGCCAATATGGCCACGAGTATCAGCGCAATTGAATGGTATACCTGATAGGTGACGGCAGTCTGAAAAACTTCAAGGCCCCGGGCGCTGACCATGTCTCTCAGGCCATGGGCACCAAAGGCACCGGCCATGACCGCGACCAATGCCAACAGGGCACCAATCACCAGGGACGGGCGCATGATGTCGGTATTCCTAACAGTCACAGTGAATCTTTTCCCCGCTGTCCAGGTTCATGATGGTCAGGGCTCCACCCCAGACGCACCCGGTGTCCAGACCGATAAACTGTTCCTTGCCGGTTCTGCCTTCCAGGGCCGCCCAGTGGCCAAAAATCACTTTGACGTTGTCCCTGCGGGGAAACTCGAACCAGGGGGAAAAGCCGTTCGGGGCGCTGTCCGCCGACTCTTTGGTGGCCAGTTCCAGGGTGCCATCCGCCGCGATAAAGCGCATACGGGTAAAATAATTGGTGATTATCCGCCACCGATCTATCCCGGTCAGGTTGTCGTCCCATCGCTCAGGCTTATTGCCATACATGTGGGTGAAGTATTCTTCCGCCTCGCCACCGGCAATGACCGCTTCCACTTCCCGTGCGTGCGCTACCGCCTGTTCCGGCGTCCAGATGTGCGGCAGGCCTGCATGAGCCATGAAGAGGTTGCGGGCAGGATCGTGAATACAGAGTTTCTGCTGCCGCAACCAATCCACCAACCGGGCCTGGTCCGGGGCGTCCAGGATACCATCAAGGGTGTCTTTCTTTCGGGTCTGATGCCCCCCCAAAGCAACCGCCAGCAAGTGCAGGTCATGGTTACCCATAACCACAACGGCTGATTCTCCAAGTCCTTCGATGAAGCGCAACGTTTCCAGTGACGCCGGTCCGCGATTGATCAGGTCTCCGGCGACCCAGAGCCGGTCCCGGGACGGAGAAAAATCGACCTTATCCAGAACGTCCCGCAGGCGATCATAACAGCCCTGGATATCACCGATGGCGTAGTCAGTCATCACTCTCCCCGTTCAGAGCCTGGCTGTCGGTTTTACGGTCGACCAACATGTCTGCAATCGCTACGTAGTCCGACAGCCCCAGATTCTCCGGTCGCAGTCCGTCATTAATACCGAGGCCCTGCAGCTGCTCGACCGTGACCAGTCCCGCCAGCGCCTTGCGCAGGGTCTTGCGGCGGGCATTGAACGCGGTCCGGACGACAGACTGTAGCGTACCAAGGTCTTTGGCCGGATGCGGCAAGGTGGTGTGTGGCACCATGCGGACAATGGCCGAGTCCACTTTCGGGGCCGGTCGGAATGCTCCGGCGCTGACTTCAAACAGCGGCTGCACCTTGCAGAAATACTGGGTCATGATGCCCAGGCGCCCATAGTTGTTATCACCGGGCACCGCAGCCATTCGCTGCACCACTTCTTTCTGCAGCATGAAGTGCATGTCCTGGACGACACCGGAGTAACTGAGCAGGTGGAAAATCAGCGGCGTGGAAATGTTGTACGGGAGGTTGCCGATGATTCGCAACGGCTTGTCGCCGGCCAGCTGGCTGAAATCGAACTTCAGGGCATCCGCTTCGTGGATCCTGAAATCCGGGTAGTTAAAGAATTTGGTGCGTAGAACCGGAATGAGATCACGGTCCAGCTCCACCACCTGCAACGCCGGGTTCACCGCGAGGATTTCCTCGGTAATGGCGCCAAGGCCTGGGCCAATTTCCACGATGGCATCCTCGGGCTTGGGATTGATCGCGCGGATGATGCGCTCGATCACGCCCGGATCGTGAAGGAAGTTCTGTCCGAACCGTTTTCTGGCCTGATGGCCTGGTTTGTTGCTCACGCTAGCTCTCTTTTGCCAACTTTCGGTAAATCGCCATCTGTTCACCGACCTTGATGGCGGTCTGCAGGCTGCCCGCGTCCGCTTTGCCGGTACCAGCCAGATCCAGGGCGGTACCGTGGTCAACCGAGGTCCGGACGATCGGTAGTCCGAGGGTAATATTAACCGCGCGGCCAAACCCCTGGAACTTCAGGACGGGCAACCCCTGATCGTGGTACATGGCCAGGACGGCATCGGCGTTGTCCAGCCAGTGTGGTGTAAACAGGGTATCCGCCGGCAGCGGGCCGGTCAGGGTCAGGCCCTCGGCACGGAGGTTATCGAGGGTTGGCTCGATGACCTCCAGCTCTTCCCGGCCCAGATGACCGCCTTCGCCGGCGTGGGGATTGAGGCCGGCAACAAGAATACGCGGGTGTTCGATGCCAAAGAACGTGCGCAGATCGGCGTCGAGAATCCGGGTCACCTGGGTCAGACGCTCCGGCGTAATCGCTGCGGCGACGTCTTTCAGGGGCAGATGGGTGGTGACCAGCGCCACTCTCAGCTCCTCGGTGGCCAGCATCATCACGACCCGCTCAACACCACAGAGTTCTTGCAGAAACTCGGTATGGCCGCTGAAAGCGATTCCCTCGTCATTGATCACCCCCTTGTGGACCGGCGCGGTGACCATGCCATCGAACAGGTCATCCAGACAGCCTTGAGCGGCAACCCGCAAGGTCTCCAGCACGTACTGGCTGTTGCCGGGATTCAAGCGACCGGCTTCTGTACTGGCCAGTCCGTCAACGTGGTACACGGAGAGGTGCCCCGGCTCCCTGGCCGCTGCTTCACCGGGCTGCCACGGCTCCAGTATCACCTCGACACCAAGTGCCTTTGCCCTCGCCTCCAGCAACTCTCTGGCGGCGACCACAACAACGCCTGGCTGACGGGCTTCCGCGGCCAGCCGCAGGCACAGTTCCGGGCCAATACCCGCCGGCTCACCGGCGGTCAGGGCAAGGGTTACCGGGTCGGTCATGATTGCTGGGATTCCTCATTTTCTTGCGCGTACTCATCCTTGAACTCAACGAACGCCTCGTCACGGATCTCCCGCAGCCAGTTTTGCAGCTCGGTATCGAACTTGCGACGGTATATCGCCTGACGGGCTTCCGACTCGCGGACTTCACCGCTGATGTCCTTCTGGCGGCGTTCCTGCACTTCCAGGATATGCCAACCGAACTGGGACCGGAACGGCCCTTTCAGCTCACCGACATCCGCCGCCATCATGGCCTGTTCAAACTCAGGCACCATCTGACCGGGACTGACCCAGCCCAGATTGCCGCCATCGGAACCGGACACCGGGTCGTCGGAATGCTCCCGCGCCAGTGCGGCAAAATCCGCTCCGTCACGAATCTGCTGGTACAGGTCACGGATGGTGCTCTCGGCCTGTGATTCCGAAACCGTCTCGCTGGTCCGCACCAGAATATGACGCACCCGGGACTGTTCGATCACCTGATTGTTCTCACCGCCACGACGATCCCGAACCATCACCAGGTGGAAGCCGTTGTTGTTCCCCAACACCTGCGACGGCACGCCGGGTTCCAGTTCCGGCACGACGGATTCCAGCAGCGACGGCAGCTGGCTCCTTCTGCGCCAGCCCATGTCACCGCCTTCCAGCGCATTGGCGGCATCGGATTCAGCCACCGCGACTTCGCGGAAATCACGACCGCCGACGATCTCAGAACGCAGGCGTTCGGCCTTCTCGCGGGCTGCCGCGACCGCTGATTCGTCGTTCGGATTGTCAACCTCTACATAGATATAGGCCAGTCGATATTCCTCATTGCTCGGCTCGCGGGCGGTGAGCGTCTGCAGGTAGTTCTCCACCTCGCGGTCGGTGACACGCACACGGTTGCCCACCTGGCGCTGCTGCACCCGGCTGGCCAGCATCTCGTTGCGGATCTGCTCCCGGGCCTCGCGGTAACTGACGCCTTCCGCCGCCAGTTGCTGTTCGAACTGGGCCAGGGTCATGTTATTGCGCCGGGCTATACCGGCCATGGTTTCGTTCAGTTCGTTGTCGCTGATCCGCATACCGGCACGTTCCGCCATCTGCAGCTGAATCGACTCGGTGATCAACTGATCCAGCACCCGCTCCTCAAGGATATTCCTCGGCGGTAAACCGGTCCCCTGGGCCTGCAGCCTCCCCACAATGGTATCAATGCGGTTATCCAGCTCGCTCTGCAGGATCACACCATCGTCCACAATGGCCACGACCCGGTCCAGCGGCTGACGTTCAGCCTGCACGACCGAGGCCATCATTACTGCCAGGAGGACCAACAATGTTTTTGCGCAATGGCGAAGGTTCGCCTTCATAATCACCTCTGATAAATGAACATTCTGTCTGCGGAACGCCCGCTACACGCTGACTCAATCATACCTTGTGGCCGTGCCGCCAAAACGACGGCGCTCCCGCTCATCAAATCCGTAGATGGCTTCGGAGATCCGGTCGGAAGAGCCGCCACTGCCACCCAGCCCCTTGAGCTGGATCTGGAAAAGCATGCGACTTTCCAACTGCTCATCGTCGGTCAGGTAGTTCTGGTGGACCACCTGAACGCTCCAGCAACAATTATTGTATTCAATGCCCGCCAGTGAGCCGACAGTGCGATCCAGCTGGGAATCATAGACCCAGCGGCCGATCAGACTAACACGGTCTGTGACAGGAAAAACCGCCCCGATATCCGACTGTTCCAGTTCGTTTCGGCTGTAGGTGTGCCCAAGACTGGCCAGGTAGCGATAATCCTCTGAATGGAAGATCAGCTGGCTGCGCCCTTCCTGTGTCTTCTGGGTGTCCGGATCCCACAGACCGGCACTGCGGATGTCCAGGTTCGCCAGCGGCCGCAACAGCACTTCGCCGGCCAACGGAGAATCGCTGCGGTCATCCACTCCCTGCCCCATCAACGCCACTTCCCGGTCGTCGTAATAGTGCACCTGTCCGATACTGAACCGGGCCCGTTCCGCCCCGCTGATCAGGTCATTGAAACGACTGGTCAGGGCCACCGTCAACTGATTCGCGTCGCCGACCCGGTCACCGCCGGTGAACCGGTTACGCTGGAACAAGCGGTCAAAACTGAACGAGCGCAACGCGGTATCAAAATCGGGGATGTCGTCCTGGTCGGCATCGGCGTCAGCCCAGGCATAATACAGACGGGGCTCCAGCGTCTGGTTGTAGGGAATGTCAAACAGGCTGGACTGGCGGTCAAAGTAGAGTCCCGAGTCCCACTCGAACACGGGTACCGTGCGATCGAAACCGCTACTGTTCAGTTCGTAGTCATCCAGCTCATAGCGGGTGTAGTCCAGACTGACGGACGGGCGGGTAAAGCCCCACAGCGTCCGCAGCGGAAACGCCACTTCAGGTATGGCCCGCAGGCGCTGGCCGTTGGCCCGGTCCAGCCCCGTCAAATCGCCGTTGTCCCGGTAAAAATAGGTGTACTGACTTTCCAGGTTGGTTTCCACCGGCCCAAGGTCGGTCGTCATGCCGTAGATCACTTCCGGCAACTGGGCATAAGGTTTGTTGCGCTCGGCAATGCGATCGGAGATCGTCTGGTAACCGTTGGCATACACTTCGAAGTACTGCCAATCATCCTGATAGCGGGCTCCGCCGCGACGCTGCAAGTGCGTGGCCTGATTGATCTCCAGGTTCTGGTTCAGGTCGCTGAGGTAATCCTCGTCGCTGACCACGGAGTAATCGCCATAAGCATTCCAGCCAGCACCAAGGGCGGCACGGGTAGTGAAATCCAGCGCCCAGCGTTCTCCGTCCTCGCCCGGAAACTCGTTCTGGTATTCCAGATCGTTGTTGATGTAACCGAGCTGGAGCACCGACTCGCCCCACGGGCTCAGGTAACGGCCTTCCACTTCGTTAAACAGGCCCCGGCCGTGAATATACTGCGGCGTCAGGGTGGCGTCGTAGTGAGGGGCCAGGTTCAGGTAATAGGGCACGGACAGATAGGCACCACTGCCCGCATTGGAGGTCCCGAATGAGGGGTACAGAAAACCGGTCTTGCGGCGATCATCAATGGGAAAGCTGGCATAGGGCCAGTAGAACACCGGCACGTCCTTGATCTCCAGACGCAGATGCTTTGCGGTACCGAAACCCTCGCCCTGATCGAGATGGATATCGGAGGCGACGATGGACCAGTCGTTCCGGTCGGGCGCACAGGTGGTCAGGGCACCGTCACGGATCAATACCTGGTCTTCGGCAATGCGCGACAGGGTGCCCGCCGAGCCGCGCATCTCTGCACTGTGGAGCAGGAAGGTGGCGGTGTTGATATCGAAGTGACCGTTGTTGACGTCGTAGTCCGCGGATTCACCGGTCAGCAGGAACGCCTCGCCACGACTGACCAGAGGTCCCGTTACATAGACCGAGCCACCCACCTGGTCATAACGGGCTTCGGAACCGGTCACCATAAACCGCCCCTGACGCATCTGTACGTCGCCCTTCAGGTACAATTCGGAGTCCAGTTCGTATCGGGCGGCAAGGCCACTGGCCTGCAGGGGCTGCTCCGAATCCGGCATGGTTCCCAGCATGCCGTTGCCACTCCCGGGAACCGCCATCGACGCTTCCGAAGGCATGTATCCGCCCTCGCAGAATGTCGGCAGAGTGTTTCTGACCGACTCCGGCAGCTCGGACCTGGGACGCCAGTCAATTTCCGCAGCTGTTGGCGCTGCCTCGGCTTCAGATGCTGCGCAGGACCACGATGACACCAGGCACATCACGCCCGCTGCGGCCACCAGCCCCAGCCCCGGTGGGTGCCGCAACCGATTGGCCGGTATTCGCAGGTTCCTTGCTGGGACTGGCACGGTGGTCGGGTTCCTTTCAATTGGCTTGAGGGCTCAGGGATTTTTAACAGCCGCCTAGTTTACACGGGGCTCCCCACCTTGTTAACGGAAACCCGACTTTGCTGCAAAACCGTTTTACCCTCTCTATACTGATCTGCTAACTTCCAGCTCTTTTCGGAAGCCTCTGAAATAACATTCACCTTGTCAGGACAGTCGCCTGTTTCATGGATACCCGCCTGCAGACAATGACCCAGTGGGTCCGACAGATTCCCGGCCTGGAACAGGCCGATCCCGTAGCGGTTTCGGGAGACGCCAGCTTCCGCCGTTATTTCCGCGTCATCGGCAACACGGCCACTGGCCAGCGCCCGTTTATTGTTATGGATGCACCGCCGGAGCATGAGGACTGCCGCCCGTTCGTGGCCATTGCCCGCCACTGGCACGCACAGGGAGTAACAGTACCCGACGTGATAGAAGACGATCTGGAACAGGGCTTCCTGCTGCTGGAGGATTTTGGCGACCGGCTCATGCTGGGCGAGCTGACAACCGATACGGCGGACCAGCTATACCAGGGTGCATTGACGGAACTCCTACGTATCCAGCAGCTCACGGAGGCAGCGGACTATCCCCTGCCGCCTTACGACACTGCATTGCTTGACCGGGAGATGGCGCTGTTCCCCGACTGGTTGCTGACCCGAAAACTGGGGTTTGAGCTGTCCAATGGGGAGCGGGCGATGCTGGATACCGCCTTCGCCTACCTGCGGGAATCCGCCCTCGCCCAACCGGAAGTCACGGTGCACCGGGATTACCATTCCCGCAATCTCCTGGTTCGCACTGACACCGACCTTCCCGGAGTCATCGATTTCCAGGATGCCGTACGCGGACCGGTGACCTACGATCTGGTTTCTCTGCTCAAGGACTGCTACATCCGTTGGCCGGAGGCAGACATTGCCCGTTGGGTGGAACAATACCGCCAGATCAGCCTGGCTGCCGGTCTGCACAAGGCAGACCGGGATACCTTCCGGCAATGGTTTGAACTGATGGGCATGCAGCGGCACCTGAAGGCCTCCGGCATCTTCGCACGCCTGTCCATCCGCGATGGCAAGGACGGTTATCTGGCTGATATCCCGCGTACCGTCCATTATCTGGTGGAAGCCAGCGCCAGGCAGGGCGCCCTGCGACATTTCCACCAATGGCTATCGGACACCGTCATGCCGAGAATCGAACAGGTGATTGGCCCTGCGCCCTCGAACGCCACGGAGAAGGAGTTACCGTGAAGGCAATGATCCTCGCGGCCGGCAAAGGCGAACGTATGCGACCCTTGACGCTCACTACCCCCAAACCGTTGTTGGAAGCCGGTGGGAAGCCTCTCATTGTGCACCACCTGGAACATCTGCGGCGCGCGGGCTTTAACGAGGTGGTCATCAACCACGCCTGGCTGGGCGATCAGATCGAACACACACTGGGAGACGGTAACCGGTTTGGCTTAAGGCTTGAGTACTCGCGGGAAGCAGCGCCACTGGAAACCGCCGGCGGCATCGTCCAGGCCCTACCCATGCTGCTCGCCGGCGGTAATGACTGGTTCCTGGTAATCAATGGTGATATCTGGTGCGACTTTGACCTGGCCTCACTGACACCCCCCGGGGACGCCGACGCCCTGCTGGTACTCACCGACAATCCCGGTCATAACCCTGAAGGAGATTTCCACCTTCGTGACAATGGCCATGTGACTTCCGAGGGTCGCGACAAACTGACGTTCTGCGGTATCAGCCTGCTCCATCGACGCCTGTTCGAAGGGTTGCCCCAAGGGCCACGCAAACTGGCGCCGATCCTGCGCACGGCCATGACGGAGAATCGGGTCCGGGGCATTCGTCATGACGGCAACTGGATGGACATCGGCACGCCCGACCGCTTGCTCCAACTGGACAACCTGCTCCATTCAGGAACAGGGGTAAACCATGGCAGCGAATGATCGCAAAGACATACTCCCGGCCCGACTGGAGGCCGAGTTTTCCGAACTGCTGAAGGAACTGTCCTCCTGTGGACACCAGGCCAGCGAACTGATTACCCGCACTGGCCTCCCCGGCTGGTGTCGGCGCAGCCTGTTCTTCTTCCTGGGCTATATCGCCAAATCTGAGGGGCGCGTCACCGAAGCCGATGTCGGGTTCGCCGAATCCCTGATGAAGGCGTTGAAAATGTCCAGACGGCAGCGGCATAAGGCCATCCATTGGTTCCAGAAAGGCAAGAACGTCAGCGACCTACCAACGTTCTGTGCACTGAGACTGCGACTGGCGCACTTCCTGTGGCCGTCACCTGCACTACGGATAGCCATCTGCCTTTGCCACGCAGCCCAACTTCAGGGCAAACCCCGCAAGCCCAGACGCTATCGCTGTGAAGACGCCATCGATCAGCTCGGGCTGCCGGTAAGAGTCAGTGACGACATCCTTGAGAGCTACGCCTGCAAGGTCTGGATCACCCAACCGGAAAGCCAACCTCAACCCACCAGCTACGAACAGGCCTGCCAATTGCTGGGGGTCACCCGACGTGAGCCCCTGGAGAGCATCAAGCGGGCTTATCGTAGGAAAGTGTCAGAATGCCACCCGGACAAGCTTGCGCAACAGACCCTGAACGCTGTTGAAAAAGCTCGCGCGAAGGATCGCCTCCTGCGTTACCAGCAGGCATGGGAACTGATCAGGCGCCACCACGTCCAGCCGTGAACCGACCGGCGTCAATCGGCTTTTAACCAGGCCTGCATGCGGTTCGCCAGTGCCCTCGCATCGCGGACTTCGGGGCGCACCTCCATAGCAACAGCCTGAGTCTGATAGCGACCAACACCGGCTTTTTTCAGATGCACCATGCGCTTTCCCGGCGCCATGGAGAGAAGCTCCGGATCCTGTCGGGAACTGTAGAGGTGGAGCACCGACAGGTCATCCATACCGGCAAGGGCTTCACTCAGTGCAGATTCATCACCGGAGTAAAAACGCGGCGCAATCCACACCATCGCGCCGTTAAAGCCACTACCGCCGGCGAAGCGGGCCACGTGGACAGCTCCCTGCCCCACCGCCGCCAGCACCACCCGGTCGTAACCACGGCGCTGAAGGTCGGCCCGCGCCGCCCCCAGCAGACTCTGGATCCGGGCGTTGTAGCTGGACTCAAGGTCCGCCAGATTGCCGTCGTCCATGACATCGATCATCACCGCCTCTGAGCCCTCATCCGCCTGACCGGCAGGGAACGCTCCGGCATCGGGGTCAACGCTGTATCGCCGGGCCTGCTGCACCTTGTATGGCGGCGCATCAAGCCCCAGCGTCATCACGGCCCAACCCGATGAGGTAAGCGATGCTCCCAGCGCAGCCAACAGATTGGCTCTTGCCGACTGCCCCTCATCCGCCAGTATCAGCAGTGCTCCGGTGGCCGGAACCCGCAGCTCCGGCTCGAACCACCCCTGCGCGATTCCGTCACCGTCCAGATTCAACCGGACGACCTCCTGCCCAAGCGCAGATCCTGAAAAGGCCATGGCCAATACCGCCAGAGCCGACACACATCTTTTGTACCAATTGATCACACGCACCTTCTCTTCCGCAGCGAAAAAACAGCATCAAACTGTTAGACTAGTGTCCCGACTGACCACGCCATTATCAATGTCATTGAGAGAGCCGTCATGAACCCTTATCAGATTGCCCCATCGATCCTGTCCGCGGATTTTGCACGACTGGGGGAAGAAGTCGATACCGTTCTCGCAGCCGGAGCGGACATCGTGCACTTTGATGTCATGGACAATCACTACGTACCAAACCTGACCATCGGACCGATGGTCTGTGAAGCGCTGCGCAAGCACGGTGTCACGGCCCCCATTGATGTGCATCTGATGGTATCTCCGGTAGACGACCTGATCCGCATGTTCATTGACGCCGGCGCCAGCTACATCACCTTTCACCCGGAAGCCTCCGCCCATATTGACCGGTCCCTGCAATTGATCCGGGACGCTGGCTTAAAGGCTGGCCTGGTGTTCAACCCGGCCACCCCCCTGCACTATCTTGATCACGTGATGGACAAGCTCGACATGATCCTGCTGATGTCGGTGAACCCGGGGTTCGGTGGCCAGAGCTTTATTCCCGGCACCCTCGACAAATTGCGTGAAGCCCGCAAGCGCATTGATACCAGCGGCCACAACATCCGCCTGGAAATCGACGGCGGCGTGAAGGTGAACAACATCCGTGAGATCGCAGAAGCCGGCGCCGACACCTTTGTCGCCGGCTCCGCCATTTTCAACACGGACGATTACAAGGCCACCATCGATCAGATGCGGGCCGAGCTGGAACTGGCCAGAAAGAGCATAGACCAATGAACCTGAATGGTCTGTTCAATGCCCGCTGGCCCGGCGCTGCCCTGTTCGACCTGGATGGCACCCTGGTGGACAGCGCTCCGGACCTGGCAGCCGCCGTTGACCAGATGCTGGAACACCTCAGCCGACCAGCCGCTGGTATCGACAAGGTGCGGCAGTGGGTCGGTAATGGCGCAGCAATACTGGTAAGGCGGGCACTGGCGGACTCCATTGACTGGGAACCGGTCGACTCCAGAAATGATGCTCTGTTCAACGATGCCCTCTCCATCTTCTACCACGCCTATAGTGAGATTAACGGCCAGCACTCGGTGGTCTACGAGGGTGTTGAAGATTGCCTGACACAACTGGCCGAACAAGGTTGCCGGATGGCGGTGGTCACCAACAAGCCGGAACAGTTCGTGGCACCGCTACTCGAACAGATGGGCCTGGAACACTGGTTCGATCTGACCATTGGTGGTGATACCCTAACGGTCAAGAAACCCGATCCGGCCCCATTGCTCCATGCCATGGAGGCCCTCAACGGAACCCGGGGTACCACGGTGATGGTGGGTGACTCGGCAGCGGATATCAGCGCCGCCCTGGCAGCGGGCATTCCCTGCGTGGCGGTACGCTATGGCTACAATTACGGCCCGCCCGTGGACTCCCTTGGGGCGGACACAGTGGTTGATTCACTGGCTGAGCTTTTGTAATCTCACAAGGAAATTACGTTGATCACTTCATTTCGGGAGATTCCTGCCGTGCAGGGACTGAATCTGACTGCAGCGCGAGGCATCCTGACAACCCGCGCAACACGATGGTGGCGATGGCGCACTGGCTGAATCAGGCCAGCGGTCAGTCGGGCTGTGTCCCGACGATGGCCGCAACCATCGACTGGACTGTAAACGGATTTGAACCGGGGACAGCGCCAGCTAACAAGCAGATCAGATTTCAGGAAATCGTTACATGACACCCGAGCAATTCGCCGAGCTCGCAGAGGCCGGCTTTAATCGCATCCCGGTATACCGTGAAGTCCTGGCAGACCTGGACACCCCGTTGAGCACCTATCTCAAGCTCGCCAGCGGACCCTATTCCTACCTGTTCGAATCTGTCCAGGGCGGTGAAAAATGGGGGCGCTACTCCATCATCGGCTTGCCTTGCCGCGAAGTCCTCAAGGTTCACGATCACCGGGTCACCATCACCCGCGACAACCAGGTGATCGAGGAAACCGAAGCGGATGATCCCCTGACCTTTGTCGAGCAGTACCAGACAAGATTCCGGGCGCCGGATCTGGAAGAACTACCCCGTTTCAACGGCGGTCTGGTCGGTTACTTTGGCTACGACACTGTACGCTACATCGAGAAACGCCTTCGCCAGCGCAGCTCTCCGGACAAAATTGGCACCCCCGACATCCTGCTCATGGTGTCCGATGAGATCGTGGTGTTTGACAACCTGCGCGGCAAACTGCACCTGATCGTGCACGCCGACCCGTCAGTGACGGGAGCTTACGAACGGGCCCAGCAACGCATTGATGAGCTGGAGTCACGGCTGCACCGGCAAACCGCCGATGCTCCCCGGACCCCGGAGAGCCTGCGCGGCAAGACCATCGATGAAAGCGATTTCATCTCTGGCTTCAACCAGGAAAAATTCGAAGCCGCCGTGGGCAAGATCAAGGAATACGTGCTCGATGGCGACGTCATGCAAACGGTCATCTCCCAGCGCATGTCGATTCCGTTCGAGGCGCCGCCACTGAACCTGTACCGCTCACTGCGGGTGCTCAACCCCTCCCCCTACATGTATTTCCTGGATCTGGAGGACTTCCACATCGTCGGCTCGTCGCCGGAAATTCTGGCACGGGTGGAAGATGAGGAGGTCACGGTTCGTCCCATTGCCGGCACCCGCAAGCGTGGCGCCACCGAGGCCGAGGACAAAGCAATGGAAACCGAACTGCTGGCCGACCCCAAGGAGATTGCAGAGCACCTGATGCTGATCGACCTGGGCCGCAACGATGCCGGCCGGGTGTCCGAGACCGGTACCGTGAAACTGACCGACAAGATGATCGTGGAGCGCTATTCCCACGTCATGCACATCGTCTCCAACGTCACCGGTCGCCTGAAAGAAAACACCAGTTGCCTGGATGTCCTGCGTGCCACCCTGCCCGCGGGCACCCTCAGTGGCGCTCCCAAGATCCGCGCCATGGAAATCATCGACGAACTGGAACCGGTGAAACGGGGCGTTTATGGCGGCGCCGTAGGTTATCTTTCATTCAACGGCAACATGGACACCGCCATCGCCATCCGCACGGCAGTCATCAAGGATAACACCCTGCATATCCAGGCCGGTGCCGGCGTGGTAGCCGATTCGGTGCCCCGCCTTGAGTGGAAGGAAACCATGAACAAGGGGCGCGCGATCTTCCGCGCCGTCGCCATGACCTACAACGATTTCGACCACTGAGGCGGAGGAACAGATTATGTTGCTGATGATCGATAACTACGATTCCTTCACCTACAACGTGGTGCAATACCTGGCTGAGCTGGGTGCGGACGTTCACGTGTACCGTAACGACGAAATCACCGTGGAGGAAATCGAGGCCCTGAACCCGGAACGCCTGGTCATCTCACCGGGTCCCTGCACGCCCAACGAGGCGGGCATCTCCATGGCGGCCATACGCCACTTCGCCGGCAAACTGCCCATCCTGGGAATCTGCCTTGGCCACCAGGCCATTGGACAGGTGTATGGCGGCGATGTCATCCGTGCCGGGCACGTGATGCATGGCAAAGTGTCTCCGGTATACCATAAGGACCAGGGCGTTTTCCGCGGCCTGAGTAATCCGCTCCAGGCCACCCGCTACCACAGCCTGGTCATTGACCAGACCACCCTGCCGGACTGCCTGGAAGTCACCGCATGGACCCGCAATGACGACGGTTCCGTTGAGGAAATCATGGGCGTTCGCCATAAAACCCTGCCCATTGAGGGTGTCCAGTTCCACCCGGAGTCTATTATGACGGAACAGGGTCATGAACTTCTGCGTAATTTTCTGAGAACAGCATAAGAGGCCAGCAATCCATGGACATGAAAGAAGCACTGAACCGCATTGCCTCCAACCTGGATCTGTCACGTGAGGAAATGAAGGACGTCATGCGCATCGTCATGAAAGGAGAGGCCACCGATGCGCAAATCGGCGCCTTTCTCATGGGTCTGCGCCTGAAGAGTGAAACCATCGACGAAATCACCGGCGCCACCGAAGTCATGCGCGAACTGGCTACCGGGGTCACGGTCAACGCCGAACCACTGGTGGACATTGTCGGCACCGGCGGCGATGGCGCCAACCTGTTCAACGTGAGCTCCGCTGCGTCTTTCGTGGTGGCCGCCGCCGGTGGCTTCGTCGCCAAGCACGGCAACCGGGGGGTGTCCTCAAAAAGCGGCAGCGCCGATCTGATCGAGAAAGCCGGCATCAACCTGAACATGAAACCGGAGGAAGTAGCCCGCTGCGTCGAACAGATCGGTGTCGGGTTCATGTTTGCGCCTGCGCACCACGGCGCCATGAAGCACGCCATCGGCCCCCGCAAGGAACTGGGCTGCCGCACCATATTCAATATTCTTGGCCCGATGACCAACCCGGCGGGCGTAAAACGACAGCTGGTAGGCGTGTTCACCCGTGAACTCTGCCGCCCGATGGCCGAAGTGCTTCATCGTCTGGGCGCCGACCACATCATGGTGGTGTGCTCCAAGGACGGCCTGGACGAAATCAGCCTTGCCAGCCCCACCCATGTGGCGGAACTGAAGAACGGCGAGATCACCGAGTACGATCTCACTCCGGAAGATCTGGGCATTAAAAGCCAATCCCTGGTCGGACTGACCGTGGATTCCTCCGAGGAATCCCTGAAACTGATCCGCGCCGCCTTCGGCCGCGGCCATGACGAAATGGCCGAAAAGGCCCGTGACCTGATCGCTCTGAACGCCGGCGCGGCTATCTACGTGGCCGGCCTGGCCGACACCCCGACAGACGGTGTCGACATGGCCCTGGACGCCATGGGTTCCGGCCTGGCAGCGGGCAAGATGTCCGAGCTGGCTGATTTTTCTCAGTGCTTTTGATCCTTGCCGACTAACTTGGCTGCCGGACGATCGGGAGGGGGAGTACTTTCCAAAACACGCCCGTGAATACATCCCTGTAGGGCTTGGCTGCAGCCATCCATGGCTGCAGACAGTTTTGGAAAGTACTCCCCCTCCCGCTCTCGCAAACCTTTTACGAGCCTGATATGACTGACCGACATTTAGACAAGACACCGACCATTCTTCGGAAAATCGTTGACCGGAAGTGGGAGGAAATTGACGAGCGTAAGCCGAAGGTTTCCATTTCAGACCTAAAAGCCCAGGCCGGGGACCAACCGCCAGCACGAGGCTTCGCCGATGCACTGCGCACCCGAATTGAGGCCAAAAGCCCAGCGGTTATCGCCGAAATCAAAAAAGCCTCACCCAGCAAAGGCATTCTCCGTGATCCGTTTGAACCGGCAGTGATTGCCGAGAGCTACGAACGGGGCGGCGCTGCGTGTTTGTCTGTTCTGACAGACCGGGATTTCTTCCAGGGCCACGAGGACTATCTGAAAGCCGCCCGCGCCGCCTGCAGCCTGCCGGTGATCCGCAAGGACTTCATGGTGGCGCCGTATCAGGTCTACGAAAGCCGAGCCATTGGCGCCGACTGCATCCTGCTGATCGCCGCCTGCCTCACCAAAGACCAGATGCAGGAACTGGAAGGCATCGCCCATGAAATCGGACTGGACGTGCTGGTGGAAGTCCATGACGGTGAGGAACTGGACGATGCACTGACCCTGAAGACACCGCTGGTGGGCATCAATAATCGGAACCTGCACACCTTCGAGGTGTCCCTGGACACCACGTTCAACCTGCACGAGCGTATTTCTTCGGACCGACTGACGATCACCGAAAGCGGCATCATGACCCGTGATGACGTCGAGACCATGACTTCCCGGGGCATTTACGGATTTTTGGTAGGCGAGTCCTTCATGAGAGCCGAGGAACCTGGTCAGAAATTGCAGGAACTGTTTTTCCGAGCCGGCTGACTCAAAGGCTTATCCAAGCCAGCGGACAAGTCGTGCCAAAAGCGTGCGGAGCCATGGATGGCGGAGCCCGAGCGTACAGGGAGGTATTTACAGCGTATTTTGGCACGACTTGTCCGCTGGCTTGGACACGGATCAGTCTTCGGCCAGCGCCTCTTGAAGCAATTCGAGAAGATGGGCAGGCATGCCCTCCGCCAGCTTCAGCGCCGCCTCATGCCCCCGTGGCGACATCTTGCCCCAGGTGCGACGGACAATACGCAACCACTTTTCCCGATCGTACTCCGCCTTTTCTTCATAAAAATCGGCGAAATAACGCTCCAGAAACACCATGCAGGCAACGTCTTCCAGCAGCTGAGTATCCGCGTCCTTGCGCAATTCCCGCTTGGTGAGAATCGTCTCAACCCGATCACATTGCTCCTGCGGATAACCACAGGCCGCCATGATCTCCGCCGCCCGACGGCCATGCATACGCCCACAGGCCTGACGCCACTCGTAATAGGCCTTTCGACCTTCCGGATATTCTTTACGAGGCATGGTCCAGCGCTCGATGTGCTGGGCCCGGCAAGCGATCTGCATACGCTCGCTCGGTTCCGGCTCAAGGTCGAACAGCCACCGCGTCATGTGCAGGCTGTAGGCGTATTCCCGCGGGAGCAGATCGTCTCCCACCTGTTCCCGGTTCGGATCTTCACGGTTCGCGTCGTCAATAGCGCGAAGGGCGCAGTCTAGGTGTTCGGAATAGCTCATTGATTGGGTACCATAGGCTGTTCGTTATCCTCCCCTCAGGCTTGGGCTGAAGGGCGGGCCTTGATGCGGTCAAACCAGGCCTGCAGATGTGTTTGCTCCGGCTTGATGCGAATTTGCACAACCTTGGCAAAAGCAACGGTGGTAAACGCGTTAATGTCGGCCGCGGTAAAGCGGTCGCAACAAATATACTCTTTGCCTTCCAGGTGCTTGTTGAGGAAGTGCATGAACTTTTCAACGCCAACCCCACACTCTTCCCCCCATTCCTTGATGGGATTCATACGATCCTTGAAATAGCCACTGGTGTGCTGGAAACACATGCCGGTCGGCAGGAAAAAGTACAGCTCAATCCAGCGCAGCCACTGTTCGATCATGGTTTTTTCAAGAGGCGTGTCACCGAGCAGCGTCGGTGTATCCGGATAACTCTCTTCGAAGTATCGGCAAATGGCCATGGTCTCCGCCACGCTGGTTCCGTCATCGAGCTGCATCACCGGTACCTTTTTCATCGGATTCATGGCGACATACTCGGGGGTCAGATTTTCCCCTTTCTGGATATCGATCTCCACGAATTCGACGTTATCCAGCAGACCTTTTTCCGCCAGAAACATACGGACGCGGCGGGGATTGGGGGCGGTTTTCGTCTCGAAGATTTTCATTGTTGTTGGCTCCGTCAGTGAAATTGGGCGTGTCATAATCCACAAGAGACTGACGCGAAAGAACGGTTGCGTCAAGCAACCGATATCAGACAATCAACCAGTTCCGCACCTGCTCAATGACCCATTGAGGATCATCCATGGGCAAATCATGCCCCGCTGCCGGGTGCACTTTCAGAGTCCATTGCCAACGCTGTTCCAGCTTCTCGCTGCATTTCCAGTGAACAATGCGATCCCTCTTGCTGGCCAGCAAAAGCGCATCCGGCAGTGGTCGCCGGTTCAGTGGCTGGTACGAGGCTGCCGCCCTCAACTGCTGCCAGGCGTTGTGCAGGGAGATGGGACGCTGGCGCTGAATACTGTACCAGTGTTTCTTGGTCTGTAAGTCCGGCTTGCCGTTAGAGGTTAGCCGGAGGATATCGGCCTCGCGGTCGAACAGTTCCCGTCGCGTCAGCAGTCGCACAATCCTCGGCCAGGCTGCAGGCCGCATCCGGTGCCACGGCGGACTGAACCCCGAGCTGGTATTGATCAGTACCAGGTTCTGGATTTCCCCTTCCGAGGCGTGCTGGGCCCAATCCAGCGCAACCATGCCCCCCATGGACAACGCCAGGATACTGTAGGGTCCGGGAATATGGCTGATTTGCTGCTGCACTTTCTCGCGGATGGCGGTTATCGTCGCCGGGCAGGGTTCGCGGTAGTGTACTCCGGTCCCCGGAAAATCCACCGGGTGAAAACGATGGCCAGGAAACGCCTGCCGGAGCCTATCAGGAAAGTCCCCCCAGTGAGCCCGTTCCCGCGTCAGCCCGCGCAGAAGTATCCAGTGCATATTTACTCGCTATCCCTGTACCAGTGCATGATCGCTGCTTCCCTCAGCATGGACTCGTCGGCATCATCCGGCAACCAGTTCCCGTGACTGGCCGTGGCACTTAGCAGGAAATCCATGAAGGCCAGATGACTGCGCAACACCCGCTGGTGCCGATGGGGCACCAGGGGATTGAACAAACCGTCCAGTCGCAAAAGTTGACGGGGACGCTTACGAATCCATCGCCATGATCCCATTTCCAGGGTAAGTGGCAGGAAAGTCCCGGCGTTGTCCCGGTTCACTTTCTTGTAGAAATAATCCCACAGGTCCCCATGGGTCAGGTAGTGGCGGGACTGGGGCTCAAACCTGTAATTGTGATCCGGATAGGCCTGCTCCCAGATCAGCTTCAGCGCCAGTACCGAGGCAATCTTGCGCATGGGGCGGCGGCGGTACGCATAGGGAAACCAGATCTGATCCTGCCAGCCAAAGCCCGAGTGGCAGTCCAGTGCAACACTGAATGGGCGACCGGGAAGAAGACCGCTGATCACCGATTCCAGGGCCCGGTTTTCCAGCTCCATGCCCTGTTCGGGGTCACCAATATACCAGGGCAGACGTGGTGAAAGCCGTTGCCCACCAAGCAGGAAGGCACTCCGGTCCTGAGCGGTGATCGGGGCATTGCGCATCAGGTCGACGCCATTGGGATTGCTGCGCTGGTTCAGGTACATGCCACCTGGATTCAGTATCGGCAGGATAGTGATGTGCACCCGCCCCAGCATCCCTCTGAGATGGTCGTCCCACGCGAGCCTGGCCAACAGATTACGCAGCCAGGCCATGACCACCTGGCTGCCAATCCGCTCCAGGCCATGAACGCCGCCTACCAGCACCAGGACCGGAGCATCAGCGGACGCACTGCCCAGGTCCACACGGTAAATCGGCAACTTCATTGCCCCCACCCGCGCCCGCTCGATCACCTGGGTTGTCACCTGCTCCGGTGCCTCCGCCAGTAGGCGTTCAAGTGACACCAGTTCCGGCAGAAACGTTCTCAACAGGCGACGTTGGCGGGCATCCCGGGTTAGCTGCTCCTGCGGAATCACAGCGTGGGGGGTCAGATTTTTCAGCTCAGTCATTTGGGGCTCCGTTTTCCGGCGACCCATCAACATGACAGCGTTGTGCTGCAATTATTTGACAGCTCCCCTCGCGCTCACCATTACAACAAAACCAGAACGGACTATCATAGGAGCAGAACCGCCGTTTGCGGTGTTTAGGGTCTGCTACCATGATCAAGGCTGCTTTCTCATTGACGTTGGCAATGCTATTGATTGCCTGCCCTCCTTCCAAGGCCGCCGATACGCAGGATCAGGGCACCCACAGTGCGCCCAGGGTCATCCCCGATCACCAGGTCATCACCATCGGCGCTGACCCCTGGTGCCCCCACAATTGCACGGCGGGGGAACAGCACGAAGGCTATATGATCGACATAACCCGGGAGGTGCTCGAAGCGGCCGGGTATGAAGTGGAATACCTTAACGTCAGTTGGGCAAGGGCACTGCAGATGACCCGCGAGGGACTGCTGGATGCCGTCGTTGGCGCATTCACCACCGACGCCCCTGACTTCGTGTTCCCGAATGAACCCCAGGGGCGTTCACACATCGCCATGTATACACCAGCTGACAGCCAATGGCTCTATCGAGGGCTGGGGTCGTTGACTGATCAGACCCTGCTCGCGATCAATGGTTATTCCTATTCCACGGAACTGGATGACTATATCCAGACCCACGCGGACAAGCCCTCAAGAGTCTGGGTAATTTCAGGTCCATCTCCCCTGAACCGTGCCATCTACCTGCTGGACCAACATCGCGCCGATGTGTATCCGGAGGATGTGTACGTCATGACCTGGGTATTGAAAGATCACGCCGGATTTCTCCCTCCCCGTAATGCCGGCCTGCTCCAGAAAACCGATACCTATGTTGCCTTCTCACCGGCAAAGGAACGTTCCAGAAAACTTGCCGCCCTGTTGTCCGAAGGGACAGCCAGACTCCGGGAAAGCGGCCGACTTCGGGAAATCATGGCGACCTATGGCTTACCGGAGGACTGAACGGCCCGCAGGGCGTCACCATCCGCCGTCGTTAGTATCAGCTCACCGTGTGGCCCAATCTTAAAACGCTGCACCTCTGACAACACGTTCAGGAAACGATCTTCCTGCTGCATCAAAGCCGGCGCACAAGCCATCAGGGTGCCGGCCATCTGGCCAAACTCAAGTCCCTCTCCCGTCAGGTTCCACTCCCCCATGTAGCGATTACACGAGGATCGACCGACTACACGGTTGTCCGCCAGAAACTGAATGGTCACTCGGGAACGGTCAATGATCCCGCCCCCGCCAATGTCTTCCACCACCCACTCAGTTCCACGTAGCAGGCGTCCTGGATCACCCCCACAACCGGCCCATGTATCACCATTAATCGTGAGCCGGACCTGATTTGGATGTGGCATGCCGGACATCGAATCCATGCACAGCTGAGGTGCAACATCCAGCGTTAGCGTCAGCCCCTCGCGTTTGGCGCGAATGGTCTGGCCGCTTCCTCCCTGACTCACTACTCTGGAATACAGAGTTTCCGTTCCCTCGCCCATACGACTCAGCGTCAACTCCCTGCCGACCAGCGTGATGTGCCAGAAAGGCTCGTTCCCACTGGCAACGAAGGGTGAAGATAGCGCTCCGGCCGCCAGGCACTCGGGAAATTCGGTTCCATTCAATGTCAGGTTTGCCGAGTTGCCTTTGCTCCAGAAAACCGTGTCCGCATCGTTCCCACCGGTAAAACGCGCCCCCGAAGCGCTCTTGGAGGGCGCCAAGGTGTACTGGGTGCCGTCGTGCGTCAGTACAAGCTGCCCCGAATCTTCCCGGTAATCCAGGTCGATGGCAGCCTGGCCGCAGAACATACGGTCCGCCGGAATCTCAACGTCTTCCGGGGAACTACTGGTAGACGCACAACCGACCGCCAATAACGTCGCGGCCCCCAACAGGCTGATCGGTCCGATTTTTTGCAATGTCATAACTCCTTCCCTGATATCAGTCTTCAACAACCTTGAATTCTAAAGTGAAAATGCCCACGGCCTTCATTACGCTGAGGACATGTTGACGACCAGCGCAATTTGAGCCGGATGGGCTTCTTATCTCGCGGCAACCCCATTATCCTTGGATCACTTACAGAAGGAGACATTAGCAATGGCCATCAGGCTCTACCAGTTCGCCATTTCCCATTACTGCGAAAAAGTACGCTGGGCGCTGGATTTCAAAGGGTTGCAATACCAGACCCAAAGCCTGTTGCCAGGCCAGCACATCAATACCATTCGCAAGCTCACCGGGGCGGAATCATCGGTGCCAGTTCTGGATCATGACGGTCACATTGTCCAGGGCTCTGCCGCCATTCTGGACTACCTGGACAAGACTTTTCCCGAGCATCCGTTGACGCCGGCGGATCCCGAAGTGAGAGCGGC
Organism: Marinobacter sp.; assembly: GCA_040223075.1. GTDB lineage: Bacteria > Pseudomonadota > Gammaproteobacteria > Pseudomonadales > Oleiphilaceae > Marinobacter. The sequence continues at coordinate 364,612 of JAVJZJ010000060.1, forward strand.
AGCACTCGCATGGGAAAAACGCCTGGATGACGAAGCCGGACCGGCCGTACGGTGCTACTCCTATCATCATTTCCTACAACGTCCGAAAGTCGTGGTGCCGTTACTCGCGGCCCAAACGCCGTTCTACAACCGCATCCTGTTGAAGCTGACCTTCAGCCGGGTTGATGAGATCATGCGCAAGTGGATGAAGATCAACGAGAAAACCGCCGAGGCGTCGCGCCGGACTATGGAGACACTGCTAACGGAACTCGCTGATACTTACCGCCAGCAGGACTTTCTGGCAGGCGATACCTTTTCCCGCGCGGATCTGACGGCAGCCAGCATGTTCGCCCCCCTGTTCCAGCCGGAACAGTACCCCGTGCCATGGCCCAGGGAAAAGCGTATCCCGAGGGACATTCAAAACTGGCTGAGTCAATGGCAGCCGCAGCTACAGGTCCTGGAAAAGGTCTACAGGGCTAATCGCTGAGCCTTCTGCGATCACGCCCGGGAGAGACACCCGCCCAACGGTGATAGGCGCGAGTAAAAGCACTCTGCTCCGAAAATCCCAGCAGCAGGGCAATATCGGTCAGACTCAGAGCGGTATCCGCGAGGTACTGCCGCGCCAACTGCTCACGGCTACGATCCAGCCATTGCTGCCAGCTGAGCTGATGACGGGCCAGGCGACGCTGGAGCGTTCGAGGCGACATGTACATGGCCTTGGCGGCCCGTTCCAGCGTTGGCTCACCATCGGCCAGCAACTTTAAAAGCACCTGTTGCAGTTGTCGTTCGGTTTCCGAGCTGCCCGGCAGAGCCCGGAGCAACGCCTGGGCCTGCCGGTCCAGCAGTTCCCGCAACGTAGGATCCCGCCGAGGCATGGGAATATTCAGATATTCCAACGGGAACCTGACCCGCACGTGGCTGTCGCTCCAGGTGACAGGGCATCCGAAAAAAGCTTCATAGGCGCGGGCAGCTTCCGGATCCACGGACTCCAGGAAGGAGACCGACGAAGGGGGTGGCGCGTTATCAATCTGTCGACGCAGGAAAGTCACCAGGGCAGCGATCGCGGTTCCGTCAGCCTGTTGCCCCAGCTCATTGTCCGACCGCGGCCAGCGCATTTCCGCCTGGCCACCGTCAATATCGATTTCCGCCAGCGTGGTGCCATAGAACAGGGTTTCGTATCGTTGATAGGCCAGCATGGCTTCACCCAGTGTATCTGACGCCAGGACCAGGTAACCCAGAACACCCACGTGGCCCGGCCGCACACAGCTACCCACCTCCAGCTCCGGTGCGGCAATGTCCGGGCGCAGAGACAGTCCCCGCGCCAGAAGGTCACGCCAGACAGCCACCGGGACATTATCCTGCGCGGACCAACGTGCCAGCTCGGGGCGCAGTGGCCCCGCATCAAGGTGTTGCTGGTCCAACCAGTCGCTTAACAGCCCCGTCCAGGCGCCGGTTACCCTTAACACTCTTGCCATGGCGACAACTCCCGACCAATGCCCACGATATTGGCATGAATTATCATTTTAGTGGCGTGTATCGTCAATTTTTAAGACCGCAGGCAGGCAAGAATAATCAACACACGATAACGGATAACCGGATTTGATTATGGCCATGACCGACATGATGCTGACCGTTCTGGAGAACAGCGGCCTGCTGCCACTCTGGGACCTCGTAGCGCCCTGGCTCGCGCTGGATGAACGGCAACTCATTTTTATGATCGCAACGCCGGTGTTTATCGCCGTCACCGCCTGGGAATACCTGAGACTTCGCCATAACCCGAAACTGATGGATACCCGGGAGGCCGTCCGCAATTTTGCCCTCGGTGCCGGCTACCAGGCGACCGAATTACTGTTTGCCGGGGTCATCGCGTTTCCGGTCTACGCGCTTTTCTACCACTACCGGCTGCTGGATCTGGAGCTGAACTGGGTGAGCGGATTTCTGACCTTTCTGGGGGTCGATTTCTGCTTCTACTGGATGCACCGGGCCAGCCATCGCATACGCTGGTTTTGGGCCGCGCATGTGGTCCATCATTCTTCGGAGCGCATGAACTTTTCCACCGCCATGCGCCAGAACGCCACCAATATTTTCAACGGTGGGTGGATGTTCTACCTGCCACTGGCGTTCATGGGCTTTAACCCGGTGTGGATCGGGGTCGTCTATGCACTGTCGTTGGTATACCAGTTCTTTATCCATACCACACTGGTCAGGCAGCTACCTTCCTGGGTGGAACTGATTTTCAACACACCCAGCCACCACCGCGTGCACCACGGCCGTAACCCGGAGTACATAGACCGCAACTACGGTGGCACCCTCATTATTTGGGACCGGCTGTTTGGTACATTTACACCGGAAGATGCTCGCAACCCTCCGGAATACGGTATCACCCGCCCCGTTTACTCCAACAACCTGATTGTTTTGTGGACCCATGAGTACCGGGATATGTTCCGGGATATGACGTACCCGGGCACATTGAAGTCTCGACTCCAGCACCTCTGGCGACCGCCGGAGTGGGAACGGGTGGACAATCACCGCGATTCATAGGATTAACGACAACCAATAACCGAGTGTCAGACCATTTTACATATTGAGCGTTAATGCAAGGCCAAATTGGTGATAAGTCACCGTTTTTAAAGCCATCTACAGGCATCGGCGTGGTACTTGCCTTTTAACACGGCGCATGAATTGCACTTACTATGACACGGAGAAGTTACATGCGCTCAAGTACCCTATCCCGCTTTATTCCCCACGCACTGGCTGTTGCAGGAGTCCTGGTAACAGGATCGTCCGTTGCGGCCCCTATCGTGATGGAAGGCGATTACGTCCGCACGGCGGTCAGTGACAATGGCACCCTTGGTGCCGGAGGCAGCACTGACCCAGGTATCATCCATGACACCAGCGGCACTCGCAGTTGGGGGCCGGAGGATTACCTGACGCCAGGCACTCCTTGGGAGTGGTTTGGCGTCAAGTCAACCCAGACCGGCACCGTCGGAAACAACAATGCCAGCTCGTCCGGGGGAATCACCACCCTGACCGGTCCATCGGACCTTTCCGGCGGCATGGCCGACAACCAGGTCGCCTGGGAAGGTCAATACAGCGATCTGTTCACCATCAGTCACAGCTATTCCTTCAATGACGACTACGAGCGCATTGATGTGCTGACCACGATCACCGCCCTCCAGGATCTGAGCGATCTGAAATTCCTTCGCGCCATAGATCCTGACCCGGACGTCAACACCCACGGCTCCTATGACACCACCAACACCCGGGGCACCACCGGTGTCGCAGAGGAAGACTTTGTGAATTCCCAGGGCGGTATGACCGGGCTGACCCTCGGGCTTTACACACAATCCGATATCACCCACAACACCGGCATCTCTGCGCCCTGGTCTACCAACCCGGACGACTACCTGGCGGGTGTCAATGATGGTGACGGAGATTACGTTATCGGCCTGGGATTCGACATTGGCACACTGATTTCCGGGGAACTCGTGAACCTGAGTTATTCCTATGTCATGGGTGAAACTCTGGACACCGTGGACCTACCCAATGACGTCCCGGAACCCGGTACCCTGGCCCTAATGGGATTGGGCCTGACAGGCATCGGCCTATCCCGGCGCAGAAAGCATCGGTAAATCCTCCCACCGGTCCGCCGACACGCGGGCCGGTACACTCCCACACGTCACAGAATGCTGCCAACCTTCGAAAAAGCCCGGGAAATCATTGGCAAAGACCGCTAGGATAACCGTCAGATCGTGACATAATGGCCGGCACAACCGGTGAATCCGACGGAGCAACTATGGGCCCTGAATGGCAGACGGTATGGCTCACCCTGAAATTGGCCGGCATCACCACTCTATTACTGATGATTATCGGCACCCCGATCGCCTGGTGGCTTGCCCGCAGCCGGCACTGGCTGCGCCAACCGGTCTTTGCCGTGGTCGCTCTGCCCCTGGTGCTTCCTCCCACAGTGTTGGGCTTTTACCTGCTAATGTTGCTCGGCCCCGACGGCTTTATTGGCCAACTGACGGCACGGTTGGGTATCGGCACACTCCCCTTCACCTTCGAAGGCCTGGTGTTGGCATCCGTCATCTATTCACTGCCGTTTACCGTACAGCCCTTGCAGAATGCCTTCGTCAGCCTGAATGAACGAACACTGGAAGCGGCCGCAACCTTACGGGCCTCACCATGGGACCGTTTCTTTACCATCGTCGTGCCGCTGGCCCGGCCGGGCTTTCTGACCGCTGCGGTCCTGACCTTTGCCCATACCATCGGCGAGTTTGGCGTGGTACTGATGATTGGCGGCAACATTCCCGGAGAAACCCGGGTACTCTCCGTAGCCATCTACGATCATGTCGAAGCCCTGGAATACGGTCAGGCGCACTGGCTGGCCGGAGGCATGCTGCTGTTTGCCTTCCTGGTGCTGGTAGGCCTTTACACAATCAATGGTCGTCTCGCTAGCGGGGTCGTTAAATGAACCAGGGCAACGGCATTCTCGCGCGTTTCCAGTGCGACTTTGGCGATTTTCACCTGGACGTCGACCTGCAACTCCCCGGTCAGGGGGTTACCGCCCTGTTTGGCCATTCCGGCTGTGGCAAAACCACGCTGCTTCGATGCATGGCCGGGCTGCAGAAGGCAGATGGGTACCTGTCCGTGAACGGTGAGTGTTGGCAAGATGGCCACCAACGCCTGGCCGTTCACCAACGCCCCCTGGCCTACGTGTTTCAGGAAACCAGCCTGTTCCCGCACCTGTCGGTCCATCGCAATCTGACCTATGGCTACCACCGCATTCCACCCGACCAACGACAGATCGCATTCGATCAGGCCGTGGACTGGCTGGGGCTTGCTCACCTCCTGAACCGCATGCCGGAGAAACTGTCCGGAGGTGAGCGTCAGCGGGTAGCCATTGCCCGCGCACTGCTAACCAGCCCCCGCCTGCTGTTGATGGACGAACCCCTGTCCGCGCTGGACCGTCGAAGCAAGCAGGACATCCTGCCCTATCTGGAAAGTCTGCATCATACTCTCGACATACCGATGGTCTACGTGTCCCATTCAGCGTCAGAGGTGGCCAGGCTGGCTGACCATGTGGTGATGATGGATAACGGTCGTGTGGTGGCCATGGGGCCGCTTCAGGAAACCCTGGCTCGCACCGATCAGCCATTTGCACTGGAAGACGACGCCGGCGTTATCGTCAACGCCGTCATTGGGGAACGTGACACCCGCTGGCACCTCTGTCGCGCCGATTTTGAAGGTGGCAGTCTCTGGGTACGGGACGAGCCGGAATTGAAGACCGGCCGGGACGTGAGGCTCCAGATTCTCGCCCGGGACGTCAGCATCGCACTGGCCCCCAATCACGAGCAGAGCATTCAGAACCTGCTGCCCGCTCGCGTGGAGCAGATCGCAAGCGAGCAAAGTCCGGGTACAACCCTGGTCAGACTGCAGTCCGGCAACACCCCCTTCCTGGCAAGACTAACCAGCAGGGCGGCCCACCAGCTACAACTGGCACCGGACATGGGAGTCTGGCTACAGATCAAAACCGTTGCCATTGTCGACTGAGCTTCCACAAGGACAACTTGCGCAATAGTCTGGCCCGCTTGGCACGGGCCAGTGCTCCGTCCGACCGGTAACCTGTGAAGGAATCACAGTGCCATCCGGCCGACAGGAGCATGCAATGACAACACAACATCAGTGGGTGAACAGCAACGGCGTCAACCTGTATGTCGCCACCGACGGCAGCCCCGACTCCCCACCACTGGTGCTGGTGCACGGCTATCCGGACAACCATACCGTGTGGGACAAGGTAACCGACCAACTGAAAGACCGTTATTTCATCATCCGCTATGATGTTCGCGGTGCAGGTCGTTCCGACAAGCCAACCAAAACCCGTGCCTACCGCATGACTTACCTCGCTGCTGATCTGGCAACAGTCGTGGACGCAGTCATTCCCGGTCAGGCTTTCCACCTTGCCGCCCATGACTGGGGCTCGATACAGAGTTGGGAATCGGTGACCACCGGCCCGCTTACGTCAAGAATCCTGTCCTACACCACCATTTCCGGGCCGTGCCTGGACCACGTAGGCTTCTGGTTACGCAACAACGTCACCCGAGTAAAAGAGGGCGGCACCCGCAAGGTACTCAAACAGCTCGCCAGTTCCTGGTACGTTGCCATGTTTCAGCTACCACTTCTGCCGGAGACCGTCTGGCGTGCCGGCCTCGACAGGTTATGGCCAGACTACCTGAAGAACCGAGAACAGGTGCCTGATGCCGAATACGACCGTTTTCAACGTAATGACGGCCGCTACGGCGTGAAGCTTTACCGGGCCAACTTCATGCCCAAACTATTAAGACCCGAGCCGCGGCAGGCGCAATGCCCAGTGCAACTAATCGTGCCTGGCCAGGACAACTACGTGAAAGAGCAGCTATTCGAAGGACTGGAGAAATGGGCAGGAAAACTCAGCCGGCAGGCGATTGATGCACCCCACTGGGTGCTCCTGACCCAGCCCGACGCCATTGCCGATTGGATTGACGGATTTGCCAGGAAGGCGGCCCGCGCCTAGGTAACACGGGCCCGTGGTCAGCGGGTACCGTACACCACCATGGTCTTGCCCTTGACCCGGACCAACCCCTGGTCCTCCAGGGTTTTCAGGACGCGACCGACCATTTCCCGGGAGCAGCCGACAATACGACCGATTTCCTGACGGGTGATCTTGATCTGCATGCCGTCCGGATGGGTCATGGCATCGGGTTCCTTGCACAGGTCCAGCAGGGTCCGTGCAACACGACCAGTGACATCGAGGAAAGCCAGATCGCCGACCTTGCGGGTGGTCTGGCGCAGGCGGGAGGCCATTTGCTCGCCAATGAAATACAGAACCCGCGGGTCCTGCTGAGCAATCTCACGGAATTTGGTGTAGCTGATCTCAGCCACTTCACATTCGGTTTTCGCCTTCACCCAGGCGCTGCGGGAATCCATGTTGTCAAACAGACCCATCTCGCCGAAAAAGTCTCCGGCATTGAGGTAGGCCATGATCATCTCGCGGCCGTCGTCGTCTTCAATGATGACGGTAACGGAGCCCTTGACGATGTAAAACAGTGAATCGCTCTTGTCACCGGCATAGATAATGGTGCTCTTGGCGGGGTAGCGCCGGCGGTGACACTGTGACAGGAAATAATCCAGATGCTTGGTTTTCTGCTCAACCGGCTTGACGATAGTGGCCATAGTGCGAGTCGTGCCTCCTAAAAAAACTGGCGGGTCCCGATGTTTATTATGTACCCGGCTTTCCATGCGGGTTTAATCATTTTTCTTGAAAATCAGCGCAACTTATAACAAGAAGGCCCGGTTTCGGCAACCTGAAACCATGTGTATCTGTGTAACCGGCCTGGGAAGGGGATTGCTGCCGAGCGTTAGTCTATGTGCTAGCATCCGTGCCAGATCCCTGATGTATTGCGGAGTTTACTGACATGAAAGCAACTGTAGACTGGGCGGGAAATGCCAGCTTCAAGGCCACCAGTGGAACCGGCCACACCATTCAGATGGATGGCCCCCCCGATCACGGCGGCGAGAACCTTGGACCACGCCCGATGGAAATGCTGCTGATGGGACTTGGCGGCTGCTCGTCCTTTGACATCATGAGCATTCTCAATAAGAGCCGACAGGACGTCACCGCCTGCCACGCCGAGCTGGAAGCAGAACGGGCCGATGCCATCCCTGCCGTCTTTACCCGCATACATCTACACTTTGTGGTTACCGGTCACAAACTGAAAGAAAACCTGGTCAAGCGTGCCGTCAGCCTGTCAGCGGAAAAATACTGTTCCGCCTCGATCATGCTTGAAAAAGCCGGCGTGGAAATCAGCCACAGCCACGAAATCCGTGAGGCGGAGTAGTCTTTACGGGACACGGAAATTACGGATGCTAAAATGTGGTTGCGGAGGCTACCCAACCACATTCGCGGTGTGCATAATACGCACCCTTCTCCGCCGGTCTGCGCAAATGGTAAACAATCCGGTCAGTAGTCGGTGGCGGCCTCGGCAGAATGCTCGATTGGGCCTTCTGTAGTCATTCATCTCCATTGTCCGGAGGGGCTGAGCATGGAAACCAAACTCCAGTTGCACGGTTTCAATAATCTGACCAAATCCCTGAGCTTCAATATTTACGATATCTGTTATGCGCAGACGGAAGAGCAACGGGAAGCTTACATCGATTACATCGACGAGATGTACAACGCCGAGCGTCTGACCCAGATCCTGACCGATGTGGTCAAGATCATTGGCGCCAATGTTCTCAACATTGCCCGCCAGGATTATGAACCCCACGGCGCTTCGGTAACCATGCTGATTGCAGAGCATGAGCTTACCAACGGTGAAGAGCCCGACAACGAAGAATCTCCGGGCCCGCTACCGGATGCCATCGTGGCACACCTGGACAAGAGCCATGTCACCGTACACACCTACCCGGAAAGCCATCCCCACGATGGCGTAAGCACCTTCCGCGCTGACATTGACGTGTCAACCTGCGGCCTGATCTCGCCGTTGAAGGTGTTGAACTACCTGATCCATAGCTTCGATTCCGACGTGGTCACGGTGGACTACCGTGTGCGCGGCTTTACCCGCGACGTGGACGGCACCAAGCATTACATCGATCACGACATCAACTCGATTCAGAACTACCTGACCGAGGACACCCAGAACGCCTATCAGATGATCGACGTCAACGTGTATCAGGAGAACCTGTTCCACACCAAGATGATGCTGAAGGAGTTCAAACTCGACAACTACGTGTTCGGAGTCAATGCCAGCGATCTGGGTGTGGAAGAAGCACAGTCCATCGAGGATCGCCTGCGCCGCGAAATGCTGGAGATTTTTTACTCCCGCAACGTAGAGTAAGCCATACCCTCCAATGACCGGTGGAACGGAGTCCGCCGGTCATTCAGTTTTTTTGATGCCCCACCCCGAAAATCTCCGTTTTATTCCCCACGACCTCCGGCGTTTAATAGACTTATTAACGCACTAGGAGGACATCATGACTTTACGAGCCATCAAACAGATCATTCCTGCCCTGGAAACGTCTGACGGCGCCGGCGTACGCATCAGGCGCTCCATTGGCCAGCAACAGAACATTCGCATGGATCCGTTCCTGATGCTGGACGAGTTCGGTTCCGACCAGCCACAGGACTACATTGCCGGCTTTCCGTCCCATCCCCATCGCGGATTCGAGACAGTGACCTATATGATCGAAGGCCACATGCTCCATGAGGACCATCTCGGCAATCAGGGCAACCTGAAAAACGGTGGCGTGCAGTGGATGACCGCCGGCCGCGGCATTGTGCACTCGGAAATGCCCCAACAGGAGTCGGGTATGATGCGCGGCTTCCAGCTCTGGCTGAACCTGCCGGCCGCCGAGAAGATGAAACCGTCGGGGTACCGGGATATCCAGCCGGAGGATATTCCCGACCTCCATCTGGATGGAGCCCAACTGAAGCTGATTGCCGGTGAACTCGAGGTGGATGGCGCTACCATCACCGGAGCGGTTTCCGGCGGCAGTACGCACCCCCTGTACATGGATGTCCACATGGAGCCGGGAAAAGCCATCTCCCTGCCCGTCAATGAACAGCTGAATGCCATGCTGTATCTGTACGAGGGAGACGCCCGGCTTCAGCACGAGACCACACACGAGCCCCTGAGGCTGGCAGCGGCCACCATCCTTGGCGAGGGCAATCAGGTGCGAATAGAAGCCGGTGACGGCGGGGCCCAACTACTGCTCATTGGCGGCAAGCCGATCAACGAGCCGGTCGTCCAGTATGGTCCGTTTGTGATGAACTCCCGAGAGGAAATTGAGCAGACCCTGCGGGATTACCGGGACGGGCGCCTGACCGCCTGAGCGGGTCGGCCAGACTGGCGCGCTAATATTCGAGCTTGGCATAGGCAGTATTGCGGGATGCCTCCCGCGCCTGCTTCAGGGTATGGACACCGCGCTCTTCAAGCAACGGTATCAACTTCAGTAGTACATGGCCGGTAACCATGGCATCCCCCAATGCTGTGTGCCGGCCCACCACCTGAACCCCGAGACGAGCGGCAATCTGTTCCAGACTGTGCCCCTCAGCCGGCTGTACCAGGGCGGACAGTAGCAGGGTATCAAGCACCGGCTGAATGAAGCGGGTACCGGATTGAGACTCCTTGAGCTGCAAGAAGCGCATGTCGAAAGCAGCGTTGTGGGCCACCAGGATGGTATCCTCGGCGAAACGCTGAAACAGTGGCAGCACCTCGGTTATGTCCGGCTGCCCACTGAGCATCTGCGGCGTAAGGCCATGGATCATCTGTGACTCGCGCGGCACCTGCCGGTGCGGGTCGACCAGTTGCTCGAAGCATTCCTGCACCAGCACCCGCCCATTAACGATTCGCACCGCGCCAATGGAGATAATTTCATCGCCCTCCGAGGGAGACAGCCCCGTAGTCTCAGTGTCGAACACCGTATAGGTCAACTCCCGCAGCGGCCGGTCGTCCAGTTCGGTACTCTGCCCCGGCTGGTTGAACAGGTCAAAATCGTAGTACACCGGCCGCCCCTGACCCCGTTCCGGCGCAGGTATTTGTACTTCCGACCGGGTTGCCGGCAATTGCAGGCACAGGCGACTGTAACCGGCCACCGTATCGCCCTGGCACCAGATCTCGCCGCCATGGCTCTCCAGGACCTCGCGCAGGGACGACGCGGCAGGGCCTTCGGCGACGGCCCGGAACGGCCGCTGCTCCCACTCATGCAGGTGTTCGGGCTCCGGCGCCGGTCCCTGCCAGCCGATCGACAGGCGCGCAAAGTGGCCGTCGGCGGCCACGTCGATCGTCACCTCGCGAATGTCCAGGGCATCGGCCAGGGTAGCCATCAACTGAGTCATCGCCTGCACCAGGGAGTAACTATCCAGATTCAGCCAGAGTGAGTCATTACTTTCCTGGTAAGGGCTGTTATCGGAAGAGTAGCGGGTCGTAATTCCCACAGCGGCGAAACTGCGCTGCAGGGCAACCATCAGGTCGGTAGCCAGCATGTCCTCGAGCAACCACTGTGGGTGCAGCAGGTCCGCATGCCGGCTCAGGGCCTGTTCCAGGTGCCGGGAAAGCCGTTGTGCCTCGTCACTGATCACCTCACCGAACCGGCGCCGGTGTCCGGGATCCATTTCCGGAAAGCGCTCCATGGTCTCCGCGGCGGCGCGGATGTTGCCCAGCGCCGCCCGCGTGCCTTCGGTCAACTGCTGCAGCAGCGCATCGCGGCGGCTGTCCAGGGCCACCTCACGGGTGATGTCCTCGAGGATCAGCACGAACCCGATGAACTCCCCCTGATGATCCAGCAGTGGTGCCATTTGTGCCCGCAGCAGGTAGTCGCCACGAGCGGTGACGAAGTGGGCCGCCGGATCCTGGCAATTCTGCCGGAGGCGCTGCCGGATCCGTTCCAGTGCATGCACGATCAGCCGCTGGTCGAGTATGCCGAAAATTGAGCGACCAAGGCCCACTGGCGCCCGTGCCGGACCTCCTGCCTGCGGCTCAAGCAGTTGGCTGGCGCTGCCGTTGTACAGCAGGATACGGCCCTCGCTGTTGCACATCAGCACACTCTGGGACAGCTCCGACATCAACGCCGCCAGACGGTTCTTTTCCTGCTCGAGTCGGGCGTTGGCTTCCTCGATACGGCTTTTTACCTCACGCTGCAACGCGCAGTGGGCCTCGGCAAAGGCGTTCACCGCCTCCCCCAGACGACGCATATCACTGCCGCCCGTCAGCGCAACGCGGTGCTCGGGATGGGCCCGATGCATGATATCAACATCTTCGCGCAGACGGATCACTGCCTCTGGATAGGACACAAGCCACTGTCGAACAAGCACGCCGAAAGGCACCAAAACCAGCACGCCAAGCACAACCAATAGCATGCCGCGCCCGGATACCAGCTCAGTCAGCGCTGCCCGTTCCACAGTATCCAGGTCGACCCAGACGAAGCCACCCGCAAGTGCCAGCAGGCCGGCCAGCAGCACGATCAATGCCAGCAACCAGAGCGCCAGACGTACCCTGGGACGCATCGGCTATTGCCTCCCCAGATGCGATTCGATCTCCGCCAGCAATTCCTGGGTCGAGAACGGCTTGGTGATATAGGCATCGGCACCCAGGGCCAGGCCCTTGCTGACCTCCACCTCACGGCCCTTGGCGGTCAGCATCAGCACACGCATGTCCCGCCAGTCCGGGTTCTCTCGAATCTTCTGGCATACATCAAAGCCACTCAGGCGCGGCAGCATCACGTCGAGCAGCACCAGATCCGGGGTCTCGCGTCGGATCGCCTCCAGCGCGTCCTCGCCGTCCTGCGCCACCACTACCCGGTAGCCGGCCTGCCTGAGCAGGAACTCCAGAGAAATGACGATGTTCGGTTCATCGTCGGCGATCAACACGGTCTTGCTCATGTCCTGTCCTCCGTCTCGTGGCCAGGGTCCGGCGCGACTTCCTCGGACTGCCCCAGGGGCAAGGTAAAGGAAAATGTCGCGCCCTTGCCAGGCTCACTACGCACCCAAAGCCGGCCGCCAAAATGCTCGACGATCTGCCGGCTGATTGGCAGCCCCAGACCGGTCCCCTGGGGCTTTTCGGTCAGATTGTCCCCAGCCTGGCGGAACTTCTCGAAGATGGTGTCCTGATCCGCCAGGTCGATGCCACGACCATTATCGCGCACATCCACCTGCAGCGCCTCCGGCAGCACCTCCACGGCAATACCGATGCGGCCCGCTTTGCGGTCGCAGAACTTGATGGCGTTGGTGATCAGGTTGAGCAGCACCTGCAACAGCCGGTCGCGATCCGCGATAACCGGGGGCATCCTCCGAGGCAAGTCGAGCTGCAACTCCACGCCCTGCTCCTGCACCAGTTGGCTGGTGGTGGCCAGGGCATCGTCGATCACATCCGCCAGATCGATTTTAGCGGTATGCCATTCCACCCGCCCCGCCTCCAGTTTGGCCAGGTCCAGTACCTGATTAATCATGCGAGTCAGGCGTTCGCTCTCTTTGACAATAATGCCAATGAACTGTGACCGCTGCGCCTGCTCCAGGTCCGGATTATCGTTCAGGATCTCGGAGAAGGCGCGGATGGAGGTCAACGGCGTACGCAGCTCGTGGGTTACGGTGGAGATAAAGTCGTCCTTCAGCCGGTCGAGTTCCCGCAGCCGTTCGTTGGCCTCACGCAACTCGCGGGTGGCGGTCTCGAGCTCCTGGGACTGCTGCTCGAGACGGCGGCTGTAGGCGATCACCTGGGAGGTCTCATCGAGGATACCCAACACCTCCTCCATGCCCAAAGGCTCTTCCTGCACTACCGACGCCAGCATTACTCGTGCTGAGGCCGCCCCGATGGCGCCGGCCAACTGCTGCTCGGCGAAGTGCACCAGCTCGGCATCCGGCACCAGTTCGGCACTGGAGCGCAGGCCGTGCCTGGCGGCGTAGTTGGCAAAGGCTTCTGCGGCTCGCTCCGGCCCGAGGAATCGACCCACCAAGGCGATTACCTCGGTCATTGAAGCGCCGCCGCGCCAAAGGCTGGCGCCTCGTCCGGCTGACTTGAAGACATCGACAAAGAGCAGTGCCTGGGCACGCTCGCGGCTGCTCTGGTGGCCGAACAGCGACACCCCGACATAGGCCCCCAGGTTGACCAGCAGACTCCAGAACAGCGCATGGCCGAGTTCGTCGACGCCGTCCAGACCAAACAGCGCCGTTGGCTTGAGCCAACCTATAGCGAACGGTCCCTGTTCGATAAAGCTCAGTGGCAACCAGCCGGACTTGGCAAACGCCGGCAGCAACAGGGTGTAGGCCCACAGCAGGAAGCCCAGGGACAGGCCCCACAGGGCACCGGCCCGGTTACCCTGCTTCCAGTACATCCCCCCCAGCATCGCCGGGGCGAACTGGGCCACCGCAGCAAAGGACACAAGTCCGATGGAAACCAGGGCATAAGCTTCTCCGGCAGCCCGGTAATAGACATAGCCGAGCAGCATCAGCAGCAGGATAGCCCCACGGCGGATGCCCAGCAGCAGCCGTGACAAGTCCCGGCGCTGGGCCAGCCCTAGCGACTTCCAGCGCAACAGCAATGGCATTACCAGATCGTTGCAGATCATGGTGGAGAGCGCGATGGTTTCGACGATGATCATCCCGGTGGCGGCGGACAAGCCACCAACGAAGACCAGCAGCGCAAGGGCCTCCTGGCGATGGGCCATGGGTAGCGTCAGCACGAAGGTGTCGGCGTCCACGGATCCGGCGGAGAAGTGCATCAATCCGGCAAAGGTGATCGGCAGCACAAAGATATTGATCGCCAGCAAGTACAGGGGAAATAGCCAGATGGCCTTGGCCAGATGGTTCTCGTTAACGTTCTCCACCACACTGATCTGGAACTGTCGCGGCAGGAACAGGATCGACAGCATCGACAGGAAAATCAGCACCGCCCATGAGCCATAGGTACCGGCTGGACCGCCGAGGGTCAGCAACTGGCCAATATCCGGCAACTGCGCGGCCCGGTTAAAAATATCGGCGAAACCGTCGTAAAGAACGAAGGTGACGAAAATGCCCACGGCCAGGAAGGCCAGCAGTTTGACCAGGGACTCGAAGGCAATGGCGGCGACCATGCCCTCGTGACGTTCAGTGGCATCCAGGTGGCGAGTTCCGAACACAATGGTGAATAATGCCAGCAGCAACGCCACATAGAGCGCGGTGTCCTGAAGCGGACTCATAGCCTCACTCTGGCTGGGCATCTGGATGGCAGGATACTGCCAGAAGATCAGGAAGCTGCTGGACACCGCCTTCAACTGCAGGGCGATGTAGGGAATCACCCCGACCACCGCAATCAGGGTAACCAGCCCGCCGAGCAACGCACTCTTGCCATAGCGCGCGGCGATGAAGTCGGCAATCGAGGTGATGCGATTGGCCTTGCTGATGCGGATCATCTTGCGAAGCACCAGCCAGAACAGAGCCGCCATCAGGGTTGGCCCGAGGTAGATGGGCAGGAAACCGACACCACTGACCGCCGCCCGGCCGACACTGCCGTAGAAAGTCCAGGACGTGGCGTATACCGCCATGGAAAGGGCATAGATGTAGGGGTTGGCAATGATCGACCGACCAGCGTCGGCCCGCTTGTCGCCCCAATAGGCAATGGCGAAGAGTATGCCCAGGTAGGCACAGGACGTCAGCAGTATCTGGCCACCTAGAGGCATGGGCTGCGCTCCCTCATCGCCTGGAGCCTTCGATAACCCAAATCATCAGAACGATCAGCAGCGCCCAGGCCCCGAACAGGTAGGCAAACAGCAGCGGGATGCCGAATACCTCGCCGCGGCTATCGAACAACGCCAACAAGGGGTAGCTGAACAACAGGCAGCCCAGCAAAAACAACGCCACCAGCCGCTGTGCCCACAATGAACGATTGGCCATGGACTTCACCTCCCTTGGGGAAGTGTAGCCCATTGCTCACCAATCCATTCTTCTCTCGCGCCGGGGCGAGCCGAGCGCCGGATACCAGATTAATTTGTTAGCTTGGCAATGAACATGAAATCGCTTTGCATTGGAGCTTCATTCGTTCTCCAGGTGGAAACCCTGAACGAATTCTCGTCCAAACTCTCAACAACCGCGATGCAGTGCGGACTCATTGGTGTCACGACAACGTGCATATCCCGTTCCGGATCACACAGACCCAGGTTGTGGGTAATTACATAGATTTCCGTTTGTTGCTGCTTGAATACGGTCCATCCCGGAAGGTCCACTATAGGCGCCGGTGAATCAAATCCGTCCCCGCCGTTGATCTTCGCAGAAAATAATGAAAATACGCTCATCCCTAAATCCCTTTACTATCCATTTGCCATAAAAATTCAAGACGTTAAAGACAATCAAGTCAGATTCAATATATCTCCTCCTCCACGTCCAATGAACAATCCCTTCTCAACTCACTTTGTGAACTGATCAAGGCAATACAACCATACTAGATCAAATTTCCAAACTGGCACTGATCAATACACGGTTAAAGTGCTTCGGAAATAAAACTCCGCAGCTGGCCAAGTTTCGCTGTGCCGGCGTGCCTCGCTGCAGGCTTGCCGTCGCGATATATCACCAGGGCGGGAATACCCCGGATACCCGTGGCTGCCGCCAGGTCTGGATTTTCGTCCACATTCACCTTGGCCACGCTCAGTTCATCAACGAACTCGTCCGCCAGTTCCTCCAGCAACGGGGCGATGGCGTGGCAGGGTCCGCACCACTCGGCCCAGAAATCCACCAGGACCGGCTTGGCCGAACCCTTAATGGTGTCGTTAAAATTGCTGTCGTTCAGATGTTGGATAATCTTGGTCATAACACTCTGCCCTCATTTCGGTGGGTTGTTCAGGCACAGGATGCCCCTTCGTCAGGGCGGACGACCAATGGTTTGTTTGCATACAATACATCACCTAAGATGATGTATTCTGGAGACTTTCCTTGCAGGCCAGAAAAGCCTGGCATACGGTGGTTACTCATTATTACGCTTTCAGGGAGATTACGGCGGGTGAAGAATCAGGAGTTAACGCTACTCTATGTATTCGATGCCATTATGACTGAGGGATCGATAACCCGAGCTGCCGAGCGATTGGCGATGACTCAGCCCGCGGTCTCGAACGCGGTCTCCCGCATGCGGGAAAGCTGGCACGATCCGCTGTTCGTCAAGCGGGGCAGGAACATCAGGCCGACTTCCTACGCCCGCAGTCTCTGGGACCAGATTCGCGGCCCCCTGTACGACCTGAGCAATGCGGTGAATGTAACCCACTTCGAGCCGGCTCATGCCCGGCGACAGTTCCGGGTTGCGGTCACCGACGCCATGCTGGAACTGATCTGGCAACCACTGGTGGCCGAGCTCGAGCAACAAGCCCCCGGTGTGGACCTGCACGCGGTGCCGTTTACCGCGGAGAACACCCTTACCCAGCTCCGCGAAGCGCACGTGGACCTGGCCCTCGGTATGCTGACAGAGCACGATCGCAGTCTTCGCAGTCACTGGCTGTTCGACAGCGGGCATACTGTCGTCATGCGGCACGACCATCCTCTGGCGGGCCGCCCGCTGACGGTGGACGACTATGTCGGCACTCGTCACCTGATGGTGTCGCTATCCGGGGAGGTGAACGGCTTCGTCGACCAGGCCCTGGGACGTCTGGGACTCAAACGTCGGGTGGCTGTCACCGTCAATCACTTCCCCGCAGTCCCCCGGCTGCTGCGCCAGTCGGACATGATTGCCACCCTGCCCCGGATAGCCACCAATGACACCGACATCAACGAAGGCATGTGGTCCACCGAAGCGCCAATCGCAATTGATCCTCTCAGCCTGTACCTGATCTGGCACACCCGGCACGATCGAGACCCCGGCGTCATCTGGATGCGGGAGCGGATCGAACGGATTGCCAAAGCATGCTGGGCGGAATGCTCTGACTAGTTGCCCGCTTCTGGTCACGCGAAAGGTTTTTGCGCCATCAACCTCAACACCATGGGTCTCAGAATGAGATCCATGGCAAGCCCGAGCTTTGGGCCCGGAATGACCAGAGTGTCGTGCCGGGACACGCTACTGTTGGCAATCATTTGCAACAGGTACGGAAAATCCACTTCCGACGCATCACGGAACCGGATCACCACCATACTCTCATCCTCCGACGGAACGTCCCGCACAACAAATGGATTGGACGTATCCACCAGCGGCACCCGCTGGAAGTTGATATGGGTATGGGCAAACTGCGGCACGATATCGTGGACGTAGTCATCCATCCGGTTGATGATGGTTTCCACCACCGCTTCCTGGGAATACCCCCGCCGGTTGGTGTCACGGTGAATCTTCTGGATCCACTCCAGATTCACAATCGGCACCACACCGATCAGCAGATCGACGTACTGGGCGATGTTGTAAGTGTCACTGACCACACCACCATGCAATCCTTCGTAGAACAGCAGGTCGGTATCCGCCGGTAGCGGCCCCCAGGGGGTAAAAGTGCCGGGCTTGTATCCCGCAGCCACCAGCGCCTGGTCCTCATCATGGACGTACTGTCGGAACTGACCATGGCCAGTGTGGCCATAGTCGTACAGCAGGGCCTCGAGCTTGTCGATGTGGTTGGCGGCGAGGGCGAAATGGTTACGCTCCCCGAACTGACCCTTGGCCGCCAGGCGGGCCATCTGCTCCCTCGTGTAACGGTGAAAGCTGTCACCACTGACCATGGCAGCCCGCAACCCTTCACGGGCGAAAATACGGCTGAAGATCTGGCCGGTGGTCGTAGTGCCAGCTCCGGAAGACCCGGTGACTGCAATAACAGGGTGACGTTTCGACATGGCAAACCGTGGTCAGGCGTTAGTGTAGGCTGTCCAGCAGCCGAGGCTTCTCAATCACAAAACCCTGAGCATAGTCGACACCCAGGAGCCTCAGCATATCGAGAACTTCGCGGGATTCAACCTGAGAAGCAATGACTTCCCGCTTCATGTAGTGCGCCATGTCCACCATGGACTGAACCATCGCCCGGTCAGTTTCATTGATGTCCACCTGTTTGGTAAACGCACTGTCCAGTTTAATAAGATCGACCGGAAGGCTCCGCATCAACTGGAAAGACACCGGACCACTCCCGAAATTGCCCAGGCAAAAACGGCAGCCCAGCTCCTTCATCTCCAACATGAATTCCGCCAGGAGATTGACGTCATTGATCGCGGTCGCTTCCGTAATTTCAAACCAGAGCCGCTCAATGGGGGCTTCCTTCTGACTCAGCTTGTCATAGATAAATTCCAGCAGTGACTGGTCATTGAGGGAATAACCGGACAGATTAATACACACCCCACCAAGGTGATCCGGGTCCGGCGCCTTGTCACGCAACCAGTCCAGCATGCGTCCCACCACCCAGCGGTCTACCGCCTGCATGCGATCATAACGTTCGGCCATGCGCACAAAATCGCTACCGGTGATCAGGTCACCATGGTCATCGTACATGCTGATGAGTACTTCGTACTGCGACAACATTCGGGTATTGGCATGCAACGGAATCATCTTCTGACACCGCAACAGCATGCGCTCTTCATCCAGGTTCCCCAGGCTCGCCACTTTCGCGGCAATCTGTTCCTGTCGGGACTGGTCCGTTGCATCCAGAGCATACTCGACGACCTTGCCGTGCCCCTGCTTCTTCGACGCCTTCAGAGCGTGTTCGGATGCGCGCAGCCAGCGCTCAGCGGCCGTCAGCGCAGGCAATTCCGGCACCAGGCCGGCACTGGCTGACAAACGGTATCTGCGATCGTCAAAGGTAAACTCCGTAGCCTCGATATCAGCGATTATCTCCTGGGTTGTTGTCAGCGCGGTTTCCGCCGGCAACAGCCAGGCGAACTCATTACCGGCCAGGCGCGCCAGAGGCATGCCGTCCCCCACCCCGGCACGGAGAATTTCCGCAATCTTGCGGAGGGCGTCATCGCCGGCCTGGTAGCCGGCGGTGTCATTCAACAGCCGGAACTGACGCAGGTCCAGTCGCACCAGGGCGCGTTCGTCTTCATGGCGGGCCAGTTGCTGCTCGAGCATCCGCTCGAATTCCCGGCGCCCCAGCAGTCCAGTGAGTTCGTCGTGGGTGGAAGCCCAGGACAGCTGGTCATACACCTTACGGACCATTCTATCCAGACTTTCATCCACCAGCGGCCGCTCATACTGACTATCGGGGACAACAATACCCTTGCGCATCTGGCGGGCCAGAGCGTCCAGATCCAGCTCCACGACTCTCATACCCTGATGGTTCACGAACACAAAGCGACTGAAGCCCCGAGCAATCCATACCAGACGGATGTACTGGGGGTCATCGGGGTTTTCCTGGTCCCTCAGCCAATCCCCGGTACGCAATTGCTGGGCACGGTGAATCCAGCGCTGCAGACTGCGCTGCTCCCTCTCAGACAACACCTTACGCTTGTCGTCTTCGGTCTGGACGGGCGGCATTTCCACCATTTCCGGTGGTTTATCGTCCCGGCGTACCAGGAAATGCTTCAACTCCTCCCGGATCTGGGACGAAGGCATATGGTTACTGGAAATAGAGGCCAGACCATCCTGAATTACCCGCAACAATTCCGGCAGATTAATCCCCGCCCGGGGATCATCCGCGAACGCCAGCAGCAAGTCGATCACGGACAGATAGTCCTGCCACAATTGGCTGTCCGGCCCCTGGCGAATCCAGGTCAATGAAAGCAGGTCGCGCCATCCGCCTTCCAGCAAACTCAACAACGCCTTGGGGACCTTGCGGCCGGCCAACTTCCGGTTGAGCACCTCAGTGACGGCTGACTTGGAGTCAGACACTTTCTGCGCACCTTCCGCGGCTGCAGTGACCCGCTCCACATTGCGACGATATACCAGGTTCTGACGATCAATCAGGGTATCCAACTCCTGCACCGTGGAATCAAAAACCCCGGTATCCTGCTCAAAATCAGTGGTAATACGATGGATCAGTTCGTCAACCCGACGCTGCACCACGGGGTTGATACGCCCACCCTTAACACCGAGCTGGGCCAATCGGTTCATGACACCACGAACAGGGCTGTCCTGATCGTCGAAAAAGGTCGGATCCCGCATCACCACCTTCAACACCGGCACTTCCAGTTGGCGCATACGGCTTTGCGCATAATCACTGAGCTTTGGACTTTCCACCACACTGCGGAAAAAGCGATCCACCACATCCAGGGTCTCCTGCTGATCCCCGTTGAGAGCAATGTCACCACTGCCTCGGATGTGCTCGACAACTCGCTCCCTGAGTGTGCCCTGCTCTTCTGATGATGCCGTTGACTCGACCTGCAGCTGCTGAAGTTCCCGGTGCAACTCCCCGACCGACAACGGTCGGGCGTTGGGAGCAAAGGTCACAGGCTCCGTGTCTCCCCGGGCCTGTCGACTCGCAGCCAACGTACTGATCAGGTTACGAACCGTCGCAAAGGCTGTCTGCGCAGCATCGGCGTAAGTGCGAAACTCAGCAGGCGCGCCTGTACCGGGAATGGCAACCCCTGACCGCGGCTCGGGGGCAGGTGCCGACGATGCGGCTGGTGCCTTCCGACGACCGGATTCGCTGGTGGCGGTAACAGGCACTTCCCGGGCCGGGTCATTACTTACTGTGGATTGTTCAGACAGATATTTACTCAAATCCAGATCCGGCATTACACCATGGCGAATCAGGATATTGTTTAGCTCCTGATAGAGCGGCGTGAGCTGTTGCAGCACCGATTGTTCGAAAACCTTCAAGCAGACCTTCTCGACCTCACGACTGGCTTTCAGGTGACTCAGCCCCGCATGAAACGATTCACACACCAGTGACGGCCCCAGGGGGTTGTGGTGGCCAGTGGAATTGGCAATGCCTAAATTGTCCAGCCGCAGCTTGAGCTGGAGCAGCTCCCCCCGGTATTGGGTATCGGCCTTGGTAACCATCACCCGAATGGTCAGCCAGTCCTCAAATTCGCCCTTGTCGACCACCGACAACTCCGAACCGGGAAACCCTTTGGGTGCTGGCTTGAGGGGCGACTCCAGGCTCTGCGCCATTTGGTGCCAGATCACCCGTTGCCGAGCCTGGAGCTGGCCAGAGGCATCCATGAACTCATTGGCCATCTGATCGCTGCCGGCTTTCTGAGCCGCCTGCTTCAACGTCACGATCATCTGTGCCAGGCAGGTGTCCATCAGAGGTTCAATAAACTGGACAATCGCGCGGGCGGACTGGTGAAGGACAAACTGCACCCGGTCGCTGGGCGCACGCAGAACCGATCTCTCCTGGTGACGGCTGCCACCACACTGCTTCAGCATCGCGCTCACAGCATCCGGATTGGCGCGGACAAAATGCACCCCCATAGCCCCTTCAATTCGGCGGACGATGCTGACACATAACTCGTGACGGCGGTTGCCGTCAGCGGAACGAAAACGGACGGTAATCTCATCGGGGGCGCCCCGTGCCATCGCGCGTTCAAGCTTGCGCGATGTCTCTCCGGAGTAGCGAATAAACAGCCCCTCAGCACAAAAGTCTGCAATCTGACACGGCCATACCTCCCCCGCCCCAAGATCCAGTTGGGCCGCAAGTTTGATCGGCTGTCGGGGGCTTGTGCGACGTTCTCTGGGATCCATGTACTACCTGATATCCGGCGATGTCTGGGTGATCCACATTTTCACCCTGACCAGCGTCCCTGAAACGGTGGCCCGGGCCACCTGCTACTATACGGGGAACATGTCTGTAATATAGTAGGCGAACCCGTTGCGGGACAGCCCTACCATCACATTGTGAACCATGATACAGCTTAATCAGATCTATCTTCTTTTGCTACTGGTAACCCTGCTTCCAGGGTGTTCGACCATTGGCTACTACAGCCAGGCGGTTAGTGGTCACCTCTCGCTGATGCTGGCTTCGCAACCGGTCGACAACCTGCTGACGGCCCCGGATACCGACGACGAGCTGAAACGTAAACTGACCATCGCCCGGGATGCCCGCCAGTTCGCCGAAGGTCGGTTGGCTCTACCCGCCGGCGAAGCCTTTACCGACTATTCAGAGCTGGAAAGACCCTGGGTGGTTGTCAACCTGGTGGCAGTACCGGAGTTCTCCCTCACCCCCCAGCAGTGGTGTTACCCGGTTATTGGCTGCCAGGCTTACAGGGGCTATTTCAGTCTTGAAGATGCGCGCAAGGAGCAACGCCAGTTCGACAGGCGGGGCTTTGATACCTTCATTGGCGCAGTGGCGGCCTACTCAACACTGGGCTGGTTCGATGATCCGCTACACAGTGGATTTACCAGTCTGTCTGATGATCGGATGGTTGCCTTGATGTTCCATGAGCTGGCCCATCAGGTCATCTATGTTGACGAGGACACAGCATTCAACGAGAGTTTTGCAACGGCTGTGGAGCTCGAGGGCCTGCGATTATGGCTGGAGGAACGTGGCGAAGGTGGCCAGTTTACCGCCGCGCTGCAACGACTGTCTCAAAGAAATCAGACCCTCGCGCTGGTGGAACACACGTCCCTAGAGCTGGAGGACCTGTACGGGCGAGAGGAACTGTCTGTTGAGCGCATGAGAGCACGCAAAAAACAGATATTCACAGAGCTCATCCAGCGCTACAACAAAATGGCCAGCCAGTGGGACCAGCCCGGCCCGTTCGGCAACGCTATCGAGACACTCAATAACGCCAACATCGCCCTGTTCCGGCAATACAATCAGTTTGTTCCCGGATTCCGACAATTATTGAAAGAGCAGGGCTACCGTTTTGACGCCTTTTTTGAGGAAGTCAGGGCGCTGTCCGAACTGGACAAGGAGCAACGGACGATTACCCTGTCGAGCTTGTCACAACGGTTTGACGAAAACCTTTGAGTTTCGCTGGGCATTGTAGGAAGCCAGCTTGGGGCCCGGTAATGCCTGCACTGTCGAGGGCTGAAAGCCGCGCTCCCGGAACCAGTGTTCAGTCTGAGTGGTGAGCACAAACAACCGCTGGACTCCCTGCCCCCGCGCCAGCTTTTCCACCATCGCAAGGATATCGTCCCCTCGCCCGGAACGACGATAGTTCGGATCCACCGCAAAACACGACAGCTCACCCGCGCCTTCATCCGGGTAATGATACAGCGCTGCGCAGCCGACGATCGTACCATCACGCTCGGCGACCACAAACCGGTCAATTTCCGTCTCCAGCATCTCTCGCGAGCGGCGCACCAGAATACCCTGCTCTTCCAGTGGCTGAATCAGTTCCAGCACCCCACCGATATCCTCCACCCGAGCCTGGCGGATCTGTTCGTAATGGTCACCACTGACCAGCGTACCGGAGCCATCGCGGGTGAACAGCTCCTCCAGCAGCGCACCGTCGTTCACGTAGCTGATGATGTGTGAGCGACGTACTGCCTTGACGCAGGCGTCGCACGCCGCTTTTAGCAAGGCCGCATCGTGACCGGTCACAGCACCTGCTCCCAGCCGCTCCGTGGCTTGTCTCGCGGACAACTCCCGAATCAGCGATCCATCGGACTCAAGCAGCCCCTGATCCTCGATAAACATAATCAGTTTCTCGGCTTGCAGGGCTGCCGCCACCTGGCTGCCGACATCCTCGTAGGACAGGTTGAAGGCATCTCCGGTGGGGGAATACCCCTGGGGTGGCAACAAGACGATATGACCGAGTTCCAGCAGTTTTTCTATACCAGCCACGTCGACCCGGCGTACACGACCGGTATACCCGAAATCGATTCCATCGAGAACGCCAACCGGGCGCGCAGCCACAAAGTTGCCACCACTGACGCGAATGCGGGCATTGTGCATGGGCGAGTTCACCAGCCCCATGGACAGCTGACTTTCCAGGTGCGCCCGCAACCCGCCTATGGCCTGTAACACCAGGGGCAATTGTTGCTCCTGGGTCACTCGCAGATCACGATGGAACGACGAGTCAACCCCGGCTTCATCCAGTCTCTGCTGAATCTGCGGCCTGGCTCCGAACACCACCACCAGACGTACACCGAGACTGCTCAGCAGCGCGATGTCATGGATGATGTTGATGAAGTTGCCATGGGCTATCGCATCCCCCCCGATGGTCAACACCACCGTACGCCCACGATGAGTATTGATATAGGGGGAGGAATGGCGGAATCCATGCAGCCAGTCGTTAGATTTCAATCGTCTCTCCTGATCAATCGTCTTTCCTGATGACCTGAACCTTACAGGCAAAACTGTTTTATCAATCCCTTGAGGATGGTGACAGTGGGGTCCAGCTGGGACAGTTCCAGGAACTCGTCCGGCTGGTGGGCCTGATCAATCGACCCCGGGCCCATAACCAGGGTTTCCAGTCCCAGCTTCTGCATCCAGGGTGCCTCGGTTGCAAACGCCACGGCATGCGCGGTATGCCCGGTCAGTTTCTCACAGGCCTTCACCAGTTGCGCATCCGCCGGCGTTTCAAAAGGGGGCACGCCATCGAATAAAGGCTCAAACACCATGGACAGCTCGCGACGCTCGGCGACCGGCTGCAGTTTATCGAGGATGGCCTGGCGCAGCGACGCCATATCCATGCCGGGCAGGGGCCGCAAATCAAAATGCAGCTCGCAGTTGGCACAAATCCGGTTGGGATTATCCCCGCCATGAATGCATCCAAGGTTCATGGTCGGTACCTCAACCCTGAAATTCGGGTTCCGGTATTTCTCCTGCCAGACGGAACGCAGGGACAGTAGTTCTCCCAGCGCTTCATGCATACCTTCCAGAGCGTTGCGGCCAAGGGACGGATCAGAGGAATGCCCGGACTGCCCTTCAAACGCCAGGCGTTCCATCATGATGCCCTTATGCATTCGCACTGGCCTGAGATTGGTCGGCTCCCCGATCACCGCATACCGGGCTTTCGGACGCCCCGCTTCGGCCAGTGCCCGGGCACCGTTCATCGAGCTTTCCTCATCCGCCGTAGCCAGGATGATCAGCGGCTGCTTCAGATCCTGGCCCGCAAACTCTCGCGCTGCCGCGATAGCGAGCGGAAAAAACCCTTTCATATCGCAGGTACCCAATCCGTACCAGCGATTGTCTCGCTCGGTGAGGGTGAATGGGTCGCTCTGCCAGCGCTTATCGTCAAAAGGCACGGTATCGGTATGCCCGGATAACACCAGCCCACCCGGCCCACTGCCCAGGGTGGCAATCATGTTAAACTTGCCTGGCATACCAGGCACTTCCATCAACTCCACCGTAAACCCCAGCGGCTCCAGCCATTCGGCCAGCGTCCGCACGACGGCTTCGTTGCTGTAATCCCAGTCCGGCGTTGCACTGCTGATCGATGGCAAGGCAATCAGCCGGGTCAGCATCTCGCGGATGCCGGGAACCACATCGGCTCTGTTCTTGGACTCAGACATATAAGGGATTCCTGGCCCGGTTCCGGGTCACCGGGTCCGGCCACGCTGCCAGACCTCAAATGTTTCAATTGCACGAATCGCCATCGGATAGGCAATCTCGCCCCCACCGACCGTTCGGGCAACCTCCAGGGTCTGCTCGCCAACACTGGCCAGCCGGCCCTCAACCACATTGTCGTTGGACAGGGTAATTCTCACATTATGCCCGACCCACCGTCCGGCTCCCGCCACTTCCGCAGGGTACCAACCCGCCACTTGATTGTCCGCGCCTTCCGGTACCACCGGCTGTAGGGACTGCCCGGAAACCGTCGGCTCCGGCGGTTGAACTGCCTCCAGATAAACATCCGGCACCGCTTGACCATTGTAACTGACCTCGAGGTTACCGGCGCGCGCCTGCTCAATTCCCCGCACTGGCACGCCATAGACCGGCTGATCGGGATTCAGCAGCAGTGTCAGTTCACCGCCCTCGAGCAACCACTGCCGGTAAAGTGCCAACAATTGGGCGCTGGCTTTGTAGCCACGTGCATTCAACGCCTGGCGAAAGGCATCCATGACAATACGGGTCCATTCATCCAGCGCCACCGACGATTCACGGGCACAGTAGGCCGCAACCCGACGCATCAGACCACCGTCTCGGATGGTCACCGTCATCGGCCCGTCACCGCCCCGCACTGTTCGATCCGGATTCATGATATCCACCCGCGCCCCGGGCCACTCTATCTCCAGACTACCGGTACTCTCAGTAGTCAATTCCAGGTAAAGTCGATCAGGATACTGGCGGATCAGTGCCTCACCGGCGATGCCATCACCCCCTATGCGTACCAGGTCGCCGCTCCCCAGCTGTTGGCGATGGTCGGGGCCACACACAGGAGCAAATAGCGCCGGGTTTGCCTCCCCGGAAGCGGTGACCCAGTTGCGAAACATTGAGGCTTCCAGGCTCAATTCGACATTCTCCGCCCGCAGCGACCAGGCGTTTGGTAATCGGTCAGGGTCCATCAAGGCGGTGAGAAGGTTCAGTGGCGAGCCCGCATCAAAAACCATGCGCCCGATATCGACCGGCTGTGCCAGACGAAAATCCTGATACCGGGCATCCGTCAACAACAAACGGCCTTCAACTCCAGATCGGATAGTGCCTCGATCAATCACTCCGACACTTTCAACTGCTTTCCTGGCTTCGGCCAGACGCTGGTCAGCCAGCCACCAGACCGCCGCCTTGAACAACAGCCAGCCCAGCAGAACCACCACAACAATCAAGGTCAGCAGGCGTTTCATTCATTCATCCTTTTGTCCGAGCGGGACTGGCCCGACGGACTGCACCACCAAGTGTCAGCACTGACGGTTGTTTCAATCGCGGGAAATCAGAGTTCCCACCCCTTCGTCCGTGAATATCTCAAGCAGGGTCGCATGAGCAACCCGACCATCAATAATGTGTGACGTGCGCACGCCATTTTCTACCGCATTCAGGGCGCAGCGGATTTTTGGCAGCATGCCGCCATGGATGGTGCCATCCTCTATCAGATCGTTGACCTGCTTTGCCGTCAGACCGGTCAAGACCTTGTCTTCCTTGCTTTTCAGACCTGAGACATTGGTCAGCAGGATCAGTTTCTCGGCCTTCATGGCCTCCGCCACCTTGCCCGCGACCAGGTCGGCATTAATGTTATAGGACGCGCCATCGGGGCCCACCCCAATCGGCGCGATGACGGGAATGACATTGCTGCGGGTCAGCATCTCGATCACTTCGACATTCACACTGTCAACTTCACCAACGTGTCCGATATCGATGATCTCCGGGCGTTCCAGCTCAGCGGAACGGTTGACCACTTCCAGCTTGCGAGCACGGATAAGGTTGGCATCCTTACCGGTCAGCCCTACCGCAGTGCCGCCATGTGCATTGATCAGGGACACGATTTCCTTGTTGACCTGACCACCCAGCACCATCTCGACGACGTCCATGGTCTCACTGTCGGTCACCCGCATGCCGTTGACGAAGCGTGACTGGATGTTCAAGCGCTCCAGCAAGCCCCCGATCTGGGGGCCGCCGCCATGAACCACAATCGGATTAATGCCCACCAGCTTCATCAGCACCACGTCCCGGGCAAAGCTGCTCTTCAGTTCCTCGTTTTCCATGGCGTTGCCGCCATACTTGATAACCACGGTTTTACCGGTAAAGCGCTGAATATAGGGCAAGCCCCTACTCAGAACGGACGCCACCTGCATTGCTGTTTCACGATCCAGTGCCATATTGCTGCCTTAATAATCTGTCAATTAAAAATCTGCTCGAAGGTCAGGTGCGACTTTCTTCAGCTGGGCGCGGAAAACGCCTTTGATCCGCTCCAGCGCCTCTTCGGTTTCCGCCTCAAACCGGAGCACCAGCACCGGCGTGGTGTTGGAAGCGCGGCAAAGGCCCCAGCCATCGGCATAATCCACCCGGATACCGTCAATGGTGCTAATGCTGCCATCACCGAAAGTACCTTCGTTGCCCAAACGCTCCACCAACTGGAACTTGCTGTCTTCAGTGACTTCGACATTCAATTCCGGGGTACTGATATCTTCCGGAAAATCCTCGAATACCTCGTCGCTGTGGCGATCCTCAACCCCGAGGATCTCCAGCAGGCGAGCGGCAGAATAAAGGCCATCATCAAAGCCGTACCAACGTTCGCCAAAGAATATGTGCCCACTCATCTCTCCGGCGAGCAACGCTCCGGTTTCCTTCATCTTGGCCTTCATCAGGGAGTGACCGGTCTTCCACATGATGGGACGGCCACCAGATTCGGAAATCACCCCAGCCAGGCGACGGCTGCACTTCACATCGTACAACACATCAGAGCCGGGATTGCGGGACACGACATCCCTGGCAAACAGCATCAGCAGGCGGTCCGGCCAGATAATCTTTCCGCTGTTGGTCACCACGCCCAGGCGATCACCGTCACCGTCGAACGCCAGGCCAATATCCGCCTGCTCGGATTTCACCCGCGCAATCAGGTCCAACAGGTTGTCGGGCTTGCCGGGGTCGGGGTGATGGTTGGGAAAGTCTCCATCCACCTCGCAGTAAAGGGGCACCACTTCACAGCCAAGCTCTTCCACCAAAATGGGGGCCAACTCACCGGCAATACCATTGCCGGCGTCCAGTACCACTTTCAACGGTGCAGCCACAGCAATATCCCCGACGATCCTGTCGAGATAGGCACGGCGCACATCTTCCGACGATTGAGCCCCCTGACCACTGGCCATGTTTCCGGTCTGGGTGCGCTGGAACAGCTTCTGGATTGCGTCACCTGAGAGCGTGTCACCACCCAGCATGATTTTCAGACCGTTATAGCTGGCGGGGTTGTGACTTCCAGTCACCATCACACCAGACCCGGTTTGCAGGTGATGGGTGGCGAAATACAACACCGGCGTGGGTACAGCACCCACGTGAATCACATTACAGCCAGCGGACATGATCCCCCTGGCAAGGGCATCGGCCAGATCCGGGCTCGAGTGTCGGCCATCATAACCGATGCAGAGACTGTCGATACCGCGCTCCACTTCCTCACTGCCAATAGCCCGGCCAATGACGTTGACAATCTCCGGCGACAGGGTCTCGCCGACAATACCGCGAATGTCATAGGCGCGGAAGATACCCGCCGATATGTCGACCTGAGGGAGTGCCACTTCCTCCACTGCCGGGGATTGATCCGAGCCACTCACATCACTCTCACCGGCGCCACCGCCCAGCCCCAGGACATCATCATCACCGTCCAGCATGTCGATATCCAGCATGTCCTTTTCCTGGAACAACGGTTCCTCGGCATTACCGGTGTCTACAGCCTGAGTGCGGGAGCGCGAAGACTCCGCCGTCTTTGCCACACGCTTATCCACCATCCGGGACAAGCGATGGAGCACCTCACCCATTGATGCCACCAGATCCCACTTCAATACCGGCAGCTTGAGTCGCTCACCACTGAATACCTTGTGAGCCCATTGGGTCAGGACCGCTACATCCTGACGAAGACTGCGCTGGGCACTCCCCAGCAACACCCAGACGACGATGGCGGCGATCAGGGCGGGGGCCAGAACCAGGATCATGGCCAGGACGGTATTGATGACCGGCGCCGACGCTGACGCCGGCTGGTAACTGAGAGACCAACCCGGGGTAGTCAGTGGCCGCTCCACCGTTTCTCCGTCGCCAGTACCATTGCTTGCCACAACATGGGAAGAGCCGTTGACACTTTGTACCAGCGCCATTCTTCCGCCTAGCTCACGATTAATTATATCCAGCAGAGGCCGCAACTCGGACGCATCGAATACCACCAACATGCTGCCTGCCATGGCCCGATTACCGGGTTTACGGATGGAGGCCGCCACCTGGAAATACCACTGACTGTCTCGCGGGAACGCGTCGGGGTGTAGCGGTTTGCCGGATTCGGCGCGGCGCGCCAGATCCAGGCCAGCAAACCCAAGTGTCTCAGAGCCGCCGGTGCTTCGTGGGATATCCCCGTAGGGAAACAGATGCACCGCCCTCACGCCCGGCAGGGTACTGGCAAGTTCCGCAGCTACCGTTTCTATCCCCTCACCCCTGACCAGGGCCTCACGGACATGGCGCTGTGTCGCCAAGCCCTCTACCGCGGATTGCAAGACGGCGAGATGCTGATTCATTCGTACCGTGGCGGCCTCGACCTCCTGGGCTGCCTGCCTGTCAGCGCGGCGCGATTCCGCCGGATCGAGCACCAACAGATAGAGCAGTGCCACCGACAGCAGCCCCGCCACCAGCACAGAGACTGCCTGGACACCGGCCACAGAACCCAGCCGCTTCAAGCGAGGCCCTTTGGCTTCCCCACTATTCAGCTTCTGTTTGCCAGCCGGCTGACCCGCTGCCTCCGCAACAGCCTCGTCCGATTTCTTCCTACCCAGCTTCATAGTCCATCCTGCACCTAAAGTATTCGCCCGCGGCAATGAGTCACCCAAGTATAGACGTCGGGCAATGTCTCCGCGTTTACAGACTGTTACCCCGTCAACGGGTCCCCGTTGACCCGAAGCCACCGGCGCCGCGGACGCTGGCATCAAACGACTCCACCACTTCGAAATCGGCCTGCACCACCGGTACCAGCACCAGTTGTGCCAGACGCTCCCCGACATCCACGGTGAATTCGCTTTGCCCCCGATTCCAGCAGGACACCATCAACTCCCCCTGATAATCTGAATCGATCAGTCCCACCAGATTGCCCAGTACGATACCGTGTTTATGACCCAGGCCACTGCGGGGAAGGATCATCGCGGCCAGTGAGGGATCCGCAATATGGATGGAGAGCCCCGTGCTGATCAACTCGGTGTCTCCGGGCTTCAGGGTCAGTGGTTCGTCCAGGCAAGCCCTCAGGTCCAGACCTGCCGAGCCGGTCGTGGCGTATTCCGGAAACGCAATGCTGTCCCCGATACGTGGGTCCAGAATGCGGACCTGGAAAGTTTGTCGTGTCATGGAAATTCCTGTGAGAGGTTCTGTTATTGAATCTGTTCGGCAATCAGCTCCACCAACTGGCGGGCGATGCCGGCTTTACTTTCCGGCCCGATGGCCCGCTGTCCCGAGCGCGAGAACACCGTGACGGCATTATCATCGCTGTTGAATCCGATCCCGGGCGCCGATACATCGTTGGCCACAATCATGTTCAGCTTCTTGCGCTGCATCTTATCCCGGGCATAGTGTTCCACATCGCGGGTTTCGGCAGCGAAGCCCACCGTGAACGGCGCATCGGGACGGGCCGCGATGGTGGCCAGGGTATCGGGATTGCGTACCAGCGCCAGTGACATGTCCTCGCTGGTTTTCTTGATCTTGTCACTGGCACAGTTATCCGGCCGGTAATCGGCGACAGCAGCGGTGGCGATGAAAACATCGCAGCCCTCATCCACCGCTTGCCCGGCGGCAGTCAGCATGTCATCGGCGGTAACCACCGCACGCACGTCCACACCGGCGGGTTCCGGGATCGACACCGGACCGCTGACCAACACCACCTGGGCCCCGGCATCCCTGGCGGCGGCAGCGATGGCATATCCCATTTTCCCGGAACTGTGGTTACTGATGTAACGCACCGGGTCGATGGGCTCTCGCGTTGGACCGGCGGTAATAACGACCCGCTTGCCCAACAGCGGACCGCTGCAGACTGCGGTAATCCGTTCAAACAACGCCTGGGGTTCCAACATACGGCCGGGCCCGGTATCCCCACAGGCCTGGGAACCCTGATCCGGCCCCCAGAGCGTGACTTGTGGATCCGATTCCAGCAATCCGATGTTGCGCCGGGTCCGGTGGTTATTCCACATCGCCTGATTCATCGCAGGCGCCACGACAATTGGCGCTTCGGTGGCACAACACAACGTAGTCAGCAAATCATCTGCCATACCTTGAGCCAGGCGAGCAATAAAGTCGGCGGTCGCCGGGGCAATGACCACCTGATCCGCCCACTTGGCCAGCTCAATGTGCCCCATCCCCTGCTCCGCTTCCGGATCCAGCAGGGACGTCCGCACCGGTTCGCCACTGAGCGCCTGGAAGGTCATTGGCGTCACGAAAGCCTCGGCGCCCCGGGTCATCACCACGCGCACCTCGTGCCCGGCTTTCTTCAATAACCGCACCAGTTCCGCACTCTTGTAGGCTGCAATGCCACCGGTGATCCCCAGCAGAATTCGTTTAGCGGCCATAGTTGCTCCGTATCCGGCAAAAATAAAAGGCCTATAAGATAGCACGCCAGACGCCTCCCGGCAGCCTGCATCCCGTGCTAGACTTCCGTCCGGATTTCAGTGGCCTGCGCAGGGAGCGCCGCCACGGGTTTTAAGCCACCGCCTGGACACAGCAAGGACGCGATTATGACAACCCACCCCTGGCCAGCAGACGAACGCCCGAGGGAACGATTGCTGGCCCATGGGCCAGCCAGCCTCTCGGATGCGGAATTACTGGCTATCTTTCTTCGCACCGGCACCGCGGGCATGCCGGTCATGGAACTGGCACGACACCTCATTGACGACTTTGGCGGCCTCAGAGGTCTGATGACAGCCTCCCGACGGCAGTTCTGCGACGTCAGGGGATTGGGAACGGCCAAATACGCCCAGGTACAGGCCGCCATGGAAATGGCTCAAAGAGTGATGGATGAACCCCTCAGACAGGGGGACCCCCTACGCTCGCCGGCGGACACCCGCCGGTTCCTGTGCAGTCGTCTTGGCACCTACCCTCATGAAGTGTTCGCCGGCCTGTTTCTGGACAACCGGCACCGTGTGATCCAGTACAGCGAACTATTTCGCGGCACCATCGACGGCGCTGCGGTTTATCCAAGGGAGGTAGTCCGGCAAGCTTTGGAGTATAATGCAGCGGCAGTCATTTTTGCCCACAATCATCCATCCGGTGTTGCCGAGCCCAGTCAGGCAGATATTGCCCTGACCGGACGTCTCAAAGAGGCTCTTGGCCTGGTGGATATCAGGGTTCTTGACCATATGGTCGTGGGCCACGGTGAGGTAATATCTCTGGCTGAACGGGGACTGATGTAAACCAGCCTGGGCCAGATTCAAAAAACTGGCCAAATTCCCAACAATTTTTTGCGTTGGGGGGCCAGTTCTGGTATAAAAGCGTCCCTTTCTGGCGGCGTCTGGCGAGCAGCGTGCAATTTGAGGCGCAAGTAGCAACCAGAGGCGCGATTAAACGAATTCGTATATTAAGACCATTGCTCAGGTCGGAGGCAAGTATGTCCAGAGTTTGTCAGGTTACCGGTAAGCGTCCGGTCACCGGTAACAATGTATCCCACGCGATGAATCACACCCGTCGTCGCTTTCTGCCGAATCTGCAGAACCACCGCTTCTGGGTTGAATCAGAGAAGCGTTTCGTGAAGCTGCGCGTTTCCACCAAGGGCATGCGCATCATCGACAAAAAAGGCATCGACGCTGTGCTGGCCGATCTTCGTGCCCGCGGCGAGAAAGTTTAAGGAGCCGCATCATGCGCGAGAAAATCAAGCTGGTTTCATCAGCAGGTACTGGTCATTTCTATACGACCAACAAGAACAAGCGTAACACTCCGGAAAAGATCGCGATCAAGAAGTACGATCCGGTTGTCCGCAAGCACGTTGAGTACAAGGAAGCCAAGATCAAGTAATCGCGATCTGGCAACCTGAAAAACCCGGCCATGTGCCGGGTTTTTTATTGCCCAAAAATCACCTCAGAAGGACTCAAGATAGCCTTTCGGCAGCGCCACATCCATAGCAATGGGCAAGTGATCCGACATTGGATAGCTGACCACCTCGGAGCGGCGGATTTCGAGGCTGGGACTCACCAGGATGTGGTCCAGCGCCTTCTCCGGCCTCCAGCTCGGAAAACTGTGGGCAGTATCCGGCAACGGAATCAGGTCAGTTTCTCTCAGTGGCGTCTGCGTCAGCAACTCCTCCGCGTGGTTATTCATATCGCCCATCAACACCACATGCTGGTACTCACCGATCAACTCCCTGATATACCCCAACTGCCTCTGCTGCGCCGCTCGACTCAGTGACAGATGCATCATCACCAGCACCAGCGGATCATCCTCCGAACCGTAGCGGGCAATAATGGCACCGCGCCCGGGAATAAGCCCCGGCAACCGGTGCTCGGTGACATCCAGCGGGCGATACCGGCTCAACAAACCGTTACTGTGCTGGGCAATCTGCCCGAGGTTTCGGTTCAGCTGCTGGTACCAGTATGGAATACCCGCTGCTTCCGCCAGATACTGAACCTGGTTGATGTAGCCACTCCTCAGACTGCCACCATCACATTCCTGCAGTGCTACCACGTCGTAATTCCGAAGCAGGGTAGCAATGCGATCCAGGTTCTCGATGCGGTTGCGATGCGGCAGGAAATGCTGCCAGCTGCGGGTCAGGTAATGACGGTAGGAGGAGGTATTGATGCCCACCTGAATGTTGAACGTCAGTAGCCGGATATGCCGGTGAGGCTCAAACTCGGGCACATGCTCACTGCCGGAGCAACGCCCCCTGGGCTCTCCGGTCGGTCGGAGAAGCCCATCCAGCTGTTTGCGAATGTGTCTGTACATGTTACCGGCTCATCCGACTGTGGCACGCTCCCCGAGACAAAGCCTGCCTACTCTGCGGAGCCGCGCTCTTTCTCGATCAGATAGTCAACGACCTCCAATACCGCTTCATGGCCACCCGCCATGGAGGCACTGACTGTGTACTTGCCATTAACAAGCATAGTCGGTGTACCGGTGATACGCGCGCCGCGGATTTTAGCCTGGGCTTTCTGCATTCGCATGTTGACCCCAAAGCTGTTGTAGTTCTCGAGAAACTGCTTACCATCCACGCCGTGACCACTGACGAATTCCGCCAGCGCTTCTCCGGAATTCAACGGCCGCCGCTCACCGGCCAGGGCATCAAACAGGGCATCGTGAACCTTGTCCCGCTGACCCATGGCTTCCAGCGCGAAGAACGCCTTGGCGTGGGGTTCCCAGGATTTCCCCAAAGCCGCCGGTATCTGCACATAGTCAACGTCGTCCGGACGATTCTCCGCCCAGGCTTCTACCAACGGCTTGAACGTGTAGCAATGGGGGCAGCCATACCAGAACACCTCTGCCACCTCGACGCTTTCGCCGCTGTCTGTACGGACCGGAGAACTCAGCTCCCGATAGTGAGTGCCCTCCTGCCATTCGGCCGCATTGACCTGGCCAGCTATGGCGAAGGCCGCCAGAAAGGTGACTGCAGTACTCAGA
This sequence comes from Marinobacter sp., assembly GCA_040223075.1. GTDB lineage: Bacteria > Pseudomonadota > Gammaproteobacteria > Pseudomonadales > Oleiphilaceae > Marinobacter. The sequence goes on from JAVJZJ010000060.1 coordinate 400,084, forward strand.
CTTCTCAACATCGACTGTCTCCGATTTAGTAGATTAATTCTGGAACTGATTATGACCCAGCGTACGCAAAAAGTTCCACCGCCGCCGAATTAAAGACAGGAAAGGCAATAACGCAAACCAACCCATACTTCTCAGACGGCAACAACCAAAGATGGTAGCCGATCAGGGGGTGGTCAGGCGTTTCCAAAACATTCAAAGAAGCCACGCTTCTCCGTTTTGGAAACGCCTGACCACCCCCTGATCGGCGGAAATAAAAAAACCGGCTTCCAGGATGTGGAAACCGGTTTTTTTGTGCCCGAAAGACGGATCAGTTCAGGCCGGAAATATAGTTGGCCACTGCCTCGATTTCCGAATCCGTCAGCTTGGCGGCAACGTCCATCATAATGGACGCGTTTGCGGAGCCATTGCGCTCACCATCGCGGTAGGCTTTCAGCTGCTTCTCAACATAGGCCGCTTGTTGGCCGCCAAGACGCGGGAAACCCGCCGGCTCGTTACCCTTACCCTGAGGGTTGTGGCAACCGGAACAGGCCGGCACGCCAGAGGCCAGGTTACCACCACGATACAACGCCTGCCCCTGATCAATAAGCTCCGGATCGGCCTGATTAACCACCATATCCTGATCATTGAAGTAGGCGGCCAGATCCTGCAGATCCTTGTCGGACATGTTGTCCAGCAGCCCAGTCATTTCTGCAATCTGACGATCGCCACCCTTGATGGCCGACAACTGCTGGTACAGGTATTTCTCACCCAGCCCGGAAAGCTTCGGGTACACGGCCATCACTGGCTTGGCGCCCCCTTGACCATGGCAGCCAGCACAGACGGCTGCGTTTTCCTTGCCTGCTTCAGGATCTCCAGCCCCGTGTGCCATCGCTGTGAGGCCAACACCGAGAACAACTCCTGCGATCAGTTTTTTCATGCTCGCTCCGCTTCTCTCATCCAAAGTATTCTTCATTATGCAGCCGGCAGGCACTGGCCCAGAAAGGCACAAAACCGGGGCTGTTCAGCAGCATCGCTCAGCGTGCTGCCCGGAATTGGTGTAGCATTATACATTAATCCCTGATAACTGAAATCCAATAGGAAACCCAACCACCGTGTCATCTGATCTGACTCAAAAATCGATCTCATTTAACAGCGCCAGATTCCTGATCAGCGCCTCGCGGCTGGAAGAGTGCCCACTGGACTCCGGCGCGGAAGTCGCGTTTGCGGGACGCTCCAACGCCGGTAAATCCAGCGCGATCAATTCCATTACCGCCAACGGCAAACTGGCGCGAACCAGTAAGACGCCCGGTCGCACCCGCCTGATCAACTTTTTCACACTGAATCGCGAAAACTGCCGCCTGGTGGACCTGCCCGGCTACGGCTATGCCAAAGTCTCCCGGGATATGAAGGACGACTGGCAAAGACACCTGGGGCACTACCTCAATGATCGCCGCTGCCTGCGGGGCCTGGTCCTGGTCATGGATATTCGCCACCCGCTGACCGATTTCGACCAGATGATGGTGGAATGGTGTGAACATAACAACCTGCCGTTGATGATTCTGGCCACCAAGGCCGACAAACTGAAGTTCGGTCAGGCCAAGACAGCCATGCTGGGTATCGCCGGAAAGCTGAAAGAGTTCCAATGCGTCGAGCACCTGATTATGTTCTCGGCAACGTCAAAACAGGGGGTTGATGACTGTCGTGACGCGCTGACTGCATGGCTGGAAGCCGGCAGCGATAATTTACAAGATGAGATAATAGGCTAAGGTAGGAATAAAAAACCGGCCTGCCATCAGACAGGCCGGTGAAACGTCAGGGTTTGCGACGTGCTAAAACCTGAGAACTCACTCAGGGTAACGCCAGGGATGTCCGGATCCCCAACGTCAGTAATAGGACACAAGGCTATCCCGAAAGTTCCCGGATCGTTCAAAAATTAATCAAACCGCATTCCATCCAACGGTTCCGACTCGTAATTCGACCTCACGGGCTTCCGGCAGTTGTGGCCGGTACTTCTCTCTCAGCGCCATGACACTCTCCCGATACGCAGGAGTCAGATACGGAATTTCAAGGGTCAGCACCTGATAGATTCCCTGCTTGAGCTCCGTCAGCGTGAGATGGACGGATTCTTCGCAGGCATGAGCTGTCTTCAGGAACGCCATCCAATTGGTGATGACCAACCAGACATTCAGCGACATGGCCGAACGCAACTCGTCGGATTGGGGCTCGATAATGCCCGCATCCGCCATCTTTTCGAAGATCCGGCTGATGGCGTCCAGGCAACGATCGGTAAACTCCCGGTAGTCCTGGCGTAGCCGCCGGTCACCATCCAGCAGGTGTTCCAGGTCACGATGAAAAAAACGATAGCTCCAGAGCCCATCAAACACGGATTCCAGATAAAACATCATGTCGTCCAGGGTCAGCGGCCGATCCTCTGGAATATCCAGGTAATAATCCACCAGCTTTTCGTATTCCAGAAAGATCTCGTAAATGATGTCTGACTTGTTGCGGAAATGGTAATAGAGGTTACCCGGAGAAATGGCCAGATGGGCGGCGATGTGATTGGTGGTGACATTTCGTTCCCCCCTCTCGTTGAATAGCTCCAGGCTGGATAACAGAATCTTGTCTCTGGTCTTCATAGGTTCAGCAAGCTTTGTTGTTGTGTGACCGGCGGATGGCCTGATCCGCCATTCGGCTTTCCTTGACTCCCTAGAGTATATACTCTAATAATACCTTCAAGCGCAAATTGAGCATTTTTTCGCCACTATATCTACAACAACAGGATCTACAACAACAGGGCACCCGGCATGCATCCGGCAGCCCGAGGGGAGAGTACCATGGGAGCCAGCGTCGTCGAGCTCACTGAAAGCAAGAAACAGATCCAGCACACACATCGTGTATTCGAAGATCAGAAGAAGGCATTCCGTAACAACTCGATGCCCTCACTGACCGAGCGCCAGGAAAACCTGAAGCGACTGAAACGGGCGCTGCTGGGCAATCAGGACAAGCTGACTGACGCTATCGACCGGGATTTCAGTTGCCGTTCGAAAGACGAATCGCTGATCGCGGAAATCATGCCGTCCATTCAGGGCATCAACTACACCCTGAAAAACCTCGGTGGCTGGATGAAGCCCTCGAAACGTCATGTCTCCGTTCTGTTCCAACCCGCCAGCAACAAGGTGCACTACCAGCCCAAGGGCGTGGTCGGCGTCATTGTCCCCTGGAACTACCCACTGTATCTGGCTGTCGGACCACTGGTTGCCTCACTGGCAGCCGGAAACCGCACCATGATCAAGATGTCGGAATTTACCCCGCACACTTCCGCACTGTTCAAGGAAATCATTGAGGCTACCTTCCCCGCCGATCTGGTATCAGTGATCACCGGTGAGGCGGATGTCGCCGCGGATTTCTCCAGCCGCCCCTTTGACCACCTGTTGTTCACCGGCTCCACCTCCGTGGGCAAACTGGTGATGCGGGCAGCATCGGAGAACCTGACGCCGGTTACCCTCGAGCTGGGCGGCAAGTCCCCTGCGCTTGTCTCCTCCGATGTTCCCATGGAGGACGCTGCCCAGCGCATTGCTTTCGGCAAGGCGTTCAATGCCGGCCAAACCTGTGTGGCGCCGGATTACGTACTCTGCCCCGCGGATCGGGTACAGGCCTTTGTAGACGAATTCCGCGCGCGCTTTTCCGAAATGTACCCCAGCCTGCGGGATAACGACGACTACACCGCCATCATCAATGAGCGACAGTACGAACGGCTGCAGGGCTATCTGGATGACGCCCGCGAAAAAGGCGCTGAGATCGTCGAACTCAACCCGGCCCGGGAAAACCTGAAGGACGGCACCCGCAAGATTCCGCTGACCCTGGTCCTGAAGTCCACGCCGGAAATGAAAGTCATGCAGGATGAGATTTTCGGGCCGATTCTGCCTATCGTCGGCTATGGCGGCCTGGAGGAGGCGATCCACTACATCAACGATCGCCCGCGTCCACTCGCCCTGTATTTCTTTGGCTACGATCGCTCCATGCAGCAACAGGTGGTGGACAACACCCACTCCGGCGGCATGTGCATCAATGACGCCCTTATGCACGTCGCCCAGGACGACCTGCCATTCGGCGGCATCGGTGATTCGGGCATGGGGCATTACCACGGCAAGGAAGGCTTCCTGACGCTGTCCCATCACCGCGCCATCTTCAGCAAACAGAAATTCAACAGCGGCAAATACGTCTACGCACCTCACGGCACTGCGGCCCACAAGATGATCTACAAGCTGTTTATCCGCTGATCCACCTCCGGGCCGGCGCACTCGCCGGCCCGGTATGACCTTTGCCAACGACAACAATAAGAGGGTCCCGGCATGTCCCACCCACCACATGACCAGAAAACCTTTTCCGCCATGGACCGACGCAGCTTTCTGCGTGCCGGTCTCGGCGGCACACTGTTTCTCGGTACCATCAGTGTCACCGCGGGCCTCAGTGGCTGCGCAACCGCACCGGCGGGTCGCCTGGATGCGACCGAGACTCAGGTCGATGACGGCTATCAATTCCAATTCCTCACCCGTGACGACATCGAACTGTTCCGGGCCCTGCTGCCAGCCGTTGTCGGACCGGCTTTAACCGAAGAGCCCAAACAAAGACGGCAGGCCATTGCCGGCACTATCGAACGGATTGATCAGGGCATTGTCCAGTTCGGCCCGGCCAATCAGAAAGAGCTGCGCAAGCTGTTTGATCTGCTCAACTTCGGCCTGACGCGGATTACCGTTGCCCGTGTCTGGTCCAGCTGGCCCAATGTCACCACGTCAGAAGCAAACGCCTTTCTGGAGCGCTGGCGCACCAGCGGTATTGGCCTGTTCAACAACGGCTACATTGCCCTGACCAAAATCAGCAACGTGGCGTTTTACGGCCACCCCGAGCACTGGCACCTGTCTGGCTACCCCGGACCGCCGGAATGGGCCATGAACGCCCTGCCCCAGTTCAACAACGCCTGACCCGCTCGCTGATTACCGGAGATTTCCATGTCGTTAACCGATCGAATTGCCAAGGGCCTTGAGGCCGGCTGGAAAGTCACAGACGCCAGTACCCTGACGGACAACCAGACCCACGAAGCGGACGTCGTGATCATCGGCACCGGCGCCGGCGGTGGCACCACCGCCGAGATCCTGGCCCGTGCCGGACTGTCCGTTATCCTTGTGGAAGAAGGGCGGCTGTATTACCAGAAAGATTTCAAGATGGACGAACTGACCGCCTATGCCTCGTTGTATCAGGAGGGCATGAGCCGGGTCACCAAAGACGGTGCCATTGCCATTCTCCAGGGGCGCTGTGTCGGAGGATCAACCACCGTCAACTGGACCTCCAGTTTCCGCACCCCGGAGCCCACCCTGAACTACTGGGCGGACAACTTCGGCCTTGAGAATCTCAGGCCAGAGGCAATGAAGCCCTGGTTCGATGGCCGCGAAGAGCGACATACCGTATCCCCCTGGCTGACCGATCCCAATCTTAACAACGACGTACTGCGCCAGGGCTGCGACAAGCTGGGGCATTCCTGGAATGTGATCCCCCGCAACGTCAAGGGTTGCTGGAACCTGGGCTACTGTGGCGTCGGCTGCCCCACCAATGCCAAGCAGGGCGCCCTGACCACGACCATCCCGGGGGCACTGGACAACAACGCCCGATTATTCCATGGCCTGCGTGCCGATAAGCTGGTGATGAAACAGGACCGGATCGATCACTTGGTGGCATCCGCCATGTCCGCGGATACCGTGACGCCCTCCGGTGTGAAGGTCCACCTGAAAGCCCGGCACTTTGTGGTGGCCGCCAGCGCCATTGGCTCGCCCGGACTGTTGCTGCGCTCAGACATTCCCGACCCTCACAATCGCATCGGCAAGCGCTCATTCATCCATCCGGTGAACGCCACCGTTGCGCGTATGCCGGAGAAAGTCGATCCGTTTTATGGCGCCCCCCAGTCGATTTACTCGGACGAGTTCAACTTCCGCGAGGGTGTCGATGGCCCGGCAGGCTACAAGCTGGAAGTTCCGCCGCTGCACCCGGCGATGTCCAGCGGCGTGGTACCCGGCCACGGTGCAGAACAACGGGACAACCTCAAGCAGTTGCCCTGGATGCAGTCCGTGATTGCTCTAGTGAGGGATGGCTTCCATCCGGACAGCCCTGGCGGAACCGTCAGCCTGCGGGACGATGGCAGCCCGGTGCTCGACTATCCGGTGACCGACTACCTCTGGGACGGCTTGCGCCGGGCCTTCCATACCATGGCAGAAATCCAGTTTGCCGCAGGTGCCGAGCAGGTCCGCCTGATGCACCTTGACTCGCCCTGGTTCAACAGCTGGTCAGAAGCCAGGGCCGCTATCGACGAGCTGCCCATGGAGCTGCATCGCGTGCGTCTGTTCACCGCTCACCAGATGGGTGGCTGCGGCATGGGAGAGGACCCGCAACAATCCGTGGTTAACGGTTTTGGTGAACACCATCACGTCAGCAACCTGAGCATCCATGATGCTTCGATCTTCCCTACCAGTATCGGTGCCAACCCTCAACTGTCGGTGTATACGCTGGCCGCCAGGAACAGCACTCGGCTGGCCGGCAAGCTCAAAGGCTGACAAAGCAGTAAGTGCCCGGGTATGCTATGGGCTTCTGAACCGAGGAGCAGTGCATGCCTAAAGTTATCTACCCGGGCACCTTTGACCCTATCACCAATGGCCACACCGACCTGATTGAACGGGCCGGTCGCATGTTTGACGAAATCGTTGTTGCGATTGCCTACAATCCGAAGAAGCAGCCACTGCTGGATCTGGAAGAGCGCTGCGAACTGGTCAGGAAAGCCACCGCCCACATCCCCAACGTCAGTGTTACCGGTTTCAGCAATCTGTTGGCGGACTTTGTGAGGGAACAGAACGCGACGGTGATTCTCAGGGGCCTACGTGCGGTGTCCGACTTTGAGTACGAATTCCAGCTGGCTGACATGAATCGCCGCCTGGCACCGGAAGTGGAAAGTGTGTTCCTGACTCCGGCAAACCACCTGTCCTATATCTCTTCCACCCTGATCCGTGAGATCGCGTCTCTGGGCGGTGATGTATCGGAATTCGTCGATCCCGCCGTCGAGGCGGCCATGCAACAGAAGTTCCGTCAATCCTGAGGATATTACCCTGATGATTGCCGACGCGTTGCCGCCTCAGAATAGAGGCGGCAACGGTATCACTGTGCCGTTGACGTCGACCGACAGGTCCTTCAGCTGCGCGGACATGGCCAGACGATCACCGTTCCGGGTCATCATCCCTTCCTTGATCAACGGCGCCAATTGCATCATCAGCTCCGGGTGGTTCTCCGCAAGGGCCAGGGGCAGGCTCAACTTCATATGCCCGGTCAATCGCTGCATGACCATCAGCATCTGCGAGCGTTCCTGATCCGACAGGGTCGGGTGCTCAACCATGAGCTCGCCATTTACCTCGCCTTCCGCAGTCACCAGGCTGATATCCGGAAAGCCGAAACTGAATCCTTCGGCCGCCAGATCCAACAGCGCACCACTGAGCCGGTTCATGCTGTCCATCTGTTGCTCAAATGCAGCCGGTGAGCCGGCCTGGTTATCCAGGGCAGCAACCTGCAGATCTGTCATCGCACTGGTCAACTCACTCCAGCTGTCCACGTTCAGACCGTTCATCACGAACGCCACCCGCTGGGGCCCGAAGCTTTCACCTTCTGAGGTCACTGTGTCCAGGGTGGCCACGGTTTCAGAATTCACACTGCGGTCATTGTCCGCTGGCCGAGTCTGGCTGGTCATCCTGAAACCTTCCATCCGCAACGGAGCCTGAGTCCCTGATTTCAGCTCCACGGACTGAAGGCCTGCCACTCCCTCGCCGGTCCAGACCTCGCCCCGAAGATGTTGCAGTGTCTGCTCAAGACGGAAATCCCGCAGACGAACCTGCAGATCCGGGGTGTCGAGCACCATCCCCGGCCACACCATCACGATGTCGGCCTCGGTACCGCCGCCACTGATATCGACCCGGCCAAACCCGCCGGAAACGTTCAGGGTTTCCCCGCTCTCGTCATGGGTGACCGATAGTGCTGGCACGGTCAGCTCGGCAATGGCGGTTCCCCATAAGCGGGTTTCCAGGGTCAGTCTCGGTTTTTCATCCGGGAACAGGTCTGTGGCTTCCTCTGGCAGGCCGGAGAGCGGAGCAAAGTCCAGCAAGCTGCCGGTTACCCCATGTGAGACTTTCGCTTCATACTCGATCTGGTGAACGTCTTCACTGGCGGGATCTTCAAACGTCAACGTGCCCTCGAAACGGGCGCTAAGATAACCACGACGGTAATCCCGCGTCTCCAGTCGGACAAACGGCTGTGCTGCATTGACTTCCGTGGTCACGTCCTGCCATTGCTGCTCGGTCACCCAGCCCACGCCCCAGGGAGCCACCGCGCCAACCACCAGTACAACTCCACCCACAATCATCCATGTCTTTTTCAATTTTCTCTCCGCAACAAACTGCTGATTATTGTCCGGTCAGACGCTCCAGTAACACCAGCTGGGATGCCAGTCGATCTTCCCCTTCCGCCGGTTGATTCTGTAGGTAACTGCCGTCTGGCTGCAAGACCCAGGCCTGACAGTTATCCGCCAGATAGGTATCCAGATCCTCCCGCACCCGGGCCACCAGGCTTGGATCCTCGATGGGAAACGCTGTCTCCACGCGGCTTAACAGGTTGCGTTCCATTCCATCCGCACTGGAGCAATAAACGTCGGGGCGACCGTTATTACCGAAGTAATAGACACGGGTATGCTCCAGGAAACGGCCGATAATGGATCGTACCCGGATATTCTCGGACAGCCCGGGCACTTCCGGCCGCAGGCAACAGATGCCCCGAATAATCAGGTCGATTTTCACCCCGGCCTGGGATGCCCGGTACAGCGCCTTGATCAACTGTGGCTCGGTCAGGGCGTTGAACTTGAAGATGATCCTTCCGTTTTGACCAAACCCCGCCTCCCGGTCAATCAGGCTCAGCAAGCTGCTATGGAGGGTAAACGGGGCGTGGAACAGTTTCTTGATCTTCAGCGCCTTACCCATACCCGTCAGTTGCTGGAACAGCTTGTTAACGTCATCACCGATGGATTCATCGCAGGTCATGAAGCTGTAGTCCGTGTACAGGCGGGCATTCCCAGCGTGGTAGTTGCCCGTTCCCAAATGGACGTAGCGCCGAAGCCGACCCTCTTCCCGGCGCACGATCAGGATCATCTTGGCGTGGGTTTTATAGCCCACCACCCCGTAAACCACAATCACCCCCGCTTCCTGCAGACGACTGGCCAGCTCCAGGTTTTCCGCTTCACTGAAACGGGCACGCAATTCAATCACCGCGGTGACTTCTTTCCCCCGCCGGGCGGCATCCGCCAGCGCCTCAACAATTTCGGAGTCGGCGCCGGTACGGTACAAGGTTTGACGGATGGCCAACACCTGAGGATCCTTGGCCGCCTGTCGCAACAGGTCCGTCACCGGGCTGAAATTATGATAGGGGTGCAACAGCAGGATCGGACGCTTGCGAATGGCGTCGAACATGGATTCCTTGCTGCGAATCTGTCGAGGAATGGTTGGCGAAAACCCTGAATAGGTCAGGTCCTGCCGATCCACAAGTCCCCCGACCGCCATAAGGCGGGTCAGGTTAACCGGACCATGAACCTGGTAGAGGTCACGTTCGGTGAGTTTGAACTCCTGCAACAGAAAGTGGACGAGCTCCTCCGGACAGTTATCAGCCACCTCCAGGCGCACGCCATCACCAAAGCGGCGACTGAGCAGTTCACCACGCAGTGCCGAGGCGAGGTCCTCCAGGTCGTCCTCAAGCTCCAGGTCGGCGTTACGGGTCAGACGGAACTGATAGCACCCCTTGACCTCCATACCCGGGAACAGCTCATCGGCATGGGCGTGGATCATTGAGGACAGGAACACCAGGTTATCGCCGCCCTCACAGACATCATCGGGCAGCCGCACCAATCTTGGCAGGGAGCGCGGTGCCGGCACAATCGCCATGCCGGTTTCGCGACCAAAGGCATCCTTGCCGTCCAGCTCCACAATGAAGTTCAGGCTCTTGTTGACCAATCGCGGGAAAGGGTGCGAAGGGTCCAGGCCGATGGGACTGACCACCGGCAGGATCTCTTCCTCAAAATAGCGGCGCACCCATTCCGCCTGAGCCGCAGTCCACTCCCGACGACGGACAAAATGGATATTCTCCTGCTCCATCTCCGGAATCAGCACGTTATTGAGGATGTCGTACTGTTCGCGGATGTATTCATGGGCCACGCGGCTGATTTCAGCCAGGGCCTGCTCGGGCATCATGCCATCGGAACCGATCGTTTCCCGACCGTATTTCATCTGCTGGCGAAGGCCGGCGACCCGGATTTCGAAGAATTCGTCCATATTGCTGCTGAAAATGCAGCAATAAATCAGGCGATTGATCAGCGGGTGAGTGGTGTCCAGGGCCTGTTTGAGCACCCGGTAATTGAACTGCAGCTGACTGAGTTCCCGATTAAAGAAGTTCTCACTGGCCCCCAGGTCAAGCTCCTGGCCGACATGCGGCACTTCGACGGGGGCAGGCACACTCTGCTCTTCCTCCGCGCTCAGTTCTCTGACAGATTCACTACTCATGACTCACTGATTCCAGTTTTAGGGGTTCCGGCAATCGCCTGATTGACCGGAACCTGACTTTATCCCGTTAGTCCTATTTGCCGGCATTCCCTAACAGGCACGCGGCCCTGACCGCAAAATACGTCAGGATGGCATCGGCACCAGCGCGACGCATGGCCATCAGGCTCTCCATCATCACCGCATCGCCATCCAGCCAGCCGTTTTCAGCGGCCGCCATATGCATGGCGTACTCACCGCTAACCTGATACACAAACGTCGGTACCTGCAGTTCGTGTTTTACGCGATGAACAATATCCAGGTATGGCATACCCGGCTTGATCATCACCATGTCCGCGCCTTCCGCCAGATCCATCGAGACCTCCTGCAATGCCTCGTCGCTGTTGGCCGGATCCATCTGATAGGTCGCTTTGTCGCTCTTGCCAAGATTGGCCGCCGACCCGACAGCATCCCGGAACGGACCGTAATAGGCAGAGGCGTATTTGGCAGAATAGGCCAGAATTCGCGTTTTTACATACCCAGCCGACTCCAGGGCATCCCGGATTGCCGCTACGCGCCCGTCCATCATATCCGAAGGCGCGACAATGTCCGCCCCCGCATCAGCATGGGATAACGCCTGATTGACCAGCGCTTCAATGGTTACGTCGTTGAGCACGTACCCGTCATTATCAACGATACCGTCCTGCCCATGGCTGGTGAACGGGTCCAGCGCCACATCGGTGATCACTCCCAATTCGGGATACGCTTTCTTCAATGCCCGAACCGCGCGCTGAGCCAAACCATCGGAGTTCCAGGCCCCGGACCCCGAGGTGTTCTTGTACTCTTCAGGAACGACCGGGAACAGAGCAACGGCGGGAATGCCCAGTTCAACCAGCTCGGCAGCCTGCTCGACCAGCAAATCGATACTCAGGCGTTCAACTCCCGGCATGGACGGTACCGACTCCCTCTTTCCCTCACCTTCCAACACAAACACCGGGTAAATCAGATTATCAACACTGAGCTGATGCTCTCGCACCAGACGTCGGGAAAAGTCATCTGCCCGATTACGACGTAGGCGAGTAGCAGGGAATACACGACTTGTTGAACGCACGAAGCACCTCCTGGGTGGCGAGTAGGACACAAATCACACACCGACCGGACAATCCCGTCGATCCGTCATCTCATCATACACGCCCTCACTACTCGGGGCAGGCTCCGGTTGGGCCCTTTTTACATGGATAGCAGTAGTTTACCGAAAGGGTGTGACAGTGAGATTACTGCAGGGAATCCAGGGCTTTGGCACGCACGCGCTCCGGACCGGTGAAATAGCGATCCCTCAGGGCGTCGATGGCGGCTTCTCTCTCGGGCCCCGCGAGGCCGGCACGCTCCAGCGCCTGCCGCTCTGCACGGTATGCCTGCCAACGTTGCTCCCAGGCCTTTTGCCGCGCCTCGACTTTCGCCAACTGTTGCGACATCTCGCTACCAAAGGCATCTTCGCGCCAGGCTTTCAGGGCTTCGGGGTTATCGGCAAGGTCCTGTCGCACCTGCTCATACTCTGCAAATCGCCTTGTATCCTCACGGGCACGGCGTAACGGGGCTGGTAACGCCCGCTCAGCATCTGACAGGGCCTGTGCGCGTTGCTCTTCAGTCAAGGTGTCATCGCCGGCAATACGACGCAGCTCGAGCTGGAAACGGTCCACCGCCTCCTCCCGGGCAAAAAATGCGTCCGCGGTATCAGCATCCAGCCAGGTCCGGCGTAACCCCTGAATCTCCTGCATACGACGCTCAGTCTCTCTCAGACCACCCCCCGGGCCACGGCTATAAGATGCCTCGAGGTCACCCAATGCGAGCTTGTAATCCAGGTAATTTCCCAGGATATTCAGTGCCTCCGAGCGGGCGGGTTCACCCAACCTGCCCAGCTCTTTTTCAATTCGAGCCACGAGGAGCTGCGGTGACTCTTCCCCCATTGCCGACAGGTAGTATTCAAACAACTGACGCAACGAGGGGGTTGGTATCAGATTGCCATTGCTGTCCACCGTTGCCCATCCTGAAGGAACGGAAGTACCACTCAGCGAAACCGGCAATGTATCGGGGAGCACTACCGCATCAGACTGACCAACCCACCGCGAAGGCCAACTGGTACTGCCTGAACCGGCAGGCCCGGACGAATGATCAGTCTGCTGGTGACCGCCTGGTTGGGCGCCTCCAGGAGCGGTACCAGACTGGGGAAGTGTAGGCGCAAAGATCGCCATGGCTGCTATGATGATTAGCGAAGCCGTTGCCAGCCAGGAGAGAACTTTCATAATGTAAGGGTTCTTGTTGGAGTTATGGATCAGCCATTTACAAGCACGGCTGCTGGTGAAAGGACCCAGAATAGAGCAATGGTTGAGAGCACGCTGAGACAGCGTTCAAAAACAGACCCACAGCCACAGGCTGTGGGTCCTGACTATCAGAGGGATCGGTTATTGAAGCCGACATCCACCTTGCGGGAAGGGTCGGAACGGAACGATGTGTCCACTTCCTGGATTTGCCCACCCTGGCTCAGAAATGCCTCAATATCCGCCTGTAACTGTGCACGCACCCGGGCACGACCAGCAACAGAGTGGTTATCCTCAGTATCGCTGCTCCAGCCTCTGGATTGCTCCACGTTGCTTTCGTCGAATTCACTCATGGCCTTTATCTCCATCAACGAAAACAAAACTACGAGCGCACCTTACCCAGCTCGGGCGGGCCGCTCCACCTCGGCAAAAAACGATCTATCGGTGTGCCTTGGCGTCTTTATAATCCGCTTTTTCAAACAACGCCATTTACGGGAAAAGGGTTTTTGTAATTTTTTGTAACTACAATCAACCTGCTGATTTTAAGAATAAAATAAAAAAGACAACCGACTCTCGTTTGGTTGACACAAAAACTGAATTATGATTCACTTGTTAACAAGGAGCCAGCATGGCTTATCGGGAAACGGAAAAGATGCGCAAACGTAAGGCGGAGGCTCGCCAGCGCATTGTCAGTTGCGCCTACCAATGCGTGGCGGAAAGTGGCTTTCGTAGCGCCAGAGTCACAAGCATTGCGGCTATGGCAGGCGTGGCGACAGGAACAATTTACCGCCATTTCGAGTCGAAAGAAGACCTGTTTGCGGAAATTTTCCGGCTGGCAACCCAAAGAGAGGTCGACAAGGTTGCGGAAGCCCTGTCCACCCCGGGGGATGCCACCAAGCGGCTTGAGGCAGCGCTGCGACAGTTTGCCGAACGCGCGTTGCGTGGACCGGTTATGGCCTGGTCACTGATTGCCGAACCGGTCGACCCGAAAGTGGAGGAAGAACGGCTGGCCTATAGACAGGCCTACGCCGAGCTGTTTGAACGGGCCATCAAGGAAGGCATGGACGAGGGATGCATTCCCGTGCAGGACGCACGTCAGAGCAGCACATGCCTGGTAGGCGCTATCGCCGAAAGCCTGGTCGGCCCCTTGTCCCCAGCCCAGACGAATAGCGAGGCCGAACCGAGAAACGACAACTACGAGCCACTGGTCAACTCCATCCTATGTTTTTGCATGCAGGGGCTGACCGGTACCAGGAGGTAACATGAACATACGTCAGCCTGCACCACCCATCACCGACTCAACCGGACCGGAAGATCGCTATCTCGCCGCGACCCACGATGTAGTCAATCAGCCCCCCGCCCTGGAGGACTACAACCTGTTCGACCAGGACACAGCGCTCCGGGAAGCGGTGGAACGCGAAGGTGGGAACGCAGCCGTTGACGACCTGCAGGCCTTTGGCGCACTGGCCGGCAGCCGGGAAACCATTGAGCTGGGCTTCCGGGCCAACGAAAACAAGCCGGTATTCAACACCCATGACCGCTTTGGCCACCGAATTGACCAGGTGGATTTCCACCCGGCTTATCACCAGTTGATGTCCATTGCCATGGAACACGGTCTGCACAGCAGCCCCTGGACCCACCCCGGCAAGGGCGCGCATGTTGCGCGGGCGGCCAAATATTACATGCATTCCCAGGTGGAAGCGGCACACTGCTGCCCCATCACCATGACCTTTGCGGCCATTCCCTCCATCCGCAAACAGCCGGAACTGGCTGCCCTCTGGGAAGACCGAATCCTCGCCAACCAATACGATCCCCGCAACCTGCCCGATGGCCAGAAACAGTCAGTGACCATCGGCATGGCGATGACCGAGAAACAGGGCGGCAGCGACGTCCGCGCCAACAGCACACGCGCCTACCCGGTGGGCACCGAGGGCCCGGGCCAGGCCTACGAACTGGTCGGCCACAAATGGTTTGTCTCCGCACCCATGTGCGATGCCTTCCTGGTACTCGCCCAGACAACCAACGGACTTTCCTGCTTCCTGATGCCTCGCTGGCGTCCGGATGGCACCAAGAACCCCTGGCAGATCCAGCGCCTCAAGAACAAGATGGGCAACGTCGCCAACGCCTCCAGCGAAGCGGAACTGCGCGGCGCTCTGGCGTGGATGGTCGGTGACGAAGGCCGCGGCGTGCCCACCATCATCGAAATGGTGGCGATGACCCGCTTCGACTGCATGATTGGCAGCTCCGCCGGCATGCGCCAGGCCGTGGCACAGGCCACACACCACTGCCGCCACCGCAGCGCCTTTGGCCATCGTCTTAGCGAACAACCGCTGATGCAGAACGTCCTCGCCGATCTCGCGCTGGAAAGCGAAGCCGCCATGGCCTACACCATGCGCATCGCCCGCGCTCTGGACAATCAGCATCAGGAACACGAACGCCTGTTGGCGCGACTGGCCACACCGGTCGGCAAATACTGGATCTGCAAACGCACCCCGAACCACGCCTACGAAGCCATGGAATGCATCGGCGGCAGCGGCGTGATGGAAGACTGCATCATGCCTCGCCTGCTACGGGAGTCACCGGTAAACGCAATCTGGGAAGGCAGCGGCAACGTCCAGTGCCTCGACACCCTGCGCGCTTTGCAGAAAGAACCGGAAACCCTCGACGCATTTTTCCGCGAAGTCGCCGAAGCCAAAGGCACTGACGCCCGCTTCGACCAGTTCGTCGACCAACTGCAGAACGACTTCAAGGACATCAGCGACTTCCAGTACCGCGCCCGCAACCTGGTCGACCGCCTGGCCCTGGCCATGCAGGCCAGCCTGCTTCTGCGCGGCTCTGACCCGGCAGTCGCCGATGCCTTCTGTGCCTCCCGCCTGCAATCCGGCGGCGGCCTCAACTACGGCAACCTGCCCTCGGGCACCGACGCCGCTACTATTATCAAACGGGCAACGCCTGTAGTAGGCTAAAGTTCAAATGATCAGGGCAATCCAAAGCCTGACCGAACCTGACGCCACCCGAGAGGCTTGAGAACCTTCGGGGGCGCGCTTTCCAAAACCCTGCGGAGCCATGGATGGCGGAGCGGAGAGTACAGGCATGTATTCACAGCGTGTTTTGGAAAGCGCGCACCCGGAGGTTCCAGCACCCAAAGATTATGTCTGAAGCTCTGAGAAAACTGCTCAATCAATCTGGCCCGACACCGGTGATCACCCCTCACGTGGGCGTGCTCACCCTGCACTTCCAGCTCTACGGCTGCGAAGACCTCAAGGCCAAACGCAAAGTTTTTACCGCCCTCAAAGCCGTATGGGGCAGGGAGCCGGATCTGGCCGTCGCCGAAACCGCCGACCAGGACGCCCTCGACTGCGCCACCTGGACCATCGCTTCCCTTGGCAGCTCAACCCAACAAATCACCCAGCGCCTGGACCAGATTGAAAAAGCCATCCAGGAACGGATAGATGCTGCCATACTGGACGTACACCGGGAGATCCTCTGACGCACGTATCCTGCCCTGTGTGGCACAAGATTTCACCAGGCCGTATACTACGCTCCCTTTAATAAACGTAATGAACGTAATAAGCGTCATCAGAGTCCAAGGCTCAGAGGCCAGAAGGGAGGCCGGAGCGTCCGGGTGACACCGGGCAAGACAATTTTCCAACGTCGGAATCAAATATCCGCCAGGCATCCGGAACCGGCCGGCGGATGACCACCGTTTGACAGTGTGTGGCGCGCGTATGACCGGAAAGAAAAAATCCGCCCAGGCCTCGGTCGAGGCGATGTACCGTGTATTCACGGTGCCAGAGGCACCGGAATCCACCCTGAGTCGAATCGACCAGAACATTTCCCGCAATCTTGCAGGCTTCCTGCAGGAACACATTGTGGCCGTGGAACGGGATCTGTCCGAGGTCGAGAAAGACTTCTCGGACTACGCCATTCCGGAAAAGCCCGTGTTTGTCTCCGAGCAGGCCCAGTTCCTGCTGGACAAGCTGGTGGCGAACTCCGTTCATACCGCCTCCCCCAGCTTTATCGGACACATGACCTCGGCACTGCCCTACTTCATGTTGCCGCTGTCCAAAATCATGATTGCCCTGAACCAGAACCTGGTGAAGACCGAAACCTCCAAAGCGTTTACCCCAATGGAGCGCCAGGTCCTGGGCATGATTCACCGCCTGGTCTACGAACAGGACGGCGCCTTCTATCGCAAGTGGATGCACGATCCCCGCTTTGCCCTCGGAGCCATGTGTTCCGGCGGCACCGTCGCCAACCTGACCGCCCTGTGGGTAGCCCGTAACCGTGCGTTCCCAGCCGAGGGCAGCTTCCGCGGCATCCATCAGGAAGGCCTGTTCCGGGCCCTGCGCTACTATGGCTATGAAGGTGCTGCGATCCTGGTTTCCCGTCGAGGTCACTACTCCCTGCGTAAGGCCGCCGACGTACTTGGCCTGGGCCGTGATTTCCTGATTCCGGTGGACACCGACGACGATAACCGCATCCAGACCGATGCCCTCCGGGACAAGTGCCTGGAACTGCAGAAACAGAAGATCAAGATCATGGCGATCTGCGGCATCGCCGGCACCACCGAAACCGGTAACGTCGACCCACTGGACGCCATGGCCGACATCGCCCGGGAATTCGGCGCCCACTTCCACGTGGACGCTGCCTGGGGTGGGCCAACGCTGTTCTCGCGCACCTATCGCTCCCTGCTGCGCGGCATCGAGCAGGCCGATTCCGTCACCTTCGATGCCCACAAACAGCTCTACGTCCCCATGGGCGTTGGACTGGTGGTATTTCGCGACCCGAGCCTGGCCAGTGCCGTTGAACACCACGCCCAGTACATCATCCGTAAGGGCTCACGGGACCTGGGCAGCACCACCCTGGAAGGCTCACGCCCGGGCATGTCGATGCTGATCCACTCAGGCCTGAAAATCCTCGCGCGGGAAGGCTACGAGATCCTCATCGACCAGGGCATCGACAAGGCACAGACCTTTGCCGACCTGATCAACGCCCAATCGGATTTCGAGCTGGTCACCAAACCGGAACTGAACATCCTGACCTATCGCTACTGCCCGGAAGATGTGCAGCAGGCCCTGGCGCTGGCGGATGAATTACAGACGGAAAAGCTGAACGCCTGCCTGAACCGTATCACCAAGTTCATCCAGAAAACCCAGCGGGAACGGGGCAAGGCGTTTGTCTCCAGGACGCGGCTGGAGCCGGCCCGCTACTTCCACTATCCGTGCATCGTTTTCAGGGTGGTTCTCGCCAACCCGTTAACCACTCGGGAAATCCTGGAAGACATTCTGGCGGAACAGCGGGAATTGGCGATCACTGAGGAAGATATTCAGGACGAGATCAATATTCTGCATCAGATGGCCAATGCGGTACTGAAACAGCATCAGCCGGATGCGCGGCAGGCCTGATTTTATTTTGGGTCAGACACCGCAAGGACCGGGGTGGCTTGTCCAAAACACGCTGTGAATACGTCCCTGTACGCTCCGCTCCGCCACCCATGGCTCCGCAGGGTTTTGGACAAGCCACCCCGGCCCTCGCTCAGAGTATGCCGTCTAGCTTTTAATACAGCGCCTCTTCGTCATCCAGCACTTCGTGCAGGATATCCAGGAACATGTGATCCGCCTCGCTCCAGTTCTCGGGGATGCGGATCGTGGTGTTGGCGCTGATTTCCCTGGCAATCACCTCATTGGCCTTCGGCTCATTGCGGTGCTTACGGGCAATTTCCACAGACTTGACCGCAATGGTCGGATCGCTCAGTACCTTCTTGATGAACACTCGCAGCTCATCGATCATGCGGGCCTGACGGCTTTCGGCAGACGAACTCATCATTTACTCCCGGATAGTTTGACGTTCAGGGGACACCCCTCAACCTATAGATAGTATGGCTAATTCGGCTGGCCGCAACCAGCCCGGGGGAGATGATCCTGCCCGCTCCGTTATTGAAGCAGGCAGGGGCAGGTTTTACATCAACAAGCCGCGCAGGGTGAAGAACAGCGTGGCTGCCATCAGTGCGGATGCGGGCACGGTGATGATCCAGGCGGCCACGATGCGGGTCAGGTGGGAGCGTTTGACCATTTCCTCGCGGTAGATCTTCTTCAGGCGCTTGCGCTCGCTCTTGGACAGGGGCACCTGTTTTTTCTTCTTGGCCTGCTTGAGCAGATTTTCCATCTCTTCCACTGACGCATTGCGGAAGTCCTCCAGGAACGGTCGCAGTCTCTCCTGCTCGGCTTCGTCATGGTGATCCATGATCTGGTGAAGCTGGGTCGCATAGTTGGACTTCAGGTACTCCCGCAGGAAACCGACACCGAACACACCACCGATGGCGATGTGAGTGGAGCTGACCGGCAGGCCCAACTGGGACGCAATGATGACGGTCAGGGCGGCGGATAAGGCAATACAGAACGCGCGGGTCTTGTCCAGCTCGGTGATCTCGCTGCCTACGGTCTTGATCAGACGCGGACCAAACAGCATCAGACCTACCGACAATCCCAGCGCCCCCACCAACATGACCCACAGCGGAATAGCGGCGGCGGTGACAACCGCCCCTGCAGAGAGCGCGTCGTTGATGGCGGCCAGAGGACCAATAGCATTGGCCACGTCGTTAGCACCGTGAGCGAAACTCAGCAGGGCAGCGGCAAAAATCAGCGGCCAGGTAAACAGGGTATTTACACCGGCCGAGCTGTTTTCCATCGTAGCGGCGCGACGGCCAACGGCTAGCCGCATGATGATAAATACGGCAATAGCCACGGCGAGACCGACCAGGGAGGCATCGAGAAAATCTACTTTGATGATTTTTTTAACGCCTTTGACCATCAGGTAAGTGCCGAATGCCCAGGCCATGATGGCAACCAACCAGGGCACGAAGGTGCGGGCTGCTGGAATCAGGTTCTGGCGATAGAGAACAGATTTCTTGATGGCAAATAGGAACAGGGCCGCCAGCACCCCGCCCATTACAGGAGATATCACCCAGCTGGCAACGATTTTGGCCATGACACCCCAATCGGCGATTCCCCAGCCCCCGGCGGCGATTCCCGCCCCCAGTACACCACCAACAATGGAGTGAGTGGTGGATACCGGAGCCCCCATCCACGTGGCCAGGTTCAGCCAGAGCGCCCCCGCCAGCAGAGCCGCCGTCATCAACCAGACAAAGGCATTTACATCCGCCAGGCTCTCCGCGTCGATAATGCCGCCCTTGATGGTGGACACAACGTCACCACCGGCGATGATCGCGCCACCCGCCTCGAAAACAGCAGCAATCAGCACGGCGCCGCCCAGAGACAGGGCGCCGGAACCGACCGCTGGGCCCACGTTATTGGCCACGTCATTGGCACCAATGTTGATCGCCATATAGCCGCCAATCACAGCGGCCGCCATTAACAGCATGTTATTGGGCATACCGCTGCTCAACTGGCCAACAATCAGCCAGACACCAAGCAGGAACAGTAAACTGAAACCAACACGATAGCGTTCGGTCGAAGGGCTGGTCAGGAGGGTGTCAAGAAATCCGCTTTTCGGGGCCATAACAAATCAGGTCTCGTGGATGCTGAGTGAGTTGCAACGTATCGCGCCATCCCGGCCAGTAGGGTATTCCGTCCCTTGGGTAGTCTACACTGCGCCGCAACTATAAATTTTTTGCCATGAAATTGAAACATGAGGCGATAATGCCAAGCATTGTGAAAAGTCAGTGGAGGTGGTGCCAATTCCCGCTAACTTCACTCATAATCGCTCCTGAAAGGTACCAGAAATACAAAAATAGCAATCAAGGCCTAAATGAAAGACCTGACCACTTTCAGCCATCAGGGCGTAGGAGAAATCGAAGACATTCGGATATCCCGAATCCTGAACTGGCTTTCTCTTATGGCGATTCTGTTCCTCGTCGGTATCGGCGCCAAAGCCTGGTTCGCCGGCCACTACCATCACGCCATGGTTTTATGGGCCTTCGCCTTTCCGCTCACGGCCAACATGGTCTGGTTCGTCCACACAGGCAACCGGACGATACAAAAGGCCGGATTAATTACCACCGTCGGCCTGCTGTTCGCCTACCTCATCGCCTCCGGTGGTGAGAATAATACCGGACCATTATGGCTCTATGTCTTCCCTCCCCTGCTGTTCTATCTGACCAACCTGAAAACAGGAACGGCCATCCTGTTATCCTGCTACCTTGTTGCCATCCTGGTTTTCCGTTTTCCGGAACTGCCGATCGTCAGCGCCGAATACTCCACGGATTTCAAGATCCGCTTCTTTGCCACCCTGACCTTCGAGTCCATCTTCTGTTTTGTGCTTGAGGCCAGCCGATTGAAGGCCAGAAATGAACTGATGGCGCTGGCCCGGGACCATGAACACGCTGCACGCACCGATGAGCTGACTGGTCTTGCCAACCGCCGGGAGATGCAACACCGACTGGATGCCGAGTTTTCCCGCTATGAACGATCGGGGCACCATTTTTCCATTGCCCTGATCGATCTGGATCTGTTCAAGGGCATTAACGACCGGTATGGCCACCATGCCGGAGACGAAACGCTGAAAGCCTTCTCCGCACTGATGCGCCGGATCATCCGCCAGTCCGATATCGCTGCCCGCTGGGGCGGCGAGGAATTTCTGTTGCTGCTGCCCGATACATCGCTGCTGCAGGCGCTCGCCTTGGCCGAGCGCCTGCGAGTCGAGGTCGTCCGAACCGAATTCATGTTCCGCGGACAACAGCTTCCCGTTTCGATCAGCGCCGGGGTTTGCTCCATCGCCAAGGCGGGTTCTGTTGATGAGTTGCTGAAACAGGCGGATATTCATCTTTACAGTGCAAAAGATGCGGGCCGCAACCAGATTGCACCACGCGTACGGCCTCACCTGGGGAATAACGAAGCCAGCTCACCCGCCTGGCCTTGAGACGACGCCAGCCAGTCGCTATGATCGTGCGCCAAAGCGATGAACAGGTTGAATCATGACAGCAATACGAATTCTGGTCGGCAGCGTTTACGGCGGAGCCCTGATGACCGCACGGGCAATCAAAAAGGACCTGGAGCCCGAGGGCCATACGGTAACCATCCTGGAGAACCCGGCACTCAGCGACATCACCGACAACAATGATGCCTTGCTGGTCTGTACTTCGACCACCGGTCAGGGCGAGGTGCCCCCCAACCTGCTGCCTTTTTATCTGGCACTGCGGGAGCAGCTTCCTCAACAACCCGGGCGCCCCTTTGGCGTTATCGTGCTGGGTGACAGCTCCTACGGAGACACTTTCTGTGGCGCTGGAGAATTGCTGGAAGAAGCGCTGTACGAAACCGCAGCGAGGAAAGTGGGAGATAGCTTGCGGATTGATGCGCTGGAAACAACGGAGCCGGAACTGGAAGCCCTGCCCTGGACACGAGAATGGATCACTACCCTGTAGTTCTGCGGCCTGGATCTGCGGCTCACCGGAGTTTTCCCGATCCGCTATTGAGCGAAGTCCGGGCTGAGGCCATACTGCAGCAAGCAAACAAACATAACAAACATAACAAACTTGGTATTTTGTGCGTCCTATAGTTCTGCTCTTCGCCCTTCTGGGCGCGTCGATCATCATGGCCGCCGGTGCCCAGGCAGCTCCATCGGCATCCTCGCCACTACCGCAACCCTCCATTGCCTACCTGAAGGCGCCGATGGTGGCAAGCGACGCCCTGATGGATCTCCTCGCCCACCCGGACTGGAAACCACTAGCGGAAGAGACGCCGAACTTCGGCTACGTGACCGAAAAATACTGGTACCGCATGTCTCTGGACAGCGCGCCCGGCAACCAGGTTCTGGAAATCAGTTACCCGCAACTGGACTACGTCGACTTTTATCTGCTGGCCAACGGCGAAATCGTCCGGACGGTGAAAACCGGAGACCACCTGCCGTTCTCGGAACGACCACTCTCGCACCCGAGCTTCCTGATCCCCTATACCACCGAGCCCGGAGTCGAATACGAAATACTGCTCTCTGTTCAGACCAGCGGCGCACACCAGGTGCCCATCACGCTCTGGGAGCAGAATGCGCTGTTCGACGCCCTCACGACCGAGGATCGGCTGCACAGCCTTTATTACGGCATCCTGATCACCACCATTTTTTTCAACCTGTTTATTTTCCTGGCCCTGCGGGAAGCGACGTATCTTTTCTACGTGCTGTCCACGTTCAGTTACCTGTTCCTCATGGCCACCCTTCGGGGGGTGACTTTCCAGGTCTTCTGGCCGGACAATCCGTGGCTGCACAATCAAACCATGCTGATCGCCGTGCCAATGGCAGTCCTGTTTGCGATGCTGTTTGCACGCTCGTTCCTTCGCCTTCGCAATACTGCGCCCAGAACCGATCTCTTGCTGCACTTTGTCAGTGGGCTGAGCCTGCTTGCCATCCTCGGCACCTTCGTACTGGAGTTCAATACCTCCATCAAATCATCCGTGGCCCTGGCGCTGTCAGGTTTCCTGCTGCTCTTTATCATCGGCCCCGTACAGTGGCTGAAACGCAATCCCCAGGCCGGCTACTACACCATTGCCTGGGGGTTGCTAATCATCGGCACCATGTTGACCGCCTCCAACAAATACGGCTTGCTGCCGACCAATTGGCTGACCACCTATGGCATGCAGGTAGGGTCAGCCCTTGAAGCCATTCTGTTGACCATCGCCCTGGCAAAACGGCTGTACAACGAGCGGGAAGACAGGCTCCATGCCCGGGAGGCAGAGCTGAGGGCGATGGCAGCACGACGCTCGGCCGAACTTCGATTGATGAACCTGGCACTCCATGACCCGTTGACCGGACTGCCCAACCGCACCAGTTTTGAGATGGCAATCAACGACCTCATCACCCGCATGCCGGATCACCGGTGCGCCATCGCGGTGATTCACCTGAACAACCTTCAAGCCATCACCAAAACCCTTGGCCATCGCAATACCGATCGGCTCATTGAACTGGCCGCAATCCGTTATCACAGCATTGTGCGGGAAGTACCGGGAGTACAGGCCATAGAAACAACCGCCCAGCGTTCTGTCTACCTGGCTTCACTGGAAACGGGTACTTTCGGTTTTGTGGTAGACGCCACACTGCTAAGCACGGCACCGCGAGCCATCGTCCAGGGCCTGGAGGAACTGCGGGAGCCGATTGACTACCTGGGTATGCAACTGCCGCTGGACCCACAGATCGGCACAGCCCTCTACCCCGAACATGCCGGGGACACCAACTCCCTGATACGCCGCGCCCACATTGCCCAGGACTCCAATGAAGCCCGCGATCGCGGCTTGGCTTACTACCAGTCCACCCGGGACTCCTACAGCGCGGACCGGCTGACGCTGGCATCGGAACTGAGGCTGGCCCTGCAGAACAACAAGCTGACACTTCACCTGCAACCCAAGCTGTGCCTGGTGACCCACACAGTTGTTGGACTGGAAGCTTTGATCCGCTGGCCATGCCGGCCATTACCGATCGGGGCGGACGAGGTGATTGCCATCGCTGAACAAACCGGCCTGATCAAACCGTTGACGCGATGGGTACTGAAACAGTCCCTGGAACTGAGGAGTCAGCTGCTGGAACTGGGCTGGCCACTGGATATTTCGGTTAACATTTCCCCGAACAACCTGAGAGAACCGGATTTCCCGACGTTTGTGCAACAGCTGATGAACAGCTACCACAACCACCAGGGCGCGCTCACGCTGGAGGTCACCGAAACGTCCATGATGCAGGATCCGGCGAACTCCCTGAAAGCCTTGAATTCCCTGCACTCCGCCGGATTCCCGGTATCGATTGACGATTTTGGCTCGGGGTATTCATCGTTATCCTATATCAAGCAACTGCCGGCCAGTGAGATCAAGATCGACCGATCCCTGATTACCGATATCGCCACCCATCCCGGCGACCGCGTGATTGTGCAGACCACCATCGATATGTGCCACTCGTTGGGCTATAAGGTAGTCGCGGAAGGTGTTGAGGACGAAGACACTGCGGAACTTCTGGAATCCATGGGCTGTGACATGATCCAGGGTTACTGGCTGACACCACCGCTACCCATTGACGAAATGCTTGAGTGGCTAACCACTGGCCACACACTGCCCGATACCAGTCGCAAACTTGGCTGACACCGGGCACCCGGCCCAGTCAATTCGATAAGCGAGCGGGTGACGTCAGCGGGAGCGCTTGCGAATCAGAGCTTCCTGGGTGGTAGAGGCCACCAGCCCACCCTTCTGATTAAAGAAGTTGCCACGATTGAATCCGCGACCAGCCGACGCACTGGGGCTATCCTTGTCGTACAGCAACCACTCATCCATGCGGAAGTCCCGATGGAACCAGATGGCATGGTCAAGGCTCGCTACCTGCATGTTTTTGCTCATGAAGGTAACACCATGGGGATTCAGGGAGGTGCCCAGGAAAGCGAAATCCGAGGCATAGGTTAACAGACAACGGTGCAGTACCGGGTCATCCGGCAGGTGCCCCTGGGTCTTGAACCAGCTTTGCTTGTGGGGCGGACGAGGTTCCGGCTTGAACGGATTGACCGGGTCCACTGGCCGGATCTCGATCGGTCTGTCACGGGTCAGACTATCCCGAAAACGCTCCGGCACGTGAGGAGCCAACATTTCACCGTATTCCTGCTCCGACTTCAGGGTGTCCGGATCCGGCGCCTCGGGCATATCGAGCTGATGCTCGAAGCCTTCCTCCGCCACCTGAAATGATACCGACCCGGTCAGGATTTCCTTGCCGCCCTGACGCGCAATCACTCGCCTTACCGAAAAACTGCCGCCGTCCCGCACACGCTGGACCTCGTAGTCAATCGGCATGCTGTGATTACCGGGGCGCAGGAAGTAGGCATGAAGAGAGTGGGGGAGACGGCCTTCAACCGTGCGACTGGCTGCCATCAACCCCTGGCCCAGCACCTGGCCGCCAAACACATTGGGGAAACCAAGGTCTTCACTATCACCCTGGAAGTGATCGTCCCCGATTGGCGATAGATCCAGAAGATCCACCAGCTTTCTGGTTACCTCAAGCATGCCTACTCCTGTTGATTCGTTAGCTCACGAATGGATTTCTACCCCAAGCGAGCCATTTTCGCAACAGGCTTATTCGTGAATCGGCGGCACTTCCTTGGACAGGGCCTGCTTCTCCACCGCGTAACTGCCGGTAACGGCAAACCCAAGGATGGTTCCATCCGCAGCCTTATACAGGGCCTTCACGTTGGTGCCGTCCTGCTCCAGCTCCCATTCACCGTCGGCATCCGATGGTGGAGGACAAACAGACGTAGGGCAGCATGGTGTCTTGATCATTACCGGCATGGTGCCATAGGCCACTTCTGTACGCTCACTGACCAGGGTCTTTGCCAATGCCCGTGAACAGGCCATCAACGGAAGGACATACAGCATCACATGGCCGTCAACTTCGGCGCAGTCGCCCAAGGCGTATACGTCCGGAGCGGATGTTTCCAGAGCCCGGTTCACCATGATACCCCGATTGACCTCAAGTCCCGAAGCTTTAGCCAGATCAGTTCTTGGGCGCAAACCAACTGCCGAGATGACCAGATCCGCTTGCAGGGTTTCGCCATTTGCCAGCGCGAGCGTCACGCCGTCCCCGTCACGGTCAATTCGATCCACTACGGTCTCCAGATGGAAGCGCACGCCGTGGTCTGTCAGTGCGGATTTGACCGCTTCGGCCGCCGGCTGAGGCAACAGCCCTGGCATCACTGCGTCCGAGGGAGCAATGACGTCCACCTCATAGTCACCATTGCGCAAGTCGTTGGCGAACTCACAGCCAATAAGGCCCGCGCCCATGATGGCCACACGCTTCTTGCCCGCCAGCGCTTTGCGGAAGGCCCGGTAATCCATCAGGTCGTTGATGGAAAACACGTGGTCCTGACCGTCACCGTCGATCGAGAGCCTGATCACGTCCGCACCCCAGGCCAACACCAGTTTGCTGTACTTGATGCGTTCGTCGCCCGTCACCAACTCATGGGCGTCGGTGTCAATGCCGGTCACCGTGGTGTAGGTCCGCAGATCAAGGTTGAGCTGCTCGATCATTGCCTCGGACGTTGCCTGGGCCAGCTCATCGGCTTCCTTGCCCTTGGTAAATCCGGTAGACAGCATCGGCTTGGAATAACTGAAGCCGTCGTCGGCCGTCACCATGACAATGGGAATTTCCTTGTCCTGCTTACGGATCTCCCTGGCCAGTGAGTAACCCGACAGACCGGTACCCACGATAACGATAGGGGCTTCTGTAGTCATTCCTGTTCTCCGTTTAAATTGAACCTGTAATATGAGTGCTGGTGTTAACCAATCTCGATCATTTCAAAGTCTTCCTTGCCAACACCGCAATCCGGGCATACCCAGTCTTCCGGCACATCTTCCCACTTGGTGCCCGGCTCAATACCGTCTTCTGGCCAGCCTTCTGCCTCATCATAGATCAGGCCACACACCACACACTGCCACTTTTTCATAATCTCTCTCCGCAATTTTTGTCAGGGTGCAATGATAATTGTCAGACAATCATGCACGCAAGTTTTTGTAGCAACTGCCCATTACTCATATCGGGCCACCATCATACCCACCCCTCCACAATTGACCAATGCCACTCAGGACAGTGACCCGGCGGTTTTTCTGCCAATAGCAACAAATACCCATCATGCTGCGATGGCGTTGCCCCTCCCTTCCGCCCTTCTCCTCCGGTATAATCGCCGGTTTTACGACAGGATCCGACCGCTATGCCCGATACCGTCGCCGAAATGAACCAGGTAATGAACGAAGCCGATTGCCTGGTCAGTGAACAGCAGGTACAGGATGCCATCCGCGCCCTGGCAGATACCATCACCGACCGCCTCAAAGACAGCAATCCATTGCTGTTCTGTGTGATGAACGGTGGTCTCATACTGACCGGACAACTGCTGCCACTGCTGAAATTTCCAGTCCAGGCGGAATACCTTCATGCCACGCGCTATCGGCAGGAAACCACTGGCGGCATTCTGGAGTGGAAGTTGAGCCCGGACGCGGACATGCAGGACCGCACGGTGCTGATCGTGGACGACATTCTCGATGAGGGCTCGACGCTGTGCGCCATTGCGGATTATTGCCTGGCCCACGGAGCCAAGGAAGTGCTGACTGCCGTCCTGGTCGACAAGCAGCACGATCGCAAGGCCCGCCCGGACCTGAAAGCCGACTTCACCGGGCTGGAAGTGGAAGACCGTTTCCTGTTCGGGTATGGCATGGACTACAAAGGCTACTGGCGCAACGCTCCCGGGATTTATGCCGTTAAAGGGCTTTAATCACCAGGCCGATGCCCTGACTATCCCGCCCACAGACTGGTACCGGTCCCTGGCCGCTGCCGGCCTGCGCAACCCCACAGTGCATGGGCCGGCTCGTTACTGGCTGCAGGTAAAAGGATCTCTGACACGGGAACTGCAGGTACGCTGCGCCCATTCGTTCCGCGTGGAGGTCACCCGGGAAGGCTTTGCCCTGCCCACCCGGGAAGAGGCCTGCACCCTGAACCTCCCGGAACGCCAGTACGCCTGGGTGCGGGAAGTCTGTCTGTGCGGCGATGGAGAGCCCTGGGTCCTGGCTCGCACCATCATCCCCCTGGCAACCCTCGCCGGCGCAGGCCGGTGCCTGCGTCATCTCGGCCGCAAACCCCTTGGCGCCTGGCTGTTCAGCAATCCCCTGTGGCAACGTGGCCCGTTCGAAACCGGCATCTGCGACACCCGCCATCCGGCACAGCCTCCGGTTGCACGCCGCTCCCGCTTTTACAGCGGTGACAAAGCCCTTCTGGTGGGCGAATACTTCCTGCCACGCTTCTGTGACTGAAACCGGCCTTTAATCCCCCAGCCACCGCTGGCTATAATCCCCGCACAGAAGCCAGACATCACAACCCGGACCACGCCCTATGCTGCTGAATGCCATGCCCGACCACATCCAGAGCCGACTGGCCGATTACGCCAAGCTGCTGCGCCTGGACCGCCCCATCGGCAGCCTGCTCCTGCTCTGGCCCACTTACTGGGCCCTGTGGCTGGCCGCCGAAGGCGCGCCCAGTATCGGCAACCTCCTCATTTTTACCCTGGGCGTGTTCCTCATGCGCGCCGCCGGCTGCGCCATCAACGATTTCGCCGACCGCAAAGTCGACCGCCACGTCAAACGCACCAAAGACCGCCCCCTGACCTCCGGTCGCATCGACGCCTGGGAAGCAGTCGCGCTGTTCCTCGGCCTCTCCCTGGTCGCCTTCCTCATGGTCGTGCTGTTCACCAACCCGCTGACCCTATACCTGTCCTTCGGCGGCGTCGTCCTGGCCTTCATCTACCCCTTCATGAAGCGCTACACCCACCTGCCGCAACTATTCCTGGGCGCCGCCTTCTCCTGGGCGATCCCCATGGCCTGGGCGGCTCAGGCCAACGAACTCACCCAACTGACCTGGCTGCTGTTCACCGCCAACGTCCTCTGGACCGTGGCCTACGACACCCTCTACGCCATAGTCGACCGTGACGACGACCTGAAAATCGGCGTCAAATCCACCGCCATCCTCTTCGGCGACGCCGACCGCGCCATCATCGGCTTCCTCCAGGCGCTGGTGGTGATCATACTGGTGATGGTCGGCGGTCAGGCGGAACTGGGCATTATCTATTACCTGGGCGTAGTGGCCATGGCCTGCCTGTTCGGCTATCAACAATACCTGGCCCGCTTCCGTGAACGGGAGGGGTGTTTCAAGGCGTTCCTGAACAACAACTGGGCGGGGTTTGCGGTGTTTACCGGATTGGTCATCGACCTGTTAATAAAATAACCTCGCGGAAGTAACTCCGCCGCTTGCGCATGGCTGCGGGACACCTCCGTTTAAAAGCAATTTGTGTCATATACTTGTAACACTGGGGCGTTGTAATGAAGCAGCAACAATACTAGGTCTGATACAGGTTAATGCTCATGACTGGAAAAACTGTCCTGATCGTCGATGACGAAGCCCCGATCCGCGAAATGATCGCCGTGGCCCTCGAAATGGCGGACTACGACTATCTGGAGGCATCGGACGCCCTCGAAGCGCATGCCCTGATCGTCGACAAACAACCCGATCTCGTTCTGCTCGACTGGATGCTCCCGGGAACCAGCGGCGTAGAACTCGCCCGACGCCTCAAAAAAGAAGAGGCCACCGCCGATATTCCCATCATTATGCTGACCGCCAAGGTCGAGGAAGATAACAAGATTCAGGGCCTGGAAGTCGGCGCTGACGACTACATCACCAAGCCCTTTTCACCCAGGGAATTGGTCGCCCGCCTCAAAGCCGTACTGCGCCGCGCCACCCCCCCCGGTGTCGACAGCCCGATCGAAGTGGAAGGCCTGACCCTCGACCCCGTTGGCCACCGCGTCTCCACGGAAGAGGGTGCGCTCAACATGGGCCCCACCGAATACCGGTTGCTGCAATTCTTCATGACCCACCAGGAACGGGTATATACTCGCTCACAACTACTGGATCAGGTCTGGGGGGGCAACGTCTACGTGGAAGAGCGGACCGTCGACGTGCATATTCGCCGTCTGCGTAAGGCCCTGGGCGACCAGCATGACTATCTGATCCAAACCGTACGTGGTGCCGGCTACCGGTTTTCAACCAAAGCCGCATAACCGGCCGGCACCGGTGCCACTTCAACCTTAAGGCTGCCGCATGCAACACAATTGGTCACGACATCTGCGCCTGATCATTGGGTTCCTGATCGTCTGCACCGCTGCCGGAGCATTCTTTGGTTACCCGATATACGGATTAACCGCCGGTCTGATCGGCTATCTCTGGTGGACGTTGGTGCAGGCCAAGAGGCTTTTTCACTGGCTTGGCAATCCTGGAGGCACCAGCGAGGCACCCCAGAGCGTGGGCTTGTGGGGTGATATTTTCGACAGCCTCCATAAACTGCACCAGAACCACCTGCGCTTGCAGGACCGACTGAGAGCCCGGATCAACCGGGTGCAGGAATCCACCAATGCCATGCGTGACGGCGTCATCATGACCGACGCCAGTGGCACCATGGAATGGTGGAATGGGTCGGCGGAATACCTGCTGGGCTTTCGTCGCAATACCGATCGGGGTCAGTATATTCACAACCTGATACGCACACCGGCGTTCAAGGCCTATTTTGATGCCCGGGATTACCGGGAGTCGCTGGAGATCCATTCACCGGCCAAACCGCACATCCGCCTGCAGATCCAGATCAGCCTGTTCGGGGATGATGATCGCCTGATCGTCGCGAAGGACGTTACCCGGCTCTATCAGTTGGAACAGATGCGTCGGGATTTCGTCGGCAACGTATCCCACGAAATGCGAACACCCCTGACAGTGATCAGCGGGTATCTCGAAAC
The DNA here is from genome assembly GCA_040223075.1 of Marinobacter sp. Classification (GTDB taxonomy): domain Bacteria; phylum Pseudomonadota; class Gammaproteobacteria; order Pseudomonadales; family Oleiphilaceae; genus Marinobacter. The sequence goes on from JAVJZJ010000060.1 coordinate 431,278, forward strand.
CCTGGTGGACAGTGCCGAGGAGCTTCCTCCCAAGTGGCGGCGCGCCATCAACACCATGGCACAACAGTCCTCACGTATGGAGGCCCTGATTACTGACCTGATACTGCTGTCAAAGATTGAGACAGGGGAACAAACGGTCAACGACACCGTGACCGATGTCGAAGCGCTGCTCCGACAGATCTGCCACGACGCCAGTGCCCTCAGCGGGGAAAAACAGCATGAGATCAGCGTCGACATTACCGATCACCGGCTGCTGAAAGGCGATGAAAGCCAGCTGCGTAGCGCCTTCTCCAATCTGGTGTTCAATGCCGTGAAATACACACCGGCGAAAGGCCACATCACCGTCACCTGGAGCGCGAACCGCGAAGGCGCCCACCTGTCGGTCAGGGATACCGGTATTGGCATCGACCCTGTGCACATTCCACGGCTGACGGAACGCTTCTACCGCGCTGACCCTAGCCGTCACAAGGAAACCGGCGGTACTGGCCTGGGCCTGGCCATCGTCAAACATGTCTTGCTGAACCACGACGGCAACCTGGACATTCGCAGCCGGATTGGCGAAGGCAGTGAGTTCATTTGCCACTTCCCAAGGGAAAGGCTGGTCGAACGGGTGCCGGAGAAGGTGTCCTGATCAGCGGCTGCCGGCACGGAAACGGGCGATAAAGCGGGACAGCTCTTCCAGTTTTTTCGGGTCCTCATCAACGAAGCGGACGGTAACGCTGACAAAGTCCGTATCCTGCCGCTTATCGACCGCCTGCAACTGGTGAACATAGCCATTCAGCCTGGCCATCTGACCTTCCGCAATCTCAATATCCACAACCGCCTGATCAAGAATGCCCGGGAAGTGCTGGTCACGCTTGGCGATGACTCGGACCTCGGTCAGATTAATGTCCTTGACCACCGATTTCAGGGTATGGTCGGCAAATCGGACCGACGCCACACTCATAGCGCTGCGCGAAGCCGGTGGCTTCTCGCCACCTCCGCTCCCCGACTTAAGCAATGGCGAGGCTGCCGGTCGGACGTCCGGCACCGCGGGCTCCGGTGCTGCTTCGCGCTTCTGGGTAAGCAGGGCAGCGGATTCCTTGAAGGCATCCGCCGGCCCCTCCATCGACTTGCCACTTCGATCCATCACATCCTTCAGCTTGCGCCCCATCACCTTGATAACCTTCTTGCTGAGCCCATCGGGGCTGAACGGCTTGCCAAGGTACTCAGACACACCCTCCCTGACCGCCTCAACCACGTGATCCTTGTCGCCACGACTGGTGATCATGATAAAAGGTACTTTCTCGTACTGGGGTTGTTGACGCATCCATTGCAGAAGCTCCAGGCCGGACATTTCCGGCATCTCCCAGTCGCAGAGGATCAGGTCAAACGTCGTGCGGGACATCAGGGACTGTGCCCGGCGCCCATTCTGTGCATCGGTAGTTTCAATGACGGGAAAACGCTGGCGTAGTGTTCGTTTCACCAGATCCCGCACAAAGCTGGCGTCATCAACGACCAGCGCCTTCAGCGTTGCCATGTTTCCCGACCTTCTTAGCGACCAACCACAGGAAATGTACGACCAAACTATAGAACAAAGCAGGCTGCGAGGAACCTCCAGGCTACAAAAACACCACAATTCACCTGCAAAGGAACTGGCGAGTTAAAGAATTGTCACCCTTACAGGCCCAAACCGGTATTTCCGTTGGCAAAAAAAAGGCTACCATGGGCCGGCCGTTGCTTATCAGACACCTCACCAACCGCTATCCATACCGAGGTTTTGCGTGCTTAAGAAACAATCAGGGACTACCCCCGGCAAAAGGATCCTCCGTTGCCTTTCCGTGACGGGCATTCTTGCCGTTTTTTCACTACCGGCATCTTCCAATACCGACTCCACCGAAGATTTCCAGGCATGCCTTAGCCGACTCAAGGCCCATGCCGTTGCCGCCGGGGTTACGGAAACAACCGCCAGCACAGTGCTTGCACAGGTCGAGTACCTGGACCGCGTGATCGAACTGGACCGCCGGCAACCGGAGTTCACCACCACCTTCGCCGATTACCTGAACCGCCGGGTCAATGACGACCGGATCAGCAGGGGCCGCTCACTGCTGCTGAAGCACCGGGAACTGCTGGCCGACGTCACCCGGGAAACCGGCGTGCCCGCTCCGTACCTGCTGGCGTTCTGGGGCCTGGAGACCAACTTCGGGACCTATTTTGGAAAAATGTCGGTGCCCAGCTCCCTGGCGACACTGGCCTGTGATCCAAGGCGGAGCCGCTTTTTTACCGAGCAGTTGACCGCCGCCCTGCAAATTATTGACGAAGGCGCCATTCCTGCCGAAAAGATGGAAGGTTCCTGGGCCGGCGCCATGGGCCACGTCCAGTTCATGCCAACCGTGTTCCTTAAGCATGCGGTGGATGCCGATGGCGATGGTAAGCGTGACCTGTGGAACAGCCTGCCAGACGCCATGATGTCCGCCGGCCGTTTTCTCCAGGATCTGGGCTGGGACGGGGACTATCGCTGGGGACGGGAAGTCATCTTGCCGGACGGCTTTAACTATGAGCTGGCCGACGGCCGCCGACTGCCACTGGACGAATGGAATGAACTCGGGGTTACCGACGCCTTTGGCGACCCTCTGGCCAACGAACCTATCAAGGCGGCGCTGGTGGTCCCATCCGGCCATCGGGGGCCGGCCTTCCTTGCCTACAAGAACTTCCGGGTGATCATGGGCTGGAACCGCTCGGAGTTCTACGCCATCTCCGTGGGCCACCTTGCGGATCGGATCGCCGGTGCCGGCACCTTGCAGAACCCGCCACCGGAAGATCAGCCAAACCTGTCCCGGGCGGACATCCTGGCCCTGCAAGAGGCGCTGAATGACAACGGTTTCGACAGCGGCGAACCCGACGGTATCCTGGGCCCGGCTACGCGTTCAGCCATCCGCCGGTTTCAGGCCAGCAAGGGCATGGTTGCCGATGGCTACCCGGGAGAGCCGGTCTTTTCCCGACTCGACCTTGATGTCTGATGGTGCTGGCGTAAGCTCATGGACTCGATAACGCAAGCCGCCCTCGGGGCTACCCTTGCAGGTGCTGTGGCTGGCAGGGCTCTGGGACGCTCGGTATTGGTGACGGGTGCGGTACTGGGCACCCTCCCGGACCTGGACGTGGTTATCGATTACGGCACCGCTGTAGCCAATTTCACCCAGCATCGGGGGTTCAGCCACTCCCTGTTTATCCTGATACCACTGGCCATCATGCTGGCATGGGGGCTATGGCGCTGGAAACCGGTGATCAGTTACCGACGCTGGCTGCTACTGACTGGATCGATACTGGTCACTCACCCCCTGCTGGATATTTTCACCACTTATGGCACCCAGATTTTCTGGCCACTGGGGCCGCCAATCGCCCTGCACAGTATTTTTATTATCGATCCGTTGTATACCCTGCCGCTGCTGGTGGCTATCGGTTTTTTTCTGGTGAAACCAGCGATGCCCCGCAGTCTGGTGGTGGCCCTTGGCGTTTCCACGCTGTATCTCGGGTGGACACTGGTGGCGCAACAGATGATTTCCAGCCGGGTGGAGCCAGCGCTGACAAAAGCAGGACTGGACGATGCGCCACGCATGGTCCAGCCAATGCCGTTCAACACCCTTCTCTGGCGCGTCACTGCGATCAGTGACGACCGCCGGATAGAAATCGTCACCGGCTTCCTGGACGGCGACGCGCCACTGACTCTGGAGACATTCCCCCGATCCCAGGCACTGGCGGAACAGGCCCAAGCCCTGGAGGAAGGCCAGCGACTGGCATGGTTCACTGGCGGCTTTCTCCATTACGAACAGATTGATAACGTGCTGCTGGCCACCGATGTCCGACTGGGCGTACCCGGCGCCCATCCGTTTACCTTTGTCCTGGCGCAGGACAATGGCAACGGCCTGGAACCCCACGCCAGTTATCGCCACACCGGTCCTGCCCTGCGGCCTGAGTTGCTGGGGGCGATATGGGCCAGGTTGACCGGTGCAGCACCGGTTCTGTGCCTGGCGAGCCTGAAATTGCCACCCCCGGGGGAAGGCTGCTCGTAATCATGCGACTGGATCAGTTCATTGCCAGCACCACACCGTTGTCCCGTAAGGAAGCCAAGCGCGCCATCGGCCAGGGCCGTGTAACCGTGGACGGCCGGCAGTGCCGGCAGGTGTCCACCCATATAAGCACCGACGCCGGGGTTGCCCTCGATGATCATCCCTTGACCTTGCCCGGGGAACGTTACCTGATGCTCAACAAGCCGGAAGGGGTGGTCAGCGCGACGACCGACAGCGACCAGCCCACGGCTCTGGACCTATTGCCCACCAGCCTGCGGCGCGGCCTGCATATCGCCGGCCGCCTGGATGCGGATACCACCGGACTGTTGTTATTGACGTCGGACGGCCAGTGGTCGCACCGGGTGACATCACCCCGAGTGAAGTGCCCCAAGACCTACCGGGTCACTCTCTGCGATCCGATGACAGAAGGCGCGCTCCAACAACTGCGGAATGGCATCAAACTCAGGAACGACCCCAAACCCACCAAACCGGCCAAGGTCCGTTGGCTGAATGACTACGAGATTGAGCTCACCATCGCGGAAGGTCGTTACCATCAGGTCAAACGAATGCTGGCCGCGACCGGCAACCGCGTTTCGGCTTTACACCGATCGCGCATCGGCACCATCGAGTTGGACAGCAGCCTTGCGCCGGGAGCGTTCCGGGAACTGACCGAGGCGGAAATCAATTCCATCGCCTGAAACGCTCAGGTTCGCTCGAAACGCTGGGCTTTCAGATTCTTGCGCACCGCACCAGCCGCAAATACCTCACCGTTCATCGCAATGTAAACACCGATAGGTAGGATCTGGACCGCTGCCCAGGCAAATCCCAGATTGAATACCGCATCACTGCGACGCATCCTGGCCGGCTGCATAGCCCCCAAGAGTACAATGGTTTTATTGGTAATCGCCGTCAACGACCGGGCGGTTTCCGCCATAGTATCGGTACCATGGGTGATCAGGACCTGGTCGCACTCCGATGACGCCACCGTCTGACGGATCCGCTCCCGGTCATCGTCGTTTATTTCCAGGCTGTCTTTTCGCATCAAGCCGGTGATCTGGTAGCCGTCGTGAATATTGGATTCACTCAGCAATTCCGGCAACAGGGAGTCACCAACCTCAAACTCACTGTTGGCATCAAAATACACCTTGTCGATGGTGCCACCGGTTGTCACTATCTCAATCACTGACTGAACCCTCGCTTATCCCCGTTTCCCAGTATCAATTCACACCCGCTGTCGCTTGCTCGCCTGACGCTACCTCACCCGCCCGATCAGAGGTATAGGCCGCGTTTTTTTCCTGCTCGTACGCCCTCGCTGCCGCAGCCACCTGTCCGGGGGCTCCCGTGTCCAGCCAGCGTCGTATGCGGCCCGCATCCCCCATCGGAGAGCGAGTACCCAGTGAATCCAGCAACACGGTTACCACCTGTTTCCCGTTCATATTGGACATCATAACCAGACAACGTCCGGCCTCCGACAGATAACCGGTTTTGCTCAGCCCAACGCCCCAGCTGTCCCGATGAACCAGGACATTGGTATTGCCAAACGTCAGGCTGTAGCGAGGCTGCCGGAACTGGCCGGTATAGTAGCGGGTGGTGGAATATTCCCCAATCTGCGGGTGCTTCGCTGCGGCATTCACAAGCTTGATCAGATCCGCTGCGGTTGACGTGTTTTCCACTGACAATCCCGTTGGATCCACAAAACTCGTGCGATTCATGCCCAACTCCCGGGCTTTCTCATTCATCGCCGCGACAAACGCGTCATAGCCTCCAGGATGGTGACGTGCCAACGTGTAGGCTGCGAAGTTCTCCGAAGACATCAAGGCGATCCGCAACATATTCGAACGGCGCATCTCGGAGCCCACCCGAATACGCGTATAAGCATTGGCTGAAGCCGGTATGTGACGCTCCCTGAACGCCAGCCATTCGTTCAGAGGCTCTCCGGACTCCATCACTACCAGGGCTGTCATCAGTTTGGTGATGGATGCGATCGGAACAATCCTGTCGGCATGCTTATCAACGACCAGTTCATTGCTGCTTGCGTAGGCCGCAGCCGCATTAACGGACGCCAACTGCAGCGTTTCCGCCTTTAGTTGATGGGCATGGGCATTGGAGATGGCAAAAATAAACATCAGGTTCATCAGGCCAGACAGGACGAGTCGATACATCAAGCTACCTCGGGCGAATATGTTCGATGGTGAATAAAGTACCGCCTACTATACCAGCGATTCCCAAGCAGGGATTCCCTACACCCCATGGACGGATTACCAGTCCTTCACAATCGCAGAATCAGCTGCCTGTGTGCCCGACGTCACATTTTTCACTCATCCGTTTTAAACGGCAAATGCAAAACACTATAAAATAAAGTAAAATTTCTTTTAATTCATAGCGTTACACAATATTTAGATTTGTTACCACTGTGTAACAACCACCGAGACATTTTGAACTGACCAGCAGGATCCCCCTGAATGGACCCATCGGCGAACCCGAAAACTGACCCAGACGCCTTTCCTGTCCATGCATGGCTGCATATATCGAGATTGCTTCGGCGCTGGTTGCCTCTCAGCCTACTCGCTTTCGGTCTGGTTTACGGATTGACTGTCACCTCTATCCTGTCCACCGGTGACAGCGTCACCGTAAGTCACGGTATCCCGAAGTTAAAGGCGGCCAATCATACCGATCACGTCCCGACGGAATTCACGCTGCAATCGCTGGACGCCATTCTGGCGACACCGGAATTGTCCGCCCTCACCTGGACGCCAACACCGGAGAACCACACTGGCCTTGGCTACCTGAACCAACCGGCCACTTTTCGTTTCACACTGAACAACCCGGAACAACACCCGATCCACAAACTTATTGTAGTAGCAGCACCGTCACTGGACAGTATCACGCCAGCGATGCTGAGCCCGAAAGGAGCGCTGGAGCGACTACCCCACATGGGTGACACCCTGCCGTTCAGCAACCGCCTATACGACCTGCCACAATGGATCTGGTCCGTTAACCTCGACCCCGGAACAACCACCTTCTTTTTCGAGGTTGAGAATGCCGGTCCAACCTTGCTGCCAATATCCATTCACGAACCCGGAACCATCCTCGGACATACGGCTTTTACCCTTGCCTGGAAGGCGTTTATTGGCGGTCTGCTCACCTTTGCCCTGTTGTTCAACATCAGTATCGTCATCATGCTTCGTCGGCCCGGGCTGGCGTGGTTAAGTGTACTGATGGTGGGCGTGATGCACAGCCAACTGGTCATGGATGGTTTCGGACTCTGGTTCCTGTGGTCCGACTGGCCCCAGTTCAACGCACTGCTCAACGTGTCCCTGCCCCTGTGCCTGATTGCCCTGTGTCAGTTTACGCCCCACTTCCTATCCATCTCCCGACCAATCACCTCGATACTTAACGGCATCAGCCTGGCTGCCCTTGCCCTGGCAATAGTGACCCCCCTGGGCTTACCCCTGCCGGGACAAGGCTCCCTGTTGGTACTGGCAACCCTGACTGGGGTTTTTATCCTTGCCGTGGTGGCATGCCAATTCCGGCACCATATCTACGCCCGCTATTACGGACTGTCGATCCTGGCAATCCTCATCGGCGCCACCGTGTCATCACTGCGCACCATCGGATGGCTACCCGTCAACAGCCTTTCCGATTCCGCCTTTTTTCTGGGCGCTGCCATCGCATCCCTTGTACTGACCAGCGGCGTAGGACGATTATTGCTCGAGGAGCGAAAAAAGCGTCTCAGCGCCGATGTGCGCGCTCGCCAGGAGGAGCAGCTGAGGGCAAAAATCGAGAAAGATTACGACCTCCTGCTGAAGACCCACCGCGTGACCGGCAAACCCAACCGCGCGATACTGGAAGAATCCCTGGAGACCCTCAATGGCCGAAAGGCCCCTTACACCTTGTGCCTGGTACGCCTGCAACGGTTCAACGAAATAGAACAGACCCTCGGCTATCGCACGGCCGAGGAACTGCTGAAAACCTACCTGAGTCGCATGAGCCGCTTCCTCGAACGCGTCTTCGAATCCCGGTTGGTAAGGATTAACGGCCACGCCCTGGCCAGCATTGATACCATCAACCATGCCTTCGCCTTCTACCGACATGATGATAGTGACGCCGAACAACACCTCATGAACGAGCTCACCACTTGGCTCGGGACACACTTCCGCGAAGGCCGCTTTGCTTTCTCATGGAGTCCGTCGGTCGGGATTGCCCATGCCCCTGAACATGGTCCCGATGCGGCGGGCCTCCTGTCCTCGGCAGGCTTCGCATCCCTCAGCGGGGATCACCCCCTGTGCGAATACGACCCGTCCATCGCAGAATGGCAGTACCGCCAGCAAATGCTGATGCTGGATGTTGAGGATGCCCTGACCAATGGAAGCATATGGCTGGAGTATCAGCCCAAGGTGGGAATTCGTGACGAGCGAACCAGTTCCATGGAGGCGTTGATCCGCTGGCACCATCCCGAGTTTGGCAAGGTTCCTCCGGACCACTGGGTTCCACTGGCAGAGCAAGTGGGGATGATTCATCCAGTGACACTGTGGGTCATCAACCAGGCCTGCAGTGACTACAAGAGACTGGCATCACAATACGGCAAGAACATCGCAGTCGCCGTGAATATCTCGGCCAAAGACCTGGCTCATCCAAGGTTTGATCGTGAGGCCATGGGCATTATTACCCGCCACGGGATGCGGTCCGGGGACCTCATTCTGGAAATCACCGAGACCGCCATGATGGCGGATCCCGAAGCTGCTCGAGTAATGATCCACACGCTCAGTCAACAGGGCTTTCGCATCGCCCTGGATGACTTCGGCACCGGGCACTCCTCCCTCGGCACACTGGCCAGTTTTGACCTGGACGAACTCAAGATCGATCGCAGTTTTCTGGAAGACATACTCGATCACCCGCCCCGACAGCGTATCTTTCGCGCCGCCCTGGAACTGGGCCAAGCCCTGGATCTGGACGTGGTGGTGGAAGGCGTGGAAGATGAGGCCGTCGCATTGTGGCTTCAGCAGTTCCCCGGCCTCCATGGCCAGGGATACTACTGGGGGCGCCCGGAACGGCTCAGGGCAGATCCGTAACCGCGCCGAGGGATGCGGAACTGACGGTACGGGCATACTTCGCCAGCACGCCACGAGTAAAGCGGGGGGCCGGTGCTTTCCAGGCCTTGCGCCGCTTCTCCAACTCCGCCTCTGATATATCCAGTTCAATGCGGTTGTTTACCGCATCGATGGTAATCGTGTCACCGTCTTCCACCAGGGCAATCGGACCACCCTCTGCCGCTTCCGGGGTGATATGACCGACCACGAAGCCATGACTGCCACCTGAGAAACGGCCATCAGTAATCAGTGCCACATCACTGCCCAGGCCCTTGCCCATGATCGCCGATGTGGGGCTGAGCATCTCTCGCATACCGGGGCCACCTTTGGGCCCCTCGTAACGGATCACCAGCACATCACCGGCCACCACCGTGCCATCGAGAATCCGCTCCTGGGCTTCTTCCTCGGAATGGAACACCCGCGCCCGGCCGGTAAAGTGGGTGCCCTCCTTGCCGGTAATCTTGGCGACCGAACCGGTCGGTGCCAGATTGCCAAACAGAATCCGCAGGTGACTGTCGGCCTTGATAGGATTGTCGAAGGCATGAATGATGTCCTGCCCTCCCGGATAGGGCGCCACGTCCGCCAGGTTTTCCGCCAGGGTCTGACCGGTCACTGTCAGGCAGTCACCGTGCAGCAGCCCCCGCTCCAGCAGCATTTTCATCAACGGCTGGATACCGCCGATAGCCACCAGCTCGGACATCATGTAATGACCACTGGGACGCAAATCCGCCAGCACCGGTACCCGCTTGCCAATCTCGACAAAATCGTCCAGTGACAGCTCCACTCCCACGGTGCTGGCCATGGCCAGCAGGTGCAGAACCGCGTTGGTGGAGCCACCCAGGGCAATCACCACGGTGATGGCGTTCTCAAATGCCTCCCGGGTCATGACGTCTGAGGGCTTGATGTCCTTCTCCAGCAGATTCAGCACTGCTGCCCCGGCGGCGCGGCAGTCCTCCGCCTTGGAATCAGACACCGCGTTCTGGGCCGAACTGCCCGGCAGGCTCATGCCCATGGCTTCAATAGCCGATGCCATGGTGTTGGCGGTGTACATGCCACCGCAGGAGCCTGGTCCGGGAATGGCGGTTTCCTCGATCTGCTTCACCTCGATCAGATCCAGATCGCCACGGGCGTGGGCCCCCACCGCTTCAAACACCGAGATAATGTCGGTGTGGTTTTTCCCTGGCTTGATCGTGCCGCCGTAGACAAAGACCGACGGGCGGTTCAGCCGCGCCAGCCCCATGATGCAGCCCGGCATGTTCTTATCACAGCCGCCGATGGCCACCAGACCATCAAAGCCCTCACAACCGGCGGTGGTCTCGATGGAATCGGCGATAACTTCCCGGGACACCAGCGAGTACTTCATGCCCTCGGTGCCATTGGCGATGCCGTCGGACACGGTAATGGTGTTGAATATCAGGGCCTTGCCACCGGCATCGTCGGCCCCGGCCGCGGACTCTTCCGCCAGGCCGTTGATGTGCATGTTACACGGGGTCAGGTTACTCCAGGTTGAGGCAATGCCCACCTGGGGTTTACGGAAATCCTCATCGGTAAAGCCCACGGCCCGCAACATGGCGCGACTGGCAGACTTGCCGAGCCCGTCCACCACCGGAGCGGAGTAACGACGGCGCTTGTCCTCGGTCATCGACGTCTCCTTGCTGGTATCCAAACAAACGAAAACGCCCTGTCCGACCACGAGGTCCGCCGACAGGGCTCAATTCATTCAGATTGTCAGAAAAACCGGCTCACAACAACGCTATCAGGCCGGGATCAGCTCATAATCTTTCAGCTCAAGCGACGCCATCTGCCGCGCATACTGGGTGGCAAAGCCCGGGTACATGGTCGCATTCACGCCATCTTCGGTGAGATACCAGCTCTTGCAACCGGAATTCCAGTTGGTCTTTGCCAGCCGTTTCTGAATCTTCGAGTTGTACTCGTCCTGAGCCTTGCCGCGCACGGACAACGCCTTCAGATTCTTGTCCAGAATCGTCTTCACGCCTTTGACGATGTAGTCAATCTGGGATTCCATGTACACAAGCGCCGAGTTGTGGCCCGGCCCTGAGTTGGGGCCGAAAGTCAGGAACAGGTTCGGGTATCCCGCCACGTTGATGCTCTTATAAGCCTGGGCACCACGCTTCCACTCCTCCTCCAGTTTACGGCCACCCATTCCACGAACCGGGAACGGCGTACCGGAATGACCAACGTCGAAGCCGGTGGCAAAGACAATACAGTCAAACTGGTGCTCTATGCCTTCTGCAGTCAGGATTCCGTTCTCGGACATCCGCGTGATCGGCCAGGTAATCAATTTGCAGTTAGGCTGCTGCAGGGCAGGATAATAATCGTTCGACACCAGGATGCGCTTGCAGCCAATGCGATAATCCGGCGTCAGCTGACGACGTAGCCAGCGATCCTTGACCTGGCGCTTCAAGTGCCAGCGACCCAGGCGCTCCGCCAATCGGGTCATCGGCGAATTCCAGATCACGGCCAGGGCCATGGATTCGTGCGCCAGGTACAGCCCTTTACGCAAAGCGGACTGGCTCGCGGGCACCTCGCGGAACAAGGTCTTTTGCCAGTCCGGTGTGTCGAAATCGGGACGCGGCACCACCCATGCCGGCGTGCGCTGGAAGACGGTCAGCTTGCTGGCGTCTTTGACCAGCTCCGGAATGATCTGAATGGCGCTGGCACCGGTGCCAATCACCCCGACCTTCTTTCCGCGAAAGTCGTAGTCATGATCCCAGGCGGCACTATGCACCTTGTGGCCCTGATACTTTTCGATGCCCGAAATATCCGGGAAGCTGGCGTTGGACAGTGGCCCCTGTGCCATAACAGCTGCTCGCCCGCTGAATACATCGCCCTGGTCAGTCGTCGCGTTCCAAATCCCCTGATTCTCATCAAAGGCCAGATCGCTCACATTCTGGTTGAAGCGAATGTACTTCTCCAGATCGAAGCGTTTCACCATCGCCTTGATGTAGCCCAGAATTTCCTCACTGCCCGAGAAGCTGCGGGACCAGTCCGGGTTCTGATCAAACGAGTAGGAGTAAAGATTGGACGGGATATCACAGGCCGCACCCGGATAGTTGTTATCACGCCAGGTCCCACCAACTTCCCCGGCCCGCTCCAGAATCACGATGTCCTTGATTCCGGCCTGCTGTAATCGGATGGCGGTACCCAGCCCGGCAAATCCGGCGCCAACAATAAGCACGGTCGCCGGTTGATGCTTTTTCACGCTTTTTACCGGCGTCTTTTTCGCTGCACTCTTGGGCTTTCGGGAAGGAGTCGCGTTGGTCATATCATATTCTCACAAACAAATAGGGCACGCGGCGCTCCATCATTCTGGCGCCACGCGTCTTCATCCAGGCTGGATCAGGCAGTCTGTTCGTAGGTCAACTCTTTGACCCAGGACGGTACCGCCGGCAATAGCTTGCGGGGGATGTAACTGGTGGCCTTCACCAATGCGTCAACCGGCACGTGGTAAAACTTATTGTTCCGATCCACCATCCAACGACTGTGGAACTTGATGATCTGGAACCAGGGGTTGCTACGACCTTCCCTGGTGCGACCACCGATTTTCTCGAACTTCTCCATGCACGCGTACAACTTTTCTTCCGACAGGCCCATAGCCACCACGTTGTCACGCATCTTGTTGAGCAACGGGAAGTAGGATGCGATCCCCAGGATCACCCGCGGGTTCGCGATTTGCGCCGCCATTTCGACCGTTTTGATATAAGTCGCACCGTGCCCCTGCATTTCCATCACAGAAAAGCCAACACCGAGGTGACGGGACTCATCATCGTTGATCTTCTCAAAGGCCTGGTGACAGACCGGATCGTCCACGGTATCGAGCAGGAATTTGCAGAGCGCGCCATCCAGGGCAATTTCCAGCATCGGCACCACGGTACCCAGCACGTATACCGGCACCTCATCGCTGTGGCGATCCAGCCACTCGATAATCAGTCGCAGGTTGATGTTCGGCTCTGGCAACTCGTCACCATCGAGCATGCCCCAACGCTTCATCAGCGCCATTTCGACGTTGGCGTGGCGCTGCTCCTCGGCGTGAAAATAGGTGTAGATTTCACGCAGGGTATCTGTCGGGGCTTTCTTGGCCATGGCCGCGAATGCCCGGGCACCGACATGCTCGATCCACATCAGATCGGTCATGAAGTCCTTGAGTTTTGGCCACTGTTCTTCCGTGATCAGATCAGCTCCCGGTGCATCCCAGTCGATATCCGACAGGGACCATTGGGTGCTCTTCACTTTCGCCAGCATTTTATCCAGGTCAATCATCGCCATGATGCATACTCCTTACCGCCAGAATGTTTAATGCAGCCGGCTGACACCAAACCGGTTAATCAGCCCGATACCCCGTGCATAACTGCGCGGGACCAGGCGCTTGGCACGCCAGATCATGCGAGCATCGAACTGCGGCATAACGTAGAGATCGCCCCGATCCAGGGCATTCAAAGCATCGTTCACCACGCGCTCCGGCGACATACCGAAACGGTCCATCAAACGGTCAAACAGCTTCGAGGACTCTCCGACAATACGACCGTTGGCCTTGATATTGGTTTTCACCAGGGTCGGACACAGTCCCGTCACCGAAACGCCGGAGCCAGCCAGTTCGACCGCCAAGGTTTCGGTGAGCGCCAGCGCGCCCGCCTTGGTGACGTTGTAGGCCCCCATCAGCGGAGCCGCGGAGAAGCTGGCGGTGGACGCCACATTGATAATGCCACCACGCCCCAGTTGCTTCAGCTTCGGAGTAAAGACATGGCAGCCGTGAATGACGCCCCACAGGTTGATACCCAGGGTCCATTTCCAGTCCGCCATGGGGGCCTCGCCCACGGGTTTACCACCGACACCGACACCGGCGTTATTAATCACCAGGCTCACCGGCTCGGGCAGCACCCGCTCGGCCTCCTCGGCCATTGCTTCGACCTGATTGAGCTTGCTGACGTCGCATTTGAACGCCCAGGCCTGACCACCCAGCTCTTCGACCAGTGCCACGGTTTCCTCGGCAGTGGCCAGGTTGATGTCCGAGCACAGGACAGAACCGCCCCGGCGGGCAATTTCCAGTGCGAATGCACGGCCAATACCACTACCGGCTCCAGTTACGACCGCAGCGGCGCCACGGCTGGGTTTATTGGGCAAACGACTTCCAAACATGGAATACCTACACTTTGACTGTCAGTGAATGATTCACCCACAATAAAGCGAACGCTTGTTCGGATTCAATTCGGAAAATTTATGGCCAGAAAACCTGTTCAGCAACGCGCCAAAGCCACCGTGGACGCCATTGTCGAAGCGGGCTTTATTGCCATGGCGGAGCGTGGGCCAGCCGCCACAACAACCCGGCAAATTGCTGATATTGCTGGGGTTGGCGTGGGCTCTCTGTATGAGTACTTCGAGAACAAGGAAGAGATCTTCCGGGTGATGAGCGAACGGTTCGTCGCCGATACCATTGCCATGATCCAGCCACTGATCCCAACCATTGTTCGGAAACCGATTAAGGAAGCGGTGCTGGATTTACTCGGACATTTTCGGGATTTCCTCCAGGCCAACAACGAGCGCTATCTCAAGTGCGCACGCTACGCCATGGCGCTGGACTTCGAACAACATGTGGAACCTCTGCAGAAGACCCTGTCGGAACTGGTCACCCAGTACCTGATGCACCATCCGGAGACCCTGAAGATCCGCAACATACCGACCATGAGCTACATCATGATCAATGGCGGCATCTATTCCGTGGTGCGGCACCTGTGTGATCCCGCCCCGCCCATCACTTTTGATGAACTGGCCGGGGGACTGGCGGATATGGTGAGCCATTACACCGAGCGTGAGATGGCACTGGTTGAACCGCAATGAGCGGGGCGTTACCCGGATCCCGCCATTGATCGTGCGAAACCCACTACGTCAGCTGCCAATGATGACGCTGCCACTGCCAATGGTGACACCACCACAAGATACCGCACTACCGGTGACGGCTGCGGGAATACCATTGATCAATACAGTACCCGAACCGGCTGCAATGGCTCTCGGATGGGGCGGGTGCTTGGGCTTGGAGTGAATGGCGAGGGGATCACCCACCCGCGCAACCGGTTTACCATCAACCAGCACATCGGGGGAGCCGGCAATAACCGGAGTAGGCGGAAAACCCTGATGATCTGTTCCGAGATCACCCAGCAAAACAACACTTTTACTCATTCCGTGAATCCTTTTCTTCCATGTCAGCATGTCATCCGTCGGATGATTCTATAGTGAACAGACTGACATGCCAAACGACCAGATCTCATCCCCAGGCCGGATTCACCCCCCCGGATGACCTGCGTCAAAGGCCGTTCGCAGAACATCTTTTACAATCCCTCCATATATTCGCGCCATGGAGGCCCGCCATGCCCATACTCAGCCACCTGAGGCCAGCTGCTCCCACATCCGATTGCCCGGATTTTGACCTCTGGCGGTACGGTTATGGTGTCATACAACACTCCCCGGCCACCTGCACCATGGTCAAAGCCATGGCTGACCGACTGGTCGCCGACGGACGACAGCCTGACACCGCGACCGTTTTTCGCAAGCTATGCGCGCTGGACCGGCTGACCAGTGCGGGGTTATGGCTGGTCGCCCACATGACCTACGCGAACCGGGTGAATCTCACCGGCCAGCCGTTGAAGGCGCGGGATTTCAAAAAGCATCCGGAGGGCCACACCGGCGGTGCCCTGAATATGGTACCCGCCTATGCTGCCTACCTGGCACTGAACAGTCTGACCGGGGAGACCCGCAGCTGGCTCATGGGCCAGGGGCACTGTGTTGCCGCCATTGACGCTCTTAACGTGCTGACTGGCAACCTGCATCGGGAACAACTGGACCGGTACCGGGGCCGTGAAGGGCTATCTGCGCTGGCATCGGATTATTACAGTTACCGACAACGACCCGATGGCGGCATGGCGGCACCGCTGGGCAGCCATGTGAACCCCCATACCGCCGGCGGCATGATGGAAGGCGGATACCTGGGGTTTGCTGAACTCCAGTACGCTCACATGCCGCTACCCGGCGAATCCCTGGTCGCATTCCTGTCAGACGGCGCCGCCGAGGAGCAACGCGGCAGCGACTGGATACCCCGATGGTGGCGGGCTGAAGACTGCGGTACGGTGCTGCCCATCATGATCGCCAATGGACGGCGGATCGAACAGCGAACCGAGCTGGGCACACAGGCAGGCCTGGAACGATTTGAAGAGCACCTGTCCGACCGGGGCTTCGCACCAATGCGCTTTGACGGCCGCGACCCCGCAGCCTTTGTCTGTGTACTGTATGAAATGGAAAAAACACTGACTGAAAACGGCAGGCGCGCCGCCAATCGCGAGCAACCCTATCCGATTCGGGTACCTTACGGCATTGCCGAGACCCTCAAAGGCTTCGGTTTCTACGGCGCCGGCCATAACGCCGCTCACAACCTTCCCTTGCCCGGCAGTCCGCGGGTAGACGCCAGGGCCCGGAAACTTTTCCAGGCCCACGCCGACCGGCTGTGGGTGGCGCCAGATGAGCTGGCCGGGTGTATACACCAGCTGAACCAGCATGCCGACCAGCAACGACCACTGGAACGGGATCATGCCCTGGCCATGCGCAATCCGCCGGAACCGGTCATGCCGGAGCTCCCCCACGTCAGTGGCACCTGCTCCCCAATGCAGGCCGTTGACGATTTCTTTACCGCCCTGGCAACCGCCAACCCCGACCTTCGGGCACGGGTAGGCAATCCGGATGAACTCGCCAGCAATCAGCTTAGTGGCATCCTGACCCAACTGAAACACAGGGTGAACGATCCCGAGACCAATGAGGAATCCGTGCTTGGGAAGGTGATTACTGTCCTCAATGAAGAGGCCGTGGTTTCTGCCTGCCTGGGTAACAAGGCGGGGCTGAATCTGGTCGCCAGCTACGAAGCCTTCTGCGTGAAAATGCTGGGCGCCATTCGCCAGGAACTGATTTTTTCCCGTCACCAGCGGGAGGTGGGTCGCCCCGCCCGTTGGTTGGGTTTTCCGGTGATTGCCACATCCCATACCTGGGAAAACGGCAAGAACGAGCGGTCCCACCAGGACACCACCTTCTGTGAAGCATTGCTTTCGGAAATGAACGACGTGTCGCGAGTGGTCTTCCCCGCTGACTACAACAGTGCCTTGGCGCTTTTACCCGACATATACCGGCGGCGGGGCACCCTGACTTGCATGGTCGTACCAAAGCGTGAGCGACCCTGCGTGTTCAACACGACTGAGGCTCAGGCGCTGGCCCGCAATGGTGCGATGGTGGTGGACGAAGACACCTCCAACGGAGAACCGGTGTTACTGATTGCCAACGGCGCTTACCAGCTTTCGGAAATGATCCATGCCTGCGAACGACTGCGGGAGACCGGCACCCCTTTCCGACTGGTCTATCTGCAAGAACCCGCCCACTTCCGTCAGCCACGTGACGCCTACGAGGCGGCGGCATGCCTGTCCGAGTTTGAGCGTGAACGGCTGTTTCCGTTCCGGCTTCACCGCCGGGTGGTATTGACCCACATGCGTCCGGAGGTGTTCCGTGGGCACCTGCATCCATTGTTTCCCGAACCACGACATTCCCGTGTACTGGGGTACATCAATCGGGGCGGCACCCTGAACGAGGCCGGTATGTTGTTTGCCAACCGGTGCTCCTGGGCTCATGCACTGGCAGCCTGCGCAACTGTTTTGGAGTGTCCCCCGGGCGAGTGGCTTTCCAGTGCCGAACTCGCCGCCGTGGAGGGCCGGGGCGACCCCTCTGTGATTACTGGAGGCCTGACATAGGCGCCGGCCACCAGTTGCTCAACGGCTTCTCAATGGGTGAAAACAGGGCCGAACCCGAAATTCCAGAGCAGGACCGACCCAACACGGGTGGAGACCAGAATGACCAGTGCCACCGTCAGCAGCGCGCCGCCGTACATCACCGCACGCTCCTTCTCGATACCCATCACAATGGGCAGCCCGTCAAACATTAGCCAGGCGCCATAACAGGCAGCAACGAGAAATACGATAGCGTTGAACCAGGGCACCGGGTACAACAGGGCAAAACCCGCCAGGAACAGCGGTGTGCAGGAATAGGCCGCCAGGGCAATACCATTGGAAGGCACGTGCTCCTCCACCGCCCCGTATGTCCTGGCCATCCAGTTGATGGCGTAACCCAGCGCAAACACGCCCACTAGCATCGCAAGGTATGTCAGGATACTGAGCTGCAGGGCACTGATTTCCGTCAGTTTGATCAGACGATCGTTACCCACGGTCCAGCCAAAGTGAGCAGTTGAAACATAAGCGCATATTGGCGCAATCGCTGCCAGAACGAGCACATAGGCGACGTAAAGACGGCGAGGTGGTGCGTGTTCTTTCCGTATGGAATTCCACTCGTCATCGGGATGGGTGAAAAGACCAAACGCGTGAGACAGGAGCATTGCCGTCCTCCACTTCTTGTTTGACTGCTATTGAATACGCTTCACCTTAAAAACTAGATCAGAACGGCAAAAAGCTCCAGTCACATTCAGCCATTGCGGGGATCGGTTTCAGTCACCCAGTGTTGATCCACATGCCGATCACGGAAGGACAGAAGGCTTTCGACACCGTCGAAGCTCACCAGATTCCGGAAATCCAGCCAATCCACCAGGCAGTACAGACAGATTGCCGGGTAATTCCACCGTTCGAACTGATCGTCATTGACCATTGCCGCCAATGTTCTCAACGTTGTCATGATGCGCTCACGCTGCAGGTTGAAAAACATTACATCAGCATGGGTATCAAGGCCCGAGCGCTCGGACAGCAGCAATGTCACCGCGGAATCGTTGGCAGCGTCAATCAGGGTGAGCTGATTTTCCTGGTTCCAGGTCAGCGGGTCCAGACACTGCTTGGCGCTCAGATACCGGGCAATCACACGGGAGTCGTAAATCTCCTGGTCGCCGTCCACCAGCATTGGGATCTTCAGGGCCGGATTGTTGCGACGGAGATCGTCACGCCCCTCACCATAGATGTTGAGATTGATGAAATCGTAGGGCTCCTCATCCAGCAATATGCGAATACGGCGAACGTAGGGGGATGCCGTCGAACCAATCAGTTTCATGTGTTCTCCAGTCTTCAGCGGGTCAGGCGCCCTAGCAGGGAGGCGGGGTCCGTAAAGGCATGCCCCGTTGCCTGTGCCACCTCACTGTGGGTTATCTGTCCCTGGTAAACATTCAGGCCGTGTAGCAGATGAACGTCCTCTCTCAGCGCCTGTTCCGGCCCCCTGTTGGCCAACGCCACAATAAAAGGCAGGGTGACATTGTTTAACGCCAGAGTTGACGTGCGGGCAACGGCCCCGGGCATGTTGGCCACACAATAATGTACCACGCCATCGACAACATAGGTCGGGGCATCATGGGTGGTCGGCCTCGAGGTTTCGGTGCAGCCACCCTGATCAATGGCCACATCAACAATCACACTGCCCTCCAGCATGCGGGAGACCATGTCTCGGGTCACCAGTTTCGGTGCCGAGGCTCCGGGAATCAGCACCCCACCGATAACCAGGTCCGCCTCGATGACTGAGTGCTCCAGGGTTTCGGCAGTGGAAAACAAGGTACTGATCCGGTTCCCGTACAAGTGATCCAGTTCCCGCAGAACGTCCATGTTTCGATCCAGGACCGTCACCTGGGCACCCAGCCCGATCGCCATCGCCACGGCATTCTGGCCCACGGTGCCACCACCAATAACCGTGACCCGGGCCGGGGCTACGCCGGGCACACCGCCGAGCAATACGCCTCGCCCACCCAGATTTTTCTCCAGGCAATGAGCACCGGCCTGGATCGACATTCGACCCGCAACCTCCGACATGGGTGCGAGCAATGGCAGACGACCGTGGCTGTCGGTGACAGTTTCATAGGCAATACAGGTGGCTCCGGAACGCATCAGATCGTCCGTCTGCGCCTTGTCCGGCGCCAGGTGCAAGTAGGTAAACAGGGTGTGGTCTGTGGTCAGCAGTGCCCGCTCATCAGCCTGGGGCTCCTTGACCTTGACGATCATGCTGGCAGCGGCAAACACCGCAGGCCCATCGTCAAGGATCTGTGCGCCGGCGTCGCGGTATAGCCCGTCAGAAAATCCGATGGCGGCACCCGCACCGGTTTCCACAAACACCTCATGGTTGTGGGAGGTCAGCTCTCGCACAGCCGCTGGGGTCATGCCTACACGGTATTCGTGGTTCTTTATTTCCCTGGGGACGCCTATCTTCATCGGTGATACCTCAACGGCCAGCGGCGAACAGTGTTTCCTGATGCAAAGTGTAGTAAAAAGGTCAGGTATCGGAAGACGTAATCAAACCAACAAGGAGGAGGAACACCCGTGAAGACGATCACAACCGCCCTTTCTGCCGCCACTTTCGCATTGTCACTGACCAGCACACAGGTAATCGCCGACATGCAGACAGAAACCGTCGAATACACCGTCAATGGGGACACGTTCACCGGTTATCTCGCCTGGGATGATGATGTTGAAGGCAAACGCCCCGGCGTACTCGTCGTCCATGAATGGTGGGGTCATAACGAATTTGCCCGCGGCCAGGCTGAAAAGCTGGCAAAAGCCGGATATACCGCCTTCGCACTGGATATGTATGGCTCAGGGAAAGTCGCTGACCATCCCGACGATGCCAAGCAGTTCATGCAGGAAGCCACCAGTGATATCGACAATATCAAATCCCGTTTCATGGCGGCGATGGAGCTGCTACAGGATCATGACAGCGTCGATGGCGACCGCATCGCCGCCCAGGGCTATTGTTTCGGTGGCGCCGTGGTCCTGAACATGGCCCGCATGGGCGTGAACCTGGATGGCGTGGTGAGCTATCACGGTGCTCTCGGTAGCCCCATCAAAGCCGAGGCTGGCAAGGTAAACGCGCGTGTACAGGTTTACACTGGCGGCGCTGACCAGATGGTACCGTCTGATCAGGTTGCTGGGCTGGTCAGAGAAATGCAGGATGCCAAAGTGGATCTGACACTGGTGTCATTCCCGGGCGTTATGCATTCCTTTACCAACCCGGAAGCTGACCGGATTGGCAAGGAATTCGGCATGCCCGTCGGCTATGACAAAGCTGCAGCTGACCGTTCCTGGGACGGCACCCTGCGATTCTACAACGATATTTTTGCGGAATAATCTGACACGGTAAGAATCGCGTTACAGGGCACCAGCAATGGTGCCCTTCACTTCCTCCATCAGGCCGTCGACCGACTTGTCACTGGCCGTGACCGGCGGGTGGATAACGATCTCAATAACACCAGGACTGAAAGCCGCTGTACCCTTGGGCAGGCGATCGTGAGAACCCCGGATTGTCACCGGTAGAATTGGCAACTTCCCGTCCCTGGCAATGACAAAACCACCTTTCTTGAACGGCAGCAAGTGACCATCCAGGGAACGCGTACCTTCCGGAAACAGCAGTATTCCGGTGCCATCCGGCAACTGAGCAACACCGCGCTTGATACTCTCCAGGGCATCGCTACCTTTCGAACGGTCAATGAACAGGTTTCTTGAGGTTTCCAGCGCCAGTCCGAACAGCGGCACTTTTCTCAGTTCTTTTTTGATGACCCAGCGATACTGCAGCCCCAAAGCCAATACCAGCGCAGGCGGATCGAAGTAGGACGCGTGGTTACTGAGAATCACGTAGCGCTGTCCCGGCACTATGTTTTCCTTCCCGGTCACCACCAGGCGGATACCAGTTACCTTAAGGATAATCCAGGCAAAAATCTGGGTACCATGAAAAGCAGCATCACCACGCTTGCCCAGCAAGGCAGCAATGACAATCGGCAAGAACAGCAGCAGGGTCAGCAGGGCGGCCCAGAACAAAATCCAGGTGGCTTTGAGGAATCGCAGCATATAGAAGGGGTTCCTGAACATCCAGACAATGCCGATCAATAATGGGCAACAGGGGCGTAAAGATTACACAGGGAAACTGAAATCTCAAAAATCAGGAGGGGCCAAAGACATAAAAAAAGGCAGCCGAAGCTGCCTTTTTGGCGGTTATTGCTTAATCCGCGGGGGATTAAAGAGCAACAACGTTCTCCGCCTGAGGACCTTTCTGGCCCTGGGTAACGGTAAACTCAACCTGCTGGCCTTCTGCCAGGGTTTTGAAACCGCTGCCCTGAATAGCGCTGTAGTGAACAAAAACGTCCGGGCCGCCTTCACGAGTGATAAAGCCAAAGCCTTTTGCTTCGTTGAAGAACTTAACAGTACCGGTAGTAGTAGACATACTTAAACTTCCTGAAATCAATCATATTATCTGCTGCCAAACACCTTCGTGGTGCGGGGTCAGCGTTTCACGGAAAAACAGAACTCGCGGAATCAAAAACAGGACGGTCACTACTAACTGCGGAGGTACGTCTTATTCATGAAATGCTTTGCTGAATCTTTCCTACGCGAAACACTCTACTCCGGAATCAGCGGATTGCCAAGGGTATTTTCAATAATTTCTGTAGGTAAAGATACCCATCAGCCCCGCAGCAGGCCGAATGAGTAAATTCCCAGTGCCGTCATGAGGATGGATCCAATCACGTGGGCCAAAACGCCAGCAATGGCCATGCTCCATTTGCCCTCCTGGATAGCGGCAAACATTTCCAGTGAAAATGTGGAGAACGTGGTCAACGCACCACACAGGCCGGTGATGGCGAACAGCCGCCACTCCGGGGCCAGTGCACTGCCGTGCATGAAGAATCCAATCAATAGACCAATCAGCCAGCCCCCGGCCAGGTTGGCAACCAGGGTGCCGATGGGGATGACGTGATAGCTGGAATTCAGCCACAAGCCCAAGGCCCAACGGAGGTTGGCGCCGATAACGGCGCCAACACTCACAGCAACGAAGGATAACCACATATCAGGTCATTGCCCGTTCATGCAGGATTATGATCAATCACTGTGTCCTTGTTACGGGCAAACTCATCAAACGGGAAGTCGTCCACGGTGAGCATTTCCAGCACCACCGCCTCGTACTGGCGCATGAAATCCGCCTCTTCCTTGGTGTAAACACCGGCCTCCAGAGCCGCTTCGAAGCGCTCTTCCGGGTGTAGCGCGGTCATTGGCAACTCGCCCTTGGCATAAGCTTTGGTGACCTTACGGTAAAGCTGCTCGGCCTTGCCGTAATCCTTCAGGAGGCCATTGTAGCGAGCCAGGGGATTTTCCACCTTACCTTCACCGTCAGTGGTCCAGGTGCTGGCAATCAGCTTGCTGCGGATCGGAGTATCAGTGGACATTGCACGGGCCAGGCTGCGCGCCAAGTCGTCATGGGGCGCATCCCAGTGCCGACCAATTGGCATAGTGACGGCGCGCAGGGCCGCTGCAACCGGGCGGTTTGGCAAGTTTTGCAGGAATTCATCCAGTGCGTTTTCCGTGCGGTGGAGCAACAGAGCCAGGCTGTACTCCATCACCTCTTTCTCCCCCTCGACCGGCTGGGTCTCGTGCCAGTTCTTCAGCACCATGGACGCCAGATACAGGTTGGAAAGCATGTCCCCCAACCGCGCGGAGATCAGTTCGCGCATTTTCAGTTCGCTGCCCAGTGTCGTCATGGCGGCATCACCGCACAGGCCAAAGGCGGCACTGAAGCGGGCAACGGCCTGCGCATACTTGCGGCTCGCGCTGTCGAACGGCACGTCCGCTCGCCCAATTCCCAGGGCCTGGGTGAAGGCACGGGCAGCATTGCCAAAGATCAGGCCAGCGTGACCGAAGAAGGCATCATCGAACGCGTCGATATCGTCATTATCCTTGGCGGCCAGCTCCTTGAGCACATAGGGATGGCAGCGGATCGCCCCCTGACCGAAGATCATCAGGCTGCGGGTCATGATGTTGGCGCCTTCCACGGTGATGGACACCGCTGCGCCACTGAAGCCAATACCCAGGTAGTTACGGGGCCCGAGGGTCACCGTCTTGCCGCCGTGAACATCCATGGCATCGGTCAGCACACTGCGCTGGAACTCGGTCAGGTGGTATTTGAGGATTGCCGATGGAACCGCAGGCTTCTCGCCCTTGTCGATCATGTTGGCGGTGTGATTTACCGCCGCCTGGGCAATGTAGGTCTTGGCGGCAATCCGCGCCAGGGGTTCCTGAACCCCTTCCATATCCGCCACCGGAGTATTGAACTGACGGCGAATCCGGGTAAAGCCACCCGCCGTGCCCACGGCATACGCCGCAGCACCGGCCGCTCCGGACGGCAGGGTGATGCAACGGCCCACGGACAGGCATTCAACCAGCATACGCCAGCCCTGACCGGCCATTTCCTGACCACCGATAATGTAATCCAGCGGGATGAAGACATCCTTGCCCTTGATCGGACCATTCAGGAACGGATGCCCAATCGGGCAATGACGGCGACCAATTTCCATGCCTTTGGTGTCACGGGGGATCAACGCACAGGTGATGCCGTAGTCTTCCTGCTCGCCCAGCAATCCATCCGGGTCGAACATGCGGAACGCCAGACCAACCACCGTGGCAATCGGTGCCAGGGTAATCCAGCGTTTCTCGAAATTGAGCCGGATGCCCAGCACTTCCTTACCGTCGACTTCCTGCTTGCAGACAATGCCGGTGTCCGGCAGGGACGTGGCATCCGAACCGGCACGGGGACCGGTCAGGCCGAAACAGGGAATCTCTCGGCCGTCCGCCAGACGCGGCAGGTAATGGTTCTTCTGCTCCTCGGTACCATATTTGACCAGCAATTCCCCCGGGCCGAGGGAATTGGGTACCCCAACGGATACCATCAGCATCTCGTTGGCCGCCAGTTTCTGCAGTACCGCAGTCTGGGCCTTGGCCGAGAAATGCAGGCCGCCATATTCCTTGGGGATAATCATGCCGAAGAATTTCTCTTTCTTCAGGAAGTCCCATAACTCTTTCGGCAGATCGGCACGCTCGACCCCGACATCCCAGGCGTTGCACATGGAGATCGCCTGCGTGCACTGGTTATCCACGAACGCCTGTTCTTCGTCACTCAGCCCCGTGTTGCGATTGATCAACAGGTTGTGCCAGTCCGGCTGACCGGTAAACAGCTCACCATCCCAGCCCACGGTGCCGGCTTCGAGAGCCACCTTCTCAGTTTCGGAGACTTTCGGTGCCACTTTCTTGAACATGGCAAAAATGCGCGGTGTCAGCCAGCTCTTGCGAAACCCTGCCAACCCGGCCGCGGCAGTGACGCCAGCGCCGAGGAAAAGAATCAGCGCAAGAGTTCCGGACGCGAAGATCAGGGATACCAGCCCCACTACTACCATTACACCAATGGCCGGCTTGGCACCGGACTCCCGGCGCATCACGGTCAATAGACCGGCCACCGCGATCACGAACAGAATGAAAGTCATCATAAGGTCTCTCTGTCATTCATGGATTGAATATCGAAGACTACATTTCGTTACATTCAAGGTAACCGATCAGATGATTTCTGGCTAGTAATCACATCATGATCAGGCAGTTACAATCACCCGAATACCTTCCAGGGACAGGCTGGCCTGCCTGAGTGCCGATTCTGCCGCCTCGAACTGATCCCGGAAAAATCCAATTTCTTCGTCCCGGATAGCCGGATTCACCTTCTTCAGCGCCTCAAGGCGCTGGATTTCCGGCTCAAACACACGGCTTAACTGTTCCAGCGCTTTCTCACGCATCGGCTCCAGGTGAGGGTCCGCCAGCGTCTCAACATGATCAACCATGGTCTCCACCTGTGGCCGGATTTGCGGCACGATAGCCTGCGCGGTGCGGCGGCGGATATTGGAACAGAGATCGTTCAGTCGATCATGGGGCAAGGCGGCAGACAAATCACGACCATTGACGTCCACCAGCAATCGCAGCGGCGACACCGGCAGGTAACGTGACAACTGCAGTGACTCCGGTGCCGGACAGTGCACCGTGAACAATGCTTCCAGCAATAACGTACCTGCCGGCAGAGCCTTGACCGACAGACTGGCGAGAGCGGCCTTACCGAGGCCGGAGCTGGTCACTGAGTCCATCACGCCGGTCACCAGAGGGTGCTCCCAGCTCATGAAGGCCATGTCTTCGCGCTCAAGTGCCTGCTGGCGACTCCAGGTGACCGTCAGACCGTCTTCAGGCAATTCAGACACATGCCCCGCATGGTACTGTTCTCCGGGCTTGAGCACATCGGCGTGCTCGGAATGATCTTCCATATCCACGCCGAGGATATCGAACGCGTCCACCATGTAGTCCCGCACTTCGGCGGACCCTTCTTCCTCTTCGATCTTTTCGATAAGGTCGGTCGCCACATCCCGGCGACAGGAATTCATCTCGATCAGTGCGTCACGGCCATTCTGCAACAGCGTGCGCAGACGGTCGGCTTCCGCCCGTGAATCAGTCAGCACGGCTTCCAGCTCTGAAAACTCACCCTCCACCACACGCTGCCAATCACTCTGCACCTTGTCCTGGACCGCCACACCAACGGAACAACTTTCATTGAAGGCATTGAGCCCCTCATGGAACCAACGGAACTGGGCTTCCTGAACCGTGCCTTCCAGATAGGGAATATGAATATCGATGGTGTCGGACTGGCCGATCCGGTCAAGCCGACCGATACGCTGCTCCAGCAGGTCGGGGTTGGCCGGCAGGTCGAACAACACCAAGTGGTGGGCAAACTGGAAGTTGCGCCCCTCGCTGCCAATCTCGGAGCAGATCAACGCCTGGGCGCCCTGCTCGGTGTCGGAAAAATAGGCCGCCGCCCGGTCCCGCTCAATCAGGCTCAGGTGCTCGTGGAAAGCCGCACTGCGGATACCCGCCCGAAGCTGTAGATAATGTTCCAGAGCCATGGCAGTGCTGGCGTGAGCGCAGATAACCACCGCCTTAGCCGGTTTCAGGCTGGCCAGGGTTTTCTCCAGCCAGGCCACCCGCGGGTCTTCCGCAAGCCACTGCTCTTCGTCCAGCGCCCGCTCCGGCGCCAAATTTTCCAGACTAAACCGTTGCAACTCATAACTGTCTGGGCACGGCAAGGGTACCGGCAGGGCACGCCGCTCCGGAAAGCCCTGAATCGCGGCGCGGGTGTTGCGGAACAGCACGCGACCGGTGCCGTGTCGATCCAGCAAGGCATCAATAATGGCCTGCTGCGGGTCAGACGCCTTTTCCAGCGCGGCCAGTTCGTCACCCAACCAGCTCTTTAGCTCGGCCCGATCATCCGGCTTCAGACCGTCACCGTTGTCCTGCAAACGACGCACGACCTCATTGATCGCTTCGTACTGCTGTTCTTCCTCACGGAAGGTCTCCAGATCGTGGAAACGGGCAGGGTCCAGTAGCCGTAGGCGGGCAAAGTGGCTGGCGACGCCCACTTGCTCCGGCGTCGCAGTCAGCAGCAACAGACCCTGGCTGGCCGCCGACAGATCCTCCACCAACTGGTATTCCGGGCTCACCTGCTCCGGACTCCAGGCCAGATGGTGGGCCTCGTCCACCACCATCAGGTCCCAGCCGGCCGCCACGGCATCCTTCTGGGCCTGCGGGCTCGATTTCAGGAAATCGAGACTGCACAGCACCAGTTGATCGCTTTCAAACGGATTGACCGAAAACGCATCTCCGAACACCTTGTTCACCAGCGCGTCGACGTCGTCCTCACTGTCGGCCAGTGCATCGTACCGGCCCTGGTCGACGATGGAGAAGCGCAGGTTGAAACGCCGCAACATTTCCACCAGCCACTGGTGAATCAGCGAATCCGGCACCACGATTAACGCCCGCTTTGCGCGACCAGTGTGCAGCTGGTAGTGGAGAATCAGGCCCGCTTCAATGGTTTTGCCGAGGCCCACTTCATCGGCCAGCAGCACCCTGGGAGCATGACGGCTGGCAACCTCGTGGGCAATGTAGATCTGGTGAGGCAGATGCTGGGTACGTGCCCCGATCAGGCCCTGGGCGGCGGATGCCCGCAAACGCTCCTGGTGCTGCAGGGTTGCAACGCGAAGCCGGAAGGCACCGTTGCGGTCGAACTGGCCGGCAAACAGGCGCTGGTGCGGTGCCGAGAAGTTCACCGAGCTGCTCAACTTGACTTCGGAGATCTGCTGGATGTTTTCGCCATCGTCCGCGTGGTACATCAGGACGCCACCAAGATCCTCCACCGCCTGCACGGTATAGCGGTCACCATCAAAGGTCTCGATCTCTTCACCGATCTGGTAAATGATGCGGGCCAGGGGGGCGTTGTCGATGGCGTAGGTGCGCTCTTCGTCGGCTGCCGGGAACCCGAGGGTGACCCGACGTCCCGAGATGTCGGTAACAATTCCAAGCCCGAGACCGGTGTCGCTGTGGCTGACCCAGCGCTGGCCGATGACAAAATCCGATGCGTCCAAGAAACCTCCGTCAAGTTTCAATTCAGGTGTCTGTAAGTCGTTGTTTCCGTCAGAGTCATTACTTCAATTGTTTGTAGTCTGCACCGCTCTCACGCACCCAGTAGGCTGCCGCGCCACACACCGCCGCCGGCACCACCACCAGGTTCAGCACTGGCACCATCGCCGCCAGCGCCACCGGCAAGCCAAAGCCAAAGGCAGACAACCGGGTATCGCCCAAGAGCTTGCGCAACACGGGAAAGCTGACCTTGTGATTGTCCGCCGGGTAATCCACGTACTGCAGCGCCATCATCCAGCTATTAAAAAGGAACCACAGCACCGCGGCCACCAGATTCACCACAGGAATCAGCCCGATGATCAACAGGCCGATGGCCCGCGGCAGGTAGTAGAGTATTTTCTGCACTTCACGCCACAGGGCGCGGGGAATATCGCGGATGATCTGGCCCCAGCCATCGTCCGTGCTGACTTCCTGGCCGGTGAGATGCTTTTCCGTCAGTTCCGCCAGGTAGCCATAGAAGGGCGCCCCGATCAGGTTCGCCAGAATGACAAATCCATAAGCCAGCATCAGCAGGATCACCACGCCGTAAAGGATCCAGAACAACCAGTCCAGGCTCTGCAACCAGGCCCAATCAGGCAACCAGCCCATGGCGGCCGCAATCATGGCGGCAAACAGTTCAGCGAGAAAATAGAACAGCAAACCGAACAGCAGGATATTGATAATCAGGGGAATAATGACGAACAAGCGCAGGCCAGGCTGTCGAATCAGCCTGAAACCTTCACCGAGGTAGCCCAGGCCACGAAAAAAGTTTCCCTTCAACATAGGTGGCATTACCTCCGCTTTAATGACAGTGACGGGGCGCAAAGCATACCATGTTGACACACTCACCACAGCCCGATGAGCCCCTGAATTCCACCGATGGACATACAGAGAAGTCGCCTTGGCCAGATTCTCGATTGCCGCCCCCTGTGGCAACTGGCCCTGTTCGTATCCGTTATTGCCATCCTCTACCTGGCAACCACGAGCACCCCGTACCCCATGCCTTCGTCCCCGAATGACAAGGTTAACCACCTCATTGCTTTCACGGAGCTGACCATCCTGGCCCGATTGGGATGGCCGCGCGTTTCAGGTATATGGCTCGTCGCGCCGGCCCTGGTTATGTTTGGTCTTCTGCTTGAGGTCATTCAGTCACAGTTGCCGTACCGCGAGTTTTCTCTCAAGGATCTGGCAGCAGACACTGCCGGTATCGCGATTGGACTGTTGCCCTGGCCCGGAGTGAAACGCAAAACCGACATTCCCAATGGCTCCGGAAGCCAGATGTGAGATTTCCCCCAGGGCACGTGTGCGATATTTCCTACAAAGTCGTAAGCATCTGCGGCAACGTGACGTAGGCACTTCGATCAGGGGAACCGTCAGCTTATTTAACCACCTGTTTTACAAGCACTAACTGGATTCGTCACAAAACTGACACTGAAAAGGCCTGCATGTGTCACACGCTTGTCAGAGCAGGATTGCTATAGTGAATTCGTCAGGGATGACAGGGAAAAGGAAGACGCACAGGACGCACCCCGGCAACTGGATGCAGGGAGAGGCAGGGATACACGGACGCCTCGCTTAAAGGATAATTATCTGGATCGCTGGCTAGGATGCCGGCACCACGGAGTGGATCAAGGATAAAGCAACACGGCCGTTGCAAAATTCGCAAGGACGCGACGACCTGTTCCGAAAAAGGGCAGCCTGACGGTTGCCCTTTCTTTTTCTATAGTCCCGACACCGCGTCCACCAGATAAATCCTGACCTGATTGAACTCCTCAAACTCGTTAAGATCCGGCCAGGTCCGGCCCTCGATGACCGTTTGACGTTGATACCGCTCGTCCCCCAGATTCTTGACCCGTGAATCCGCAAGCAAGACCTGGGGAGCCGCGCTGTGAAACGCCTTCAACAAAGGTTTATTCTCAGGATCATAGAGCACGTCTGCGGCGGTCACCAGGTCAAGGTGCTCGGGCCTCTGGTGCCAATCCCTACACAAAGTCACCGAGACATTGTTCAGCTGCGCATTGGCAGCAGCGGCATCCAGCGCCGCCGGGTCTATATCGCAAACAATGGCTTCAGCCGCGCCCGCCATTGCCGCGGCAATGGCCACCACACCAGAGCCGGAACCAAAATCCAATACCCGCTTGCCCGCCACCCGGTGTGGATTCGCCAGGATCCAGGCAGCCAGAACCTGCCCACTCGCCCAGCAAAAGGACCAGTAGGCGGGCTCCGCCACCACAGCCTGCGCCTCATCGTGATTCAGCGGCCCTTCTAATACGGTGGGGTCGAACAGGTAGAGGGCGATTTGCGGACACCCGGCCGGCCGGGTAATCGCAACCCGTCCGCGGCTGAGGGTTTTCTTAAGGTGGCGATTGAGCACATCCTCGTTCATCACTACTCCGGGATTACTGGTCATGAAAGCGCGGCATTGTAGCCTGCGTCAGCCCACTGCCAT
The DNA here is from genome assembly GCA_040223075.1 of Marinobacter sp. Taxonomy (GTDB): domain Bacteria; phylum Pseudomonadota; class Gammaproteobacteria; order Pseudomonadales; family Oleiphilaceae; genus Marinobacter. The sequence goes on from JAVJZJ010000060.1 coordinate 462,185, forward strand.
ACCTGTAAGCGAGCAAAAAATCACTGTCTTCGTTATACTGCTGCGACACTTTTCCCATGACCCAGACGCTGAAATGGCCTCCAGACCCGATACCGACGATTTCCTTTCGCTGTTCCTGAACGACACCCCGATGATGGATGTCCGCGCTCCGACGGAGTTCAATAAGGGCAGCTTCCCCAGCGCGGAAAATGCGCCACTGATGAACGATGAGGAGCGTCACCGGGTCGGTATCTGCTACAAGGAAAAGGGCCAGGACAAGGCCATCGAGCTGGGCCATCAACTGGTATCGGGCGACATCAAGGCCCAGCGCATCGAAGCCTGGAAGCGCTTCATTGCCAATCACCCCGAGGGTTACCTGTTCTGTTTCCGGGGCGGATTGCGGTCGCGGCTGACGCAGCAATGGATCAAGGAAGCGGGCATCGACTACCCGTTGGTCAAAGGCGGCTATAAAGCGCTGCGCCGTTTCCTGATCGACAGCCTTGAGTCCCTGATTACCTCCTCCGAATTTCGAATCCTCAGCGGCCGGACCGGGACTGGCAAAACCAGGGTACTGCAGCAATTGCCCAACCCCGTAGACCTGGAAGGTCTGGCCAACCATCGCGGCTCCAGCTTCGGGCGCCAGGTTACGCCCCAGCCATCCCAGATCGATTTCGAGAATGGTCTGGCGGTTGCCATGCTCAAGGCCACCCACCACCTTGGTGGGCCGATTTACCTGGAGGATGAAAGCCGGCTTGTGGGACGCTGTGCTCTTCCAGAAAGCCTTCGGCAGCGGATGTCAGAAGCGCCGCTGATGGTACTCGAACAGCCCATGCCCGAGCGGATAGCGATCATTCGGGAAGACTATGTGGAAAACATGCTCGCCGACTATACTGCTCGGGATGGCAGGGAAGCCGGCTGGCTGAACTTCCATGATTACCTGCTGAGTGCCCTGGATCGAATCCGTAAACGCCTGGGCGGAGAGCGCCACCAACATCTGCGAATGCTGATGACGGATGCGCTTGACCGGCAGCAGGACAACGGCGACCTTGGTGGTCACGACCGCTGGATACAGGCATTGCTGGAAGACTATTACGACCCGATGTACGACTATCAATTGAGTCAGAAGAAGGGGCGAATGGTGGTCCAGGGCAGTCCGGCCACCATTGTTGACTGGGCCAATCGCTAATCGGTTTCGTAGGGAAACCGGAATAACCACCTGAAAAACTAACGAAGAACAAGGAGTCGCCTGATGGAAGATCTGTTTGGTTCAGACGGAAAAGCCTCTGAGATTGTCGATCAGGGTATCACCCTGATCATGAGCTATGCCCCAAAATTTGTGCTCGCCATAGTTACCCTGATTGTCGGCCTCTGGCTGATCAAGCGATTTGTCGCCGTCCTCGATGCCAAATTGAGCCAGAAAGACCCCACGCTCAACAAGTTCCTGTGCGGCCTGACCGGCACAATCCTCAAGATCCTGTTGCTGATTTCCGTCGCCTCCATGGTCGGCATTGCCACCACCTCCTTCATTGCCGTCCTGGGTGCCGCCGGCCTGGCCATTGGCCTGGCCCTTCAAGGCAGTCTGGGTAACTTTGCCGGTGGCGTGCTTATCCTGATCTTCAAACCGTTCAAGGTGGGTGACACCATCGAGGCTCAGGGCTATCTGGGCGCGGTCGACGAGATCAGCATCCTGTATACCATCGTCAACACCTTCGACAACCGTCGGGTCGTTATCCCCAACGGCAGCCTGTCCAATGCAACCCTGGTGAACGTCAGCATATACGACAAGCGCCGCTGTGATATGACGTTCGGTATTGGCTATAACGATGACATCGACAAGGCCAAGGCCATCTGTACGCGCCTGTTCGAGGAAGATGATCGCTCGTTAATGGATCCTCCCCCGAGAATCTGTGTGGGCGCCCTTGGCGACAACTCCGTCAACATTATGTTCCGTGCCTGGGTGGCCACCGATGACCTCTGGCCATACTACTGGGACATGCACGAGAAGGTGAAGAAGGCGTTCGATGCAGAAGGTATCTCTATCCCCTTCCCTCAGCGCGACGTACACGTCTACAAGCACGAGTAAAAACGGGACAGGCGTCCCACGGATACATCCGGTTACTCGCAATCTGCTCAGCCTCAACTAAGCTGACGGTAATGGTGCCGACTTCCCACGGGAAGCGGTACCAGGCCACCGGGGCCAGGCATAGAACAATCACCGGCCCCAGTTCGCTGTCATTGCTGGTAGGAGGTTGTCACTATGCCGGTACAGCAGTTGAAAGAGTTCCTTGATCAGGCAAACGTGGAATACATGTGCCTGTCCCACCCTCCCGCGTTCACCGCGCAGGAATTGGCCCACCATGTAAAGATTGCCGGTGACCGGGTTGTCAAAACCGTTATCATCGAACTCGATGGCAAAATGGCCATGCTGGTCATGCCTGCCACCTGGCGTATTCGCTGGGACCGCCTTTCAGGCATCCTCGATACAGACTTTGTTGATCTCGCTGATGAGCAGGAGTTCAAGGACCGGTTTCCCGATTGCGAAGTCGGAGCCATGCCCCCCTTTGGCAACCTGTTCGGAATGTCGGTCTATTGCGCCGAGGCCCTGACAGAACAACAGGAGCTGGCGTTCGCCGCAGGAAGTCACTCAGAATCCGTGCACATGAAAACCACAGATTTTCTGGATCTGGTTCAACCCATGGTGCTCCATCAGGGCTTCATGAAGCCGGGCGCCCAGAAGCCGGCCTGGCTGGCCAAAAGCCGGCGCCGCCCGGAACATGTACACCGGGCGCGGGTATCAAGGGCTGCCGGGTATTGAGCAACAAGGTTGGACGACGTCGGGTCGCTTGTCTGAAATCTTCCTTCGCGTAAACTGGAAGCTTCAGACAGGAACCCGTTATGACTCAAGCTTTTGACATTGTTGTTGCCGGTGCCGGCATGGTGGGCGCCGCCCTGGCCACGGGCCTGGGCCAGAGTGGTTTTCGTGTAGCCCTGGTCGACAAGGCAGGCGCGCCGTGCTTCGACGCCAGCGCCCCGCCCGATATTCGCGTTTCCGCCCTCAGCGCCGGCAGTGAACGCTATCTGCAACAACTCGGCGCCTGGCCACGCATATCGACCATGCGCACCACGGTATACCGCCGTCTTGCTGTCTGGGACCAGACAAAGCATCCCCTGAGCAAACTGCTCCCTCGCAAACTGGGAGAGGTCGTCTTTGACGCCGCCAGCCTCTCGGCCACGCATCTGGGCCACATCGTTGAGAATAGCATCACGCAACAGGCGTTGTGGCAGTGTGCAGAAGAGCAACCTTCCGTGACCGTTCTCTCAGGCAACGGTGTGACCGCCGTGGATAATGGCAACGACCAGGCAACCGTTACCCTGGAGGATGGCAGCAAACTGACCTGTGAGCTGGTGATCGGCGCCGATGGCGCCCAGTCACGGATACGGGATATGGCAGGTATTGGCGTTACCAGAGACCAGTATGCCCAGCAGGCCATGGTGATCTCCGTGCGTTATCTGGGGCCGGCGGAAGATATCACCTGGCAGGCGTTCCACCCTTCGGGCCCGAGGGCTTTTCTGCCCCTGCACAGTGCTGGCGACCAACACCCGGGAGAAAGCTGGGCCTCACTGGTCTGGTACGACGCCCCCGAGGAACTGGCCCGCCTGAAGGCGCTGGATACCGAATCCCTGAGGCTGGAGATCCAGAAGGCATTCCCTGACGACCTGCCACCACTGACTCATATTGATGCCCGGGCCAGCTTCCCGATTGCCCGGCAACACGCCAAACATTACAGCAACGGACGGGTGGTCCTTGTCGGCGACGCCGCACACACCATCAATCCATTGGCCGGACAGGGCGTCAATCTCGGCTTCCAGGACGCCTCATGCCTGCAGTCCCAGATCCGCGAGGCCCGACGCGCTGGCTGCGACCTCGCCGATCCACAATGGCTCGCACGCTATGAACAGCAACGGCGCCCCGCCAACCGCAGGATGATGCTGGCGATGGACGCTTTTTACCATCTGTTCAGCAACCGCATCCCGCCGGTTCACCTGTTGCGCAACCTCGGCCTCGGCGCCGCCCGCGCCCTGCCCTTTGCCCGCAATCAGGTTGCCCGCTACGCCATGGGGATCGACGATGAACTTCCCGCAGTGGTAAAACAGATCACTTCCCGACTACCGGGGCTTCACCTACCCTGAAACCGGTACGCCATAATAACCAAGGAGCCATCATGTCAGAGACGATTTTCACCAAGATCATCAACCGGGAAATTCCAGCGGACATTCTCTACGAGGACGACATCAGCCTGGCATTCAGTGACATCAATCCACAGGCGCCGGTGCACTTCCTGGTGATCCCGAAGAAGCCTATCGCCACCATCAATGACCTCACCGAAGCTGACCGCGAGCTGGTCGGGCACCTGTATCTGGTGGCGGCGAAGATTGCCCGAGAGAAAGGTGTTGCAGACGATGGCTATCGAGTGGTGATGAACTGCGGCGAAAACTCCGGGCAGACGGTGTTCCACATCCACCTGCATGTGCTGGCCGGCAAGCCTCTGGGTTGGCCTCCGTACACTGACAAGATGAAGCAGGCCTGATTTTTTATCTCGGGGGCCAATCTGGGAACTGAACTTGGGGGGGAGGCAAGCGGGCCGGTATTGCTGGTTGGGACACGCTCAAGGCATCCATGCGCGCTTAGCTTTGGCCATCCATGGCCAAAGATAGTCCCAACCAGCAATACCGGCCCGCTCGCTCGCATCTTGGTGCCAATACTTCGACAAGATTTGAACGCACTTCGGTGATGGTAAATCTGGGCTTCTCCCAGTCCCGGTTGGCCGGTGTGCGGTTCGGCTTTCCGGGACTATCTTTCGCCATGGATGGCGAAAGCTAAGCGCCCACGGACGGCTCGAGCGTGTCCCGGAAAGCCGAACCGCACACCGGCCTCCCGCCAAGCCCGATCAAGCCAAGACCAAGAGAATCAGTTCAGCGACCGACGACTTTCTCGGCTTCCTCCACCGGCGTATGGCGAACATCCTCGCCCTTGACCATGAAAATCACGTTTTCGGCAATGTTGCAGGCGTGATCACCCACCCGCTCCAGGGCACGCAGCACCCACATTACCGACATGCAGCGTGAGATATTGCGGGTATCTTCCATCATGAACGTCAGCAGAGTCCGGGCGGCCGCCTGGTATTCCTCATCAACCCGCTTGTCTTCCTTCATGATCCGCAATGCCTGCTCGGAATCCAGGCGGGCAAAAGCGTCCAGGGCGTCATGCAGCATAGCCAGCACGTGGTTACCGATATGGCGGACTTCCACATAGCCGCGGGGGGCCTGACCTTCTTCATTAAGCTTGATGGCGAACTTGGCAATTTTCTTTGCCTCATCACCCACGCGCTCCAAGTCGGCCACCATCTTGATTACCGAAATGACCAGACGCAGGTCCCGGGCCGTCGGCTGACGGCGGGCAATGATCAGGGTGGCCTCTTCGTCGATATCCATTTCCATCTGGTCGACTTTCTTGTCACCGGCGCGCACTTCATCCGCCAGATGGCCGTCGTTATCCACCAGGGCCTGGATCGCCCTTTCCACCTGCGCTTCGACCATTCCGCCCATGGTCAGAAACTCGGTCTTCAACTCCAGCAGTTCGTCGTTGAACTTGTGCGATATGTGATCGCCGTATACGTCGTCCTTTGTGTTTGGCATAACTCTGTTCTCCAGTGTTCAGCAATGACCGGGTTAACCGAAACGGCCGGTGATGTAGGATTCGGTCAACTCGTGTTCCGGTGACGTGAAAACTTTGCTCGTCTCATTCACTTCCACAAGGTGTCCCAAGTGGAAATAAGCGGTGCGATGAGACACGCGAGCCGCCTGTTGCATGGAGTGGGTCACGATCACAATGGTATAGCTTTCCGACATTTCCGAGATCAGCTCTTCCACTTTCGCCGTTGCAATCGGGTCCAGCGCTGAGCAGGGCTCGTCCATCAGGATCACTTCCGGGCTCACTGCGATCGCACGAGCAATACACAGGCGTTGCTGCTGACCACCGGACATGCCAGTTGCGGTAGCGTCCAGACGATCCTTGACCTCGTCCCAGAGCCCCGCCTTGCGCAGGCTGTTTTCAACAATGTCATCCAGATCCGACTTACGGTTAGCCAGGCCGTGAATGCGGGGACCATAGGCTACGTTGTCGTAGATGGACTTGGGGAACGGGTTCGGCTTCTGGAACACCATACCCACCCGGGCACGCAGCTCCACCACATCACGCTTGGAGTGGTAGATGTCCTCGTCGTCCAGCATCAGTTGGCCTTTGACCCGGCAGATATCAATGCTGTCGTTCATCCGGTTCAAGCACCGCAGAAACGTGGACTTGCCACAACCCGACGGTCCGATAAAGGAGATAACTTCGTTACGGGCAATGTCCAGGCTGATGTCTTTGATGGCGCGGTCCTCGCCATAGAACACCTCAACGTTGCGCAGCTTGAACTTGGGATCGTCGGCATAGGGGAGGCCTACGGTTTTACCCTCCTGGACGGGCATGTCTTCCCGTTTTTTCTCGGTCACTACGTCCTGGACCGGGACTGCGGCCTCATCCTGCCGCTCCGCTGCACTGGAAATCGTTTCATTTACACTCATAATTCTCTCCTTTACCACCGGCGCTCAAGACGCTTACGGAGCCAGATGGCCAATGCGTTCATACTGATCATGAAGGCGAGCAGTACCATGATGCCGGCGGATGCCAGCTCAACGAAACCTTGTTCAGAACTGCTTGCCCAAAGGTAAATCTGTACCGGCAGGACCGTGGCGGAGCTGAAAAACCCGTCCGGTACATCGACAATGAAGGCCACCATGCCAATCAGCAGCAGCGGGGCTGTTTCACCCAGTGCCTGTGCCATACCGATGATGGAGCCGGTCAGCATGCCAGGCATTGCCAGCGGCACCACATGATGCAGTACCACCTGCATCTTCGACGCACCGATGCCCTCGGCCGCTTCCCGGATTGACGGCGGTACGCTCTTGATGGCGGCGCGGCTGGAAATAATGATGGTTGGCAGCGTCATCAATGCCAGCACCAGGCCACCCACAACGGGAACCGAACGTGGCATGCCAAACAGCCCGATAAACACCGCCAGACCAAGCAGACCAAAGATGATTGAGGGCACAGCCGCCAGGTTGTTGATGTTGACCTCGATAAAATCGGTAATCTTGTTCTGCGGGGCAAACTCCTCCAGGTAGATCGCTGCCGCGATGCCCACCGGAAAGGAAATGGCCAGGGTGACCAGCATGGTGAACAGGGAGCCGACAATGGCCCCCAGAATGCCGGCGTTACCAGGTTCCCTGGAGTCGCCACGGCTGAACAGCACGTCATTGAAGCTGGTATCGACGACGCCTTTTTCCAGCAATTCATCCACCCAGGCCTGCTGTTGCTCCGAGAGACGGATGCTGTAGCTCGGATCATCGGCATGCTTCACATACACCGACACGGTATCGTGGGCCAGGAACTCCATGGTCTGCGTGGTGTTCAGCAGGTCCGGATTCGCCTCGAGCAGGTCACGGATATCGGAGGCGGCGTAGCTACCCACCAACCGGCCCAGCTCACGTTTGGCCGCCCTGCCCTCAGCGTCTGGGAAATGATCCTGAAGGGCCGCGATAATTGGCGCCACAAAGTCGGCCATGGCGATCTGGTCTTTATCCGTGGGATCGTCCAGATACATGGCTTCCGAATCCAGCGTCACGTCCAGGGTGATGGTGGTTTTCACAAACCCGGTATGGCCCTTGCCAATGATGTCGGCAAACAGGATGAACAGTGACGCCAGGGCGATGAAAATCGCCACAATGCCATACAGACGGAACCGACGTTCCTTGCGGTACCGGCGTTTCAGGGACTGGCGGACTATCTCCGCCTGAGAACGTTGATCAGTCATACTGTTCCCTATATTTACGTACGATCTTGAGTGCGACTACATTCAGCAGCAGGGTGACGATGAACAGCATCATGCCCAGCGCAAAGGCCGAAAGCGTCTTGGCACTGTCGAATTCCTGATCACCCACAAGCAGCGTGGCAATCTGGACAGTCACTGTCGTTACCGAATCCAGAGGATTGGCAGTCAGGTTGGCCGCCAGTCCGGCCGCCATCACCACGATCATGGTCTCACCGATCGCCCGCGAGGCCGCCAGCAGGATGCCGCCAATAATGCCCGGCAGTGCCGCTGGAAATATCACGTTCTTCATGGTTTCCGACTGGGTCGCTCCCAGGGCAAGCGAACCATCCCGCAACGTTTGGGGAACGGCGTTGATCACGTCGTCCGACAGCGAAGAGACGAATGGAATGATCATGATGCCCATAACCAGACCCGCGGCAAGCGCGCTCTGGGAGGACGCCTCCAGCCCGACGAGCTCCGCCAAGTCGCGGATAAAGGGCGCCACGGTCAAAGCGGCGAAAAAGCCATAAACCACGGTGGGTACGCCAGCCAGCATTTCCAGCAACGGCTTGACGGTTGAACGCACCCGCTTGCTGGCATACTCGGACAGGTAGATGGCCGACAACAATCCGATCGGGACGGCAACCAGCAGGGCAATCGCGGATATCAGCAAGGTGCCGGTAAACAATGGAATGATGCCAAAGGCACCCTCAGCACCAACCTGATCCGCCCGCAAGGCCGTCTGGGGACTCCACGAGGTACCAAACAGAAACTCGGTAATGGGGACTTTGCCAAAGAACCGGACGGTTTCAAAAATCACCGAGAAAACGATGCCTACAGTGGTCAATACTGCAACCGCCGCACACACGAAGAAAATGCGCCGCAGTGTGCGCTCGACACTTTCCCGGGCATTGATATGGGGTGCCACTCGAGTCCAGGCGAAGGCGGCGCCCAGAGCGGCAATCAGCAATACCAGAATGGTTTTGAACGTCCCGCTCTGTTCCCGAAGATTCTCCAGGAGCCCAGCGGCCCCCGCAATGTGCTCTGGCACGAATTCCGGATTCAGCTTACCCGCGGCGACGTTGCTGATCTGGGAAAGCACCAGGCTGGCTTGACCGGGGGATTCGGGCCACACATCCTGAGGCAATGACGAAATAACCATGCCCTGAATGACCTTACCTTCAAAACCGGCCCAGGCGGCCAGCACAATCAGGGCAGGGATCGCGCACCACAGGGCGGCACGGGCAGCGTAATAAAACGGAAGCGCCTTGAGGTTCCGGATACCGCCAAGCGGTGCTGCAACTGCCCGGGATCGCATAAATGCGAGGCCGTAGGCAGCCACAGCGAGTACCAGAATCAGGGGCAAGAGATTGGCCGTCTGCATAACAGTCTCTGTTTTGATGGCGTTTAGTTAGCTAGGGCGTTTATTTTGCCAGCGTACTGGCCAAAAATATTCATCTGAACGTAATAAAGGAACGCGGACTAGCCAGCCCGCGTTCCTTGTTGTCATCCCTGACTGCTTCCAACTAAGCCTTACAGCTCGTTGCCAGTCAATGGCTTCAGGTTCTTCGCTGCCTTGGCAGTCTTCATACGCACACCGCGGGGGTTCGGGATCAGGCCCACATCGACCAGGTAGCCGTTATCACCCCAGGCGCCTTCGCTGGTGAATTCAGCAAGGTACTCCTGGATACCCGGAACCACACCCACGTGGGCATTTTTAACGTAGAAGAACAAAGAGCGGGCAACCGGATACTCTTCATCCGCGATCGTGTCAGGCGTGGGCTCAACACCGTTGATCATGGACGCCTGGATCTGACCTTCATTTTCCATCAGGAAACTGTAGCCAAAGATCCCCAGAGTGTCCTTGTCCTGCGCCAGACGCTGGACAATCAGGTTGTCATTCTCACCTGCTTCAACGAACAGACCGTCCTCACGCATGCTGTGACAGATGGACTTGTACTGAGACTTGTCCTGCTTCTTGATGGCGGCAATCCAGTCGTACTGCTTGCAACCGCCTTCCATCGCGATCTCAACAAACGCGTCACGGGTACCAGACGTCGGAGGGGGGCCCATCACACTGATTTCCTTGTTTGGCAGGCTGGAATCGATATCACTCCATTTCTGGTAGGGGTTGGCCACCAGCTCTTCGCTGCCGTCCGGGTTCGGGACTTCCTTGGCCAGGGCGAGGAAGACCTGCTCCAGACTCAGATCCATCTGCTCAGCATCTTTGGAATTGGCAATGACAATGCCATCAGCACCAATCTTGACCTCGGTGATGCCTTCAACGCCATTGGACTGGCACCGTTCAAACTCGCTCTTCTTGATACGACGTGAAGCATTGGTGATGTCCGGGTGCTGAGTGCCTACACCTTCACAGAACAACTTCAGGCCGCCACCGGAGCCGGTAGACTCCAGTTTTGGGGTCGGAAAGTCCGTGTTACGACCGAAACGCTCGGCAACCACGGTGGCGAACGGGTAAACAGTCGAGGAGCCCACGATGTTAATAGTGTCACGCGCCATAGCCGGGGAGGATACGGCGGCAATGCTGCCCGCCAGGGCCACGGATGCAAAAGCTGTTTTCAGTTTAATCACGCTGATTCTCCATTATCTTTTGGACGTTATCGTCGGATTTGCTTTACCGATGAGTGAAGACTAATCACCAACTGTGACAGCTTTGTTACAGCGTATGAAATATAGATCATGGGGCGTGAAATCTCTTGCAGACTGCCCACAGGCCGTTAACATGCGTGTAAAACAATACTCAGCAATACAAACAGGCAGGCTCCATGACAACACTTGACGATGACAAACCCACGCCCAAAGGCGAGCTGATTCTCCAGATTGTCCCACTACCTTCGGACACCAATGCCAACGGCGACGTCTTTGCCGGCTGGCTGGTCAAGCAAATGGACATTGCCGCCGCGACCATCGCCGGTCGGATCTCTCAGGGTCGCAACGCCACCGTAGCGATGGACCGGATGGAATTCCTCTCTCCACTAAGAGTTGGCTCCCAGGTCGGTTGCTACTGCGAGCTGGTGGACATCGGTCGCAGCTCCATGAAAATTGAAGTGGAAGTGTGGACACTGGATCGCACCGCCAAACACCCCCGTAAGGTCACCGAAGGCCGTTTCGTCTATGTCGCCATTGACGAGCATGGCCGCATTCGCGAAGTACCGGAACAGTCCTGAAGGATAGATCGTGAAAGTGCCCCTGACCGCCTTGCTCATTGCCATGCTGTGCTGGGTATCCGACGCCTTTGCGGACAAACTCATGGTGGCCGCGGCATCGAACCTTCAGTACGCAATGAAGGATATTCTCACGCAGTTCAGGGAGCAGCACCCCGGCGATACCATCAACGTGGTGTACGGATCATCCGGCAAACTAAGCACGCAAATAACTCAGGGCGCGCCCTACGATCTCTACTTCTCCGCCGATATTACCTACCCGCGCCAGCTAGCCCGCGTGGGCCTGGCCGCTTCCGAGGTTATGCCGTACGGCGTTGGGCGGATCGTACTATGGAGTGCCACCCGGGACGCCAGCGGGATGACGCTGCAAGATCTGGCGGCAGCAGATATTCTGCGCATTGCGATCGCCAACCCGCGACATGCCCCTTACGGAGCTCGAGCCAGGGAAGCTCTGGAAGCCGCCGGTGTGTGGCCACAGATTCAGGACAAGCTGATCCTTGGCAGCAATATTTCCCAGGCAGCCCAGTTTGTAGAAACGGGCAACGCCCGGTTCGGCATTCTGGCGCTTTCCCTGGCGCTGAGCCCGAGGCTGGCGTCCTCTGGCAGTTACTGGCTGATTCCGGACTCCTGGCACAAACCGCTGGAACAGGGATACATCATCACCCAACGCGCTGCGGACAACGAACTGGCCTGGCAGTTTTCCGCATTCATGGACAGCGACAAGGCTCGTCAGATCATGAGAGATAATGGCTTCGATCTTCCCGATGATCTTCCGCAACCTTCGCCTGCCAATGACACCAACCGATAATCGCGGCCGATCCGTGACTCAACAGGCTTCAAGCGGCGCATAAGCCAAAACCAGCCATTTAGCCCCTTCATCAAAGTTCACCTGCACCCGGGTATGATGACCGGTGCCTTCACTGTTCATCACGATCCCCTCACCGAACTTCGGATGGCGCACCCGCTGCCCCAGGCTGAAACCGGATTGCGCAGCGGAGTCCTGACTGAACAGGCTCTCATTGGGTCGTTCCAGCATCGCCGGGCGGGTCACGGTGTTACGCAGCCGCACTTCCTGAATACAATCGCCCGGAATCTCCCGCACAAACCGTGACAGGGCATTGAACTTCTCCTGCCCATACAGACGCCGGGATTCCGCGTAAGTAAGCACCAGCTTTTTCATGGCCCGGGTAATGCCCACATACGCCAGCCGCCGTTCTTCCTCCATCCGCCCCGGCTCTTCCAGCGACATACTGTGGGGGAACAGCCCTTCCTCGACACCGGCGAGAAACACCAGCGGGAACTCAAGTCCCTTGGCGGAGTGAAGGGTCATCAACTGGACACTGTCCTCGTGGGACTCCGCCTGGGATTCACCCGCGTCCAGCGCCGCCTGGGCAATAAATTCCGCCAGCGGGTCCACGCCGTCCTCCACTTCAAAGTCCGACAGGGCGTTGACCAGTTCTTCCAGGTTTTCCACCCGGGCCTGGCCTTTCTCGCCCTTTTCACTGGCGTGGTAGTCTTTCAGTCCACTGGCTTCGATGGTCTGCTTCATCAGGCCATGTAGAGAAGCATCGTCCACCATCTCCGACAGGTCATTGATGATGGTGATAAACGATTGCAGGCCTGTTTTGGCACGCCCCTTCATCAACCCCGCTTCCAGCAGGCGTTCGGCGGCCTCCCACAGGGATATGCTCTGGCCCGTGGCCACTTCCCGCAGTTCCGCCAGACTTTTCGCCCCAATACCCCGCGCCGGCACGTTCACCACACGCTCGAAGGCGGCATCGTCACGGCGATAATGCACCAGACGCAGGTACGCCAGGGCGTTGCGGATTTCCTGACGGTCATAGAAGCGCAAACCACCATAGACCCGGTAAGGAATACCCTGACGCATCAGCGCTTCTTCCAGCACCCGGGACTGGGCGTTGGAGCGATAGAGAATGGCCGATTCGCTACGCAGGTTGCCGTCCTGCACCCAGCCGGAAATGGTGTCGGCGATGTAGTTGGCTTCGTCCTGTTCGTTGAACGCCGCGTACAGGCTGATCGGTTCGCCATCCGGCCCGTCGGTCCACAACTCCTTGCCCAGGCGACCCTGGTTGTTGGCAATCACGGAGTTGGCGGCCTTGAGGATCAGTTGCGTGGACCGGTAGTTCTGCTCCAGCCGGACCAACCGGGCGTTGGGGAAATCCCGTTGGTACTGCTGGATGTTCTCGATTTTCGCACCCCGCCAACCGTAGATGGACTGATCGTCGTCCCCGACGATGGTCAATGGCACGCGATTACTGGCCAACACCTGCAACCAGGCGTACTGGATCGTGTTGGTGTCCTGGAACTCGTCTACCAGAATGTGCTGGAAGCGGTTCTGGTAATGAGCCAGCAGCTCCGGCCGATGTAGCCACAGTTCATGGGAGCGCAGCAGCAACTCGCCAAAATCCACCAGGCCGCTTTGCTGGCACAGCTTTTCGTACTGGCGGTACACGGTCAGCATGGTGGAGGTGAAATGATCGCCCGGGTTCTCCTGAATATGATCCGCCCGCAAGCCCTCATCCTTGTGGCTGTTAATGAACCACTGGGCCTGCTTCGGTGGCCAGCGGCTCTCATCAACCTGCAGCTCCCGCATGACCCGCTTGACCATTCGCAGTTGGTCGTCGCTGTCGAGTACCTGGAAATTCTCCGGCAAGCCGGCATCCTGCCAGTGCGAGCGCAACAGGCGATGGGCGATGCCGTGAAAGGTTCCGAACCACAAGCCACGGGCGGGGATGTCCATCATCTGCTCGATGCGGTAACGCATCTCCCGCGCGGCCTTGTTGGTGAATGTTACCGCCAGAATTCCCGTTGGCGGCACCCGATCCACCTGCATCAACCACGCAATTCGATGCACCAGAACCCGCGTTTTGCCACTGCCGGCGCCGGCCAGCACCAGCAGGTGGTCGTTCTGGGCGGTCACGGCCTCGCGTTGGGCGTCGTTGAGGGCGTCGATAATGTGGGAGACATCCATAGAGATTCGGTCGCTACTGGTTAAATGAACAGGTATCGGATTATAACAGGAGAATTGAGCGTTTGCCGGGGCCTGGGATAGCCCTCTTTCTTTCGGAGGGTTGCACGAGGGCGGGCCCCTGTCCGGGACACGCTACGAGCACATCCATGTGCGCTTAGGTGTGGCCATCCTTGGCCACACATAGTCCCGGACAGGGGCCCGCCCTCGCGCTTGTCATGCTTGGGAGAAAGCTTTTCTTTAGAAGCCTCTTGGTACTGTTTGGGCTTCTACAAACTCAAACAGACCTTCCAAACCACCTTCGCGACCGATGCCGGACGCTTTCATGCCTCCGAACGGAGCCTCTGGCGTCGGACCGGTCCCAGTGTTCCAACCCACATGACCGAAACGCAGGCCGGCTGCGACTCGTTGGGCACGTTCGGCGTCGTTGGTGAACACGTATGACGCCAGGCCGAACTCGGTGTCGTTACCCGCTTCGATGACTTCCTCTTCGGTGCGGAACAGCGCCATGGGTACCAGTGGGCCGAAGGTTTCTTCCCGATAGCAGCACATGTCCCGGTTCACGTCAGTTATCACGGTCGGCGGGAAGAACAGGTGGCCTTCGCCGAGGTCCGCCGGTTTCTTGCCGGCCACGAGACCGGCGCCTTTCTCCAGGGCGTCCTCGAGGTGGCGTTTGACCTTGTCGAAGCCGGCCTTGTTGATCAGCGGGCCGAGGTCCACGTCTTCGGTGAGGCCGTCGCCCACGGTCATTTTGTTGACCCGGTCCGCCAGTTTTTCACCAAACGCATCCGCCACTTTCTCATGGATGAAGATGCGGTTGGCGCAAACGCAGGTTTGACCGCCACCGCGGAACTTGTTGGCGATCAGGTTGTCAGCCGCGGCATCCAGGTCCGCATCATCGAACACAATGAACGGCGCGTTGCCGCCCAGTTCCAGGGCCAGTTTCTTAACCTGTTCGGAGGTATCCACCACCAGTTTGCGGCCCACTTCGGTAGAGCCGGTGAAGCTGAGCATGGGCACATCGGGGCTTTCGCACAGCACCTTACCAATCACGCTGGCTTTACCCATCACCAGGTTGACCATGCCATCCGGCAGGTCGACGTGTTTGTCCATCAGGCTGAACAGGGCAATCATGGTCAGCGGGGTTTCGCTGGCCGGTTTGATCACCGACGGGCAGCCGGCGGCCAGGGCGGCGGAAAGTTTCTTGGCGATCATACCGATGGGGAAGTTCCAGGGTGTGATCAGGCCGGCCACACCGATGGGACGATAATGGACGGTCCAGGTGCAGTCTTTGGGCTTTTCGGTCAGCGTGTGGGCATCCAGTGCCTGGATGTGTTTGGAGCAGTAATCAAAAAATCCGGCTGCATAGTCCACTTCGCCCTGGGCTTCTTTCAGGGGCTTGCCATGTTCCATGCACAGAATGCGGCCCACTTCTTCCTTGTTTTCTCTCAGCGCGTCGCGGATGCCCTCCAGCCACCGGCGGCGGGTTTCCAGGGTATAGGGGCTACTCAGCCGGAGCGCGGACTTGCCCGCTTCCACCGCCGCCACCACATCCGACTCGGCCATGGAAGGAAGGCTGGCAATGACTTTGCCTGTCGCGGGATTGTAGACGTCAAACGTGTGACCTTCGGCAGAATCAGACCAGCGACCGCCGATATAGCCAGTCAACTTTTCAAGCAGGGGTGACTCGATCATCTCGGCTCCTCTCATTCAATGATTAACGGTCGAAAAGCAGGGTTCCGTTGGTGTTTGCATCACGGCAGTATGACTCTCATAGTGGATGCAGAAACACGGGCTGTAAAGTAAGACGAAGGTGTTTTGACCGCCCGGTTTCTGCGCCTATACTCGGAGAGTGACCCATTCAGGAGGCCGGCAAATGAAAGCGTTTTTCCACCCCGCTCAGGACCAGCATATTCCCAAGACGTACTTTACCCGCGGTCAGATGCGCCAGCCTCAGGAAGTGCCCGACCGCACCGGCGAGATGCTGGATGGTCTTAAGGCCATGGGTGTTCCGGTACTGCAGCCGGCTGATCAGGGCGCAGGCCCGATTTCCCACGTTCACGATCTTGGCTACCTGAGGTTCCTGGAATCTGCTCACCGCCGCTGGATGGAGATTCCCGACGACTGGGGCGAAGAGGTGATGTCCAATATCTTTGTGCGGTCACCCAACGCCATGCAGGGCATTCTTGCCGAGGCGGCGCGCTATATGGCAGATGGCAGCTGTCCGATCGGGGCCAATACTTGGGAGGCTGCCTATTGGTCCGCGCAAACCGCATTGGGGGCTGCTGACGCCCTGATCGCCGGAGAGCGGATCTCCTATGCGGTGTGCCGTCCACCGGGCCATCACGCCCGCAAGGATGCCGCCGGCGGCTTCTGTTACCTCAACAACGCCGCCATTGCCGCGGAACATATGAAAAGCCGCTTTCCACGCCTGGTGATCCTCGACACCGACATGCACCATGGACAGGGCATCCAGGAAATCTTCTATGACCGCAGCGATGTGCTCTACATCTCGATACACGGTGACCCGACCAACTTCTATCCGGTGGTCAGCGGGTTCGAGAACGAGCGGGGGGAAGGTGATGGGTACGGCTACAACATTAATATGCCGATGCCCCATGGCTCCTCGGAAGAGGATTTCTTCAAGAAACTGGACGAAGCGCTGGCAGCCATCCGCCTGTTCCAGCCGGATGCGCTGGTCCTGACCCTCGGCTTTGATATCTACAAGGACGACCCCCAGGCCAAGGTGTCGGTTTCATCCGAGGGCTTTGCCCGCCTCGGCAACCATATCCGTCAGACCGGCCTTCACACCCTGGTGGTGCAGGAAGGCGGTTATGACCTAGATACCCTGAGCGCTAACGTCCAGCAGTTTTTCAAGGGTCTCGAAGGGTAACGATCTTGTCGGATTACGGCTTCGCCTAATCCGACCTACATTGCTACGGAATCGGACGTTCACCTGTAGGTCGGATTAGCAAAGCGTAATCCGACACGCATCCTCGCATACGCCGTATTTCATTCAGGATGCCGGGGCGTACACCTTAATGTTGGTGTGCCCTTCGGCCTTCAGGTGGCCGGCGTGCATGCGGCTCATGGTGCCACGGTCACAGTAGAGCAGGTACTGCTTTCCTTGAGGCAACGATTCGATCCGCTGATTCAGCTCGTAGAAAGGAATCTGCAGCACTTCGTTGTTGGTCATCTTCAGGGGTGACTGCTCTCCCTCGGACGGATGGCGCACATCGATAATGACATCATTGACGTCCGGGGTATGCACCAGTTCAACCTCTTCCGGCGTGGTGGTGGTTTCCAGCAATCGGGCAACCGGCGTTTCTTCACGGCTATCGATCGCCTGCTGCAGAACCGCCGCATCCATTTCAGCTTCGTCTTCCTCCACCCGATGCAGCTTGGCACGGGTGGCTGGTTTCTGGGAAATTACGCCACAGTATTCCGGCATGGTCCGGGCGTAGGGCTCGGTGCCGATCTCCTTCGCAATCCGGATAATGGTTTCCTTATCCATCGAGATCAGCGGTCTCAACACCACTTCATCACTGGCTCGATCCACCACATTAAGGTTGGTCAGGGTCTGACTGGAAACCTGGGCAACCGCGTCGCCGGTCACCAGACCTACCGCATTGCTCTCCCGGGCGATGGTGGACGCCGCCTTTAACATCTGGCGCTTCAGTACCACTCCCCAGTGCCGGTGGTTGACCGAGCGCATGATTTCTCCGATCACACCATCGAAGGGCACGGAAATGAACTTGGCACCGTGGGACGAACCATACCGCTCCCAGATGTAGTGCGTGACCTGACGAACGCCCACTTCATGGGCCGTGCCTCCCAGGTTAAAGAACAGGAAGTGGCTGCGAAGCCCCCGACGCATCATCAGGTAGGCGGCCACAGACGAGTCGAATCCACCGGAAACCAACGTCATCACGGTTTCCACGCTGCCCAGTGGATAACCACCCAGCCCCCGATGCTTGCGGTGGGCAATATGATAATGATTGTCCTGAATCTCGATGCGAACCTCGACCTGGGGAGATTTCAGGTTCACGCCCAATGGACTGGAAGATTGAACCAGGGCACCGCCCACATGGCGCTCCAGATCAATCGAGCGGAAATCATGCTCGCCATGACGCCGAACCCGAACCGCAAACGTCTTGCCTTCGATTCGCTCAGCAAACGCCTCTACCGCTTTTTCTGCCACATCGTCCATACTGACGAAAGGGAACACGGCAATTTCCTGAATCGTGGAGATACCCGGAATGCGCATCAATTCGTCAATCACCATGCTGGACAGCCCCCGACCATCAGGGACCTCCACCATCACACGGTCCCAACTGCCATCCACCTGGATGCCACTGTCCTGGCGCGACAGTACCTTGCGGATATTCTGGCGCAGGTGCCGCATTTGCTGGCGACGTACGGGCTTGCTTTTAATGGCGACTTCCGCCGCAGGACGAATAAGGAGTTTCATAAATCGGAGTTTTGTCGGGTGGCGTATTGGAAAGAATAGGCCTAGTCTAACGGTTTTGACGGACGCCTCAAAATCAGGCATTGCCGTAATACCATAATCAGCGAACTGCGGGGCCAACCATGAGGCCTACGCCGCACAATGTTCAGGAGTCACACTGTTCATGACAGAAACGACCATCAATGCCCTGGTGTCCCCCGAGGGCAGCCTTGAGATTCTTTCCAACCACGAAGTCAACCGACTGAAAGACAAGAGTGAGGGTGGTCTCTACCGACTGTTCCGCCAGTGTGCCCTGGCGGTGCTGAACACCGGCGTTGAAACCGACGACTGCAAGTCACTGATGGAAGCACACGCCGATTTCGACGTCCGATTGGTCCCCCAACCCCGGGGCCTGAAGCTGGAACTGGTGAATGCACCGGCCCACGCCTTTGTCGACGGTGCCATGCTACGCGCCATTCGCGAGCATCTGTTCTCGGTGTTGCGGGACATTATCTATTCCTACTCGATTCCGCAGTCTGCCTCCGGTTTTCGCAGGGATGACCCGGAAGACATCACCAACCTGATCTTTCACATCCTGCGCAATGCGCGGGTCCTTCAGGCCGGTCGTCAACCGGACCTGGTGGTGTGCTGGGGTGGTCACTCCATTAATCAGCAGGAATACCAGTACAGCAAAGAAGTGGGGCATCAACTGGGCTTGCGTGCGTTGAGCATCTGTACGGGGTGTGGCCCCGGCGCCATGAAGGGTCCGATGAAAGGCGCCACCATCGGCCATGCCAAGCAGCGGGTGAAGAACGGTCGTTATATCGGCTTGACCGAACCAGGTATTATCGGGGCCGAAGCGCCCAACCCGATCGTCAATGAACTGGTGATCATGCCGGACATCGAGAAGCGCCTGGAAGCCTTTGTCCGCACCGGCCACGGCGTCATTGTATTCCCGGGCGGCGTAGGCACTGCCGAAGAAATCCTCTACCTGCTGGGCATCCTGTTGCACCCGGACAATGCCGACCTGCCTTTCCCGGTCGTCTTTACCGGGCAGCAGGAAAACGCCGAATACTTTGAGATGATCGACAAGTTCATCCGCAATGCCCTGGGCGATGAGGCCGCCAGCAAGTACGAAATCATTATTGATGACCCAGCGCGGGTCGCACAGGCCATGAAAAAGGGCATGAAGGAGGTGGAAACCTTCCGTCGGGCGATGCAGGATGCCTATTACTTCAACTGGATGTTGAAGATCGATCCGGTATTCCAGCTACCGTTCTCCCCCAATCACGACAACATGCTGGCTCTGGAACTCCACCGGGACCAACCGGTTCACATGATAGCCGCCAACCTGCGCAAGGCGTTTAGCGGCATTGTCGCGGGGAACGTAAAAGAAAGTGGTATCAGGCAGGTGCAGGAAAAGGGGCCATTTGAAATTGCCGGTGACCCCAGCCTGATCCAGCCACTGGAAGCCATGCTTGAACAGTTTGTCGCCCAGAATCGGATGAAGCTGCCCGGCGCTACCGCATACAAGCCAAGCTACCGCATTGTCAGTCGGGCGGCCTGAGCCGCCCGACTGACACGCTCCGACCAAATTCGGCGTTACTGACCACCACCCGCTGGCAAACTGGCGTAGTAGGCGGCGAGGTTGGCAATATCCTCGTCGCTCAGGGCCGCGGCCTGCCCCTGCATGACCACGGCCTGGCCCCCGGCGCGCTGTTTGTTCTTGTACGCCGTCAGTGCATTTTTCAGATACTGTTCATTCTGTCCCGCAAGATTCGGATAACCGGGAATTGTCGCCATGCCGTTCTGACCGTGACAGGCGGCGCAAACTGCAGCTTTCTGCTTACCCGCTTCAACATCCGCCGCCAAGGCCCCAACGGGCAAGACGGTGCCGAGTGCAAACAGACCAGCAATGGTATAGTGTTTCAAATGCATTGGTTCTACCCTCTCATCGTTTTAATAGCCGGCATCACCAGTCGCCGGACATAAATTCGACCTTACTTATAGCACAGCGACATTCATCCTCAAATGTGTAATATCAAGGCGTGTATGGGAACAGACGGGGAACCTGCCGGTTCGACGTTTGTCCTCTTTAACCGGGCGACACGAACCGACAAAGTACATCCATAACGCAACACCCTGTTCCAACAGGCGGAGACTCAAACATGCCCATTCAGGTGCAAGAACTGGACTGTCTCGAAGGCCGCATTGGCCAGATCACCCTGGATTCCCCCTCTACCCTGAATGCTCTCTCCATAGAGATGATCGACGACATGCAGGCGACCCTTGATCGTTGGGCAGGTGACGATCGTATCGCCATGGTGATTCTCCAGGGCGCGGGCGATAGGGCATTCTGTGCCGGCGGCAATATTCGCGACCTTCACGGCGCGATCACCGGCGACGGTGATCCCGCCACTGCCACGAAATTCTTCCAACACGAATATCACCTCGACTATACGATCCATCGGTTCCCTAAGCCCGTGGTTGGCATCGGGCATGGTGTGGTCATGGGTGGCGGTCTGGGACTGCTGGCCGCCTGCCGTTACCGACTGATCACCCCGGACGTCACCATGGCCATGCCCGAAGTGGCCATTGGCCTGTTTCCCGACGTGGGTGCGAGCTGGTTTCTCAATCGCCTCCCCGGACGTCTGGGCCTGTTCATGGGGCTGACGGGATGCCGGTTGAATGCCTCCGATGCGATTCGTGTTGGCCTGGCGGATATGGCCATCCTGGCAGAGGAACGCACGTCCCTGACTGAACGCCTGCGGAATGAACGCTGGACCGGCGAAGCCGCTGCCGACGACAACCGGCTGTTCCGGTTGCTCAACCAGCTGAATGCTGTCGATTACAGAGCCCTCGGGGCCAGCCAGCTGGCGAATCACGAACAGGCAATCGCCAGGCTGAGCGCCGGTGATGACTTGCCCGGCATTGTCGACCGCCTGATGTCGGCCGACATCAACAGTGACTGGTGGGAAAGCGCTGTCCATAATCTGAGAAGCGGGTGCCCGGTGTCCATGTGGCTGGTGTGGAATCAGCTCAAACGCGCGCAACAGATGTCACTCAGAGACGTATTCCAGATGGAACTGGCGATGGCAACTGAATGCACCCGTCGCCCGGATCTCGCGGAGGGCATACGGGCCCGGATGGTGGACAAGGACCACTCCCCCTCATGGTCATGCGGCAGCCTTCAGGCGGTACCGGAAGAGGTCATAGACGCCCACTTTCATCCTGCGCGGAATGACGCCACCGATTCGACGGCGTTGACGTAACCGCCAATCAGGCACCCTCGCGCGGGGCGCTCTCTGACTGGAGACGCAATGAATCCAAAGACGCCTTTTGGCAGCCTGTTGGCCAGACTCTTCCCGTTCCTGGCATGGCCCGCGCCCACAAAAGGCCAGGTAAGAGCCGATGCCATTGCAGGGATAACTGTTGGCCTGGTGTTGGTCCCCCAGGCACTGGCCTATGCCCAGCTCGCTGGCATGCCTCCGGTCACCGGACTCTACGCCGCCTTGCTGCCCGGCATTGTCGGCGCGCTGTTTGGGTCGTCCTCCCTGCTGGCGGTAGGCCCTGTTGCACTGACAAGCCTGCTGACCTTTGCCGCGCTGCAACCATTGGCCGCTGCAGGTTCACCAGAGTGGATCGCCATGGCGATCTGGCTTGCCGTCTATTCCGGTCTGATGCAGCTTTTCATGGGGGCCTTCCGGATGGGCATTCTGGCCAATCTGGTGTCAAATGCTGTCGTACAGGGCTTTGTTAATGCCGCGGCGGTTATCATTATTATTTCCCAGTTGCCGTCATTATTGGGCTTTGCCTCCGGCACCGATGGCAACTGGCTCTCGGCGATGGTCCAGGCTTGGCGAACAGATCCACTGCGACTGGCGATGACCGCTGGTTTCGGGATGGGTGCTGTCCTCGGACTGATTGCCCTCAAAAAATTCTCGTCAAGACTGCCCGGCGTGATGGTCGTTTGCCTGATTGGGGTCGCAGTAAGCCTGCTGCTGGGGTTTGACGAGCTGGGCGGCGCCATCATCGGTTCTATCGACAGCGGTCTGCCGACACTTACTCTGCCATTCACCCTTTCTCTGGATAACCACCTGGCCCTGTTGCTGCCGGCGGCCATTATCGCGCTCATCAGCTTTACCGAGGCGATGTCGAGTTGCCGCACCATGTCCCGGATTACAGGCGAACCCTGGAATCGCAATCAGGAACTGATCGGCCAGGGCCTGGCAAAAATAGCCAGCGGATTCAGCGGTGCCTTTCCGGTCAGCGGTTCTTTTTCACGTACCGCACTGAATGCCTTCAGCGGCGCAAAAACCGCCAGGGCGAGCCTTTTGGCATCGCTAATCGTCCTGATATCCCTGTTCGGAATGACGCAGCTGCTGTACCACCTGCCCACAGCGGTCCTTGCCGCCATCATTATCGTTCCAGTCACCCAACTGATTGATATCCGGTCACTTACCCGACTCTGTCGAGACAATCCCAAGGACGGCCTTGTTGCACTGGTTACGCTGATCGCGACTCTGGCGACCGTGCCAAATCTGTATTGGGGAATCATGGCGGGCATCGGTGCTTCGCTGCTGGCCTTCCTGCATCACCACGCCATGCCCCGCATCATAGAACTGGGCGTGCATGACAGCGGCGGTTTTCGGGACCGAAAACTCTACCAGCTTCCACCAATTGCCGAAGGAGTGCTTGGCGTGCGCATGGACGCATCACTGACCTATTTAACCGCTCCCATGCTCGAGCGTTACATCCGCAAAAAAGTCGACGCCGATCCCGATATACGAGTACTGCTGATTTCGGCATCGTCACTGAACCAGGTGGATTCCACGGGTCTCGACACACTAATGGATATCTGGTCTTTCCTGGACTCAAGGGGCATCACGCTCTACCTGTCCGGGCCCAAACTTGCCGTGCGGGAAGCACTTTCACGGTCAGGACTCTCACAACTGATCAAAGAAGAACACATTTATGCGACGGATGAGAAGGCCATCGAATCGCTGACCTGAGCCCGAAACAACCGTCTTTTCGGATTTATAACGTCGCACCCGCCTGTATCAACAACATTTCCAGGTCCCGGTTACCATTACTCCGGGCCACCTCAAGGACAGTCGTGCCGTTAGCGGAGCGGTAGTTCACATCCGCTCCTGCCGCTAACAACATTTCTGCCGTGAGCATGTCGCCACTGTCAACAACGTGCATCAGCAGGGAGCGGCCGCCCTGACTGACGTTGACGTTGGCGCCGGCCGCCAGCAACACCCTGACCACCGACAGATGGCCATTCCTGGCAGCCCGGATCACAGCCGTCGAGCCATCATCATCACGGGCATTCACTTGTGCTCCGTTGGACAGGAATAACTCGACCAGCCGACGGTTGCCGTTCTCAGCGGCAATCATCAGCGGTGTCTCGCCGCCGTCGTCTGTCGCCAGTGCCGCCCTCAATTCCGGACTGATGGCCGTCTCTGGGTCCGAAGCGCAGCCGGCAACAAACAGACTGAAAACAAAAAACAGAACAAATACGGGATGTACGGTGCCAGCTTCCTTGGCCATGATGAGGTCTCTGTTGGTTATTATTGACCGTATTCTGGGCAGCTCTGGCGGGCAATTAAATCGAGCCGGTCACAAGTTCCGTGACTGCTGCAGGAGTTTGCCCGTCAATTGACGTAACCGGGCCTCACCGTCCTTTTGTCCACGGCACAAACCCGCCTGCTGGAGCTCGGGCCAGGACCACCCCTGAATCACCCGACGGCACCACAGATCCGCATCGTCACTGGCCGCCAGGATTCGGGACAGGCTCTGCCCCAGGCTCACTTTTCGCAGTACCGGCACCATCAGGTCGAACCCCCGGTACCCGGCGGCAAAGCTGCTCAGATCCCGCCAGTCATCCACCGTCAGTGGCAGATCCCTTGCAAGATCGGCCGTCATCAACCTCAGCACCTCCGGCTCCAGGTCTCGCCAGTACAGAGGGACCAGGGTCGGCCAGTGTTCCAGCAATCGACGTCTGAGCTTGTCGATGAGCTCCCGGGCACCGTGTGAACTGCCAAGCAGCATCTGAACAGCGTACTCCCCGCTGCCAGCTTCCCGTTTCATACCGACACGGACCAGCTCCAGCCCCGCTCGCTGCCAAAATCGCAGCAGATCCTCACTACCGCCGAAACTGGTGCCCAGTCCGTCGTACCCGTTGGCCCGGGCATAGTCGACGGCATTGTCTACCAGGCGCTTGCCGAGCCCCTGGCGACGACACTGCTCACTGACGGCGATACGCACCACTCGCAGCCAGGATCGGGACGCCGCCTCGGCAAACCCGCTGTGATTGGCCAGAGACTGCGGCAACAGATGCCCGCGCACACGCCGTTTCCCCTGCATCACCTGCTCCGCCAATTCCGGTGCCAGGTTGCCCTCTCGGGCCGCCCAGAGCACGCCACACAGCTGGCCATTGATCGTCAGCCGCCAGCTGATGACATTCGGATCATCCAGCCATTGCCGAAGATCCGCAGGTGTCGTCCGATAATGCGCATTCACCAGCAAGCCAAAGGCTTCCGCCAGCTCCTGCTCACTTGCCCGGGCCGGGGCCCAGGGCTCAATAACCACCTTTCCATCGGCGGGCACCTGTTGTGGGGCATCCGCATTCAGTAGAAACAACCGGGTAATCAGTGGTTCCAGAGGATCCGTTGATGACCAGCGAATGGGCGCTTTCAGGGTTATCTCACGCCACTGTGGTGTCTTGGCATCAAGTACCTGACGGAAACGGATGGCGAACCCGCGACCCGATCCCTCATAGCCATGCACCGTAGAGGCGAACACCACCCGGGGCCAACCGGTCAGGACCTGTGTCAGACGATGGGCTGGCAGAGCTGCGGCTTCATCCACCATCACCAGTTCTGCCTCAGGCGCCTCGGCCAACAACTGATCAGGTGGCAAAAAGCTCAAACGTCGACCATCCGTCAGCACCAGAACCGTTTCGGAGCTATCGCCAGTGAGACTGTTTCCAGCCGCCAGGCGGGCATGGTGGAACAGGGTATCCACCGC
Source organism: Marinobacter sp. (assembly GCA_040223075.1). Lineage (GTDB taxonomy): Bacteria > Pseudomonadota > Gammaproteobacteria > Pseudomonadales > Oleiphilaceae > Marinobacter. The sequence continues at coordinate 487,730 of JAVJZJ010000060.1, forward strand.
TTGAGGGCTGGGAGCGGTGACCACCACATGCCTTCGCCCCTCTTTCAGCAGCCTGATCGCGGCAATCCCCAGTGCTGCAGACTTGCCTCGGCCACGATCTGCCGTTATCACCAGTGGACGCCGGCGATGGCCCTGACCGGTGCGAACAATCGCATCGACGGCCTGTTGCTGATCCGGGGTCTGGGCAATCTCAAAAGGCGTCACCGGATCACCAAGCCCGGGTAAACGGGGGCCGTGCCCCAGCTCAGGGTTAACGCGGATTACTTCCGGCGAGGCCGCCAGGGTCGCAGACACTCTTGCGGCAAACGGATGATGCTGGACGTCATCGAGGCCGGTACGTCGGTAGTCCGGATCGTCAAAGCCGGCCCAGTGCTCCAGTGGCGGCATCAGCCAGAACAGCAACCCGCCCGCTTTCAATGTGCCGGCCAGAGCCGCCAGACAGTCCGGAGGGTTGCCTTGCCGACCGTCCCAGACCACGACGTCCAGCTCACGCCCGAGCCACTGTCGGGCCTGCTGCGGCGGCACGGGAACCAGTCGCTCATCCGGCGAGGCATCAGGCGTACCGGTCCAGACGCCCGATTGCATCGCCAGCACTGGCAGCAACTGCCGTAGCCAGCTTATGGCGCTGGCCCGTTCCCCTTCCACCAGCACAAGGCGGCGCTCACCCCTGATCGCGAGCTGAGCCTGAAAAGTCTGCCAGCAGGCGATATCAGGCCTCAGGGTGTCTTGCCGGTGCCCCATTAACTGAGATCAATCCCGCAGGACTTGAGATCGGCCAGATTACAGCTCTCCAGTGCTGCCTGGTGAGTGGCTCGCAGTCGGACTCTCGGGGCAACACCCGCCTCGAAAGCCTCTTGCCACCTGGCGGCACACAGGCACCAGTTATCACCGGGTTTCAGGCCGGGAAACCCGAAAGCGGGTACCGGCGTGCTGAGATCGTTACCACGGGATCTGGAGAATGCCAGAAAGTCTTGAGTGACGACGGTACAAACTGTGTGGGATCCGAAATCATCGGGGCCGGTGTTACAACAGCCATCACGGTAAAAACCGGTTTCCGGGTCAGTGCTGCAGGTTTCGAGCTTTTCGCCCAACACGTTTACTGATTCGTAGTTCTGCATAACGCTTGTCTTTTGCTGTGGAAGTGAACAATCGCGGCATTCTCTCTGCCCCGTAACGATCCCTGCAATTATGCGGGACTGGTATCCGTACTACTAGCCGCCCGCTACAATAGCGCCTATGCCAAACCAACCCCAAAATCCCCACGCCATGGAACTGCCGGAATTTCTCACCGACGAGCAGCGCGCCATCATCACTGCAGGCTACGAGCATTCGGTGATTACCGCCGTGGCCGGCAGTGGCAAGACCTCAACCCTGGCCTGGCGCATTCGCTACCTGTTGGAACAGGGCCACGATCCCGACCGCATGCTGGTGCTGATGTTCAACCGCAGCGCGCGCGCGGATTTCGAGCGCAAACTGCAAGAGGTGACCCAGAATCGGGGCCTGGCAACCCCGGAAATCCGCACTTATCACGCCATGGGCCTGCGCCTGTACAAACGGTTTGTGCGGGAAGGCTATCTGCCGGGGTTTTCCGACAAGATTCTGAGCGAGCAGGAAATCAGTTATCAGGCCTGGCAACTGACCCGGCGACTGGCACCGGAAGACCTGGCCGATGACATTCGCCGCAACAAGAAAGACTTTGTGGAAACCGCCACCAGCTTCATTGATCTGGTGAAAACCACCCTGTCACCGGTGGACGTGGTCTTTGAGGAATTGGGGTATTCCGACAAGCATCGCTACCTGATCGACCTGTTCCACAGCTTTGAGCAGTGGCGCAAAGGCCAGAGCCGGATAAGCTACGCCGACATGCTGTATGAACCAGTGATGGCAATTCACCAGAACCCGCCGTTGCAGCGCCTGGTCGGCAACAAGATGGACCTGATCCTGGTGGACGAGTATCAGGATACCAACGAAATCCAGCACCTTCTGCTGCGTTACGTCGCCGGCGAACGGGCCCGGGTGACCGTGGTCGGGGACCCGGATCAGACCATCTATGAATTCCGTGGCGCCAAACCGGAGTTCATTCTCAAACGCTTCAGTGATGAGTTCGAAAGCCCGCTGGAACAGACCCTCAGCTACAGCTTCCGTTACGGCCATCAGGTCGCTCTTCTAGCCAACCACCTGATCTGCCATAACACCGGTCGCAAGGACGTTCTCTGCCACTCCCATCTCTCCACGCCGGATACTGCGATTACCCTGCACGAGTCCGGCAGTGACAGCGACAGCGTGCTGGACATCCTCCAGCACCAGGCTGCCGATCAACGGGCAGACACCGCCATACTGTTCCGGGTCTGGAGCCAGAGCGTGCCCATTGAGCTGAAACTGTTGGCCAGGCAGATCCCTTATCGCATCGACGCTGGCAAGGGCGCTCTGTTCAGCCGAGAAATCCAGGCGGTTGGCGCATTGCTGACGGTCATTGCCGGCAAACTGGAAAACCTGCCACCGGAAGATCGCCTGGCTCTTGCGCGACAACTCCTGCGCTTTCCCCACATAGGCCTGAAGGAACCGGAACTGGAGCAACTCGCCAGCTTCCTGTCCGGCTTCGGGAACGGGTGGCATGAACGGCTATTGGCAATGGACTCCGACGCGCTGGCACCCATGCCCGCAAAAAAACTGCGAAAGCTGGGCGAGGTACTGGCCCGCCTGCAGGGCTATGGTGGACCAGTGTCCAATGCGATTGCGGTCTATGCCGAACACACGGATCTGTACGAGGGCATTCGCAGCATCGCCTTAACCCACGAAGCCGCGGATGAACGCATCGATACCATTCACGGCTTCCGTGACTACCTGAAAGGTCTTGATGTGGATGCCAGCGGCGCCCTGCAACATCTCAAGGCGCTGAAAAAACAGGCCAGCGAGGCCGCCAGCCACGGGGTACTGTTATCCACCATCCATCGCACCAAGGGTCTGGAGTGGCCAACCATCATCCTCCCCGGGCTCCAGGAAAAATACCTGCCCTATAGCCCCCGCGCCGAAGACGACCCACGCGCCTTTATGGAGAGCGAACGGAGGCTGCTTTACGTCGCCATGACCCGGACACGGGAACAGCTGCACCTGATCACCCGCCCTGCCAGTACCCAGCCCCACCTGGATGGTGACCTGGGTCCCAGCCGGTTCGTCAGTGAACTGTGTTTCCCGTTGTCCGCAGAGTTTGGCACCTGGCTTGACCGGCGGACTACCGGAGATTCCGATGCTTTCAGGGCAAACTCGCCGCTGACGCCGGTGGCCAATCGTTATGCGGACCGCGAGTCAGTGACACTCGAAGGTACTCAGCAGGACACCCGAGCCAGCGGCACACCGCTGTGGGCCCGAGACCGATTGAGTCACGCGATATTCGGCGAGGGGGTGGTCATCGCAGAAGATGACAGCGCGTTTGAGGTCCGCTTCGATTCGGGCGAAACCCTGAATTTCAGCAAGAAAAGCGCACACCTGTACTTTACCGTCGTGGCCTGATTAGCCAGAGTCCAACGCCCTCAGCCATGCGTACAATACCAACTGCGTATTTTTTTGTTTTTTTTGAAACCTGTCACGCAATTTTAGCGTCAGGGCACTTGAAGCAACTCTCGAAAGTCGCTTTTAACGATAACCGAACAGGAGGTTCTGCATGAACATCATGCGCCCACTGACCGTGGCCACCCTGGCTGCAGCCATTTCCACTCCGGCTCTGGCCGAGGATAAGCAAACAATCTACGTTAACCCGTTTGCCGCTTACCAGCTGTTTGATGACAAACGCGACCTGAGCGAAACCGGCACCTTTGGTGCTGGCCTGGAGTACCGGTTCCTTCCAAACTGGGCCGTTGAAGCGGTTTTCTCCCGTGCCGATGCTGATCGCAAGTACGTGGATGGCTCTTCCGACTTTGAAGAGATCCGTCTCGACGGCACATACTACTTCGCCGGCCAGGAAGAAGCCTGGAACCCATACGTCTCGCTGGGCGCGGGCCATGCTGACTTTGGTGATGATGTGCTAGCAGTACAGACTGCGGGTTCCGACCACGATGAAACCCGCGTTAACGTGGGCGCAGGTATTCGTTACAACGTCAGCGAGATGGTGTCCATTCGCGGTGACCTGCGCGAATTCCATGGCATCGACGAAAGCACATTCGATACCCAGGTATCCCTGGGCCTGAGCCTGGCCTTTAACCGCACCACCTCGGACCCGAAACCAGCAGATGCGGATAACGATGGCGTAGCGGATAACCGTGATCAGTGTCCCGGCACTCCGGCCGGCGCCTCTGTAGACAGCGCCGGATGCGAGCGTGACGGTGACAATGACGGTGTTGCCGACAGCCGCGACGAGTGTCCGAACACACCGGCCGGTGCCAGCGTCAACATGAAGGGCTGCGAACTGGACAGCGACAGTGATGGCGTGGTTGACAGTAAAGACCAGTGCCCGGGCACTGCAGCCGGCGCCGAGGTTGATTCAACCGGTTGCGAAGGCGTGACTGAAACCGTGGAAACCATTGATCTGCGCGTCCAGTTCCCCAACAACAGCGCCGAGATCGATGATACCTACGACGCGGAAATCCAGAAAGTTGCCGACTTCATGGCCGAGTACCCGGAAACAACCGTGGAAATCGCCGGTCACTCTGACAGCATCGGCGATGCCGATTACAACCGCGACCTGTCCCAGCGTCGTGCGGAGGCTGTCGCCAACCGTCTGACCCAGTCACTGGGTGTTGATGCTGACCGCGTAAGCGCCATGGGTTACGGTGAAGCAGAGCCGGTGGCCAGCAACGACACGCCGGCTGGCCGCGCCCAGAACCGTCGGGTTGAAGCCCGCATCCAGGTTAGCCGCTGATCGAAATCTCGGCTATCCTCTAAAAGGCGCCTTCGGGCGCCTTTTTTATTGACTCAGGAAAGCCCCATGGCCCCTTCCCGGTTTCTTTTATTGGCATCGATAACGCTTTCCAGCGCCACTCAGGCCGAGGTCTATCGCTGTGATACCGATACCGGGGCTCACTTTTCCGACCGGCCTTGCGGCGATAACGCCGAAACAATCACCATCCGGGACAACCGTATCGGCGGCAACTTTGGTGACAACCTGCCACCTGAGTCGGACACAACAGAGGAAAAAAAGGGGGAACGACGGCCTCCCGCTTCAGAGGATGAAAGCGCCTGCCGTTTTATCAACTCAACGGATTTGCGCACCTACCTGACCCGCAACCAAGTGGTGAGAGGCATGACCAAAGATCATGTCCTGACGGCGTTTGGGCGCCCCCCCGAAACCTACCCCACGCCACAGGAAACCTGGGTGTACCACACCCGATACTATGGCGCGCTGTATGAGCTGACCTACGTGTACTTCAAGGATGGTTGCGTCGAACGGGTGGACTACCGCAAGCCCTGACAGCGTCCACCAGGATATTGCGAGGCGTCAACTGACGGTCACAGAAGGTCCCCACTCTGACCGCATAGCCACGTTCCTCCAGGTACAGCACATAATCCAGCACCATCCAGAGTTCCAGCGGCCGGCGAAACAGGTGGCGTACCAGGTCATGGCGACGCACCTGCGATAATCGCCGCTCACCAAAACGCTGCCAATAATGAAAATCAATCCCTGCCGGCAATGCCACTCCTCTCTTATCGGCAGCCCAGCGACAGAAGGTTTCAAAATCCTCACCCGCCAGACGCGCCGGATGCGACGGCACTGGCAAGTAACCATCCATGCCGCGCAGAGCCCGCTGCAAACCATCAAATCCCAGACGCCAACCGCTGATACGCGCGGTCTCCGCCCTCACCCGCGCCGGCGCGGTCACCGTTTCCTGAACCGCCAGCCGCAATTCACTGCGATTTAGCCTCAGCGCCTCGCCGCAGCCCTGGGCGCGATCCGACATGGGTTGGTAGTCCTCTGTGGCCGTCAGGTGATAACAGCACGGAGAGAAACTCACCCTGGCGGCACTATGTTCTGAAGCCCTCTGAATCAGCCGTCGGTGCAAATCCCCGCAGGCGTGAAGCGCCACACCATGAATGCTTTCAGACAGCGTAAGGTCCGGGGCCATCACATCCTGGCGATGCAGGGTGACATCGTCATTGAAACGGCGGACCAGACGGTTACCATCCATCACCAGTGCGTCATTCCACTCGAACCCTGTGACCGGCGCGGAGCATTGTGCCGCAAGTGTTCGGGCAAGATGCCCCTTGCCGCAGCACCAGTCCAGTACTGGGTGAGCCAGGGGCTGGACGGCGGCCGCGAACGCACCGGCCTGCAGACGCTTGCGCCCGGGCATATCGGTGGCACGGGTTTCCGGCAAGGTGCTGACCGCGACGATTTCCTGCTGATTGGCCATTGCCGGCAGCGTCACCAGCGACTGTCTCTCGCCGAGGGATGGCAGGAATTTGCTCACCCGCTCCGCCAGCTGTTCCGGGTGCTCGTCAAAGAGTTTACAGTCACTGTCACTGAGCCCTTCGATATAATGGGCAAGGTCTCGATACCGCACCGTCCAGTCAGGCTGGGGATCGGTAAACGGCGCCGCTCGCCACAGCGCCTGATGGGCTGACAGCCACTGGTTGAGTTGCTGCCAGTGCTTATAAACACTATCTGCCGGGTCGTGTAAACTCGTCGCCGGAGGTATCGTCATGCAACTGGCCTTTGTACTTGTTGAACCCAAGGTTCCCGAAAATGTCGGAGCGGCTGCCCGTGCACTCTGCACCATGGGCTTTGGCGAGCTCTGGCTGGTCAACTCCAACCTGCACACCCGCCCGGAAGCCCACTGGCTGGCCCATGGCAGCGATCATATTCTGGATAATGCGCGCATTTTCCCTGATCTGGCGGCGGTAAGAAACTCCGTAGACCTGCTGATGGGCACATCCGCCAAACCCCGGCACCAGCGCCAGGACTGGCATGAGCCCTCGCGTTTGCGGGCGATGCTGGCCAGCAAGGGCTCATCGGTGGCCACGGCAGCTCTGGTGTTCGGCCGGGAAGATCGGGGGCTGTCCAATGAGGAACTGGCGTTGTGTGATCTGCTCACTGGCATTCCGATGAGGGTGGCCTATCCCTCCCTGAACCTTGCCCAGTCCGTGATGCTGTACGCCTGGGAAATGTCCGGGCTTGCCGTCTCTATCCCATCTGAGAAAGAGACCGAGCCAAACAGTGCCCGGCTTGGCGCCCTCAGGCAGCGTCTGGAGACCTTGTTGCCGACGCTGAACACCCCGGCCGAAGGGAAGTTGTCGCAGTGGGTTTTCCAGCGGCTGCCCTTGCTTACGGACCGGGATATCGGATTCATTCATACCTTGTGCGGCAACATAGAGCGCGCAGTCACCGGGAGCAAGAGCCGGACTGATTCTGATTGACTCACTCCATGAATCTTCCCGGCCTGAACGCATCCAGACACACTGCTGGTTCCTCTTCATCAATGACTTGAGCAATCACATCCGCACTGCCCGCCGACAGGGTCCAGCCGAAGGTACCGTGGCCGGTGTTCAGATACAGGTTGTCCCTTGGCCCCCGGCCGATGATGGCGGGGCCGTCCGGGGTCATGGGGCGGAAGCCGGTCCAGGTTTCGGCGGCATCAAGATCGGCGCAGCCGGGGAATCTGGATTCCACGGATTTGCGAATTGTCGCCAGCCTTGCCTCGGGGATGTCGCGATTGAAATCGGTCAGTTCCACGAACCCGGTGGCGCGCAGGCGGTTGCCGAGGCGGGTGGAGACGACTTTGAAGTTATCATCATGGATCGTGGAAGCAGGAGCGCGATCCGGGTCTTTCAAGGGCACAGTGAGGCTGTAGCCCTTGACCGGGTATATCGGCAGGTCGAGCCCCAGCGGCTTCACCAGATGATTGGACCAACAGCCGGCACAGATCACGAAAGCATCAGCTTCGAGGGTTTCCAGCAGGCCGCCGTCTCTGCGCAGGGTTATGGCCCTGACCTTGTGATCGCCGGCAATCAGATCTTCTGCCTCCACGTTGTAGCGGATCGTCACGCCGTTTGCCTCACACGCTTTCGCCAGTTCACGGGAGAACAGATGGCAGTCACCCGTTCCGTCGGCGTCGTAGCTCAGGGCGCCGTATAGCGGGCCATCACCAATCATCCCCGGCTCCGCGTCCCGGACCTGATCCGGGGTCAGCAGACGGGAGGGAATACCCAACTCACCCAGCAGGTCGTGCGTGGCCCGATATCCGTCCATTGCCTCCGGTGTGCTGGCCAGGTGGAGCAAACCCTGGTGGGCGCCATCGAATGCCAGATCCAGCTCTTTCTCAAGGGTGAGAAAGCGTTCCCGGCTATGCATACCCAGACGTAACATCGCACGCCGGTTCAGACCGAACAGTCCGGGAGACCAGGCATAGCGCAGGGTGGCGAACATGAACTTGAGAGTTTCCACAGAAGGCGGCACCCGCAATTTCAGGGGGCCGTCCTGTTTGAACAGCCAGGGCAGCGCCTTGAACACCATAGCTGGGTCAGCCCACGGATAGACCACACCATAAGAACGCTGGGCAGCGTTGCCCTTACTGGTTTCGTTTCCGGCAATTGCGTGGCGCTCCAACACGGTAACCTGATGACCCCTGCGATTCAGCTCATAAGCTGTGGTCATACCGACTACACCGCCACCAACAACAACGATATGCATGCGCCTCTCCGTTTTGTTTATTCCACGCCATTCCTGGCCAACAGGCGTCGGTACTCTGCAAGCACGCCCTCGTCTTCCTGCGGATATTCCGGCGCCAACGCCTGCAACAGCTCCGCCAGTAATGCCGCCACTATTGCCCGGGCCTGGGGTTTTCGATCCCCGGGCACGATAAACCAGGGGGCGTCCTCAGTGTGGGTCGCCGCCAGAGCCTCTTCGGCATACGCCTCATACTGGTGACGCTTCTCCCAACCCTCAATATCGGACCGATCAAATTTCCAACGCTTGCGGGGCTTGTCGAGACGCTTGAGCAGGCGCTCACGATGTTCATCCTCAGACAGGTTCAGCCAGATCTTGATCAGTGTGGTGCCCTCGTCCACCAGATGGCTCTCGAAATTGCGGATGGATCGGTACCGGTTCATCCAGTTATAGCTTGCAGGCTGATGTACCGGCCAAACCCGCTCGGCAATCACCGCCTCGTGGTGACTGCGATTAAACGCCACCATTTCACCGAACGCAGGCAGTAGGGGCGTGACCCGCCAGAGAAAATCATGACGGGCTTCAGCGCCCCGGGGACGGCTGAACGACCAGGCATGAAATCCGGCAGGGTCCGCGTAGGTGGCCAGGGTCCGGATCAGGCTATCTTTGCCACTGGTATCCGGCCCATGCGCAACCAACAATACGGCCCTGGCCTGGTTCGCCCACAACCGGCGCTGGTACTCGCCGATCCTTTCCAGACTGGCTTCCAGCCCAGGCAGTGAAGCGTCACCCTCCAGTAGAGTCGGGTAATCCCGGAACCGGGGGTTCGCCGGGTCAAACAGGAAGGAACGCGCAAACGCCGATCGTGTCATCAAGATGCTCCGAGTAACAGCCTATCAATGCTATACAGGTCAACAATCGCACAAGCTGGTAAACTGACCCGATCAAACTTTCAGAATAGCAGCCAAATTTCTGGTTGCGATGGAGTATAGTACCTGGCAATGAGTAAAAAACGTCGCGAGATTCCCGTATTTGATCATCCGATCATCGAAACCCACTGCCACCTGGATTACCTGAAGGATCACCCGCTGGGGGAGATTCTGGAGCAGGCACGGCGGGTCAATATCGAGAAAGTGATCACCATTGCCGTGTCACCGGACAACCTCGCCCGAGTCCGGGAGCTCAGTCAGATTGCACCCTGGGTGTATGGCACACAGGGCATTCATCCCCATGAAGCAGAAAGCTACACCGATGCGGCGGAAGCTGAAATCCGGACCCACGCCGGCGACGACAAGATCGTTGCCGTAGGGGAAATCGGGCTCGATTACTTCTATGACAACGCCGACCGGGAGGTTCAGCGACAGGTGTTCCGACGTCAGCTCCAGATCGCCTGTGATACTGACCGCCCCGTGGTTATTCACAGCCGCGAAGCAGACGACGACACCATTGCCATACTTGGCGAATTCGAGGACACCCTGACCCGTCGCGGCGTGATTCACAGCTTCACCTCGGGCCCGGGACTTGCCCGGTATGCTCTGGATCAGGGCTGGTGCCTGGGGTTCAATGGCATCACCACCTTCAACAAAGCGGAAAATGTACGGGACATCGTCCGTATGGCGCCCATTGAGCAGATCCTGCTGGAAACCGATGCGCCGTTCCTCACCCCCGTGCCCTACCGCGGTCGTGAGAATGCGCCGTATTACATTCCGTTTGTGGCCGAAAAAATCGCCGAAGTGAAGGAATTGCCACTGTCTGAAGTACTGGCCCAAACTTATCAGAATAGCCTGAGGACGTTCTTTCCCGAGCTGACGCGGACTACCTGACACCGCGGCTAGCCCCCACCCAAAGGAGCTGAGTGGTCATGGAACTGATGTTCACTGCGCTTGGTGGGCTGGCACTCTTTCTGCTGGCCATGCAGATGATGACCGATGGTCTTAAGGGGTTTGCCGGTCAGCAGCTCCGACATTTGCTGGGCCACTGGACACGAACACCGTTGCGTGGCCTGGGTGCGGGGCTGCTCATCACCGGCATTGTTCAATCATCCAGCGCGGTGACGGTGGCCACTATCGGGTTCGTCAACGCTGGTCTGCTTAATCTTAGCCAGGCACTGGGCGTGATCTTTGGTGCCAATGTTGGCACAACCATGACCGGTTGGCTGGTCAGCCTGGTGGGTTTTGGCTTCAGGATTGAGGCGTTTGCTTTACCAATTCTGGCTGTCGGCGTGGTGATCAAGCTTACGTCATCACAACACAGAATACGCTCCCTGGGCCAGGCACTGGCGGGGTTTGCGCTGTTTTTCCTGGGTTTGTCGTTACTGAAGGACGCACTGGGCGGTTTCACCGATGGCCTGGGGAACGGCGCATTACTGGCCAATGACTATCATTGGCTGATTTTTGTGGGCATCGGGTTCATTGCCACCGTACTGACCCAATCCTCCAGTGCTGCACTGGCGGTCGTCCTGACCGCCGCTGCAAGCCAGTTATTATCACTGGATGACGCCGCGGCCGCAGTCATCGGCGCCAACCTGGGCACCACCTCAACCGCCGCCCTATCCGTTATCAAGGCTACCGCCAATGCCAAGCGGCTGGCGGTCGGACACATCCTGTTCAACGGCGTGACTGCGCTGATTGCCATGATGATCCTGCCCATCATGCTGTGGTTTGTGGCCGTCCTGGCAGACCTCCTGAACCTTGAAGCTAATGCCGCCGTGTCCCTGGCTCTGTTCCACACCCTGTTCAATGTGCTGGGCGCGGTCATTGTTCTGCCCTTTGTGCCACAAATGACTCGCCTGCTGGGTCGATTTTTCCGCAGCGCTGAGGAAGACAGTGCGCACCCCCGGCATCTGGACGATACCCTGACATCCACGCCAGACCTGGCGGTGGCCGCGGCGAACGCCGAAATCCATCGTCTGCGGGAACTGGTTTATAGCGTCGTCCGCGCGGCGCTGGACCGTGAAGGCTTGCAGGCAGCCCAACTTGAACCAAAAACCGAGGCCATCAACCGGCTTAATCTGGCAATCTACGACTATATAATGCGCTTGCGCGGTGAATCCATGTCACCGCCCCTGGTGGAGGAACTGACCCGATGCGTGCGGCGGTGCCGCTATTTGGATGAGGTCACCCGACTGACGCCCAATATTGTGGAACTGAAGATTGCAACGATGCAGTTACAGAATGCCAGGCTCAAGGAAGATCTTGAGCGCTATGTTGAGGGCATTCGACAGCTGATAGCGGATGATAGCAGCCAAGTCGACATTCTTGTCTCTCTCGAAACCCGCTACCAGACGCTGAAATCCGACATACTGACGATGGCGGTACGACAGGGTCTGTCCATAGAAAACTCGGGGCAAATACTGGATATACTGAGTGCCGTCAGGCGCCTAACCGGCCAATGGGTAAAATCCTCTCCCCCATTACCCGAGGGAGAGAAACACGCCCATCAGCACCGGCGACAGGAATGACAATACGAAACCGGAGGCAATTGCCACCGGCACACAGGTCAGCCCACCACTGCTGCGTATAACCGGAAGGGTGAAATCCATGGCGGTGGCACCGCCGTATCCAATCGCCATGGCGGGACAACGGACAATCAGCAACGGAATAATGGCCAGCGCGATGATTTCCCGGATCACGTCATTGAGGAAAGCCACCCCGCCCCAGGCCGGCCCCAGGGCATCACCGACGACAATGCCCGACAGCGAATACCAACCAAAGCCGGAGGCCAACGCCAGGGCGTCATGCCATGCCAGATCTATCCAGGGCACCAGGGCCAGACCCGCCATCAGTGAACTGCCCGCCATGGCGAGGGAGATACCCAGTCCCTGGCGATTCAGCAGCAACTTACGCAGCGATAGTCCGGCGTTGCGCAACTGAAGCCCGATCAGGAACAACAGCAACATCAATGACCAGGTCGCCAGATCTTCCGCCATTGGCAGGTCGGGCAAGACAAAATACCCCGCCAGCATGCCAGCGGCAACGGCAGCCAGCGGCTTAAGGCCTGCCAGGAAGAGGCGCCGATAGCCCGGTCGGGATGAATCTCCGTTGGTAACCACGTCCATCGGTTGCCAGCGGTGAAAGAGCCACAATCCCGCCAGGTTCGCCAGCAACAACACGACCACCAGCGCGGCCACCTGAATGGCCATATTACCCAGTTGCTGGGCAAGACCCTCCATCTGCCCAAGACCAAGGCCCAGCAGCGCAAGGATGAAATACACCAGGCCTTCCACGGTGTAGTGAATCGCGGTCATTAACCGGCGGTTTTCCAGGGCGAGGGCAAACCCCAGAAACAACGGGGCAAGAATCAGCAATGCGCCGGTTAACATGACGTCCTCAAAACAGAAGAAATGGAGGGGGTCAGCCGATAGGTTCGTACTGATCGGGATCAAAGAGGCAGCTGCCGTCTCTGGCCGCCCTGTCGGTGCGAATGGTGCGGGCGAGACGCTGAGCCGGAACCGACCAGACCACATGATCCTCTGGCCGTGGTATATAATCGTTTTCCAGCAGCGCACCGGCTACGGCGCGAAGCACCGCTTCGGCCTGGCCAATACTGCGATATGGGCCCTGACAACGGTGTTTTTCCGGCTGACCGGATTGCGAGCCGCTCAGAGCCACCAGTGCCCAGATCTCTTCCCCCACCGGCTTCAGAAACAGTTCTACCCGCCGTCCGTCACGAACCATCACCAGAGCCCTCAAGGGGCCACGACCATGAAAATAGTGGAGCTTCACGCTACCCACCCGGGCCCGTCAGTGGAGAACATTGCCGGACCGGTCCTGAACCAACACCCAGGGCGCCACAACAACGGCCCAGAGTTCCGCGTTACGATCATACCAGGCCTGCGCCATATCCGGCGGCACATCCCCTATCCGGTCCTCTTTCATCCACCGCTCAAAGCTTTCCTTGTTGTCGGCAGCGAGTTCCGCGGCAACATCCAGTAAGTCCAGATCAGGACCAACGCGGACCACATGCCCTCGAGCGTAGTAGGTTTGCAGGTCATGCCAGTTTATCAGGGAGGTTTCCAGGTTCAGTTTGGTAAGCAGTTCGTCCCGGGAAAGATCGGCAGGCATGGTGCATCTCCAGAAAGTGCCAGATTGACAGAAGAGTCTACCAGCTTACCGGAAATTGATTCTTCAGGCAGCACCCTCACGTCAGGATCTGCATGTGATTCAATCCCCAATATTTGCCCAGATACCACGTATCTGGTCCGCAAGCCCCATGGGATCAAACGGCTTGGGAATGACATCAACGGCTCCCAGCTTCTTGTAGTAAGCCACCTCGTCACTCTGAACTTTTGCCGTCATGAAGATGACGGGGGTATCCGCCAGGGCGGGGATCGACATCAGGGCCTCAAACGTTGACGGACCGTCCATTCCCGGCATCATGACATCCAGCAGGATGAGGTCGGGATTAAAGTCTGGCCCTTCGCGAAGGGCCTGCTGCCCCGAAGCGCAGCTCTTGAGGGTAAAACCACCCACGGACTCCAGGGCCAGTTCCGCCACTGCACGAATATCCTCTTCGTCTTCGACATACAGAATTTTCTGTAGTGCCGCCTCGCGCTTACTCATCGTGATCCAACCCCAGCCGTCTTTCCAATCTTTGACACTCAGGGGAGCTCTGCTCGCCTCGCGCCCGCAGAGCGGCGGTACGCATAACCAGCGCCGATTCGCTGGTTGTGTCCCTGGTCAGCATGTGGACAGCTCCTACCAGATTGCGCAACTGAATCGGCAGACGCCACTGCACTTTCAACCGATTGCCGTATGCCTGCGCCCACGTCTTAAGCCCGCTTTCAATCTGTTCATCCGTGAGCGTTCCACCACCGTCAACGTATTGCTGCATGACCTTTAAAACTGCCAGCTCACCAATCCGACTGAGCAACCCGGCACTGTGGAACTCGGACGGGTCCAGGCGCAGATTACCGGCTAGCTGACGAGCTTCACTAGCCACTTTTTCAACCATCTCAATGAAACTTTTTGCCTTGGTGGCCAGCCGTTGTTCCTGCAGGTGGCTGGACACATCGAGCGACAAGGCCAGTGCATGTTGCAAAGCCATATCCACGCCAATGGTGCCAATCGCGCTGCGGATATTACCAACAGGCTGACCGCTTTTCTGAAAAGAGGCACTGTTGGCCACATCCAGGATGCGGGTCACCAGTGCCACTTCACTCGACCAAAGCTCAACGAGCTCTACTGGTGAAAGTGCCTGTTTTCGTGCCATCAACTCGAGCACGGACGCAGTATCAATTGAAGTAGGAAGCTGGATCACAGCATCGACGGAGGCTTCCAGTAGCCGGTCGAGGTCAGGTTCGGCGTCCCGGGCAATCGCTTCCGGGCTGATCAGTACCGCCAACCTCTGGCGGACTAACTCGACACTGAAGGGTTTCGTGATGTAGCCGTTGATACCGTAATGAGCCGCTGCCACGACGGAATCCCGGTCAGAACGGCCCGAAATCATGATCAGGGGCGTACTGTCATCCTCTTTGCGGACCGTTTTGACCAGATCAAGTCCGGAACCATCCGGCAGATTCCAGTCTAGAAGGATCAGATCCGCTCCCTGTTTCAACCACTGTTCCGTGGCCACACTGACATTATCCAGAACGGAAATGCTGGCGGACGGGAAAAGACCGGCAACGATCGTCTCCAGCAGATCTGCCAACGGCCTGTCATCTTCGAGAATCAGTATCTTCATGGGTATCGGCCATGTGTCATGGGTGCGAATGCCAGGCGGTGATTCCGTCACGGCCTGCCCTTTTCCGCCAATACAATGCCTCATCGGCAGCATTCAACGCATCACTCGCTGTCTTGAACGCACTGAGCTCTGCAACCCCGCCACTCAATGTCACCGCAATGTCCCCCTCATTGGTTGCAAACTGGATCTCCGAGAAGCCGTCACCAATCTTGCCCAGGACATCAACCGCCGTATTGGCGGTGCAATTGGGCAATACCACGACAAACTCCTCTCCCCCATATCGTCCGATTAAGTCAGTTGAGCGCAAACGGTGCCTGAGAAGATTGGCAAGCGCCTTTATGACATGATCACCGGTACCATGACCATAACGGTCATTGACCTGTTTAAAATGATCCAGGTCGATCATAGCTACGGTCGAGACATGCCCCATACGCAGGCAGCGGGCATGCTCCTTCTCAATTTCCTGCTTGATGACAGAATGCTTCAACAAGCCGGTCAGGCTGTCACGAATAACCAGCTGATTGAGCTGTCTGGCCCGGTAACACCGCACCTGAACCGCACGGACCAGGTAATCATCGGATACAGGCTTGGTCATGAACTCATCCCCGCCCTGGGCCAGAGCATCAAGCTGAACCGTCCAGTCTTTTTCCGAGGACAGATAGATAATCGGCAGGCTCAACCATTCCGGTTCGAAGCGGATCAACTTCGCAACGGTGACTCCGGAGTATGGCCCCATCCGAACGTCCAGGAGCATGATATCCGGACAACATTCAGCAAGCGCCGTACTAACCTTCTCGGGATTGCTGATGACGTGCACATCAAACCCGGCTCCCTGTAGTACCAACTGATAGTGTTTCGCCAGGTCTTCATCGTCATCCAGTATCAACACCTTGCCGGGAACAGCCTTGCTTCGCTCATCAATCAGACGTTCAATTCGTTCCGCCAGCAAGGGCACATCCAAAGGCTCCGAAAACAGTGCATCTGCGCCCAATTCGGCCAGGGTATATCGGCTATCAAAGTCGTTATGGTTACCAGTGCAGATCAGCGGCGGTGAGTTAATGCCATACTGCCTCTTGAGAAGCTGGAGCGCGCTGGCGATACTGGCAACCGACTCTTCACTGGTAATGACCGCAAACGCCCGGGCACACACCTCACCACTCAGATTCAACAGGTCCGACACATCCACCCTGTCGACCGTGAAGCCATGGTTTGTCAGGGTATGTTCGAGGAACACACTGACGGGATTCGGCAGATCGCAAAGAAAAACCGTGATGGCAGCCTCTGAAGGAGCAACCACCGGTTCCGCGGGGGCGACACCGGCATTCCCAAGAGGTTCGCTCTCTCCCTGTTCGAGAAACGATCGCAATTGATGAGCACGGCGGATAAACTCCGGGGTCAGGATTTCATCCGGGTCAGGTGTCCGGCCCGTTCCCGATCCGACACCCTGACCAAGCCCAATCAGTGGTTTCAGGGATTGCTCCAGTTGTCGTGCCTCCGAACCCAACGCTCCCAGGCCGAAGGTTCCGGCTGAGCCGGCGAGCCGATGCAGCAGGTGATAGGTTTTCTTGATGACGGCTCTGCGCTCCTCTCTGCCAACATCCCTGTCAGCCATACGAGAGAGAAATTCATCGAGCTGATCCATATCCCTGACGGCTTTCTGCCGAAAACTCTGGCGCAAGCTCTCAAGCTTTGCTGCAATCTCGGCCGATGAATCCTTCGCCATTCCAAACCCCGACAATAAGCACTGACTGAATGATGGCTGATATTCTACGGTAATTTCAGCTAGTCTTGACGACATTAATCAGAATCTAGGAAAACTCAGCGAGGCCGTCATTGAAACCCACAGGTGCCCTCTCTCTCGGCAGCCGTGTTGCCCTGATCATTCTGGGTAGCAGCCTGGTCACTGTACTCACGATTGTCAGCATAGCCTATCAGGCACTGGTCAATGACTTTGAAGACTTGCTCACCCAACGACAGATTCTGGAAACCACGCGTATGGCCGAACGCGTTGACCAGAAAATCGAGCTTCGGCTGAATGCCCTGACCGCGTTCGCCTCCCAGTTGCCTGAAGGGGATACCCTGCCACCTGCCGCAGAACTACAGGCGGCTCTCAAGCGCCAGTCAACGCTGCGGGACCTGTTTCCGGCCAGTCTTCTGGTGTTCGACAGTGAAGGTCGCGCCGTGGCTGAAAACATCTACGCTGCGGGCAGGATTGGCACCGGCTACCGGGATCGCCCCCACTTCAGGAAAGCATTTGCAACACGACAGCCGCTGGTCAGCAAGCCAATCATAGGCAGGGTTACCGGCAAGCCGCTGCTATCGTTTCTGGCCCCCATAGAATCTAGCCAGGGAAAGTTGCTGGGGTTTGCCGGTGGCACCCTTGACCTCAACGAAACAACTCTGCTGCCAGAACTGAAAACTGCTAGTGATTATTCAGCAGGCGCGACACAACGAATCATCGACACCGATAATTTTCTGCAGGTGGATTCCGGCAACGGCTCACAGGACATCCTGCCGTTACCGGCTCCGGGAGAAGATGCACTCATTGATGCCGCATTGTCCGGCATCACATTTGGCCAGGTAGTGGACTCTCGTGGTGAACTGCTCATCTATGCGACCCATCATCTGCAAAAGCTGGGCTGGATGTTTGTGCGAGCCGTTCCCTATGACCGGGCAACAGTCCCGGCGCGTGAATCCTTCTCACGTTTTGCCATGATCACGCTGTTGATTGCCCTGATTCTGGCGATCATCAGCTATGCCCTGGCGCGGGCAACCATGACTCCCCTGGACCGAATGACCGCCCGTATTCAGAGGATGTCGGCACAGCCAGATTCGGCGTTTCGACTCCGGGAAGTGGGAACCTCCGAAGTAAAGAACCTCGCCAGTGCGTTCAATCAGCTGCTGAAAGAACGGGAAGCCCTCGCCAACATGAAGGATCACTTTATGTCGTCGGTCAGTCATGAGCTGCGCACACCCCTGACTTCGATGAACGGCGCCCTGCGCCTCATCGTCTCCGGGGCAACTGGCAAACTCCATGAACAGACTCAGACCATGGCCAACCTTGCGCTTAGGAATGGCGAGCGGTTACAGCTACTCATCTCGGATCTCTTAGATCTCAACAAGTTATCCGAGGGCAGCATGAAAACCGACATTTGTGCGGGCAAGCTATTCACCGTCGTGTCGGAAGCCATCTCTGACAACGCCACCATGGCGGCAGACCATGGCGTGACACTTACATGCGCCGTTGCCAGGGATCTGACGTACCTTGCCGATGGCCATCGCCTCCGCCAAGTTCTGGACAATTACATCAGCAATGCCATCAAGTTTTCCCCCGAGGAGGGCGAAGTGTCTGTATGGGCAGAGAAAACCGATTCCTCACGGGTCCGGGTGATCGTCAGTGATCAGGGTCCCGGCGTACCGGATTCATTTTCCGGGGAAGTGTTCAAACGTTTTGCCCAGGCAGAAATTGGTACCACCCGATCTGTGAAAGGCACTGGCCTCGGGCTCGCCATCTGTTATGAGCTGGCGAAACTCATGAACGGCGACGTCGGCTACTACAATCAGAAAGGAGCCCATTTCTGGATCGAATTACCAACACCCGGGACAACGGCCACTGAACCAACAGAGATGGAGACGGCTGGATGAGCAAGTCGGGAAAGGGAGTGGATTCTCCGCAAGAGCCGACCACGGAAGTCATGCAGAGCCTGGAGAGGCAGAACACGGCGCTTGCCATCCTCAACGAACTGGCGGTTGAAACCTCAGGCACCCTGGATCAGAAAATTGACCGGGCCCTGGAACTCGGCAAACAGCACCTGTCGCTCGATGTCGGTATCGTCAGCGAAATAACCAGCCACGTCTATACCGTCCAATGGTTTAACGCCCCTGCCGAATCCGGCCTGCAAACCGGCACCGCATTTCCGGTAGAAAAGACCTACTGCTCGCTGCTGCTTGGGCAGGGGGAGAACCTGGCCATTAACCATATGGGCGAATCGGAGTTTCAACTTCACCCCTGCTACAAGGAATTCGGACTCGAAAGCTACATCGCTGCCCCGATTGAGGTGGACCACCGACTGTTCGGTACGCTCAACTTCTCCTCCGGCAGCCCAAGGGAGGTCGCTTTCACCGAGGCCGACCGAATGTTCGTCGTACTGATGGCCCGGTGGATTGCCAGTCTTCTCCAGCAACATTCCCACGAGAACACCCTGAAAAAGCTGCTGGAAAACGTTCCCGGCATGATTTATCAATACCGTACGTTTCCGGATGGCCGGTCCTCGTTTCCCTATGCCAGTGAAGGGATCCGACACATATACAACGTCAGCCCAAAGACCGCTGAAACCGATGCCAGCACGGTGTTCCTCGAAATTCACCCCGAAGACCGAGAGGGCGTGGCGGAATCCATTAATGACTCCGAAAGAACGCTCCAGATATGGAACCATCAATACCGGGTGAAAAGTCCGGACCATGACTGGAAATGGGTAGAAGGGCGTGCCACCCCCGAGCGCCTGCCAGACGGCAGCACTGTCTGGCACGGTTTTATTGCCGATATTGACGACAAGAAACGGATTACGCTGGCGCTGGAGGAAAGCGAGCAGCAACTGCGGGCCCTGTTCAAGCTCTCCCCTATTGGCATTGCATTGAGCGACTATGTCACCGGTCGTCCCATCGATGCCAACCAGGCGTTAGTGGAAAACACCGGTTACACGCGTGATGAATTCATCACGCTTGATTACTGGGAGTATACCCCTCGCGAATACCAGCCATTGAAGGATCAGGCCATTCATGAACTGAAGGAGTACGGTCGCTATGGCCCGTTCGAACAGGAGGTGATTCGGAAAGACGGTTCCCGCTACCCGGTCAGGATGCAGGGGGTCCTGGTGGAGAGCAATTCCGGACAGTCGCTGCTCTGGTCACTCGTTGAGGATATTTCCGAACGCAAAAAAGTGGAGCGGATGAAAAATGAGTTCATTTCAACCGTCAGCCACGAGCTTCGCACCCCTCTGACGTCTATCGCAGGCTCACTCGGACTGGTTGTCGGTGGGTCACTGGGGGAACTCCCCGAGGATATCCATCGCATGATCTCGATTGCCTCAAGGAACTCCACCCAGTTAAAGCACCTGATTGACGATTTGCTCGATATGGAGAAGCTCGTCTCTGGACAAATGACCATGCATCTGGAAAAACAACCAATTTCACCCGCAATAGAAGAGAGCATTGAAAGCCTGGAAACCTACGCTGTTGATCGTGCAATCTCCGTCACCTATGAAAACGACCATCCGGATCTTGCTGTCTATTTTGACCGCCAGCGTCTCGGGCAGGCGCTGAGCAACCTGCTTTCGAACGCCATCAAGTTCTCCCCGGAAAAGTCCCAGGTTCACGTCACAACGCGGGTCAAACATGATCAACTTTGCATCCAGGTTATTGATCACGGTCCAGGCGTACCGGACAGTTTCCGTCCCCGCATATTCCAAAAGTTTGCCCAGGCTGACAGTTCTGACACCCGGGGCAAGCGGGGTACAGGACTGGGACTCGCCATTACCAGGGAAATCATGTCCCAGATGGGCGGTCGCGTGGATTTCGAGTCCACTGAAGGACAAGGCACGACTTTCTGGCTTGAACTGCCGCTGGGCCGACCATCAGAGGAAGAATGACGATAAAAACCCACGACCGCATGTTTCACACGCTGATCTGGATTGCCCGGTCAGCGATAGTCCTTTTGATGATATCGGTTGCCATTATTGTCGATACCGCCAGCACCGAGAGATTCCGGTCGGATGTGCGACAAGAATGGCAGGCCCGCCTCGACGACTTGAGCCTTCAACTCCAGGGCCGGATTTTACAGAATGTCCAGACAGTATGGGGGCTGGCGGCAAATGTGTCGGTCAACCCGCAATTTGGGGAGACACGTTTCAGAGAACTTGCTTCGGTTATCTTCAGACTCGCACCCGAGCTGAGAAATATCGGTCTGGCCCCGGACTTCATCATCCGCCACATCTACCCTCTGGAAGGTAATCAGGCTGCGATCGGTCTTGATTTGACCTCGCAAAGCCTGTCCGATGAACAGATCAACAGGCTACTGGAATCAGAACGGGCGATATTCAGCGGACCGATCAACCTCGTTCAGGGCGGACAGGGGCTGGCGGCGCGTATTCCGATTTTCCAGACCGCATCCGGAGAGTTCTGGGGCGTGATCTCTGTGATACTCGACCTACCCAGCCTGTACGAATCGGTCAACCTTGCTTCTGTCACGCAAAACGCCGCATTGGCATTGTCCGTGTCCGCAGATCCGGAAGACACCGCTGGCATTTTCTTCGGAACGACGGAGGCGAACTGGGAGAATCCCGTCCGAACCTCGCTGAATATGCCGGGCGCGAGCTGGACACTGTTCGCCCAGCCCGGGTCCGGCTGGCCGGATCATCCTGAATCTCCCTGGCTGATCCGCGGCACGCTGATTTTCTTCATTCTCCTGGTGACTGGCGTCACCTTCTGGCTGACCCGATTGCTGCTAAAGGATCGACAGATGCAGCAGCGCTTCTGGGGGCTGTTTGAGCTCGCGCCTATCGGTATCGGCCTGTATAACGCCCGACGCAGGACATTACTCAGGGCCAACAAAAGCTTCGAACGAATCATCGGCTCCGGGGCTCACTCTCTGGATTTTTTCGAGGCCGCATACGACCATAACGGCAACAGACTCCCGAATGGCCTCGGGATCATGGAAAAACTGAGTAAGGAGGTTCAATTCAGTGGGCAGGAAGGCTACCTTCGGGGACCTGAAGGGGAGCTCAGACCAGTGGTCCTGCATGGCCTGAAACTTCTTAAGACACACGATCGTCGCCCTGTCATCTGGCTGATTGCCGAAGACATCTCAGAGCAGAAAAAAGCCGACCGAATGAAAAACGAGTTTATCTCCACGGTCAGCCATGAATTGCGCACGCCTCTGACATCCATTTCCGGATCTCTGGGACTACTGGTGCACAATGCCGCGGGCGAGCTTCCGGTGAAGGCGTCCAACCTGGCTAACATTGCCTACCGTAACAGCCAACAACTCACATTTCTGATTAACGATCTGCTCGACATCGAAAAACTGGTCGCAGGCAAAATGGTCTTTCAGTTGGAAGATCACCGGATTCCTGACATCGTGCGGGAATGCGTGGAAAACATCGGAAGTTTCGCCGCAGAGCAATCAGTAAGCTTGCGAGTGGGTGAACTGGCCGATGTGCCGGTTCACGTTGATCGAAGACGACTGGCCCAGGCATTGGACAACCTGCTGTCCAATGCCATCAAGTTCTCTCACAGGGACTCCGAGGTGACGGTGTTCACGAAGCAGACTGACCGTACGGTGCGGATCTGCGTTCAGGATCATGGCAACGGCATTGCGCCAGAGTTTCAGGATCTGATATTCCAGAAATTCTCTCAGGTTGATGCATCCGACCGGCGCTCGAAAAGCGGAACCGGCCTGGGTCTGGCCATTACACGGGAGCTGATGACACGAATGGGGGGACAGGTCGCCTTCGAATCAACACCCGGCAAGGGTGCCACATTCTGGCTGGAGGTCCAGGTTGCAGGCAGACCTGCGGAGTGAGTCGAAAAAGAAGCGAAGCCCGGCAGACAATGCCTGCCGGACCATCACCGTCAATCCGACTTCTTTAGGCTGACTTTAGCATCTCCCGCACCACATAATGCAGGATGCCCCCGTGCTTGAAGTAGACCGCTTCGTTCGCTGTGTCGATCCGGGATTTCAGCTCACAGCTTTCTGTTGAACCATCCTTGTATTTCACCGTCATTTTCAGGCTTTGGCCCGGTTTGATTTCACCGGACAAGCCATCAATGCTGATGGTTTCCTCTCCGGTGAGCTTCAGGCTCTTGCGATCCACGCCTTCCGGGAACTGCAGAGGCATAACGCCCATACCAATCAGGTTGGACCGATGAATCCGTTCATAGGATTCCGCCACCACGGCTTTCACACCCAGCAGGCGGGTGCCTTTGGCGGCCCAGTCGCGACTGGAGCCGGTGCCGTATTCCTTGCCGGCAATGACCACTAGCGGCGTCCCCTGCTCCTGATACTTCATGGCGGCATCGTAGATGGCCATTTGTTCGCCGGTAGGAACGAACCTGGTGTAACCACCTTCCACCCCATCGAGCATCTCATTCTTGATGCGGACATTGGCAAAGGTGCCGCGCATCATGACCTGGTGGTTACCCCGGCGGGAGCCGTAGGAGTTGAAATCATGGGGTTCAACCCCGTGCTCCTGCAGGTACTTGCCGGCTGGCGTATCCGGCTTGAAGGAACCGGCCGGGGAGATATGGTCCGTGGTCACGGAATCCCCCAGCAAGGCCAGGATGTTGGCGTCCTTTATGTCCTCGATGGGGTCCGGCTCCGGCCCCATGCCCTCAAAAAACGGCGGATGCTGAATGTACGTGGACTTGTCGGACCATTCATACACCTTGCTCTCCGGGAATTTGATGGCCTTCCAAGTGTCGTCGCCTTCAAAGACTTCCCCGTATTCCTTGTGGAACATGTCGGTTTTCACCTTCTCCACCGCTTCAGCAATTTCCTGCTGGCTGGGCCAGAGATCTTTCAGGTACACCGGTTTACCGTCCTTGTCGGTACCCAGGGGGTCATTGAACAGGTCCAGACGGACATTCCCCGCCAGGGCATAGGCCACCACCAGGGGCGGCGAAGCCAGCCAGTTGGTTTTCACCAGCGGATGCACGCGTCCTTCGAAGTTGCGGTTACCGGACAGAACCGAGGCGACCGTCAGATCGCCATCGTTAATGGCTTTCTCAACCGCCTCCGGCAACGGACCAGAGTTTCCAATACAGGTAGTACAGCCATAACCCACCAGGTTGAAACCCAGCTTATTCAGATCGTCCTGAAAGCCGCCGACCCTCAGGTAGTCGGTTACCACCTTGGAACCCGGCGCCAGGGACGTCTTCACCCAGGGTTTGGTTTTCAGGCCCTTGGCCACCGCTTTCTGAGCGATCAGGCCGGCCGCCATCATCACGCTGGGGTTGGAGGTGTTGGTGCAGGAAGTGATGGCTGCGATCACCACGGCGCCCGGGTCCAGACGGGTTTGCTCGCCGTTCATTTCCATCGGCTGGCTGGCGTGGTGTTCGTAACTGTCTTCAACACCCACGGCGGTCTGCCCACCTTCGGATTCGAGATTGGCTTCCCGGCTCCCGGACGTTCCCTCTGCGGTTTCCATCAAAAGCTCGAAGGAGGACTTCATATCCTTCAATGCAACCCGGTCCTGAGGACGTTTGGGACCGGCAAGGCTGGCCTCGACTTCGCCCATATCCAGTTCCAGCTTGTCAGTGTAGACCGGCTCGTGGCCCGGTTCGCGCCACAGCCCCTGAGCCTTGGCGTAGGCTTCCACCAGTTCGAGCTGTTCTTCCTCCCGGCCAGTCAGACGCATGTACTTGATGGTCTGTTCGTCCACCGGGAAGAAACCACAGGTGGCACCGTACTCCGGCGCCATGTTGGCAATGGTGGCGCGATCAGCCACGGGCATGTCCTTCAGGCCGTCGCCGTAGAACTCAACGAACTTACCAACCACGCCCTTCTTGCGCAGCATTTCTGTGACCGTCAGCACCAGGTCCGTGGCGGTGATGCCTTCTCGCAACTTACCGGTGATCTTGAAGCCCACCACTTCCGGAATCAGCATGGACACCGGCTGACCCAGCATCGCGGCCTCGGCCTCAATACCGCCGACACCCCAGCCGAGAATCCCCAGGCCGTTGATCATGGTGGTGTGGGAATCCGTGCCCACCAGGGTGTCCGGGTAGGCGATGGTTTTGCCATCTTGGTCCTTTTGCCACACGGTCTTGCCGAGGTACTCCAGGTTCACCTGGTGGCAGATGCCGGTTCCTGGCGGTACCACCCGGAAATTGTCGAAGGCCTGCTGGCCCCAGCGCAGGAATTCGTACCGCTCCTGGTTACGCTCCATCTCGATGGTGACGTTGTCCTTAAAGGAAGACGGATCACCAAACTTATCCACCATGACCGAATGGTCAATGACCAGATCCACCGGCGACAATGGATTAATCATGGCCGGGTCCTTACCTGCCACTTTCACCGCTTCGCGCATGGCGGCGAGATCCACCACTCCCGGCACGCCGGTGAAGTCCTGCATCAGCACCCGCGCGGGCCTAAACTGGATCTCGGTGTCGGATTTGCGATCTTTCATCCACTGCACCATGGCGTCAATGTGGCTTCGATCCACCGTGACGTCGTCTTCGTTGCGCAGCAGGTTCTCCAGCAACACTTTCAGGGAAAAAGGTAAACGGTTGAGATCCCCGAGCGTGTCCGCAGCCTTGGGCAGGCTGTAATAGTGAAAGGTTTTACCACCAGCCTCGAGGCTGGAAAAAGTTTTCAGGCTGTCTTTACCAGGACTATCAGTCGACATGAGATGCCTCCTTTTTCGTCGTTATCCGAGCATTACGGAAGGCTATACAGGCGCCTTTACCTCAATGTACTCCAACTGGTTTTGAATAGATTGGGGTAAATGCGCCTGTATGAGAAGTCACCTATAACTATTGCAGTGATTGGCGAGACTTCAACCACCGCTGCATGAATGTTCGTGATCACTCCGATGAATGGCCGCGGGTTCAAAAGCGTACAATTGTCGACCCGTTCCGTTGTGGCGACGGCCAGGCTTCTGTCATTATTGGGCCCCGATCCTCTGATGGACCAGAACCAGGTTGATTGTGAAACACGATTGTCATTACCACCCGGGCGACCCTGCCAAGTGGCACTGCGGCGAGTGCCAGATTCACTACTGCAGCCGTTGCATGCCGGATGCCGATAGCCGCAAACGCCAGGCCCTTTGCCCACACTGTAGCCGTGTTATGCGCTACCTTGGCGCGGCAACAGAGGCAGTGCCCTTCTGGAACCGGATCGGGGCCTTTTTCCGTTACCCGTTCCATTCTGATCCCTTGCTGGTCATCGCCATATGTACCCTGGTGCCCCTGTTGACTCCCCCCAACATTGTGGGAATCATCGTCACTCTGCTGTTGGCTCTGGCGCTGCTGAAATACACCTATGCCGTGATCCGCCATACCGCCGAGGGCCACATGAAACCTCCGCCCCTGGCGGTGGCCTTCACTGGCAGTGGTTTTGACATTGTTATTCTGCAGTTGCTGGTTTTTGCCCTGATGGGCGGTCTGGTGGGTGCAGCCGCCATGGTTGGCGGACCGCTACTGATGATGCTGGCGCTGGCGTTTGTCATCCTTGCCTTACCCGCCAGCATCATGGTGCTGGCTATGGAACATTCCGTAGGCGCTGCGGTGAATCCGATGAACCTGGCGGTACTGATCTCCCGTATCGGCACCCCCTACTTCCTGCTCTACGGCTACCTTATACTCCTGACCCTGGCCTCCGGTGCCGCCCAGGACTTTGCGGTCAACCACTTCCCGCTGTGGTTCTCCCAGCCCCTGGCAGGCTTCCTGAACAGTACCTTTACGCTGATCCTGTTCCATATGCTGGGTTACCTGTTGTTCCAGTATCAGGAAGAACTGGGGTTCGCCAGCGACTTTCAGGAAACGGAGGATGAAACGCCTTCCCATAACAAGGACCGGAGCGTCCGCCTGGATGCCGACATCGACATGAACCTCAAGGACGGCAACTACGACCGCGTTCAGGCCATGCTGAAGGAAGCCCTGAAGAAGGATCCCCACAACAGCCAGCGTCTTGGCCAGCTCTACCAGCTCCTGGACGCCCGCAACGATGCCGCCGAGCTGTACCGTTCTCACCCGCGACTGCTGGGATGGCTGGCTGCCCGCAATGACGGTGACGGCATCGCCCGGTTGCTGGAAACCCTGCATCGGACCGACTCCGGTTTCCGCCTGGATGATCCAGAACTGGCGGTGCAATGCGCACGGGCATTATATAACCGTGGCCACTTCAAGCCACTGCTGAAACTGATGCAGGACTTCCACAAACGTTTCCCGGAAAGCAACGAACTGGCGCCCGCCTATATCCTGGTGGCCCAAGCCCTGGCCAACGGCCTGAATCAATGGGAAAAGGCCACGGCGTTTCTCAACTACATACAGAAACGTTGCGTGAACCACCCACTGCACGAGCAGATTGCAACTTACCTCAAGCAGGCAGAGAACAGGGAGCCACTGAAGGGCCCGAGGGCTTCGTTTTTAGTTGAGGAGTAAAGCACAGAGTAAGGCCATCGGTTGGGAGGGCCCCAGACCTCTCAGTTAGCCGGTAACAACTGCCGGTAGTGACGGGCTTTCGGTGACATCTGACGTTTCTCGAATTCTTCCACCAGTAACCGGCAGGCCTCGCCGGTCAGCAAGTCATCACCGGTGTTGCGCAAGCGCTCAAAGGCCTTTTCCGCAGCCTTCAGGTCATCATGGCGCAGGCTGGTGAACAGAACCCGATTGTGATCTTCAGCGGCCAAAGGTGAATACCCTTCGCCTTTACTCAAGTACTCCTGCCAGATTTCCACCAGGCGCTCCGGCTGGCGACGGCTGATGGTTTCGTTCATCAGTTCGCGGGTTCGATCCCGATACTCTGGTAAATCTGGTCGCAGTTTCGCCAGCTGATACAGGTGCTCCAGCAAAATGGGTCGGTCGGGATAGCGCTCCCACAAGGCTTCAAACTGGCGGCGGGCCACCTCGAACTCCATACGCCCAAGGCTGCCCATGGCCTGGGCGTATGCGGTGGTGAAACGCGCGTCCTGTTCTTCCTCTTCCGGTTCGAAAAACGCTTCACGAACCTGCAACACACTTCGCCCCAGCAACCACACCAGGGCCGCGCCGCCAACAAGACCACCGGCGTGGGCCATGTAGGCGATCCCGGTGGCGCCGGCAAACCAGTAGTCATAGACTTCCTTGCCGATCCAGACCGGCAGGATTGCCAGCGCCGGTGCCCGGAAATAGTTGAAATAGACGCCAATGAAGTAGAAAAAGCGAATCTTCTGCAAGCCGTAGATGGCTACGTACATGCCCATCAGCCCGGAAATGGAACCAGAGGCGCCGACCAAAGGTACCGGACTGCCCAGAGAAAACGCGGTAAACACCAGCCCCGAGAGGACACCGCACAACAGGTAGGCCAGCAGGTAACGGCCCGGCCCCAGGGCCTTTTCCACGGTAAACCCCAGCAGGAACAGGAACAGCAGGTTGCCGATGATATGGCCCCAGCCGCCGTGCAGGAACTGGTAGGTGATCAGGGTGTACAACGACAATTCCGCAGGCACCAGCCCCAGCTGATTGGAGCTGAGACGATCAATATAACGGGTCTGGATCGCTGTGCGCTGCTCCAGCCATTGCTGCCGGTCGGCGGGGGCCCACAGCAGGTCCCGGTTTTCCCGCATGTACTGGTAAAACTCGGGATTGACCAACAAGCTGACCGCTACCCAGACCTCTTCATCGGATTCCCGCAACTGCTGGAAATCCCGCAACTCCAGAATACGCTCGGACTCACCTTCAAAGCGGATTTCCCGTTGCAGGTAGTCTTCATAGACCGGCGCTTCCAGTGCCGCCAGATCGGACGCCAGGTATTCCTCAATCGCCCCTTCCATCAAACGGCTGTCACCACCCTGATAGAACAGGAAAACGAGCAGGCAGGTCGCAATCAGGCCCAGGGTTACCCAGGGCGGTTGGCGCCAGTTAACGGCGTTTTCTGCAGGAATAATCAGCATAGGCGGTCACAATTCATCATAATCTGTCCCTGAAACACTGCTTTTTACCACAGCAAGGCCAGCTTTTCGCGCTCAAATGACAGTCAGGGTATTTCACACCCCCATTATTGGATGGCTGTCACATCAGGTTCACACAAATGCCATTCAATCGGGGCAACCGGTAAGGCGTGAAACACCCATTATCGACCATTCGCCAATTGCCGTTGTTCCCGGCTATGCCAATAGTAGTCAGGAACAACAAGAAAAACCGGACACCGGAAACAAGGACACTGACATGACCGTACTCGTATTGGACAACCCGGAAATGCTGGCAAGGGCCGCTGTGGAAGCAGGCCTTATCATGTCTGCCGCTACGGAAAGCAGCCCTCACAAGCCGCACCGGATGCGTTTCCACTATGGCTTTAACAAACACACGTTGGACAACCAGGACGTGGAGATTCTGCGTCAGCATGCGGCCTATCTGCGCCAGCAGCCCGGCACGCGTGTTCATATCCACGGTCACGCCGACAATTTCGGCGCAGAGGATTACAACCGTTTCCTGTCCCGTCTGAGGGCGACCGCGGTCGCCCGCCAGCTTATGCAGGAAGGCGTGAGGGAATCCCAGATTGTCGTCAGTGGCTGGGGCAGCGCAAGACCCCTGGCACGGCCGGAAGACCGGGCTGCAAACCGTCGCCTGGAACTTGAGTACCTGACCCGGGAAATGGCCACGGCACTCTGAGGATATTACTACAAGTGGCTGGGGGAGATTCAGGAAGCAGCCTTCCTACCGAGACCTCCCTCAGCCATAGATCTGAAACACATTCCAAAACAAAAGCAACGCCGTCACGAGGATTGCCAGCCACGTCAGCACCATACCCGCTATCCTGGCTTTGTGAGTACCCCCGCGGCCGTTAATCATGCCCCAGGCGTGAAGAATACGCCCGACAACAAGCGTCATACCCACCCAATAGACCAGATGCCCGGATATGCCATTGAGCTCGGCCAGGCCCAGCATGAGCAGTCCCAGCGGCGCATACTCCACCAGGTTGGCATGGGCGCGCACGGCGGCTTCAAAATCCCGGTCATCAGTGACGCCCATGCCTTTCCGGTATTTCAGGCGAAAACGCACTACGTGCGTCGACAACACCAGCAATAGAAGGCCGGTAACAGCCGCGAATACTGCAGTAACAGGTACGATCATGCTCAGGCCTTCTTGATGGCGCTGACGACAGCCAGGAGCAGAACCGCGCCGACGGTGGCGGTCACCAGTTCACCGACAGCCCCCTGGGCTGCCAACCCCAGCAAGCGGAAAACAAAGCCGCCAATAAAAGAGCCCACAATGCCGATACCGATATTGGCCAGCACACCAAAGCCACGGCCCTTCATGATCAAACCGGCCAGCCAGCCGGCAACACCACCGATGATCAGAAACAGAATCAGATTCATAACACGCTTCTCCCTGCCTTTCGGACGAATAGTTCAGACCCCGAAAGACTGCCCTGTTTTCTGTTCTG
Organism: Marinobacter sp.; assembly: GCA_040223075.1. GTDB lineage: Bacteria > Pseudomonadota > Gammaproteobacteria > Pseudomonadales > Oleiphilaceae > Marinobacter. Next base: position 518,149 of record JAVJZJ010000060.1, read on the forward strand.
CTTCAAGAACATCCACTTACGCCATGGCAGAAATGGCGGCTTCCATCTCTCGATGGCAACGCGCCATCAACTCGGGAATGTCAGCGGTGGTCAGACCGGAGGTTTCAACGGGAGGAAGAATCCGGATCGATACCGGCTCGCGGCGACCGGAGCAGCCAAGCGTGCCATCCTCATACTGACTGGCACACACCATGGTGATCGGGGCACCAGAAGCCACAGCCGCGTGGAAAGCGCCCTTCTTGAACTTTTGCAGTCCACGCCCACGGCTACGGGTACCTTCCGGGAAGATCCACAGGCTTTTACGTTCCCGTACAACGGCATCGCTGGTCGCCTGCATCACCGCGATGGCTTTGTGAGAACGGGCGCGATCAAGGATCACATTCCCACCAAGCCAGAATATCTGACCGAAAAACGGAATCCAGACCAACGACGATTTGCCGACGGTGACTGTTCGTGGCGGCAACAGATCCCCCATAACAAACAGGTCGTCGTTGTGTTGATGGTTGGCGATGACGACCGTTGGTCGATCTGCAGGCATATTCTCCTGCCCGCTCAGCGGTCGTTCCATCCCCAGAATGAAACGCCCAACCCGGCCAACCACCCACCCGAATAGCCGGTTATTGTCTGGATTGAACGGTCGCGCGATGTAGAGCAGCAGCGCTATAACACAAATAACCGGCACACTCAGCCAGGCCAGGAATTTTCTCAAAGCACCCATGAAACAACCCGTTTACGTAATTTTGCGCACAAGTGTAAGCCAAAGTCATAGCCCCGCGACAGTGTCAATTTGTACGGGATCGGGGTCATTGCCGATACTCGGCGGCTGGCCTGATCTGGCTTCCACAACGTAACGCAGGGGACCGCGATTATCGAAACTGTCAAAAGGGTAGCAGGTCACCAATAACAGGGTGTCGTCACCTAGCTGGCCCGTATCGATTCGCTCATGGCGACTGTCGACAACGCGAACATTATCGACCCGATAGCTGTACCAGCGACCCGAACGCGTCTGCAGCTTCAGCTCACTTCCCTGCTCCAGATGACGCAAGCTACTGAAATGCGTATCCCGATGACCCGCAATCACCACTGGCCCGGCACCGGCTGCGTTACCCAGTACCTGCCCGGGCCCGAAAGCCAAACTTTCGCCATGAGCCCCCTCCAATACAATCATGGACTGACCGAGTTCCGGTAACGACAGTCTGGCCACTGGCCAGGTGTCGGCCCAGGGCCAGGGTCGGGTCTCGGTCTGCCGGGCCTGACTCTCAGCCCAGGCCAGCTCCAGCAGCTCCTGGGCCACGACAGCCTTAAAGGGAATCCACAGTCCGACGGTCAGAATCGTGGCGGACATCATCACCATTAACAGGAACAGGCGGTTCATACGAACATCCTCCGGTGCACCATCAGCGCCGCTGACGAGAACATCAACCCCAGCAGCCCCAATGCCATCAGCAGTGGCGAGAGGGTTGCGGTCTGGGGATACCGCAACATGCCGGGCTGACTACCAGCGGGCAGCAGTGTGGGTAAGTGCTCAGTTTCCAGGTCGGTTCCGACCTCCCTCACCGGAGTCTTGTCCAGCGCCACAAAACTGGTGTAACGGGTCATCAACTGGTGGTCCAGTGCCAAACTGGTGACTTCCCGTTTGGTGGTCTCATTCACCTGCCCTGACAGGCCGTTGTCCAGCAGGCTGTTGATCTTCGCCCGCGCCCAGAGGCGATGGAGCCCCTTGCCGGGAGCCGCCTGTTTCAGTTCCAGAGTTTTCTCCCAGCGGCTGCCATCCTGCAGTCGGCCGGATACTGCCAGCTCACCACGGGCGACCCTGCCCCGGGTCACCTGCACCATGGGTTCACCCTTGAACAGATCACCGGTTCGCCTGGGGAAACTTTCCGACGCAGCCCTCTGATCCGGCCACTGAGCCCGGATATCGGTCAGTACCGGTGACTGCATCTTGCCGAAAAGCTCATCCAATGGCCCGGACACATCGCCCAGGTCACTGATGGCGGTGTAGGTGCCACGACCATAGCGAGCCGCCTCGCGCATGAAATGCATATTGGGCGCCGAACCTATGCCCACGGTGAACAGCCGGCTGCTGCCCAATTGCTCACGGATTTTGCCGAAGAGCGCTTTCTCATTACCTACCGCACCATCGGTCATGAACACTACCTGGCGGACGTACCCCGCAGAATCGCTTTCAGCCACCCCACCTTCACTCGCCTCCAGTGCTGCATCGAGTGCCGAGGCCATTTCCGTACCGCCATCAGCGGCCAGATTGCGGACGTAGCGCCGGGCCTGATCCAGGTTGTAACTGTCGGCGGGTACCGCTTTCGGATGCAGACTGCTGGTCTGACTGTTGAACTGAATGACATTGAAGCGGTCGGCCGGCCCCAGGGTATCCAGCCCCCGCAACAGCGAGGCCCGGGCCTGGCGGATGGACTGGCCAGCCATGGAGCCGGAGGTGTCGATCACAAAGATCAGCTCGCGGGGTAACTGGCGATCCTTCGCCAGCCCTGGCACCAGCAGGGCCAACAGGTAGTCCTCTCCCTGCCACTGCTCATGGAAGACGGCGGCGGACGGTTCCTGACCCCGCACCGGTGCCCAGCGTACCACCAGGTCCCGGTCCATCAGGATGGCGCCATCGTCCGGGGTAACCGTTACCTCGTCGCCGTTCCAGGTGCTGGTTAGCCCGTGGCTCGGGCTGGCAACCGCAGCAACCGGGAGGCCGGCGTTGATCACCAATTCCACCTTCGCCCGATGGCTGTCCCGGCCCACATCTTCCGGCAGCACGGTAAAAGGGCTGATCTTGTCAGCATCAGCGACCTGAGTAGTCGGGGTCGCCCAGCCACCCTGCCATTGCTTCGGTCCTTCGGTAATGGGTGTTCCGGGCATGTACCGGGGAGTCAGGGTGGTCGGCAGACGCAGCTCGAACTCTCCGGACTGGTAACGCACCGCCTGCTGGTAGTGCAGTTCAACACTGACCGTCTCTCCCGGAGGGATGTTGGCCAGACGGGTGGTGAACAGGTTGGGCCGCTGCTGATCCACCCGGGCTGCCCTGCGGCCCTCCTTTTTAGCCTGATCGTACTGCCGCTTGGCCTCGGCACGCTCCTTGATCTCACCCACAATCACCCGCTCCCCGGCGGTCATGGTCAGACCATAGACGCTGGCGTTCTCCGGCAGCGGAAACACGAAGACACCCTCACGCCATTGCTGACTGGTGTTTTCGAAGCTCTGGCGCAGGCGGGTATCGGCAATCAGGCCACTGACCGTGACCCGGTAATCGGTGGTCAACAGGGTGGCCGGCTCCTGCCATTGGCCGGCGCTGTCGACAAAGTGGAAGGCGCCGGCGCCCTCGGACTGGACAGAGCCCTCCATGGCTTCCGCCATCATCGAGTGGCTGGCGAGCATCAGCAGGACAGCCAGCCAGAGGCTGATTCCTTCCATACAGCGAATGGCGCGACGTGCGGCCGTGCGAGTGGCGGCACTGGGGGATGGGGTTGCTACAGCACTGGTCAGCATCGTTGGATTCCTTTCTTTTTGGTGAATCGTGATGCTGATTTCAACCCATGGAAGCGATCATCCTGTGTCAGAATCTGGCGGTGCGCCGGCCAATTATGATGAATTATGGCAAAGGCGCCCCGTTTCCTTGTGATCGTGCGCCAGCGTGATTAAATAGACGCTGCACATTACCTGTACTCGCCGGAAAGGACAGAAAAGACACATGAAGCGGCACATTGTCTTGATCGAGGACGAACCCGCCATTCGCGAAAACTACCGTGACGCTTTCGAGCGCCGGGGCTATCACGTGTCCGCCTATGGTGACCGCAGCAGTGCCTTTCAGGTACTGCGCCATAGCCTGCCGGATTTGGCCATCATCGACGTGGGGCTGGGGGATGAACCGGAGGGCGGTTTCACTCTGTGCCAAGATCTGAGGAATCTGTCGAAGACCCTGCCGATCATTTTTCTCACGGCAAGGGATAGCGACATCGATTCCGTTCATGGTCTGCGCCTGGGGGCGGATGACTATGTCACCAAGGACATGAGCCTGGATCACCTGCTGGCAAGGGTGACCGCCTTGCTGCGCAGGGCCGATGCCTGGGCAGAGGCGCTGAAAAAACCCGACGAAGTGCTCCAGCGGGGCAAGCTGACCCTGAACGTGGACCGCATGACGGCTGACTGGGACAACCAGCCGGTCGACCTGACGGTCACCGAATTCTGGATGCTCCATTCCCTGGTCCAGCATCCCGGCCACGTACGCAGCCGCGACCAGCTGATGGAAGCCGCCAGCACCGTTCTGGACGACAACACCGTGACCTCCCATATCAAACGCATCCGCCGCAAGTTCATACAGATCGACAGCCACTTTGATGGCATACAGACCGCCTATGGCATGGGGTATCGCTGGAATGCCCATGAGGTGTAAGCCTTGAGCCTGAAGCGCCAACTGCTCATCGCCAGCCTGCTGATGCTGCTGATTCCATGGGCAGGGCTACAGTTTGTGCTGGAACTGGATGAAGCGCTGCGGGAGCAGGCAACAGACCAGTTGCAGGAGCAAGCCAAACGGATGGCGGAAACCGCCGGTGACCTGCTGATTGGCAACTCCGCGGTGCCATTGGGCACCCCGGTCCTATACGCTCATCCGGTCACCCAACCGCCACGCATGGACGGTTATGGCGACGATTGGCCCAGGTACAACGAAGAGCTTTCGAAACAGGATTGGCAGAATACCACGACGTCTGCCCTGCACTGGCAGGCCGCTACTGACCAACGCTACCTTTACCTTCTGGTTCGGGTAGAACATCCCGGCATTCGTTACTTCAACCCCGGCTCACCTGACCAGCCGCACGATCGCCTGCGCCTGGTAAGCACCGCGGGCAATAACCGATCCGAGCGGATCATCCGGTCACCCGCTCCCGGACGCGTCAATGCCATCACTACCGGTCGCGACCCTGACAATGATTTCCGTATTACCGGCTACTGGCAGAGCGTGGAAAACGGCTACCAGCTGGAGCTGAAACTGCCGCTGCCAGCCAAAGGCAGCCGCTTCGGCCTGGTCGCCGAGTGGCCGGGCAAGGACGGTATCGACACCGCAGGCACAGCCATCAACCCACCACCGGTGCTGGTGACACGAGTGCCCCGACTGGAACGCCAACTTGCGAGCCAGATGGCCAGCGGCCAGCACTTGCGAGTGCTGGAACCCGAGGGCTGGGTCATTGCCCGCCATGCGTTGGCGAACAAGCAGAGCCGACCGGAGTTTGACTCCCTCAGCCCACTGGAGGTGGTGGAGCAGATCGCCCTCAACGGACTCAGATCACTGGTGCGGTTCTATCAACCGGACCCTCAACTCATTGACGAAACCGCCATTCGGCCCGCCCCCAACACGCTTCCTGATAATGGCCTGGTTCGCCACCGCGATGGCGACAGTTTCCTGCTGGTGACGCAGCCGGTGTTCAATGGCCGCCTCCTGGTTCTTGAACAGTCGCTGGACCAGTTGCTGTCGCTGTCCGGCAATGCCCTGGGGTCGGTGATTGCTCGCAGCACCCTGCTGGTGGTGGGGCTGATGCTGGTGCTGCTGGGCTATGTTAGCTGGCTGTCCTGGCGGATCACCCGGTTACAGCGGGCGGTCAGTGCCAGCGTTGACGATGACGGCCGTATCATCGGCACTTTGCCGGAGACGCGGGCCCGCGACGAACTGGGTCAACTGCACCAGCAATTTGGTCAAATGGTCGACCGGCTGCAAGGCTACAACGAATACCTGGAAAGCTTCTCCCGCCGGCTGTCCCACGAGCTGAAAACGCCAGTGGCCGTCGTACGCTCCTCCCTGGAAAATTTGCGTCACGCAGAATCCGACAGTGAACGTAACAACTACATCGAACGGGCCACCACTGCCACCGGTCGGCTCAGCCAAATTCTTAACGGCATGAGCGAGGCCGCCAGACTGGAACAGAGCTTTGACCATGCCGAGAAGGAACGCTTCGCGCTGGCGGAGGTAATGGATCAGACCACCCGAGCCTATCAACAACTGGATACGAATCACCGGATTGTCTATAAGGGCCCGACCCAGGGTTGTGCCATGAACGGATCACCAGAGCTGATCGTCCAGTTGCTGGACAAGCTGGTAGACAATGCCCGGGATTTCACCGCCACCGGGGACCTGATTGAAGTCCGTCTTTCACCGCAGGGAAACAGCCTTCAACTGGGAGTGTTTAATCAGGGGCCACCGCTGCCGGAGCACCTGGGTTCCGATATTTTCAATCCGTTTGTATCCATACGAAAAGGCCCCCAGGAAGGACACCTGGGACAGGGATTGCTGATCGTGAAGCTGATTGCCCAACACCACGGCGGATCGGTGACCGCCAGCAATGAGGCCAACGGCGTGCTGTTCACCGTCAGCCTGCCCACACATGCCCCCATACAAGGCCAGTGAGCGACTTTCAGACGACGCAGACCCGCCACTGGTCGTATTTCCCCCCGTCTGACTTTCCCCTAACCTTGTGACTTGTCCGGGATTCAAGCCAACTGACACCGTGGAGACCAATCAGCGTGGGATCAAGCCTTTCAGCCCTTGCCATTCATCCGTTACGGGACGATCTGTATGACGAGCTGCATTCCCGCCCCTTCCAGGTATTACCAACACCTGCCCGGGTAACCCACATTGCCGTGCTCACCACACCCGATGAGCGTGAGACCCAGTTCCAGCATTTACAGGAACTGCATCGCCTGCTGGGCCAGCCCGAACCCGAACAGGAAGTCAGTTGCTTCGAGAAAACCTTTGGCAACCTCAGGGTGCGGCGCGAAATGCACATGGAATTTGCGGCCTACACCTTCATTAACCTGGACCCGTCGGAAACCGGCGCCCCCTTCGAGGAAACCGGCATCAGCCTGCTTCCGGACGGCTGGCTGGACAGGCTGACTGGCACCGTCATTGCCGCATTTCATGTCCACCTGCAAACCCAGGCCGGGCAAGGGATGGAAGACCTGAATTACGTACGCCAGCATTTCGAAGGCCACAGGCTGGTGGGCAGCAGTCCCCAGGAAGGTGCCGCACGGGTCTGGGGCACCTTCCAGCTTCACAGCGACGGTTTTGGCCGTTTCCTGGTGATGAACCACCATATGTCCGACAGCCAGCTTGGTCGCCTGACCCAGCGCCTGATGGAAATCGAAACGTATCGGCTGATGTCCCTGCTAGCGCTGCCCCTGGCCAGGGAAACCTCCCCCTCCCTCAACGACATGGACCAGAAACTGGCGGTGATCACCCAATCCCTCGCGGACAACGACGAAGTGGATGAGCCCGCACTGCTGGCCGAGCTGACCGCCATCGCGGCCCGTATCGAAGCCTTCAGGGCCCATTCCACCTTCCGGTTCTCGGCCACCCGAGCCTACCACCGGCTGGTACTGCGAAGACTGGACGCCCTACGGGAAGATGAGCTGTCCGGGCACCTGACCATCACCGAGTTCATGACACGACGGCTGACCCCGGCGGTGGAAACCTGCGAAGCCGTCTGTGAAAGGCTGGAAGATCTGTCCCGCCGGGTTGACCGCGCCTCGGAAATGATGCGCACCCGAGTGGACCTGGCAATCCAGAACCAGAACCAACAGTTACTGAGCTCCATGGACCGGCGTTCCAAAATCCAGCTTATGATGCAGCACACCGTGGAAGGGTTCTCCGTGGTGGCGATCACCTATTACCTGATCGGTCTGCTAAAACTGGGACTGGATTCCGTGTACGAAGCCGGAGTCGATATCAACAAATCGCTGGTACTGGGCATTGCCATTCCCCTGGTTATGGCTCTGGTGTACACAGGCGTCCGGGTGGTACACCATCGCTTCATCCGCATGGCAAAACGGCAATAGCTGCGGCCTTCTACTGGTTTGACTGGTCGTCTCCGGCAAATTGCCGGTAGAACTGCTGGGCGGTGCGACCATTGCGCACCCCCTTGGCGGTGGCAAAGCGGACCGCCTCCCGGTGCAGCTGCTCCCGGTCTGCCACGTCCGGAAACAGGGCATCCACCGCCTGCAGATACACGTCCTGGGAAAACGGATAGAACGACAGCTGCAACCCGAACCGGTCCGCCAGGGACACCTGTTCCTCAATCGCCTCGGCCGGATGCAGCTCACCGTCGCGCATCTCGCTTTTCAGGTTGTCAGACATGAACTCGGGCATCAGGTGTCGGCGGTTGGAGGTGGCGTAAACCCGCACGTTTTCCGGCGGCAGTTCGAGTGAGCCCTCCAGCACGCTCTTGAGAGCCTTGTAGCCAGACTCGCCGACGTCAAATGACAGGTCATCGCAGAAAATCACAAAGCGGAACGGCAGGTCGCAGATATCATCCACAATCTCCGGCAGGGTCACCAGATCGTCCTTATCGACCTCGATCATCCGCAAGCCCCGGTCCTGGTAGCGGTTCAGCAGTGCCTTGATCAGCGACGACTTACCCGTCCCCCTGGAGCCCCAGAGCAATGCATTGTTGGACGGTTCTCCGGAGAGGAAACGCTCGGTATTCCGTGCCAGTGCCTGTTGCTGGCGCTCAATGCCAGTCAACGCCTCCCACTGTATCGGATCCAGGCGGCGAATCACCCTCAGACCGGATCGGTGGCGACGCCAGACCGCTGCCGGGGTCGTCGCCCAATCAATGGTTGTTGTCTTCATCACACCTCTGTCCTATTCCGCAGGTCGCCAGGTTATGAAACACTGGCAAACAGATTGATCCCACATCAAGGAGACTTTACCGCAAATGGCTGTGAAATCCGTTGCCCTGGTGGCACACGACAACAAGAAGAAGGAACTGGTGGACTGGGTGTCAGAGAACCAGACCCGCTTCGCGCAACTGTCCCTGTATGCCACCGGCACCACTGGCCGGTTACTGGGAGAAAATCTGGAGCGCGATGACATCCACTGCCTTTTAAGCGGCCCCCTGGGCGGGGATCAGCAGATCGGGGCGAAGATCGCCGAGGGTGAGATCGACCTGCTGGTGTTTTTCTGGGACCCTCTGGAACCCCAGCCCCACGATCCGGACATCAAGGCCCTGTTGCGCATCGCAGCTCTGTGGAATATTCCGGTGGCGTGTAACCGCGCCACGGCGGAGTTCATTCTGACGTCGGCCTACATGACCGACGACCAGCACCGCCCCCGCAAACCAGACTTTTCCGACTACACCGGCCGCAAGGTCAGCTGACCGGTTTACGGGCAAGAAACACCGTGTTGGTGGACTCCCGGTTCTGGAACGGATTGAAAAACGACACCACCTGTGCATCCACGTCAGTGAACAGGGTTCGCAGGGTGGCCATAAACTCCTCATCCGGTGGGTCATTGGACCACATGGCGAACACCCCGCCCGGGCGCAGGTGAATCGCCATTTTTCCAAGGCTGTCTTCAGTATAGAAACTGGCGTTGGAGTCGTGCAGAAGCGCTCGTGGTGAATGGTCGATGTCCAGCAGGATGGCATCGAACAGCTTGCCCCGCTGTTCGGGGTCAAAGCCTGCCTCGGACACCGCCAGGTCGAAGAAACTGCCGTGGACGTAACGACAGCGATCATCAGCGTTGAGCACATTGCCCAGGGGCACTTTTCCCTGTTCGTGCCAGCGGATCACAGTATCGAGTGCATCGACTACCAGCAGTTCTTCTACCCGGTCGTGCCGGAGGGCAGCTTCTGCCGTGTAACCCAGGCCCAGGCCACCGACCACCACCTTCAGCGCCTGTCCCTCGGTCATCTCCAGTCCCAGATCCGCCAGGGCGATCTCGGCGTCCACGAACATGCTGGACATCAGGAATTCCTCGCCAAGCTTCACTTCGTAGATATCCCGCTCGCCCAGGGCGGGAATCCGCCGGCGCCGCAGAGTTATCTCCCCCAGCTGTGAAGGTTGGCTGTCGATTTCTTCAAATAAAAGTCCCATGGATCCGTTCCGATACGCCCGTAAACCAGCCATGCTAACATTGAATGCCATGGTGGAGAGGAGTTTCTGATCTTCACGACTTACCAGGATAGAGCCAACCACAAGGAGAAACTCATGGCGAAAATCTATCAAGATAACTCTCTGTCGATCGGCAACACCCCGCTGGTCAAACTTAACCGGGTCAATGACGGCGCCACCATCTGGGCCAAGATTGAGGGGCGTAACCCGGCGTATTCGGTGAAATGCCGCATTGGTGCTGCCATGATCTGGGATGCCGAAAAACGGGGCGTCCTGAAACCGGGAACCACCATTGTCGAACCCACCAGCGGCAATACCGGTATCGCCCTGGCATTTGTCGCAGCTGCCCGGGGCTACAAACTGATCCTCACCATGCCATCGTCCATGAGTCTGGAACGCCGCAAGGTGCTCAAAGCCCTGGGCGCGGAACTGGTACTGACCGAGCCGGCCAAGGGTATGCCCGGCGCCATTGCCAGGGCGGAGGAAATCGTGGCCAACGATCCCGAGCACCATTTCATGCCCCAGCAGTTCGATAACCCGGCCAACCCCCGCATTCACGAGGACACCACCGGCCCGGAAATCTGGGACGACACCGATGGCGAGGTTGATATATTCGTTGCCGGCGTCGGTACCGGCGGCACGCTGACCGGTGTGTCACGGTATATCAAACATACCAAAGGCAAAGACATCACCTCCGTCGCCGTTGAGCCCACCGACTCCCCGATCATTACCCAAGTGATGGCGGGTGAGGACCCGAAGCCGTCCCCTCACAAAATTCAGGGCATCGGCGCCGGCTTTGTGCCCAAAAACCTCGATCTGAGCCTGGTCGACCAAGTGGAAAAAGTGAGTAACGACGAAGCCATTGCGATGGCGCACCGACTGATCCAGGAAGAGGGGATTCTGTGCGGAATTTCCTGCGGCGCGGCCGTGGTCGCAGCAATACGAGTCAGCAAGCTACCCGAGAACAAAGGCAAGAATATTGTCGTGGTGCTGCCGGACTCCGCCGAGCGCTATCTGTCGTCTGCACTGTTTGCGGATCGGTTTGGCGAGCAGGAGAATGTTCAGTAACACTTCTGTACTGACGGCAGGCAAGGAGGCCTGCTGTCAGCGTCTTCACAGACTAGCGTCGCCGATCCGGCGGAGTTAGCAACTGCCCTGCCCCATCAGCCACTGCCGCAACGCTGCGATAAGAGAGTTTCGATATGTTGTGATGGGTGAACCGAACGGCCTGACTCCAGGGTCGGGTAACGGGAATGCGATGGAGCACATTAAAGGTCTCATCTGCAATCGATAGATGCACCCGTTCCAGTTTTCCGGCCCCCTGCGCAATACCATGGGTCAATACATCCGCGACGCCCAGCCACCACTCACGACCACCCTCATTTCCGGTTTTCATAGCAACCACTCCACCAATTGCCGGGCCACATCAGGATGATGCGCCAGACGAATATGATCCACCCCCGGGAAGCTCGCCATACCGGCAAGCTTCCACCCAGTGCGTTCTTCGCCACGGGCACTGGCTTCATGCACCAGCGCATCCCCGAACAGGGCATTCACCGGATGCGTCCGGGAACGGGCCAGCAAACCACAGACTACAAAATGCCGCACACCCGGAACCAGGGGTGGCTCGCCCTGATCCGCTGGCACCACATCCCCACGGGACAAATTACGGATGCCTTCGCTGCGCAGATCGATCACTTCACCGGCGACCCGCAAATAGTCACGAGGAGCACGATTGAGCAGATCGGCAGTGGCTTTCGCACCTTTGGCCAGCCAGGAACCATCGTGAGGCGAGCCAAGATAGACGCAGTCGGTCAGGCGCTCCATCCAGCGATGGTTCTGAGCTTGCCCATAATGACAGGCACTGCGGATCAACAGCCCTCCCATACTATGGCCCATGAGAACGATACGCTCCAACGGAACCGGCCAGGCAGACACCAACTCTTCCAGCAACGCCGCCAGCGCCTCGCCATTCCGGTAGATCGGCCTTCCCGTGTTATAGCGCAGAGTCAGCGGTGTGATCTCCCGGGAGGCACTGGTCAGCAGGGAACCGTAGCTCAGGTCGCTCTGACCGGGAAACGTCCATACGGACTCCAGTTCCATCAATCCGTGAATCGACAGGCACAGGGTGGAACCGGGGACATCGAGCTGTGGCGCACGGTGATCCAGTGGCGACTGCCCGTGGAACAGTTCCATAGGCACCGCCAGAGGGTTTTTCCGCGCCTCAAGCCAGTCCCCGAGGAACCCACTGAGGATGGCCGAGGCGTGCCGTTGCCACACCGGGCTGGAATCTGACTTCATACTTGTTCGCTATTGTCTGGAGGTATGACGACCAGTTTACTCCGATACCCAACATAGCGATTGGCTGAAGCTTCAGCAGACAAGGGCGGGGCGGCAACTGTAGCCCAACCACTTTGAGCAGGAATGCCCATGCAGTTGGCATAAAAAGTGACGGTAGCCGGCCAATCGGAAAAGATGCCGATCACGCCTACCTCGCGGGCCAGCACATCGATAACATTGAACACATCACCATCGTCGTTGATCGCTTCGGTCGCAAAGCGAACATTCGGAGGGGGCAATAACGCATGCGGCATAAGCTGCCCGCAGAAAGGTGCCGCAGGCGCAATCGCAATCGCAATTTAGTGGGCATCAGCCGGCACCGGTCATACTGTAATTCCCCCCATTTTTAACCGCCCGTTTGCATAGAGGATTAAGATCCTTTTAACAGTTTTCGGTCCCGGTAGCCGGCGGCACCTGTGCTCTTATTGCTGGTAAGCACTGCTGCCTTGGCGGCTACCTTTGTTACACAGGCACTCGTAATCCCACGCTTTCAAAGTATATCTTCGTGACCCATCGCCTAATGGTTCGGAAGTCATGGCGCCTTGAAGGTACTTACTAGGCAGGTCCAGATTCGCTGTACCTACCGCAATCGGGGTTGTCCCGGCGGGGCATTTCAACTTTGGCCCCTCGGGCACCTTCGGTCCTCTCGTTATCGTTACAAATTCCGGCCTATGAAAGGGACCCGCGCAGACCTTGTTTTCATCAACTGCCGCTGCGCCTAATGTTTTCGCGGTGGACGTAGAGGGCTGTCTCTCCGGGATTGAAGATTCGAAGGAACGGTCGATCTTTTCCAGCTTCTTGTCCAAATCCCGCATAGCCGGGGCGCTACGGGTATGGTAGCCAGAGCCTGTGTTTGCATTACGAGTACCTTGGGATGCATAAGCCTGGTTAATCGTTTGCTGGGTTCGCGCCATGCTTCTGTCCAGCATTCGATTTGTTCTCTCTAGCGTGCCCTGGATGTTGCTCATGAAGTCAGCCATCATTTGCTGCTCCTGGCGCTTTCTTGCCGACCGTTCAGCACTGGCCTCGGCGTCAGTAATGCGACGAAGTTGCTGAAAAGCCGGGGTATAGTGTTGCTTGATCGCATCAACTGACGGCGCATTTGCAACACGCCCGTCCACAAAACGCTCAACCAATGATGTGTTCTTGCCAAACAGGCCTGCAAACCAGTTGCGTTGCTTTCGATAGCTCGTTTTCAGGCTTGAGTAGTGGTTTTTAACCCGCTTCATCAAAACCTTCCAGTTCGATTCACAGGCATTCGATTTGAAATACGCACCACCTACCCGGGTTTCGCATTCTTCAGCACCAAACCGGTTTTGCAGAACGATCCATTCAACGGTTTTCTTTTCAGAACCTATCTGGACGATATCTGAGAGTGCCGATCGTAGGGCGGCATCCTGATTGATATAGGCCTGAATGACGGAGATCTTTTCACGGTACTTTCTTTCATTTATCTCTGCCAATCGCTGACGCTCAGCCGCTTCTCTTTCTTTTCTTTCCATGGCTACGGAAAAATACTGGTCTGGATTTTCCCAGAGGGACAATGCTTTATTTATTCCCATCTCCTCAGCATCATTAACAAACATTAATCTTTTTTGCCACTCTTTCAATATAAGATAATTACCAGAGCGAGACAGATCCTCAACCCTTCTTGACACCCATTTACGACATTTAGCAATTTTTTCACTATCAAACTCCGCGCCATATTCACTCAATACTCTCAATTTCTTCACTGATGAATCATCCAACTCCAGATATGGGGGGGCATAATAAAGCACTCGGTCGCATAGAATTGGTTCCATCAAATGATTGGGCACCCCCCCAATGCTTGCATTTGGATCCGCGCCATTTGCCAGAATGACATTCATTACCGCCAGAGTATTATCCAACCGATATTCAAAACTATTTTTCGTAACCCTAAAGATTCCCTTACACACATTTAGATATGTGGCGCACCCTAAAGGTGAAAAGGGAGTGCCAGAAACCCAGTTAACGTTTGCACCTTCTTCAATTAATTTCGGTATGCGCTCTGGCTCCAACACAATAGCGGCCAATATCGGGGTTGCATTGAGGGGGGAAGAATCCCTTACCAAGATACTCTTCACCGTCCGGACAGCTCTAACCTCATTGACATCGGTATGATTATCAAGAAGATCTCGCATATTAGATGCTACTTGTTCCGGCGAAGTCACACTCACGCAGGCACTCATCATTAAAGCGCTGACCGCAAGCACACAAACAAGGCCCACCTTTCCGCAACCAGAAAACATATCTACCCCCTACTTAATAACCCCGGCAAAATCTAGGTGCTGCCAGGGACACACACTCAGTGCGTGAACGGTGTGTGTCCCATTAGATGTCAGTCCCTTATTGTTTCTAATTTTTACTCTGACTCCAAATATTCTATCGGGGGTTACTGTTGATAGCTTTCGCTCCGCTGACCAGCACTTCTATTACTGCAAAGGCACTCGTAACGGAAAGCATCCCAGGAGACGCGGAACCGCCCACTCGGGCGCCCATTCTCATTTCGAATGGCTTCTTTTTTGTAGTTCGGTGGTTGCATCAACCAATTAATATACTGAGCTTTAGGGTTATAACGCCCTTTCATGATGGGATGTCCTCCAGCCGAACACTCGATGGGCGGTGACGCCTTACCGCTGTTTAACGCCTTAATATCAAATACCTTATTCATGGCGGGGACGGTAAAGGGACCACCGCAAACGCGATGCGAAGGTTTGACAGGGGATGAAGCGATATCCGGCCGGTCTTTTGTGCCACTGTTGGTACTGAATGAACGGTCGATATCCTCCAGCTTCTTATCCAAATCCCGCATAGCCGGGGCATTGGAGCGCACTTGATAGCCAGAATCCGCATAATTACCCGATGACCGCTGGGACGCATAAGCCTGGTTAATTGTTTGCTGGGTTCGCGCCATATTGCGGTCCAGCATTCGGTTTGTTCTCTCAAACGTACTTTGGATGTTGCTCATGAAGGCAGCCATCATTTGTTGCTCTTGGCGTTTCCTGGCGGATCTCTCGGCACGGGCTTCGGTGTCAGTGATGCGACGGAGTTGCTGAAAAGCCGGCGCGTACTGCTGCTTGATCTCATCGATTGAGCCGACATTGGCAACGCGATCATCCACGATTTCTTCAACGAAAGATGCGTTTTTCCCAAAGAGACCGGTAAACCAGTCGCGCTGCTTCTGGTAGGTTGAATTGAGGGTCGAATAGTGGGTCTTAATCTGAGAAATCAAGGTCTTTGCGCTTGATTCACAGGCTTTCGACTTGAAATACGCTCCGTCGACCCTGGTTTCGCACTCGTCGGCGCCAAACCGGTTTTGCAGGAGGATCCATTCGACGGTGCTCCTCTCCGCACCTATTTGGGCGATGCCTGAGAGTGCTGATGTCAGGCTGGCATCTTGGTCGATATACGACTGGATGGCCGCTAATTTTTGACGACGTTTTCGTTCCTTGAGCTCGGCAAGGCGCCTGCGTTCAGCGGCTTCTTCGACTTTTCTTTTCTGCTCCTTGCGATAATTAACGGTCCATTGAGTGAGTGACTGGTTCAGGCCGCGTTCTTTGATATTGTCTAACAGCGCTAACGTTTCTCTTGCCTGAGTTTCCAGTAACCCAACTTCTTTAACAAACTCGGTTCTTTCTGGAGAAGAACGTGTTTGCTTTCCGTAGTGGGCAATTTCTTTCTGGATCTGTTCTTTGCATCGTGTAATTTCTTCATCACTAAACGTTGCGCCATAATCACTGAGAAGTTTAATCTTATTAATCTTTTTTTCAGTTAATTCAAAAGACTTATTTATGGCATTTGTGGTGCAAAGAATAATCTCTTTTACACTGATGGTTTCATGTCTGTCGTCTGGATTGGCACCGTTCTCGAGAAGCGTTGTCATTAGCGAAAAGGCTTGATTGCCGGAAGAAACCCCATTTTGGGATAGGCCAAAAACATCCCTGCAGTTCTTGGGATCGCTGGCGCAAGCCAGAGGAGATACGCTCGTTCCCTCGATATGATTTGGACTGGCACCCTTACCAAGCATCGCAGGTACCAGCCTGGGTTCCAAGATAATCGCTGCCAGTATGGGGGTGGCTGAAAACTTGTAGCTCTCATGCTCTGACAGGACCTCCGATACCGTACGAACCTCATTGAGGTCCGAGTAGGTATTAAGCAAGTCAGACAAGTTTTCTTGGACATTTTGTGACGGGGTGACGGTTACGCCTTTGCTTGCACATCCACTGATTGCTAACGCTATCGTGAATGTGAGTATGAATTTTTGTAATTTTCTACAACTGGGAAGCATGACTAGGGCTCAATCTTGGAGGTTATACCAGAAGCAGTGCTGTGAGCTTCAAACAGACTTAATAATTCAGACTACCAGCTGTTAATTCAGAGCAGAACCCCCGGATTGATATTTTTATACCATTGTTCCCTGAGTGTTTTTTTGTGAAGCCGGGTGTTCTCGCTATGCGCGCAGTCGACAAAACCTGAACCGCTGGGAACAGCTCAAACGAGCCGAGAAAATGCTGTCTGGCCTGGGCGCGGAAATTACCCTGGCGATCCGCGCGGGCGATGTAGAGCCCACGCTGCACGCCTACTAGGAGCAGCACGACATTGACCTGCTGGTGATGGGCGCCTAAGGCCATGGTCGCAAAGCGAACATTCAGATATTGCGGCGACGTCTGCAGCAGAGCCGCGACGTCAGGAGCGCCCCTTACCTGTACACGTTAAGCATTACCTCCACCATCCTGACTTCTGACTTTGGATAGACGTTTTCCATCGAGATTAACCTCAGAATCGCCAACCTTTAATTTAACCGTAGACGCTGTCCCGAGCAGCGCGGATGCCAGCTGATCGGCAGGATGAAAGTCCTGACGAATATTGTCCTCAGGAGTGAACAGGTTTTTAGTAATTGGCTCAAGCAATTCGTTTGGTATTGTCGATCCTTCCGCTCCCTTCCACTCAAATGCTGTCTCCACTACCCAGCTAGCCCTTTCAACGTCAAGCTGTAGCTGACGCAGGCGAAACTCGTTACTCGCATGTTCAGAGAACCAAGAATTGAGCCATCTGATATAGAAAACCGCTGTGGCACCGAAAGATAGTGATAGGAAGAGCTGCTTGGAAAGAATCGCCATTAATGCCCAGTTACTAGTCCCGCCTTCGCTTATAATTTGCCCAAGCTCGACTGCGTAGAATACTGCACCACTTCCGAAGAGAAGCATTAATGCAATGCATACAGCATGAATTGGCCAGCGAAGGCGGCTCGTGCTCTTGGTTAGACTCATGTCTTCCGAGCGAGATCTTATTTCATCGATAATACTTTTCCGCAATTCACGGCGAACATGCGTATTCTGTCGATCATCAATCTCATTAAGCTTTTCCCGCATTTCATTTTCACGGGATTCCAGCTCCTTTCTTTTCTTATCAATCTCATCCTGGAGGTGTTGAGTTCTCTGCTGATGCTTCTCCTCAAGCTCATCCGCTCTCTCTTGATACTGACCTTCCAGTTTGCGCCTAAACTCTTCGCTACTTCGGATAAGCTCTTCATTCAAGCTTTCAAGTCGCTCGAGGGTCGAACTATGTATCGAAAGAAGTTGCTGTTGCTCTTCTGATAACCCGCCGCCGACACTTCTTTTTGGATCAAAGGGCCCGAGGGACTTAGCAGCAATAGTAATTAAAGATAGCCTTTCCCCTTCTGTTAACTTGCATTGCTGCTGGTTAAATGCGAATGAAATGTCATCGAAGAAAGGAGACCTTTCTGGGGCGGGTTTCCCTCGACCACCCCGATGAAAGGATATACCGAAACCAGGTATTGGTATCGACGCCGACTCAATGAGACTAGAGTCGGCAGCCAAAAGCTTTTCAAGCTCTTCTGACGAATCTTCTGCTACTGGCACCTCAAGAGTACCCGCGGCCCCCAAGTTTAGCTTAACGGTCGTCACCCCGGCCTGTTCGGCAAGTTTTTTGAACAGTTTAACGACACTTCTGTCAGGTTGTCGGGGCACTCGAATTGTATGGGGGTCGGCCATATTTTTCTCCGATTATTGCGATACTTAACAGCAATGAGTCAGCGCGCTCTATCATTGCAGAAATTTGGCTGCGTTATCATTGCTGACTTCGAACCATCAGACGCGCCGCACATCAATCGATAAAACAATAGCTTAGCCGAGCATGGCTTTCTCTGCCATCACTGCCATGTGATCATGCAGCCTCTACAAGTTGCTCTCCCAATCATACTGGATGAAACGGCCGTGATTAGCTCGGAGGCTGCGGGGGGGGGGGGGGGGAAGGCCCTGACTCGAATGTTCGCTTTTGTTTAAAAGCTTGATATCGCACTTCGCATCGATGACATCATATCCCCGCTATACCCTGCCAATTTATGGTTACAAGGCGCGGCCGGTTTATGGTTGCACTACCACCAGGCACCGGAGGTTCATCGTCACAAACCCGCAGGTAGCTGGCCAAGCGTGGTAAGCCGGTGCTGGTATAAACCGTCCGCGCCCCATCCATAGCTCACCATCCAACGGCTGAGCCGGCAGATCCCGGGTGAACCAGTCAGGCGCATGGAACACGTTTCCGCGCCTGGACAACAACCGGTAGCCATTCCAACAGGCCCTGACGCCATCGTATTTTTCGCTGACTCAGTAACCTTCGAGGGACATTCCCTGTTGGTAAACATCCGCCAGTGATACACCCGGTAGTGCCGCGCTGGAAACACCGACAAACAGGATCTGGATGACAAAAACACAACGGCAGGCCGTTGCGAGCACAGGTGAACACATTGCAAATCTTTTGCATCAGACAGGGGGAAGCGTCCTGCCTCCCGTGAGACTTCATTTCAGACCACTTAACCCTTGCAGGCTTCCGCTACCTTCTTGCGAAAACGTTCCCGGATTCGGGTATTTTCGGATTCGCTGACAAAAACCCGCTCACCCTGCTCATTCAGGTTATAGAAGGTGGACACACTCTCCATGTGTTTGAGGCGGGCACGTAGCCGGGTGCACAGCTCCGCCTGCTTTGCAGCCTGTTTCTCCGCCTTGGCGGCCGCGGCACGCTGCTGGTCCCGCTCCTGCTGCCTCTGTTCCAGGAACGCATTCACCTTCTGTTGACGGTCGCGGGCGGCGTTATCCACCCTGGCTGGTGGGGACACCACTTTGACTTCCTGGCTGGTAGCCTGCGCCGGTGGGCGGTCACCAAAATGGGTACGGCCCTCCGCGTCTACCCAGCGGTAGACCTCGGCCATACCAGCGACCGGTGAGAGAAGCAGTAGGGATAGCAATGTCCTTATCAGCATGTTGAATTCCTTTTTCCTTACTCGACTGCAGTTAAACAATTGATACAGCACCACACTGGATCAACTTTATAACCCCGAAATGTTTGAGAAACTCTAGTGTAATCCCCCCAAAATGTAATCGAGATTTCGGGAATAACTCAATCAGATTCCCAATCTAGGATAGTGGCAAAAATGTGCTGCCGGGCAAAGTTTTGCCAAACCCGGCCCGGTAAACAGCCACCGTCAGGGCGGCCAATTCCCCCATTAACGACGCTTCGGCGTCCAGGCCCAAATCATTTCAATTTCGATGGGCTGTTTGCCCTCACCGTCACGAATGGTGACCGGCACGGAGGTTTCCCCCTTGTCTTCCACCTGCATCCGCTCCCGCTGCTCCGGGGTCAGGTGGGCTTCCACGGTCATGTCACCCTTGGCGCGACGGGTGTACTCGGCATGGGCAGTCTTGATCACCGGCACCTTGTCATCCGGTACGTTCAGGCCCACCAGGAAACCGGTGGCGGACTCCGCCAGCAGCAGGGAGGCCACGGCGTGAACACCACCAATGTGATTCTGCACCCGGCGCTTGTTGGCGATACTGATCACACAACGCTCCGCGTCCAGATGCTCAATGCGAATGCCGGCGGTACCAGTGAAAGGCACCACTTTGCCGAAAAACAGGGTCAGCGCCCGCGACCGGGCAAAGGCAGGTAAGCTGTTGATCTTGCCGACAATACCGGCCAGTTTGTTGGTGGTGGCCATGGACTTCACTCCGGATATCTGAAATTTTGAGGCAGGACAATAACCCATTCGTCGAAGGAAAGGAACGATCAGTCAATGACGCCCGAAACCTCTCTGGCTATACTCGGCAAAAACATAACCAACGCACCAACCCCTCAATAAAAAAGGAAAGAGACATGAGTGACCTGAAAACCCAGTTTGACGAAGCCGTGAACTACATCCAGACCGCGGAAGGCGACTTCAAGCCGTCCAACGAGATGAAGCTGGAATTCTACGCTCTCTACAAACAGGCAACCGAAGGGGATGTCAGTGGCAAGCGCCCGGGCATGATGGATTTCGTGGGCCGCGCCAAGTACGACGCCTGGGCGGAACTGAAGGGCACCTCTTCCGACGAGGCGATGCAGAAGTATATCGACAAGCTCAATTCCGTGAAGTAATCCCGCCAAGATCCCGGCCACCCAGGGCCATCCTGACCCGGGTGGCCATACGCCCCTTTAAAAATTTTGCGACATTCAAACGATTGTCATAAGATGCGCGCAACATAAAAACAACAACGCATCCGGAAGAGTAAACATGGACATTACCGAGGCGCTGGAACAATCCCAGCCGGGCCTTGTTGGCCGCGTTAATAAAGCAATTCAGAAACGTCAGTTGAACCAGCGGGCAGAGCAGACTTACCTGCACTGGATTTCAAGGTTTGTGCTTTTTCACGAGTTGAAAGATCCGCAAAACCTGGAAACCGATGACCGCCAGTTGTTTCTCACCTACCTGAAAGACAGAATCCAGCTGTCACGGGCGCGCCTGAACCAGGCGAGCCAGGCTTTGACGTTTTTCTATGAGGAGGTACTCGGCAAAACCGAGGCGGAGCAGATTGTTGCCGCCTAGCGCTCGATCATATTGATGTTCTGCGCCTCATAGGTGCGGTTCTCGGGCGGTCGAATCAGGTAGTTGTTGCTGTGATTCTGGCCAGGGACCTCCTTGGGGTTGCTGAAGCGGAATTCCACCGGAATTTCGCTTCGTCCCAGGTCGGTTCTGGGATCCCGTGGCTGCAGCGCCAGCGGATCGAGGTAGAAATCCTCATCGGTGCGGGGTTGAACCGGCACACCGGCCGCAGGCGCTGCCAGCCCACCTTCAATGACGGTATTGGCCAGGGTCTTCTCTTCCATCGAGCGCAGGGGAATGTTGTCTACTGTGGAGCGCTCGCGATAGTCAAACACATCCCCACTCTCGCCTTCCGCCGTTGTCTGCGCCAGCAGCGACACAGGCATGAGAGTCACGCCCAGCACGAAAGCACCCATGATTTTGCAGAAAGAAGCCATACCAAACCCGATCCGTGAGTCAAATTTTGATCAGTCTATCGTCAAAGGCGACAAAAAACTCAACGAGTCGTCAGGTTTGTGACAGTTTTCACTGGTTTGCTTCGGGTTCCTCGTAACGGATCTCGGTGATCACGACGGTCTGCCAGCCTTCCGGCGTCCGCACGCTCACCTCGTCATCCAGGCGCTTGCCAATCAGCGCCCGGGCCATCGGCGAATCAACGCTCAAGTAACCCCGACCAAGATCAAACTCGTCCGGTCCCACGAGCCGGTAGCGCTGCTCACCGCCATCCTCGTGTTCAATGGTCACCCAGGCGCCGAAGAACACCTTGCCACGATCATCGGGCAAGCGATTAACCACCGTCAGCTCGTCCAGTCGCTTGGTCAGAAAGCGAACCCGCCGGTCAATCTCCCTCAACTGTTTCTTGCCGTAGATATACTCGGCGTTTTCAGATCGGTCGCCCAAGGCCGCCGCCTCACGCACCGCCTGGGTCACTTCCGGGCGCTTCTCCTTCCACAGGTAACGCAACTCTTCCCGCAAGGCCCGCTCTCCTTCAGGGGTAATGTACCGGGCTCGTCCCCGTGCAGCGCCAGATTGCTGTTTCATATCAAGGACCTGTCATCCGTTGCAGAAGTGGTGTGGGCGGGCATAAAAAAACCCCGTAAAAACGGGGTAAGGCTAGCGCTGTGCTGGAGGGAGAAGCAAGCAGTAATGACTGCCGGCCTCCAAATCTACAGTGTTCATTATGCACAGAGGGGGTTACAACGGCGTGGCCGGGGAATTACGTTTTGGTCAGGGAATCGGCAACCGGCGGGCAGATTAGGTTGCGCACTCTAGAGATTGGGAATAGCGTTCAGGATCAGTATTTGAAGACCCTTTCAACGTTGATCACGGGGAACACACCATGAACACCCAAAAACTGATGAACACTGCGCTAAACAGTCTGGATGCCATCGGCTACCGCCTGGACCAATACGGCATCACCGGTAAGGTGAACCGCCATAATCTGGCCGCCTTCATTATGCTGGAACAGAAGCACCTGGAAGGCGAGTGGGACAGCATTCAGGTTCGACTGGATCGCCGTCGTGCCCAGGTTGAGAGCCTTGTACGCCCTGTACTGAATCAGGTCAACCGCTTCCGTGGCGCTGCCAGCTAATCAGGTCTTTGAAGGTTCCGACGGGGAGTTTCTCTGCTCCCCGCCACCTGCCTCACCCGACGCATCAATCTGGGTTGTGCGAGTACGTTTTTTCTCAACCACATAGGTCGGCAGGCGAATAGTCACCGTCAGTCCGGGGTTTTCCTCGCCAGGTCGATAGTCCGACAGTTCAATCCTTGCCTGATGAATCTCCGCCACGGCACTCACAAGACTCAGCCCCAGCCCGTTACCGGGAGATGAACGGCTCTTGCCGACCCGATAGAAACGCTGGAAGACCTGATCCTTCTCGTCGTCCGGGATACCGATCCCACTGTCGCTGACTTCAAACAGGCAATCCTCACCGTCACGGCGGACCACCACCCGAATCGTGCCCTTTTCCGGGGTGTATTTAATGGCATTGTCGATCAGGTTACTGACCATCTGGAACAGCAGATCCCGGTCGCCCTCAATCATCACCTGATGTTCCAGGGACTGCTCGAACACCTGTTCCTTGTCCTCCGCCAACGCTTCGTACAACTCGCAAGCATCACTCACCAGCCCGTCCAGCGACACGGGCTTCATGTCCGCGGTATTGCCCCGGGTTTCCAGCCGTGCGATCCGCAACAGGGCGTTAAACGTGGCCAGCAGCTGATCCGCCTCGGCCACCGCACGACCGGCCTGTTCACGGGCCTCATCGTTGTCGACGGACATCAGGGTGTTCTCAAGCTGGTTACGCAAACGAGTCAGCGGCGTTCTCAGGTCGTGGGCGATGCTATCGGAGACGTGGCGGATGCCTTCCATCAGGTAGACAATCCGGTCGAGCATCTGATTCAGGTTCTCCGCCAGCTGATCAAAATCATCTTCGGTGCCACGGGTTGGTATTCGCAGGGACAGGTGGCCGTTCATGATTCGCCGGGAGGTATTGTTAATTACTTCTATGCGCCGGGTGGTACTCCGGCTCATCAGGAAGCCCCCCAGCAAGGCCAGGGCCAGGGTAATGCCCATCCCCCAGTTAATGGCGGTTTCGATCACCCGCTTGAGGTTGGTGAGCTCATCGACATCCCGCCCCACCAGCAAACGCAGGCCGCCCTGCACTTCGAAGATACGCGCGCGGGCCAGCCGTTCCGGGCCTCGCCAGCCCACGTCCTGGTTCAGGGTGAAATTGATCCAGCCACTTTCCGAGCGGGCGCCCTCCGGCCAGGTCTCAATATTGCCGGCCAGCTTGAGGAAGTCATCGGTGGTAAGCAGATAGATGGATTTGGCGTTGGGATCCCGTGCCACACGCTCGCGGATAATGGTAATCAGACCATTGATGCCGCGACCGCGGTATTGCTCCGCGAGGCCAGCGATCTCGGCCTCGATGGTTTCGTCCGTCTGCGCGGTCATGAAACCGGCGGTGCGCCAGTATATGAACGCCAATAGCAGGAACACCGAGGTGGCAAACACCACCATATACAACAGTGCTAGCTGAAAGGACGAAGTCCGGAGCTGACTAAGCAGTTTCACGCAACATGTACCCTGCGCCCCGTATGGTCTGCAGCAACGGAGTCTCGAATTCCTTGTCGATCTTGGCTCTCAGCCGGCTGATATGCACATCAATCACGTTGGTCTGGGGATCGAAATGATAGTCCCAGACTTTCTCCAGCAGCATGGTGCGGGTCACCACCTGACCGGCGTTGCGCATCAGGTACTCCAGCAGACGGAACTCCCGGGGCTGAACATCAATATTCTGACCCGCCCGCTTGACGGTTCGCGCCAGCAGGTCCATTTCCAGGTCCGCCACCCGCAATACAGTCTCGGTCTCCGCCGACTGGCGGTTGCGGCGAACCAGCGATTCAATACGGGCCAGCAGTTCGGTAAAGGAGAAGGGTTTGGTGAGGTAATCATCACCACCACCACGCAGCCCCTCAACCCGGTCATCCACATCACCCAGGGCACTGAGGATCAGCACCGGCACCTGGTTCCCGGTAGCGCGAACGGTCTTGATGATGGCCAGGCCATCCATACCGGGCAGCATGCGATCCACGATCATGATGTCGTAATCCTCACTGGCCGCCATCATCATCCCTTCCTTGCCATCAGCCGCATGGTCGACCACAAAGTCCGACTCCTTCAGGCCTTTGACAAGGTAGTTTGCTACATCCTGATCGTCTTCAATTACCAGCGCTTTCACCGGTTATCCTCCCGATAGCGGATTACTTTAAGGATTACATTACAAACAGGGTACGAATAACTTGGTAACCCGGCCAGTTACGATCCTGTAAGAGGGTGTCGCCTAAAGCGACGGTCGCGACGCCACCTGAAACCAGCCCAGGCTCTCAGCGGTCGTGGCTGCAGGGCGGTACTCCGCACTCAGCCAGCCTTTGTAGCCCAGCTTATCCAACTCCCGAAAAACATTCGAAAAGTTAATTTCCCCGGTTCCGGGCTCGTGTCGCCCCGGATTATCTGCAAACTGGATGTGGCCGATCCACGGCAACAGACACTCCACCGTGCGCAGCAGATCCCCCTCCATAATCTGCATATGGTAGAGGTCATACTGCAAACGCACGTTATCCATATCGACCTCTTCAAGCAGGCCCATCACCCTGGCGGAGGTATCGAGAAAGAAACCCGGCATATCCACCCGTGAATTGATCGCTTCCAGACAGAGGGTGATCCCCTCCGGCTCCAGCTGTTCCGCAGCCCAGCGCACATTCTCCACCAGCGTCTGCCAGGCCAGATCCTCACTCACTTCCGCCGGCTTCAGGCCCGCCAGGCAGTTAACGCGGGTGCATTCGAGGGCACGGGCATACTCAATGGCTTGCAGCACACCGTCGCGGAACTCTTCCACCCGGTCCGGCAGACAGGCAATACCTCGCTCGCCACCATTCCAGTCCCCCGGCGGCAGGTTGAACAGCACCTGGGTCAGGCCGTTCGTCCGCAGTGCCTGCTGAAGCTCCGCCGCCGACCACTCATAGGGAAACAGATACTCCACACCCGTGAAGCCAGCCAGGCGGGCCTGCTCGAAGCGCTCCATAAACGGCACTTCGGTGAACAACATGGACAGATTGGCAGCAAAGTGAGGCATGGTTATTTTCCCGGTTTTCCCAGAGAGCCCATCAGGGCACCGTTCAGGTGTTCCAGCTCCAGCAACAGGCCGCTGTGGTCGACATCACTGTGACCATTGGCCACCAGAGACTGATATTCATTATGCACCTGCTGCGCCAGGGGCAGGGTCAGATTCTCCGCCCTGGCCTCATCCAGAATCATTCGCAGATCCTTGAGCTGGATACGGGCCGGTGCACCGGGCGCGAAATCACGATCAATCATACGTTGACCATGCAGCTCCAGGATACGACTGCCGGCAAACCCACCCATCAGCGCCTCCCGTACCGCCGCCGGATCGGCACCGCCTTTCGCCGCCAGCAACAGAGCTTCGGACACCGCCCCAATAGTAATGCCCACAATCGCCTGATTGGCCAGTTTTGCCAGTTGTCCGGAGCCAACCGGACCAATCCGGGTGCACTTGCCAAGAGCTTCAAAAACCGGGCGCGCCCGATCCACATCCTGCTCCGACCCACCGGCCATAATACTCAACCGCGCCTCGGCAGCTCCCACAGTACCACCCGACACCGGCGCATCCACATAACCCGCGCCCCGTTCCGCTGCCAATTCTGCATGGCGCCGGGCGACGGAGGGCTGAACAGAACTCATATCGATCACCAGGGCGCCGGACTTCAAGGCTGCGATAGCGCCCTGCTCCACCATCACCTGCTCCACCACATCGCTGTTTTCCAGCATGGTGATGACGACGTCCGCATCACGGACCGCCTGTTCCGGTGAATCTGCAATGGTGGCTTCACCCTTGAACGGGTCACACTTACTGGCCGTGCGGTTCCACAACGTCATGGAAAAACCGGCATCCAGGAGATTCCGGGTCATCGGCGCACCCATCAAGCCAATGCCGAGGAAGGCGATATGGGGACTATCTACAGTCATCTTTGCTTAGCCTTATTCCGAAATTATGGGAAGCGGGTGGATAGGCTGATCCAAAACCCTGCGGAGCCATGGATGGCGGAGCGGAGCGTACAGGGACGTATTCACAGCGTGTTTTGGAGCAGCCTATCCACTCGCTTCTACCCCGAAGCTTGCACTCTAGTACTTTGGCAGATTATACAAACAAAAACGCCACCAACCTGAATGAGGAAGGTGGCGTCATGGAACATTCGGGTGCGGTCGGTATCAGGCCGGTACGGCTTCCACCATACTCGTCCTGATCTTCTTCATAGCGTTCTTCTCAAGCTGCCGGATCCGCTCGGCGGATACACCGTACTTGTCCGCCAGCTCATGCAGCGTGGACTTGCTCTCGGACAACCAGCGCTCCCGCAGGATATCCTGGCTGCGGTCGTCCAGAGATCCCATGGCGTGCATCAGGCGACCGTTGGAGTCCTCCGACCAGTCCGCGTTCTCCAGCTGTACTGCCGGATCGCCGCGCCGGTCCTCCAGGTAATAGGCCGGAGCCTGGTAGGCGTGATCATCGTCATCGTCCTGGGGGCCGTCGAAGGCGGTATCCTGGGAGGCCAGCCGGCCTTCCATTTCACGCACAACTTTCGGCTCCACGCCGAGATCTTCAGCCACGGCATGCAGCTCATCGTGACTGAGCCACGCCAGGCGCTTCTTCTGACTGCGCAGGTTAAAGAACAATTTGCGCTGGGCCTTGGTGGTGGCCACTTTCACAATACGCCAGTTGCGCAGAATGAACTCGTGGATCTCCGCCTTGATCCAGTGCACCGCGAAGGACACCAGACGCACCCCGTACTCCGGGTTGAAACGCTTGACGGCTTTCATCAGCCCCACGTTGCCTTCCTGAATCAGGTCGGACTGGGACAAACCATAGCCGGAATAGCTGCGGGCAATGTGAATAACAAACCGCAAATGAGAGAGCACCAGCTGACGAGCTGCTTCCACGTCACCCTCATAATGGAGACGTTCGGCAAGCTCACGCTCTTCATCGGCAGACAATACCGGAATCCTGCTCGCAGCCTGTATGTAAGACTCGAGATTGGCACCCGGAACCAGTCTGTCAATCAGCTGTAAACTCGTACCCATGCTTTTAACCTCCGAACCTGACGACCGTTAAATATACCAAGTGATTCTTTGATCGCCAAGACCTTAAAAAGTTCCAGAAACTTCCAGTAAAACCTTTAAAAACAATAAACTGGAAAATCCCGCTTTGTACCTTAATTTATGACACTACGCCTTTCGCCGTACATTCTTCAATACGGTTTTCCCGCTATCCCGGATTAGCCACCGGCAATTTCACCCGGCTCAATGTCATCCAGATGGCGCTTGACCGCCACCCAGGCACCCAACCAGCCTAACAGCATGGCCACAATAAGCAACGCAAGCGCGCCATCGAAGGTCAGGCCATTGAGGGAAAAATCACTGCGGTACAGCTCCGCCAGCCGCCCAACCGGGCCACTGAGCCACCACAACGACAACTGCAGCAATACCCAGGCAACCACTCCGCCGCCGAGCCCAAACCAGGCCCCGGTATACAGGAACGGGCGACGCACGAAGGCATCCGTGCCGCCAACCATCTTGGCGACCAGAATCTCGTCACGGCGATTTTCAATCGCCAACCGTACGGTATTGCCAATTACCAGCACCACAGCCGCCGCCAGCAACAGGGCCAGCGCCCAGACCGCACGGGCCAGCAGGTCCGTCATCGCATTCAGGCGCTGGAGCCAACCCAGGTCCACCTGGACCCGTTCAACCCCGTCGAGGCCCTGCAAGCGGGTAACCAGGGTTTCTACCCCACTGGAACTGCGGGAGGCTTTGTCCGGCGTCACCACCAGCGTATGGGGCAGCGGGTTGCCTTCCAGGTAATCCAGCGCATCCTCCATCCCGGAGGAAACCCGGAACTCCGCCAGCGCCCGCTCCTTATCAATGAGCTCCACCTCCAGGATGCGGCTGTCATCCAGCACTTCGGCCTTCAGTTCACGAGCGCGCTCCAGGGGGACACCGTCTTTCAGGTAGGCGGTAATGCGGGCGCTGCTCTCCCAGCCGGCACTGACACCCTGCAAACTGGTCAGCAGTAATAACAGGGCAACCGGCAGCGCCAGGGCCACCCCCATCACCATCCAGGTCATGGAGCTGGCAACCGGCGTACGCCAGAGCCGCTCGGCACTTTCCCGCGCCACCTTGCGGTGATGCACCAGATAGCTCTCAGCCAGTTCCTGCCAGGGCGAAGAAGCCTTTTTGGCCCCTTTCTGCTTGCGCGGATCAGGTGCCATGACCACCTCCCGCAATCAACCGGCCGTGATCCAGAGTTAAGGTTCGGCGCTGCATATCATTGATCAGAGCAATATCGTGACTGGCTATCAGTACCGTCACCCCCACCTGACTGAACTGGGCAAACAGGCTCATGATGTCCGCCGACAGCTCGGGGTCCAGGTTACCGGTAGGCTCATCCGCCAGCAGCACTGGGGGTTTGTTCACCACCGCCCGGGCAATGCCCACACGCTGTTGCTCACCACCGGACAACTGCAGGGGGTTCATCTTTTCCTTGGTCAGCAGCCCGACCTTGTCTAGGGCGGCGCGCACCCGGCGACCAATGTCCCTCGCCGGCACCCCCATCACTTCCAGGGGCATGGCGACGTTGTCGAATACCGAGCGGTCGAACAGCAACTGGTGATTCTGGAATACCACGCCAATATGGCGACGAATGTAGGGAATCTGACGTTTGGGGAGCTTGTTCAGCATCTGACCGCCGACAACCACCTCACCGGCACTGGGGCGCTCCATCACCATGATGAGCTTGAGCAGGGTACTCTTGCCGGCACCGGAATGGCCGGTCAGGAACGCCAGCTCGCCCCGAGCCAGGCTGAAATTCACCTGCCGCAGGGCGGTATGGTCGCTGTCATAGCGCTTGGTGACCTGACGGAATTCAATCATCGGCCGTTACTGCATTACTGGTCGTCAAACAGGGCATCCACAAAGGTTTCCGCATCGAAGCTGCGCAGGTCCGCCACCTGTTCACCCACGCCGATATAACGGATGGGCAGCTGCAGCTGACGCGCGATAGCGAACACGATACCACCCTTGGCAGTGCCGTCCAGTTTCGTCAAAGTAATGCCACTGACGCCCACAGCCTGCTGGAATACCTGGGCCTGACTCAGGGCGTTCTGGCCGGTACCAGCGTCGAGCACCAGCATCACCTCGTGGGGCGCGGTGTCGTCCAGCTTTTTCATCACCCGAACGACCTTTTCCAGCTCGTTCATCAGGTTTTCCTTGTTCTGAAGGCGGCCGGCAGTATCGGCAATCACCACGTCCACCTCGCGGGACTGGGCGGACTGGATGGCGTCAAAGATCACCGACGCACTGTCCGCACCGGTATGCTGGGCCACCACCGGCACGTTATTGCGCTCGCCCCAGACCTGCAGCTGCTCCACGGCGGCGGCACGGAAGGTATCACCCGCTGCCAGCATCACCGACTTGCCCTCATCCTGGAACTTCTTGGTGAGCTTACCGATGGTGGTGGTCTTGCCAACACCGTTCACACCCACCATCAGGATCACATAGGGCTGCTTTGTCGAATCCAGCTCAAGGGGTTTGGTGACATCCTTGAGCAGACCGTGAAGCTCCTCGCGAAGGGCCTGACGCAGAGCCGCGCCATCCTTGAGCTGATTACGCTCCAGCTTGTCGGTGAGTGATTCAATGATTTCCGAGGTGGCAGTGACGCCCACATCCGCCATCAGCAGCGTGGTTTCAATCTCTTCCAGCAGATCCTCGTCGATCTTCTTGCCGACGGCGAACAGATCGGACAACCCGGTGGACAGCGTCGCACGGGTTTTACCCAGGCCCTGGCGGATACGCTCGAAGACACTGACTTGAGGCTCTTCCGGAGCCGGTTCCGGTTCGGCAACAGCCGCAGGAGCTTCTTCCACTTCCGCAACAGGGGCTTCTGCAGCAGACGCCTCCGGAGCGGGTGCTTCTTCCTGCTCAGCAGCCGGTTTTACGCCGCGCTGGGGCTCCGGTTTTTTCTGGGGGACCGGCTTCGGGCGGGGAATACGCTTCCGGTTGCCGGCCAGATCCAGAGCAAAAACGAAGACAAGAAGGGCCAACAGGCCAATTGAAATCCACTCTGCGGTCATACTCATTCCATCGGTTGAAAATTGGCGGGACAAAAGAAAGACGACATTCTAGCAGACTGTCGGCGGTAATTGGGGTGCTCACACATCAGGCTTACCCGATGGCGACGGCACCATTTTCCGCTACCATGTCGCCATTCCAGAAACAGAGGCGGACAGCAAAGACCATGGGGCAGAAACCAAGGCATCAGAAAGGCGATCGCAGAGCAGCGGCGAAAGCCTCCGGCGATGGCGAGCTGCGCATCATCGGCGGCGACTGGCGCAGCCGCAAACTTCAGTTTCCGAACACTGGCGGCGTGCGCCCTACCCCGGCCCGCACCCGGGAAACCCTGTTCAACTGGCTGAACTACCAACTGGCTGGCAGCCGCTGCCTCGACCTCTTCGCCGGTTCCGGCGCCCTTGGCCTGGAAGCACTGTCCCGGGGCGCCGGCACCACGGTATTCGTCGACCACACACCAGCGCTGGCTCAAGCCCTGCGCGGCAACCTGCGGCTATTGAAATCGGAAAAAGGAGACGTAGTCTGCCAGAGCGTCGACACCTTCCTGGCGCAAACACCGACCGAGCCCTTCGACATCCTGTTCATGGACCCACCCTTCCGGCAGGGCTGGCTGGAAAAGCTGCTCCCGATGATCGCTGATTATGGCTGGGTCAAACCCGGCGGCTGGATCTACGTGGAACATGAAAGCGAACGGACAACCCCGGAAACACCCGAAAACTGGGCCCTGTACAGACAAAAGTCCGCCGGCCAGGTCACTTATTGCCTGTTCAAAAACGAAGAATCAGAAGGTACTTGAAGAGAAAAGTGGAGATCCCACGAAAGTCTGACAGGTCTCGGGGTGGGGTGCTTTTTCTGGCGGGATAAAGGTGTCTGAGCGAAGCGAGTTCTTTTCCCATAAGAAAAAGTACCCCACCCCGGGACCATCCCCACCCTTTGCAGGCTACCAATGGCAAGCCTGCAAAGGGCCAGGAATTTAAGCCGAAGGCCTTCTGAGAGAATAAGCCCGAAGGTGCTCAGCGAACTCTGCCAGGTAGCGGTTACCACTGGCCTCAGCCTCACGGCACCAATCCGCCAGGGCCTGCATTTTCTCCTGAGGTTTCACGCCGCGCTGACGCCACAGCGCCTGCAGCTCATGACTCATCTCGTAGATCTTACGCAACGCTGCGTTTTTCTCCAGCGCCGTCTCCAGATGCTCCTGATCCTTCGGCTTGATCAGCGACACCTCGCGGGACAGCAACTGCTTCAGCTTGCGGTAACGGGGACGAATCTCATCGTCCATCAGTGCCTTTTGCTGACGCAGTACCGGCTCCATAACCCGCTTACGGTACTGACGCATGATGGCGAAACGGTTATTGGAAATGGCCTGAACGGTTTCCACATCCACAACCTGCTTGCCCGGTACGAAATGGGCAATCGGCTTGAAGCCCTTGGGCTTGGCCAGCCCAAACAGCTGGAACAGACGGATGTAACCCCAGCCGATATCCACCTCAAACCAGCGACGGGACAGCTTGGAAGAATTCGGATAGGTGTGGTGATTGTTATGCAGCTCTTCACCACCGATCAGGATGCCCAGCGGTGAAATGTTGCGGGCATTGTCCGCACATTCAAAGTTACGGTACCCGAACCAGTGGCCGATGCCGTTGACAACACCCGCGGCCCAGACCGGGATCCACATCATCTGCACCGCCCAGATCCAGATGCCGTGAACACCGAACAGCAACAGATTGATCACCGCCAGAATGGCGACGCCCAGCATTTTATAACGGCTGTAGACGTTGCGCTCGATCCAGTCTTCCGGCGTGCGCTGGCCATAACGCTCCAGGGTTTCTGGGGTGGCCGACTCGGCATAGAGCTCAGCGCCCTGAAACAGAACCTTGCGAATGCCCAGAACGACCGGGCTGTGGGGATCTTCCTCAGTCTCACACTTGGCGTGGTGCTTACGATGGATGGCGGTCCATTCCTTGGTGTTCTGAGCCGTGGTCAGCCACAGCCAGAAACGGAAGAAATGCTTCAGCACCGGATGCAGATCCAGCGAGTTGTGAGCCGAATGGCGATGCAGGTAGAGCGTTACACTTACGATGGTGACGTGGGTCATGCCCAGCACAACCAGAACCAGTTGCATCACCGAAAGGTCAAGGAGACCGTTAAACCACATATTCAATCCTCAATCAAAATCGTGGTCAACTGGCATGAAAGCCAGCAAACCGTATCGGGCACTTTAGCGTACAGTTGTAAGCCCCAACAACTGCATTTGGATGAAAATTTGTTACTGATTACACTTGTCCGGTTTCAAACCGTACGTGCGCACCCCTGTTACCGGAGAATCCCGCTTGCCAGAATTACCGGAAGTCGAAACCACTCGCCGCGGCATTGCGCCCCACTGTGAAGGACACACCATACAACAGGTGACCATTCGTAATCGGAGCCTGCGCTGGCCGATTCCCCGGGAGCTGGACGAGCATTTGAAGGGCGCTACCATCCGCAGCGTGGAACGGCGCGCCAAGTATCTGTTATTAAAGGTCGATCAGGGCAGCGCCATTATACACCTGGGCATGTCCGGCAGTCTGCGAATAATTACCGACAACGCGCCATTGCTGCCCCACGACCATGTCGAACTGGAGCTGGACAGCGGTGTCCGACTGCGGTTCAACGATCCTCGGCGATTCGGCTGCTGGCTGTGGTCGGACACCCCCGATGAACACCCGTTGCTGGCCAGTCTTGGCCCGGAACCTCTGGCCCCGGAATTTACCGGCGCCTTGCTGTTCCGCCTGTCCCGGGGCAAACAGACACCGGTGAAGTCCTTCATCATGGACAACCGCGTGGTGGTGGGCGTGGGCAACATCTACGCCAACGAAGCCCTGTTCAAGGCCGGCATCCACCCCAAACGCAAGGCCGGTCGCATCAGCCTGGACCGCTACAACCGCCTGGTGGATGCCATCCGCGAAACCCTAAGCGCGGCTATCCTTATGGGCGGCACCACCCTGCGCGACTTTGTTAACAGTGAAGGCAAACCCGGCTACTTCGCGCAATCGCTGCTGGTTTATGGCCGCGCAGCGCTACCGTGCGAGGAATGCGGCACGCCATTGAAGGAAATCCGCATGAACCAGCGCTCCACGGTGTACTGCGGCCGCTGCCAGCGATAAGGCGCCCGGAAAAAGAAAAATCGTTTGAAAATGCGCCAATATGATCCATAGTTACAGACAGAATCTCAGGAGACACAAGAAATGACCGGCACTCTTTCCCGCATAGCGATGACAACTCTGGCAGTCTGCCTGCTGGCCTTCTCCTCCCTTGGCCACGCCCGGGCTGTTGATGAAAAACCTTCCGCCCTCGCCATGACCGGTGACGCCATCTTCGTCCGCCCGGCCCTGCTTGCCACCACCATCATTGGCAGCGCCGTTTACCTGGTGTCCCTGCCATTCTCCGCACTGGGCGGTAACGCCGGCGAAGCGGGCGAAGTCCTGGTGGTGGGTCCCGCCAAGGCCACGTTTGTGCGCTGCCTCGGCTGCACCCGCTCAGGCCGCAAGCCCGAAACGGTTCCCCAGGAAAACAACTGATCCGTACTATCCCGGCTTGCCAAAACCCGGCGGATTCGGCAGCCTGAAGTGACACTTACTTCAGGCTGCTTTCGTTTATGGTGAACTGGTCTTCCCTCAATACAGTGTTTCTGGATATGGACGGAACACTGCTGGACCTGCATTTCGACAACCACTTCTGGCTCGAGCACCTGCCGGCTCGCTACGCAGAGCACTACGACCTCAGCCCGGAAGAAGCCCGCGACACTGTGGTTCCGATGATCATGGCCGAGCGCGGTTCACTGCAGTGGTATTGCACCGATTACTGGAGCGACCGCCTGAAGCTCGACATTACCGGCCTCAAGGCCGAGGTGGGCGATCGCATCGGCTATCGCCCCTTCGTGACCGACTTTCTCGACGCCATTCGCCAGGCCGGACTGCGCTCGGTGATCGTCACCAATTGCCACCCCGATCCGCTGGCGCTGAAACTTCGCCACACCCAACTGGAGCAACGGGTGGATGGCATCATCTCCAGCCACGAGCTCGGCAAGCCCAAGGAAGACCCGGAATTCTGGCGCGACCTCGCCCAACGGGAGCCCTACCAGCCCGAAAGCACTCTGATGGTGGACGACAGCTTCCCCGTACTGGAAAGTGCCCGTACCGCCGGTATCGGCCAGTGCCTGGCCATATTGGCCCCCGACAGTCGCCAACAGGCCCGGGAAAAGCACCCGGAAATACCCTCTATTCACCACTTCAGCGAAGTGCTGCCAGCACTGCGTGAACGACAGCCCCTGCCATCGGGCGAATGAGCCGGTTATAATATGACCATACGCTCATCAGGTGAGGAGACATGACGGCGAAAAACACCGACGATCACCGTGTCCGGCTCGACAAGTGGTTATGGGCCGCACGCTTCTACAAAACCCGCTCGCTGGCCAAGGAAGCAATCGAGGGTGGCAAGGTCCACTACAACAGCCAGCGCTGCAAACCCGGAAAACTCGTGGAAACCGGCGCCAAGCTGACCGTGAGGCTGGGCTGGCAGGAACGCATCGTCATCATCGATGACATCAGCGACCGCCGCAGGGGTGCCCCCGAGGCCCAAAAGCTTTACCACGAGACCGATGACAGCGTGAAACGTCGTGAGGAAATGGCCTGGCAACGCAAGACCATGCAGGCAGCCCAACTTCCCCCGGCGCGGCGACCCTCCAAGAAAGATCGCCGTGATATCCAGCGTTTCCGGGAACAGAACGGCATCTGAACCGCCGTCTTGGCCAGGAACACCACAACCCAGTATCCAGCGCCCGCTTTTTACATTATTTATTTCAGGAGACATCACCATGGCATCCCGGGACCAGTTCCAGCGATTTATTTTCGAGCACAGCCAGGTTCGTGGTGCCTGGGTGCAACTCGGTGACAGCTACCGGGAAATCGTCAGCCAGGCCCCCTACCCCGATACCGTGCGCCAGTTGCTGGGAGAATCCCTGGTGGCCAGCGTACTGATGAGCAGCACCCTGAAATTCGAGGGCACCCTATCGCTCCAGGCCCAGGGCGAAGGCCCCCTGCGCACCCTGATGGCCGAGTGCAGCCACGACCGCAAGATTCGCGGCCTGGCGCGCTTCGACGAACACGCGGTGATGGAAGACGACTTCCACGACCTGCTGGGCCAGGGGCGCATGGCCATTACCATCACCCCGGACCAGGGCCAGCGTTACCAGGGCGTGGTGCCCCGGGAAGCAGACTCCCTGGCGGGCTGCCTGGAAGACTATTTCCAGCGCTCGGAACAACTGGCCACCAGCCTGTTCATCTTTGCCGACGAGCAGCGCTGCGCCGGCCTGCTGCTGCAGCGCCTGCCGGGCGCCAGCGATCATGATGAAGATCTGTGGGACCGCATCAACCACCTGGCCCGCACGGTGGAAGCGGAAGAGCTGCTGGAGCTGGACAGCGAGACCCTGCTGCACCGCCTGTTCCACGAAGAGACCGTGCGCGTGTTCGACGCCGAACCGGTCACCTTTCACTGCAGCTGTTCACGGGAACGCACCCTGGGCGCCCTGGAAGGAATAGGCCAGGAAGAGTGTTACAGCATCCTCGAAGAACAGGGCAGCATCGAAATGGATTGCCAGTTCTGTCATGCTCACTATCGATTCGATAGAAATGATATTGATCATCTTTTCACCGGCCATACGTTACACTGAGGCCTTGATGAATTAGCCCCAATGCCAGTATTGGCGCGGCTTGCGGGGCAGTCGTTTTTTACCGGCGTCTCTGGCATAATAGCGCGCCTGAATTGACCCGATTGCTCAGATTTCCGCCAATTTTCACCGTGCGGTCTGGGCAATCATGAAGACACCCCGAGGGCGAGGTCGAAGTGAGCAACACTTATAATGATCTGAGTTCAGCACGACTGGTCGAGCTGGCACTGGAAAGACGCGAAGGCCAACTGGCATCCAACGGTTCACTGGTCGTCCGCACTGGCGAACGCACAGGCCGTTCCCCGATGGACCGCTTTATCGTCGAAGAGCCCAGCACGGCTGACGATATCCACTGGGGTCCGATCAACCGTCCATTCGACGCTGACAAGTTCGATGCCCTCTGGGATCGTGTTGAGGCCTACATCGCGGAAAAAGACCGCTTTGTCTCCAACGTACACGTCGGCTCTGACCCGGAACACTACCTGCCGGTCAAGATGACCACCGAGACCGCCTGGCAGAACCTGTTCGGCCGCAACCTGTTCATCCGCCCGGACAGCTACAACCAGGCCGACAAGCAGGAGTGGCAGATCCTCAACGCCGCCAACTTCCAGTGCGTGCCCGAGCGTGACGGCACCAACAGCGATGGCTGCGTGATCATCAACTTCGCCAAGCGCAAGGTTCTGCTGGCCGGCATGCACTACGCCGGTGAGATGAAAAAGGCGATGTTCTCGGTCCAGAACTTCCTGCTGCCGGAGAAAGACGTGCTGCCGATGCACTGCTCCGCCAACGTTGGCGAAGACGGCGAGACCTGCCTGTTCTTCGGCCTGTCCGGCACCGGCAAGACCACCCTGTCCGCCGATCCCGATCGTTTCCTGATCGGTGACGACGAACACGGCTGGGGCCCTGGCACTGTCTTCAACATCGAAGGTGGCTGCTACGCCAAGTGCATCGACCTGAGCCAGAAGAACGAGCCGATTATCTGGGACGCCATCCGCTTCGGCGCCATCGTCGAGAACGTGATGATCGACCCGGAAACCCGCGAGCCGGACTACACCGACGTCTCCCTCACCGAAAACTCACGCTGCGCCTACCCGCTGGAGCACGTTGAGAAGCGGGTGATCGAGAACCGCGCCGGCGAGCCTTCGCACATTGTGTTCCTGACCTGCGACATGACCGGCGTACTGCCGCCCGTGTCCATCCTCAGCAAGGAAGCCGCGGCCTACCACTTCCTGAGTGGCTACACCGCGCTGGTGGGCTCCACTGAAATGGGCTCTTCCTCCAAGCTGAAGTCCACCTTCTCCACCTGCTTCGGCGCACCGTTCTTCCCGCGCCCGGCCGGCGTTTACGCCGAACTGCTGATGAAGCGCATGGACGAATTCGGCAGCAAGGTCTTCCTGGTCAACACCGGCTGGACCGGTGGCTCCTACGGTGTCGGCGAACGCTTCAGCATCCCGACCACCCGCAGCATCATCAGCGCCATCCAGAATGGCGACCTGGACGATGCCGAAACCGAGCACCTGCCCACTCTGAACCTGAGCGTTCCGGTCAGCGTGCCCGGCGTAGACAGCAAGCTGTTGAACCCGCGCAACACCTGGGCCAGCACCGAAGACTACGACGCCAAGGCCGCCGAATTGATCGGCCAGTTCGTCGAGAACTTCCAGAAGTTCGACGTTTCTGACGCGATTGTAGAGGCCGGGCCAAAAGCATAAGCCCGCCTGCTATGAAAAAAGCGCCCTGCTCCTTGAGCACGGCGCTTTTTTTGTGGCTTGTAACAGCCCTACCCCCTTATGGATTCGGCCGACGATCGATAAACTCCAGGTAGCCTTGGCCCGATACCGGCTCACCTTTGACGACTCCGTCAAACCCATACCAACTGGTATACCCGGCTCCCAAGCCATATTCATACTCACCTTTTACTGTGCAGTCCAACGACAGCAGCTCGTTACCCGCATCATCCTCAGCATACCAGCGGAAGCGCCGCGGAAGATCCATGGAGAAGCCGTCCGGCGTTATCGAAGGCTCCTTCTGGAACTCAGTCACGGTGAAGTCGACGTTACGGGTATAGACGTCCCCCAGATCGTCCAGGCTGCGGATATAGACGGATTTCTGGAGGGGAACGTCGCCCGGCAGTAGCACCGCCACCAGCAGGATCTGTGTCGACTCGTCCAGATTGATGATCTGATAGGTGAAATAGTTGAGCGGAATCTTGTGAGCCACGGGGAAAGAGTTCCGGGGCAGACTGTAGGCGCCAACACCGGCGGCATACTCGAACGTACACAGCCCGCCGACTTCCGTTTTCTCACCCTCGTGGTCGATGGTGCCAGTGTAACGGCTAAGCAGACTCCAATGACTGTACAGACCGGGAATATGGGCAAAGTGAGACACACAGCCTGTCGCTTCGAGTGAGAGCAGGATAGTAGTGCCCGGCAGCGTGCGGGTGACGGTCCAGTGCGGGTAACAGCCCTCGATCACCAGGTCATCACCGAAGCGAAGACGGGTGCCGTCGGGTGAGAACTCGCATTCCCGCTCAATGCTATAACTGCGGAACTGACCGGCCGGCAATGACGCCATGGTCGACAGCAGGTAGGCAGTATCCTGAGGTGTGGTTTTTACCGCAAAATCGTTATCAAACACCGTGGCGCCCGGCGTGCCTACGATCGACAGCACATTAAAGGTGTGATGAGGCGCTGGCAAATCCGGAACCATGACGCCGTAATGCACCCAACTACGTTTGCGTCCTTCAGGGGGCGCAAGGCTTGTAGCCGGATCGAAAGATTTGCCATTCAACAGGAATGAATGGTTTAAAAGACTGGGAGAGCGCTCCAGCAGGCGCTTGACGATACTCATGGTATTGCGACTCAGAGGTGGTGATGGGCACGATGCGGAGATGGCTTTCCGTTCAGATTCTATTTCTCACATTACAGCGGCATTGAGGTCAGTGAAAGCTGAGCCATGCTGCAATTCGGGCCGAAGCTGTAAGCTCACCTTTACCGTAAAAGCCCCTGCTCTTTGGGCACGGCATTTTTTATGCCCCATGATTGAATGCGTGAAAAGAAGAAGTCACGCGATTACATGGCGGCGTGTTCAGTGATGAGCTAAGCTGCTGTTTTATTGGATTTTAGATAGAGCACTGACCGGCGAGGAATTCTGAATAATGAAGCGGTCACGTTTTTGCAATATCGAGGCGTTCTATCTAACTGCTGTTATACCTAAAGGAGAAACGATGCTTCACGGAAGTTGCCTATGCGGCCAAATTCAATATGAATACGACG
The DNA here is from genome assembly GCA_040223075.1 of Marinobacter sp. GTDB lineage: Bacteria > Pseudomonadota > Gammaproteobacteria > Pseudomonadales > Oleiphilaceae > Marinobacter. Next base: position 557,958 of record JAVJZJ010000060.1, read on the forward strand.
GAGAACTTGGCCCTATTGCAATGTGTCATTGTTCGCAGTGTCGCCGTGCACAAGGTTCTGCATACGCTACCAATAGCCCTATTCAGGCATCTCAATTTCGTTTTACCACGGGACAACAGTTGGTAAAGGAGTTTGAGTCAAAGCCGGGAAAGAAACGAGCTTTCTGTGGTGAGTGTGGCAGCCCGCTTTATAGCCGGCTGGATTCCAAACCGGATCTTTTACGCTTGCGAATCGGTACTCTTTCAACGGCAATAGAGGCTAAACCTGCCTATCACATCTATGCCAATTCAGCCGCTGAGTGGTACGAATTTACGGATGGGCTTCCGCGTTACGCAGAGCTTGAGGATAGTCCGCTGGTATAACCAGGGGCTCAAGCCGACCGGTACTCCGCTGCGCTCCGTACCGGCGGCTTAGCCCAGGCGTTAGGTTCCTGATATGAATCCGCTATTCGAGTCAATCGATGCCCAAGAAAAGGGTATGAACGCTTGGATCGGCACTTTGTTGACGGTTACGTTAGCAATGATCGCGTTTTTAGTGGCGCTCCGACCAGGCTCTCAGCGCGCTGAATTGGTGCTGCATGCTTACGCTGCTGGCTGGTCGTTCACCATACTTAGTGTTGTCCTCTGCGTTATTGCATTGTTCAGGCCGGTTGCCCTCGCTCAGCTCAAGCAGTACACAGCTGAGAATATGCACCACCTATTACGTGTGAAGGATGAACCGGGCTATAAAGTGCCTTGGACATCCCGCGGGTACCGTCTAGGTCTACAAATGAGAATTATCCATCGCTGCCAAAGGGGCGCAATCTACGCATTCGTTCTGGCGCTTCTTTCTACTGTTGCTTACGGGTATCTTCGTGCTAATGGAACCTAACAAGTGACTGTGGTGTCAATTCCATAAATTAAGCCATTTCACCTCGCCATGGTTCCTGATTTTTGATCATGGTATTGAGCACCACAATCATCTTTCTCATGCAGGCGATGAGGGCGACTTTCGGGATCTTGCCCTGGGCTTTTAGTCGTTCATAAAAGCGTTTGAACACCGGGTTGCACTGGATGGATGAGAGCATGGCCATGAACATCACGGTGCGGACTCTGTGGCGGCCACCTCGTATCCTCCGTTTGCCATTGAGCTTGCCGCTGTCTCGGTTGATGGGTGCGACGCCTACCAATGCAGCGATCTCTTTTCGGTTCAACGAACCGAGCTCTGGAAGTTCGCTCAGGAAGGTGTAAGCGAGGACCTTTCCGACACCTGGCACGCTGGTCATGATCTCCATTTTGGTGCGCCACTGATCAACCTTGGCAACTTCCTGCTCAATCTGCCGGGTGACCGTTTCAATCTGGTTCTGAAGCATTCGGACCATACTTTTGATCGACCGGTGAAGGGATTTCGGCAGGATCTGGAGACGGTTTTTCTCCATGGTGGACATTTCCAGAAGTTGAGAGCGCCTGACCAGTAAGTCCTTAATCTTCTGGGAGGTTTTGTCTGGAATAGGTTTGAACTCAGGTTTCAAAGTGGCGGCATATTGTGCGATGACCTGGGCATCAATCCGGTCGGTTTTGGCGAGCACGCCGATGGCCTGGGCGTAGCGTCGGACACTGATGGGATTGACGATAATGATTGGCAAACCGGCTTTGTCACAGGCCTGAACCAGGGCATGTTCATGTCGGCCGGAGGCTTCGACAACAATGCGTTCGATCTCGTAGTTTTTGAGGATTCGGACGAAACGACGAATGTGGGCTTCGGTATTTGGGATGGTGTAGAACTGACCGGAGGGATGAAGGGCGATGTCCAGATTGGCTTTACCGACATCGACACCGACATTGACTGGGGTTTGGATTTCCGTGTTGTTCATAATAAGCTGACTCTGCCTTGCTATACGGGCTCGAGGCCCCGATGACTGTTCGAGTTATCGCTTGAGAGTCATGCAGCGCTGCACACTTGTTATCGGTCTCTCGGAAGAGGAGCCGTCGCATCACCGAGCTGCTGCATGAAGGCCCCCAGCGGCCACTGGGGGTGGGCCTCAATTTACCCAAACACGGAAGAAATTATCCATACAAGGCCATCAAGTTTGTTCCGGGCCGTTGCCCCTCCACCGGACGCCCTTGTCAGGGCGCCGCTTATGGCTGGCGTTAAAAATATGAAAAGTATGGGCCGAATCCGGAAATTTATTCATGACTCAGGTAGGCTGAAACCTTATTACAGGAGTTGGTCAAATGTGGCCGCAGGGCTTGGAGTAATACTCGGCTCAGGGCTGTGGTATTTCGTCCTGGTTCCGGCTCTTGCTACAGCGAAGGGAATTGACCTTGCGGGTTATGCCCAGCCGGATGATCCGACTGCACTGTTTGCTGTTTTAATATTCCTACTTTTCGCAGTTTCGATAATAGGGTGTTATTTCTTCGCCTTTCTAGTTCTAGTTTTCTTCGGAAAGTTAGAGTTAGCCGATGTGATGTCGGTTGTCTTTCGATTGCGCTACCCTCCAAATTGGGTCAATTTTTAACAAGGCCAGGCACGGCGACGCCTTTTTCGTTGCGGCTTTGCCTTCACTACAAAGCCGCGCATGCTGGCGGCGTTATATTTCTTAAACCTCAATCAAGGAAGATCATGAGAATATCGACATTACCCCTAATCGTTCTCTGCCTATTCATGGGCTTCACCTTTTGGGTTATGGCAGGCGCAGAACAGTCGCTTCTGGCTTTCGGTGCCCAGCTTATGTCCAGCCCAGACACCGCTCAGGTCGTCATTGATCTCTACATTCTGGCCGCGTTGGCTTGTGTTTGGATGTACCAAGACGCCAAAAGCCGTGGCAAAGGGTTGGGCTATCTCATCCCATTTTTCGTTCTTACAGCGGTGTTTGTATCAGCAGGGCCGCTACTGTATTTAGTGCTGCGTGGTGGACGCGAAACCGATGCCGCAATCAGCAAAATATAACCAACCGCATCAGTACGCGGCCGATGGCCACCGGACGCCCTTTCCATGGCTCCTTCGTCGCCATTCCAAGGTCGCCGCTGTGCTCAGCGTTAGGCAATATGGAGTAGTGAGTGGAAGGTTTAGTTGTTCTGATCATTGTCGTGGCTCTGTTGTTCGTCGTGATATGGGCGTTCAAATCGAAGACTGACAGCTCTCAAACAGGTACCACGCCGCGCTCAGCCCAAGAACCGCAGCTCGATGTAAGCCAACAAATAACTGCTTCGTCTGCCCAGCGACTAGTTGAAATCATCAACGAATCTCTCCAAATCGCCAATGACTCAAAAAATGCTGATACCAAGATTTCACGCTTAGATTTAGCCAAAGAAAGGCTGGATGAGTTAAAGGACCTAGTTAAAGAAAACCCTTGGATCAAAATCGATCAGCTTTCAGACGTAGAACAGACCATCAGTACGTTGGAGTGGGAATTCAAGCAAGCCAATTATCGGGAAGCGGCGGATGGCAATATGCGTGGCCAAGCCTTGGAAAAAGAGGGGAAAGTCGAGGAAGCCCTTCTGGAATATGAAAAACTTCTGGAACAGGGAGTAGATACCCCCTTTACCTACCGTAGGCTCGCTATTCTGTACTCGAAGCGGAAAGACCGGGAAAATGAGCTGCGTGTTCTGAGGGCGGCACTGAAAAATGTACCTGTTGAAAACTCAAAACACTACCAATGGTTCGCGGAGCGTCTCGCAAAGAAGTCGGAATAAATCCAGTGCAGTCGGATTATGCCTAACAAATCGTTGCAGTTCGTTCCGGGCCGGATGGCCCTCCACCGGACAGCCTTGTCGCCGCTTCGCTCTGCCAAGGCTGCCGCTGAACAATGGCGTTAGGCGTAATGAGCTCACGGAGGAACTAATGAAAATTAAGTGCATCGCCGGTTTTGCCTCAATCACCAAGGATCCTGAGGTAAGTGCGTCGCTGTACCAAGGAATGCTTGGCCTGCCACTGGAGAAGATGGACGATTATCGCTTCATGGATAAATTCCCCGGGGCGAACCATTTTGGCGTATGGCCTCTTTCAATGGCTGCCCAGTCTTGTTTTGGGCAGGATGAATGGCCCGAGAGTGTTCCTGAGCCCACCGCCACGATTGAGTTTGAGCTAGCGGATGCCGCTGCGGTTGAGGCGGCAGTGGAAGAAATGAAAGAGAATGGACAAAAGTTCGTTCACGAAGCTCGTACCGAACCGTGGGGACAGACAGTCGCAAGGTTCATGAGCCCCGAGGGTGTATTGGTGGGACTGAGTTATGCCCCATGGCTACATGAATGAACGCCTAACCATAGCGTCAACGCGGACCGTCTTTTCTGCTGACGCTCCAAAGCCGTCCGGTTACGCTGGGCGTTATATTTCTTAAACCTCAATCAAGGAAGATCATGCGAATATCGACATTACCCCTAATCGTTCTCTGCCTGTTCATGGGCTTCACCTTTTGGGTTATGGCAGGCGCAGAACAGTCGCTTCTGGCTTTCGGTGCCCAGCTCATGTCCAGCCCTGACTCCGCTCAGGTCGTCATCGATCTCTACATTCTGGCCGCGCTGGCTTGTGTTTGGATGTACCAAGACGCTAAAAGCCGTGGCAAAGGTTTGGGCTATCTCATTCCATTCTTCGTCGTAACAGCGGTGTTTGTATCTGCTGGGCCGCTGCTATATTTGGTGCTGCGTGGCGGGCGAGAGCCGAAAGCCGAAGCCAGCAAAATATAACTGCCGTTATGCAATGCGTTCGTCTTGACGTACGCACCCAAAGGCGTACACTTGATTAAAAACTAAACACGCAAGAGGTGCGTCATGACCGGCATCACAGCGACTGAGGCGCGCAGCAACCTTTATCGGTTGATTGACGAGACCGCCGAGTCCCACCAACCAATCGTCATTATGGGTAAGCGGAACAAAGCCGTTCTGGTCTCCGAGGAAGACTGGTCTGCAATTCAGGAAACACTTTACCTGCTCTCCGTACCAGGTATGCGGGAGTCTATTCGTGAGGGGATGGATACCCCCGTGGATGAATGCGATGAGGAGCTGGACTGGTGACATGGAAGTTGGTTTACACCAAGCAAGCCCAGAAAGATGCAAAGAAGTTGGCCTCCAGCGGCCTTAAACCAAAAGCTCAGGAACTGTTAGCGCTGATAGCGGAAGATCCATACCGCAAGCCCCCGCCGTTTGAGAAGCTCATTGGCGATCTTGCGGGGGCCTATTCACGCCGCATCAATATTCAGCATCGTCTGGTCTACCAAGTGCTCGAGGATGAGCAAGTGGTGAAAGTTCTCAGGCTCTGGAGTCACTACGAATAATGCATAACCAGCCACCGTGATCGAGTGGTTTTCTCCATGAATCTCCAGAAAATTGAAGACGAGGCGCTCCACGTTCCGAAAGAGAAGCGAGCTCAATTGATCTAGCGACTGGTGTTGAGTCTGGAGTCAGTTGGTTATTACGAATCAAAAGTTCCAGGATTGGGTGGTGCCTTCATAGAGGAATTTGAGGCCCTGGCCAATTTAGTTGGCGAGTCACCAAAAGCCTGGCACGTCGAGTTGCCGCCAGATATTCGCAGAGCGCCGCTTCGCAGCTGCAAACCGGTAATCTTGCACCTCTTCAGCATCCTGGCCTCTTAACTAATCAATTAAGTACGTTCCGGCAGGTATCCGATGATGGGCTCATTGTCTCCGCCGGTACCAGCGGGCGGTGGCCACGATGACCACCTCCATGGAGGGGCGTTCCAGTCCCTGCTCCCGCAGGAAGGCATCGGTGATGGCGGTGTCGAAGCGAGTGGGCTGAATAAAGTTCAGCGCCTCCGGCCAGGTATTCATTAGACGGGGCAAACCGGGCAGTCGCAAGAGGGCCGCCAGTAAAGGGATTGGCACATGGCGTTGCGGCGCCCGCCGGCCCAGCAGGTCGGCGGCAATAGCGAGCAGGCCCTTCAAGCTGGGCGTGGCCGGGTCCAGAGCCAGCAACCGCTCCGGCACACGGTCACTGGTGGCGGCAACAGCCATCAACGAGGCCAGATGATCCACCGCCACCAATGGCAGCCAATGCTCGGGGCTGCCGGGAATCATCGCCATGCGTCCCCGGGCCAGGTTATCGAGCAGGGCAAACAGTGGCTGACTGGTATCGAGACTGCCAGTATCACTGTGGCCCGCGACAGTAGCAGGCTGCACTTCCACCAGATCCAGATCGCCTGAACTTGCCAGCGCACGCACTCGGATTGCTGCTTCCAGTTTGCTGGCTTCATAACCACCGACCAGACGATATACCCGCCGCCAGTCCACCCGTTCCGGATCATCGTTGTTAATACCCAGTCGCCGCAGGTGATCATGGTTTTCCAACATGAACCCGCTGACAAACACCAGACGGCTTTGGTGACGCCGGGCCAGCTCGGCCACCGCCAGACTACCGGCCACGTTGGTGCGGTGAGCGGTGGCGGGATCCAGCTGCCACGCAAACCGGGCCCCCAAATGAATGATGGCTTCCGGCGCTTCCAGATCCTCCGGCAGGCCCAATCCGGGCAGGTCCAGGTCTCCTTTTACTGCATGCAGGCGGTCACCCTGACCGCCAAGATCACTCACCTGTTGTCGCAGAGTCGGGAGTTGGGTCTCCGGTTGACGCACTACCGCATACAGGTCGTGGCTGCGGGTTAACTGGGCGCATACATGACGGCCGATAAAGCCGGTAGCGCCGGTGATAAGTATGGTCATGACAGGTCTCCTTTGTGGGGTCTGCCAACACCTTAAAGGTTAGAGTACACTCAAAGGTCAACACCCGGTTGAGAGGCCATCATGCAGATTGCGGAACTCGAGCAGCGCACCGGCGTAAACCGCCACACCCTGCGATATTACGAAAAGGCCGGACTGCTGCAGGAAGTAGTACGGCGCGGCAACAATTACCGGGACTACCCGCAAAAAGCGGTGGAGCGAGTCACCATGGTGCGCCAGCTTAAGGCACTCGGGTTTTCTCTGCGGGAGATTCGGGACATACTGAACGCCCTGCGCAGCGACAGCATTGACTGTGAACGAGGCGCCGCGCTGATGGCGGAAAAAAAGGCGCAGGTCGAGGACAGGATTCGGGAACTGAACCAGGTCAGCACCCTGCTTGGTCGGGAACAGCAACGGCTCGAAGAAAGTGCGGCGGCCCTGCGCAAAAGCGGGCATCTGACCTGACCTTATCATCAGACCGGTTGTTCAGAGGGCCAACGGCAAGGCTTGCCCCAGTGTAATGGACACGAATCGATAATTTCGCAGGAGGAACAGATGAAATCCATCAAGACCTCGCTCATGTTTGTTGGGGAGCAGGCTGGTGGCAGCACCGACGGAAAACCAAGCGCAGCGCTATCCAGTCTTCGGCTGCTGGACGCTCAAAAGCTCACACCGGTGCGCTTCGCGTTATATTTCTTAAACCTCAATCAAGGAAGATCATGAGAGTATCGAAAGTCCCCCTAATCATCCTCTGCCTGTTCATGGGCTTTACCTTCTGGGTCATGGCAGGCGCCGAACAGTCCCTGCTGGCTTTCGGTGTCCAGCTGATGTCCAGCCCGGATACCGCCCAGGTTGTCATAGATCTCTACATTCTCGCCGCGTTGGCCTGTGTTTGGATGTACCAGGACGGCAAGAGCCGTGGGAAAGGGTTGGGCTATCTCATCCCGTTTTTCGTTCTGACAGCGGTATTTGTATCAGCAGGTCCCCTGCTATATTTGGTGTTGCGTGGTGGGCAAGAGCCCGAAGCCAACGCCAGCAAAATTTAGCCAACCGCATCAGTGCACGCAGCCGAAAATCACCAGCGCGCTCTGCGCCAAGTTTACACAATGCAGTGACAACTATGGATTTCAATTGGGGGCTCATAGGGCCGGGACGGATCGCCGCGAAATTTGCTCAGGCGATGCAAGCTGAGGGCGTAGGCACGCTCAAGGCCGTTGCCAGCCGTAACGCTGATCGCGGTCGCGCGTTTGCCGATGCTCATCAGATTGACACCGTCTATGACGATTATGAAAAGCTTTACCGGGATGACAGCCTGGATGCCATCTACATTGCCACTCCGCATAATTTTCATCTTGAACAGGCGCTGTCGGCGATAGCCTGGGGCAAGCACCTTCTGGTTGAAAAGCCTCTGACGGTCACCGCTGCCGATTCAGAGCGCCTGTTCGCCGCCGCCCGGGCCAAAGGGGTCTTTGTGATGGAGGCAATGTGGTCACTATTCCTGCCCGCTTATCAGCAGGCCAACGCCTGGGTGGCGGCGGGGAAAATAGGTGAGGTCAGCGGTGTACGATCCTCCTTCGGTTTTGTTGTGCCACGCAAACCGGATGACCGCCTGCTGAACCCCGATCTGGCCGGCGGCGTTCTACTGGATATGGGGATCTATACCGTTGCCACGTCGCAGTGGTTCATGCAGGCGGATCCCGAAACGATCGTTTCTCAGGTCCGCCTGGGGCCAACCGGGGTCGATGAAACCTGCGCTATCCAGCTGCATTATCCCAATGGCAAAGTCAGCCAGTTGCTTTGCAGCTTTGAGAACAAATACGACAACGAATTGACCGTTTTTGGTAGCAAAGGACGTATCGTTATTCCCAGCAACTTCTGGCAGGCGGAAAAGATCAGCCTGGTGGGAAATGACGATAGCGTGCAGACGGTTGATTGTCCGTTCGAGGTCAACGGCTTTGAATATCAGATCAGGCATGTGGTCAAATGCGTCGCAGAAGGGAAGCCTGAAAGCAACCTTATGACCCATGAACGCACCCTGGCCAGCCAGCGCATTATGGATGTGGTTCACCGTGAGGCCGGCCTGTTCACGGGGGATTAGTCGCGGGACTGACCGCGAATGTTGTGGCCCCAAGCCAAGGGATTGGCTTGGGTTCACTGCTACCCTAACCAGACCGACCGTCCGTTTCCGACGAACCCAGGCTGCATCAGACAGAACCATGACTCCAGACCAACCACGAAGCTCATTTGTCACCTCCATTATAGAAGAACATGCACCCCAGGAAGTCCTGCAACTTGGCCTGGGTGATTTTGACCTGACGCTGTCGGTCTGCCGTGTGCTTAATACGCTGGACAATTCAGCGCTGACACTGCTTACCCCCAACCTTCTTCAGCATTCCGAGTTTCTGAAAGAGACCCGGAAACGGAACGTGGAAACGGTGATGGATCTGGTGGAACTGAACCGAACGCCCGCCGATGAGGTGCTTCCGGATTTCTATTTCCAGAACCGAGCCATCAACCTGGCCATCATTAACGAAGTGGGCCCATTCGATCAGGCACTGGTGGCCATTTATTACGTCGACAAGATGCTCGTCTCCCGGGGCACCCTCATCCTCAATAATGCGGACACACCAGTGATGAGGAAGCTTTGCCGGTACCTGGTGAGCCAGCGTGAATACACTCTTCAGCAGACCCTCGGTGGTGTAAAGAACGGGTCCGCCCTTACCCGTTTACTTCGTCGCCAATTCAACAAGGCTCCCGGGATTGTGAAGAACACCGTCAATACCCTCATCAACCCCGACCTGCTCATGCTTGATGACGATCCGGAGCTCCAGGGCTCGGTGATCGTCCTGACAAGGCGCGCAGAGGAAGGCGAGATCGATATGGATTTCGATACCCTGCTGGAATCCATAATGAGCGAGTAAGTCAGTTCCTCCTGTAGCGTCCGCTACTGCATGGCGGCCAGCCAGACGATGTTCTAGGCTGTTAATTATTCGTCTTTTTTGACAAGGCGCTGACCATCGGGAAAACCGCCACCATGTCGCTGATTCTCAGGGAAAGCCTGTATATACTGCTCGGTAGTGGGGGGCTGTACGTAGGCTTTCTCGCCTTGATAACACTCCTGTCCCTGGCCGACACCAGTATATACAGAATAGAAATGAGTGACTGGGTGGTCATGGGATTTTTAGCAGCAAGTCTGATCGGTTTGGTTTCTGGCATCATCACCGTGTTCGCGTTACCCGTCTACAAGCGTGCCTACAAGGTTTTGCTGACGGTCGGCATGATCTCCGGTTACCCCACAGCACTGATCGTTCTCTTCAGTATTCTGGCATCAGCAAGCTCGTTTGAAGTCACTGTAATGTGGCTATACTTCGTCTTGTGTCCTTTGATCGTCAGCATCATGCTGATCGTGGAAATGTGGCATACCGGTACCCATCAAAACTCTCAAGCAAGGACACGCTGACGCGCGCCGTTTGGCATCAGGTTGAAGACCAATGAGCTATGGTGAGATATATCTTCTGCATGCGTCAATATGGACGTTCCGTCAACCTAACCGGCCAAGGCATTAGCGGACAGGACCAGTTTAAAGGGGAGAAATCATGAAACCACGGATCAGTATGATCACCTTGGGTGTGAGTCATCTCCAACGTTCGATCAGGTTCTACGAGCGGGGGTTGGGCCTTCCCAGAATGGACTCCCCACCAGAGGTGGCATTTTTTACCCTGAACGGTACCTGGCTCGGCTTGTATGGGCGTGATGCCCTGGCAAAAGATGCGTTGGTAACGGGGCGTTCAGAAGGATTTGCGGGGTTCAGTCTGGCTCACAATGTGAGTTCCGAGCAGGAGGTTGATCAGGTCATGGCCGAAGCGGCCGCAGCCGGTGCCATTGTCACCAAGACTGCCCAGAAAACGGATTGGGGCGGCTACGCAGGCTACTTTTCCGATCCTGACGGTTATCTCTGGGAAATCGCACATAATCCGCTGTTCTGGGTCGGGCCAGCGGATGAATAGCTGACCTGGTCAGGGAACTGTCGAATTCGATCTCTCCCGTTCGACTATGAAGTGCACCTCAAACAGAAGGAGCTCCTATCATGTCGGCTAACAAGATTGCACTTCCGAAGGTCGGTACGCTCGAAGACTGGCACAAGGCCCGCCAAGCGCTTCTTATCAAGGAAAAGGAACTGACGCGCGCCCAGGACGCACTGGCCGCCGAGCGCCGCAGACTGCCGATGGTCCCTGTTGAAGACCGCTTCACCTTCACCGGGCCGGAGGGTGAGGTGTCACTGGTTGACCTGTTTCATGGGCGGCGGCAGCTCATCGTTTACTGCGCCATGCTGGAGCCCGGTGCAACTCCCTGCCCGGGTTGTTCAATGGTCATGGACAACATTGGCCACAACATTTCACACGTTAACGCCCGGGACACTACCTTCGTGTTCACATCCCCCGCGCCCCAAAGTGAAATCATCGCCCTGCAGAAGCGGATGGGCTGGAACACCCCCTGGTACACGGATCATAGCCGCTGCTTCGCCGATGCTTTCGATGTGGGAGAACGGTTTGCGGTTAACGTGTTCATTCGGGATGATAACAACCACGTGTACCGCACCTACTTCACCACGGATCGCGGGGCTGAGTTGTTCGACACCAACTTCCGTTTGCTGGACCTGACACCCTATGGTCGTCAGGAAACCTGGGAAGACTCACCCGAGGGGTGGCCGCAAAGCCCGCCGTTTGAATGGTGGCGTTTGCACGACGAATACGACACATAACCAGGGATCTCCGATTTGCCCGAACTAAAAACCGCCGGCCTGTTTTTCATCACGGCGATTGCTGAAATTGTTGGCTGTTACCTGCCGTACCTCTGGCTGCGCGAAGGCAAAACCATCTGGCTCCTGGTGCCGGGGGCTTTGAGCCTGGCGGCTTTTGCCTGGTTGCTGTCATTGCACCCGACCGCCGCTGGCCGGGTATATGCGGCCTATGGTGGTGTCTATATTTTTACCGCTATTCTGTGGTTATGGGCGGTGGACGGCATTCGGCCAACGGTCTGGGACTTCGTGGGCTCATCGGTGGCGATTCTGGGCATGGCGATCATTATGTTTGCACCGCGCAACGTCTGAGCAGTGAGGGGCCGGTTACTCGATGATCCAATAACGGCACCCCCGGCCCCTTTTGCCAAAGCCGTGTGGCGGTGGCAGGATAGGCGCTTTCTGATGTCGTGCTAGAGGGCGCCATGAACCCGACCATTGAACTTCTCAAGTCACACCGTTCGATCCGTAAATTTCAGGATCGAAAGATTCCCCGCGAGCTGTTCGAGGAGCTGATTCGTGCCGGCCAGAGTGCTGCCACATCCAGCCACGTTCAGGCCTACTCCATCATCCACGTGGTCAACCCGGAGAGTCGTGAGGCCCTGGCGGAATTGAGCGGAGGCCAGCGCTATGTGGCGGAGTGCTCCGATTTCCTGGTGTTCTGCGCGGATATGAAACGGGCCACGGATGCCGCCGAACGTGCCGGTGCCGAGGTGGTTCGCGGTATGACCGAGCAATTGCTGGTCGCCAGTATCGATACCGCACTGGTTGCCCAGAACATCGCGACGGCAGCGGAATCCGAGGGGCTGGGCCTGTGTTACATCGGTGGCATCCGCAACAACCCTGCCGAGGTGAGCGAATTGCTGCGCCTGCCGGAACATGTCTACCCGGTGTTCGGGATGTGCCTGGGCTATCCGGACCAGGATCCGGAGGTCAAGCCGCGCCTGCCGCTGGCGTCGGTCCTCAAGGAGGACTATTACCAGGACGAGCGCGACCCGGAGCTGGTGGCGGAATTCGACAACACCATGCGCACCTATTACCACGTCCGCACCGGAGACAACAAGGACACCAACTGGTCGGAACAGCTCAAGCCGCTGTTCACGTCCAAGCTACGCCCTCACATGCGGGACTTCCTGCGTGGCAAGGGATTCAAAATGAAATAAGGCGCCATCACCAATGAGTGAAAAAACCGAGGATAAGACAGCGGTAGCCCAGCGACCCGCAAAGAAGGGCTTCAGTGGCTTGCATGTCTTTGGCATTGTCCTGCTCACCATCATTGTCACCGTTGGCGTTGGTTACTGGTGGTTAAGCCATTATGTGTTCCCTGAGAAATTCGACCCCGTGACCCTGGATGCCAGTGAGCAGGATTCACTCAACAACAAGCTGAACACTCTGGGTATTGATACCCAAGGCGGCGACGCAGCCCGCCCGTCGCAGCCGGAACCCTACAGTGAGGAAGGCGCCAGCCGGGAAGTGCGCTTTAGCGAGCGGGAACTCAACAGTATGCTGGCCCACAATACCGATCTGGCTCAGAGACTGGCCATCGACATGTCAGACGATCTGCTCAGCGCCCTGCTCCTGGTGCCCCTTGAAGAGGATTTCCCTGTGCTCGGAGGCAGAACCCTGCGGGTAAATGCCGGGGTAGAACTTTCCTTTGCCAACGGCCGCCCCCTGGTTAAGTTAAGGGGCGTCAGCGTCATGGGCGTGCCCATTCCGAATGCCTGGCTGGGCAACCTGAAGAATGTGGACCTGGTGAACGAGTTCGGTGCCAACCCGGGGTTCTGGCAATCCTTTGCCGCCGGTATGGATTATATCCAGGTTGAGGATGGCCAGTTGCTCGTCAGGCTCAAGGAATAGCGCCATCCGCTCTTCGGGATCATATACAGTGGTCAGTCATTTTACTTAGCCAGGCCCGGACTCACGCGTAGAACAACAACGGCACAAAGGCTACCAGCACCAGGGATATTCCCATGGCAATCAACGGCATGATGATGCGTTCGTGTCGTTGATAGAAGGTGCCACCTTCCTGTTGCGCCGCCAGCACTTCCGCTTCGCCGACGACCTGCCGGGTCAACAGATGGTTCAATGCAACCGGCGGGCTGAGGTAGCCGAGTTCGAAGGCCACCAGGGTCACCATCCAGAAGTGAATGGGGTGTATCCCGCTGCTGTAGGCGATGGTGGACACGGTAGCCGTAACCAGAATTACGGCACCAAAAGCGTCCATAATCATGCCCAGTATCACCAGGATGACGACCATCAACAACATCGCGGACCAGGCGCTGTCGAAGGCCTGGGGGAAAGCCTCCATGATCTGGGAACGTTCGATAACGCCACCAATGCTCACCGACAGACCCAGCAATAACAGCAAAGCACCGATCTCGGAGGTGGTGTCGTTGGTGGCCGAGCGAAGGCTGCTCTCCATACCCTGGTGGGATTGCCCCTCACCGGGGCGGCCGGCTGCCTTCTTCAGGGTCACATGCTCAAACAGCAGTATCGCCAGCATGATCACCGGCAGCAGTCGCGGCGCCGAGAATTCATCCATTCGTACGTCCAGGGCAAAGCGGTAAAGCAGTACCACACCGGCGATCACCAGGGCGTAGGGAATCAAGGGTCGCAGGGCCTGCATCATCGCCGGGAAGGCTTCTGCGGAAGGCGCCAGGTTGAACCTACTCTGGCGGTTGACTGTCAGCGCCACGGTCATGAACATCATGGCTGTCAGCACAAACACCCAAATGCCCCAGCCAAACAGTTCGTCAGTGGTTACTTCCCGATTGAGGTAGGCGATCACCACCACCAGCAGGCAGGGGCGCAGCACCACCCCCAACGAACCGGACATGGCGGTGGCGGCCAGGGCCAGATGCCGGCGGGCGCCGGCAGCACGAAGCTCACCATAAATCACTGCACCGGCGGCGATGACGAAAATGCCAGAAGCACCAGTGTAGGCGGTAGGTACTGCTGCTACCAGAACGGCAACCACAGCCAGCATCTCCGGCGGCAGGCGCCAGGGGCGGAATACATCGAACACCAGGGTCGCCAGCCGGGTCTGCTTGAGCATCATCCCCACCCAGACATAGAGCCCGACGTTCAGGAACATATCCGCCAGCTCCATCATCTTGCCCAAATAGATACCGATGCCGGAGGCGTGACCTATCAGGACGAAATAGGTGCCGGAGATCAGACACATCACCGTATACAGTGGAACCGCGAGGAACGCTTTGTTCAGGCTGCCACCGCCGCGCAGATCATCGGGCACCCGGAACAATCGGTAGAGGCTGGCCAGGGTGAGGCAGGCAAAGCCGATGACCCACAGATTGTGAAGGAGCAGAGCCTCCGCAGACATGGCGGTTTCATCGCCCATACTCGATTGCCGGAATATCAGACTGGAGCCCAACAGCATCGCATTGGCAACACTCTGGAGGGCATGGGATACAGTGTAATCGAGCCGGGTTTCCATCGCCCGCATGGCGATATGGTGGCGGCTGAGGGTCGCGGTCACCGCACACAGCATGACCAGGATTACCAGGATATAACGCTGGGATTCCAATCCGAACGCGATCAGATCGGCTACGAACAACTCGACGGCCCGATAGGCTTTGACCCCGGGAGTCAATTTATCCTTCAGGTTCTCATAACTGGCGAAGCTGGCCCGGCAATCCGCGACTGACCGCTCGATGGCGAGTCGGACATCCTCGGGGTCCTTCTCCTGCGCTCCCAACAGTGCAGCCATGGGGTTATCAGAGTCGCCCGACTCGGAGAGCTCCTGCTGAATTGCGGCCTCGATGTCCCGGTTGGGATCGCAGGTCGGCTGGACCGGATCGGTGCGGAGTTTGTAGTAGCTACCCCACATCTGCTCCCCTGCCCGCAGCATCTGGTTGTGAATATCACTGCTGGTGGAAAACAGCACCACCGCCAGCAACAGCAAACAAGCCGGCAGAGAGGAAAACCACTCCAGCCGGGTACGGCGAAAACCAACCTGAGACATAACGGCGCGACCTGAAGACATGGGCGTTACAACAGATCGTCCAGATCCATGGTTTCAACGTCTTCCGGCTCATCATCCCAGAAGGTACCCAACTGCCCCAATGGCGTTCGATAGCCTACATTCTCAACCCACATGCGATCAGAAATGGCCACAATCATCTGTGTCGACATGGCATCGACGAAGGCCCATTCCTCATTCGAAGGCGTTTCCTCAATAGACTCGGCATGACCGCGAATCACGTCGCGCAGACGTTCATTATCGCCCTTGTTCATGGCAGCAATCGCGTGGAAAACATGGCTAAGGCGAACACCCGCCTGCTCACCCTGCCGGTCGGAGATTTCCAGCCGCTCAAAGGCATTCTCGCCCTCAGGCATGGCGCCAGGAATCATCGCCCAGATGGTGGCTCGCAGCGCCATCGGCGCGCCCCACCACTTCTCGTTATCCAGGCAACTGGTCGCCCTGCCAACCACGGAGCCTACATTCTTGGGCACACCAATAGCGGATGTGGACTGGATTTCGGCGTTCAGAGCCTGAAGCCCTGACAACAGCCCCGCCATGTAGATGAATTCGTCCAGATCGTCATCGAAGTCCGGGCATTCGCCATTACCGGGCTCGCCGTAGAAGGCATTGTGATGCTGCCAGCTGCGGAAATAGCGCTTTGCAGCCAGAGCATGGGCACGCTTCTGGCGAATCATCGCATCCTCAGCGGCATCACCATCCATATTTCCCAGAGCAGCCAATCCGGTCAGTTCGTGTTCACGGGCCTGTTCATCGGCGCAGCCCGCAGCCGACAGGTACAGCATCACGGCAATCTGGTCCGGCTCGTTGGTTACCCGACCAAACGACATCAACAACGGAGCCGTGGCCTCGCTCATGGAGCAGCCCATGGCCAGGTCATCGGTGGCTAACAGATAAGGCACGGTATGGTTGCGGGAGAATCCCTGCAGGACATCGCCGGTGGTCTTGTAGACCATGTGGTTCACCACGCCGCACCCACTCAATGCAACGCTGGCAACCACGGCTGCAGTCACACCACGCAGTTTCGCCATTCCGGGCAACCACTGCCCCGCAGCTTTCTGGAAACCTTTCATAACTTCTACACCTTCTTTATTGTTTTCAGAGCCAATCGGGCCGTCTGGACCACCGCCTGCGAATCGTTACAGTTTGTAACTAAGCTCGCATTATGGCGGACAACCCCCTGTTTTTATGAGAACCGCACCGCAAATGAATACGGTAAAACACCATCGTTTGCCATCATGGGTTTGCACATTGCCGCCGAACCCACTATAGATTTGTTCAACCTGCGGCTGGCTTGCCGCCGGTGAGACACCAAAACGACAATAAGGAGTACCCGATGCGCAAACCCGAACTGGCAGCCGCCATTGCTGATCAAACCGGCCTGACCCGCGAGAAAGCCAGCGAAGTCATTACCGCCTTCACCGACCAGATCTCAGCGGCTGCCTCCAGAGGCGAGGACACTGCCCTGATCGGCTTCGGCACGTTCAACATCCGCACTCGCGAAGCCCGCAATGGGCGTAACCCCCAAACCGGTGCCACTATCAAGATCCCTGCCAGTAAGACCGTCGGGTTCAAAGCCGGCAAGGCACTGAAAGAGGGTGTCAGCTAAGCTGACCTGGCCCGCTATGCGGGCCCTCTTGCCTCAACCTCAGGAAGCGCACTCCGACCGGGAACCATCCACACGACAACGAATCGCTTTCATCAGCTTGATTGCGCGTTCGTCGTAGACGCCGTCCTCAAGCAGGGACAAACGCACCTTGCGCAGCATCTTGTCGTATTCCGCCACATCTTCCTGCGGGGGATGCATCCATACGTCGTCCGGAATGTCGGCTTCGGCCTGGTTAATGATTTTGTAGGCTTCGTCGATGCGCGCGATGGCCTGGTCTCGCACCATCTGACCGGCATCATCCGGGAAACGGTCGCGGTGAATGATGACCTGGAAGTTCATGTAAGCCAGGGCATACTTGAATACCCCACCATCAGGCTGCACGCCCTTGTACAGCTCCAGCGGGGAGTAGGCCACCGCTGGCGCATAGGCCAGATCCACACTGCCATTATTGAATTTTCCGGCGAAGTTGGCGGAGTTGGAGCCCACGACCGAAGCCCCGACGTGACGCACCATGCGCACCGAAGCCGTATCGAAATCCAGTGTGGCGATACGCTTGCCCTGGAGCTCCTGCACCGAATCAATGGCGCGGTCGCGGGTGTGCAGGTACACGGCACCGCCCGGGAATACACCGGCTACTTCGTAGGGGCCATCGATCAGGAATGGACGGGCCTTGGGCTGACTCAGGGTATTGTACAGCAGACGCATTTCCTCTTCGCCCGGCACTGCGCCCATGGCCTCAAGTGAGCCAGTGAACTTGTTGAATTCACGGGCCCGGGTCCCGGTGAGCAGCACGGCGTCGCACTGCCCCGCCTTGAAGTCCTCGGCCGCCACCTTCTCGTCGGTGTAGGCTCGCAGGTTAAGCTTTATGCCTTTCTTCAAGGCCACCGGCTGGAAGGTTTTGGTGATGGCGAACAGTGGGCCATTGGCACCGACCGGGTCAAAGACACAAAAGCTTCGTTCGAGGATGGATTCTTCAGCCTGGCTGACAGGCGCCAGCAGCAGACTGACACACAGGGCAGCGACTGCGGCCACCCGTTGCGGGAGGTTAGCTGATTTCACGGGGATAACTCCTGAATTATTATTGTCAGACGTCTCAGGCACATCCTTTTGTACCCGTACATCGTGAGTTCCTGACCTGAGATTAGGCCGGGCGCCACAAGAATACGTTGGCACGGGTGCCTGCATTCAAGGGCTTTTCAGCAAAAAGGCGGCAATCTGTGATGGGCTCGACAGAGGTATGACAACCTCTGCCGCATTTTCTCACGGTACGGGCGGGTCAGTAGGGTCCTGCACCCCAGGCCGCACGCCCTTCACAGAGCGTCAGTTTGACGACGCCTGGGAGGGCATCATCCAGCACCGGCGCATTATGTCCGGCGGATACCAGGCTGCCTTCGCCCGGAACCCAGGTCGCGTCCGGATCGAAGATACACAGGTCGGCGGTTGAATCCACTTCCAGGCTGGCATGCCGACCCAGGATGGACGCCGGGCCCTCTGTCAGCGACCGCAACAGAACCGGCAGCGTCAGTTCACCCCGACTCACCAGCATCAGTCCCATGGACAAGGTGCTTTCGATGGTGGACAGGCCCGGTTCGGTGGCGCCCAGGGGCGCCTGTTTGGCCGCCGAATCGTGGGGTTGGTGCTGACTGACGACAGCATCAATGACACCGTCGCGGACACCAGCAAGCAGGGCCTGGCGATCGGCTTCGGCGCGCAGCGGTGGCCGTACGTGGAAGCGGCTGTCAAACCCGGCCAGGGCGTCTTCGGTAAACAGCAGCGAGTGCATGGCCACATCGGCTGTCACGCCAATACCACGGCGGCGGGCGTCCGCCACCATTTCGACACTGCGGGCCGACGACAACTGACTGAGGTGCAGGCGAACTCCGGTTTCCTCCGCCAGCAACAGCATCTCCATGACCGAGGCGGTTTCTGCCACTTCCGGAATACCCAGCAGACCAAGACGCGAGGCCACGAGACCGTCGTGGGCATAACCATCCGCCGCCAGGGCTTGGTTTTCGGGGCTGAACATCACCGTCAATCCGAAGGTTTTGGCGTAGGCCATGCACCGGCGCAGAATCCGGGCATTACGCACGCCACGATGACCGTTACCCAATGCTACACAACCGGCGGAGGACAGACCTGCCATATCGCTGAGCAGTTCACCTTCCAGGCCCCGGGTAACGGCACCCACCGGCAGTACCCGGATGGGTGAGCGGGCCTCCGCCACGTCCCGGATCAGATGGGTAACGGCGCCGGAATCGTTGACTGGCGACGTCTCCGGCGAGGCACAAACCGTGGTAAAGCCCCCCCGGGCCGCCGCCCGGGTTTCCGACGCTATGTTGCCTTTTTGCCCGGTGCCCGGCTCCCGCAGATTGCAGCACAGGTCCACCAGCCCCGGTGCGACAATACCACCAGCGGCGTCAAATACCTCATCGCTGTCGGCGGCTTCCCCGATAGCGCTGATCCGACCATCAGCGATGTGAACGGAGGCGTTGGTCAGATCTTCACTGCCGGGCAGGAACAGCCGGCCATTGATGATTTTCAGGGATGCACCGGGAGTATTGCTCATCTCTGTCACGCCTGTTCCCTCCCGGCCTGTTTCTGATTGCGTTCCGACACCTGCCCACCCATGGCCATGGACATAACCGCCATGCGAATGGCAATGCCGTTGGTGACCTGATTCAGGATCACTGACTGGGGACCATCGGCCACGGCGGATTCAATTTCCACCCCGCGGTTGATCGGCCCCGGGTGCATCACGATACATTCAGGATGGGCCAGCGCCAGCTTGTCCCGGCTGAGGCCGTAGAGGCGATAGAATTCCCGCTCGCTGGGCAGCAGGGCCCCTTCCATCCGCTCTTTCTGGAGTCGCAACATGATCACCACGTCCAGATCCTTCATGCCTTTTTGCATGTCGTATTCCACGGTACAGCCCAGGCTTTCGACGTCCCTCGGCAACAACGTGCCGGGTGCGATCACCCGTACTTCCGCCGCACCGAGTTCATTCAGCGCGCGGATCTGGGAACGTGCCACACGGGAATGCAGCACATCGCCGACAATCGCCACTTTCATGCCTTCGAATCCACCCTTGTGCTGGCGAATGGTCAGCATGTCCAGCATCGCCTGGGTGGGGTGGGCATGGCGCCCGTCACCGGCGTTGATGATGGCGACGCCCGGGGTCACGCTCTCGGCAATGAAATGCGGCGCCCCGCTCTGGGAATGACGAACCACAAACATATCGCTGGCCATGGCTTCCAGGTTGAGCAGGGTGTCGGACAGGGACTCCCCCTTGGAGGTCGCGGAGGTACTGATGTCCAGGTTCAGCACATCGGCGGACAGCCGCTTGGCGGCCAGTTCGAAGGTACTGCGGGTGCGGGTACTGGATTCAAAAAACAGATTTACCACCGTGCGCCCCCGCAGCAGGGGGACCTTCTTGATGGTGCGCTCACCCACTTCGATAAAGGAGTCAGCGGTATCGAGAATGTCAGTCAACAGCGAGCGCTCGAGCCCGTCCAGGGTCAGGAAGTGCCGCAACTGACCGTCCGAGGTCAGCTGTAGGGATCGTTTGGAAGCTTCGTCTACAGTCATGTGTCGCCTGTTCACAAGAGAGTTTCGCGGTGGTTACTGTCCGGTTTCCTGTAATTCAATGTGCAGCGGATCGGGGCCGCGGAGTTTCACCCGCTGATGACTCTCCAGCGCGAGCACCTTGCCGGTCACATCCGGCTGGATAGGCAGCTCCCGGGCACCCAGATCAATCAGTGTGGCGAGAATGATACTGGCTGGCCGGCCATAATCGAAGATTTCATTCATCGCGGCGCGAATGGTGCGACCGCTCATGATGACATCGTCGATCAGGATGATGTCGCGATCCTCCGTGTCGAACGGCAGACTGGACGGTTTGACCTTCGGGTTCAGGCCGATGCGACTGAAGTCATCCCGGTAAAAAGAGATGTCCAGTTCCCCGAAGGGCTCCTCCAGCCCCAGGCGCTTCCTCATGACGTCGGCGAGCCAGACGCCACCGGTCCGGATACCAATAAGCGCCGGGGACGTCACGCCCCGATCCGCCATGATAGTGCGCAATCCAGCTTCCAGTTCATCCAGCAACCGGTTCATATCAAGCAATGCGGTCATTATTTCCTCACTTAACGCCACCGGCGATATCCGGCGGGATTTACTGCTGGCGAAACCAGGTTTCCAGGATCAGGACGGCGGCGCGGTCATCCACCCCGTGGCGACCAAAATCGCGGCTACCACCAGCGGCCATCACCTCGCCCTTGGCTTCAAAGCTTGTCAGTCGCTCGTCGACCATTTCCACCGGCACATGGAAGCGACCGTGCAGCCGTTTGCCGAACTTGCGGGCGCGGGCGCACATGTCGTTTTCGCTGTCGTCCATGTTCAGGGGCAGGCCGACCACCACCAGGTCCGGCTTCCATTCATCCAATAGCTCAGCGATGGCATCCCAGTCCGGAATGCCGTCCCGAGCCGGCAACAGGGTCAGAGGCTGACCGGTGCCGAGTAACTGCTGGCCGGTCGCCACGCCAATGCGACGGGTACCAAAGTCGAACGCCATGACCCGGCGGCCGTTACCTTCAGGCATGGCCTATGGACTCGCTCAGTTGATTCAGGTCGATACCGATCAGCTTCAGTACCGCCTCGTAGCGTTTGTCCCAGGGAGTGCGAAACAGGATATCGGTATTGGCCGGGCAGGTCAGCCAGGAGTTACTGCCGAGCTCGCTGTCCAACTGCCCCTCGCCCCAGCCGGCATACCCCAGAGCCACCAGGAATTCTTCCGGCCCCTCTTCACAACCAATGCCTTCCAGGATATCCCGTGATGTGGTGAGCATGACGTCATCGGTCACCTGGGCCGTGTTGTGCCAGGTGGTGCCGGGTGAGTGCAGGACAAAGCCGCGTTCGGGCTGCACCGGGCCGCCACTGAAAACTGGCAGATCCAGTTCACCGCCCTCCATATCCAGCTGCTCGAGGATTTCTCCCAGATGAATATCCAGGGGGTGATTGATCATCAGCCCCAGAGCCCCTTCGTCGGAATGTTCGCACAGGTAAATCACCGCCCCGTGAAAACGCGGATCATCAAGGTAGGGAGAGGCCACCAGGAAGTGGTGACGCAAACTGTTGGGCGAATGTTTTGATGCTGTCATCCCGATGTCAGCCCCCGCCGTTGGAAAGACCAGGTTCGAATAATTTCAAGCTCGTCGACTTCTTCTCTCATGCTTTCCGGAAACGGCGCGAATGGTGCGGCCATGCGCACGATACGAATGGCGGCATCATCCAGCACGGTGCTGCCGGAGGATTGCAGAATAGCGACCTCTTTGATTGTGCCATCCTTTTTCAGAGAAACCAGCATTCTCAGTGTGCCATAGATACCGGCTCGCCGCGCTTCTGTTGGATAGTTGATATTGCCGACCCGCGTCACCTTGGATATCCAGTTCTGGACGTACCAGGCATTGCTTGAGCGCAGGGTGGACGCCGCCGTTACCCTCATGATGCGGGGCTTTTTGGCGTAGGCCTGGCGCTGGGCGTCGAACCGGGCCTCAAGGCTGGCGATTTCCAGGCTACGCTCCATCAGACTTTTTTTCTTACGCTCCGGCAGGGGCTCTTCCGTCGGCTCCACCGTCTCTTCCGGCTTCCGGACCTGGCGGCTGGCCGCCGCCTCGGTCTTGACCGCCTCGCGATCCTGCTGCTTTACCGGTTCAGTCCGGGACGGCGGCTCCGGCTGAACTTCGGCAATCTCCGGCTGGCTGACGTCCGTCGGCTGCGGTGAGGTCAGCTCCCGTACCTCTTCCTCGGAACCGCTGCCCTGCTGACTGGTCTGGGCCAGAAAGTCAGCCTCGTCCGGATCGGTTTCGTCGTCAAACTGCGACAGGGTGATTTCCATGGTTTGCGCGGAAGAACGCGGGGATTCCGGTGCAAAGGTAATCCCCAGCACAATCACCGCATGCACGGCCAGCGCCATGAACAGGGTAAAGGAAAACCGGTCGAAATCACTTACCTGCGCTGCCATTGCTACTTCAACCGCTTCTCGATGGCATCCATCAGTTGGCCGGAAATATCGATACCAAACGCCGCATCCAGTTCACGAATGCAGGTGGGGCTGGTGACGTTGATTTCGGTAAGGTAGTCTCCGATCACATCCAGCCCGACGAAGATCAGCCCCTTCTCCTTGATCACCGGCGCCACCCGGGCACAGATTTCCCGGTCGCGATCCGTCAGTTCACGACCTTCGCCGCGACCACCGGCCGCAAGGTTGCCCCGATTTTCACCCTGGGACGGGATCCGCGCCAGCGCGTAAGGTATCGGTTCGCCGTCTATCAGCAGGATACGCTTGTCGCCGTCGCTGATTTCGGGAATGAATTTCTGGGCCATGGCCTGGTGCGTGCCATAGTTGGTAAGGGTTTCGATAATCACACCCAGGTTGGCGTCGTTTTCCTTGACGCGGAAGATGGAGTGGCCACCCATGCCATCCACCGGCTTCATGATAATGTCGCCATGTTCAGCGTGGAACTCACGGAAGCGGGTGGCTGATCGGCTCACAATCAACGGTGGCGTCAGGTCATGGAACTGCGTCGCGAACAGCTTCTCGTTACAGTCACGGAGGGTGGATGGTGGATTCACCACCAGCGCCCCTTGCTGTTCCGCCGCATCGAGAATGTAGGTGGCCATCAGGAACTCCCGGTCCACCGGCGGGTCCTGGCGCATCAGGATGACATCCAGATCTCCCAGCGCACGATCCTGGGAAGCACCGAAGGCATACCAGTTCTCCGGGTCCATGTGCACTGTCAGGTCGCGGGTGTGCGCTCTTGCCTGCCCACCCTTCAGGTACATGTCCGGAAGCTCCATGTATTCAATCTGCCAACCGCGTTTCTGGGCCGCCAGCAACATGGCCAGTGAGCTGTCTTTCTTGAAGTGGATCTTCTCGATGGGGTCCATCACGATCCCGAGTCGGACTGTCATAATGCCTCTTGAGCTCCAGGGTTAAAAACACGAACCGGTCAGCAGAGCGAAGGATAGATTAAGTGCTATGCTGTGAACACCGATGGTATTGTACCCGAGCTTTTAATGCATCCGCAGAAATTCGGGGTGTATAACGTGACGTTGCGGGCAGAAGTACATTTAGTCACAAAGTTGTTCTTTTTATCCGGCCATCGATCCTCTATAAGTAGGCGGGATTTATAGAAGAACCCTGAGGTTTGTGTTAAAACCCACGTTTACAATAATGACAGTCGCTGAGCGCAAGGCAGTTGGACAATGGATGACAACTTCGAGAATCTGAAGATTATGGTGATCGACGACAGCAAAACCATCCGTCGCACCGCAGAAACCCTTCTGAAAAAAGTTGGCTGTGAGGTCATCACCGCAACTGACGGCTTTGACGCTCTGGCGAAAATCGCCGATTCCGAGCCGGACATCATTTTTGTCGATATCATGATGCCGCGCCTGGACGGTTATCAGACCTGCGCACTGATCAAGAA
This sequence comes from Marinobacter sp., assembly GCA_040223075.1. GTDB lineage: Bacteria > Pseudomonadota > Gammaproteobacteria > Pseudomonadales > Oleiphilaceae > Marinobacter. Next base: position 582,495 of record JAVJZJ010000060.1, read on the forward strand.
CAATTCCTCTTTCAAAAAGACGCCGGTCATCATGCTCTCCAGTAAGGACGGTCTGTTTGACAAGGCCAAGGGCCGCATCGTCGGTTCTGATCAGTATCTGACCAAACCGTTCAGCAAGGACGAGCTGCTCAACACTATCCGCCAATACGTACCCCAAGCGGAACAGTAAATCTGCCGAAGTATCGAACTATTGAGGAAACCATGGCCCGCATTCTGATTGTTGATGATTCCCCCACCGAGGTGAAGAAAATCTCAAGCATCCTGGAAAAGCACCAGCACGAAGTACTGACTGCTGATAACGGTGCTGACGGCGTGGCTAAAGCCCGTGCCGAGACTCCGGATCTGGTTCTGATGGACGTGGTCATGCCTGGCCTGAATGGCTTTCAGGCTACCCGGCAGCTGACGCGCGCCCCGGAAACCGCTTCTATCCCCGTGGTGATCGTGACCACCAAGGATCAGGAAACCGACCGTGTCTGGGGCACCCGTCAGGGCGCAAAAGGCTACCTGGTCAAACCTGTCAACGAAGATGACCTGATCAAAACAATCAACAGTCTGATTGCCTGATCCCCAACCGTGGAGTAAGCATGTCCGCCCAGGCCGCCCCTTTTGCCGTTCTGACGGATATCGCCCAGCGCAGCCGGTCCATGGCGACCGGCCTGCCGGAGCAGCAGCAAGCCGTTGAGCTCTGGAATGGCATCGGCTTTGTTCTGGCGGGCGAACGCTATGTGGCGCCCATGGGTGAGGTCACAGAAATTCTCCATGTTCCCCGATTTACGCACATTCCGGGGGTCAAGCCGTTCATGATGGGCGCCGCCAACGTTCGCGGTCGCCTCCTTCCCCTTGTCGATCTCGCCGGCTTTTTTGATGTACCCCGCTCCTCCCGCAGTCAACGTGAGCGCCGGGTTCTGGTGGTGGAACAGGGTGACGTGTTCAGCGGCCTCGTGGTCGACAGCGTGTCCGGCATGCAGTATTTCGCGCAGGACAACTTCGTGGCCTCGCCCGGAGATGTGCCGCCGAGCGTTCGGCCGTTTGTGAATGGCGGTTACGAACGAAATGAAGAAGTCTGGAAAGTGTTCTCCGCCGCCGACCTGGTGGAAGACGAGCGGTTTCTGGACGTTGCGCAGTGGTAAGGATGATGACAATGGCAGGAGCATCGTCCCTGCTACCCAAGCACGCAGAAGCAAACTTGCCAATATAATGAAAAGGCCGGGAGCCAGAAGATGAAAAACAGAGCCGGAAGATTCAGTATGGGACAGGGAGGCAACAAACTCGTTGCCGGCCTGATTGCCGCACTGATTGCACTCACCGTCCTGCTTGTTGTGGTCCTGTTCATAATCAACAAGGACAGCCAGAACGACCAGGAATACATCGCCCACGCCTCCGAGCTGCGGGTGCTGTCACAGGAAATCGCGAAGAACGCGACGGAAGCCGCCGGCGGCACCGCCGAAGCCTTCGACCAGCTACGCCGCTCCCGCGATGAGTTCCAGCAGCTGTGGTCCTATGTGGTTGACGGCAACCCGGAAACCGGCCTGCCGCCCAGCGAAATTGCCCGGGAAAGCAGTGTTCAGGCCAAGTGGGATGCGGTGCGTGAAAACGCCGACAGCATTCTCTCCACCCGGGACGCGGTGCTTGGTCTCCACGAAGTGGCGCGGACCCTGAACGAAACCATCCCGCAGCTGCAGGTGGAGTACGATGACATCGTACAGATCCTGCTGGACAACAACGCACCGGCGGAACAGGTGGCTCTGGCACAACGCCAGTCCCTGTTGGCGGAGCGTATTGTACGTTCGGTTAACAACGTTCTGTCCGGTGACGAAGACGCGGTGATCGCCGCTGACCGCTTCGGTCGTGACGCCAGCCTGTTCGGCCGGGTTCTTGAAGGCCAGATGAACGGTAATCCGGCCATGGGCATCTCCCGGGTGGATGACGAAGACGCCATCTACGGCCTGGAGGCCGTCGGTGAGCTGTTCGAGTTCGTTTCCCAGAACGTAGACGCCATCCTTGAAGCTTCTCCCGACCTCTTCAAGGTACGTACCGCGGCCTCTGACATTTTCCAGAACTCCCAGATCCTGCTGGACGATATTTCCGTCATGGCAGACCAGTTTACCGGGCAGGCCGGCTCCCGCCTGATCAGCCCGACTCTGGCCTTTATCATCCTTGCCGCCATGGTCGGTATTGTTGTCCTGATCGGTGTCGCGCTCTACCGCGAAGCCCAGGAACGTCTTGCCACCACCCAGGAGCAGAACGAGCAAAACCAGAATGCGATCCTGCGACTACTGGACGAACTCGCCGATCTGGCGGATGGTGACCTGACCACCGAGGCCACGGTCACCGAGGACTTTACTGGCGCCATCGCCGACTCCATCAACTATGCGATCGACCAGATGCGTGGACTGGTACAGGCCATTCGGGGCACGGCGGTACGGGTTGCCTCCGCATCCCAGGAAACCCAGGCTACGGCCATGCACCTGGCGGACGCTTCCGAGCACCAGGCCCAGGAAATTGCCGGCGCCTCGGCGGCGGTGAACGAGATGGCGGTGTCCATCGACCAGGTATCCTCGAACGCCGCTGAATCCTCCGCGGTTGCGGAGCGGTCGGTTGCGATCGCCAAGAAAGGCGCGGAAGTGGTACAGAACACCATCCGTGGCATGGATAACATCCGTGAGCAGATCCAGGAAACCTCCAAACGGATCAAGCGTCTGGGTGAATCTTCCCAGGAAATCGGTGACATCGTATCGCTGATCAACGACATCGCCGACCAGACCAACATCCTGTCCCTGAACGCAGCAATCCAGGCCTCCATGGCCGGTGATGCGGGCCGGGGCTTCGCGGTGGTTGCGGACGAAGTTCAGCGCCTGGCGGAACGTTCCTCCGCGGCGACCAAGCAGATTGAAGCACTGGTTAAGACGATCCAGTCGGATACCAACGAAGCGGTTATCTCCATGGAACACACCACCGCCGAGGTGGTCCGTGGTGCCCGTCTGGCCCAGGACGCGGGTATTGCCCTCGAGGAAATCGAGAACGTATCCATGTCTCTGGCGGAACTGATCCAGAACATCTCCAACGCCGCCCGTCAGCAGTCGTCGTCTGCGGCACACATTTCCAACACCATGAACGTTATCCAGGAAATCACGTCCCAGACCTCCTCCGGTACCAACGCGACCGCGAAGTCGATCGGTAACCTGGCAGAAATGGCGTCCGAGTTACGGTCCTCCGTTGCCGGCTTCACGCTGCCTGAGGAAGAAGGAGCGGAACAGCAGGAAGAAGAAGACAGCGACGTCCCGGTGGTGAGCTGATCGAATTTCCGAGGCGCTTGACGGTTTATGGCTGAAACACGCGACGACCTGTCACCTGCCGAGGGCATCTGGTCCCTGCGCCGACTTCCGGAAATGGATGAAGCGCAGTTCACCCAGTGGCAAACCCTGCTGGAGAAGCGAACCGGCATCACCCTGGCCTCTGGCCGCCGGCCCTTTCTCGAGACCAATCTCGGGATACGGATGCGCGAAATCGGCTGTGACAGTTATCAGGCCTATTACGAGCAGATTGTCTCCGGGCCCGATGCCATTGTGGAGTGGGCAACTCTGGTTGACCGCCTGACCGTTCAGGAAACCCGGTTTTTCCGGGATCCCGATGCCTTCCGGTTCGTCTCGGACTTCGTCCTGACCCGTCCACGGGAGCAGTTGAAACGGCGACCGCTGGAGGCCTGGAGTGTCGGGTGCTCCAGCGGAGAAGAGCCCTACACACTGGCGATGATTCTGAACGAATGCATGACCCAGTTGGCGCTGCCACCACTGTTCGGGGTGACCGGATCGGACATCAGCAAGCCAGCCATCGAAAGAGCCCGCAAGGGCGTGTTCAATACCCGCAAGCTGGCGGGTGTGAACGACGATCTCAAGGCCAGATACTTTCGGCCAGCGGAACGAAATGCCGTGGAAATGACCGAAGGTATCAGGGAACGGGTGTGTTTCACCCAATTGAACGTGCTGGACCTGAACGCAGCTCCAATGCACGGGATGAACATTATCTTCTGCCAGAATCTGCTGATTTATTTCCGGCGCTGGCGTCGGCGGGAAATCGTAAAGCGGCTTGCAGAAAGGCTGGCGCCCGGGGGGTTGCTGGTCCTGGGCCAGGGAGAGCTGACCGACTGGCAGCCACCTGGCTTACAGAGGGTACCCTCGGAACATGTGCTGGCGTGGATCAAACGCCAGACTGACGAAGAATAACCGGAGTGGTTATGGGCAATCACCATGACAGCATCGCCCTGGACTGGGTTCGGGGCGAAATACAGGACACGTTGACCCAGGGTCAGCAGGCACTGGAAGCGTATGTCGAGAACCGCGACGATACCGCACGTCTGCGCTTTTGCCTGAACTACCTCCATCAGGTGCACGGCACCTTGCAGATGGTGGAGTTGTATGGCGCAGCCCTGCTCACCGAGGAGATGGAAAAGCTGACCCAGGCGGTGCTGAATGACACCGTTGGCAATGTGGACGACGCCGTTGAAATCCTGATGCAGGCTATCCTGCAACTGCCCCAGTACCTGGAGCACCTTGCCACCAGCAAGGACGATTTCCCGATGGTACTGCTGCCACTGCTGAATGACCTGCGAGCTGCCCGTGGCGAATCGTTGCTGTCAGACACCTCACTGTTCAAGCCCGACCTGAGTCCGTCACAGCAGCGCGCCGCCAGCAACGCCTCCCAGCGCCTGCAGGATCCCAAGGTACTCGGTCACCTCCGCAAACTGCGGCAGATGTATCAGTTCGCCCTCGCCGGCGTGGTGCGTGAAGCAGACCTGGACGCCCATTTTGACTATATGCAAAAGGTTCTGCAGCGGCTGATTCGCCTGTGTCAGAAAACCCCCAGGGGCGAACTCTGGAAAGCCGCTTCCGCCTTTCTGGAAACCCTGCAAAACCACGTTAATCCAGTCAACACGGCGGTCAAGTCCCTGCTGCGGGAGCTTGATACCGAAATCCGCCGTCTGGGCGATGAACATGTGGATATCCTTCAGCAGCCGATCCCGGAAGCGCTGCTGAAAAACCTGCTGTACTACGTGGCGCGCGCCCGGGATCTGGATACACCGCAAGTCACGGAGCTACGCAAGAGTTACCACCTGGAGCAGGCCCTGCCGTCGGAAGACGATGTTGATGCGGCCAGAACGCGGGTATCCGGTCCTGGTCGTGAGGCCATTCATTCCGTGGTCAGCGCCCTCAACGAGGAATTGGCCAAGCTCAAGGACCAGCTCGACCTGTTCGTTCGCGCCGAATTGCGCCAGAACGATGAACTGGAAGAGCTGTTGCCGGGACTGCAACAGGTAGCCAATACCCTTGCGGTCCTTGGCCTCGGCATACCCCGCAAGGTAGTGACCGAGCAGATTGAACTGGTGGAACGACTGTCAGGACAAGTCGATGCCGTCGACGACGGCACCCTGATGGATATCGCCGGAGCATTGCTCTATATCGAAGCCAGCCTGGCTGGTCTGGACAGTGATCGCTATCAGGAAACCCCGGCAACGGACGAGGTTGAACAGGGTGTGAACCTTGGCAACCGCGAGCTTAATGAAGCCAGTGGCGCACTGCTACGGGAATCCAGAAACACTCTGGAACAAGTAAAAACCGCCATCGTCAATTTCATCGCGTCTCAGTGGGATACCCGGGAAATCGAACATGTCCCCGGCCTGCTGCACAGTATTCGTGGTGGCCTCAGCCTGATTCCTCTGGACCGCGTCGCCGACATGCTGGGATCCGCGGAACGCTATATCACCGATGTTTTGCTGAGCGGCAAGCAGGTACCAGACTGGAAACAGCTCGATACCCTGGCCGATGCGGTAACCAGCATCGAGTATTACCTGGAGCGACTGGCGGAAGGCATTGGGGAGAACGACAACATTCTGCACGTTGCCGAGGAAAGCCTGGCCTCCCTGGGTTTCCCCGTCGGTTCCGAGCCAACCTGGCAACAACCCGGGGAGCAGGACATCCCCGTGGTCGACAACGAAGCACCGACCGTCGACGAACAACCACCAATGGTAGCGGACACCAAGGGCTCCGATGAAGATCTGCTGGACGATGAGATCCTTGAAATCTTCGTGGAAGAAGCCGAAGAGGTCCTGCAGACCATCCACGACTTCTACCCGCGCCTGCGCCAGAATCACGACGATCGTGAAGCCCTGAACGAAGTCCGCCGCGCCTTCCACACCCTCAAAGGCAGTGGTCGACTGGTGGGCGCCACCAGTATCGGTGAGTTGGCCTGGTCCGTGGAAAACCTGCTGAACCGGGTGATCGACCAGACCATCAAACCCAACGATGACCTCTTCTCCCTGGTCGACGACGTGAATGCCCGCATTCCGTCGCTGATTCGCGAATTCCGGGAAGGCCAATCCGATGGCGATGTGATTGAGCTGATCGCACGTGCGGAGGCTATGTCCACCACCCGTAAGACGGATGATGATTCGCCGGCCGCGACCGGGGAGGAAACAGCCGAGACGGAATTGGCCCCGGAGCAACCGGAGTCCTTAACAGAGGACGTTGCCGCCGCCAGCACCGCTGACGAAGACGACCTGATCGATGACGAGATCCTCGAGATCTTCATTGAGGAAGCTGGTGAGGTCCTGGACACCATCCGTGAGTACCTGCCCATGCTGTTACGACAGCATGATGATCGCACGGCGCTTTCGGAAGTCAGACGTGCCTTCCATACCCTCAAGGGCAGTGGACGCATGGTAGGCGCTCTGGTCGTAGGCGAGCTGGCCTGGTCCGTGGAGAACATGCTGAACCGCGTTATCGATGGCAGCATCTTCATGAACGATGACATCGCCGCCCTCTTGGAGGATGTCACCGCTACCCTGCCTCCACTGGTAGAAGACTTCGAAAAACGCCGGCCAGCCAGCCAGGATACTGCCGTCCTGGAAGCACGCGCCCATTCGCTGGCCAATGGCGAGATTCCAGACGCAGACACCATGCCGGCGTTCGATGCCCAGGCCACGGACAATACCGATAAGCTCGCCACCGAGGACGAACACGATGGTTCCGGTGTGGATCCGGTCCTGCTGGATATATTTGAAAGCGAAGCACAAACCCATCTGCAAACCCTGAAGGAATTCCTGGAAACCGCAGGTGACAAGGCATCCGTCGGCTACACCGATGACCTTTCCCGTGCGTTGCACACCTTGAAGGGCAGTGCTCACACTGCAGGCATTGCACCAATAGCGGCCGTGATTACGCCACTGGAGCGCTTCGTCAAGGAATCACGAGCCCAGAACAAGCGGGCGAATCCGGACGTCATCGCGCTGATTGCGGATGCCTGTGAATTTTTAACCCAGGGTCTTCGCCAACTCCGAAAGGATCCACAGGCGCCCCTTGAAGGCACCGATGCGTACCTGGAACGGCTCGATAAAATAACGGCTGCCACTCTGCGCAGCCATACCAGCGTCGACGACGAAGCCCCAAGACAACAGCCCGCACCACAACTGGTCCAGCTGTTCCTTAACGAGGGACTCGACATCCTGCTGGACGCCGACCGCATCCTGGACGGATGGGCAGCGGATCCGCAACAGACAACGGCGGTCGAAAAACTCCGTACCGAACTTCATCAACTGGCCAATGGTGCGCAGGAAGCAGGCCTGACCGATGTGGCAGGGTTATCAGACGCCCTCGGCCAGACCTATGAACGTGCTGGATCACCCGGTTTTACACCGGATGAACATTTCTTCACCACCGTGCGTGCTGCCCATGAGCAGTTGATCAACATGATGGATCAGGTTGCGGCGGGGCTGGCGACGGAATCCGGTGACGAACTGATTGCCGAGCTTGATGCCCTGACCATCGACCTTGCCGAAGCCGGGGAAACGAAGCCCGACGCATTCGAACAGGAATTCACCGGTGACCTGGAAGAAATCGATCTCAGTTTCGACATGGAGGAAGAGGGACTTCCCAGCGAAGACAGCGGGCAGCCTCCGTTGGTGGAAACCGATGAGGAGATGGATCAGGAACTCGCAGAGATCTTCCTGGAAGAAGCCCGTGACCTGATTAACAGTTCTGCCGACACCCTGCACAACTGGAGCGACAACACCGACAACCTTGAGTTGCTGAGACTGCTGCAGAGAGACTTGCACACCCTTAAGGGTGGTGCGCGACTGGCGGATATCCCCTCAGTGAGTGATCTGTCCCATGAACTGGAAAACCTGTTCGAGGGCCTAACCGAACGAAGCCTGTCGATCACCGACGAACTCTCGGATCTGCTGTTCCGCAGCCATGACCGCCTTGCCGGCATGGTGGATGCGTTGGAACAGCAGGAATCGCCACGCCCGGCCCCGGATCTGATCAGTGAAATCCGTGCCTACATGGATAACACAGGGGCGTCCCGACCGGTCACCGATGTCGCCACACCGGAAGCGGAAGACGAGCCACAGCCGTCGAGCCCGGACGAGTCCGAGGATTTGGAAGCCACCGACCTGTCTCATCTTGATCCGGAGCTGGTGGGCATCTTCCTCGAAGAAGCCTACGACCTGATCAACTCCACCGGTAGCGCCCTGCATACCTGGAGCGAGGATCCATCGAATCGTGATGTCGCGGCAGAATTGCAACGGGACGTGCACACCCTCAAAGGTGGTGCCCGCATGGCCGGCGCCGACGCCATCGGTGACCTGACCCACGTACTTGAGGACCTGTTCGAGAAAGTGGCCGAAGGGCAGCTCGCGGCCAGCAGTGATATGACCGATCTGCTGTTCGCCTGCCATGACCGGCTGGCACAGATGGTCGAGCAGGTAGCTACCCAGAAACCCTGCCCCCCGGCCGATGAACTGATTGCCGAGGTGAAGGCGATCCTCTCGGGCAAACCGGTATCCCCGCAACAGGAGGTGACCGAGACGATCCCGGAAGCCACCGATGACGAATTGATAGGCATATTCCTTGATGAGGGCCTGGAGATCCAGGCAGCCATCAGCGAGTGCCTGGCACAGTGGCGGGATGAGCCGGACGAATTCACCGGTATTACCCAGCTCCAGCAGGAACTCCATACCCTCAAAGGCGGTGCTCGCCTGTCCGACGTCGACCCCATCGCCGATCTGGCGGACGCATGGTCCGACGCCCTGGACCCGCTGATCAGCGGCGGCAGCAATCAGGCTGCATTGTTGGCACTGAGCGGCCGGGCCCTGGATAATCTCAAGCAGATGCTGACCAGTCTGGAAGAGGGCGAACCGCCGGTGGTAAACCAGACCCTGGTGCAGGCTCTGCTGGATGCGCACAAGACCGCTGCCCAGGACGTACCCGGGGAGAGCACATCCGAACCGACCGCTGAGTCAGAGGTCGATCCCGAGGTGCTGGAGATCTTCCTGGAGGAAGCCGGCGAAATCATCGACCAGTTGGAGCACCTGTTGGAGGACTGGCGCAAGGAACCGACCAGTCACCACTTCAATCAGGAAGCCCAACGCGCGCTGCATACTCTCAAGGGCGGCGCACGCCTGTCACAGCTTAAAGAGTTGGGTGACCGGGCCCACGCCTTTGAAACCCGGCTGATCGACCTGGGTGGCAACGCCCCGGACGACCAGACCTGGCAAACCATCACTGATGATCACGACGCCATCGTAGCGTTGGTCAACCGAATCCGCGACAGCGTAGCTCAGGATGGCGCCGCTCCAACGCCAGCACCCGAAAAGCCGGAAGCGGAAGAGCAGCCGGCAACATCCGCCGCTGAAGCTGCTCCGGCAGCCGAGAAACCCTCTCAGCCAGCCCCGACGCCGAAAAAGTCGGCGGCCAAGCCCCGCAAGAAAGCAGCGGATGCCCAGCGCGCAGCCCAGGAAACCATTCGGGTATCGGCACCATTGCTGGACGAACTGGTCAACCTCGCGGGTGAAACCAGTATTACCCGTGGCCGGCTGGAACAGCAGAGCAGTGATTTCAGCTACACCCTGGATGAGATGGCCGCCACCATCGAACGTCTGCGCGAACAGTTGCGGCGGATGGACATCGAGACCGAAACCCAGATCCTTTTCCGCGCTGAAAAGGAACACGGACCCGACTACGGCGACGATTTCGATCCCCTGGAAATGGACCGCTATTCGTCTATCCAGCAGCTGTCACGGGCATTGACCGAATCCTCATCAGACCTCGCGGATCTGCGCGAGACCCTGTCCGACCGGGTACGGGATACCGAGACCCTGCTGGTACAGCAGTCCCGAATCAATACGGAACTGCAAGAGGGTCTAATGAAGACCCGCATGATTCCGTTTGCCTCCATGGTGCCCCGACTACGACGCATCGTTCGCCAGATCAGCGGCGAGCTGGGCAAGAAAGTCGAGTTTGACGTCCGTAACCCCGAAGGGGAAATGGACCGCAACATCCTTGAGCGCATGGTGGCCCCGCTGGAGCATATGCTCCGTAACGCACTGGACCACGGTATCGAAACCCCGGCTGACCGCCTGAAGTCCGGCAAGCCGGAAACCGGTGAGGTGACCCTGTCACTGACCCGGGAAGGTGGGGATGTAGTGCTGCGAATGATTGATGACGGCGCCGGTATTCCCTCCAGCGTGATCCGGGACAAGGCCATTCGTCAGGGCATGCTATCCCCGGACGAGGATCTGAGCGAACGGGAAGTCCTGCAGTTCATCCTGCAGCCGGGCTTCTCCACCGCCCAGCAGGTCACGCAGATCTCCGGCCGCGGCGTTGGTATGGACGTGGTTGCCAGTGAGATCAAACAGCTGGGCGGCAGTCTGGACATCGACTCCACTGTCGGCCGTGGCACCACCTTCACCGTGCGCCTGCCCTTCACTGTGTCCGTGAACCGGGCACTGATGGTGTCCACCGGCGAGGATTTCTACGCCATCCCGCTGAACACCATCGAAGGTATCGTGCGGGTCAGCACCTATGAGCTCGAGGAATACTACAAACCCGACGCGCCGTTGTATGAATACGCCGGCCAGCAGTACCGGCTGCAGTACCTCGGCAACCTGCTGAACAGTGATCACCACCCCAAACTCCAGGGCCAGGCGCTGCCACTGCCGGTCATTCTCGTTCGTGGTACCGAACAGCCGATGGCACTGCAGGTGGACAACCTGATGGGTAGCCGTGAAATCGTGGTGAAATCCCTGGGGCCACAGTTCAATTCGGTGCGGGGCGTTTCCGGTGCCACCATTCTGGGTGACGGTAACGTGGTAGTGATTCTCGATCTGCCGGCAATGATCCGTTCCGACATCCTGTCCGAACGCCAACGCCTGGCCAGCCTGGAAAAAGCCCGCGAATCCGCACGCTACGAACAGCATGAAACCCTGGTCATGGTGGTGGATGATTCTGTAACGGTGCGCAAGGTGACCTCCCGCCTGCTGGAGCGCAACGGCATGGAGGTGATTACCGCCAAAGATGGTCTCGATGCCGTGGCACAGCTTCAGGACCACAAGCCGGACATCATCCTTCTGGATATCGAAATGCCGCGTATGGACGGCTTCGAAGTCGCCAGCTTTGTGCGCCATGACGATAACCTGCAGGATATCCCTATCTGCATGATCACCTCGCGGACCGGCGAAAAGCACCGGGAGCGGGCACTGGCAATTGGTGTCAACGAATACCTCGGCAAGCCTTTCCAGGAAACCGAGTTGCTTGAGACCATTACCCGGCTGACCAGGAAGCAGTGATGGCCGGCCTTCCGTCAGGCCGGCCCAGGGTCGGAATCGTATCGGACATCGTCCTGCAGCGACATCGTTTGCAGGCGGCCACGGCCAAGTTCGGCCTCGACGTGTGTTTTACCGGCGATCCAGACCGCCTACAGGACTATCCGGAATTTCCGGAGGCGGACCTCTGGCTGGTCACTCTGGAAGACGAAGCGGATCACCCGGTGCTGTTTGACCACCTCCTTGGCAATACTGATGCGCCGGTGCTATTCGGACTCGACCCGGCGCCCAAACCGGGCACTACCGACTATTACCGTTGGGAACAGCGCCTGATCAGCAAGCTGGAACAGCAACTGGGCCACCTGGAAGAACTGGACTCGGAAGCCAGCCTCCAGGAACTGGCGGAACGGTCACCGATGGACGCACCGCCGTTACCCCATTGGATTCCACCAGCGGCGGCCGACTCCATCGCGAAGGATATCTGGATTCTGGGGGCTTCCCTGGGAGGGCCCGCAGCGGTGAAAACCTTTCTGGACCACCTGCCACCCGGATTACCTGTTGGCTTTATCTACGCCCAGCATATCGATGGCAACTTCACTGATGTGCTGACCCGGGTCCTGGGACGCCACGCTCATTACCAACTCAAGGGTGCGGAAACCGGTTACCAGGTACGCAATGGTGATGTCGTACTGTTACCAGTGGAACGGGAGTGGACGCTGGATGCCGACGGCGCACTGATGGAGAAGGATACCCCCTGGCCCGGGCCCTACGGCCCTTCCATTGACCAGGTCCTGCTAAACGTTGCGGACCATTTTGGCAACCGTTGCCATGCTATCCTGTTTTCCGGCATGGGTAACGACGGGGCGATTGCGGCGCCACTGCTGAAAGCCTACGGCAGCCGAATCTGGGTCCAGGAAAGCAACAGCTGTGGCAACAGCTCGATGCCCGAATCGGTCGCTGCGACCGGGTGCACCTCCTTCTGCGGCACACCGGAACAGCTGGCCCGGGAACTAGTCAAAACGATTGAAGAATCCTGCCTGCTCAAGGGCCGGCAAAAAAGGGATTCCGCCTGAGGAAATGAGTGATGAGTGATAACAGTCAAACCCTCTCCTGCGTCATGATCCCGATGAACGGCAGACAACTCCTGTTGCCTAACGTGTCCATTGCCGAAGTGGTGGATTACGCCAGCACAGACGCCGGCGCCAATACGCCGGAGTGGCTGGTAGGGCACTTGAACTGGCGGGGGCTGAACCTGCCCGTCATCTCCTACGACGCAGCTAATGGCGCCACCTTGACAATCCCTGGCGACAACCGCGGTCGTATTGTAGTGCTCAATACCATCGGCAACGATCACCAGCAGGTCCCGTTCATGGCGCTGGTGACTCAGGGTATTCCCAGCCAGGCGCGCCTGAGTGAAGAGCAGATCCGCAAACTGGATGGTGAAGCCGGCCCTGCCGATTTGATGCAGGTTGAGGTGGAAGGCGATACCGCCTGGATTCCCAACCTTGAATACCTGGAATCACTGGCCGCCGAAGTCGCTCACTGATTCGGCCGGACCTTCCGCACATGCTAGAGGCATGGTTTGTCGGATTACGCTTTGCTAATCCGACCTACGGGGGACTCCTGACACACCGGGGCATGGCATGGACGTTTGCAAATGTTATAATGTTGCAAATTCTTCAGGACAGTGGCCATGTCAACCAGCGCACTTCCCTATCGCCCGCACAACCACGACGCCTGTGTAGCCCAGGCGCTCGCGGATGCCCGAGCTATATGCCAGCAACAGAATGCACGCCTGACCCCGACCCGTGAGCGGGTACTGGAGCTGATCTGGCAATCCCACAAGCCTCTGGGTGCCTATGACGTTCTGGCGGTGCTGACAGAAGACGGCCATAACGCCGCCCCGCCAACCGTTTACCGGGCGCTGGATTTCCTGCAGCAACATGGATTGGTTCACCGTATTGCCTCATTGAACGCCTTCGTTGGCTGTACCCACGCCGGCAAGCACCACAACGGTATGTTCCTGATCTGCCGCAGCTGCAGTAACGTGCTGGAACTGACCGCGCCAGAAGTGGCCCAAGCCGTGTCGGAGGCTGCCTCCGCCGAAGCCTTTCAACCGGAAGATGTGATGATCGAGGTCGCCGGACTCTGCCCGGCCTGCCGCGTGGATGCGCCTCATGACTGAGCCACTGGTAACCCTCGAGCGCGTGACCATCGCTTTTGACGACCGTCCGGTTGTGGACCGGGTGGACCTGAAAGTTCATCGGGGCGACATCATCACTATTATCGGCCCCAATGGCGCCGGAAAGACCACTCTGATCAAGGCCGTTCTCGGTATCCAGCGGGTGACGGAAGGGTCGGTGAAGCTTGCCCGCAACCTCACCATCGGTTACGTGCCACAACACCTGGCTCTGGAATCGACCCTGCCATTGACGGTCAGACGCTTTATGGCCCTGAGCGGACGCTCCGACCCGGAGTGTCGGGCCGCATTGGAGAAGACCGGCGTCGAGCACCTGATTAACGCCTCGATCCATCACCTGTCCGGTGGAGAGAAACAGCGTCTGTTACTGGCCCGCGCCCTGGCGAGGAAACCTGACCTGCTGGTGCTCGACGAACCCGCACAAGGTGTCGACATCAACGGTCAGGCGGCGCTCTATGATCTCATTCGACAGCTCCGGGACCAGCTTCACTGCGGCGTGATCATGATCTCCCACGACCTGCACCTGGTGATGGCCGCCACGGACAAGGTGATCTGCCTCAATCAGCACGTCTGTTGCAGCGGTTATCCGGCCGATATTTCCCACGACCCCGCATTTATCGAGACCTTTGGTCAACCTGTGGCGGAAAGCCTGGCGGTGTATCACCATCACCATAATCACCGCCATGACCTGCACGGCGATGTCGTATCCGGGGTGGTCACGGACGACAGCCACCAGGAGTGCGACCATGCCCATCATTGACGCGGTACTGGACGACTTTTTCTGGCGCGCACTGCTGGGCGGGCTCGGTGTTGCCCTGGTGGCCGGGCCCCTCGGTTGTTTCGTGGTCTGGCGCAGAATGGCGTATTTTGGCGATACCCTGGCTCACTCCGCGCTGCTGGGCATTGCCCTAAGCTTCCTGATCAGCGTGCCCCTTAACGTCGGAGTCATCATCACCTGCGTGGTACTTGCGGTGGCCCTGGTACTGCTGTCCCGCAGCCACACGCTGGCGACCGATACCCTGCTGGGCATCCTCGCCCACAGCGCGCTGGCTATCGGTCTGGTCACCCTCAGCTTCATGCCCGATGTCCGCGTCGACCTCACCGGCCTGTTGTTCGGCGACCTGCTGGCCATGAGCCGTGATGATCTACTTTGGATCTACGGCGGTGCCCTGCTGATCCTGTTACTGCTGGTGATGCTCTGGCGAAGCCTGCTGATGAGCACCATCCACGAAGAGCTGGCACGGGTGGAGGGCATTCCCGTTGAACGCCTGCGGCTGGTATTGATGCTGATGTTTTCACTGGTGATTGCCGTGGCCATGAAGATCGTCGGTGTACTGCTGATCACCGCACTGTTGATCATTCCGGCTGCTACCGCACGCCGTCTGGCGCGAAGCCCCGAACACATGACACTGCTGGCGGTTATTTTCGGGTTCGTGGCGGTCGGAGGTGGGCTGACCCTGTCCTGGCACCTGGATACCCCCGCCGGACCTTCGGTGGTAGTGACCGCGTTCAGTGTGTTCCTGCTGATTTATGGCGGAGCCCGACAGACCCAGGCCTGACAACCCTGCTTTTCCTGCAGTGCTCCGTTGGTTTAAAGTGTAGGTCAGCGGGAGCACAACCCGCCCCCTGATCGTTATCGATCGCCAAGACGGACGGAGCCATGGAAAGCACCAGTCTCAACAGGAGGAAGGGGCAGTATATTCGTTCACTGTGGCGCCCCTTCCTCTGGGTGCCAACGGTGGTGTTGATTGCGGGCCTGACCGTCACCGCCTTCACTGCCGAACAACTGGCTAACCATACCCGAATCCTCGCCGAGCATGCCTATCGTGCCCAGCACGACGCCCTCGTCAACCGCCTGCACGCCCAGGCTGTAGCCCAATCACCCGAGCGGCAAGTGGAAGAATGGCTGGCGTCGGTATTTTCCATGCCTTATCCCAGCCTTGCAGCGATACGGGTGGACACTCTGGAACGGCACACCAAAATGCCTCTGTTCCACTCTGGATCCCTCGTCCCACTGGATGAATCGGGCTCCCTGCGCTCGGAAATCAACCTGGACAAGCATCACTGGCTGATCACCACCATGCCGGACAACACCGTTTTCCGGGAAAAAGCCAACACGGCACGTTATGCTACCTGGACGGCGGGCACCATGATCACAGCCATCGGCGTGGCACTGACACTGCTGCTGTGCGCACGGATTTACACCCTTCGCAACCAGCTGAATGACCGACAACTTGCCACCGAAAAGCTGGACCAGCAACTGGGTAATATGCAGGTGGAAAAATCCATCCTCCGCCAGGCGCTGAATGACAGCGAACAACGCAGCCGGGATCTGGTGGCACTCTCCGGGGCCATGATCGGAGAACTGGATGAGCATGGCTGCGTTGGTTTCATGTCGGCCAATGCCGCAGAATGGCTGGAACGAGCACCCGCTGACTTGTCCGGAACCCCCTTTGAAGACCTGGTTGCTCCCGAACACCGCGCCAACTTCCGCAAAGCCCTAACAGCGGCACGCAGCGAAAAACAGATGCATCGGATCGACCTGGCATTGTTGACCGCGGACCAGGACGAAAACATCGTACCCGCGACACTCCGTATCCTGGCTTTGCAGGATCCCGTCCATGGCTTCACCGGCTATCGCATCAGTGCCCGGCCAGCGTCCTCCTGAGGTTAAAGGGTCTTATGGGTTCCGTCACACAGAGGCGCGTTCCCCGTTTGTTTACAGCCACAGAACCACACCCATTCCTTTTTCTCAGCGACATATTTTATCGGGGTAAAACCGGTCCCCTTGTGTGAGCCATCGCAAAAAGGCTGGGACTGACTGCGACCACAAGCACACCAGAAATAACTCTTGCCTGCCTCAACCAGAACCGAACAGGGCGTTGTCCTGGGGATTTCGGGCTTTACAGCGGCCATGGAAGACTCCTCATCATTGATGTCATGTGCTTTGGGCAGTATAGCCATGATGCGCAACCCCGTTGCCAACGCCCAAACATTCGAATATCATTATATTCACTTTTTGTTATATATGGTGATAAGCATGTCATCCCGCCGTAAAGTCCTGTTTGTCTGCACCGCCAACAGCGCCCGCTCCCTGATGGCCGAAGCCCTGCTGAGGGACATGGCGGGGGATCATTTCGACGTCGCCAGTGCCGGTACCCAACCAGCTCACCCTCACCCGCTGGCGCTGCAGTGCATTGGTGAAGCCGGAATTAATCCCGACACCGTGCACAGCAAGTCGTTGAGCAGTTTGAGTGACGAAAAATGGGACTATGTCATCACCCTGTGTGACAAAGCCTCGCAGGAATGCCATGCCATCGGTGAGACCGCCCAACGGATCGCCTGGGATTTTCCAGACCCGGTACCCACTAATCGGCATGCGGCATTCTCGCTGCTCATGAAAGAACTCCGGGAACGCCTGAGCCAATTCATAATGGTGCACCAGAAAGCCACCAGCCAGGCCGTCAGTTACGACCCTGCTGCCGTATTCAAGGCGCTGGGCGATGAAAACCGTCTCGCCATCATGTTGATGATCCGACAACAAAGCGAACTGTGTGTCTGCGAACTCACCACCGCACTGGACGCGTCTCAACCCAAGGTCAGCCGCCACCTTGCCCAACTCCGAGAACTGGCCCTGCTGGACGATGAACGTAGGGGACAGTGGGTCTACTACCGCCTGCACCCGGCGATACCGGATTGGGTTCTTGATGTGCTGAGGGAAACGGCCGATGCCAACGTCACTTTCCAGCAACCGTTTCTGACGCGACTGGCCACCATGCCCGACCGCCCCGTAAGAATGGACTGTGCCTGATGGGAAATTTTGAACGCTACCTCAGCCTGTGGGTTGCCCTCGCCATTATTCTGGGTATCACGTCCGGCACTCTGCTGCCCGGACTGTTCGAGTCCGTCGCCAGCCTGACCTATGCCCACGTCAACCTGGTGGTGGCGGTGTTTATCTGGGCGATGATCTACCCGATGATGGTGCAGGTGGATTTCACCGCCATCAAAAACGTTGGCCGTAAACCCCAGGGGTTGGCGTTAACACTGGTGGTCAACTGGCTGATCAAGCCCTTTACCATGGCCGCGCTGGGCTGGCTGTTCTTCAAGGTCCTGTTCGCCGGCCTGGTGGACCCGACCACCGCCACCGAATACATCGCCGGCATGATCCTGTTGGGGGTAGCCCCCTGTACCGCCATGGTGTTCGTCTGGAGCCAGCTGACCCGGGGCGATTCCGGCTACACCCTGGTGCAGGTGTCGGTGAACGACATCATCATGATCTTCGCCTTCGCCCCTATCGCGGCATTCCTGCTGGGCCTGTCATCCATCACCGTGCCCTGGGAAACCCTCGTATTGTCGGTATTGCTGTACGTCGTCGCCCCGTTGATTGCCGGCATCCTGACCCGAAAGTGGCTGCTGCGTGACGGTCAGGAAAGACTGGATCACTGGCTACAGCACAGCAAACCCACCACGATCATGGGGCTTCTGGCGACAGTAGTGCTGCTGTTCGGCCTGCAGGCGGACCGGATTCTGGACAACCCTTACGCCATCGGCCTGATTGCCGTGCCGTTGCTGATCCAGAGCTACGGTATTTTCTTTATTGCCTATTTTGCAGCGCGCAAAATGAAGTTGCCTCATAACGTCGCCGCACCGGCCGGACTGATCGGCACCTCCAATTTCTTCGAACTGGCGGTCGCCGTGGCCATCAGCCTGTTCGGACTAACCTCCGGGGCGGCACTGGCCACCGTTGTCGGCGTGTTGGTGGAAGTTCCGGTGATGCTGTCATTGGTTGCATTCGCGAACAGAACCAGACACTGGTTTCCATCAGCTTCAGCTGCATAGTCGGCACTTTCTGGTTTGGGGGGAGGTCTGGCGGGAAGAGGGTCAGAAACAAGAAACGTGGTTTCTCTGAACGTTTCTGACCCTCTCCCCGCCAGCCCCCGGGCCAATATCGCACGGGCTTTGGACTTTTTGGGAGATTTGAGATGAGTAAGATCAAGGTCGGGATTAATGGGTTTGGGCGTATCGGCAGGCTGGCCATGCGGGCGGCCTGGGGCTGGCCGGAGATGGAGTTTGTGGCCATTAACGATCCGGGCGCGGATGCCGGAACGCTGGCGCATTTGCTGAACTTTGACAGCATTCACGGACGGTGGGCGCACGAAGCCAGTTCGGATGGCACGCATATTGTCATTGGTGATCAGCGTATCCGTGTCACCCACAATAAAACCATCGGAGAAACTAACTGGTCTGGTTGTGATCTGGTTATTGAAGCCAGCGGCGTCAATAAGAAAGTCAGCGCCTTACAGGCGTATCTTGATCAAGGCGTGAAGCGCGTTGTAGTTACCGCACCGGTAAAAGAAAAAGGTGCCAAAAACATTGTGGTTGGCGTCAACGATGACATCTTCGACCCTACCAACGATCGAATTGTCACAGCTGCCTCCTGCACCACCAACTGCCTTGCGCCGGTGGTAAAGGTGATTCACGAGAAACTGGGCATCAAGCATGGGTCCATCACCACGATTCACAGCCTGACCAATACCCAGACCATTATCGACGCGCCCCATAAGGACCTGCGTCGTGCCCGCGCCTGCGGCAGTTCTTTGATTCCCACCACTACGGGATCGGCTACCGCTATCATTGAGATCTTCCCGGAGCTGAAAGGTCGGCTGGATGGTCACGCAGTGCGGGTTCCACTAACCAACGCATCGCTGACCGACTGCGTGTTCGAGGTGAACCAGCCCACGGACCGGGAAACGGTAAATCAGCTGCTGAAGGAAGCCGCCGAAGGCGAACTGAAAGGCATCCTGGGTTACGAGGAACGGCCGCTCGTGTCTATCGACTACAAGACCGATCCGCGCTCGTCCATTATCGACGCCCTGTCCACCATGGTGGTTAACGGCACCCAGGTAAAACTCTACGCCTGGTATGACAACGAGTGGGGTTACGCCAATCGCACCGCCGAACTGGCACGCCGGGTAGGTTCTGTCTGAGATGACGTCCGCTATCCGACAGTATCTGGTGATCACCGGCAACTACTGGGCCTTCACCCTGACCGATGGCGCCCTGCGGATGCTGGTGGTGCTGCATTTCCACCAGTTGGGTTACTCGCCGCTGGAAATTGCCCTACTGTTTATTTTTTATGAGTTCTTCGGCGTAGTGACCAACCTGGTGGGCGGCTACCTGGGCGCCCGCATCGGCCTGAACCGCACCATGAACCTGGGGCTGTTCCTGCAAGTACTGGCGCTGGGCATGCTCGCGGTACCCGCCGCCATGTTGACCGTGCCCTGGGTCATGGCCGCACAGGCCCTGTCTGGCATCGCCAAGGACCTGAACAAGATGTCCGCCAAAAGCGGTATCAAACTCCTGGTTCCCGATGAGCAACAGGGCAAGCTGTACAAGTGGGTGGCCATCCTAACTGGCTCCAAGAACACTCTGAAAGGCGTTGGTTTCTTCCTGGGCGGGGTACTGCTGATGGCCGCCGGCTTCAAGGGTGCGGTCATCATCATGGGCGCCGGCCTGCTGCTGGTGTGGCTGGCCAGTCTGTTCCTGCTCAAACAGGAACTGGGCAAGAGCAAAGCCAAGCCCAAATTCACCGACATCCTCTCCAAGAGCCGCGCCATCAACGTCCTCTCCGCCGCCCGCCTGTTCCTGTTCGGCGCCCGCGACGTCTGGTTCGTCGTGGCCCTCCCGGTCTACCTGCACACCGTCTTTGGCTGGGATTTCTGGAAAGTCGGCGGCTTCATGGCCACCTGGATCATCGGCTACGGCTTCATCCAGACCATCGCGCCACGCATCACCGGCAACATGGAAGGCAAACAACCGGCAGTACTCTGGGCCGCCGCCCTGGCATTGATCCCCGCGGCGATTGCCATAGGCCTGATGGCGGGCTGGTCGCCCCAGCTTGTGGTGATTGGCGGCCTGTTGTTATTCGGCGTGCTGTTCGCCATCAACTCCTCCCTCCACAGCTACTTGATCGTCCGCTACGCAAGAGGCGACGGCGTATCGCTGGATGTGGGCTTCTACTACATGTCCAACGCCGCAGGGCGGCTTCTCGGCACCATCCTGTCCGGCTGGGTTTATCAGGCCTATGGCCTGGAAGCCTGCCTCTGGATATCCGCCGGGCTGGTAGCAATGGCCGCCGCCCTGGCCTCTGGCTTACCCGAAAAGCAGGCGCGGCAAACCGGACAAACATAACCCCTGGGGCGTTCGAGCACACGGTCCAACAAGGGCGGGTGGGATCACAGAGTCAAAAAATTCAAAGAAACCACGTTTCTCCTTTTTGACTCTGTGACCCCACCCGCCCGAAACTCCAACCAGAAGCTACCCGCCAATCCGCCGGTAAAAGCGGGCAACCTAAAGCGGCCGAACCACCTCAGCCAACCGCCCGGAAGCAACCAGCTCCATAAACTCATCCCCCAACCGGTCACTCTCGGCAATCGCCTTACGCCAGGACCGCTCACGCCCGGCATCATCGCCAGCGTACTTCTCGAAATCCTTCCGATCCGGCAGCTTGCGATCCGGCAACGACTCCAGATACTCCCGCGAAGGCGCCACCAGCAACACATCCTGAAGACGGGTCGCATCGCCACGACGCCAGGGCAACGTCTTATCGAACCAGCCCGGCACCACCTTATCGGTGAAATGCGGGTACAGAATAATCCCCGGCTGCTCATAGGGCAGATCCAGGTGATAATCCAGCAAACCGCCATCACGATAGACCCCTTCAGGCGCACCGGGAATATTGCGTACCCCGGACATCACCATCGGAATCGACGCTGACGCCAGCAGCGCCGGCAGCAAATTATCGCGGGTCAGCGCCACTTCATGGCTGGGAAAATCCACCAGCTTCGACACCGGCGCTTTCAGACGGGCATCGTGAATAATACCCCGCTCCATAAAACGCCCCAGGTGACGACGACTGACCATATTCGCACTGATCGCATTCATCAGCCCCAGACTGAGCCGCCCCCGGGTGTCATGCTCCAACAGACCGCGGCTGCGAACCACCACCACATTCAGGCGATAAAGCGGGTGATTCAGCAAATAATCCTCGTGACCGCCCAGCAGCTCTTCCAGAAACAGAATACTCTTACGGCTCACCTCCGCCGTACTCACACCCTTGGCAAACCGCTGCGACGTGTAAAGGTCAGCCAGACGCGCCAGTTGGGCCTTGGGATCATCCGTGGAGGCAACAGCCGCAAAGCGCCAACTGCCAATCGAGGAACCGATCAACGATCGCTCTTGCGGAACCGTGGGCAACCAGTCACCAAAAATGGCCTTGTCCAGCCCCGAAATTCCAAGAGCCTTGGGCCCGCCGGCGGCACCCGGAATAACATGGACATCATCCGCCGACAGCGGTTTGTCTTGCAGCCGCTGGAGGGCACGGCGACCCGCCCGGATAGTCAGTGCGGGCGATCGGGTATGTATGGCTGTCATGATGCTCCCCTTATGAAATCTTCGGGAGTTTATCGAACTGTCGGGCTCTCAACCAGAGAGCACGCAAGACGTATATTGAACTAAAACTGGATCACCTGACGACACACCGTGCTAGACTTCTTAAAGTCCGGTCATGGAAGCGGTTTCAAAAGTACAGGAACAGCAGGAGTGCGCTGTGAGTCCATCGCTCTCGACAGATAAGGTTGCCACCAATCCTACACTTGCGGTTCTGGGCTTCAAACGTCAGATTGTCTACCACCTTCACTTCTGGTCGTTTATTGCCGTCGCCCCATTGGTCCTGGTGCAGTGGAATCACGGTAATTATCTACTATCGGCGTTGCTGATTTTATTCTGCATTAATGCCCTGCTGGTGATCGCGTTTCTCAGGCTCCGTCGCACCTATTTCCTCAAAGGGCGACTGTTTCCGCTACTGGCGGTAATCTGCGCGGCCTACTCCACGAGCATTAACGGTCATGCCGGCCTGTACTGGGCCTACCCCGCCGCCACGGCCCTGTTTTTCCTGCTGCCGTTGCGGGAAGCATCCATCTGCAATATCTTCTTTGTCACGGTGATGGCAGTGGTGTCGTTCCTCCAGTTTCCGGAAGCGGATTTTTGGCGCATCACCTTTTCCCTCGGTCTGACCTGCGTGTTTGCGATGGTATTTGCCTGGCTCGTCGGTCGGCTTCAAGGCGAACTCACACGTCTGGCGACCACCGACCCCTTAACCGGTTGTCTCAATCGATCGCAACTGGCCGATATCCTCAACAGTCAGATCCAGTTGCGCGAACGCTATGAGCGGGTATCCAGCCTGATCCTGCTGGATCTCGATTACTTCAAGACCATCAACGACCAATGGGGGCACCTGTCCGGCGACAAGGTGTTAACGGAACTCACTATGAGAATTCGCCGACGGCTGCGAGAAAGCGACCAGCTTTTTCGTATAGGCGGAGAGGAATTTATGCTGGTGCTGCCGGAAACCCGTCAACGGGATGCCGAAACGCTTGCACAGGAACTGCTGACCTGTATCAGTGCCCGCCCTTTTCTGGATGATATCCGGGTCACAGCCAGTGCCAGTGCGGCGGAAGTTGCCCAGGGTGAAACCTGGTCGGTTTGGCTGAATCGCGCTGACCAATCACTGTATCAGGCCAAATCCCGGGGTCGAAACCAGGTGGTCAGCGCCCCGAAAACTGCAGACACGTCAAGTCCAGTGGATGATAGCAGCACAGATATGATTGCCGACACCTGAGCGGCTGGCCGGGATTACACCTGTTTGCGAAACGCCCGATAAGCAGAAAAAACATCCCACGGACTTTCAAAATGCGGGTAGTGCCCCACATTCCGCAAACTGACGACATCGGCGTTGGGAACCAGTTCCCGGTAGCGCCTTGCCATGGCGGCCCCGGACACCGGGTCGGCCACACCGGACACCAGTCGCATGGGCTGCGTGGCATTCTGCAAGGCACCCACCCATCGATTACGATGGCAGCGCCGCTCTTCCATGAAATGAATCAGGCGATGAAGGATACCGCGGCCATTGTTGTAAGTGAGTAATTGCCAGAAATCGTCCATATCCTGTCGATCCGGAGGATTGGCAGGCCCCATCAATCGGCGGAAATTTCGCTCAAAGGTCCGGCGATTCAGACCACGACTGATCAGCCCTCCCAGAGGACTGCGCAGTAGCTTCTGGATCAGCAGCGGGTTGTGAATCTCCGGAAACAGTGCTCCGTTCAGGAAACAGATACTGGCGATACGGAACGGCAATGTGCCTTCCTGGTCCCGGGCCAGCAGCTCCTGGGTCACACTGCAGCCGTAGTCATGGGCAAACAGGTGGACGGTCTTCAGGCCCAGGCCCGAAATCCAGCCCTCGAAAAGGTCGGCCTGGTCTTCAATGCTGTAGTCGTATGCCACCGGTTTGTCGGAAAAACCGAAGCCGAGCATATCCAATACCAGCACGCTGTACTGCTGGGTCAGCATGGGCCACAATCGGTTCCAGTCCCAGCTGGCCGTTGGAAATCCGTGCAGCAGGACCAGTGGCTCTCCCTGCCCTGCCATTCGGCTGAAAATGGCGTGACCTTCATAACTGAACCATTTGCCGCCCTCTTGCCACCATTCCAGTGTTCCCACCTGTTGAGCAACCCGGGAAGACGTTGTGTGTCCAGCGATGACCTGTTCCATGCCCTGTTCCTGGAAAGAATTTGCAGACTGAAACTGTAGAACAAACCGGTGGGTGCCGCCATAGCTGCGCACAGGATTTGCGGGTGTCAGTCGAGCCACGTGTGGTCTTTTGTGGACCGGTACTCGTAAACCATGGAGATAACCGGCGATTTCCCTTAAGCTTCGCCCTGAATCAGACACTGAATACCGGAATCGATTATGAGCAACTCCCTGGAAGATTTGGCCGGCCATTACCGCGACATCATTAATGGTCTGGGGGAAGACACCTCCCGCGAGGGCCTGATGGACACGCCAAAGCGCGCGGCCAAGGCCATGCAATTCCTGACGAACGGCTATCAGCAGGATTTGGGTGAACTGGTCAACAACGCTGTCTTTGAGTCCGCCATGGACGAGATGGTGATGATTCAGGACATCGAGCTGTACAGCATGTGCGAACACCATATGCTGCCGTTCATCGGCAAATGCCATATTGCCTACATGCCACAGGGCAAGGTGCTGGGACTGTCCAAGTTTGCCCGTATTGTCGACATGTACGCGCGAAGGCTGCAGATCCAGGAAAACCTGACCCGGGAAATCGCCGAAGCCATTGAATCGGTCACCGGTGCCAAAGGTGTGGCCGTGGTGATCGAAGCCCAGCACATGTGCATGATGATGCGGGGTGTGGAGAAACAGAACTCCCGCATGAAAACCTCGGTCATGCTGGGCCAGTTCCGCAAATCCCAGGCGACCCGAACCGAATTCCTGCAGCTGCTCAGCCACCGGGACTGATCCCATGTCGACTGCTCCAGTGGCCGTGATCACCGGTGCCGGACGGAGGCTCGGCTATGAAGTGAGCCTGGCTATGGTTGAGCGGGGCTACCGGGTGTTCGCCCTGCACCGGACCCACACCGATGAGATCGATCATCTCATCGGTCAGGGTGTGACGGCGCTGCAGGTCGATCTGGCCGATCCGGACGCGGTGCAGGCCCGAATTGACGACATTGTTCGCGACACCACCAGCGTCAGCCTGTTGGTCAACAATGCCTCCACCTTCGAAACCGATGCCCAGGATCCACGGCAGCGGCCGGCCCAGGCTGCCCGCCTGTTTCAGATCAACAGCACCGCTCCCATGCAGCTGATGCACGGCCTCGGCCCAGCCCTGGAGACAGCGGCTCGGGCGTGCGGACGGCCGTCACTGATCGTCAACATCACCGATATCTTCACGGAACGTCCCAACCCGCTATACGGCGCCTACTGTGCCTCCAAGGCGGCCCTGGCCAACCTGACCCTGAGTTATGCCGCGTTGCTGGCGCCCGATGTACGGGTCAATGCCATCATGCCCGGCCCTATCGGATTCCTGCCCCGCCATACCGACAGTCAGAAGCGGCAGGTATTGTCAGAGACTCTGCTGGCCCGCGAGGGAGGCTTTCACAGCGTGGTTATGCAGTTGCTGGCCCTGGTGGACAACGATTTCATCACCGGTGCGCAGATCCCGGTGGATGGTGGCCGACGCCTGGCCCAGGGTATGGCCAGCCACGGTCAGGGAAGCCCGGACTGAGTTTTCAGTCTGCCCTTCAAAAAGCCTTTGATAATAGGGTTCATCTATCCCCTGACCGAGAAAACGACCGTTCTCACTGTACTCCAGGATGTCCACATCGATCGGTCGATCCTTAAGACTGCTGAGGGGGTCCGACCGGTCCCGTCCGAGAGCTTCCTCCAACTGATTGAGACGGAGCTTGAGCTGCTCCGGAGACAGTGGGCTGAATACGATTGCCAGCCCATTGAGAAACGGACGGTCGGTCTCAATGCCCTGGGGACGGGTGTGGATGATCGGCGACAGCCACAATGAGCCGTGGCTTTCCAGCAGTCGAAGGACAGCCCGCGCCAGGTTCTGCTCCGGTTCGATATTACTTCCCAGTCCACACAAGTACCACATGACAGTGTTATCTCAGTAGTTTGCGAATGTATGCACCCACCAATACGGTCACAAACAGCACTCCGATCATGGATTCCAGTGTGACCAGTATGGACAGCAGCCCGGTGGCGGGCGGTTCGGGCTCACTCCACTGACCATAGAAACTGCTGATAAAGCTTTGCAGGCTAAGCATCACCGCTTCTCCGGTGCGGATTCCGACCGCCATGAAGGCCGCCGCAAACAGGATTGAGATCATCAGCGCCGCCGCCAGAATATTCCGAAACCGGATGCCCCATCCAAACACTCCCCCAAGCAGGAAACGGCGCATCCTGCTGGTTTCCTTGTGATGCCGCATATGGAAAAAGGCGTGGTCTTCCTCGCGTAGATGACCTGTCGTGGACATCCAGTTCTTGAAGCGGGTGTAGGCTTCCGCCAGATGACGATGGTCATCACCGCCGGGGCGAGACATCATGGCCCGCGCCAACAGGCCGAATGGCGGCGGCGTCGTGGAGCGTCGGGCCGGTTTGGCACCGTAGACTAGGGACACCGGATCAAACCACGCCTGCTCGGCGTGGAAGCGCATCATCTCCACCTCCGGCGTGCCTTCCTCGGGCGCTTCCAGTTCCAGCATCCACGCCTGGCCCACCGATGAGCCGTTCAGACACAAGCGGCCCCGGAAGTGATGTCCGGTCATCCGCAGGTGGCGCCCCACCAGGGTATCCTGAATGCTGATGCCTACTTCTTCGTCTGTCACGGTAACCCGATCCAGCCACAGGTCAGCGGCCAGTTCGCAGTTGTCCACCAGGATGGATTCCACCGTCAGCCCTCCCAGAAGCAGCTGGTTTAGCTGACTACGGCGAATTTCCATACAGCCAGACACCGTATACCCGTCCACAAACAACCCGCCTTCAAAACCGTTTCTGCTCAGCTGTTCGGCGTGATAACTCTGGCGACCAATATAGACCTGGCCCAAAGCCGGGGAATCGTTCACCGGCGCTTCATCCTGGACCGCCATCAATTGCACCGGTGCATGAAAACTGCCGTTCAGCGCCAGACAGCCGCTCAGGGTCATTTCATTGAGCCAGAGCATGTCATCACTGCCACGGGTACCGAATTCCATCAGCACGGAGCAGGCCTGTATGCCACGGAACGAGATGCCACCGGCGCCGCTGAAGTCACAGCCAAACATCACGACGCTGCCATCCAGATGCGCCGATTTCAGGCTGAAATGATTGTTGAAGCGGCAGTTCAGACACCAAAAACTGCCCCGGAATCGGGCCTCGAGCCAGCGGAAATCACCCAACACCTCGCAATTGATCAGCACGACGGATCCGGCAAAATCCAGGTCAGCCTGTTCCGAGCCGTCAATCACCGCATTGGCGATCACCACCACACCATCGGAGGGACCAATGGCCGCCAGGAACTCCGCCTCAGCCAAAGGGCGCGGCCGGTCCGAAGGCAACGACAGCCCACGGCTGTTCACTGACACCTCCTGAGCCTCGGCAGCATCCAGCACCTCACGTACCACCAGCGTCGCGCCGTCCCGACGATCACGCCCAAGCCGAACCCGGAACTCCTGATCAAGGGAGACAGCCGGATAGCCCGCCTGCTGGAACGGGCGCCAGTGACTGTAGGCCAGTCGTTGATCCTCGGTCACCAGCACAAGAAACCGACCGGCTTTCAGATCGGAGTGGACGACCCGGGCAACAACGGTTTCCTCGGTCAAAGGACGAACTCCTGTCCCTGTCGGGCAAACCCGGCAAACTCCTGCTCCACTTCCGCGCGATGTTGCTCGAACGTATCTTCATAGCTCATCAGGTACATTCGCTCACGCTGGGAGTCCGAATAGTTTTCTCGAAGCTCGCGAACCGAAGCATGGACCGGGTTCCAGTCCGACAGGGTGGCATCATGAAGAATGGTCTGAGGAGCAAATGTCGTCACCACGTCGGGGATCGGGCGGGTGTCGCCACTGAACAGCAGGTGATCGTTGATCATCAGGCCGTAGGACGGTTTTTCCGGGGTATGCCGGTTCTGGAACGGTTGCAATCGGACGCCTTCAAACTCGAAAGGCTGGTCATCCAGCAGGACCACATCAAAAAAGTCCGTCAGCTCCGCCGGCCCTTCCCCCACTTGCCCCATCACCCCCTTCAGGGTGTGCTCCCACAATTCCTCGTATACTCCCGGGGGTAAATACAGCACGGGTTTGAAGCCATAACGGAAACGACACTCGTACCCCAGCCGTTCCAGGCCAAAACAGTGGTCGGCATGGGCGTGGGTGATAAAGATCGCGTCCACGTCGGCCAGCGTCAGCCCCCGATCCCGTAAGGCAAATTTGATGGTATAGCCGGCATCAATCAGTAACCGTCGGCCACCGGCCTCTACCATGGCGTTGTTATTCCAGTGGTCAATCGCTTCGGAGTGGCCCACTCCCAGCATGGTCAAAACTGCCATACTCTGGTCCTTTTCAGATTAGGGGCGGCTCATAGAGGTGAGCACCTTGAACAGCGATCCTATTACATGCAAGCCTTGGCGATCAAAGACCTATAGTATCATCTCCAGACACCGGCAAGCCGGGGTACAGCCGGCAACTCACGCTACTCAAAGGGCTTATACAACCATGCCAACGCAGACACCAGAAGCAATCCGCGCCATTTTAACCAGTATTCGCACCATTGCCCTCCTGGGTGCCAGCAACAAAACCCATCGCCCCAGTCATGAAGTCATGGCGTACCTGCAGGGCCGGGGCTACCGCGTTATCCCCATTAACCCGAAGCTGGCCGGACAGCAGCTATTGGGTGAAACGGTTTACCCCGATCTCAATGCGTTGCCTGAACCAGTGGACATGGTGGAGCTGTTCCTGGCACCAGAGCGCACCGGGCCGGTGATTGATGCCGCCATAAAACTCAACGTGCCGGTGGTGTGGATGCAGGTTGGCGTGATCAATGAAGAAGGCGCCCGCAAAGCAGAGGCCGCTGGCCTGACCGTCGTTATGGATCGCTGCCCCAAGCAGGAGATTCCACGGCTCGGCGTGCCGCCGGTCAGAGGGTCCATCCTGTGACCCACGATCTGTTCGAATCGTCAGTGCCCTGCCATACTTACGTCAGACAATCCGAGAACTGGCATCGTCATGTGGTTCAAACGCAAAACGGACAGGGCACATACGGCACGCCGACAGATCGCAGAGAAGAAGACGACGCGATAGGAGGGATTCAATAAATAGTGGCCGATGACCGCCCGTAACCCTCATAATTGAACGCAATCTGCCGATAGATACCGTAGTTGGTGCACAAGACCGGAGTGACGTGTGGAAAAACCAGTATCAGTGACAAACAAAGTCGTCAAAGGGCTTCTGCACCCCGTTTTTCCATTTCTAATTCTTATCCTCTTTCTCGGCATTGCTTCCGTTCTGAAATTTGGCATCGACAGGCAGGACAGGCACCAGCTTGAGAGCAATCTGGCCAACGAAGCCCAGGCCATGGCAGTTAATCTGGAGCGGGAATTTCAGGCTCACGTGCAGGCGATTCGTCGCATGGCAAAACGCCTTGAAGCTAACCCCGACATGACGGAAGAACGGTGGAGCCAGGATGCCAGAAACTACCTCGACGACTTCGGGGTCTACCAGGCCCTGGAGTGGGTTGACCAACAGTTCGTGATCCGCTGGCTGGAGCCCGTGTCAGGCAACGAAGAGGTCATCGGCTTCAACGTGGCATTTTCCCCGGAACGCCGCAGAGCGCTGGAGGCGGCGCAAGCCAATGGCACAATTGATGTTTCCGGAGTGCTCGATCTTCAGCAGGGCGGCAAAGGCCTGGTTATCTACGTGCCGATCGACTCCGGTGATGAAAACAACGGATTCATTGCCGGTGTTTTCCAGATTGAAACCCTGGCCCGCCAGTTACTGACAAGCAGAGTTCTGGACGACTTCCATATCCGCATTATTGAGGGTGGAGCCCTTGCCTATGAACTCAACTCCGGCAAGGAACTTGCCACTAGCCACACCCACACTGTCGACGTCGACCTGCCGACAGTGGACTGGTCACTAAGCATTACGCCATCGACCACCTGGGTCGAGAACCGGAAAAGCATCTGGCCCTGGACCACGTTCACCTCCATCCTGTTTATGGGAATACTGACCAGCCTGACCACTCTTCTGGTACAGATCGTCCTTAAGCGCAATCGCGCCCTTCTGAAAACCCGCAAAGAACTGGAATTTGAAATAGACCAACGCAAAGCGGTGCAACAGGATCTGGTCCGCCTGGAATCCACCGACGCCCTGACCGGGTTGGCAAACCGCCGCTTCTTCATGGAAGATCTCAGCCACACCCTTAGTATCGCCGATCGGCAAATGCGGCAAGTCGCCCTCGTTATGATGGATCTCGACCGCTTCCAGATGCTCAACGACACCCTGGGTCACCAGTTCGGGGACGAACTGCTGATCAAGGTTGCTGAGCGCCTGAACAGCCTGAGCAGTGAGAAGATTCTGGTGGCTTACTCCGGCGGCGATGAGTTCATGATCTGCCAGCAGCATGTCGACGGCCTGGACGACGTCATTCACCTGTTGGGGCAGATCAAGCAATGTTTCGCTGAACCTTTCGAGGTTCAGAATCAGACCCACTGCGTCTCCGCAACCATGGGCATTGCCCTCTATCCGCAGAGCGGCCTGGATACCGATACTTTGCTCCGTAACGCGGACATCGCTCTCTACCGCGCCAAGGATCAGGGACGCAATACCTACCAATTCTACACCGAGGGCATGCAGGAGCGGGAAGTCATGCGCCTGGAGCTGGACAAGGATCTAAGCCAGGCCCTCGCCAACAACGAGTTCGTACTTCACTTCCAGCCACAGGTCGACCTGAGAAGTGCCGAGATCGGCAGCGCGGAGGCCCTGATACGCTGGCAACACCCGGAACGGGGATTGCTGCCACCCATCGATTTTATTCCTTTAGCGGAAGAAAGTGGCCGCATCACCGAAATCGGGCGATGGGTTGTGATGGCTGCTTGTGAGCAACTTGCCCGATGGCGCGGCACCACGTTCGAACACCTCCGGATTGCGGTCAACCTATCGGGTCGGGAACTGGATGATGAGGCTCTGGTGGACCATATTCAGGAAGCACTGAAGGCCCACAATGTGCCACCGGGACAATTGGAGGTGGAACTGACCGAGGAAATCTTCATCCAGAACATCGAACACAACCGCAATCAGTTGTCCCGGTTACACAAACTTGGTGTGCATCTTGCCATTGATGACTTCGGCGTTGGTTATTCATCACTGGGCTATTTGCGGGACTTCCCCGTAGATCTCCTTAAGATTGACCGTTCTTTCATCACCGAGGTCACCGAACGCCACGACGATGCGGTCATAACCCGGGCGGTGATCAATCTGGCCCACAATCTCGGCATCCGGGTTGTGGCGGAAGGCGTTGAGACCATGGAGCAGATGGCGTTTCTGAAGGACCACCATTGCGACTTGGCACAGGGCTATCTGATCAGCCGGCCCGTTCCCGCAGCCTCACTGGAAAAAGCTCTGCGCGAAGGTACCATGGTTACCGACATTCCGGCGGATACCCGCATCTGACCAGCCACCTTTAACCATCGACTTCGGACAATTCCCAGCAAGGTAAGACACCATGACAAGCCACTACCTGACCCCGGAACAAAATCGGAAAATCCGGCGCTGGGAGCGCTGGAATCGCAATTATTTTATCTTTGCCTTCGCGGCGCTGACGATCGTTCTGGTGTTCAGCAGCCAGTTGGGACTGTCCAGTGATGAAAGCTGGGGCCCGCTCGGGGTTCTGATCGCGGCTCTGATTACGCCCATTATTGTGCTTCAGCTGCGGCTGGCGTGTCCGGCCTGTGGTCGCAAGATCGGCTGGCAGGCAAAGCTGATGGCGCCGGACCAGTGCAAGGCTTGCGGTACGTTCCTTCGCGCCAAGGGTCAGTGACCTTCCTTCCCTGAAAAAAACCTTTGACCTGTGAGTTGCTCATAGGTTTTAGTCTATCCTTGGATTCAGGTTTCGGTGATTGCCGCATCGGCGTGGGGAATTCTTCCGAAAACCGCTGTGAATACGGCCCTGTACGCTTGCTCTCCGCCATCCTTGGCTCCGAGCATTTTCGGAAGAATTCCCCACACCGACGCTCCGCAAACTTTATGCTTCCCGAACCTTCGACTACTCACATCGTATGGGAAGGTGAGCTATGAAAGTCAAAGACATTGCAGAGGCCGCAGGTGTAAACCCGGATACCGTGCGGTTTTACACCCGGGAAAATCTGTTGAAGCCGACCCGCAATCCGGACAACAACTATCAGCAGTTCAATGCCGAGGATCTTCGGCGTCTGCGGTTTGCCCGCAAAGCCCGTCAGCTGGGATTTTCACTGCCGGAGATCCGGCAGATTCTGGAGCAGGCGGATGATCATCATTCTCCGTGTCCGATGGTGCGGGATGTCTTTCAACAACGGCTGGCGGAGGTGGAACGGGAAATTCGGGAGCTGCAGGAGCTGCGCCAGCGGATGACGGCAGCTATGGCGGCATGGCAGAACATGCCGGATGGTTCGCCCGATGGCCACACGATTTGCCGATTGATTGAACATTGGGAAGACCCTGCACCCTCTGCCGGGGCAGCCAACGAGGTTGAGGAGTAACCGCTCATGACCGACGCACCTGTATTGCAGGCCACGCTCAGTATTTCCGGCGCCTCGTGCCAGGGCTGTGTAAAGAAGATCCGAACGGCTCTGGAGCCGCTAACCGGCGATGCCGACCTGGTGGAAGTGGATCTCGAACAGCAGACCGTCGCTCTGCCAGAGGGCGTGGATGTCGCTGAGGCGGCGCGGATTGTGACGGCGACGGGGTATCCGGCGGAGCCATTCGAAGAAACTCCGGAGCCCGCCAGTTGCTGCGCCTCCAAAGCTGAACATGGCAAAAACGACGATGAGCACTCGGATCATCCCTCCGACGATGCGGCCGAAACGGTCTCTGAAAGCACTCAGGCTGAGCCTTCCGGTACTGGAAATGGGCAGGTTCATCTGTCGGTAACCGGTGCTACCTGCGCTTCCTGCGTGAATACCATTGAGAAGGCCCTGATGTCGGTGGGCGGTATCAGCCATGCCCATATGAATCTGGCGGACAACACCGCTACGGCCACGGGTGACGCAGACCCCCGGGCCCTGGTGAAGGCTGTGGAAAGCGCCGGCTATGGCGCCAAGGTGATTGAGAATGAGGACGACGCGGACGATCGCAAGCAGGAGGAGGACCGACAGCAGTACAGAACCCTGCTGATCAAGATGGCGGTCAGCCTGAGTCTGGGCCTGGGATTGATGGTCTGGGGTATGGGCTTTGGCACTATGATGGTGACTGAGACCAATCAGGGAACCTGGCTCGGCCTGGGCGTGCTGACTCTGGTGGTTATGGCCGCCACCGGCGGGCATTTCTACACCGGGGCCTGGAAGGCCTTTAAGCACCACAACGCCAACATGGATACGCTGATTGCCCTGGGCACCGGCACCGCCTGGCTCTACTCGATTGTGGTAGCCAGCATACCCGGCGCCCTGCCGGAGATGGCGCGGCATGTGTACTTTGAAGCCTCGGCCATGATCATCGGCCTGATCAACCTGGGCCAGGCCCTGGAGCTGAGGGCCAAGGGCAAGACGTCGGAAGCCGTGCGCCGGTTACTGGACTTGCGGGCGAAAACCGCCCGGGTTATCCGCGATGGTGAAGAACGGGACATCTCCGTTGAAGACGTCCGCAAGGGTGACCATATAAGGGTCCGGCCTGGGGAGAAATTGCCAGTGGACGGGGTGATTGCCGAAGGCTCGACCCGCATTGATGAGAGCATGCTGACCGGTGAGCCGATGCCGGTTAGCAAATCCGAGGGCGATGAAGTCTCCGCCGGCACGCTGAACACCCATGGCTCAATCATTTACGAAGCCACCCGGGTCGGCAGCGAAACCGCGCTGGCCCAGATCATCAAGTTGGTGAAAAAGGCCCAGGGCTCCAAACCCGCCATTGGCCGACTGGCCGACAAGATCTCATCGGTGTTCGTGCCCACGGTCATGCTGATTGCCGTGGTGGCGGCGCTGGTCTGGTACAACGTCGGGCCGGAGCCTGCGGTGGTGCATATGATGGTGGCAGCTACGACGGTGCTGATCATCGCCTGCCCCTGCGCCCTGGGTCTGGCAACCCCCATGTCGGTGATGGTCGGGGTTGGCAAAGCGGCGGAGTATGGCGCACTGATTCGTCAGGGCGATGCCCTGCAGACTGCTGGCAAACTGGATCTGGTGATTCTCGACAAGACCGGCACCATTACCGAAGGCCATCCGGCGGTGACCCGGCTGCATGCCAGCGATGGTGATGAACAGCGCCTGTTGGCTCTGGCGGCCGGGCTTGAACAGCACTCGGAACATCCGCTGGCGGAGGCGATTCTGGCGAAGGCGAACGAGGAGGGCGTCGAGGCTGAAAAAGTGTCCGGTTTTGAAGCCCTGAACGGCAAGGGCGTCAAAGGCGAGTTCAATGGCAATCCCCTGCGCCTGGGCAACCGGCGCTGGCTGGAAAATGAAGGCGTGACTCTGGATGACCTGACCGCTGCCGCGAATTCCATTGCCGAAGAGGCGGGCACACCGCTGTTCCTGGCATTGGGCGACGAAGCCCTCGGTGTCATCGGCGTTGCCGACGCCATCAAGCCGGATTCCCAGGCCGCGATTCAGCGCCTGCACGATGCCGGTATCCGGGTGATGATGGTCACCGGCGATGTCGGCGCTACCGCCAAAGCCATTGCCAATAAGGCGGGGATTGACGATTACCGGGCGGAGGTATTGCCGGAAGACAAGGCCGAGGTGGTGAGTGAAATGCGCGGTAAGGGCTACACCGTCGCCATGGTCGGCGACGGCATCAACGATGCGCCGGCCCTGGCGGCCGCCGATGTTGGCTTCGCCATTGGCACCGGCACGGACGTGGCTATCGAAAGTGCAGGCATTACACTGATGCGCGGCTCCCTTCACGGCGTGCCCGATGCCATCGAGATCTCCCGCGCCACGGTGAGAAACATTCACCAGAATCTGTTTGGCGCGTTTGTATACAACACAATGGGTATTCCGGTGGCCGCCGGCCTGCTTTACCCTGTCTGGGGAATACTGATGAGCCCGATTCTCGCCGGCGCCGCCATGTCCCTGTCTTCGGTCACTGTGGTCTCCAACGCCAACCGCCTGCGGTTGTTCCGGAGCAGTTACAGAAACATCGGCAATCAGCAAGAGGAGCGGAACTGATGGGCACACTTCTGGTCAACTCCGGAGGATTGTTACTGATGGCTGCCATTGTCTGGTGGTTCTGGCTGTCACCGTCATCCGCCGGCACCTCCAACGACGATCACAGCCATCACCATTGAGGAAACTGACATGACCCTGCGCAAAAAAGCTTTCGGTCTTGCTGCGGCCTTCGGCCTCAGCACCCTGATCAGCACCCCGTTGCTGGCAGAAGGCGACGCTGAAAATATCCACGTCTACAAATCCCCTTCCTGCGGCTGCTGCAGCGACTGGGTCGATCACCTGGAAGAAAACGGCTTTGACGTCGACGTTACAGAGACCACCGACCTCAACCAAATCAAAATCGACGCCGGCCTGACCCCGGCACTGGCCAGCTGCCACACCGCCTTCGTGGGCGACTACGTCATTGAAGGCCACGTTCCGGCCAACGATATCCAACGCCTCATCGCAGATGCACCCAAAGCCAAAGGCCTGAGTGTTCCCGGCATGCCCCTTGGCTCGCCGGGTATGGAAGTGGGCGACCGGAAAGACCATTATCAGGTTCTGATGTTTAATGATCAGGGCCAGACCAAGGTGTTCGCGGA
The DNA here is from genome assembly GCA_040223075.1 of Marinobacter sp. Lineage (GTDB taxonomy): Bacteria > Pseudomonadota > Gammaproteobacteria > Pseudomonadales > Oleiphilaceae > Marinobacter. Next base: position 618,626 of record JAVJZJ010000060.1, read on the forward strand.
GCACAATTAATGACTTTTCGGGTCTGACGCGTCCTGTCATAACCGGTATACTCCGCCCCTGACATTCACATATTCGCCAGCCAGGTCCCGTTCATGCTCAATGCCGACGCTCTCAGCCAGTTGCGCCAGCTGAAAACCGACATCGAAGAAAACAAGGTGGTTTTTCCCGGCACCGTCAAAGCCACCAACGGACGTTTCGGTTTCGTGGCACTGGATGAGGGCCGGGACGTCTTCCTGCCGCCGGAGGAAATGCAGAAGGTGCTGCCCGGTGACCGCGTCAATATAACCGAGCAGGAAGGTGACAAAGGCAAAACCCAGGGCGTGGTGGACGAGTTGCTGGAAAGCAACCTGACCACGTTCGTCGGGCGCTATCTGATCAAGGGCAAGGGGCACTTTGTGGTGCCGGAAACCCCGGGTATCAACCGCTGGATCTTTATTCCACCGAAAGAACGGATGAACGCCGAGCAGGACGACTTTATTTACTGCCGCATCCACAAGCACCCGATCAAGGATGGCAAGGGCCAGGCCAAAATTCTGAAGGTCATTGGCAAGACCGGAGAACCGGGCATTGAGCGATCCTTTACCCTGGCCACCTTCGACCTGCCGGACGTCTGGCCGGAAGCGGTAAAAAAACAGGCGGAAGCCCTGAACGAAGGCACCGTGGAAGCTCAATGCGGTGATCGTGAGGATCGCACCAGTCAGCCGTATGTCACCATTGACAGCCCGGGCACCCAGGACATGGATGACGCGCTGCTGGCGGAACCCAATGCCACCGGCTGGAAACTGTCCATCGCCATTGCTGATCCCACCGCAGTGATCGAACCGGGCAGTGCTGCGGAAACCGAAGCGTTTAGCCGGGCCACGGCGATCTATTTCCCCGGGGAGCCTCTGCCGATGCTGCCGGACAGCCTCAGCACCCGGCTGTGCTCGCTGATGCCGGATACCAAGCGCCTGGCGCTGGTCTGCGACCTGCAGGTCAACAACGATGGCAGCCTGGGCGACTACAACTTCCACAAGGCGGTAATCCAGTCCAAGGGCAAGCTCAGCTACGAGCTGGTATCCAACCTGATCGAAGGCCGCGAGGACGACGACATCAAAGCTCTGCCCGATGCCGTTGCCAATAGCCTCGACCAGTTGCACCAGACTGCTACCGCCCTGCGCAAATGGCGCGGCGAACACGCGCTGCTGAGTGCGGACCGCCCCGAATTCCGCCTGCGTCTGGACGAGAACAAACGGGTGCGACTGATCGAACCCTCGGTTCAGAACGAGGCCCACCGGCTGGTGGAAGAGTGCATGGTAGCCGCCAACCGCTGTGCCGCGGATTTCCTCAGCCAGCAGTCCAAGGGCCTGTTTATCCAGCACCCGGGCCTGCGTGACGATCGTGCAGACAATATTCGCGCTCTTCTCGAGAGCTATGCTCCGGAACTGGCCACGGTCGATGCCACCTCCGCCGAGGGCTTCCGTGATCTGATGAAACGCACGGAACAACTGGACGCAGAAGTCCCGGTCAAGGCCATCATCTCCCGCCAACTGGCGCGGGCGGAGCTGGCGTTCAAAGCCGCGGCTCACCAGGGCATGGGGCTGCCGGCTTACACCACGTTCACCTCACCCCTGCGCAAGTTTAGCGACTTCTATGTGCATCGACTGATCAAATCGATTCTGTGGCAGGAGCCCATGAGTGACCTGACTGAAGAACAACTGGCGGAGCTGCAGACGACCCAGATCCGTGCCCGTCAGGCCGCAAACAGTCTGGAAAACTGGCTCAAGAGCGATTTCGCCAAGACGCTAGGGGCTGATCCCATGCCCGGCACCATCAGCCGTACCGTACCCGCTGGATTCTTTGTCCGCCTGGCCGCCAACGGCCTGGAAGGCTTTGTCAGCTGCCGTACGCTTGAAGGTAAGTTTAGCTTTGATCCGGTCACCCTGCGCCTTATCCACAACAAGAATGGCCGCATTTTCCAGCTGGAGCAGCCGGTCACCGTGACTTTCGCGGACGTGGATGAAGAACGCAAGCAGATCAATTTCAGGCTGGTAGATGCCGACGAGATCACTAAGCCAGAAGAACCGCAGAAGGGTTGAAAAACCAAAGGCACAGGCGCACCGTACTAATCAGGTAATACCTTACAAAGGAGGTGCGCCATGCCCATCAGTCCTGACGAATTCCTCAAGAAATACGGTTTCGACACGGACGAAGAGGAGCGGGACCACAGCCTGCGCCATAACGCTATGGAACACGCAAAGCACCTGAAGCGCCCCCACGCAGGCACACCCCATGACTGGGAAGAGTGGGAGCGTTACAAGCAGGAGCATCCCGACGAGGTCGAGGAAGACGACGAGGACAGCAATGGCTGACCTCGGATGACGTTAGTGCTCCAGCATTCGGTCCAGGCGCTCATCCTTGGCCCGCCACTGGTCGGCGAGCCAATCCTTCACGTTTCTGCGATGCTCCGCATCCGTTGAGTAATCCCGCCCCTTGAGGTGTTCCGGGATAGTAACGGTGTGGATCTCCATCTTCACTTCCCTCACCCGACCGCAGATAAAATCCCAGAAGGTAGGCGCGCCACTTGGGTAAGCAATGGTGACGTCCACCAGGGTCTGGATGGAGTCCCCCATGGCGTCCAGCACAAAGGCGACACCGCCCGCCTTGGGAGTGAGCAGGTTGGTGTACGGTGATTTTTGCTTGTCGTGCTTGGCCGGTGTAAACCGCGTACCCTCCACGAAGTTCATTACACTGACCGGAGTGTAGTGGAACTTTTCACACGCCCTGCGGGTAGTCTTGAGATCTTCCCCGCGCTTTTCAGGATGCTTGATCAGATATTCCCGTGTGTATCGCTTCATGAACGGAAAATCCAGCCCCCACCATGCCAGGCCGATCACCGGTACCCAGATCAGCTGCTGCTTCAGAAAGAATTTCAGGAACGGCGCCCTACGATTAAACACCCGCTGCATGGCGAAGATATCGACCCAGCTCTGGTGGTTGCTAAGTACCAGGTACCAGCTTTCCCGCTTCAGGTTCTCCGCTCCTTTCACGTCCCAGCGGGTACCATGGGTGAGTTTCATCCAGCCGGTGTTACAGGCCACCCAGGATTCCGAGATCCAGATGATGGCTCGAGTGCAAAGCACGCGGAAGCCCTGGTGGGGAATGATGAGTTTCAGCAGCGCCGGAATGTAGAGCAGCAGGCACCAGAAAAGAGTGTTGATTCCCAGCAGAATAGAGTTGAGTACACCGATAACGGGAGCGGGCAGGAAGCTGAGCATGGTTATCCTGTTTTGGTTGTTGTTTCCAATGGAGGGCAATCATATCAACCAGAGACAGGATTGGGCAGTGGCCCGAAGTGACCGGTATGCCCCATTTATGTGACGGTGATGCCATAGCCCATTTCAGTGTGCGGCGGTAGCCTTCAGGAAATTGCCAAGTATCAACGTGAGTTGCGAATCCCACTATGGACATCCCCATGCCAAACCTATTCAAATCCGCCGCTGACAAAGCGTCGGGGCTCACCCGGCAAACGGCTCTTTACGCGGGCAACGCCTTTGACCGGGTATTCCGCGCCGCCAGTCTAGTGCAGGCAGGACAGACTCCGTTCGAGACACTGTATACAGACGGGCTGGTCAGTCTGCGGTATTACCCGCCGCTGGCGGAGGATTTCATCGAGCTGGATGGCGAGACCTTTGCGGTCGAGCGCACCGCACACAAAACACCGATTGTCATAGTGCCGCCGCTGGCGGTGAATATGCTGATCTACGATCTGTTTCCCCAGCGCAGCCTGGTGCGTTTCCTGCGGGCGAAGGGATATGAGGTGTACCTGATCGACTGGGGTATCCCAACCCGCGAGCACAGTCACTACAATCTGCACACCTACGTGGCGGAGTTGCTGCCAGCGTATCTGAACCGGGTGCGGGAACACAGCGGAGAGCAGGAGTTGTCGCTGCATGGCTGGAGCATGGGGGGCATGTTTACGCTGTTCTACTCCGCCCTGAGCAAGGATCAACACATCCGCAATGCCGTGGTTCTGGGTTTGCCTATCGACAGTCATGCGTCCGGTCTGATGGGGGTTATGTACCAGCGTGTGGCGGATGTGGCGGACTTTGTGCGAAAACGCACCGGTTTCCGCATCCACAATATCAAACCCCACTGGTTCCACACACCAGGCTGGGCCAATACTATCGGCTTCAAGCTGACCAACCCGATCGGCAGCGTGATGGGGTACTGGGAACTGATCGTGCGTCTGGGTGACCGGGAGTTCGTCAGCAACCACGCCACGACCTCTGCATTTCTGGACCGGATGGTGGCTTATCCCGGCGGCATTATTCAGGACACCGTGGTGCGGATCTGGATCGACAATCAGTTGTCGAAGGGTGAGATTCAGATCGGTGAAGATGTTGCCCGCCTGGAGAATGTGAACGCCAATTTACTGGCCATCGCTGGCCAGGAAGACACCCTGGCCACACCCGGTGCCGCAAAGCGGGTGATGGATCACGTCAGCTCTGCCGACAGGACATTCCGGGTAGTGCCGGGGGGACATATGGGCATTCTGGCCGGCAGCAAGGCGCCCCGGGAAAGCTGGCTGGCACTGGCGGAATGGTTAGCCGAGCGATCTGACTGAGTTTTCATCATCCGAGGAGGCCGGCAGGGTGCTACTATTAGGGAAAGATAAGCCGAAAGCACCCTGACCGAAAAGGAAGGATTCTATGCCCCCGAAGTCAGAGGAAACAAAAACCGATTCCGCCCCCCAGGCACAACGTCAACAACTGGTTGCCATTGCCCGCGACATTGTCCGCAATGACGGTATGGCCGCACTCAATCTTGAGGCTCTGGCGGAAAAAAGCGATACGCCACTGTCCACCGTCGAATCTCTGTTCAAAGATAAAGCCGGACTGATCCGCGCGCTCTACGAGGCCTGGGTCGAGGAGTGGCAACGGAGACTGATGACTGCCCTGCCCGAGACACCGCCAGAGGCCATGCTGCGACAGGCCGCACACATTTACCGTGAACTCGCCTGCTCCGATCGCGCCTTGTTCCTGGCGGCCAGCACCCCCATCGCCATTGAGGCTGACCTGTTCGGCGTGTTGTCCAAGTCGACCGCGTTTGAGTTGTTTGCCAACTTCCTCAAGACGGGCATGGCGGAACGCCGGTTCCGTGTCACCGCCGATCCTGATGCCACTGTCCGGACCCTGTGGGGAGTGGTGCATGGCACCGTGCTGCTGGAAATCTGCAGCGGGTACGACGAGCTGACGGGCAAGCGGACACTGGATGAGAGCATCAGTCTGATGACACGGGGACTGCAGCGCTGACACACCCCAGAGCTCCTCTTCAGAGGTGTTCAAGGGCCTCCGGTAACTCTGAGAGACTGTGTATTACCGCTGACGGTTCTATGCCCCAGTCTTCAAAAACTTTACTGATATCTCTCTGCACCCACACCGCTTTCAATCCCGCAGCCCGTGCACCGATCACGTCCCAGGCATTACTCGATACCAGACACAAGGGCTCGTCCCAGGCTCCCGTTGCCCTTCTGGCATAGGCATACACGGCGGGGTCGGGTTTGAAACTCTTGATGTCATCGACGGAAACCAGGCCTTCGAATTGGTCCAGCAGATTATTATGACCCAGCACTTTTTCCAGGGCGGGGTAGCTTCCGTTGGAAAACGCAAACAACGGATAGTTGCCGTTCAGTGCTTTCAGGGCAGGCAATGCATCATCAAACGCTGGCAGGGACAGATAGGCGGCCATCAGCTCATCCTCTCGATTCCCCGCCAGCGGCAGTTGGTGAGTGGCCATGGCGTATCGCAGGGCCTGACGAGTACAAACACCAAAGTCCTCATAGACCCGCATCAGCCCCTTGCGGAAGGAAAACTCCAGCTGCTTCTCCCGCCACAGGGCACTGACAGCCTCTGCGCTTTCGCCAGCGTCCTCCCCTAACAGATTCGCCATGCCCATGGGGTCGACGAGTGTGCCGTATACATCAAATGCGAGTCTGAGCGTCATGGAGCCTCCTGGTTTTTTTGAGCGATCATTCACACCACACTAGTTCAGCGACCATGCTTTGTGTATGCGACCAGGGTGTTAGTGGATTACACTGCGATCCATGAACGGCATCGATACATTAAACCTCGACATTCGCTCCCTGAGCACCTTTCTGACAGTGCTTGATGAGGGCAGCGTGTCCCGCGCAGCGATTCGTCTGGGGGTGAGCCAATCAGCAGTAAGCCACACCCTGGATCGGTTGCGCCAGGCACTCGGGGATCCGTTGTTTGTGAAATCCGGGCGCGGCATTACACCCACACAGTACGCGCTGCGGGCGGGGCCTCATATCCGGCAGATCCTGGATGACCTGCAGTCCCTCTCCAGCGGACCACCTTTCACCCCGGCGACTGCCGAGTTCACCTTCACCATCGCCGCCAACGATTATCAGCGCGATCTGCTGTTACCCGGGCTGGTCAGCACTTTGCGACAAGAAGCGCCGGGGATTCGGCTACAGGTGATTCCCTCCGGGATTCCGACTGCCGATATGCTCCGAAAAGACGTCTGCGACCTGATCATCTCGCCCCACGCGCCAGAGGCAACGGACATCATGCAACGGGGATTGATGGCGGACCGGATGGTGGTGTTCTACGATCCCGACTATCGAGAGCCACCCCGGGATATGGCGGAGTACCTCAAGGCCGATCATATTGCCCTGCTATTCGCCACCGGAGAAAAGCCCACCCTGGAAACCTCGCTGAACGCCCGCGGGCTAACCCGGCGCAATACAGTGACTGTGTCCAACTTCTCCGGTTTGCCAGAGTTCCTTCGTGGTACGAATATGCTGGCCACCGCGCCAGAGCGTATGAGTAATCACTTACTCAGGGGCTTCGCTTCGGTTCCCCTGCCCTTCGATTTCAAACCTTTCACCCTGCTGATGCTGTGGCACCGCCGCAACCAGAACGACCCCGCCCACCGCTGGCTTCGCAACCAGGTGAATGCCGTGGCGGCGACGATGAACGGTCTGAACGATTAATCAATCGATTTTGTTCATACGTTGTATGAAGTATTGGGTCGTTATTCCCGAACGACTGGGGGCGTAAACTCTGTTGACTCTCAGTGGGCCGCAGGGAGCGGGTTGGGGTAAGAGGTCACAAACAGGAACCGTGGCTTCCTTGAACGTTTGTGACCTCTTACCCCAACCCGCTCCCTGCTTGCTCATCCTTCGATTAGACCGGGAAACCGTATGCTTGCGCTTACCAGCGTCTGGACGACCATATTACTCGCCGCCGCCGTGGCCCTGGGGCCTTTGGCCACCGATATGTATCTGCCGGCATTGCCGCAGATTGGCAGCGATTTCGGTACCGGAACCGATCAGGTCCAGTTAACCCTCAGCCTTTACATGCTGGGCTTTGCTCTGGCGCAGTTGATCTGCGGACCGCTGGCCGACCGCTTTGGCCGCAAGCCCATTATGATCGGCGGCTTCCTGCTGTTTGCCCTCGCCAGCGTCGGCTGTGCCCTGGCCACCAATATCGAAACCCTGATGCTGTGCCGATTCCTGCAGGCGCTCGGTGGTTCCGCCGGCCCGGTTCTGGGTCGTGCTGCAATTCGTGATATCTACACGCCACGTGAGGCCGCTCGCATCATGGCAATCCTGGCCAGCATCATGGCACTGGCGCCTGCAGTCGCACCAACCATCGGCGGCTTTCTGGTGTCCGGCCTGGGCTGGGCCTCTATTTTCATCGTCCTGGCCGGCTACGCGCTGGTCATGGCCGTGGTGGTGGCCTTCGGCATTCCCGAGCCCATGCGCCCGGAATACCGCCAGCCATTGCGGCTGTGCAGCCTGTTGCGAAACTACCGTACCATCGCGACGGACATCAGCTTTCTTGGCTACACCCTGACCAACGCCCTGATCTTCTCCGGCCTGTTCGCTTTCCTGTCCGGTTCATCCTTCGTGCTGATCGATTTCCTGGGCGTGGAGCCCGAGCATTTCGGACTCTTCTTCGCCTGCATCGTGGTGGGCTACGTCACCGGCAACCTGACCGCGGTCCGCCTTGGCAGCCGGCTGGTGCCGGATCAGATCCTGGTTCGAGGGCTGACCGTGGCCGTGGTTGGTGGCTCAATCATGGCAGGACTGGCCATAGCCGAAATCTATACCGTTTGGGCGGTCATCCTGCCCCAGGCCCTGTTCATGGTCGGCGTCGGTATGGTCCTGCCCCAGACCATGGCCGGCGCCATGGCCAACTTCCCCCAGATGGCCGGTTCCGCCTCGGCACTGTTCGGCTTTAGCCAAATGGCGGTCGCCGCCATTGCCGGAGCGCTCGTTGGCCACCTGCACGACGGCACCTCTCTGGTCATGGCCACCATCATCGCGGCCAGCGCCGCAGCAGCCCTGGCCAGTTACCTGATTCTGGTTCAGCGCCACCCGGCGGCGGGGTTCGAATCGCAACCGGTTTCAACGCGTTAGTGGAAGAGAAAACCAGAAGGCAATGACCACGTTCTGAATCGGCCAGGGTGGCACCTCCTAAAACTGTGCGGAGCCAGGGATGGCGGAGCCCCAGCGCTACATGGATGTACTCGAGCGTGTTTTGGGAGGTGTCACCCTGGCCGATCACCCCCAAGCTTGAAGCGTGCTATAGACAGTGCCACCCTGACAACAAGGCACCAAAGTCGAGGATGCAAATTCATCCGATCTGAGCTAAACAGAGTAAGCTGTTCTATCAGAATCCAGACAACAGGAGCATCGCAATGAGCAACGTAACCCTCGATGGCAACCCCATAGAAGTCAGCGGGAAATTCCCCACGCCCGGCGACAACGCCGCACCCTTCACCTTGACCAATAGCGGCCTGGAAGAAGTGAAACTCGACAACTGGGCCGGCAAACGCAAAATCCTCAACATTGTCCCCAGCCTCGACACCGGAGTCTGTGCCGCCTCCACCCGCAAATTCAACGAAAAAGCCAGCGGGCTGGACAACACCGTCGTACTCGTTATCTCCGCTGACCTTCCTTTCGCAGCGGGCCGTTTCTGTGGCGCCGAAGGCATCAAGGACGTCGAAACCCTTTCCACCTTCCGCAACTACAGCTTCCAGCAGGACTACGGCGTCGCTATCCAGAGCGGCCCACTGGCTGGCCTTTGTTCCCGTGCGGTCATCGTACTGGATGAGGCCAACAAGGTCCTGCACAGTGAGCTGGTCAGCGAAATCAAGAACGAACCGGATTATGACGCGGCCCTGACGGTGCTTTGATCCTGTCCAATGTCGGGTTACGCTTCGCTAACCCGACTTACCGCCACTTCAAAGTCCAGATCCGAGCACCCGTCAATCCGTGAGTACAGCGCCCGACAACACCACCCTGGCCCGCCAGCTCTTCTCCATGACCTGGCCCATGCTGTTCGGGGTGCTCTCACTGATGACCTTCCATCTGGCCGACAGTGCCTTTGTGGGTCAGCTGGGGCGTGACCCTCTGGCCGCCCTTGGCTTTACCGTACCCATGCAGCAACTGGTCAGCGGCATGTACGTTGGCCTGGGCATTGCCACCACGGCGATCATCTCCCGCACCCTTGGCCAGAACGACGAAATCCGGGCACAGCGACTGGGTGGGCTGGTCGTCACGGTCGGTGCATCCCTGGCGTTGCTGCTGTGTGCTTCCGTCTGGCTGCTACAGACGCACATCCTTTCCCTGCTGGGCGCGGAACCAACCCTACTACCGGTCATCAACGAATACTGGGCTCCCTGGCTGGTATCCGCCTGGACCGGGGCCATGCTCTATTTCGGATACAGCATCTGCCGTTCCCATGGCGACACGAAATTGCCAGGCTACCTGATGATCGCCACCAGTCTGCTCAACATCGCACTGGACCCTTTGTACATTTTCGTCTTTGGCTGGGGCCTTCCGGGGGCGGCCTGGGCCACCATTACCGCGTTTGGCATCGGCACCCTGATGATCTACCCCACCCTGTTACGGCGACAGTGGATCAGCTTTCAGTTGCGGCAGCTCAACCTGGGCAAGGCACTGAAGCAGCTCAACGGCATCATGGCGCCGGCCATGGTCAGCCAGTTGATGCCGCCAGCCTCGGCCATGTTAGCCACCGCTTTGGTGGCGGGATTCGGTTCCGCAGCGGTTGCCGCCTGGGGCCTCGGGACCCGGCTGGAGTTTTTCTCGATTGTCGTGGTGCTGGCACTGACCATGTCGATGCCGCCAATGATCGGGCGTATGCTGGGGGCAGGTGATATTGACCAGATCCGTAAACTGGTACGGCTGGCGGTGCGCTTTGTGGTGGGCTGGCAGCTGGCCATTGGCCTGATCTGGGTATTGGCCTCGGGCCTGGTCGCTCAGCTGTTTACCAGCGACGTCGAAGTTCAGCAGGTACTGGGCAGCTATCTGGTGCGGGTGCCGCTCAGCTACTGCGGTTTGGGCGTCTGCATGCTGATGGTGTCGGTATGTAACGCGCTTGGGTTGTCACTGAGAGCCTTACTGGTCTCCACGCTACGGCTGTTCGTCTGTTTCCTGCCGTTGCTGTGGATTGGCTCGCAGATCAGCGGCCTTAGCGGTCTGATGAGCGGTGCACTGGGGGGGAATCTGATGGCCGGCGCGATGGCTTACACCTTCTACCGCGCCGGCATGGCCAGACTTCGGCAATCAGGCAAAGCGTGAGCGGAAGTCTTCTGGCATCGGCACGACGGCCTTACGCTGGTAATTGAAGAAAACGAAGCCGTACTTGGCCATTGCCACCGGTTGGCCACTCTCGGCTTTGCTGACACGGAACACGAAATCCCCACCGTACTTGTTGAAATCCATCAGCCCGACCTCAAAGCGCAGCATTTCCGGGAAAAAGGATTCGGACTGGTACATGGTGGCCAGGTCAGTAACGATGATGCCCACACCGTTCTGGTCAGCCTCCTGAATACCGTATTTCACCAGGAACTGCGCTCGCGCCTCGGAAAGCATGGAGATCAGCGCGTCGTTGCCGAGATGGTTGGCGCCATTAATATCGGTGATCCGTACCGGCATCTTGGTTTCAAAACAAAAAACGTCATCCGGAAAAGAGAGCTTTATACGAGCCACGGTCGGGTACCTGTTTCTATACAAGTTCAGTTTGAGGGCGGAATCATACGCTCTTGGACTTTAGTGGTCATCTCAAGATCTTCAGCGTGAAATCGGTTATGTTGCCAATATGATCTGCGCCTCATTCTTGGAGTAGCGG
>JAVJZJ010000063.1:0-763 GCA_040223075.1 Marinobacter sp.
GGGGGAGCTATAGAACTCCATCCTCAACGAAACGGAGTGAAGTAGGGTGGGGGTACATTGGACTCCCCCAAGGTAAATTCAATCGGGGTTGACCAGATTGAATTTACAGAGGTATTGCTTTCTTCTACAAACTAGAATATAATTTGTAGAAAGGAGGTAAGACGTGTGTTGACATTAACTTACGAGAATTAAGCCAATCCTTTCGTTCACGCAAGGCGTAATTCCAAACCTTACGGCAAACTTCTAAATAACGCTCAATTGCCGCTACTTGTTCAATTGTTGGCTTAATTCTCGAAAGTCTGATGTTAACGCCTGTTCCCTGATAGCTGAAAACATTATACCAGCCGATGCGCCAAATCCTAACTACAACATGCCAGCTAAGTCTTTAACATAGTCAAGGAAAAACAATCCTGAACTTAAATCAGTAAATGCTCAGGTTTTACAACAGGTGTTAAAGACTTAGCTGGCAAGTTGTAGTTAGGAAATGGCGCATCGGCAGGTATAATGTATTCAGCAATCAGGGAACAGGCGTTAACATCAGATGGTGAGTTAATCGCTAGACCTCGATTCTTTGATTCATTGCACCGTAAGCTTAAATTGCTACAACGCCGATTGAAGCACAAGAAGAAAGGGTCTAAAAATTGGCGCAAACTTAACCAAAAGATTGCTAGATTACACCAAGGAATTCACGACACTCGAAAAGACTTTCATTTTAAACTAGCTCATCACCTAGTCCAAAATGCCGGAATGGTATTTGTTGAAG
>JAVJZJ010000065.1:0-374 GCA_040223075.1 Marinobacter sp.
GAACCTTGGTAGGATTGAGGAACATTGAGTCCTCATCTGGAAGTGGGTGTAATCTGGGTGGGAACTGAGTTATAGGATATGGGCGCGCGATCGCACCAATCCTCTTCATACCCTATAACTCAGTTCTCGCCCAGATTTTGCCAGATTCGACATGAGGACTCAATGTTCCTCAATCCTACCAAGGTTCAGCTTTTCATGGCAGCTCACAGGAGAAATCTCGGCTAATAAAATAGAATTAATGCTTGACTTTCTGTCTGATTTTAGGTAATTTTATATCATGGAAAAATGTGCCGTCCTATAGACCCAAATTAACCGGAATCTGTAGGGTGGGTTAGGCGGTAATCAATTCAGGAAACAAACCACTTAATTCCCTA
>JAVJZJ010000009.1:0-201 GCA_040223075.1 Marinobacter sp.
AGTTATTGGTAACCCGCCTAATTGAATCCCTAAACCCGCCCCTACGAATGGATATTGGGGAAATCTGGGATAATTATTAGGTGCGATCGCTTATCGTAATCTGTAGTGGCGTGGCACAGCTAAAATGGTGGAATAGGTTGTAGGTTGGGTTGACGACAGGAAACCCAACGAAATCTAGGGCTAAGGTTCCCTACTACAAGC
>JAVJZJ010000076.1:0-375 GCA_040223075.1 Marinobacter sp.
TTCGATTTTCCAGGCGTTGATTCAAGCCGCAAGTCAAAATGAATTGAACCCTAATGGCTTTCATTTGCAGACGACAGGCTGGGGGTGTGGATAGGATGCAATACTGCTTGGATAAGCCTGTCTTCTCTCCCCCTGCTTCCAGACGTGCCATGGCACGTCTGGAACATTGCTTCCCCTGCTTCCCCATCACCGTGTACCCCTTAAGCGGTAGATTCAAGTAAGCATCTATAATTCAATGGGTGAGAAAAAAAACATGAATCTCCGCCATTTACTCAAATACACCAGTCTGGCCAGTACAGGTTTAGCCTTTGCCGCTAGTAACTCGGTGAATCTGTCTACCTCCGGCAGGAATAACTCTTCTAAATCTTCATCCGC
>JAVJZJ010000071.1:0-209 GCA_040223075.1 Marinobacter sp.
TCTGATGCAGACATCTCCGCAGATGATACCAGTTAGTTTTTCTCGTCTTCAGGTTTGACGACAAGGGAAAATTACAGCCGTTTTTGGAGGATTGCCAGTTCTTTTTCCCATAGAACTTCCGAGCCAACTTAATTTTCTTAGTGGCTCTGGTTACCCAATCTTTCCCTGACTTAACTCGTGATTCTAATTGCTTTATCTGGATTTTTCTA
>JAVJZJ010000094.1:0-241835 GCA_040223075.1 Marinobacter sp.
CATTGAACCCCGAATCCCACTCCGCAGTCCGAAGGGGACGGCGGGGCGGTGTTTCTGAAAATTTGCGGAGCCATGGATGGCGGAGCAGAAGCGCCACAAGGATGTGCCGAAGGAGCGGTTTTCAGAAACACCGCCCCGCCGGCCCCCTACACCCAAGGCTCAGTACTTGTACTTGCGAAGCTCCAGCCGAGCCACCATAGCCCGATGAACCTCGTCCGGGCCATCGGCCAACCGCAATACTCGAGCATAGGCGAACAATTGCGTCAGTGGGAAATCGTCGTCGCTGACACCAGCGCCACCGTGAATCTGAATCGCCTGATCGACAATGGTCTGCAGCATGGACGGAATCACCGCCTTGATCATGGAAACTTCCTGAAGCGCCCCGCCGATACCCTTGGCATCCAGTGCCCAGGCACACTTGAGAGTCAGCAAACGAGCCTGTTCAATCGACATACGGGCATTGGCGATAATGTCCGGATTACCTCCCAACTTGGCGATCGGACGACCAAAAGCTTCACGACTGGTCGCACGCTTGATCAACAACTCCAGCGTACGCTCAGCGGCACCGATAGCACGCATGCAATGATGAACTCGGCCCGGCCCCAGACGGCCCTGGGCGATTTCAAAACCACGGCCTGGGCCGGCAATGAAGGCGCTTTTCGGCAAACGGACATTCTCGAAAGCGACGACACCATGGCCGTAGGGCTCGTCGTATTCGCCAAACACCGGCAGCATGCGTTCAATCTTCACGCCCGGGGTATCCAGCGGCACCAGAACCATGGAATGGCGACGATGCTTGGGAGCATCCGGGTCGGTCAGGCCCATGAAGATGGCCACCTTACAATCCGGGTGACCAATGCCGGTGCTCCACCATTTGCGGCCGTTAAGGACCACTTCATCACCTTCAACAATGGCAGTGGCTTCCATATTGGTGGCGTCCGAAGAGGCAACCGCCGGCTCGGTCATACAGAAAGCGGAACGGATTTCGCCGCTTTGCAACCGTGGCAGCCACTCGGCTTTCTGCTCTTCGGAACCGTAATGGATCAGCACTTCCATATTGCCCGTGTCCGGCGCGTTGCAGTTAAAGATTTCCGGAGCAATGAAGCTGCGGCCGGTTTCTTCGGCAATCAGGGCGTAGTCGGAATTGAGAAGGCCACAACCGTGTTCTTCGTCCGGGAAGAACATGTTCCACAGGCCCTGAGCTTTGGCCTTTTCCTTCAGTTCCTTGATGATGGGCAGCACCACCCAGCGGTTATCCAGAGAGGCCAGCTCCCGGTGGTACTGTTCTTCAATCGGGAAGATCTCGTCCTTCATGAATTGCTTCACGCGGTCGAGGTAATCCTGCCCTTTGTCGGAAATACTGAAATCCATCGTCGTACCCTCATTGGTTGTGCACTATCCCACCAGTCTATGATCCAATACACTATTACGCGACTGAATTATTCTTATCATTTATTATTAGTCATACTTATTCATGGATCGGTAAAAATATGGCCCTGAATCGGCTGGATCTTAATCTTCTGCATGTTTTTGACACCATTTATCGGGAAGGCAGCCTCACTCGGGCGGCCAAGGCACTCCACCTGACACAACCGGCGGTCAGTCACTCACTGTCCCGGTTACGGGAGCACTTTGACGATCCCCTGTTTACCCGTCAGGGCAACCAGATGATTCCCACGCCCCTGGCCCGGAGATTTCTCGAATCCATGCGGCCCGGACTTACCCAAATTCAGGGGGCGGTGAACCAGTTCCATGCCTTTGATCCTGCCACCCAGCGCAAGACCTATTCCCTGGCGTTGCGGGATATTCTGGAATCGACCTTCCTGCCACAGCTCATGCAGCGACTCGATCAGTATCCGGAGCTGGAAATTATCAGCCAGCGAATTCCCCGACGGGATATGGAAACCCAGTTGGCTGCAGGAAAGCTGGATTTTGCGGTAGACGTGCTGTTGCCAGTGAGCAACCAGACCGCCCACGAACTGTTGCGGCGGGACCGTTTAGTGGTGCTGGCGAGATCGGGGCATCCGCTGGACGGAGGAGAGCTGACGATGGAAAAGTATATTGCCGCCCAGCATGTTCTGGTGTCCTCACGTACAGAGGGTCCCGGGATTGAGGATTTCGAACTGTCACGTCTGGGCGTGCAACGGCATATACGCCTGCGTTGCCAGCATTACTACGCAGCCTGCCGGGTCGTCGAAGGGACCGACCTGCTACTGACCATGCCAGAAACCTACGCGCGGATCATCGCTGAGCGCGCAAACATAAGCATTCTGACACCGCCAGCAGACCTGCCCAGCCTGGATGTACACCTATACTGGCACAAAGCCTATGAACGGGAGCCCGCGTTGATCTGGTTACGCGAACAACTCCGACATATTGCATGAGAGTACCGGTCAGTAAGCACCAACCAGGGCAAGGAAGCCGAGGAACCCGGCAGTGGTGATGCCCATGGACAGGACTACAATGCCAAATCCCCACCAGATAGCCGCACCATCGGAAACGGGCACATCATGCCCCCGCAAGGTGCGGTAGAATGCCCAGGGGCCCAGAATAAACGCACCCACCACGGCGAACACCAGCCCGACACTGATGCCGGCGAACGTCCAGGTAGCCAGCACCGTTGCCCGGTCGGACACCTGATCCTGAACACCGTGACGTAACAAGAACTTCTTACAGAAAAACCAGATCAGTGCGAACAGGACGATGACAAAGACCAGTCCACCAACAATCGTAACAATGCGATACAACAAGATGTAACCTCAATGACCAGTTAGCCAGGAAAATAAGGCTCAGGAAGGGCCTCGAATGTGGGTCGGGCGAAAAGGTAGCCCTGGTACAGACTAATACCCTGCGACCGCAACCAGGCATATTCGTCTTCAGTTTCAACGCCTTCAGCCACAATCCTGCCGCCCAGTTTTTGCATCATGGTAATAATACCTGCCACCACAGCCTGCTTGTTGGGTTCCTGATGGATATTGCGTATCAGATCCATATCCAGTTTCAGAAGATCGGGAGGGCTGAGCGTCATGATGTCGTAGCGGGAATAGCCGGCACCAAAATCATCAATTGCCGTGCTGAACCCCATTTCCTTGTAGTCCTCTATGATGGACGCAAGGTGTTCTACCGATGTCAGTTTCTCGTCCTCAATAACCTCAAAAATGATCTTCGAGGTATCAAAATCATAGGTTTTCGCAGCCGCCAACGTGGTGCGGATGCAATATTTAGCCTCATACACCGCATTCGGCATGAAATTAATGCTGAGCATGGCGTCCATATTGAGCCTGGAGGCAAGCTTGACCGCTTTCACCCGGCAGATCTGGTCAAACGTGTACCTGTTACGCTCATTTACGTTTGCCAGAACACTCATGGCCCCCTCACCGCCCATACCACGAACCAAAGCTTCGTAAGCAAAAACGGTTTTACTCTGTACGTCGACGATGGGCTGGAAGGCAAAAGAGAAGGAAAAATCCAACCCCTCGCCACACGCACATTGCTCACATTCAGACTCATCAAACAGAACGGCAGGCCGATTCACATCCTCTCCTTGACTGCCCCTAACGAGCAAATTGATTTATGAATCAATAGACTTTTCCAACTATAGCCTCGAAGCCCTCCCCGGTAAAACGCCAATCATTCAAAACTCTGGCATCCCCAAACCACGTGACTACACTGACAGCTACAGTTCTATACGATTCAATAAGCCAACAGGAGCTCGCGGAATGGCCCAGAAATCCCGAATCGCAATTACCCCTGGCGATGGTATTGGCCCTGAAGTTGTCGCCGAGGCCGTGCGTTGCCTGGAAACACTGCGCTCCACGCATAACCTCGACCTGGAATGGACCCGCTTCCCCTGGCCATCCCATGCCTGGCATGAGGAACATGGCGAATCCATGCCGGAAGACGCCCTGGACCAACTCAAAGAGTTTGATGCCATCCTGCTGGGCGCGCTTGGTGATCCCGGGCCGGTAGATGACCCACAACGCTACCTGTTGCCTGACAGCATTTCCCTGGCGCCATTACTGGATATGCGCAAAGGCTTTGATCAATGGGTTTGTGAGCGGCCCGCACGGCTACTGCCGGGAGCACGCCAGTACCTGGCCGATGAGCGTGCCAAAGACATCGACATGCTGGTCATCCGGGAAAACAGCGAAGGCGAATACGTCAGTCAGGGTGGTCGCCTGCGCAAAGGCACCCCTGACGAAGTCGCCACCCAGATGGAGGTTTTCACCCGTTACGCCACCGACCGGATTATCCGCTACGGATTTGAACAGGCTCGCCTGCGCGCTGTCGAGCGGATGAAACAGGGGCGTACTCGTCAATTTAAAACCCGGGATGGCCGCACCTGCGACAGCCAGGTCTGCATTGTCACCAAGCGCAATGCCCTGCGCTACTGGGGCGACATGTACTCTGAGGCCTTTGAAGAAATCAGCAAGGAGTACCCGGATGTGGCCACTCACCATGAGCTGGTGGATGCCGCCTGCATGAAGTTTGTTCAGTGTCCGTGGGCATTTGATGTTGTGGTTGCCAGCAATCTGCAAGGTGACATCCTGACGGATCTTGCTGCAGTGCTGTCAGGAGGCATGGGGGTTGCCCCGTCGTGCAACCTGAACCCCACCAACGCCTCCATGCCGTCCATGTTTGAGCCCACCCACGGCAGTGCGCCAGATATTGCCGGCCAGGGACTGGCAGATCCCACCGCCATGCTATTCACCACCGCACGCATGCTGGAGTGGCTGGGGCGTAAGGATCCGTCGCTGGCTGCTGCCGGCCAGAAGTTGTTTGATGCGGTGGCAGCGGATCTCGCAGGGAACTCCGGAACGCAGCGCAGCACCCATGAAGTCGGCACCGCAATCTGCCGGCGCCTTCAAGGCAATTAATATTTCTCATGCATTTGAAAAGCGTCTTTTTAGGGCTAGGCTGCAAGAGGGACTAAATTCACTTCGGGAGGTGCACCGTGACCGACCATAAAGGCAAGTTATCCCCACTGCTGAAACAGGCTACTGGCATCACCGCTGCCAAAGGCGAAGGTGCCTACATTATCGACCCGGATGGCCGGCGGTATCTGGATTTCACCTCCGGCATCGGCGTCACCAGTACCGGTCATTGCCACCCGAAAGTTGTCGAGGCCGCGCAAAAACAAGTCGCCACCATGATTCATGCCCAGGCTACCACGGTGATGAATCCACGGTTACCGGAACTGGCGGAAAAACTGGGAGAGCTCACCCCGGATCCGCTGAATGCGTTCTTTTTTTCCAACGCCGGTACCGAAGTAGCGGAGGGCGCCATCCGCCTGGTGCGTCAGGCCACAGGACGCCCGAACATCATTGTCTTCCATGGCGGCTTTCACGGGCGCACCATGGGTTCCCTGTCGCTGACCACCTCCAGTGTCGGGCTCCGCGCCGGGGTGAGCCCCATGATGGGCGGCGTAGTCGTCGCCCCCTTCCCCCACGCCCACCATTACGGATGGAATCTTGAGGACACCACCGATTTCTGCCTTCGGGAACTGGACCGGATCTTTGTCACCTATTCCGCACCCCGTGAAACCGCCGCCATGCTGATCGAACCAGTGCAGGGGGAAGGCGGCTACGTACCCGCCAATGCCCGCTTCCTGAAAGGCCTACGGGAGCGCTGTGACAAGCATGGCATTATGCTGGTGTTTGACGAGGTTCAGGCCGGCTTTGGTCGCAGCGGCCAGTTCTGGGCCCATCAGCACTTCGGTGTAAAGCCGGATGCCATCATGATCGCCAAGGGCCTGGCCAGCGGCTTCCCGATTTCAGCCCTGGCGGCATCGGAAGACACCATGGCCAAGGGCTGGCCCGGTTCCCAGGGGGGCACCTACGGCGGCAATGCGGTGGCTGCCGCCGCAGCCATTGCTACCATTGACGTTATCCGGGAAGAAGGGCTGGTCGAGAATGCCAATAAGATGGGCGAACGTCTTTGGGACAGCCTTCATAACCTCAAGAAGGACCATCCGGAGATGGCGGACGTTCGCGGGATGGGCCTGATGGTGGGCGTGGAAATGCGCCGGGACAACGCTCCGGACGGTGACCGTGCAGGCAGAATTCTCAAAGAGTGCGAGAAGCGCGGCTTACTGATGCTACGCTGTGGTCCCTACCAGGAAATCGTACGGTGGCTGCCACCGCTGATCGTCAATGAACAGCAGATTGACGAGGCAGTAAGCGTCTTTGAGGAAGCCCTGAAAGCAACCGCCTGATTAGTCCAACAAGTCGGAAAAGGTAAAGGGGCCGATGAATCCGGCCCCTTTATGTTCTTCCCCGATTACTCTGCCATCACAAACTCAAGCCGACCGGGAGCCACCCGGACGTCCATGGGCACAAGTCCGAACATACGCTGGGCAAGATCTGTATCGTCCAGGCGGTAGACCGGCATGGTTTCCAGCATTTGCGCCACTAGCCGCATGACGTTGTCGGTCACCGGCTTGAGATCACCTTTGAATAGCGGTGAATCAATACTGCTTTCCAGCAGCTGCAGGCGACGGATATAAACCGCCCTTTCCTCCGCGTCATAAACCGGCGCTCCTTCCACTTTTAACGCCAGATCCACCGGGAGTTTGGCCATCAGGGCGTTGAGTGCCACCTGGCCTTTGAGATCTATGACGGCCACATCCCGGCCGTCGGGCCCCAGGGTGATGTCGGCATCGCTGAGGCTCAGGCTTAACGGCGAACCACTTTTCAATTGCTCTCGGTCAAAAGTGGTGACGGCATCCTGAAGATGGTGCTCCAGAGTGCCTTCCGAGATCGAGTAAGGTGACAGAGTGGCGCAACCGCTGATGAGGCTGACTGCCAGAATGAGGACGGCCGGCAAAACGGACGATCGCTTCAAAAGCATGGATTTCTCTCCGGAATGATCAACAATACGAGGGCCTAGCCTAAGCCATCCCGAGTACAGAGTAGGTTAAGACTTCGTTAGAAAGGCTCACTCGTTCTCTGCGTGAACCTCCACGTGAGGCGTCAGGTCATCGCCCACAATGACCTTCAGCAGTATCGGTTGGCAGCAGACCTGGCAGTCCTCAACATATTCCTGCTCCGGCACTGAGGGGTCGACGCTGATATCCAGCGTCTCCCAACAGTACGGGCACTGAATGAGAACGGAGTCCAGGGCTGACATATCCACCTCAGAACTGTTGCTTGGCCATCCACGGAATAATCCGGTCGAAGGCTTCTTCCAGCTTCTCGCAAGTGGTGGAGAAGCTGATTCTGACAGCATTGGTACAGTGCTCGCCAAAGGCATCGCCAGGAACCACACAGACACCGGTTTCCTTCAACATGCGCAAGGCCAGGTCAGAGCCATCCACATGGGGCGGCAGATCCGGGAACGCAAAGAATGCACCGCCTGGTTTGTAGCCGGTCATATGAGGTGTCTGGTCAATCAACTCCGTCACCTTGTCACGGCGCTCCCGGTATATGTCCACCATATCCCTCACGCACTGCTGGTCACCGGTCAGTGCCGCAACCCCGGCAAACTGGGAGGGCGTGTTGGCCACCGAGGTGGTGAACATATGATAGCGACGCAGGGACTTGATGGCTGCCTGGCTCGAGATGACCCATCCGACCCGCAGCCCCGCCATGCTGTAGGTCTTTGAAAAACTGCTGATACACATGATGTTGTCCAGGTCCATCGAACAGTTCAGCACGCTGGCAAAATCATCGTCATCGAAAATGAGATGGTCGTAGACCTCATCCGAGTACACCTGAATCCCGCGGTAGGCACATTCCTCCAGAATCGTCTCCACCGTACTGCGGGGATAGACCGCCCCGGTGGGATTATTCGGGTTGTTGAGGATCAGGGCAAAGGTGCGCGCCCCCATCGCACGTATGACTTCGTCCGGGTCCAACTGATGGTTATTCTCAGCGCGCGTGGGGACAAACTTGACCTCCCCCCCGTTCATTCGGATCAGTGGAGCATAGAGCAGGAATGAAGGGTCAGTCACAATAAACTGCCGTCCCGGCGCCGATGTGGCCGAAATGGCCAGATACATCGCCTCCGTGGCACCACTGGTAATCAGGATATTATCCCGGGTCAAACGCCGGTTATAGCGCTTGCCGTAATAGTCGCGCAGAGCTACCAGCAGCTCAGGCAAACCTGCGTCCATGGTGTAACCGGTTTGCCCGGCATTCAGGGCGTCGATGTACGCATCGATAATGTGCTTTGGCGTTGGCAAGTCAGGCTGGCCAATGGACAGATGAATTACATCCTTCATGGTGGCCGCCATATTCACCATACGACGAATGCCCGGAACCGGCACTGCCTGCATGGCGGGGTTCCAACTGGCCTTGCTCTTGCGATACTTCACTTTCCGTGGTTTGGTCTGGCCAGTTTCATTGTTGGCGGCTTCGGCCATAAAAACACCTCCTGCAGACAAGGCAAAAAAGAAGCTACTCATGCAGGTTAGTCAGTAAAGAAGGGGCCGACAAGGCATAAAAACAGAAAGATTCAGGGTCCGGAGTATCTGTCACTGCCCGGTCTCTGAAAGCCCCCATTTCAGCATCTCAGGTTGACCGTCCGCCACCTGCGAACCAGACTGTACAAGGCTGGATCGAAACGCCTTACTGAGCGTTTCGGACGCCCCCAAACAGCGTGTTCAGGTGAGTGGAGGACAGATGACAAAACACAGCAAACCGGTTGTAACCGTTCTGACTGCCCCGGACGAGCAGGAACCGCCCGGAATGGATGCTCTTCGGGCCAGGGCTACCGTACGGTTTGCCTGTGACGAGCCAACTCTGAGGGACACCCTCCCCGGGACCGATGTGATGATGGTCACTGACTTTCGTACCGAAGCCCTGGAAGCCGCATGGCCTGCGGCGGATAAACTTCAGTGGATACACGCCACCAGCGCTGGTGTCGATGCGCTGATGTTTCCGGCGCTGATCGACGGCGACGTGACGGTCACCAACGCCCGGGGCATTTTTGACCGCACCATCGCGGAATATGTGCTCTGCACCATTCTGATGTTCGCCAAGGACTTCCCCCGCTCCATCCGCCTGCAGATGGACCACAAGTGGCAGCATCGGGACACAGAGCGTGCGCAAGGCAATCAGGTGCTTGTGGTAGGCGCCGGTTCCATCGGTCGTCAGATCGCTCGCCTGGTCAGTGCCATTGGCATGAAACCCCACGGCATCGCCCGCAGGGCCCGCCATGATGACCCCGACTTTGTCGCCGTGCACAGCAACGACGACCTGTTTGAACAACTGGCGCTGGTGGATTACGTGGTCATTGCCGCACCCCTGACGCCCCAGACCGAAGGCCTGTTCGACAGTAAGGCGTTCAAGACCATGCGTCCCCACGCTCGGCTGATCAACATCGGCCGCGGTCCCATTGTGAAGACCGATGACCTGGTCGAGGCACTGCGCGATGGCGAAATCGCCGGCGCCGGCCTGGATGTGTTCGAGGAAGAACCGCTACCGGCAGATCATCCACTGTGGGACATGGAGAATGTCATCATGACGGCCCACATGGCCGGAGACTTCATCGGCTGGAAACGCGCCCTTACCGACCAGTTCCTGGAGAACTTTGATCGCTGGCATGGAGGTGAGGAGCTGTTCAATCTGGTGGACAAGGAGCTTGGGTACGCCGAGAGCAAGTAACGCTGGAGTGTCGGAGTCCGGAGCAGGCGACAGGGACGTGTTCCAAAACACGCTGTGAATACTTCCCTGTACGCTCGGCTCCGCCATCCATGGCTCCGCACGGTTTCGGAACACGTCCCTGTCGCCTGCCCCTCCGAGTATATGACGCAGTTCCGTTCACGGCGTGGACTTAGAAAACGTAGGTCGGATTAGCCAAAGGCGTAATCCGACAAACATTCCCGAATCACAGCATAGGTCCGTTTACGCCCGCAGGGCCGTAAACCGACAACATCATCTGGCGGCGTATTGTTTTTGCAACGGCAACAAATCAAACACCCGATCCGGGTTATTCGGGTCCACCAATTCCGTCGACGACTTATAAACCCTCGGCGTGGTGTAAAGCAGCTTTAGCGCCGTGCCATGGGGCATCGCCATATACCGCTCACCGTGATTCTCCTCCAGCCACTTCCGTACACGCGGTGCCATGTTGTGCCCCATTTTCGGAAAGAAATGGTGTTCCACATGATGACTGAACCGGAAGTGCAATCGATCCAGAACCGGGTTACTGCGCAGGCTCATGGAGTTATCCAGCGGATTATTGGTGGCCGTCTGCGGACGCAGGAAGTGATTGGTGAGGATATACCCCTGCCCTAGCGCGTTCGCCACCATGAACGGTACCAACACCGTAAACAGCGCCAGCGGACCGGATATCACCGCAAGTACAGCCCACGCCGCCATGCAATAAAAGGTCTGACGAATCGCCTTGCTACGATCCATGCCCTGAAACTGCTTGCGCCGCTTGGCCTGGAACCACAGCACCAATTGCGCATGGAACGTGAATGAATAGGTCAGGAAGAGATAGCTGTACCAGGTGCCTGACCCAGGCGCCAGCTTGGTGAACTTCTTCTGCTTGGGGTCGGCTTTATAGCGGCGCATGGTACCGAAACTGTCCGGATCCGAGTCACCGGTATTGGTGTTACCGTGATGCACCACGTTATGCCACTTACGCCAGAACTCCGGCGGAACAATCATCGGCCCGAATCCCAGCCAACCAAAGAAATTCTGCCAGCGCTTACTCATACCCAGCGCCCCATGCAACACCTCATGGGCCAGCAGCGCCTGACAGCCAATGGTGTGCCCCACCACCAGCCCAAGGCCAAGATTGGCATACCACGGCAGCCCCGCCAGCAGAATCGTCGCAATCCCGCCCCAGATAATCAGCTGCAACGGCAGAAACCAGATCACCCGCCAGGTCTGCGCCTCGAACGTATCCGCAGGCAGCTCCTTCTTCATCCTGTCCCGAAGCTCACGCTCATCGGGTTTCCCAAACACGGCATTTCCCATTGAATCGGGCTTAACAGCAGCGTTCATTCGTCACCTTCATTCTGAAAACACAATCGTTCAGCACGCCTATCTTCATTTGAGCGTACAAGTGTGAGCCGAACTTACAGAAAGAAAGTCCCAATGACAATGGCATTTAGATGAATATTTTGTGATTCGCAGAACGTTTGCGCACACATGTACCGTAAAATAAGAAAAGCTGCAACCATAGCCGAAGGTGCCGGGCGAGCAAGCCAGAGAGCAAAAAAAACGGGAGCCCAAAGGCTCCCGCTTCATAGCAAACCGAAAAAAGCTGAACGTCAGCTACCAGACAACGACTGATCCGAAGGATCAATCTCCATCTGCTGAATCGCAATCACCGCCTGGGTCCGGTTCCGAACCCCCAGTTTCCGGAACACCGCCGTAATGTGCGCCTTGATGGTCGCCTCCGACACATCCAGATCATACGCAATCTGCTTGTTCAGAAGCCCCTCGGCCAACATACCCAGCACACGGAACTGTTGCGGCGTCAGCGACGCCAGCTTCTCGGAAAAATCCGTCATATCCGAATGCATCTGCTCGATCTTGTCCGCCACACCCTGCGGCAACCAGACGTCCCCTTCCAGGACCGCCTGAATCGCCTCAGTAATGGTTGGCAGAGGCGCCGACTTCGGAATGAACCCCGACGCCCCGTAGTCGATCGAACGGCGCATCACCTGCATCTCCTCCGAGCCAGACACAACCACCACCGGCAACCCCGGATACTGCCCGCGCATAAACACGAGCCCCGAGAAGCCATGGGCACCCGGCATATTGAGATCCAGTAACACCAGATCCGCATCCGGATGCGATTCCACCGCCGCCTGCAGCGCCTTGATGCTGTCGACCTCGACTGTTTCCGCATCAGGAACCGCCTGGCTGACCGCCTGCTTCAGTGCTGCACGGAACAGCGGGTGATCATCGGCGACGATAATGGTTTGTGTCATTCAACAGATTCCTCGCAGGTAAACGGCCTGATATCGAACAGGCCTTACTTGTTCTCACGACCGCTGATCAGGTCATCCACCACGCCCGGGTCCGCCAGTGTGGAGGTGTCACCCAACTGATCGTGCTCGTTCGATGCAATCTTACGCAAAATCCGGCGCATAATCTTGCCAGAGCGGGTCTTGGGCAGTCCAGGCGCCCACTGAATCACATCCGGAGATGCAATCGGGCCAATTTCCTTGCGCACCCACTGAACCAACTCCTTCTTCAGCTCGTCCGACGGCTCCTCACCATGAACCAGGGTTACATAGACATAAATGCCCTGACCCTTGATCTCGTGAGGGTAGC
Source organism: Marinobacter sp. (assembly GCA_040223075.1). Taxonomy (GTDB): domain Bacteria; phylum Pseudomonadota; class Gammaproteobacteria; order Pseudomonadales; family Oleiphilaceae; genus Marinobacter. Next base: position 12,237 of record JAVJZJ010000094.1, read on the forward strand.
CTACCACAGCCGCCTCGGCGACTTTATCGTGGGCGACCAGCGCGCTCTCAACTTCGGCGGTACCCAAACGGTGACCGGATACGTTCAGAACGTCGTCCACGCGACCGGTGATCCAATAGTAACCATCCTCGTCACGACGGGCGCCGTCACCAGTGAAGTACATGCCTTTGTAGGTGCTGAAGTAGGTCTGCTTGAAGCGCTCGTGGTCGCCGTAGATAGTGCGCATCTGGCCCGGCCAGCTGTCCAGGATAACCAGGTTACCCTCGGTCTTGCCTTCAAGAATATTGCCATCGTTATCCACCAGCGCCGGCTTGACGCCAAAGAACGGCACGGTGGCGGAGCCGGGCTTCAGATCAACCGCACCCGGTAACGGCGAGATCAGGATGCCGCCGGTTTCAGTCTGCCACCAGGTATCCACGATCGGGCACTTGCTGTTGCCGATGACGCGATAGTACCACTCCCAGGCTTCCGGGTTGATCGGCTCACCCACGGAGCCCAACAGGCGCAAGCTTTCGCGGGTAGTGCCGCTCATGCAGGACTCGCCTTCGGCCATCAGGGCGCGAATGGCGGTGGGCGCGGTGTAGAGGATGTTCACTTTGTGCTTGTCCACCACCTGGCCCATGCGCGAAGTGTCCGGATAATTGGGTACACCTTCGAACAAGACCGTAGTGGCACCATTGGCGAGCGGGCCGTACAGGATATAGCTGTGGCCGGTCACCCAGCCGAAGTCAGCAGTACACCAATAGACGTCGCCATCGTGATAATCAAACACATACTGGTGGGTCATGGAGGTGTAAACCATGTAACCACCGGTGGTGTGCAGAACCCCCTTCGGGGCGCCTGTGGAGCCAGAGGTGTACAGCATGAACAATGGATCTTCCGCGTTCATGGGCTCCGCAGGGCAGTCTGTCGAAGCGCTCTGCATAAGCTCTTCATAGCTCTGGTCGCGGCCGTTTTTCCAGGGCACATCGCCACCGGTGCGCTTGACCACAATGACCTTGTCGACACTCGCATTGGCTTCATTGTTCAATGCCGCATCGACGTTCTTCTTCAACGGAATCTTGCGACCGCCGCGCACACCTTCGTCGGCGGTTACCACAAAGCGGGATTTACCGTTGGCAATACGGGCTCCAAGGGCCTCCGGAGAAAAACCGCCAAAGACAACGGAGTGGATAGCGCCAATACGGGCACAAGCCAGCATGGCAACGCCCGTCTCAACAATCATCGGCATGTAGATGGTGACCACATCCCCTTTCTTCACACCCTGCTCTTTCAGGACGTTGGCGAACTTGCAGGTCTCTTCATAAAGCTCGCGATAGGTTACGTTTCGTGAATCGGCAGGGTCGTCACCTTCGAAAATAATCGCCGTCTGATCGCCACGCTCGTCCAGATGGCGGTCCAGACAGTTGGCGGAGGCGTTCAGTTCGCCATCTTCAAACCACTTGATGGACAGGTTATCGTAGTCGTAGGTGGTGTTCTTGACCCGTGAAAACGGCTTGATCCAATCGATACGTTTGCCGTGTTCGCTCCAGAACCCATCCGGGTCCTGAATGGACTGGCGATACATTTCCTCGTACTGATCACGGTTCAGCAGCGCATGTTTGGCCACCTCCGGACTCACCGGATAAACGTGCTTCTCAGTCATTGTGCTCCCCCTTTAGTTTAGAGTCTGTTGTCATTATCGGTTTTGTAATGCAGAGAGTATCGGGCGCCCTGGCCCTGAAGACGGATAGCTGTAGTTCAACATGTGTGCCACTACACAATGAATTAGACTAACGTCCTAATGTGACTGAACTTTTCTACGAGACAACGGCTAAACCCATAAATTTACTACGGGTAATCACGTTACATGAGAGCCCAAGTAGTAAGGATAGTCCTGTCACAATGAACCGCAAGGTATCGAAACGAAGGGGGCAGGGAGACGAAAAGAGAAAAACACCCGGTTGTTAACCGGGTGTCAGGCAGAACATCAAGCCGCTTTCTTACGCGCTTTCGCACTGCGAAGGCTGTACAGCTTACGCTCCTTCAAGGCGTACTGATTCAATCCCGCGAGGTGGATCTTGCGCAAGTAGAGTGACCAGTCAATCCGACGGGCATCGACCGGGAACAACGCCTGGTCCCGTTCTCCCATTCTGGATGCAAGCGCCTGCAGGGAGTCATTGCGGAAGATATAGTCTGGTGCGGTGTAGAAACCAAATATCGTTGCCAGGGACCGGCTGGTATCCAGGTTCCGCAACGTTTTCAGCTCACGGTTCTGGCCCAGCATGCGCATAACCCGCGCGGTAAAGCTCAACGGCACGCGCATACCACCCACCACCGCGTCGAACAGCTTACGATTCACTGCAATGAAAGGTTTGCTCGGCTGACGGTAAAACAACTGCTCATAAGCCGCGTAGTTGGTTTTGGATTCAGCCATCAGGTGATCAATGAACTCGCCCAGGGAAATGGGATTACTGCTGCCGCTGCAACACTGGTAAATTCTCCGCTGCGGTACCTCAGCCAGCGCTTCCGCAAGAGACAGAATGATGGCGTTGGCGACCATGTCCACCGGAATCACATCGATGATACCGCTGCGTTTGCCCGGGAACAGCGTGACTTTCTCGCGAGCATAGGCAAGGATAATGGCATCGGCCACTTTGATACCTTCAATCCAGCCCGGAGCCGGCTCTTCCAGCGCACTTTCGATGATGGAAGGCCTGACAATGGTCAGTGCACGCTGATCCAGCGCTTTCATCAACAATTGCTCACCGAGCCACTTGGTAAAGGTGTAGGTATCACTCCAGCCGTAGCGGTTGGCTTCCTGAATCCCCAAATCCACCAGTTTCTTTTCCAGAACTTTACCGGAGTATCGGGAACGGACATCGGCAATCTTGTCTTCAAGAAGCCTGACCAGTTCATCTATCTCATAATAACCGGCGGTGCTGCGGGGAATGCTTTCGCCGGCAGGTTTAATCACCGACTCCGTCACCTGACCGGAATTCTTGCCATTCACGTAGCAGGTAGACACCTGAATGACTGCCATCGTCCTGTTTCGCCGCGCCAGCTCAACCACATTGTTCAGGCAAAGCGTATTGATGGTGAGCGCCTTATCCAGTTCTTCACGGAAATTTACACTGGCTGCGGAGTTGATGAATGCATCTGCCTGGTTTGCAAGCGTGGCAAAGCGCTCAGGCGTCAACCCGAACCAAGGCTTTGTCACCTCGCCGGTAATGCAGTGAACCCGCTCTTCAATGAATGTCTCGAAGGCGTCGTTGTCTTCCTGACGTAGCCTCTCAAACACCGAGGAGGTTGCGATTTCGTGAAAGAACCGATCACGAGCGTTTGGGTGCCGCTTGTTGCCTCGAATCAATAGATGAATACCACCGATATCGGGAACTGCACGAATAAGTTTTTCCAGAACCACCTTACCCAGAAAGCCAGTCGTGCCCGTCACAAGGACGTGCTTACCTCGCAATTGCTCGAGAACAGTTGAAGATAACTCTGATGTTTGAAGCTGTTGAACCATGCCGGGAACTCCTTCTCAAATAATCTGTGGCCATGAACTCGACTGTCGCGGCCGTCTGCACCTTCCGGTTACAACAAAATAGGAAGCACTTGAATAGCCACTGCATTTAGCGGGCCACTATCCATGAAAAACGAGATTGATATTTACACGACTGCGATGACACTGCGGTGACATACAGCAAATTTACGCTACAAAAAGCAACAATGATATGACAATAAATTCAGGATTCGGGTTATCCAGGATGGCAGGAATAAAAGGGTCAGGAGCGGTCCTTGTCAGCCGCAGCGAGCGAGCGTAACAGCTGGTCCAGGGAGATGTCTGACGGTTGCTCCTTCAGCGCCTTAACCAACTGATCCTGCTCACCAAAACGTCTCTGATCATAAAACGGAGCCGGTGTCTCAGGGCGTTGCCCGAGCGCCGCTTCCGTTTTACCCCGTGAACAAATAATCTGATCTGCCAACTGGCGTAGATGATCAGCGAGATGCAAACGCTGGCGTTCGGACAGTTTCTCCCACTCGATAGACGCAAGGCCGGTCTGAACAATCTCGATGGTAGTCTCATCCACGGTGCGCCCCAGCAGTGCAAATAATCCGTTGAATGCTTCATATCGAAGCAACGCGGCATCCTTTTCCCGAGCCAGCAGCTGACCCAACGCCTCTACCAGTTCCAGGCACCTTGCCTTCGTACTGACACGGTGTGCACTGCCACTACCCGCTTCAGCTTGTTTCTTTTTCTGCGCCGGCGTCCTGCGAGAAGCCTCATACCAGTATGCGGCAATACCCGCCTTACGCGGACTCACCTGACCAAGTCGCAGGTGAAGCATATCTGCAAGAGTATGAAACTGCCGGCAGGACGGGTCCGAAGATGGCATCAGGGCAACAGGCCGCTGGTTCAACACAGACTGGCGCAGGGCTTCATCCCGCCACACCGCGCCCAGGTAATGGAGCGGAAGCCCTAGATGACGTTGTGCCGCGGACTCCAAACGCTGGAACACTGAGCGGGCCTGACTGGCACCCTGAGCCATATTGACAAGCACGCTAGGCACCCTCTTGTAGCCACGCCGCTGGAGCACCTTGATCAGGGAAAAGGCATCCGTCAGTGACGCCGGGTCAGGAGTGACCACAACGCAGGCCAATTCGGATGCGGCGATCATATGCAGACCGACAGCCTGCAGACCCGCAGCGGTGTCGGTAATGACATAGTCGTAGCGGTTTTCCAGTCGGTGCAGGGCTTTGAGAATATCCACGCTCGCCCCGGCATCCATGTCGAGGCACTCCTGCACGCCGGAAGCGCCCGGGACGATGTGCAGTTCATGGTCCACGGCCATGATTACATCGTCCAGGCAACATTCGCCGGAAACCACATTCGCCAAGGTTTTTCGGGGATACTGACCAAGCATGATGCTGACATTCGCCAGATCCGTGTCGCCGTCCAGCAGCAGAACGCGATTACCCGCCCTCGCAAGGGTCAGCCCAAGGTTCAATGCCACGGAGGTTTTCCCCACACCACCCTTACCGCCGGTAATCGCAACCGTTCGGGGTTGGTTCACTTTATGCCTTACACCTCGGCTAGCCGTCATCGCGTGTTAATAGGTCTCCATGGGTTCTGTGAAAAACTACTTTTATAACCTGTCTAAATACTACACATATCACAAATTAGTGAACACAATGTTCAAAACTCCATCAATAACAGTTTAATAAATCCACGTTATTGTCTAAGCTCTTGATGGACAAGAACAATGAACATGTCGGTAGAATACAGCGATTCCAGGCGCTCACAGGAAGCCCATGCAAACAGCCCCAGACATACAATTACCGAGTCTTCCAGAGGTCACCCTGAGAGCGCTGGAAGCCTGTCACCAGGACGACAGTTACCGCAAGATCAGTGATATCGTTTCCACCGACGCCGCATTGGCCACCCGCGTGCTTGCAGTTGCCAATTCCGCACTTTACGGCCCTGCCACCCAGCTACAATCCATAGACCAGGCGCTGTTGCGCCTGGGCACTCACCGCTTTCAAACCCTGTTACTGACCGCAGCCCTTCGCCAGATGCTGCTCGAACTGGGCGCGGATCAATGGCAGCAGTTGCGGAATTTCTGGCGGCTTTCACTAACCACCGCGCTTACCGCCCGGGCACTGGCCACCCTCACCCGTTACCCGGAACCTGATCAGGCATTCATGCTGGGCATGCTCCACAATATAGGAGAGCTTTTAGCCCTGAAAACACCTCCCGGTGAAGCCCGGCAATATTACCTTAACCACCAGTGCGATATCGCAGCAGAGCTGGTCCGGTCCGGGGACTAGGGACCATGGCCGAAGACGCCATGCGATACCAGCAGGCCCAGCCATCAGAGATCCGGGATGCCGGGCACCTGGTCAAGCTGATCAGCCTCGCTACCAGACTGGCGCAATCGGATGCGGCAGGTATCGCCGCAGCTGGCTTGGTGTTTGGCTTGAACGAGGAGCTGACCCTGGAAATCAACCGTCGTATCGACCAGGAAGTCTCGGGTATTGCGGAATCCCTCGGCATCCCGCTGAACGACGGATACAACCCTGCCGCAGCACAGCGTCAGTTAAAGCGTGTCGTTCTTGAACAGATGATGGCCAGTAACGTCCTTGCCATGTCCTCTCTGGAAGGCGCGCGGGAAAACGTATTGGCGGAGACCGTCAATAGCCTGACCCTGGTTACCGGGCTGCAAGCGCTGTGCTTTGGTCGCACAACTGACGGCCTGACCCTGCTGTCCGGAACCATCGGTGATATACCCAAGCTCAGTATCGCCAGTAACCCTGCCACCAGCGTTCTGACTGAAGCCTTTACCCGACAGGTATCCGTGCATCTGGCAGACCGACATCGAACGGTTCTGGACCGTCAACTACTGTCATTGCTGCGCGCACCGTCACTGCTTGCCATCCCCGTCGTCACGGAAACTGGATGCCCCGGAGTGTTTGTACTGGGCACGGACAAAACAACCGCAGCCGTTGCCGAATCGATGGCCACTCTTTTCACCACCGAACTGACAAAAGCCCTGACCCGAGTGGAAACTGTACAATCCCGCTCCGGAGACCAGCTAGATAAGGAGCTGGCCCAACGTTCATTGCGCCGTCAGCTGCATGAAATCAGTAATCCACTGACCATTATTCGACAATATATCCATCAGCTTCGTCACCGACTCGACGACCCCGACGTTCAAAGCGAGCTCGACGTTATCCGGGAAGAGCTGGATCGGGCCGGGGAGCTGCTGTTGAGGATCAGTCGCCCGGGGACAGATGAGGAGGCCGGCGGCACTACCAATGCGACATTGAATCACGAGATCCAGGTCCTGAGGGAGCTTCTGGAAGATGGACTCTTCAGCGAGGACAGCAAACGACTCACCATCGAATTGTGCGAGGACGACACCAGGGTGGCAGCCTCTCCATCGGCGATCCGACAGATTCTTATCAATCTGATCCGCAATGCCACCGAGAGCCTCGCCGAAGGTGGTCAGGTTACCATCCAAACGTCGGCCCCTGTCTGGCAGAGCGGCCGCACCTGGATTGAACTTGAAATTTCCGACAACGGCGACGGCATTCCTGAAAACGTCAGGAACAGTTTGTTTTCACCGGTAACGACCAGCAAAGGGGAAGGCCACAGTGGACTGGGCCTGAGCATTGTCAAACAGCTCATCGACGACATGGAGGGCAGCATCGCTTGCCGTACGGGGAATGAAGGCACTGTCTTCAGGATGTTATTACCCGCGGCGGGCGACAAGAAGAACGATAACGATTGAGCATAACAGGCAAACACCAATGACACCTGCCCACTTCGAACAGCCTTTAAGCGACCCGTTACCTGCTCGGGTTCTCGTGGTTGATGATGAGCCAAGGTTGCTGGCGAGTCTTGGCTCCCTGCTTCGCAGCCAGGAATACAATGTCACCGAAGCTGCGGATGGACACACCGCATGCCGGCTGATCGACTGCCAGACATTTGACCTTGCGATGCTGGATTTACGCATGCCCGGGCTGGACGGATTCGACGTCATGAGGCACATCACTTCCCGCCAACCGAATTGTGGCATTGTCGTTGTCAGCGGTGAGAGTTCCTTTGACTCGGTCAGCCGCGCCCTGCGCCGTGGTGCTCTGGACTATATTCGCAAACCCTTTGATCCTGACGAACTCCTCGCCACCGTTGAGAGTGTGCTGGAGAAACGGGCCCTGATACGTGCCCACGCCCATATCCGCGGACGCCTCGAAAAGTCTGAGGCACTGCACCGTTACATCGTCAACAGCTCACCTGACATCGTCTTCATGCTTGATGGTGACGGTCACTTCTGCTTTGTGAACAGCAAGGTCGAAAGTATGCTGGGGTATCAACCTCAGGAGCTCCGTGGTCGTCATTTTCGCCATATCATTGATGACCGGGATGTAGCTCGGGGCACCTATGTCCTCAATGGCCCCAATATTTCGGCGGATAACCCCCGCACGCTGGAAGTCCGACTGAAAACCCGGGGCAGCCTTCGCGCCAATCGTCACTTTGAGATCACTGCCTTCCCGATAGACCCGGAAACCTGGCCGCAGGCGGGTGTCGACAATCAGGGCCACAGCCGGGAAGCCCGATACTATGGCACCGCCCGGGATGTGACGGAGCGTAAGGAGGCGGAAGCGTTTATCAATTTCCAGGCCTACCACGACCTACTGACCCGGCTGCCTAATCGTGCCCTGTTCAAGGACCGGCTGGAACTGGCCATCACCCATGCCCGCCGGGGGAGGCAGAAACTCGCGGTGATGTTCCTGGACCTCGATCGCTTCAAGATAATTAACGACACCCTGGGCCATGCCATGGGGGATCGTTTGCTGCAGGCCGTCACCCATCGTCTTGAGCGTTGCCTGCGCAAGGGCGATACGCTGTCACGGTTTGGTGGAGATGAGTTCACGCTATTGCTGCCCTCAATCCACAACCACGAAGATGCCCGCCTGATTGCAAAGAAGCTGATTAAGGCGCTCCGTGCCCCGTTCCAACTGGACGAGCACGAAGTCTTCGTCGGGATCAGTATCGGCATTTCCATTTTCCCGGAAGCCGGGGAAAACATGGACCACCTCATCCAGAATGCAGACATAGCCATGTACCACGTCAAAGCCCGGGGCAAAGATGGCTATCGATTCTATTCCCAGAGCATGAGTATTGACTCGGCCAATCGCCTGAGTCTTGAACGGGACCTGCGCCTCGCCCTTGAACATGACGAATTGCGAGTGTTCTACCAGCCCCAGGTATGCGCAACCACCAACCAGGTGGTTGGGCTGGAAGCCCTGGTGCGGTGGCAGCACCCTGTGCGTGGCCTGCTCTACCCGCGGGACTTCCTGCCTCTGGCGGAAGAAACCAGGCTGATCACCCAGGTCAGCGAATGGGTCATGAACCAAGCCTTTCGGGAAGTAGGACACTGGATTCGTTCCGGCCAGCAGCACCTTCGCCTGGCGGTGAACCTCTCTCCCATACAGGTAGAACACCCGAAGTTTGTAGAGACCCTGATGAAACAGTTACGGGCCAGCCGCTTTCCGCCACAAAACCTGGAAATCGAGATTACCGAAAACCTAATCATGAACGATCTGGAGCAAATCAGCCAGAAACTACGAGAGCTGGCCGATTTCGGCGTTCGCATCGCCATTGACGATTTTGGGACTGGCTATTCGTCCCTCAACTACATCCACCGCCTCCCCATCCACACCCTCAAGGTCGATCAATCCTTCGTCAGAGCCATTCGCCGTGGCGAAGAAGGTGCCTGTATCGTCAACGCCATCATCGCCATGGCCCATGGCCTCAGGCTGGAGATCATAGCCGAAGGTGTTGAGACAACCGAACAACTGGCTTACCTGAAGCATCTGGGCTGCCATCAGATACAGGGCTTTATCCACGGCGCGGCCCAACCCGCCGAGGCGATTGAGAAATGCCTGGGCCACCGCCCTGCCCAGACTGCGCCCTTCTGACCGCAGACTGGATTCCCCACCCGGTCTCTTATTCACCAAAACTTATTGTCCTACAATCTTATTATAAATATTGACATGGTTTGCAAAGTATTTCATTGCGTTACTTTGTGTATCCGGAAATGCGCGGTGCTGCACATAATTCCCACACCCTCTTCCCTAGAGTGAAATCCACAAGGCGTTGTCACCGAAAAGCCGACAGGCAGTCGAGCCAACAACCACAAGAACGGTGACAGCATCCCCAGGATCTTAACAGGCAGCAGTTATCATGCGCGACAAGTACAAAATTATTGGCCCCGCTTACGATTTCCTCAGCAACCTATACAGTGGCAAGAACATCCACCGGTGCAAAACCGCCATGCTGGATGTGGAAACCATACGCCCCGGATCGCGCATCCTGTTCGCCGGTGTTGGCCATGGCCGGGATGCCATCCGCGCTGCAGAACTCGGCGCCGACGTGACCGTGGTTGACCTGTCCGAAACCATGCTGCGCAAGTTCGGCGAAGCCCAGGAGAAAGAAGCCCCTCATCTGACTATCCGCCGTATCCACAGCGACATTATGAAGGTCGGGGAGTTGGGGCAATACGACATGGTGGTCGCCAATTTCTTTCTCAACGTGTTTGACGAAGACATGATGGTGCGCGTCCTTGAGCACCTGATCCGATTGGGTAAGGCGGATGCCAAGGTGGTGGTGGGTGATTTCTCCTACCCCACCGGCAATATCGTCGCCCGATTGTTCAAGAAAATGTACTGGTACATGGCCGTCTTCATTTTCTGGCTGTTCGCCAACAACGCTTTCCACAAGATCTACAACTACCCCGAGCACATGCAGCGCCTCGGACTTGCCGTCACAGACAAGAAACACTTCAAGCTGCTGAACATGAACTGCTACTGGTCGATCCTGGGTCAGAAACAGACCTAAACAGGATCCCTCAGACACCTCTCTTAACAAAAAGAACCGGGGGAGCATTAACATGTCGGACCAGACTCTTGTACTGGATGATATCCGTCCGCTGGATGAAAACGTCTTCAGCTTTTCAGAGCGTGTGGGCTACCTGAAGAAATACGGGAGCCATTCCCAATCTTTCTCCACCCTTCAGCCTGGCATGAAGTATTACGATATGGCCGGTGTCGGCTACATTGCCTATATGCGCAAATGGGGCAGCACGTTCGTTTTGTCGGACCCTGTCTGCGCCCCGGAACACTTCGCACTGATTCTGGAACAGTTCCACAATTGCTTTCCTGACGCCTGCTACGTTCAGGTCTCCAAGCCAGTGGTGGACTTCCTGCACCTGCGTTTTGGGATGTTTGGCACCCAGTTCGGTAGTGAATCCCGAATTGACCTCAAACACTGGACCCTCAGCGGCAAGAAAAAGCAGGTGCTACGTACTGCCTTGAATCAGGCTGAAAAGAACGGAATCACCGTGAAAGAACGGTTCAGTGACGACCATACCCGGGAAATCTCGGACGCCTGGATTCGCACCCGTAAGTGCAAAAGCAAGGAGATCCGCTTCCTGATTCGTCCCATGGAAATGGATTACCGGGAAAATGAACGGCACTTCTACGCGTACCAGAATGGCAAAGCCGTGGGTTTTATCTACTTTGATCCGGTCTACCATAACAATGACATCGTCAGCTACGTACCCAATATTTCCCGGGCCAACGCTGATTTCAGGCAGGGTATTTTCTATACACTGATGGCTCACGCTATAGAGGTGTTTCGATCGGAGGGTGTGCCCTACTTGGATCTTGGCCTGATTCCGTTGTCGCTGGACCCGACAACCGAACATCAGGAAAGTCGGTTACTCAAGCGTATATTCCACAGCCTCTACAAGCGCGGGAACTTCCTGTACAACTTCAAAGGACTCGAGTTCACCAAATCCCGTTTCCGTGGTGACTGTTTCAAGACTTACTGTTGCCACCGTAAGACCATTCCAGCGCTGGAATTTCTGGCGATGTTCAAGCTGACCCGATTGTTGTAACCCCTTCATCATCGGGCCAGCGGCCCCGGATATCATCCGGGGCCAACCCTGACTGCTCCATGTAGCGCCTCAGCCCACAGGGGACATCTCCGGAAAACAGTGCGGCACGCACTGGATGATCCAACGCGGCAGGTGAAGGGATTCTGGTTTTGTCCTGCTGCTCTAACAGCCACTCGGTACGGCGAGCAATGGCATCTCCGGAATCCACCCAAAAACGCACCTCGGGCAGGCACGCCTGAAGCTGCTCCCGAATCAGCGGGTAGTGGGTACAACCAAGGACTACGGTATCGACGCCAGCTGCTCGAAATGGCTGCAACGCCTCACAAAGCAACGCTTGTGGAAGTTCTCGTCCGGCAACGGAGTCCTCAATCCAGCGCACAAGCTCCGGCTGACCGATTCGCTCGACCTGACAATCAGCGGCGAATTCCCGAATTAACTCTTCCAGATAAGGGCGTCGAATGGTCGCTGGCGTGGCTAGAATGCCAATACGACGGTTCTGGCTGCAGGCGGCTGCGGGTTTAACCGCCGGCACGACACCGACCACAGGAATCGATGTCATCGACCGCAAGTCCGGCAATACCACAGTACTGGCGGTATTACAGGCCACCACAATGACATCACAGGGAAACTCCCGCAGCGCCTCGGAAATCAAGCTCTGACAACGACGGGTGACCACGGATTCAGGCTGGTCGCCGTAGGGAAAACCGGCATTATCTGCCACATACACCTGTTCAACGAAAGGCAGGCGCTGCCGGATACAGGCCGACACACTCAGGCCACCCACCCCGGAGTCAAAAACAAGAACACGCGGCACTGTTACACCACCCATCTCAACAACGTCATTGGTTTTCCTGCTTCTGTTTCAATTCCCCTGCCATCTCCCGAATCAGGCGACCGGCGATCGTGGTTACTGGTGGTACCGGTGGCAAATCATCCACGTTATACCAACCCGCGTCCGCCAGCTCATCTTCCTGTAACACCAGGTCGCCACCACGGTAATCCGCAAAAAAGCCAACCATCAGTTGGTGCGGAAAAGGCCAGGGTTGGGATGAGCGATAACGGATATTGTTCACATCCAGGCCGGTTTCTTCCTTTACCTCACGGACAACAGCCTGCTCCAGACTTTCTCCTGGCTCCACAAATCCGGCAATCAGGCTGTAAAAATGGCGCTTGACCCGGGACGATCGGGCCAAAAGCATACGATCTTCCCTACGAATAACCACGATGACACAGGGGGCTACCCGTGGATACCAGGGAATACCACACGGCTCACACCACTTGGCACGCTCCAGGGGATGGAGACCGGTAACCCCACCACAACGACCACAAAACCGGTGATCCCGCCACCATTGCCAGACCTGGAATCCGGTTCCCAGCATCTCAGCGGGAGCGTCGCCCATCATCAGAATCGCGTCCCTCAGGGGGATCGTTTCCACCGTTTCCGGCAAACGCTCGGCATCAAGTTCAACCACGTAAAGTGGCTGCACACCCCACTGGCCAAGGCTTACCGGCGCGAGGTCCCCGGTCACATGCGCCTTAACCTGACGCCAACGAACCAGCCAGTGGCCATCCGTTCTCACAACGTTGTTTCCGGTGATCGCCAGCACCAGATCATCCGATCCGGGCGGGGTTGTTGACCAGCCTGGCAGCCACGACGTCATAAACGAATCCTGAAGCAGATGGTGGATTTTGCGGGTTTCCGATGCATCCAGTCAGCGGGAAATGTATCACACGGAACACCACAGCAGAACGCTGGCACGTCTTTCCGCCCTGCACACAACCAAGTAAACTTAGCCCCTGTTTTGTAGACCGGAGCAACACTTTATGCGAATTTTACAGGCCCTTCGCAGCCTGATTCTGACTTTTTTCCGCAAGATTCTGTTCCTGTGGGTCAGAACGGACGTCAGTGGCAACAGTCGCGAAGCGCTCGGGCTCGATCCCGACAAACCTGTATGCTATGTGCTGCAATACAGTTCAATGTCCAGCCGTCTGGTCCTCGAACAGGAAGTGTTGCGAGGCGACTTGCCCGGCGCTGAAGCATCACTACCGGTAAAGAACGGGCCGGTACATTCGTTTTTCTTCCTGTATCGGCGCATCGGCGGCCTGTTCCAGAAGCGACAAACCCCGGTACCTACCTCGGAATTCAAAGCGCTGGTGCGCTTCGGCCTCGAACATCCGGAAACAGATGTCCAGATTGTTCCGGTATCCCTGTTCTGGGGACGATCACCGGACAAGGAAAAGTCCCTGGTGAAACTGCTGTTATCCGACACCTGGTCCGTGGCCGGCCGTCTCCAGAAGCTCCTAATCATCATGCTTCACGGCCGTAACACCTACGTCCAGTTCAACCAGCCGCTGTCCCTGAAGCAGGTGATTGAGGAATACCGCCACAACGAAGAACGCGCCAACCGCAAACTCGCCCGAATTCTCCGCACCCACTTCCGCCGCGTTCGCCAAGCCGTACTTGGTCCAGATCTGTCCCATCGCCGCACCCTGGTGGAAGGATTGGTACGTACCCAAGCGGTTAAGGAAGCCATCCGGGAAACTGCCCGGCAAGACGACATTCCACCGGAGAAGGTCCGGGCGAAGGCTTACAAATACGCCGACGAAATCGCCGCCAGTATGTCGATTGTCACCATCCGCTTCCTGGAAGTGGTGCTGTCCTGGCTGTGGAACCGCATTTACAACGGTATCGCCGTGAACAACATCCGCGTAGCCAAGGAAGTCGCCCAGGACAATGCCGTGGTGTATGTTCCCTGCCACCGCTCCCACATTGACTACCTGCTGCTGTCCTACGTGCTCTACAAGAACGGCCTGATGCCGCCGCACATCGCCGCCGGGATCAACCTGAACATGCCCATTGTCGGCCCCATACTGCGCCGGGGCGGTGCCTTTTTCATGCGCCGCAGCTTCAAGGAAAATCCGCTCTACGCCACAGTCTTCAATGAATATATGCACGTCATGTTCACCCGGGGATATTCAGTGGAATATTTCGTGGAAGGGGGCCGCAGCCGGACCGGCCGCATGCTCCAGCCCAGACCTGGCATGCTGGCCATGACCGTCCGCAGTTTCCTTCGCAACCATCGCAAACCCATTGTGTTTGTGCCGGTGTACGTAGGATACGAGAAGGTCATGGAGGGTCGTTCCTACCTCGGTGAACTGCGGGGCAAGAAAAAGCAGAAAGAAAGCGTGTTTGGACTGGCCAAGACCGTGCGCAAGCTGAGCAATTCCTTTGGCCGGGTTGCTGTGAATTTCGGCGAGGCGATCCCCCTTGAGGACGTGCTGAATGAGGTTCATCCGAGCTGGCGCGACGAGGCATACGACTCCGAATACCGCCCATCCTGGCTGCCGGACGCCGTCGACAGGCTAGCTACCCGTGTGGCGGCCAACATCAACGCTTCGGTGGCGGTAAACCCTATAGGCATGACCGCGACCGTGTTGTTGGGCACCGACCGGCTGGCGATGGACGAAAGCCAACTCATCCGTCTGATGGATCAATACGCCAACCTGCTGAAGGCTTTCCCGTACGCCGATACCGTCACCATGCCCGAGGGCAGTGGCAAGGACTGGGTGGCGTACTGTGAAAACATGGGGCTGGTCACCCGCCAGCCCCAAAAACTGGGGGACATCATCGCCCTGGAAGGCAGTAATGCCATTCTGATGACCTACTATCGCAACAACATCCAGCATCTGTTCGCATTGCCTTCGCTGATTGCCAGCCTGTTTGAGAACAAGGATTCGCTCCAGCGAGACAAGATCGTATTCCTGGCCAGCGTGGCCTATCCCTACTTTCAGTCGGAACTGTTCCTGAAGTATGAGCCCGATGAGGTGGAAGGCGTCATCAATCAATGGATTGACTTGATGATTGAACAGGGGCTGATCGTTGAAGAGAATGGCCGGGTCCACCGTCCGGAAGAAGGCACCGATGCGATGTTACGCCTGCGTGTCTTGTCGCGGTTTATCATCCAGACCCTGGAACGCTATCACATTGCCATTGGCATTCTTCGCAAGTACGGTTCCGGCCGCATCAGCGCTGCCGAGCTTGAAGAGCAAAGCACCCTCCTCGCAGAGCGTATGTCGATCCTGTTTGGCTTGAATGCTCCAGAGTTTTTCGACAAAAGCCTGTTCCGAAACTTCATTGCCAATATGCAGAAAAACGGCGTCATCACCACCGATGACAACGGTCTACTCAGCTACACCGATGGATTGGACGAGGTGGCAGAAGACGCTCGCCTGGTGCTAAGTGTCGAGAAACGCCAGGCCATCCAGCAGGTCACCATGCTCGGAGCCTGATCCCCGCTCTATCAGGCGCTACCACTGGGTAGCGCTTTGATCGGGTATATGTCGTAGCGGCTGCTCTTGCCTTCAATGCGGGTAGCCGGTTCGGCCCCATCAACGGCCGGTGCCTTGCGAGGACGCTTGACCACCACCCGATAGGTGGCGGCTTTCAGCGCCGCCGCCAGCAGTTCCCCGGCATCGTCATCATCCCCCACCACCGTGCGAAACACCTGCATTTCCTTTTTCACCAGCGCGGACTTGTCCCGGTGTGGGAACATCGGATCCAGATACACAATATCCGCTGCATCTTCTCCTTCACTGTCTCCCTGACTCTCCAGCCACGCCCTGCTGCTCCCGGCTTTCAAGCTCATCCGGGCAACAATAGGGGCGCAATCAGTATTCAATGCTGCTCTGGCCAACCCGTCTGCCAGCAAGGCGTGAATGACCGGATTGCGTTCAAAAAGGGTGACCCGACACCCCAACCCGGCCAGTACAAACGCATCCTGCCCCAGGCCCGCCGTAGCATCCACCACATGCAGCGGTGCACGGGTCTTTTGCAGACCGATGGCCTTGGCAACCAGTTGCCCTGTACCACCACCGTGCTCACGGCGATAGCCAGCCTTACCTGATACGAATTCCGCCCGCACTGGTCCGGGTGCGCCCTTCCCGGTCACTTGCAGGCACAGCCCCTGCTCATCAAACAGCAACAGTACGGGAAAGTCTCGCACCAGCTTGGGCTTGACCGCTCCCAGAAAAGGAATGGCTAACTGGGCGGCCAGCTCATGGGCCTGTGATGCATCCCCCAGAGGACTGCATGCCACGGCAAGGGAAAGTTCGGAAGAGGGCGTATCCGGTAACATCAGACCAGGATATCGATACCGACCAGGCCATTCTCTCCGTTATCGCCGCGAGCCGCGATATCGGTGAACGTGGACAAGGCACGGGAAGTGGACAGCGGCAACTCATCTGCGCGAAAGCGTTCCAGCCTAGCATCTTCCGCAGCCCGACGCGCTTCCACACGACGTTCGAGGGACTCGGTATTCACCTGGGGAGGGGCGGTCTCGGGGCGACCTTCCGCCAGATCACGCCTTACGCCCTCGGCACTCCGGTCAGGAGAAGACGCAGGCGTCCGCGCCACATCACTACGCTCCCGGACCGGGTTGTTATTACCAGACTGGTAAGGGAGGTTACTGTTGGGATTAACGCCGCCGATCATGCCTACAAACCGGAAAGAAGAGTGGAGTATGAGTATGAAAGATCGTCACGCAATTTAAAAGCCTGACGAACAGTTCTTAACCAACCTACCACAGCATAACAACAAGCAGCAGTCCCAGTAGCAAGCGGTAGATAACGAATGGCATCATGCCCAGGCGCTCAAGGAACTTGAGGAACAGGTGGATACAAATAACCGCACTCAAAAACGACAACAGGGTTCCCAGAAAAATAGCTGCCCAGTCGGTCGCACCACCCTGGTCGACCAGTTCCAGCGTCTTCAACAACCCGGCAGCCAGGATCAGGGGGATGGATAGCAGGAATGAAAACCTGGCGGCCGCTTCCCTTTTTAGCCCCAGGAACAACGCGGCCGTGATGGTAATCCCCGAGCGGGAGGTGCCGGGAATGAGAGCCAGGGCCTGCGCCAGTCCGACAATGATCGCATCTTTGATAGTCAGCGACGGCAACTCCCTTGCCCGACGCCCAACAGCATCGGACCACCAAAGCACCAGCCCGAAACCAACCGTGGAGGCAGCAATCACCAGACCGGACCTCAATTCCGTCTCAATAAAGTCATTCAGCAACAGGCCCGCCAAGCCCGCAGGTATGGTGCCCACGATCACCGCCCAGGCCAGGCCACTGTCCTCGCCTATGCGACCACGAGCAGTATCCCCCGCCCAGGCCACGGTGAGCCGATACACCTCGCGGCGAAAATACCACATCACCGCCGCCAGCGTGCCCACATGGACAGCAACGTCAAAGGCCAGCCCCTGGTCAGGCCAGCCCAGTACCTGCGAAGGCAAAATAAGGTGAGCAGAACTGCTGATCGGGAGAAATTCCGTCAGTCCCTGAATAACAGCAAGGGCAATGATATGCCACAATTCCATCGGCAAAGATTCCGAGCACAGGTAAGGGTTAATCAGCGACCAGGCAGTTTCTTCCAGGTCACTTCGTCACGTACATACACCGGCTGAGCCTCGACGGCGGACACACCACCACCAGCAGCCAATTCATGACTGGCAAGGCGCACTACACAACTGGCCCGCGGCACCAGGGTGTCGTCGATTTTCGATACTGTAGAGACCACGGGTTGTGGCATCTGTTCCTGCAATTGCCAGCCCTGCCCGGCACCATACCAGCAACCAGCCAAAGGCGGCACGCTGACGGACTCAGGGGCGCAGACTCGCTCCGACGTCACCGGTACAGGCATGCCCCCCCGTGACTCGAAACAGCCCCAGTAGACCTCCCCCATACGCGCATCGAAGGCGACAGCAAGGCCGTCCCCTTCCGCAACATCGAAGCGTTCAATCGCATTCAGGGCGACCGTGGCCAGGGAAGAAACAGGAATAACCGGTATCTCCAACCCCCACGCGAGCCCCTGGATCACGCCTGTGGCGATACGAAGGCCAGTGAAGGATCCGGGACCACAGGCAAACGCCAGCGCATCCAGATCCACCGGCGCCAGGTTCTGCTCGGCCAACAACTGGCGAATCATCGGCATCAGCAGGCGGGTATGGCCACGGGGGGCCAGATCAAAGCGCTCGGTGACGCTGCCGTTAATCAGCAACGCAGCCGAGCAGCCTTCCGATGAGGTATCCAGAGCCAGTAACTTCACGGATGCTGCCGTTGCCTTAAGGTTGTGCGGATTATTTGAGTTCCTGAAGGATCTGCTCACGAATCGCGTCCAGACTACCAACACCTTCCACGCGCACGTACTTGGGTGCGGCACCGGCATCCTTCTTGGCCCAGTCCTGGTAGTAGCCAATCAGTGGTGCTGTCTGGTCATGGTAGATGGAAAGGCGCTTACGTACGGTCTCTTCCTTGTCATCTTCGCGCTGAACCAGCGGCTCGCCGGTTTCGTCGTCTTTGCCTTCCTGTTTGGGCGGATCGTATTTGACGTGGTAAATGCGGCCACTGCCCTCGTGGACGCGACGACCGGACAGACGGCTAACGATTTCTTCGTCATCCACGGCAATCTCAACCACGTAATCGATGTCGATACCCTGGTCTTTCAAAGCCTCGGCCTGGGGAATGGTGCGGGGGAAACCATCCAGCAGGAAGCCATTCTTGCAGTCCGGCTGCTGGATACGCTCCTCAATCAACGCAATGATGATGTCGTCGGACACCAGGCCACCGGTCGCCATCACTTCCTTGACCTGCTTTCCCAGCTCGGACTCGGCCTTGACCGCTGCCCGCAGCATATCGCCGGTAGAGATCTGGGGGATGTCAAAACGCTCGGTAATGAATTGGGCCTGGGTCCCCTTACCCGCGCCCGGTGCGCCTAACATAATAATTCGCATAACGCTGTGCTCCCATAATATTTAGTCATTATCGTTTGAAAAGCTATGGCAAAAACGTGTGCCTTTGCGAAAGCCTCTCGAGCACGAACAGGTGCAAGCCGGAGCCGGCGAAGGCGCATTATACGAAGTCAGCCGCCTTAGAGAAAGTCGACCTCCGTATCATGCACCATTTGGGGACACAGGATACCCGGAAATGCCAGAGGGGGTCAGGTTGACAGAGACACCGCCAGTGCGTCCAATTCCTCGGCTACTTCGTCGATGGTGACGTTGAGGGCCTCGACTGCGTCCTCCCCCAACCCCAGGCCGCCGGCCATCGCCATGACATCATCCGGGTTAAATTCGTCGCCTATACCACGCTCTTTCAGTAGTCCATTGGCCAGTTGCACCATCAGTACATAGTTTTCATTCTCACCATGATATCCGGATTGCTGATGCATGCCGGCGGCCTTGATCACCGGATCGGGCAGTTGCCACAAACGATGCAGGATACCGCCGATGGCACCGTGGCCGACCGCCAGCACATCCTGATCATTACTCGCTCCGAATACCTGCTGCTCAAGGGAATGCATACTGGCTTCGGGGTTCGCTTCCCGCAGCGTATTCAGTTCGTCAAACTCACTGGGAAAAAGGTGTCCCACCAATAACAGTCCGAAATTGTGCAAAAGGCCACACAGATACGCCAGGCTCTTGTCTTCATTACAGTAGGTGGCAATTCGCTGGCACAGGAACGCACAATACAGAGAATGGCGCCAGAAGTTATCCATTCCCAGCATTCCCTGGCGGGGCACATCAAAAGCCCTGACCGATGCGATGCCCAGTGCAATGTGTGCCACCCTGTCGAATCCCAGGACCCGGGTCACAGCTTCCTGCACCGAATTGATCTGGCCCGGATAGTTGAACAACGCCGACCGGGCATAACGCATGATCTGGGCCGTCAGACTGGGGTCGAACTCAATCAGCTCCGCCAGCTCCCTGGCCGTAGCTTCGCTATTGGCGGTCAATTTCAGGATCTTCAGGGCAAGGGCAGGCATCGGCGGAAGACGATAGAGCTTCTGCAGCTTGTCCGCGACCTCCTCAAGGGTCAGGGCGTCCCGTTCCGCCGTGGCCTGACCACGAATCACCAGGTGCCCACCACGGGCCCCCGCCAGCGCCAGGCGTAATGCCCGCCCATCCAGTTCAATCAAAGTATGATCGTTACCACTGGCCATCGAGGCGCGGGGATACGCCAACACGTCCTCATCAACCAGCACCGGAATGTCATAAGCTCCGCCAATCGGAGGCTGAAAACCGGGGTCACAATCGGCAAACAGGCGGTTGCTCTGGCGAGCCGTCAGAGGTTGCAGCCGACGTCCTGTCAACTGCTGCACCGCGTCCATGTCGAGAGCACTGTTAAAACCGTGAACTGCCATGACCACACCGTTGATGTCGATCAGCAGGGTGGCACGAATGAATTGATCCTGGGGCTGCCCCGATGCAATCACCGCTGCATCCAGATTCACCACCTGATCAATGGGCTGCTCCGTATAAGAAATGCCCTTACGGGCGAGAAAATTTTGCAGTCGCGCAGCTACAGCCACGGCGTTACTCCTGTTGTCCTTACTGGCCGGCACTTAGCCAGCTACATCATCGGGGCTGATCAGCCGGTATTACGCATACCGGCGGCAATACCCGCCATGGTTACCTTCAGGGCCCTGCCGACCATTTCCGGAACGTCGTCCTTGCCCTCGTTTTCACGATCCCGCTTGAGCAGTTCCGCCTGCAGGTAATGCAGGGGATCAGTATACGGGTTCCGTACCCGCATGGAATGGGCAAACACCGGCTCGCCCTCCAGCAGGGTCTCCTGCCCCTTCAACTCCAGCAGACGCTCAATGCAACCTTTCAGTCGGTCACGGAGACTTCCCCCCAGCCTTTTCAGGCTTTCATCTTCAACCAGGGTCTGCTCGTAATAACTGGCAATTCGCAGGTCAGACTTGGCCAATACCATTTCAAGCATGTCCACATAGGTACGGAAGAATGGCCACTCCTGCATCATTTCCCGCATGACCGGCAGCCGGTCATTTCTGGCGGCCTCCTCAAGGGCCACGTCGCTACCGAGCCAACTCGGCAGCATCAACCGCATCTGAGTCCAGGCGAAGATCCACGGGATTGCCCGCAGGCTCTCCACGCCACCAGTGGCTTTCCGACGTGCCGGACGACTTCCCAATGCCAGCTTGCCCAACGCCTGCTCCGGTGTAACCTGACGGAAGTAGGGTACGAAATCCGGATCGTCCCTTACCACCTCCCGATAAGCCTTGAGGGATCGCTCAGTCAGCCAGTCCATGGTTTCACGCCATTGCGGCTCCGGCTCCGGCGGTGGCGTCAGCGTCGCTTCAATAACAGCGGTGGTATACAGCGTCAGGCTCTGCTCCGCGAGACGCGGCAAACCAAACTTGAAACGGATCATCTCGCCTTGTTCGGTGATCCGGAAACTGCCATTCACCGATCCCGGAGGCTGGGACAGGATGGCTCGATTGGCGGGACCACCACCTCGGCCGACAGTGCCACCGCGACCATGAAACAGGGTCAGATGAACCCCGTAGACGGCTGCAACCGCCGTGAGCTTTTCCTGCGCCTGGTACTGTGCCCAGGCAGCCATCAACTGGCCAGCATCCTTGGAGGAATCGGAATAACCGATCATCACCTCCTGGCGCCCGCCGCAATAATCCCGGTACCAATCCACTTCATACAGCGCCGCCATACTCTGCGGTGCGCCGGTCAAATCATCCAGTGTCTCGAACAGCGGGACTACCCGCATTGGGAAGGTCATACCCGATTCACGCAGCAACAGGATCACACTGAGTACGTCGGAGGGTTTGCTGGCCATGGAGATAACATAGGATCCGAGGGCCTCGGGCGTCTGCTGCGCAATCACTTCACAGGTGGCGAGCACTTCCCTCACCTCGTCCGAGGGCTCCCAATGTCTTGGCACCAGGGGGCGGCGCCCCTGCAGTTCTTTCAGCAGGAACTGCTGGCGCTGCTCCTCATTCCAGGACAGGTAGTCGCCTAGCTCAAGGTAATTCACCATCTCTGCCACCGCCTGGGCATGCCGGGACGCTTCCTGACGGATATCCAGGCGAATCAGCGTGAGGCCAAACGTGTGAGCACGTCGAATGGTATCCAGCAGGGGACCATCGGCAATACTTTCGAGACCACAGTCCACCAACGACCGATAACACATTTCCAGAGGTTCGATGAAGTCCCGGTTTTCAAACAGAATATCCGTGGCGTCCCCGGTCGCTCCGTTGACGCAGGCTTCTGCCCAGTCACGGGTCTTGATCAGCCGATCCCGCAGTTCCGCCAGCACGTGACGGTATGGTTCGCGGCTGCTCCCGGCCAACGCCTTCAGCTCATCATTGGCCTGCCACATGGACAACTCGGCACGCAGTGCCTGGATATCACGCAGGTAAAGATCGGCCGCCATCCAGCGTCCCAGGAGAAACACCTTCCGGGTCACCTGATGGGTGACGTTGGGGTTACCGTCCCGGTCGCCGCCCATCCAGGAAGCAATACGAATGGGAGCCGCATCCAGGGGCAAGCCCCGCCCCGTCACTTCCGATAGCGACAGATCAAGGCTTCTAAGGAACTTCGGTAATGCCTGCCAGAGGCTGTTCTCGATAACGGCGAACCCCCACTTGGCCTCGTCGACAGCGGTGGGCCGCTCGTGCCGGATTTCATCAGTGTGCCAGGCTTCCGATATCAGTTGTGCCAGTCGGTCGACGATCTCGTCCCGTTCGGTAGCTAACAAGTCATCATGATCTAGCCGGGACAGACAGTCGGACATTTCATCGTATTTCATGATCAGTGTGCGGCGGGCCACCTCGGTGGGGTGCGCCGTCATCACAAACTCGATACTCAGATCCGCTATCCGCCGGTGCAGTTCATCAGCACTGATGCCTGACGACGTGAGACGTTCAAACACCTGTTGCAGGGACTCCACCATCAGGTCCGATTCATGCCCGCGCTTGCGACGAATACCGTGATACTGTTCCGCCAGGTTGGCCAGGTTCAGGAACTGGTTGAACGCCCGGGTGACAGGCAGCAGCTCCTCATCCCCCAGCTTCCCCAACAGGCTGACGAGACGCTGCCCGGAACCACTCTCATGGCGGCGATCCGCTTTGGCGGCGGCACGGATTTCTTCAATCAGCTCGTAACAGTCCTGCCCCGGGTAGCGCCGGATGCTTTGGCCCAGCAACTCACCCAGCATGCGAACGTTTTCTCGAAGGTCGGGATGTAACTCAGTCACATTGACGTCCTTTTAAATTGACGAAGGCGAAGTAAACTAACGATACTAATAACGATTAAAGCCCGTAGTCGCAAGGAGAATTCATGAAAGTCACTGATCTGCCAAAGCACTGGGAACAAAAGAAAGAAGACGTCGAACGGACCCACGACTACAACCTGCGACTGCCGCTGGAAGATGCTGCACGAGTTGCTGCCCTGGCGGAGCTCTATCCGGACCGGTCAGAAAGCGACATACTCAATGACATGATCGGAGCCGCGCTGGACGACCTGGTCAGGCAGAGTCCGCTCAAGGACAAACTCGAGGGGAAAGAAAAGTAACGCAGAAGAGGTCGGTTCGGGGTGGCGCTACCACCCCGAGAGGAGAAGCCAGAATTCAGCGAAGCGGCCTGGTCAGGCAACAGACTCCAGCTGACGGGCTTTCAGGCGCTGAATATGCTTCTGGCTGAGACTCACGAAGCGCGGGGTCATACCCTGATCCTCATAAATCTCGAAACCGTCCTCATCGTAAGCCACCACCTTGGTTCCCTCAACATACGGAAAGCTGGTTTCCAGCTCATCAAGAGCAGCGGAAATCAGGTCCCGCATCAGATCCTGAGGTGACTTCATCGGATAAAGTGCGGCGAGCTTTTCCAGTCGCTTGTGATGCTGGTCAGACAACTCCATAAAATACGCATCCCGAGCCAGACGTCCCCGTGCATGCTTATCCCAGTAATTGACCAGATCTTTGATTTTCATGTGCCTTCACTCCTGCATCTTCTCTGCGACCTACGGCGCACTGATAAAGTGCATCCGTTTCAGGAAGTGTAGACGAAGGAATCGCATGCAGGGACAACAAATTGGTAACGGATTGTACCTACCCGATCCCCATGAACGCTATGCTTTCAGTGTTTTTCCACGCCTTTGACCTGCTGCCAGATGGCGTCCAGGGCTTCCAGGGATTCGTCGTCCAGATTACGACCTTCGCCTTCAAGGCGCCGCTCAATGGCACGAAAACGTGCACCGAACTTGTGATTGGTCCGATTCAGCGCCTGCTCAGGATTTACCTTCATGAAACGTGCCAGATTCACACAAACAAACAACAGGTCTCCCAGTTCATCCTCGACCGCATCCCGGGCACCGGCTCTGTTTTCGACAGCATGCCAGGCTTCCTTCAGCTCATCGATTTCCTCATGGAGCTTGTCGAAGACCGGCTCAATATCCGGCCAGTCGAAGCCATGGTTGGCGGCTCGCTTCTGCAGCTTCTCCGCACGAGCCATGGCCGGCAGAGTCCGGGCAATACCGTCCAGCCGACTGCTGTCGCTGGCTTCGGCCTTGGGCTTCAGTGCGCGCTCTTCAGCCTTGATTCGTTCCCAGCTCGCCTTGATTTCAGCCTCATCAGGCCGATTGTCGGGGTCCACACGACTCTCGAGGGTACCCTCGGGAAAAACATGGGGATGGCGACGCACCAGCTTGCGCACCAGGTTGTCCACCACCGAATCAAAATCAAAATGCCCCTGCTCCCGGCCCATCTGGGTGTAGAAAATCACTTGAAACAGCAGGTCCCCCAATTCATCTTCAAGGTGGGGGTAATCGGCCCGATCTATGGCATCCGCCACTTCGTAGGCTTCCTCCAGGGTGTGAGGAACGATGCTTTTAAAGGTCTGCTTGACGTCCCAGGGACAACCGATCTCGGGATCCCGCAACCGGGCCATCAGGGTTTTCAGGTCCTCTATGGAGTAACTCATCCTCGCTTTCGCCTCACGTCAATGATGTTGGGCAGGTTGCGTATCTGGGCCAGTAGCTTCGCCAGCTGTTCAAGGCTGGAAATCTCGACGGTGACGGTCATTGTTGCCGTATTCTCGTCTTTGTTGCTGAGCGTGTTCAGGGACAGCACGTCGCTCTTGGAAGACGACAACACCTGAGTGATATCCCGCAACAACCCCGAGCGATCATAGGCCTGAATTTCAATATCCACAGGATAGACCGCAGCGGGCTGACCACCCCAGCTCACCTCAATGATCCGGTTCGGCTCCACATCCCGAAGGTTCAGGAAGGTTATGCAGTCCTGACGGTGCACAGTCACTCCGCGCCCAACCGTTATATAACCTCCAATATCATCCCCCGGTAACGGCTTGCAGCATTTCGCCACCTGGGTCTTGAGCTTGCCCACGCCGAGGATCCGGATATCGGATTCGGTATCGTATGGTCGGCGACGCTGACCGCTGAGTTTGAGATCCAGCTGTTGGGACTTGGGCTCCAGCATTTGCTGGGCGACATTGGCCACGTGTGTGGGGCGCAGGTCTCCTGCGCCGACCGCCGCGAACATGTCCTCGGCATCGTGGTAATTAACCTTGCGAGCCAGCTCCCCGAGATCAACGTCGTAGAGGGATAGCCGACGGAACTCGTCTTCGAGAATGGCTCGTCCGTCCAGGACATTACGGCCGCGGTCCTGTTCCTTGAACCAGTGAGTCACTTTCGCCCGAGCCCGGGAGGTCTGGATATACCCCAGACTCGGATTCAGCCAGTCACGGCTTGGCGCCGGGTTGTTGGAGGTCAGGATAAACACCTGATCGCCGGTTTTCAGCGGATAGGTCAGAGGCACAATCCGACTGTTAACCCGGGCCCCACGGCAGGCGTGGCCGATCTCAGTGTGAACCCGATAGGCAAAGTCCACCGGCGTGGCCCCCTGGGGCAGGTCCACTACATGTCCTTCGGGGGTAAACACATAGACGCGGTCGGACGCCACATCACTTTTGAGATGATCGGCGAGCCCCGACAGGTCACCCAGTTCTTCCTGCCACTCCAGGACCTGACGCAACCAGTTGATCTTGGCATCGTAACCGGTGGAGCGGTTACTCGTATCGGTACCCTTGTAAAGCCAGTGGGCACACACGCCCAACTCTGCTTCCTCGTGCATCTTGTGAGTACGGATCTGCACTTCCATAACCTTGCCTTCGGGACCGATTACGGCAGTATGCAGGGACTGGTAGCCATTCTCCTTGGGGTTGGCGATGTAGTCATCAAACTCATTGGGGATGTGGCGCCACAAGGTGTGCACGATGCCCAGCGCCGCATAGCAGTCCCGAACTTCGGGCACCAACACGCGCACTGCCCGGACATCATAGACCTGGGAAAAGTCGATGCCCTTGCGCCGCATCTTTCGCCAAATGCTGTAAATGTGCTTGGCACGGCCCGACAGTTCTCCCTCAATACCGAAGTTTTTGAGCTCGGTTTTCAGGGTATCGATCACCCGACGGATGTATCCCTCCCGGTCGAGGCGTTTCTCGTCCAGCAGCTTGGCAATCTTCTTGTAGGCCGAGGCATGGAGATAACGGAAGGACAGGTCCTCCAGCTCCCACTTGATGTGCCCGATGCCCAGGCGATGGGCCAGGGGCGCGTAGATGTCAAACACCTCGCGGGCCACACGCATACGTTTTTCTTCAGGGGCGTTCTTGACCGCCCGGATCGCACAGGTCCGTTCCGCCAGCTTTATCAGCGCGACGCGAACGTCGTCGATCATGGTCACCAGCATCTTACGGACATTATCGAGCTGACCTTCACTCTGGCCCAGCACATTGCCCTTCAGCGGATGATGAATTGAGGAGATGGCCGCCATCTGTTGAACGCCATTGATCAGACTGGCAACCTCATCGCCAAACTCTTTGCGGACCTCCTCAAGAGGCACTCTCTCCTCACGCACCGCACGGTAAAGTATCGCGGCCACCAGGCTGGCCTGATCAAGGTGAAGTTCCACCAATACCTGGGCCATTTCAATACCGGTGCGGAAACTGCTGGCGCCCTCTGTCCACAAGCGGTCTTCGCGGAAAGCCTGCAGATCGATCTCTGCCGCTTTCTCGCAGGCTCGACGAAACTGGTCCACGTTCTCCAGGCGGGTCTGGGATTCGATCTGGCGCACCCAGCGCCCGATATCGACCTGCCCATCGCCGGTGATTGCGTAATCTTCGCGAACTTTTACCATATCGGCTTTGTTATTCCCGGTTATTCACCCGGCCATCCCTGACCGGCTGGTTCTTCTGTCAATGATCGTCGCGCTCAAACAACGCAATGGATTCCACATGGGTCGTATGCGGGAACATGTCCATCACACCCGCCTTCACCAGGCGGTAGCCATTGCGCACCATAACGCCAGCGTCCCTGGCCAGCGTTGCAGGGTTACAGGACACATACACAATGCGCTTGGCCCCAAACGCTGTCAGATATTCACACACTTCCTGGGCGCCCGACCGGGGCGGATCAATCAGGATTTTGTCGAACCCTTCAGCCGCCCATGGCTGCGATGTGAAATCCGCCTGCAAATCGGCACCGTGGAACATGACATTACTGAGGCCGTTGAGTTCCGCATTTTCCCGACCACGGACCACCATGGCGTCATCGCCTTCAACGCCCACGACCTGCCCGGCCTTGCGTGCCAGCGGCAGAGTAAAGTTGCCAAGGCCACAAAACAGGTCCAGTACCCGCTCCTCTGGCTGGACATCCAGCCACTCCACAGCCCTGTGTACCATGGTGCCATTGATGCCTGCATTGACCTGGGTAAAGTCCATGGGATGAAACTTCATGGTCAGGTCATATTCTTCAAGACGATAACTCAGGCGCTCCTCGCCCTCCTCCGGCCAGATACGATGCACGGTATCCGGCCCCTTGGGCTGCAGGTAAATATGCAAATCATGGGCCTGACCGAAAGCGATTAACGATGCCCGATCAGAATCACTGAGCGTATCCATGTTGCGGAAGACCATAACCGCGACATCGTCACCGCAGGCAATTTCCACCTGGGGAATACGGTTAAAGGCATCCAGCTTGTAAAGCATGTCTCGCAGCGGAGTTATGCGCTCACCAATCCGTGGATCCATAACCACACAGCGATCAATGTCAGTGAGGAAGCTGTTGCGCTTCTCCCGAAAGCCCACCAGCACGGAATCCCTGGCCTGGACATGCCGAACGCCAAGGCGTGCCTTGCGACGATAGCCCAGCGTTTCCGGCGACAGCATCGGCGTCACCCATTCTTCGGGTTCGATGCCCCCGAAATGGGCAAAATGCTCCCGGAGCGTGTCTTCCTTGAACTGGATCTGGGCGTCGGAGCCCATGTGCTGGAGGCTACAACCACCGCACAGGTCCGCGTACTCGCAGGGAGGTGTCACCCGCGTAGGAGCCGCCTCCAGTACGTCGAGCGTCCGCAGTTCATCAAATTTGCTACGTGAACCCACGACCTTCGCCATCACGGTCTCGCCGGGCAAGGCGCCATCTACGAACTGAGTCTTGCCGTCCTGACGGGCGATGCCCCGGCCATCGTGACTCAGGGTTTCAACTACACAACGGACAGGCTCTTTCGGAAGCGCCTTCCTGCGTCTTCTGCTCATACTGAATTCTCTTGCTGCGGTTCAGGCGCCGGGAAAGACGCCAGTAGACAAGTAGCGGTCGCCACGGTCACAGATGATGGCTACGATCACGGCGTTTTCAACCTGCTTCGACAATTGCAGGGCTGCGGCAATGGAGCCGCCGGAAGAAACGCCACAGAAAATACCTTCCTCGCTGGCTAACGCGCGCATGGTGTCTTCCGCTTCCTGCTGCCCGATATCCAGCACCTGGTCAACACGGCTGGCCTCGTAGATTTTCGGAAGGTAGGCTTCCGGCCAGCGCCGGATACCGGGGATGGATGCCCCTTCCTTCGGCTGAAGGCCAATGATACGGATATCCGGGTTACGCTCTTTCAGGTATCTGGACACGCCCATGATCGTACCGGTAGTCCCCATGGAACTGACAAAGTGAGTCACCCGCCCACCGGTCTGCTCCCAGATTTCGGGGCCGGTGGTGCGATAATGGGCCAGCGGGTTATCGGTATTGCTGAACTGATCCAGAACCTTGCCCTTACCCTCTGCTTCCATTTGCAGAGCCAGGTCACGGGCGGTTTCCATACCCTCTTCCTTCGACACCGTGACAATGTCCGCACCATAGGCCCTCATGGACGCCCGACGTTCCTCGCTCATGTTCTCAGGCATGATAAGTACCATGCGGTAACCCTTGATGGCTGCGGCCATCGCCAAGGCGATACCGGTGTTGCCGCTGGTGGCCTCGATCAGCGTATCCCCCGGATGAATCTCGCCCCTGAGCTCGGCTTCCTGAATCATGCTCACGGCCGGGCGATCCTTGACCGATCCAGCCGGGTTATTGCCTTCGAGCTTGGCGAGAATCACATTACTGGTCTCACCCGGCAGGCGCTGTAAACGCACCAGCGGTGTATGCCCGACATAGTCTTCTATGGTGGGAAAATTCATATGGGAACCTTTCTCAAATCTGCCATCTCCCGGCATGCCAGACAATCAAGCTGACAATAGCCTGTGGTACACTTCCGGATTCGCATGATACGCGTTATAGCCGTCGTCTCCCAATACAGCTTCTCGCTATATCCATGACCGGTGGCTATATCCGGGACAAAACCAGGCGGCCAACTCGGCACCGGGTTTCCGGATCATCTATTCTGACAGGGAAGTGAGGCCAGACTACCTGGCTGGCAACGATAACATCAGGAACACGATATGCGGCGTTGGGGCATTCGCAAAAAAGTACTGGTGGTGACGCTGGTCCCCACCCTCTTGACGACCATTTTACTCGGGCTGTTCTTTACCTACAGCTGGGTCAACAATATTGAAAGTCTGCTGCAGGACCGCGGTCAGTCACTGTCGCGACAACTGGCGGCAGGCTCCGAGTATGGCCTGTTTACCGCCAACCGAAGTCTGCTGAATAGCCTTTCCAATGCCCTCCTGGAAGAACAGGACGTGCGTTCCATCACCTTTTTCAGCGGCGAGCGCGAACGACTACTGCACACCGGGCCCGGGAGCGCCGATGCCATTTCCCCGGATGAACTCGCAGCAGAAGGGCCCTGGCGCATATTCCGCGATGACAGCACCCTGTTTGTCACCCCCGTATTCCTTCAGGACCTGATGATCGAGAGCATGCTGGATCAGGGTGCCGGTCAACCGGTCAGCGGTGTGCAAGAGCCCTTGGGCTGGGCTGCGGTAGAGATGTCCCATATCCGGACGGAAAAAGAAACCTACAAAGCCCTGCTGATCTCATTGATATTGGTGCTCGGTGGCGTCATTCTCAGCCTCATCATCGCCGTGCGCCTCAGTCGCGCCTTTACCGACCCGGTCTTCGAGCTGAACGAGGCGGTAGCCAAGCTCAAGGAAGGCAAACTGGACACCCGCGTGTATACCTCTGCCGGCCCGGAGTTCGAACAGCTCGAATCCGGCCTCAACGCCATGGCGGAAGAACTCAGCAAGGCGCAGGCGGAGATGCAACAGAATGTTGATCAGGCCACTGAGGATCTTCGGGAAACCCTCGAAACCATCGAGATCCAGAACATCGAACTGGATCTCGCGCGCAAGGAGGCCCTAGAGGCCAGCCGGATCAAATCCGAATTTCTCGCCAACATGTCCCACGAGATACGCACACCTCTGAACGGCATCATTGGCTTCACCGAGCTCTTGATGAAGAGCCCCCTGCCCCGCCAGCAGCGAGACCACCTCAGCACCATCCGAAAATCCTCGGAAATTCTGCTGACCATCATCAACGACATCCTGGATTTCTCGAAGATCGAGGCCGGTAAACTGATCCTCGACCGCGTTCCATTCCAGCTCCGGGACATCGTTGAAGATGTCATGGTGATGCTGGCTCCTGCTGCCCACGGCAAAAATCTCGACCTGGTGCCGCTGGTCTACAACGACGTGCCCGACAACATCATGGGGGATCCGTTGCGGGTCAAGCAGGTGATTACCAACCTGGTCAACAATGCCATCAAGTTTACACAGACCGGTGAAGTGGTACTCCGGGCCAGCCTCGAAGACGAAGACCAGGAAAACAACAGGGTGACCCTGCGCATCAGCATCACCGATTCCGGGGTTGGCCTTTCCCGGGCGCAGCAACAATCCCTGTTCAATGCCTTCAACCAGGCGGATGCCTCCACCGCTCGCCAGTATGGCGGGACCGGCCTCGGCCTGGCCATATCCAAGCGACTGGTGGAAGAAATGGGGGGCAAGATCGGCCTGCAAAGCGAGCTGGGAAAGGGGTCGACCTTCTGGTTCACACTGACCTCGGAACTGTCCAGTTCTGGCGAGGCTGGCGCCCCTCAGGACACGCTCCGCGGAGAGCGCGTCATTTACCTGGAACACCAGAAGACCACCGGCCTGGCGGTGGAGCACATGCTGAAAGAATGGGGCATGACGGTGGACGTGGTCGCCTCACCCGGCGCCATGCAGGAACAGGTGGAAGAAGCCCAGAGAAGCCAGGCTGGCTATGCCCTCGCGGTTATTGGCATCACCCGACACCTGCTGAACTCCAGCCAGTATTGCGCCCTGGTACGCAACCTGGAGCTGGAACGCGACTGCCGCACACTGTTGTTGACGCCCACTCTCGACACGCACGACACGCCCCTGTCCGGACTGACCAGCGGGCACCTGACCAAGCCTGTGTGCCGTAACGCCCTGTATGACGAACTGCTGCTACTGGTTCACGGCATCAATGACAGACAAAAACCACTGCAGGAGCATCCGGCCATCCCTTTGTGGCAACCGACAGGTGCCGTACCCAGGGTGCTTGCGGTAGACGATAACGAAGCCAACCTGAAATTGGTCATGACCTTGCTAAATGACTGCCAGGTCAACGCGGAAGGCGCCTCCAGTGGCTTTGAAGCCATCAGCAAGGCTCGCAACAATCCTTTTGATCTGGTCTTTATGGACCTGCAGATGCCGGGCATGGACGGTGTCGAGACAACGGCACGATTGCGCGCCATGGACAATAAGAGTCATCGCACCCCGGTGATTGCGCTCACCGCCCACGCTCTCGCTGATGAGCAGGATCGACTGGCTCGTCAGGGATTCGACGGTTATCTCGCCAAACCGATCAGCAGCGGCCAGCTGGTTGAAACGATTCGTGAATACACCGGCTATACCTGTGAGGTCTCACCACAAAACCGGCGCATCCGGGTTCCCGAAATCAGAGACACCAGCAAGACCCTGAGACCTTCAACCCGCAAACTTCAGCAACCATGCGTCAGCGTCGAAGAGAGTATTCAACTGGCGGCAGGCAAGGCGGACCTTGCCGAGGAATTGTTCAGCATGCTTCTGGAACAGCTGTCGTCGGATGCGGACAAGGTTGAGAGCTTCTGGAAAGAAGGCGACCTTGACCCGCTTCTGGATTGCGTCCATAAGCTGCACGGGGCAACCCGCTACTGCGGAGTGCC
Source organism: Marinobacter sp. (assembly GCA_040223075.1). Taxonomy (GTDB): domain Bacteria; phylum Pseudomonadota; class Gammaproteobacteria; order Pseudomonadales; family Oleiphilaceae; genus Marinobacter. The sequence goes on from JAVJZJ010000094.1 coordinate 44,981, forward strand.
GGAATTGAGAACAGCGGCAAACCAGTTCGAAACTGCACTCAAGTGCTCGTCATCAGACATGGCCTATCATAAAGACCAGTTGCTGGCGGCGATTGAGAGACTGCAGGTATGGGGCGACCAGACCGACTGGCAAGCGCAGTTCCGCCAGCAATCAGAAGCGGGCGCCGCCGGATCCGGGAACACCCTGGGCTGAGGACATTTAAGTGCCCAGACGCGCACTCTCAAGAATGGACTTCATGTCACGCACAGCCTCTTTCAGGCCGGTAAAGACCGCCCGGGCAATGATGGCATGACCGATGTTGAGCTCGTTGATGCCGGGAATGGCCGCAACACGCTCGGTATTGTGGTAATGCAGGCCATGGCCCGCATTCACGATAAGACCTTTTTTACGCGCGTAGGCCACGGCATCCGCCAATACCTTGAACGCGGCCTCAACCGCCTGAGGATCGTCCGCCTCGGCGTATTCCCCGGTATGCAATTCCACCACAGGGGCGCCGCAGCGAACGGCGGCGTCTATCTGCACCGGGTCGGGATCAATAAACAGTGAGACCTCGGTACCGATTTTCGCAAGACGTTCACAGGCTTTGGCCACCCGGGCCTCCTGACCGTCCACGTCCAGCCCACCCTCAGTGGTGAGCTCTTCCCGCTTTTCAGGCACAAGACACACGCACTGCGGCCGGACCTGTTCCGCAAACGCCAGCATGGCGTCGGTAACAGCCATCTCCAGATTCATTTTTGTCTGCAGGGTTTCCTTAAGCATCAGCACATCGCGGTCCTGAATGTGACGGCGATCCTCGCGGGGATGAATGGTAATGCCGTCGGCACCTGCCTCCTCCGCCATCAGGGCCGCCTGGACCGGGTCCGGATAACGGGTGCCCCGAGCCTGACGGAGGGTTGCCACGTGATCTATATTCACACCAAGTAACACTCTAGGATTCATTCGGTTCTCTCCGACCATGACTGAAAAGGCTTCTGCTGTGCAGCGGTCTGCCCTGTAACAGGTAGTCCACCAACACTCGCATGACCCGTTTGGCTGTACGACGGCAATCCGGTGATTCCAGATCGCCGGACGCCAGGGCCATCAGTGTGTCTCCCGACAGATTTCTCAATCGCACGTTCTCATCCGGGCGTAACAAAATGCCCCGTTCCGGATCATAGCAGTAGCTCTGACCCGCCTCGACCCCGGCTCCGGAATCCGTCGCAAAGTCCCAGGCAAAGCTGTACCCCAGCGCTTCTGCGAATGAACCTTCAAACCGACGCAACACTGGCTCAACATCGTCCGTTTCCGAGAGTTCGGTGATCAGCTGAATATAGGCTGCAAACAGAGAAGGATGAGGATCTGCAGCCGGCAGAACTCGCTGTAGCAACTCGTTAATGTACAGCCCACTGTAAAGAGCCATCGTGCGAGTGAGTGACGGGCCGCTACGAACATCGGTCTGGGTCAGGGTCTTAAGGTTACTGCGACCGGTCCAATCCAACATCAGGGGCTGGAATGGCTGCAACTGGGCCTTGAGCGGACTCTTGGCGCTGTTGGCACCACGGGCGATCAACGACACCCGACCGGCGTTCAGCGTGAATACATCGACCTGCAGACTGGTTTCCCGCCAGGGACGACGGTGGAGGACATACGCCGGTTCCTGCTGCACTGAGCCGGCCATACTGTTTTCAGAAATCGTTCATGCCCAGGCTCTTGAGGGCCCGGTCGCTATCAGCCCAACCCCGCTTGACCTTGACCCACAGTCGGAGCATGACCTTACTGTCAAACAGCCTCTCCATGTCTGTGCGGGCTTCCTGGCCGATGCGGCGCATGCGCTCACCCTTATCGCCAATGATGATTTTCTTTTGACCTTCCCGCTCCACCAGAATAAGCGCGGATATATGCAGGGTCTTGCCATCACGACGAAACTCTTCTATCTCAACCGCAACGGAATACGGCAGCTCCGCACCCAGTTGCCGGGTAATTTTCTCCCGGACCATTTCGGCGGCCATGAACCGCTCACTGCGATCGGTCACCTGGTCATCCGGATAGAAATGCACGCTCTGCGGAAGGTAGCGGCCAACGGCTTCCTCCAGCGGCTGCAGATTCATCTCCTTGAGAGCGGACAATGGAATGATCTCAGTAAACTCCCGCTTCTTCGAGAGCATGTCCAGGTGCGGCAACAATGTTTCACGCTTTTCGATCTTATCGACCTTGTTGACCGCCAGGATCACCGGGCATTTCAGTCTGGACAGCTTTTCCAGAACCAGCTCGTCGGCTGTGGTCCAGGCCATCTGGTCAACCACAAACACCACTACATCCACATCAATCAATGCCGATGTCGCCGCCTTGTTCATGTAGCGGTTCAGCGCCCTGGGTTCTTCTTCGTGCATGCCCGGTGTATCGACATAGATCGCCTGCACCGGTCCCATGGTCTTGATACCCAGCACCTGGTGGCGCGTGGTCTGTGGCTTGCGGGAGGTTATGCTCAGCTTCTGGCCGAGTATATGGTTCAACAGCGTGGACTTGCCCACGTTTGGCCGGCCAACAATGGCCACAAAACCACAGCGGCTTTCCGGATCGTCCGGACGGGTAATATCATTCATTAATCGTTCTCCACGCCCAGTTCCTTCAGGGCATTACGGGCGGCCTGCTGCTCTGCAATTCGACGACTGCTGCCAACACCGGACGTATTCCGACCCAATGAAGGCAAAGCGCAGGAAACATGAAAAGTCTGTGCATGGGCCTCTCCATCCACCGAGATGACATCGTATCTCGGCAAAGGGAACTGGCGGGACTGCAGGTATTCCTGGAGCCGGGTTTTCGGATCTTTCTGGGTGTCCTGGAGATCCAGATTCTTCAGGCGCTGCTCAAACCAGCGCAACACCTGCTGCCGACAGGTATCAAAATCACTATCAAGGTATATGGCACCGATAATGGACTCCACGGCATCGGCGAGAATCGACTCACGGCGAAATCCACCGCTCTTGAGTTCGCCGGACCCCAGCCTGAGATACTTTCCCAGCTCAAATTCGCGGCCAATCTCTGCCAGCGTCACACCTTTGACCATACGTGCGCGCAATCGGCTCAACTGGCCTTCCCGGGCTTTTTCAAACTGCAGGTAAAGATGCTCGGCAATCACCATGTTAACGATGGAGTCCCCGAGGAACTCCAGCCGCTCATTGTTCTGATTGCCATAACTTCGATGAGTCAGAGCCAGCAGCAAGCGCTCCGGCGCCTTGAATTGGTAGCCTATTCGGCGTTGTAGCTGTTCCAGATCCGGTTGCGAACTCACTGGCCCTTCATCTCGTATTCGTGTTTGAAGTGGATGACGGTATCCACATTACGGAACAGGTTATTTCGGACTTCGTAGTCCACCTTGATCACCACAAATTCACCATCTTTCTCAACGCTGATCTGCTTGGCATCAAAACCGCGGACATTGTTCACACTTAACCGTTTGTTGATCAGGCTTCGTATCTGGGGGGGCCCCATGGTCGAAAGCCCTTCGGTACCTTCCAGACCCTCCAGGGCTTCCTGGATGGTAATGTCGTCCAGATAGGCCGGCCCCAACTTGATCACCAATGTCAGCAGACTGCCAAAAAACAACACCATCACCAGCATGGTGAGAGCCGATGCCCCGCTCTGACGCCTCATTGAGGAGAATTTATTCTTTTTCATTCGAACTGCACTCCTTGAGAATTAGTCAATGCTGCCAACACGATCAAAGGATGGCAGACTGGTGAGCGATTTCCAGTGCATCCAGATGGCAAACGCTTTGCCTACAATCAACTCGTCGGGCACGGTGCCCCAGTAACGGCTGTCGTTACTGTTGTCACGATTGTCACCCATTACAAAATAATGGCCCTCAGGCACTGTCCATTCCCCTTCGCCAGAGCCGCCGGGGCGTCCGAGGGTCAGGAAAAGGTCGTGTTCGGTTTCACCCAGAGTCTCACGACGGAGCTCCATGGGTGGCAGTCGTGCCACGAATCGGGTCTCCACCTTGTCGCCATTAATAAACAGTTCCTTGTTGCGGTAGCGAATATGATCGCCTGGCAACCCGACCACCCGCTTGATGTAATTGGTGTGTCCATCCTCGGGGTAGCGGAAGACCATCACATCCCCACGCTCCGGATCATCGACCTCGAGTATTTTTGTGCCTGCTACGGGAAGGCGCAGACCATAGGCATACTTGTTCACCAGGATAAAATCGCCAACCTCCAGGGTGGGCAGCATGGAGCCTGAAGGTATCTGAAAAGGTTCCACAAGGAAGGAACGCAGCACCAGGACGATCGCCAACACGGGAAAGAAGGAGCGGCTCAGGTCGACCAGGTAGGGCTCTTTGGGAGCTTCAACCTCACTGTCCTGTGAACTGTCTCCGGCAGACACACCGGCCATCCTGCGCTTGCGGAGAAACAGCCTGTCTGCCAGCCAGATAAGGCCGGTTGCGAACGTCAGTACAACCAGGACCAGGGGGAAATCAATATCCATTCAGGTGCCTTTTATTTGTCCACTTTCAGTACGGCGAGGAACGCTTCCTGAGGCACCTCAACGTTGCCCAGCTGCTTCATGCGCTTTTTACCTTCTTTCTGCTTCTGCAGCAGCTTCTTCTTACGACTCACGTCACCGCCGTAACACTTGGCGGTCACGTTCTTGCGAAGTGCCTTCACTGTGACCCGTGACACCACGTGGGTGCCAATGGCCGCCTGAATGGCAATATCAAACATCTGGCGCGGGATCAGTTCCTTCATCTTCTCAATCAGCTGCCGACCTTTGTAGTGGGCCTGATCCTTATGGACAATCAATGCAAGAGCATCCACCCGCTCACCATTAATCAATACGTCCAGACGCACCAGATTGGCCGGCTGGAAGCGGATAAAGTGGTAGTCCAGGGACGCAAAACCGCGGCTCGCGGACTTGATGCGGTCAAAGAAATCCATCACCACTTCCGCCATGGGCAACTCATAGGTGAGCTGTACCTGGGTCGCCAGGAAGTGCATGTGCTTCTGAACACCCCTCTTCTCTTCGCACAAGGCGATGACATTACCCAGATGCTCCTGGGGCACGAGGATGTTGGCCTCGACGATTGGCTCACGCATTTCTTCTATGGAACCAACATCCGGCAACCGTGACGGGTTGTCCACCGACAGGGTCTCATTCTGCTTGGTAAGCACCTCATAGATGACCGTCGGGGCGGTGGTAATCAGGTCTATGTCGTATTCCCGCTCCAGCCGCTCCTGGATGATCTCCATGTGGAGCATGCCAAGGAAACCGCAACGGAACCCGAAGCCGAGAGCATCGGAGTTCTCCGGTTCGAAAAACAGCGAGGCATCGTTCAGGGTCAGCTTCTCCAGCGCATCCCGGAAATCGTCATAATCATCCGCACTGACCGGGAACAGACCGGCATACACCTGGGGCTTCACCTTCTTGAACCCCGGCAGCATGGGCGTTTCCTGGAAGAACTTCTGGTGTACGATGGTATCCCCCACCGGTGCACCATGGATGTCCTTGATGCCCGCAACCATGAAGCCCACGTCACCGGCTTCGAGAATATTGGTATCTTTTGGCTTGGGGTTGAAAATACCCACCTTGTCCGCGTTCCAGGCCTTGCCTGTGGACTTGATAACGATCTTGTCGCCCTTTTTCAGGGTACCTTCGGTAACCCGCACCAGGGAAACCACCCCCAGATAGTTATCAAACCAGGAATCGATGATCAGTGCCTGTAACGGCGCGCCCCGATCACCTTTGGGAGGCGGTATTTTCCGGATCAGGTCTTCCAGGACATCCTCTACTCCCACGCCGCTCTTGGCACTGCAGCGCACGGCATCGGAAGCCTCAATACCGATAATATCCTCAATCTCGGCGGCCACCCGCTCCGGCTCCGCCTGGGGCAGATCCATTTTATTGAGGACCGGCACGACTTCCAGGCCCTGCTCTATGGCGGTATAACAGTTAGCCACGGACTGGGCTTCCACGCCCTGACCGGCGTCCACCACCAGCAGCGCCCCTTCACAAGCATACAGGGAGCGCGACACCTCATAGGAAAAGTCCACGTGCCCGGGGGTGTCGATAAAATTCAGTTTGTATTCCTGACCATCCCGGGCCTGGTAGTTGAGCGTGACGCTCTGGGCCTTGATGGTAATCCCGCGCTCACGTTCCAGGTCCATGGAGTCCAGGACCTGCTCGGCCATTTCACGGTCGGTCAGGCCACCGCAAACCTGGATAAAACGGTCCGCGAGTGTGGATTTACCATGGTCGATGTGGGCAATGATGGAAAAGTTACGGATTCGGCTCAGTTCAGTCACAGACAATGAATACTCATATAAGACGAAGGATTGAGCCCGGAGGGGCCGCTACCGCAGTCCGGGAACGGCGTGATTTTACCGGTTACTCGCCGTCATTGCCATGATCAGGAAATAAGCGGCCGCTCATACTGCCGAATCAGGAAGCCAATCAGCGCATCCTCGTCCAACGGGTAGCTGAACAGATTGCCCTGACACTGGGCGCACCCGGCGGTTTTCAGGAAGCTGAGCTGCTGTGGAGTCTCCACGCCCTCGGCCACAACCGTCAGGTGCAGTTTTCTGGCCAGGGCGATCACAGCGGACGCCACATCAGTGGCGCTGACGTTGTAGGGGATATCGCGAATAAACCGGTGGTCGATCTTGATAACATTCAGCGGCAGTTGTTGCAGTGCAACCAACGAGCAGGAGCCCGTACCAAAGTCGTCGAGAATCAGGCAGACGCCCAGATCGTGCAGGGAAACCAGCAAATCCCGCAACATGCGGGGGTCTTCGTTAAGCAACTCGGCGGGCATTTCCAGCTCAAGCCGCTCCGGTGACACCCCGGTTTCGGTGATCACCTGGCGCACCATATCCAGGAATCCGGAGTCGGTCAGCTGGCGCACCGAGAGATTGACCGCCATCTTCAGGGACTCGAACCCGGCCCGCTCAAGAGCCTGCACCTGGATGCAAGCCTGTCGTAGGGCCAGCTCGCCCAAACGCACGATCAGACCGGTCTCTTCGGCAAGCCCGATAAACTGCTGGGCCGATACCAACCCTTTCTCCGGATGGTGCCAACGCAGGAACGCTTCAACGCCGATGACCCGCTCGGTCTCCAAATCCACCTTGGGCTGGTAATGCAGCACAAAACGGTCACCGTCCAGGGCTGTCGCCAACTCCTCCTGCTGCAACAGACGACGAGCCGCCTGGATATTCATCGCCGGAGTGAAGAACTGGTAGGTATTCCTGCCCATTTCCTTGGCACGATACATGGCGAGGTCGGCGTACTTCATCAAAGTGCCGGACTCCTCACTATCGTGCGGAATCATGGTAATACCGATACTGACCGTGATTCCCACTTCGTGTTCATTCAGACGAATTCGCTGACACAGTCGCCGCAGAATGGTCTCAGCCACCTTGCCGGCGGCATCCGGGCCACTGATACGCGACAGCAACACCACGAACTCATCCCCACCCAGACGGGCAACGGAATCTTCCTCCCGCACACACCCCGTAAGCCACTGGGCAACCCGTTTCAGCAGTTCATCACCGGAATCGTGGCCAAGCGTGTCGTTAATCCGCTTGAACCCGTCCAGATCCAGGAACATCAATGCCGCCGGCTCACCGCTGCGACGACTGCGGCGAACCACGTGATTCAGTCGGTCACGGAATAACTGACGGTTGGCCAGGCCGGTCAGGGGATCGTAGAATGCCAGACGGTGCAGCTCTGACTGGGCCGCTTTCAACTGGGTCAGATCCCGCAAGCTCAATACCACGCCGTTTACACCCGGTACATTCAGCATAGCGGTGTAGGTCCCCTCCATATCCCGCCACTGGCCGGCAGCGTCACGGATCCGCGCCCGTATAACCGGCATCTGCTTACCCGGTGCGGCTACGGATTCCTCAAAACCCGCCACTAACTGGAGCCAGTCATCGCCATGGACGATCGACTCAAAGTCCAGCTCCTGCAGTCTTTCAGGATCAAAGCCCAGGATGTCCTTACTCGACGGGCTTGCGTATTGAGGCTTGCCGCCGCTGCTGAGCACCAGGGTGACATTGGCCGCGCCTTCGGTAATCGCACGATAGCGGCCCGCCCCTACCTGCGCCAGAATGCGGGAGCGGATCAGCGTGAGGGCGAACAGGAACAGCAGGAAGCTGATAACAATACCGGCACCCAGCACAATGGGTGGCCGGGGATCGGAAGCCAGGAAATCAAAGGCAGGGGTCGAGCGGGTCTGCAACAACCAGTCCCTGCCGCCATGGCGAATTGTCTGACTCATCTCGAAGCTGAAATCATTATCCAGTGACCCCAGATTGGAGCCATACATCAGCGTGTCGCGGGAGACCTGTTCACCATCATAGATGCGCACATCGAGGAATGGCGAGATCAGGCCGACGATGCCATCAAGCAGGTTGTTCATACGAAACGCACTGAACACGTAGCCTGCCAGCATCATTCTGCGCTCCACGCGCAGATCCGGAACGTCTCCACCCTGGTAGACCGGGTAATACATCAGGAAGCTGGCCTGGTCTTCCGCAACTTCTTCCTGAATCAGGATCACCTTCCCAGTGACCGTTGGCTTTGCCCCATCACGGGCTTCTTCCATCGCCCGGCGGTGGATGGGATCACTGAAAGCGTCGTACCCCAGCGCTCTGCGATTTCGATCGGTGCCTGGCTCAAGGTATACCATTGGGTAGTAATCCGGCCCCGACCCGAGCGGTGTCACCAGGTAGTTGTGAACACCTTCAGCGCGGACCGAAGAGATGTGATCTGCCATATCCCGGACACCGATACGCTCCACATAACCGATCCCCTGAATACCGGGGTAGTAACGATCAATGTCGACCTTATCGACATATTCCCGCCACTGGTCGCGACTCACACTGCCGGCAACCGCAAACAGGCCGGCACTACCGGCCAGAACCTGTTCATGATTCAGCAGCCGTTCTTCAATGGCGGTTTTAAGCTGGAGCGACTGCGTGCGGAAACGTGCCTCGGTGCGATCCTCGACCAGACGTATCGAAAGTTGCCACAATATCAAAGTGATAACGATTGAAGCCGCAAGCAAGAGCCACGCAACCCAAGCGTTACGGAAGGTGAGAAGTGTCCTGAGGGGAAGTTCCTTTTTGTTCATCATGCGGGCAGGTCCGATCCATGGCCGACGTTTTGATTATTGCCCGTAGTGTAACAAAAGCCCCGGGATATGTCCCTGAACGAACACCCGGGGCTTCAGACACACAGAATCAGGGTTTCATTACAAGATAGATGGCCCGCCCCTGGCGCACAACACGCACCGACACGGCACGATCGTCCGGCAGGGAAGACACGACGTCACGGAACTCCTCAACACTCCGTACCGGTTGGCGATGAATCTCGGTAATCACATCCCTCGGCCGAATACCGGCGTTCAGTGCGGGCCCCCGACCAACATTGCTAACGACAACACCGGCTTTCAGATCCATCGAATCGGCGAGCTCAGCAGGCAGAGGCTCAACCGTCAGTCCCAGGGGTGCCGATGACGGACCACCCTGATCTGTGCCGGGCACAGATGCCTGCTCGCTTCCCTGTTCCGGAAGTTTGCCGATTTCAACTTCCAGCTCTATCTCCCGGCTTTCACGGAGCACCGTCAGCGTTGCAGTTTCGCCCACGGGAGTACGTCCCACCATCGGCGGCAGATCCGACGACAGCTCGACACTGTCCCCGTCATATTCGAGCACGATATCACCCGATTCCAACCCGGCATCGTCAGCCGGCGACCCGGCCATTACTTCAGCAATCAGCGCACCCCTGGGACGCTTGAGCCCGAACGATTCAGCCAGATCACGATTCACCTCCTGAATCAATACGCCCAGCCAACCACGGGCGACGAAGCCCTTATCACGGAGCTGGTTAAAGACGTTCATGGCGTCATCAATGGGAATGGCGAAAGAAACGCCCATGAACCCGCCGGAGCGAGTGTATATCTGGGAGTTGATACCAACCACTTCTCCATCCAGGTTAAACAGCGGTCCGCCGGAGTTCCCCGGATTAATGGCCACATCAGTCTGGATAAACGGTACGTAGTTTTCGGATGGCAGCGAGCGGCCAAGGGCGCTGACGATACCAGCGGTTACGGTATAGTCAAAGCCAAAGGGAGAACCAATCGCCAGCACCCACTCACCCACTGCCAGGTCCCGGGAGCGACCAATCTTGACGACGGGCAGGTCATCACCGTTCTCGATCTTGAGCACCGCCATATCAGAGCGGGGATCCGTACCCACCAGGGTCGCCTGCAACTCCCGGCGATCACTCAGGCGCACGACAATCTCATCGGCCCCTTCGACAACATGGTTATTGGTGAGGACATAGCCGTCCTTCGAGACAATAAAACCGGAACCCATGGATCGGCGGGGTTGTGCGCGGCCGGGACTGTTACCGTAGGGCGATTGCGGCCCCCGGAAAAACTCCTGAAAGAATTCCGGCAATTGCTCCAACTGACGCTCATCAAACGGCGCCCCCGGATAACCCCCACCACGAGTTGGCTTGCTGGTGGTACTGATATTAACCACAGCGTTTGAGTTTTCCTCAACCAAATCTGTGAAGTCTGGAAGGCTGCGCGCATGGGCCTCCTGCGCCCAGATCAAAAACACCATCAGGCACAGAACGAATACCGTAGCCATGGACGAGCCACCGGAGGTCGTGACCAGCGTTCTGTACTTCAGGTTAGTCATTAACATGTAGAACCCCCTGTTTATCAGACCTTTACCCACATTCTGCGGTCAGAATCGCGATTTTCAACTTACAAAACGGTAGGGTTTACAGACACATTCCCGTCGATGCCAGGGACAATCCGGATCAGCCGGGGCTCGTAACGGTGGGCGGATCGGCGCTGTAACCAGCGAACCAGCATAAAGCCCCCCGCCAGACCAATCAGCGCGCCGGCGATGGCAACAAGATCCTGCCCCCCTGCACCGTGCCCCAATACGGCACCAGTCACCATCAATAACAGTGGCACGGCATACACCAACAGGGATGCCCGCAACAGGGCCGCCTCATCAATCGCCAGGGTCACCTCGTCACCCACCCGAGCATCCAGTTCGTTGGTCACCAAAACCTGGTTGGCGCGACCACCTGTCGCTCCAGCCAGCGCGCGCTGACCGCATCCATGTCGGGCGGCACAACTCTGACAGGCGCTGTTGCGTATGGTCTGCACCCAGGCCCGGCCCCCATCAATCGCTACAACTCTGCCGTTCTCAGTAATCATCGTCTGGCCGTCTCATACGCCTTGGCATTGTCTACCTCTACAGATTCCGCGACTTTTTTAGCTGTTGCAGGGGGCACTTCTCCCACGACTGTCACCATATACGGGCGACCACCCACATCCAGCTGGCTGATATATACGGTCGTGGCACCAATCCGGGACGCCCCCGTCGGCATGGAAATCCGCCCGGCCGGTTCGACAAAAACGGAAAAGGCCGCCAGACCATCTGAAAATGCAACTGCCTGCCCCTGGCCGGAACGGGGCGCAGCGGCGGGCATGAAGCCTTCAGGCTGCCAGCGCAGAACCCAGCCATCCATTCTTGGTTGCTGGGAAGACTGAGGAGGGGCGTCAAGCTTACGCTCTAGCGCTTGTCCCTGAGATTGCACTTCAAACTCACTGTCTGGCAGACGATCCGTAATTTCCAGGCTGGTGAACTGAAAATGCTCCAACACCTCGTCGCTATCAGACCGGACATGACTTTTCACCAGCAGCCCGGTCGATTTCTCAAGCCATAGCCGGTGACTGTAACGGTGTTGATCCCGGGCCTTGAGCGCGATCTTGACAACATCATAGCCGGCGACCCGGTCCTCCCCCATCAACTCGGGGCTGTACCAGCGGATTACCGGCATAAGTTGGCTTGAAAAGGCCTCGGCAAAGGGACCGGAGGGGATCACCTGATCCAGCTGAACCCGCCCCTGATCGGGAAGCACGCAGACCACCCGCATGCCCTTGCGAACGATTTCACCGCCACCACCATCCTGAAGTACCAAACGCTCTTCGACGACACCCTCGCGGTACCGATGGGCAATCTGCAGGGAGCTGACCTGATCACCACGGGCATACACGAACACGCCGCGATAGGACGTCATGTTGAGGGCCGGTCCCAGACGAGCCAGCCATTGCTCCGCAGATTGGGGAGCATTCCCTGCAGAGGCGGCTGACTCTCCACTGACAGCAACAACAGGCCAGGCCAGACAGAGGGCCGCGACCACCAGAAAACAGAACCTGTGAACCCCCGAATACCGGGTGACTGCCAGCCAATTCACCATCAACCCTTTCACTCCTGAATACTAGTAAGCCGGCGTAGATGCACTGACCAACCGGGCATAGCCAACGGATCCCCGACCAGCCCCGACGCTATTGTGCTGGGCATGCTCGAGCAGGTATCGGCTCAAATGCTCCCACTGCTCCTCATCCAGACCTTGCAAGGCAACTTCCCGCACCTGGTTGTCCGCAGTATCCGACATTTCGGGCACTCCGGTACTGAGACCGCCAGCAACCTGCGTTTCGGGCCCGGAAGAATCCCAGCCAGCCCCGACACCAAAGCCCACAATAAGCGCCAGACTTACCATGGCAACCGCGGGCCAGTGCCAGCTTCGCGAGGGCCTTATTTCCACCGCCCTGCTTTCGAAACGGGTGGTTTCGCCGCTTTCAAGCACACGCCTAACACCCACACTGACATCAATCACATCTTCCGGCACCTGGCGTTGGTGCATAACATCCCTCACCTGCTGCCAACGCTGCCACTGGGAGCGCACATCGTTCTGCTCACCATGGGACAACAGCCGCCGGACTGAGAGTTCATCCGCTTCGTCATCCATCATGGCCGACAGTGTTTCTCTGAGACGATCATCCATGGGATGCAACCTCATTCACGTCAGGGAATTATTAAGCAACGGCCCGAGCTGTCGGTCTACAGCATCCCGGGCCCTGAAAATACGGGACCGGACGGTGCCAATGGGACACTCCAGTATACGTGCGATATCCTCATAACTCAGGCCATCATATTCTCTGAGCAGAAAAGCCGATCGGAGTTCCTCGGGAAGGTTTGATATTGCCCTGCCCAGCTCCTGTTGCAGCTGCTCGCGCTGGAGCAGTTTCTCCGGCGATGCGTTATCCCGAAGCCTGGAACCATCCTCGAAATTCTCGGCTTCGGTCACGTCGGCGCTGCCCTGAGGGCGGCGCCCGCGGGATTCGAGAAAGTTCTTTGCCGTGTTTACGGCAATGCGGTACAGCCACGTATAGAATGCACTGTCTCCACGAAACCGGTCCATCGCCCGGAAGGCCTTCACAAAGGTCTCCTGGGTCAGGTCCAGCACTTCCTGGCTGTCGTAGACATACCGACTGATGATGGAGGCCACGCGGGACTGATACTTAACCACCAGGAGATCAAACGCCGCCCGGTCTCCATGACGCACTTTGCGTACGAGTTGGAGATCGGTCTGACTGTCGGGGATTTCCCCCTTGTATTGATCACTATCCGGAGTCATGGACGAATTGCCGGGACGTTCATAGTCAATGGCCAGCTGGCTTGCTTGCTTCGATCTGGTTTGCGTCATCATGATGCTGTCCGGCGTCCACAAATTATGCGGGTATCGGCCTTTTGGCGCTTGCCCGCGTCAGGGCAAATAGACAGCAAGCGTAAAGTTTAGTTCAATACACATCCACATTATGGCCCGCGATAACGACCCAATGCCACAATCTCACGAATACGATGTCCTGATTATCGGTAGCGGCGCTGCCGGACTGGCCGTTGCCCTTAACCTGCCGGAACACCTCAATGTCTGTGTCGTGAGCAAAGCCGACATCAGTAGCGGGGCGACGCTCTGGGCACAGGGCGGCATTGCAGCGGTGCTGGACGACAACGACTCACTGGAAAACCATATCCAGGACACACTGAATGCCGGCGGCGGCCTGTGTCATGAGGACGCCGTGCGATTCACCGTAGAGCATGGCAAAGAAAGCATCAACTGGCTGATAGACTCCGGGGTGGACTTCACTCGTGACGAATCCGCCCAGTATCACCTGACCCGTGAGGGTGGCCACAGCCATCGACGGATAATCCACGCAGCGGATGCCACCGGGCACGCGGTTTCCACAACCCTGGCGTCCCAGGCTCAGGCGCGCTCCAACATTACCCTGATATCCGGTCGGGTGGCGGTAGACCTGATCACCAATCGTAAACTGTCACTCCCGGGCAATCGCTGCGTTGGCGCCTACGTTCTCAACCTGGAGGATAATCACGTCGAGCTGGTCCGGTCCCGCTTTACCGTGATCGCCACCGGTGGTGCCAGCAAGGCCTATCGCTACACCACCAATCCGGATGGCGCATCCGGCGACGGCATTGCAATGGCCTGGCGCGCAGGGTGCCGGGTTGCCAACATGGAGTTCAACCAGTTCCACCCGACGTGCCTCTACCATCCCCACGCCAAATCCTTCCTGATCACCGAAGCGGTGCGGGGCGAAGGCGGCGTACTCAAGCTGCCGGACGGCAGCCGTTTCATGGACCGGTTCGACAAGCGCGGCGAATTGGCCCCGAGGGATATCGTGGCCCGTGCCATTGACCACGAAATGAAACGCCTGGGCGCCGACCACCTGTACCTGGACATCAGCCACAAACCTGCTGATTTCGTCAGGCACCACTTCCCGACGATTTACGAAAAGTGCCTGGAATTCGGCATCGATATTACCGAACAGCCTATCCCTGTGGTGCCCGCAGCACACTACACCTGCGGCGGCATCGTCAGTGACGAACGCGCCCGCACCGATATCAACCAGCTTTATGTCGTTGGGGAGGCTGCCTTTACCGGCTTGCATGGTGCCAACCGGATGGCCAGCAACTCCCTGCTTGAGTGCCTGGTCTATGGTCGCGCAGCCGCCAACGATATTGCGCGACGGGAGGCACACATCCCGCCGCCTCCGCCGGTGCCCGACTGGGATGAAAGTCAGGTGCGGGATTCCGACGAAGACGTGGTAATCTCCCACAACTGGGATGAACTTCGCCACTTCATGTGGGATTACGTGGGCATTGTAAGAACCACCAAGCGCTTACAACGGGCCAAGCACCGCGTTGATCTGCTGTCCCGGGAAATCGGTGAGTTCTACAGCAACTACCGGGTCACCAACGACTTGCTCGAGCTGCGCAACCTGGTCACCGTATCGGACCTGATCATCTGCTCCGCACTGCAGCGAAAAGAAAGTCGTGGTCTCCATTACACCCTGGATTACCCGGGATTACTCAACGAACCGCGGGACACGGTACTGTTCCCCACCACATACCGAACACTATCACCCTGATACACGCGACCAGCGGAAAGAGAAACCGAATGTCTGACAACACCGAATACAAACGCCTGTGGTGGCACAGCCGCCGAGGAATGCTCGAACTGGATGTATTGCTGGTTCCCTTCGTGGAAGAGGCGTATCCCGGGCTGCCGGCAGAAGACCAGGCACGTTATGAAAAACTGCTGACCTGCGAAGACACCGACATGTTTGAATGGTTCATGCAGCGCAGCCGCCCGGAAGATCCGGACCTTCAGCGCATCGTGGATATGATCCTGAACCGTGTCCAGCCGGATTAATCTGCGCCTTCGAACTTCAACTCCGCATCCTTGGCTGAGAAGCATACTGCAGGCGACCAATTCGGTTACGGAGCTCACCCTGGAACAGGGTCAGCTCCATGCCCGCTTTGCCTCCGGAAACAGCCGTCAGGTTTGCGTCGCTGGCGAAAGCCGGATCGGCCCTCGCCTGACACTCTTGAAAATTCGCGCATCCGACACCAGATTTCGTTCACACTTGGTGGTTTTGGCCAACTTTGGCCGGGGATTTCGCAATGTCGATCCCACTGAATTCCGTCGTTTGCGGATGTGGCTAAGACTAGGCCAAAGCAACCATTCCCTCGTCAGCAACACATAGCACCGGGAGCGCTCAATGACAGACCCTTCGACCCTGGTCGCCAGCCAACCGCTGCCGGCTTCAGCCTGGGCCATACTTGAAGATCAACGCATTCTCCGTATTACCGGCCCCGGTACCGACAAGTTTCTCCAGGGCCAGTTCAGCCAGAACCTGGAGGATGTCACCCCATCCTTTTCACCCCGAGCGGCGGCCAGCACCCCGAAAGGCAGGGCCTATTGCCTGACACGCATGGTGCGTGACGGGGATGACGTGCTGCTCGCGTTACCCGAAGAGCTGACAGATCACATCACCAGTCAGTTGCGCAAATACCTGATGCTGTTCCGCGGTACTTCCATGGAGGTTGTCGACACTGGCCGCATCCTGGGGATTCTGGGGGACGGGCTTACCCGGCAGCTTGGTGAGGATATTGCCAACCGGCTTGATACACCGGGCGACAGTGTTGTCGTCGGCCAACACCACCTGATCAGGACCCAGGACACTGCTGACGAATTGGCCCGGTTTGAACTCTGGCAACTGGGTGACCTTTCTCCCGAACAGGCGGACGTCTTCCAGACCTCTGAGCAAACCGACCAGGTCAACTGGCAGGCATCTGAAGTCGCAGCCGGCATTGCCAGACTCACCCCCGCATCCCTGGAAGCCTACGTTCCCCAAATGCTGAACTGGCAACACGTACAGGGTGTTCACTTCAAGAAAGGCTGCTACACAGGTCAGGAAGTCATTGCCCGAATGCATTTCCTCGGTCAGCTCAAAAAAAGCCTGTTTCGCTTTTCCGGCGCCGGTGTGGATACTGCCCCTGAGTGCGGAACCGCTATCAAGGCTGGCGAGAAAACCGTCGGCGAGGTGGTCAATAGCGTTCGTCTGGCAGACCACTCTGTGCAATGCCTGGCGGTCGTTCGTCACAATGCCGTGGATACGCCACTCCACCTGGACACCCACCCGGACACCACACTGGAGCGGCTTGCACTACCTTACGCAGTGCCGGAGCAGCAACAATCCGATACGCCAGATACATAAGTTGACAGGCTTTCCGCCGAGTTTTTGCTATAAAGTACCCAATATTTTGAATACTTATAGACGACGGACCTCAACTGACCATGCCGAACATTGTTGAAACCATCAAAAATGATCTGATCAGTGCGATCGAGAATGACAAGCTGGTACTGCCAACGCTTCCGGAAGTCGCTCTGCAGGTGCGGGAGATTGCCGAATCAGAGGACTCGGCCATTCTGGATCTGGTCAAGGTCATCAGTAACGACACGGCCCTGTCAGCCCGAATTATCCGTGTCTGCAACAGCCCCCTGTTCAGGGGCAGTCGAGCTATCGAGAACCTTAACATGGCTGTCAGTCGTCTGGGCATGGCCTATACGAGCAATCTGGCGATGGGGCTTGCTATGGAGCAGATGTTCCAGGCTACCTCCGACATGATCGACAAGCGCCTGAGGGCGACCTGGCAAACCAGTACCGAGGTGGCCGGCGTATGTCACGTTCTGGCCCAGCACTACACTCGACTCAAGCCGGACCAGGCCACATTGGCCGGCCTTGTACATCTGATTGGTGTGCTGCCAATTCTGCGGTACGTTGAAGATCGCGATATCCAGATCAGCAGCATTATGCTGGATAATGTTGTTGATGAGCTGCATCCGCATATTGGTAATCTGATCCTGAAGAAATGGGATTTCCCGGTGGAGCTCCAGTCCGTGCCGTTGGAATACGCCAACTTCCAGCGTGAGGTGCCGGCAGTGGATTACGCCGATCTGGTAATGGTGGCCAATCTGCAGTTGGTGGCCGGTTCGAATCATCCCTGGACCGAGATGGACTGGAAGAGCATATCTGCCTTTGACCGGCTGGGGCTTGATCCCGAGGTGGATATGAGCGAGGAGGAAGACCTCAACGCTCAGATGGAAGCGGCTATGGCTTTGCTTCAGTAACCTTCAAGAAAGGGTGGCTGGTCCCGGGGCGGGGATACTTTTTCTTCGGGAAAAGAACTCGCTTCGCTCAGACACCTTTATCCTGTCAGAAAAAGTATCCCCGCCCCGTGACCGATCTGACTCTTTCCTACGCTGTCCGTGCGCAAGAATCTCTGTTCCTGGCTAAGATTCTTTTTTGGAGTAGCGTTCAAGCAGGTCGGATTTTGTTGGTAGCGACCAGTCCACGGGCTGCAGGCCTTCCTGCTTCAACCAGTCGTTAGCGCGAGAGAAATGCTTGCAGCCGAAGAAGCCACGGTAGGCGCTCAGAGGTGACGGGTGAGGACCATCCAGCACATGATGGCGGCTGCGGTCGATGTGCTGACCTTTCTTTTTAGCGTAGCTGCCCCAGAGCAGGAACACGACGCCCTGCCGTTCCCGGTTGATGGTCTCGATGACTTTGTCGGTGAAGGCTTCCCAGCCTTTGCCCTGATGGGCGCCAGCCTGCCCCTGAACCACCGTCAGCACGCTGTTGAGCAACAGCACGCCCCGCTCCGCCCAGGGCTGCAGGCAGCCGTGGTCCGGTGGCTCTATGCCCAGGTCGTCGCGGATTTCCTTGAAGATGTTAACCAGCGATGGTGGCGGAGGGACGTCCGGGCGGACGGAAAAGCACAGGCCATGGGCCTGGCCGGGGCCGTGGTAGGGGTCCTGCCCCAGAATCACCACCCGCACTTGATCCAGGGGTGTGCTGTTGAGGGCATTGAAACAGTGATGGCTGGCTGGGAACAGGGTCTTACCGGCCTGTTCCTCCGCGGCCAGGAATTCCGCCAGCTTCTGCATGTAGGGCTGGCGAAATTCCTGTGAGAGATGCTCGCTCCAGCCCCGGTCGGGCCTGAGCTGGCTGGCCAGTATCTCCACCGGGGACATGGTTTACTCCTCGTCCTTCCTGGCGTCCGCCTTGTGCTCCGGGCGCATGGCCGGGAACAGGATGACGTCGCGGATGGACGGTGAGTCGGTCAGCAGCATGGCCAGGCGGTCGATACCAATACCCTCACCCGCGGTGGGCGGCAGGCCGTATTCCAGGGCCATGACGTAGTCTTCGTCGTAGAACATGGCTTCGTCGTCGCCGGCGTCTTTCTCGGCAACCTGGGCCTGGAAGCGTTCGGCCTGGTCCTCGGCGTCGTTCAGCTCCGAGAAGCCGTTGGCGATTTCGCGGCCACCGACGAAGAACTCGAAGCGTTCGGTGACGAACGGATCGCTGTCCTTACAGCGGGCCAGCGGCGACACTTCTTTCGGGTATTCGGTGATGAACGTGGGCTGTATCAGACGGTGCTCCGCCGTCGCCTCGAAGATCTCGATCTGCACCTTGCCCAGACCCCAGCCATCCTTGAGGTGAATTCCCAGCTCCTTTGCGACCTGGCGAGCGCTCTCTTCGTTCGCCAGCTGCTCGGCCTTGATATCCGGGTTGTAGCGCAGGATGGCGTCTACCACCGTCAGGCGCTCGAATGGCTTGCCGAAATCGTACTCAATGGTTTCTTCTTCACCGTCTTTCAGCGTGCGGGTATTCACCACTGTCGTCGTGCCCAATACCTTGTCGGTGATGGTGCGCAGCATGTCTTCGGTCAGGTCCATCAAGTCGTTGTAATCGGCGTAGGCCTGGTAAAACTCAACCATGGTGAATTCCGGGTTATGACGGGTGGAAAGCCCCTCATTACGGAAATTGCGGTTGATCTCAAACACTCGCTCAAAACCACCAACCACCAGGCGCTTGAGGAACAGTTCCGGGGCAATGCGCAGGTACATGTCGATGCCCAGGGCATTGTGATGGGTCACGAATGGCCGTGCCGTCGCGCCGCCGGGAATCACCTGCAGCATCGGGGTCTCCACTTCCATGTAGTCCCGGTCGGTAAAATACTGGCGCATAGCGCTGATGATCTTCGAGCGCGCGTAGAACACCCGGCGACTGTCCTCATTCATCATCAGATCAACGTAGCGGTGACGATAACGGGCCTCGGTGTCGGTCAGTCCCTTGTGCTTCTCCGGCAGCGGGCGCAAGGACTTGGTGAGTAGTGTGTACTCGTCCATGCTCACGTACAGGTCGCCTTTTCCGGACTTGCACAGGATGCCGCGCACGCCCACGATATCCCCGAGATCCCAGTGCTTGGTGTCTTTCTGGACATCCTTGGAGGCGTATATCTGGATACGACCAGTCATGTCCTGAACCACCTTGAACGCCTTGCGATCCAGCATCATACGGCCTGCGATGGCCACCTGGACACCCATCTCCGCCAGCTCTTCCTTGCTTTTGTCCCCGTACTTGGCCTGCAGTTCGGCGGCAGTGGCATCACGGCGGAAGTCATTCGGGAAAGCATTGCCCTGCTCACGCATATCCGACAGCTTGGCGCGGCGCTCGGCAATCAGCTTGTTGTCTTCGTGCGGTGCATTCTGGGTTTGTTCAGTCATGTTGGCTCACTAAAAATCGGGGATTGTCCGGGTTAGCGTGGCGAAGGCGCTGGGTTACAGCGCCATCTTCAGGCTGGCTTCGATAAACTTGTCGATGTCACCGTCCAGCACCGACTGGGTATTGCTGGTTTCGACCTTGGTGCGCAGATCCTTGACGCGACTGTCGTCGAGCACGTAGGAGCGGATCTGGCTACCCCAGCCGATATCGGCCTTGGCATCTTCGGCTTTCTGCTTTTCGGCATTGCGTTCCTGCATCTCACGTTCAAAGAGTTTGGCCTTGAGCTGCTTCATGGCCTGGTCTTTGTTCTGATGCTGACTGCGCCCGGCCTGACAAGCCACCACAATCCCGGTGGGGTTGTGGGTCAGACGCACCGCGGACTCGGTCCGGTTAACGTGCTGACCACCGGCACCGGATGCACGGTATACGTCAACGCGCAGGTCCGACGGGTTGATTTCAATTTCAAAACTGTCATCCACTTCCGGTGATACAAACACGGAGGAGAATGAGGTGTGGCGACGGTTACCGGAATCGAACGGCGATTTCCTCACCAGGCGATGGACACCGGTTTCGGTACGTAACCAGCCGTAGGCGTAATCTCCCTGGATGTGGATGGTGGCGCTCTTGATACCGGCCACGTCCCCTTCCTGCAGCTCGACAATTTCCGCCTTGAAACCACGACGCTCGGCCCAGCGCAGGTACATACGCAGCAGCATGTTGCCCCAGTCCTGGGCTTCGGTACCACCGGAGCCGGCCTGGATGTCCAGGTAGGCGTTGTTGGCATCCATCTCGCCGGAGAACATGCGGCGGAACTCAAGCTTTTCCAGCTCTTTGTCGAGACCTTCCAGGTCCGCCTCGATTTCGCCTACGGTGCCTTCGTCCTCTTCCTCGGCCGCAATTTCCAGCAGGCCTTCGGCATCGTCCAAGCCGGAGGTGAGGTTGTCGATGGTGCGCACGATCAATTCGAGATCCGAACGCTCCTTACCCAGTGCCTGGGCGCGATCAGGATCGTCCCACACCGTGGGCATTTCCAGTTCCCGTTCTACTTCGACCAGTCGTTCACTACGCTGATCGTAGTCAAAGATACCCCCTGAGCGCTTCAGTGCGCTCACGAAGCTCTTTAATCTTCGTCACAATGGGATTAATTTCCATGGAACCCTTACTCGCTCTAGAAAATGGAGAGTAAAAACAGAGGCGGAATTCTACCGGAATTCTGTTTGTAAATCAGCCTGGGGATTTGTTTGCTTCGGAGTTGGTTACGGGGTGGGGGTTGCTTTTCTTTCGGGAAAAGAACTCGCTGCGCTCAGACACCTTTGTCCCTGCAGAAAAGCGCCCCCCACCCCGAAACCAGCAGACTTTTGTGCCAGCCCTCCAGGGTTGTCGGATTACGCTTTGCTAATCCGACCTACAACTTCACCGTAGGTCGGATTAGAGGCAACGCCTCGTAATCCGACAAATCAACCGGGAATCATGAGTTCAGTGGCTCCAGATAATCCACCAACAGTTGGAGGTTGGTTCTGCCCCGGAACGTATTGGCATCTGGCTTGTAAACCACCCTTGCCCCGGTTTTGGTGTAGTCGGGCACTTCCGGGCCGGTATTGAAAGCAATGCCATCAACAATGCCGCTGCCATCAGCGGGCTGCAGCACCAGTTTCAGGTGGTTTTCGCCGACAATGCGCTGGCTGACGACGCGGAATTCTCCGTCGAACAGCGGCTCGGGAAAGTGCTGCCCCCACGGGCCGGCTCTCTTGAGCAGGGTGGCGGTGTCCAGAGACAGCTCCTGACTGGTCAGCGGGCCGTCGGTGACGATGGCGGCCTCCAGATCTTCCGGCGTGAGAGTGTCCCGCACGGCTTTGTCGAAGGCCTCGCAGAAGGTGTCCAGATCTTCCCTGGCCAGGGTCATGCCGGCTGCCATGGCGTGGCCGCCGAACTTCTTCATCAAGCCGGGATGACGTGAATCAACCACGGCCAGAGCGTCGCGGATGTGCAGGCCGGGAATGGAGCGGGCGGAGCCTTTGATGTCTTCGCCGTTATCATCAGCGGCAAACGCGACTGTCGGACGGTTGGTTTGTTCGCGGATACGGGCGGCGAGAATGCCGATGACGCCCTGATGCCACTCCGGGTCATACAACGCCAGCCCCCAGGGCAATCCTTCCAGGTCCAGTGACATGGAGGCCAGCAGATCCTGGGCCTGGGCTTTCATATCTTTTTCAATGGTGCGGCGCTCACGATTGAAGGTGTCCAGTTCCCTGGCCAGCCCGCGGGCTTGGTCGGGGCTGTCCGCCAACAGGCAGGCGATGCCGATGCTCATGTCATCAAGTCGGCCGGCGGCGTTGAGGCGGGGGCCGACAACAAAGCCAAGGTCGGTGGAGCTGATGGCGGTGTGATCGCGGCCTGCCACTTCCAGCAGCGCCAGAATACCCGGGCGGGCCTCGCCCTGACGAATCCGGCGCAGGCCCTGCTCGACGAAGATTCGGTTATTGTGATCCAGCGGCACCACGTCTGCCACGGTACCCAGCGCCACCAGATCCAGCAGGGTGCCCAAGTTGGGCTGTGGCTCCGGCAGCCTGCCCTGTTCCCGCAAATGCTTGCGCAAGGCCGTCAGTACGTAAAACATTACGCCAACACCCGCGGCGTTTTTGCTGAGAAACGGGCAACCCGGCTGATTGGGGTTCACGATGGCGTCGGCGTCCGGCAGGATCTCGCCAGCCAGGTGGTGGTCGGTGATAACCACCTTGATACCCAACTCTTTCGCGGCCCTGACCCCCTCAATTGCCGAAATGCCATTGTCGACGGTGACCATCAGGTCCGGCAATTCACCCTCATCTTCTAACCGATGGATGATGCCGGGGGTCAGGCCGTAGCCGTCAGCAAACCGGCTGGGCACCCGGAAGTCGACACTCTTCAGTCCCAGCATGGAGAGACCGACCATGGCGACGGCAGTGCTGGTGGCACCGTCGGCGTCAAAATCACCCAAAATCATAACCCGCTGATCGCCCGCAATGGCCTCTGACAGCAGCTCTACCGCCCGATCAATACCCCGCAACTCCAGTGGCGAGGCCAGGTGCTTCAGGGTATAGCTCAATTGTTCATCGGAGGTGACGCCGCGCGCGGCATAGAGGCGACGAAGTAAAGGGGGCAGGTTTTGCCCCCAGCCCGAAAGAGTTTCAGGCTGGGGGCGACGCAGGATCTTTTTGGGTGTCATACCGGGTCAGGTATTCTTCCAGTTCTTGGCGATGAATTCCTGAACGCCCGCGATGTTGTTGTCCAGCACCGTGTAACGCTCTTCCCGCTCGAACAGATCCGCCATATGGGCCGGCAGTTCGGGCTTGATGGACAGCCCGGATTCGGCGATCGCATCCGGGAACTTGGCCGGGTGCGCAGTACCCAGGGTGATCATCGGCACGGATTTATCACGGCGACAGTTGCGAGCCGCGCGCACACCGATGGCAGTGTGGGGATCCAGCAGATACTCATTCTGCTCGTAGATCTCACGAATGGTATCGCAGGTGGTCTTGTCATCCACTGCGTCGCTGTCGAACAGCTTGCGCGCGTGTTTCCAGCGGTATTCTTCGATGCTCACCGGACCTTTGGCGGCATTTTCCAGAAGCAGCTTGACCGCCGCACCATCACGACCATGCAGATCAAACAGCAGGCGCTCGAAGTTGCTGGACACCATGATATCCATGCTGGGCGACAGGGTATGCTCGAGCTGGTGCTGCTCGTATTTGTTGCCGCTCATGAAGCGATGGAGAATGTCATTGCGGTTGGTGGCAATGACCAGCTGGGAAATCGGCAGGCCCATTTTCTTCGCCAGGTAACCGGCGAAAATATCACCAAAGTTACCCGTGGGCACCGAAAACGCCATGCTGCGATCTGGACCACCCAGCGCCAGTGACGCCTGGAAGTAATAGACGATCTGGGCCATGATTCGCGCCCAGTTAATGGAGTTTACCGCCGCAAGTTGGGTCTTGCCGCCCAGGAACGACTGGTTCCCGAAGCTTTCTTTCACCATGCGCTGGCAGTCATCGAAATTGCCGCGTACCGCAATGTTGTGGATGTTGTCGCCCTTGACCGTGGTCATCTGACGGCGCTGCACCTCGGATACACGCTCGTAGGGATGCAGGATGAAAATGTCCACGTGCTCACAACGACGGCAGCCCTCAATCGCTGCAGAACCGGTATCGCCGGAGGTTGCCCCCATGATCACCACGTGCTGCTTGCGTTTCTCCAGCACGTAATCCAGCAAGCGCCCCAGCAATTGCAGGGCAAAATCCTTGAACGCCAAGGTCGGACCTCGGAACAGCTCCAACACCCATTCATTGGTGTCGAGCTGAACCAGCGGTGCAACTGCCTGATGGGCAAACACACTGTAGGTCTCGTCCAGCATCTGGCGGAAATCATCTTCCGGGATGGCGTCGTCCACGAAGGGGTACATCACGTTGAATGCCAGCTCACTGTACGACAGACCGCGCCAACTGCGAATTTCTTCCAGACTGAAGTGAGGCAGTGATTCCGGGACATAGAGGCCACCGTCGGTGGCCAGTCCGGTCAGCAGAACGTCTTCAAACCCCAGGGCGGGAGCTTCCCCCCGTGTACTGATGTATCTCACGTGCGTACCTGTCAGTTAAAGTTTTCGGCGCGGATGCGAACAACCTGACCATCGATGTCCGTCAGGGCTTCCAGCTCCTCAATAGCGCGGTTCACCTGGCGCTCCTGGACCGTGTGGGTCAGGATGATCACGGGAATACGACCGTCTTTAAGCTCGGACTCCTTCTGCATGATCGACTCGATGTTGATGCCGTGCTCGCTGAGAATCGAGGCCACCTTGGCCAGTACACCCGGGTGATCCATGGCGGTGATTCGCAGATAGTACGCCGACTGGATATCTTCCATCGGCAGCACATCCAGGTCTTCCAGCGAAGAAGGATCAAAGCCTAGATACGGCACCCGCTGGGAGCTTCCGGCCGCGACCGTGCGAGCAACGTCGACGATATCAGCAATGACCGCTGAGGCGGTCGCCTCGTCGCCGGCGCCGGGGCCGTAATACATGGTCTGGCCGACGGCATCGCCATCCACCAGCACGGCGTTGAGCACGCCATCAACCTGAGCGATCAGGTGGCTGCGCGGCACCAGGGTGGGATGCACACGCAGCTCAATACCATCATCACGGCGACGAGCAATGCCGAGATGCTTGATCCGATAGCCCAGCAGTTCCGCGTGAGCAATATCGTAAGGTGTAATCTGCGAGATGCCTTCGGTATAGGCTCTTTCAAACTGTAGTGGCACACCAAAACCGGCGGAGGCCAGAATCGTCAGCTTGTGTGCAGCATCGATTCCCTCAACATCAAAGGTCGGATCGGCTTCCGCATATCCCAGGTCCTGAGCTTCCTTCAACACTTCCGCAAATTCACGGCCGGCGCGCATTTCGGTCAGGATGTAGTTTCCGGTGCCATTGATGATGCCGGCAATCCAGTCGATACGGTTGGCCGCCATGCCCTCACGAACCGATTTAATCACCGGAATGCCACCGGCCACACCGGCCTCGTAGGCGACAATAACGTTGGCCTTTTCAGCCGCCTCGAAGATCTCGTTACCGTGAACAGCGATCAGGGCCTTATTGGCCGTCACCACGTGCTTGCCATTCTTGATGGCAGCCAGCACCAGCTCCCGAGCCGCCTCGTATCCGCCAATCAACTCCACCACAACATCAATGTCGGGATCGTTGATGACGTCGAAAATGTCGGTGCTGAACGGAATACCGCCCATATCAATATCTTCCCGGGGGGTACGGCTGGCCACCCGACCAATCCGGATATTGCAGCCGGCACGGCCCGCAATAATTTTGGCGTTTCGGGTCAATACGTTAAATGTACCGCCGCCGACGGTTCCCAATCCGCAGATTCCGACACTGACGTCTTTCAAACTTTCACCTCTGATCCCGCTTGGGGGTGCTGATGGGTTTTCTTGGGGTTGTATCGAGAGGCCATAGTATACCGATTAAGGGCACGCTGAATAAGCCCTGCATTGTCGTTATGGCGATTCCCTCGAGATGCCGGACCTGCTCCGGCACCCGCGGTGTCACAGCAGGCCAAGCCCTTCCGCCAACTTCGGGGCCGGAACGTAACCGCGAACCATGTTACCGTCCTCCAGAACAATGGCGGGCGTTCCGGTGACACCAACCTGTCCTCCAAGGTCGAACTGATCCCTGACGGGGTTCTCACAGGTAGCGGCATCAACCGGCTTCCCGGTCTTGGCGGCGTTCATAGCCGCTTGCTGATCATCACTGCACCAGACAGACACGTACTTTCTGAAAGAAGGCGTGTTTGGCCCCGACCGGGGAAAACCGTAGTAATGAACCGTGATTCCATAGCTGTTGAGCTCGTCCATCTCGGCATGCAGCTTACGGCAGTATGGGCAATCGATATCGGTAAACACGGCAATTTCCGCCTTTTGCTCGCCATCCGCGGGATAGCTGATCACCCCTTTGGCACCAAACGCCTCCATCTGCGATTTGCGCACGATGGCCCGATTCTTTTCAGACACGTTGGCGATACCATTTTCGGTGACTTGCAACAAATCCCCCGTCAGCAGATAGCCGCCATCCCGGGTGGTGTAGATGGTGTCACCGTTATTACTGTATACCTCATACAACCCGGGCGCTTCGGATTCTCGAACCTCATTCACCTTAAGGCCCGGGATGGCCGTTGTGAGTCGCTCAGCGATCCGATCTTCCGCCTCTCCGGCCATCGCAACCTGGCTGCCGACCATCATCAGGGCGACTGCCAGTGTGAATTCAAACAGTTTTCTGACCAACATAATGTCTTCCGCTTTCGGTTGTTGTTCCGGCCTGGAACCACCCCAGGCCTACTCACTCAAACTACTGCGACACCCTGACCAGATTAAAGTTCAGACCCGCCCCAAAACCCACAACCTTACCGGAAATCGCAACACTCAGCCACGCGGATGATGGGTTTGATGCAGGGACTGTAGACGCTGCCTGGCAACATGGGTGTATATCTGCGTCGTCGAGAGATCGGAGTGCCCAAGCAGCATCTGGACAACCCGCAAATCCGCGCCATGGTTCAGCAGGTGCGTCGCAAACGCGTGACGCAGGGTATGGGGGGACAAGTGCTTGTTGATACCTGCACGCATGGCGTAATGACGGACCCGGTGCCAGAAGGTCTGACGAGTCATCGCCACGGGACGACTTCCTGGAAACAATGCATCCGAAGAGCGACCTTTAAGCAATTCAGAACGCCCCTCCTTCATATACTGCACCAGCCAATCCACGGCCTCCTCCCCGAAGGGCACCAGTCGCTCCTTGTTACCCTTACCGGTGATCCTCACCACGCCCTGACGAAGGTTAACCTGATCCACCCGTAGCTCCGTCAACTCCGAAACACGCAGTCCGCAGCCATAGAGAATCTCCAGCATCGCCTTGTCACGCAATTCTATCGGCACTGCCGGGTCGGGTTCAGCCAGCAAGGTATCGACATCCTGCTCGGAAAGGGAGTCCGGCAACCTGCGCGGCAGGCGAGGACTGTCAATCTGCAAGGTAGGATCTTCACCAATGACACCCTCGCGCAGCAGGTAGCGATAGAAGCGCCGCAACCCTGACAACCGACGCGCCGCCGTGGATGTCTTGGCGCCATCCGCCAGGCCCCGGGAAATCCAGGCAAGAAGATCCACCCGCCGCACCGCACTCAGCAACGGCTGCCCCGGCTGATCCGCTAACCACGTTGCCAAGCGCTCGAGGTCATTGCGATAAGCCTTCCGGGTCTGCTCACCCAGGCCATCTTCCAGCCAGATGGCATCGGTAAAACGCGTGATCAGCGCCTCGTCATCAGGTCTGAGTTCCAGTCGGGATCTGCGTTGAGATACCATGCATGTTTCCGGGGCAGTGAGCTTAGAGCCCTGTTTATAACAACCAGACACGAAAAAGGCAGCCCATGGCTGCCTTTTTCTGAAGCACTCTGTTCAGCGTAATGCTGATCAGCCCAGCTTTTCCTTGATACGAGCTGCCTTGCCAGACAGATCGCGCAGGTAGTACAGCTTGGCCTGACGTACGTCACCGCGACGCTTCACGCTGATGCTGTCGATCAGCTTGGAGTAAGTCTGGAAAGTACGCTCAACACCCACGCCGTAAGAAATCTTACGAACAGTGAAGGAAGAGTTCATGCCACGGCTACGCTTACCGATAACAACGCCTTCGAACGCCTGCAGACGCTCACGGTTGCCTTCAGTTACACGAACCTGGATAACCACGGTGTCACCCGGCGCGAACGCGGGGATTTCCTTGGTCATCTGTTCTGCTTCAAGTTGACTGATGATGTTGTTCTTGCCGCTCATCGTATGCTCCTGATACCCAATCTTTTAATGCCCTGATGATTCAGAGGCACCCGGTTCGTTCAAAATCTCTTCCAGCAGCTCACGCTCTTCGTCCGTCAACACCCGCTTTTCCAGCAGGTCGGGGCGTCGCTCCCGGGTTCGCCTCAGCGACTGCTTGAGCCGCCAACGCCGGATCTGATCATGGTGACCGCCTAACAAAACATCCGGCACCGCCTGACCTTCGTAAACCTCGGGCCGGGTGTAGTGCGGACAATCCAGTAAACCGTCGGCAAACGAATCCTGCTCTGCCGACTGCGCATGACCCAGCGCTCCGGGGATGAGGCGCGTAACCGCATCAATGACAGCCATGGCTGCCAGCTCGCCACCGGACAGGACAAAATCCCCCAGTGACACTTCCCGATCGACTTCCGCCGATATCAGGCGCTCGTCAACACCTTCGTAACGACCTGCCACCAGAATCAACTGTTCTTCCGCCGCAAGGGACTCAACAACAGACTGATTCAGCGTCTCACCCTGGGGTGAGAGATAAACAACACAGGCTTTGCCGGGTGCCGACTCCCTGGCCGCATGGATCGCATCCCGCAGAGGCTGTACTTTCATCAGCATGCCAGGACCACCACCATAGGGCCGGTCATCCACCGTTCGATGACGATCATGGGTGAATTCCCGCGGATTCCAGCTCCTGAAGGTCAGACGACCATCACGAACCGCCCTGCCGGTGATGCCATAATCGGTTACCGCACCGAACATTTCCGGGAACAGACTGACAGCGCCAATCCACACCCTCAGAACTCCGGGTCCCAGTCGACAACCACGCGCTTCGCGGCCAGATCCACTTCCCGAACGACCTGCTCTGGAAGATAAGGAATCAGCCTTTCACGCTGGTCGATGGAAGCCTTATTGGACTTCACCACCAGAACGTCATTGGAGCCTGTCTCGATCAGATGATCCACCACACCCAGACATTCATCTTCAACAGTGAAGACATCAAGTCCTTCCAGCTGGTACCAGTAGTACTCCCCCTCGGGAAGCGCCGGCAGCTCAGCAGTCGGAACCTTGACCTCCGCACCACAGTATGTGTGTGCCAGATCACGATCATTAATACCTTTCAGCCTGACGACGATCCCCTGCCCCTGGCGGCGACCCTCCTCAAGCCTGGCCGGAATACGTTTACCGTTGAGGACCAGTGTCCAGTCACGGTAATTCAGTATTCCTTCCCTGGGGTCGGTGTAGGAATAAACCTTGAGCCACCCCTTGACCCCAAATACCGAGGTAATCCGGCCAATCACAGTTTCCTGCGAATGCTGTGTCATGCCATCAACCCCGGTGGAACAGCGTATTTACTCAGCGCCCTTCAATAATTGGGCAACGCGATCGGTAGCCTGAGCACCCTGGCCCAGCCAGAAGTCAACACGATCACGATCAACGCGCAGACGCTCTTCCTGACCACGGGCAACCGGGTTGAAGAAGCCAACACGCTCAATAAAACGACCGTCGCGGGATTTGCGGCTGTCGGTGACTGTCAGGTGATAGAACGGGCGCTTCTTTGAGCCGCCGCGAGCCAAACGGATTGTTACCATTTAACCAATATCCTGTTCTGTTGTACGAACTTTGTACGATTCACACCCGCCAGAACTGGCCGGCGTGAAGACCCATACTCGAAAGGGGCGCTATTCTATGCTAAAAAAGCGCCAATGAAAACAGGGAAACACAGTGAAACCCGGTTTTCTGCGTACGGCTTTCTACATACGGCCAAATGGCGGCATACCACCACCGCCTCCACCCGGAGGCATCATACCACCAAGGCCCCGCATCATATTGGCCATACCGCCTTTCTTACCGAATTTCTTCATCATCTTCTGCATCTGCTTGTGCTGCTTGAGCAGGCGATTCACATCCTGAATCTGGGTGCCAGACCCTGTTGCTATACGGCGCTTGCGGGAGTTGTTGATAACATCCGGGTAACGACGCTCTTTCGGCGTCATGGAGCAAATAATGGCCTCCATCTGCCCCATGGACTTGTCATTTACCTGCTGCTGGGCCATTTGCGCCATCTGTCCCATGCCTGGCAGCTTGTCCATCAGGCCGGCGACACCGCCCATGCTTTTCATTTGCTGCAATTGATCCCGGAAGTCTTCAAGGTCGAACCCCTTACCCTTCTTGATCTTCTTGGTCAGCTTCTGGGCCTTTTTCTGGTCCAGCTTGCGCTCGGCTTCTTCTATAAGGGAGAGCACATCCCCCATACCCAGAATCCGCGATGCTACCCGATCCGGATGGAACGGCTCCAGGGCATCAGACTTTTCACCGATACCAAGGAACTTGATGGGCTTACCGGTAATATGACGCACGGAAAGCGCCGCACCGCCGCGGGCATCACCATCGGTCTTGGTCAGTATCACACCGGTCAGCGGCAGGGCATCATTGAAAGCCTTGGCAGTATTGGCAGCGTCCTGCCCCGTCATGGCATCGACCACGAACAGGGTTTCCACCGGGTCGACCGCCTTATGCAGACGCCCGATTTCTCCCATCATCTGCTCATCCACATGCAGGCGACCGGCGGTATCCAGGATCACTACATCTATATGCTTCTTACGGGCTGCCGCAATGGCGCCTTCGGCAATGTCCACCGGATCCTGATCCGAGGAACTGGGGAAAAACTCCACCCCGACCTCACCGGCCAGGGTTTCCAACTGCCGGATCGCGGCTGGACGATAGATGTCGGCACTGACCACCATCACCGACTTTTTCTGACGGTCTTTCAGCAAGCGGGACAGCTTGGCGACGGTCGTGGTCTTACCCGCGCCCTGCAGGCCCGCCATCATGATCACTGCCGGAGGTTGGACGGCCAGGTTGAGGGATTCATTACCCTCGCCCATGACCCTCTCAAGCTCTTGCTGGACAACCTTTACAAACACCTGGCCCGGTGTAAGGCTGCGCTGCACTTCCTGGCCAACGGCGCGTTGGCGGACACCCTCGATAAAGTCCTTGACCACCGGCAGGGCAACGTCCGCCTCCAGCAGCGCCATTCGCACTTCGCGCAGCGTGTCCTTGATATTGTCATCGGTAAGCCGCGCCTGGCCGGAAATCTTGCGCAGGCTACCGGAAAGTCGGTCTTGGAGGTTTTCAAACATGTTGCTCTTCCGTACCCCGGATAAATTGAGTGCACAAACCACAAAGCCGGAAACCGGCTCCTTGATTCCTGTTGCATAATCGCGACATTATAACCAGACTATCGCCCTGAAACGACCAACCCGGTCAAATCGGTGACTAACCGCACCGATCCCCAGTCAGACAGTGGTTAAAGGAAGTCATGGGAACGCTGATTCTCGCGGTCACCTCTCTTTTTCTGTACAGCATTGGCACCGCCCTGCAAGCACTCAGCTTCAGGGGGCGCGTCCATACCAATGCAGCCATCACCATGCTGATTGGCCTATTAGCCCTGACTGGTCATGGTTTACTGCTTGGCCAGACCGTTTATCAGGAAGACAGTTTCGACTTCAGCTTTTTCCAGAGCTCAGTGCTGATTTCCTGGCTGATTGTCTTTCTACTCCTGGGGCTCAGCCTTCGCAAGCCGGTGCAGAGCCTGTTTCTGGGCGCCTACCCGCTGGCCGGACTTACCATCATCCTGTCACTGACCACCCACACACCTTCCCGTCTGGTACCGGAAGACAGCTACGGCATGCTCTCTCACATCGCCCTGTCAGTGACAGCCTACAGCCTGTTCACCCTGGCCGCCATCCAGGCCACTCTGCTTTACTTCCAGAACCGTCAGCTCAAGCGTAACTATAACGGCCTGCTGGTTCGCAACCTGCCGCCGCTACAGACCATGGAATCCCTGCTTTTTGAAATGGTCTGGGCCGGCGTGATCATGCTGATTCTGGCCATCGTTACCGGAGCGCTGTTCGTTAGCGATCTGTTTGCCCAGGATCTGGCCCACAAGACCCTGTTCTCACTGCTGTCCCTGGTGGTGTTTGTGGCCCTTCTGATTGGCCGGTACACCAAAGGCTGGCGTGGCATCACGGCCAGTCGCTGGACTCTAGCAGGCTGCGCACTGCTGATGCTGGCCTTTTATGGTAGCAAGTTTGCACTAGAGCTGGTGTTCCACCGATGAATGAAACTTCACTCACGGTACTCTTTAGCGTACTGGTTGGACTCATCATTCTGTCGGGTTTTTTCTCCAGCTCCGAAACCGGGATGATGTCCCTCAACCGATACCGGCTGAAGCATATGGCCAAAACCGGCCATAAGGGAGCCAAACGCGCTCAGGGGCTCCTGCAGAGGACCGATCAGCTGATCGGCGTCATTCTCATAGGCAACAACTTTGTCAACATCCTGGCATCAGCCATCGCCACCGTCATCGCCATTCGTATCTGGGGCGATGCGGGGATTGCAATTGCCACCATACTGCTGACGCTGGTCATCCTGATTTTTGCCGAGGTGACTCCGAAAACGCTTGCCGCCCTGTTCCCCGAGAAGATTGCTTTTCCTGCCAGCCATATACTCGGCCCCCTTCTCAAGGCCCTATACCCACTGGTGTGGGCGGTCAACCTGTTTACCGGAGCCATCCTGAGAATCCTGCGCATCTCGCCCGAGGATGCAGCCAACGATCATCTCAGCCGGGAAGAGCTCCGTACGGTGGTAAACGAAGCCGGCGCCCTTATTCCAGCCAAACACAAAGACATGCTGGTTGGTATCCTGGACCTGGAAAACGTGACGGTAAACGACATCATGGTGCCCCGGAACGATGTGGTCGGGATTGACCTGGACGATGAACTGGACACCATTCTGCGACAGCTTCGCAGCAGCCAGCACACCCGCCTCCCCGTCTATAAAGGTGACGTCAACAACATCCAGGGCATCCTGCACCTTCGCAGTGCTTCAAAATTGCTGCTCCAGGAAGAGATCAACAAGGCCATGATCATGCAGCTGTGTCAGGAGCCCTACTTCGTTCCTGAGAGCACACCACTGAATACCCAACTGATCAATTTCCAGAAAGGAAAGCGTCGCTTCGGAGTCGTTGTCGATGAATATGGCGACGTACTGGGGCTGGCCACGCTCGAGGACATTCTTGAAGAGATTGTCGGTGAATTCACCACCGATTATGCGGCAACCAGCCCCGACATTATCCCCCAGGACGATGGCACCTTTATTATTGACGGCGCCACGGCCCTAAGAACCATCAATAAAACCCTGGGCTGGAAAATGCCCACGGATGGCCCTAAAACCCTCAATGGTCTGATCACTGAAACTCTGGAGAATATTCCCGAAACCAATGTCTGCCTGAAAGTCGCCGGCCATCGTATTGAGGTTCTTCAGATCAAGGACAATGTGGTCAAGGCCGCCATTGTCCACGCCGGCCGCCGCAAGAAGCGCTCCCTGCTCTGACCACTCCCACCCACCAAGACTGGCTAGATCATACTGTTATAACCGCCCCCGGGTTATAAGATCAAAATTTAACCGATTCCTTGACCGCCACCCACATTCCACCAAGACTGAAGAGGCGTGCGACATAACAACAATCACTAGGAGTCTGTCCATGAGCCTGACACATACCGTTGGCCTGCTCACTCACCCTGACCGCGAATGGGAGTCTATCCGCCAGGATTCCGAATCCGTTAGCAGACTGTATATCGGTCACATTCTCATTCTGGCCCTGATCCCCGCCGTAGCCGGCTTCGTCGGCACCACCCAGGTCGGCTGGCAAATTGGCGACGGCGCCGTTACCCGATTGACAGTCACCAGCGGCCTGCAACTGTCAGCTCTGTTTTATGCAGCCATGCTGGCTGGCATCTACGTACTCGGCAAATTCATCGATTTTTTTGCCGCCACATACGACGTCAAGGATCGCACCCCCCGCGGCGTGACCCTGGCGGCCTATACAGCCACCCCGATGTTCTTGCTGGGCGTGATTGCCGCCTATCCCAATATATGGGTGAATATGGCAGTCGGGTTGGTAGCAGTGGCATACGCTGTATACCTTCTTTATGAAGGGCTTCCGATCCTGATGAAGATTCCGGAAGACAGGGGCTTCATGTTCGCATCCTCTGTATTGACCGTCGGACTGGTCATGCTGGTAGCATTGCTTGCAATAAGCGTCGTGATCTGGAGCGTTGGCCTTGGGCCCGTGTACGTCCACTAGGACCGGCAGCACAGCTCGGCACATGCCACGAATCATTAACGGGGCACCCTTCGGGGTGCCCTGAAATCTTATGCCAACATGTGCCTGTTATCATTTAGCCATGTTACGACATGCGAAAATGCGGTAGATTTAACCGATAAAAAGAAACTAAATCATTAAGCTCGGTCATGTATCCGGTTGAGGCGCAAATAGGAGTCGGCCATGAATAAGCAGTCCGGCATACATTATCTCCGCGAGCACAGAGAGGCGGGCAGTTCCCGCCCCGTACCTGCAGAGGTAACCAGGATCCGTGACACCGTTGTAGCCGGACTGGGGGATCTGTTACAGGGTGCCTTTGACGCGGTCGATGACTCGTTGTTCGAGCTGGCCAACAACGCCCGAAGCAACAACGAGCAGAACCGGTACTTTGAAGCGATGCGCGAAATTCGCATCAAGCGCAAAGGCGTGGAACGGCATTTCCAGAACGCCGTTGCTCAGAGTTTCGCCAACCCGCCCCGCAGTGGCAATGTCGCCAGTGAAGAAAACAAGGCGGCTCAGCCCTCAGCGGACAGCCTGACGTTGGTGGGTAATGACGACCTGGAAGAGCAGGTCGCGCTTAATGCCATGATCACCAAGGCTAAAGCGCACTTCCAGGGGCCACTGCATCAACTTCAGACCCGCTTCAGCGAAGTCTATCCCGAGGCCAGCGAAGAGCTACCGGTTAACCCAATGGCTCCGGAGCACCTGTGTAGCGACTTCATCGAAGCCATCCAGGCCCTGGAAATTCAAATTCGAGAACGACTCATACTGTTAAAACAGTTTGATCGCTATGTCGTATCCAACCTTGGCATGTTGCTGGATGAGGCCAACCGCATACTGATTCAGGCCGGGGTGATACCTAATTTCCGCTACCATGGCAAAGCCGGTCAGCAGCATAAGAAGGCTAAGGGTGAGACCGCCGAACCAGCACCCTCAGACAGTGGCGCCCGCGAACAATCCCAGGATTCCGGCCAGGCCCGTGACAGTGCGATTTTCGACCAGATCCGGCAAATGCTGGCACTGCAGAGGGCCAACGCCGGCATCCCTCCTCGCACGTCAGACCCCAATATCCATGTCATCGGCGACGCAGAGCTGATTAGCTTACTAAGCGCCCTCCCCCAGCAACCAACAACTCCCCACCCAGACAATCTGAGTGCGGGAGAACCGGTTACCGTGGATTTACGGCAGGTCGTGGAACAAATGCTGGCCCGCAATGCCACCGAGGACGGCAAGAAACCCGCACTGAATGAACTGGATGAGGACCTGATTAACCTTGTCTCCATGCTCTTCGAATTCATCCTTGACGACTACAACCTGTCAGCGCCAATCCAGGTATTGATCAGCCGGCTGCAGATCCCGATTCTCAAGGTAGTCATCAAAGACAAGAGCTTCTTCAGCAAGGCAACACACCCGGCACGCCGACTGCTGAACTCACTGGCTCGCGCGGGTATTGGTTGGAGCGACAGCGACGAGAAGGCACGCGACAAGCTTTATGACAAGATCCATAGCATCGTACAGCAAATACTGAACGAGTTTGATGGCGACCTTTCCCTGTTTGAACGGCTCGGTGAAGAGTTTGATCAATACCTCGCCAGGGAAAACCGCAAGGCCTCTTTGGTTGAACAAAGAACCCGTGAATCAGAACGGGGCCGAATCAAGTCCCAGAAGGCTCAGGAAACCGTAGATCGGGTCCTTCAAGAAAAAGTGGCGCGGTATCACCTCCCGGATTCGATCAACAATATTCTGGTTAACGGCTGGAGTCGGGTCATGTTCCTGGCCTATCTACGCGATGACGTCGAGCACCGCTGGCTCGAATCCGTAAGGGTGGTCGACGACCTCATCTGGTGCCTGCACCCCCACCAGGAAGACGAAGAAAGGGATCAGTGGGTTCGGGTCGTACCCGGGCTGATAAAATCGCTTCGCGCCGGGCTGGAAGAGGTTTCCTACAATTCCTCAAAGCTCGATGAAATGATGGGCGAACTCAAGCATGAGCTAACAGAAGCGTTCCGCGCCAATGCGCAGGCAGAAGCCCGCGAAGACATACCGCCCCCCCAGTACGGGGAGCCGGAGCAAAAACCGCAAACGGCAGTGGAGCGACAGCAGGAGCTGGAAGAAGCAGCGATTGCCGAATACGTGGCCCAGATCGACAGTATCGAAATCGGCAACTGGGTGGAATTCAATCTGGTCAATGGCACCAGCTTCCGCTGCAAACTGTCAGCCATAATTGAGGAGGCGGACTGCTTTGTATTCGTCAACCGTATGGGGCTCAAGGTCATTGAGAAAAGTCGCGTTGAGCTGGCCCATGAGATGCGACGTGGGCGCCTGACCGTTCTTGAGCAGGGAGCACTGATTGATCGGGCCCTGGACGCTGTTGTCGGCAACCTGCGAAACAGGACAGGATAAGCCCTCAACCCTTTCCCTTCTGGAGTAACTGACAGACCATGCTGGACTACGGCAGTACCACCAGCCTTCCGGCCCAGTATCGCATTGCCCTTGCCATATCCCTGGCATTGTTTCTGCACACTCTTGGTCTGTCGGCTATCCCCCTGCTGTCTGAACCAACAGAACAAACGACACCCACCATGACCATTGCGCTGATTCCGGTCGGTAGCGAAGCGACTCCCGCAACTTCCGCCAGCCCCGGAAAGACTCGCGCGGAAGCCCGCGTCACGAACAAGACAATCGTGAACTCGCGTCAGGAGCAACACCGGATAA
Organism: Marinobacter sp.; assembly: GCA_040223075.1. Lineage (GTDB taxonomy): Bacteria > Pseudomonadota > Gammaproteobacteria > Pseudomonadales > Oleiphilaceae > Marinobacter. The sequence continues at coordinate 82,481 of JAVJZJ010000094.1, forward strand.
TGCCTGAACCTGCTCCAACGACATCACCACCCGCAAACGAGTCCGCTCAGACCACGGAGACAACTCCACAGACTGCCCCATCGCCGTCCAACACTGCTGGCGCTCCCTCCGACTCGCCAGCGGCCGAGTCGCGCCGAGACATCGCACAAATGACCGAAGCCCCCAAAGAAACCGACGCCTACGTTATCAAACTCGCCACGCGTGTTGCCGACGAACTGAAACGCAGCCGTGTCCCGACGGTCCGGAAGTTAAGCTCACCGGTTGCCATGGAAATAGAGTTGCATTTATTAAGCAATGGCGCCTTGATCAAGGCAGACGTCTACCGCTCAAGCGGCACGGAGGCGATCGATGGTGCGGCTTATCGAGCCGCACTGGCGGCCAGTCCCTATCCGGAACCACCTGGAAAGGAAGGAGGACAACAACGCTACCGGGTTGAACTGCTGTTCTCCCCGGAGCGCCTGGAAAACTAGCGAATCAGGCTTCAGCCTGCTTGGCTGCTTCCTTGACGGCCTTGGCCAGTTCACCACTCTCTGACATCTCGAGAATGATGTCGCAACCGCCCACCAACTCGCCATTGATATAGAGTTGCGGATAAGTTGGCCAGCTGGAATATACCTTCAGGGCTTCGCGCAATTCCTGGTTATCCAGAATATTTACAAACGCAAAGCGCTCACCGCAGGCCATCAAAGCCTGGACGGTTTTTGCGGAGAAACCGCACTGTGGAGCCTGCGGAGTACCCTTCATGTACAGAATGATCGGGTTACCCTCAAGTTGGCTCTTAATGGTTTCATTAATGTCCATGAACACTCACCTCTGATTGAAAACGGGATTGCCTGGAGGCAATGTACCTGGCGCTTATTGTACACGTCGCACAACGGGGTCACCAAACTCCCTGCTTGACCCAGCGCAACCACTGCGGCAGCGCCGTTGTCATCACCTGCCCGAAGGGCTAGACTTAAGCCCCTGTCTTTCAGGCAACTCCCGTTACGTTCACTCGCCGGTGCGGTTCTTCCGCAGTCTGGCGTGTTGTTGTTTTCCTGTGCGGCAAGGTTTTCGTTTGATAAAGGTCCAGAACATGGCAGCAAGACACTTTCTGACATTGAATGACATGACAGCCAGCGAGCTTGAGGGCCTGCTGGACCATGCAAGCAAGCTTCGCAAGGAATGGCGCAGTGGCGCCACCCGGGACACCCTGAAGAATCGGGTTCTGGCGATGATCTTCGAAAAATCATCCACGCGTACCCGGGTATCGTTCGAAGCCGGGATGACACAGCTCGGCGGAGCCGCACTTTTCCTCTCCCCCCGCGACACCCAGCTCGGAAGGGGCGAACCAGTTGAGGACTCCGCCATTGTTATTTCCAGTATGGTGGATGCGGTGATGATCCGTACCTTTGCCCACGATACGGTGGAGAAATTTGCCAGCGCCTCCCGCGTTCCGGTCATCAACGCGCTGACCGACGACTTCCACCCTTGCCAGTTATTGGCCGACATGCAGACGTATCGCGAGCACCGGGGCAGCATTCGTGGCGCCACGGTGACCTGGGTAGGCGATGGCAACAACATGTGCCATTCCTACATCAATGCCGCCACCCAGTTCGGCTTCAACCTCCGCATTGCCTGTCCGGAGGGTTACGAGCCAAGCGAGTCTCTGATGCAGACACACAGTGATCGGGTGACCATCATACGTGACCCAGCCGAAGCGGCCCGCGGCGCCAACCTTCTGGTTACCGACGTGTGGGCCTCCATGGGCCAGGAAGACGAGCAGAAAGCCCGGGAAAAGGCCTTCCGGGGCTACCAGATCAGTCCCGACCTGATGTCTCTGGCGGATAAGGATGCACTCTTCATGCACTGCCTGCCGGCACACCGGGGTGAGGAAATCTCCACCAACATGATGGAACACGCCAGTTCCGTGGTGTGGGACGAAGCAGAAAATCGCCTGCACGCGCAAAAGGCGCTGCTCGAATTCCTGATTCTCAACAAGCTGGACTGACCGAATGAGCCCAAGCGCGGACCTTCCCGTTGACTGGCTGCTGGAAGTCAATAATCTGTCCTGCGGTTACGGTAACGGGTCAGTCGTCAAAGACGTCAGCTTTGCACTGAGCCACGGCGACATTGGATGTCTGCTGGGGCCCAGCGGCTGCGGCAAAAGCACCATACTCCGTGCATTGGCCGGATTTCTGCCGCTGAATGCCGGGGAAATCCGCCTGCAATCACAGTCCATCAGTCTGCCCGGGCGGATGGTGGCGCCTGAAAAACGACGCATTGGCATGGTATTCCAGGATTACGCGCTGTTTCCTCACCTGACCATCGCCGATAACGTCGGCTTCGGCCTGCACAAGGAAAGCCGCCGCGAAAAACGCCAGAAGGTCATGGAACTGCTGACCCTGGTGCACCTGCAGGATCTTGCAGACAATTACCCTCACGAGCTGTCTGGCGGGCAACAACAGCGGGTAGCCCTGGCTCGGGCGCTGGCCCCGGAACCCACCCTGATCCTGCTGGATGAACCCTTCTCCAACCTGGATACCGACCTGCGCAGGCGACTGAGCCTGGATGTCAGGGATATTCTCAAGACCCTGGGCATCAGTGCCATTCTGGTCACTCACGACCAACAGGAAGCCTTTGCCATGTGCGACCAGGTGGCCGTACTCAAAGACGGCAGCATTCAACAGTGGGACGTGCCCTACAACCTCTACCACGAACCTGCCAATCGGTTTGTGGCCGGCTTTGTGGGGCAGGGAGGATTCATCCCCGGCAAGGCCCTGGGGCCGGACACTATTGAATCGGAATTGGGGATCATTCACGGCAACCGGGCCTACAAGTGGCCTTCCGGCACGCTGGTCGACGTACTCATACGACCGGACGACATTGTCTACGACGCAGACTCCGACCTGAAACCCAAGGTGGTCGAGAAAACGTTTGCTGGTACCTCAACCCTGTACCGCTTCCGCTGCTCGGAAGACACGGAATTCGAAGCCCTGTTCCGTAGCCACCTGGACTTTCATCTGGGGGAAACGGTACCAGTAAGGGTTGAAGCCGATCACCTGATTGCCTTTGAGAGAACCGCCTGAGCAGACAGGCGGTCAGTTGTTACAGACCCGCTCCACCGCATCCAGCCAGCCCGCGTATAGCGATTCCCTCAGAGCTGGCTTCATAGCCGGCTCAAACCGCCGTTCCTGCTCCCATAACCGCGCAATCTCATCCAGACTCTTGTAAACGCCGGTATGGAGCCCTGCCAGGTAAGCAGCACCCAGCGCCGTGGTCTCCGTTACCCTCGGCCGGTCGACCGTGACATTCAGGATATCCGACAGGAACTGCATCACCCAGTCGTTCACGGCCATACCCCCATCAACACGTAACGCCTGCAGACTGGCACCATCGTTCTGAATGGCGCGCACCAGATCCTTGGTCTGATAACACACGGACTGCAGCCCGGCCGTTACAATCTCGTCGATCCCCGTGTCCCGAGTCAGCCCCATAATCGCCCCCCGGGCGTGCGGGTCCCAGTGTGGAGCCCCCAGACCGGTAAAAGCCGGCACCAGATACACTGGGTTATCCACCCCCACCTGCTCGGCACAGGCGGTGGATTCGCTGGCGTGGCGGATCAGCTTCAGACCATCCCGCAGCCACTGCATGGCCGCACCCGCCACAAAGATACTGCCTTCCATGGCGTAGCAGGGCTTGCCGTCCAGCCGATAAGCCATGGTGGTCAGCAAGCGGTTTTCGGAACGCAACGCCTGCTTTCCGGTATTGAGCATCAGGAAACAGCCGGTCCCGTAGGTGCTTTTCGCCATACCCGGCTCAAAACAGGCCTGACCGATCAACGCGGCATGCTGGTCACCTGCGATACCTGCAACCTTCACCGGCGCCCCCAAGCACGCTTCATCCGTCGTGCCAAAGTCCGCAGCGCAATCCAGAACCTCTGGCAGCAACGCCCTTGGCACACGGAACAATCTGAGCAACTCATCGTCCCAGGCCTGCTCATGAATATTGAACAGCGCTGTGCGGGAGGCGTTAGTGGCATCGGTCAGATGTGAACGGCCGCCGGTGAGGTTCCACAACAGCCAGCTGTCGACGGTGCCGAATGCCAGTTCACCGGCCTCGGCCCGGGCCCGAGCACCATCGGTATTGTCCAGGATCCATGCGATCTTGGTGGCGGAAAAGTAGGGATCAATCAGCAATCCAGTACGCTCCACGACGATGTCTTCATAGCCGTCCGTTTTCAACTTGGTGCAGACTGAAGCGGTGCGACGGTCTTGCCAGACAATTGCATGGTGAATAGGCCTGCCGGTGTCCCGGTCCCAGATGATAGTCGTTTCGCGCTGGTTGGTAATTCCGATCCCCGCCAGAGCTGCAGCTTCTACTCCTGCCTCGTCCAGTACGTCGCGACAGACCGTCAGTGTACTGTCCCAGATTTCTACAGCATCGTGCTCAACCCAGCCATCCCGGGGGAAGTATTGATGAAACTCCTGTTGCGCGACGGCAACGCTAGTGCCGGTCTCATCGAACACGATAGCGCGGGAGCTGGTGGTTCCCTGGTCAATGGCAAGAAGGTAGTCAGGCATGATCTGGTACTCCGTTGTTTTTCCATGATTCTAACAGCGGAGGGCAGGAACAAACCAAAAACAAAGACCAAAAAAAAGGGCCGGTAAGAACCGGCCCTCAAATGACGAATGAAACAAGGAAAGTTCGTAAGAACTACAACCTCAAAAGTCATCCCTTACACTGCAAATTATGGACAAGCGAAGGCCGGCATTCAGTTAAGGTTGTGTATGCGGATTGTTACATCAGGTGAGGGAGCGAGACACAGTTCACACTATGGCATCCACCGGCTTCTTTCGGGGCCATACCAGGCTGAACCTGGCACCACCAAGTGCATCGCTACGACTGACAAACGCCTGCCCACCATGCCAGTACAGAATTCGGCGAACAATGGATAGTCCCAGACCGTATCCACCGGAGGTACGCGTACGGCTATCGTCCAGGCGGGCAAATGCAGTAAAGACTTTTTCCCAGTCCTCTTCCGGAATACCGGGTCCATCATCTTCGACATCCACCCGGCAGTTGTCCTCATCAAAATGACAGCACACCTCTACCGCGCCACTGGCGTACCGACCGGCATTTCCAACCAGATTCTGGATCGCCCGGTGAATGTAGCGGGGCTCCACATCAGACAGCCCCCACCGTTCCGACTCATCGTCTATCCTTGCTGCTATCGTCAGCTCCGGGCGAATCAGCTGCTGCTCCTCCACCACCTGGCGAACAATGTCCGTCACCGAGACTTCCTGTAGCGCAAAGACCGGGCCGCCCTGTTCCAGGCGGGCGTAGGTCAGTATCTCATCGATCAGTTCATCCAGTTCCTGGATATCACCATCAATGCCATCCAGCTGTTTGTGCAAGGCCTCCGGGGTGGAGGCTCCCTCAATCATCTGTACGCCAAAGCGAATGCGGGCCACCGGCGTACGCAATTCGTGGGATACGGCATGGATCATCTCCCGCTGCACCCCGACCAGCCGCTGGATATGCTCTGCCATGCCATTGAACGCCGCTGCCAGCCGGGACACCAGCTTACTGTCTCCGGCATCCACACGAGCGCCCATTTCCCCCCTGGCAATACGGACGGCAACGGATTCGACCGCTCTAAGGTTGTTATCGACCGCCCGCAATGCCACGTAGAGCACAAGCGCCAATATGCCACCACTGACCGACACCAATAGCAGGATCACCGGCCAGGCCCACGGATCGAAAGGGGTCGGCATGGTGAGGTTCACCAGAGAGCCGTCTTCAAGCCGGATGAGGACACTGGCCGGATCACTGGCGTTCTGCTGGTACAAAGACATTCCCCGCTCCGACACACGTTCCAGCACTTCGGAATCCGGCACATTATCCAGGCTCTCCACCCGTGACAGAGAAACCCGAAACGCATCTTCCAACCGGGCGACCATCAGCTCTTGGCCACTCGCACCGACCAGATCAAGATGTTGCCGCACAATCAGCGATACGGCCTCGGCCACGTCACGATAGATATCCCGGAAGCGGAGTGACAGCACTGAACCATCGGCATTCTGAATCAGGACCTGCTGACCAATGCTGGAATCCCTGGTAACAACCTGATCATAACCAAGCCGTTCCAGTGTGACCCTAGACAGAGACAGGTCATCGGGAGCCGACACTTGAAAGTCATACAGGGACTCAAGCCAGTGATACTGCAGGAGGGGCGCTGGTGTATCCGTAAGCCAGCGCATCAACGGCTCAGGAAAACGTTCATTCCAGAACTGTGAACGAACCGAGTTGATCCCCATAAACAGGGCCACGCACAACAGCAGAACCAAAAGGGTGAGACCAATCAGGCGCGCGTAGAGTTTAAGGAAGAACTTCAGGGGCATTGCGGTAACCCTGGCAACGAACGCCAGCCCTGCCCCAAAAAGGACAAAACCAGCGCCAGAGGCTGATGGTTCAGGCTTCTTTTACAAACAGATAGCCCTTGCTGCGAACCGTCTTGATGCGACGGGGATGTATCGGATCATCACCAATCTTGGGACGAATCCGTGACACCCGGACATCAATCGAGCGGTCCTGGCCGTCATACTCGATACCTCGTAGTGCCGTGAAGATCTCCTCGCGGCTGAGTACGCGACCGGCATTACTGGCCAACAACCAGAGCAGATCAAACTCGGCACTGGTCAATTCAATACTCTCATCACTCAACCAGGCCTCCCGCATGGAGCGGTCCACCACCAGATCATTGAACTGAAGCCGGACCGGCTCTTCGCCGTTGGCACCGTCGGCCCCACCCTGGCCGCCTTCGGTAATCCGCCGTAGCATGGCACGGATCCTCGCCAGCAGTACCCTTGGCTGCACAGGTTTACCAATGTAGTCGTCCGCGCCCATTTCCAGACCGAGCACTTGGTCGAGGTCATCGGTACGGGCAGTGAGCATGATGATTGGCCCCTGGAAAAAAGGCCTCACCCTGCGACAAATGGACAAGCCGTCCTCTCCCGGCAACATGAGATCAAGAACAACCAGGTCAGGCTGCTCGCTGCGGATACGCTCGACTGCACGGCCGCCATGGGTCTCCAGCGAGACGGTCAGACCGTTGCTCTCCAGGTATTCCCGCGTCAGCTCTGCCAGCCGTTCGTCATCCTCGACAATGAGAATTCGCCAACTTTCGTTTGTCTGTTCCACGCCGTCCATCTCTGGTTTTGTTATTCCGGTTTCATGAAGAAGCACTCAGTTCCTGACAATACAGGCAACCTGCTGTAACAGCAATTATACATGCTATTCAGAAATATACATGGAACTGCCCCTCTGTTACAGCTCGTGACATACTTCGGATCCATATTTGTCCCAAAGCAACTGTCACCGAGTCGTCACCGAGTGGTCATTCCGCTGTCACACCCGATTCATAGCCTTGTCTGGAAACGGCAACAATGAGACAAGGTTATGAGCGCACAATCCGCACGCATCACCCGACCCGCCCGGCGTTTAAAGGCTGGAATAACCACCCACCCAATGACTGTGGAAGCCGCACAGCGCCTGCGTTACCGGGTGTTTTCAGAGGAATACGACTCCGATCTGGGAGCCACCACCCCGGGTATCGATGCGGACAGCTTCGATGCCCGGTGTGACCACCTGATTGTCACCGACCAGGCCAGCGGTGAGTTGGTCGCCACCACCCGCATCCTTCATCAGCGTAATGCGGCGAAGGTAGGTGGCTTCTACTCGGAAGGAGAGTTTGACCTGAGCGCCTTTCACCAGCTCACAGGCACCGTGGCTGAACTGGGCAGAACCTGCGTCCATCCGGATTACCGCAACGGTGCCACTATTACACTGCTTTGGGCCTCTCTGGCAGAGTATCTGGTCAAGCACCAGGTGGACTACCTGATTGGCTGCGCCAGCATCAGTATGTCGGACGGCGGGCTGAAAGCCTGGAACATTGCTCGCTACTTGCAGCGGGAGTTCATGTCCGATGAGGAATTTCGGGTGACCCCGAAACGGGAGCTTCCCCACCTGGCCCATCCAGTCAGCGAAGAGCGCCCGGTGAACGTCCCGGCATTGATCAAGGCCTATATGCGCCTTGGCGCCCGGGTCTGCGGAGAGCCCTGCTGGGACCCCGAGTTCCGTTGCGCCGACATGTTGGTGGTACTGGAAGTCAGCCGCCTGGCATCACGCTACAGCAGACACTTTATGGGCAAGGTCTGAGGAAGGAGTTTCTCGTGGGAATGATCCGACTGATCCTGAGACTGATACTGTTCTCCGCCTTTCTCCTGGCAACCGCCCTGATTGCCATCACCTGCACAATAGTGGAAATCGTTACCCGTCGGGCTATTGATCGTACGCCAATCGCCCGTTTCTGCTTCCACGGCGCCAGCCGCTGCCTGGGCTTTCGGGTTCGTCAGCAAGGCATGCCAGTCTCTGGCCCGGCGCTGCTGGTAAGCAATCACATATCCTGGTCCGACATACCGATCCTCGGTGGCACCACGCCTCTCCGCTTCCTGTCCAAGGCGGAGGTAAGACGCTGGCCAGTCATCGGCTGGCTTGCGCAACAGGCGGGCACCCTGTTCATTGTCCGCGGCGGCGGCAAGGCCCGGGAAGCCAGGCAGGAAATTACGTCCACCCTGGATGGGGGGCAATCGGTACTGATTTTTCCGGAAGGTACAACCAGCTCAGGACTATCCGTGCTTCCGTTTCACAGTCGCTTGCTTCAGGCCGCGCCGGATGCCGGTGTCGCCGTGCAAGGCATCAGCATCGCTTACACACGACATGGAAGACCCGACCACCTGGCACCGTTTATAGGCGATGACGAGTTTCAGTCCCACCTGCCGCGACTACTTCGCCACCCAGCGGTGGATGTAACCATCGTCTTTCACCCGCCAATCCGGGTCGACGCCAATCGCCCAGTGACGGAAGCTACGGAACAATTACGGGAAACAATTGCCGCCGGGGTACAGCAGATCTATCGGGAAAGGGCCATGGAGGAAGACAAAGAAGATAAGGGGGCTGTGCGTCAGCAGGCCTAACGCCGCACAGCCAATCTGCAATTCAGTATAGCGGACGCCCCTGCGCCACCTCTTCTTCCGTGGCCTCCCTTCGACCGACAATCTCCAGGTCAAAGTAGAGGGTAAAACCCGCCAGCGGATGGTTGGCGTCCACCTTCACCAGATTGCCATCGATACCTACCACCTGCACAATCTGGGCGCTGTCTCCGGTGTTGGTCTGGAACTTCATACCGATCTCGAGGTTTTCCACGCCCTCAAACATGGAGCGTGGCACCGTGCGAATCAATTCCGGATTGTGCTCCCCGTAAGCCATGGAGGGCGGCACGGTCACTTCCAGACAGTCCCCCACGTTCCGGTCCTTTACCGCTTCCTGAATGCCGGTGACGACGCCCTGACTGCCATAAAGGAAGTGCAGCGGTTCACTGCCCTCCGACGTATCGACCAACTCCCCGATCTTGTTCTTCAGGACATAGTGAACGGTAAAAACATCAGGTTTTTGCATCAGGTCTCTTTGCTTCCCGTATTCGATGGTGTATCAAGTTTGCGCAGGCCATGAATGACCAGGCGCTGATCCAGCCTGGCTTTCAGCCCCCGGGGATTCTCCAGCCCCATGCGCTGTAACAACGACGTGTAACGGCCTTCCTCATCCTTTTCCCGAAAGGCCCGCCACAAGGTCACCAGTTTACCACGTCGGGTCGACGTTGCGGCCTTCAGGGTTTTTAGCGCCTTGCCCAGGGTCAGCTCCTCGTCCGTAAAATCACGGCCGAAGGGAAATGCTGGGAACAACTGGTCGTTTCCACTGCTGTTGATCGCCTCACGCACGGACTCCGGCGCGTTATTGCACCAGTCGGCGGGCAGCGTGAAATCCGGCGCCACCTTGCCTGCCTTCTGAGCCTGTTTCAACAAATCCTGCTGGAAACGCGAGTCGGCAATGCGGATCAGCCTCAGGTAGACCTGTTCGTCAGACTGGCCCCGCAGATCGGCAATGCCATACTCGGTCACCACAATATCCCGAAGATGTCGCGGAATGGTGCAATGGCCATAGCTAAACACAATATTGGATACCGTCTCACCGCGGGACTGGCGGGTACTCCGCAATGTCAGAATAGAGCGGGCGCCGGGCAACTCATGGGCCATGGCAACAAAGTTATACTGTCCACCCACACCACTGACCACACGACCGTCTTCCAGGCCATCGGAGACGGCGGCGCCGCTGAGGGTATACATCATGGCCGAGTTGATAAAGCGGCTGTGAACACGCTGGGCAGCCTTTAACCGCTGATTGCCGAAGGCGTGGTCATAGAGATGATTGATGTAATTCACGCTAGTCATACAGATGCGTTCACGGTCCTCAGCGGACAAATCCCTTAGCGCCCGGTAAAAGGATTCAGGCCCGACATAGAAACCACCGTGCATAACCACACCACCGGTCAGACGCTCACCCAGCGCCAGGGTACGAATAGCCTCCCTGGCGTCAGCGTTATCCAGATCCGCGTCCAGCGATTGCTCGCCTATCCTCAACCGACCACCCTTGAACTCGACAGCATCCCTGAAAATGCCGAAACGCGTCAGCCAGCGCACATCCCGGGCCCGCATCGGTGAATCAATCAACTTTTCCCGGCGAAGGACGTCAAGCGTCTCCAGTGAAACCTGCTGACTGATATCGCCGCGGTTAATCAGCGTTTGCAAGCCTGCATGGTCATACACCTCGCGGGTCAGCACGCCAGCATCCAGCAGATAGTAGAAGCCATCCACCATCATTTCACTGCAACCATAAAGCCCTTCCCGGAACGGCCCTGTGCCACCGGCCTGTTCTGCTACCGGGAACCTGTCTGCGATTTTCAGGTGATCGAAGATGGCTCTCCAGTCATCATTCCGCTTGTGCCGCAGGATAGTACTATGCACCAACGCCGCACCCAGAGACCCAATCCCCACCTGCAAGGTGCCGCCATCTTTGAGCAGGGCACTGGCATAGAAACCGATCAGATGATCCTCCGGACTCACCGCCATTTGCGGCGCGGAAAACAGTGGGTAATCAGAGGTTCGATGCTCCAGGAGAACATCGAACTCAGCTTCTCCAATCGCCGCATGATGACCCATGAAGGGCATATATTCATTAAGCTCTCCGATGACAGCAATCGGCATACCCTCGGCTTCGCGTTCACGCATTAGAGGCAACAAATCCAGTGAAAGATCCGGATTAGAACTGAGACTGACCTGTCCCGAACCATCTCCGGGCGCGACCATCTGCCCAATCACATTTACCCCCAGGGCCATCAAATCCCGCACGGCGTGGGTGTAATTGGTACAGACGTAATGGCGCTGCTGGTCAGTATTGTGAAGGAATGTCCCAGCCTTAAAGAAAAACTCAGATACCCGGACGTTGTCCGGAAGACGATTGGCGCTAACGTCACGAGCGTAGGCCAGTTCGGGGATACGACCGTACAAACGCTCCACAAATGGCCCCAGAAATCGCTTTTCCAATGAGGAACTGCCCTGCGGAGCAAGCAACGAAAGCGCTGTCACAATATGGAGATTGATGGAAGGGTCGTCCTTGGCACGCTGATAGAGCGCATTCACGAACCGCACGGGCTTACCCAGACCCAGGGGCAGCCCAAGGGTAATGTTTTTGCCCACCCGCTCAATAACAGCGTCCACACAGGCATTGCTATCACTCAGTCGTAAAGGGGCGTCCGCGACCATATCCATACTCCTTTTTTAACCTTCAAGAGGGTTCCGGAGAGGATCATCACATGAGCGGTGTATGCTGGCAATGAGCCAGGCGACTTATTCGGAGGCTATAACGACAAATTCTGGGGAGATTGGGGCGGTGGCCTAGCGGTCAGAAATTCCACTTCAAGTTCAGGGCCGCGCCCTCTTCCAAAAGGGCAACACCATGGTCCGCCCGGGCCCGATCAGAAGCGTAGCGTTTTCCACCCGACTCGGAACGATACAGGCTGAGACTCAACAGGCGGGAACCAATTTCGGCCAGCGCGTCTTTGGAGTCGTCACGTTCAAAATCACCCGCCATCCGTTCCTGGAGTTCGTATACATTCTCGGCAACAACCCGCTCTTCCGCTTCGGCACGAACGACGAATGCAACCATGTTGAGAGCTAACAGCGCGACAAAAATGCGGATAATCATGATACTTCTAACGACCTTTTTTATTCGAGCAGCAGTTTACGTTCGTATAAGGCTAAAGTCTAATGATTCCAGGTCCGAAAGATGTGAATCCTGACACAAAGTAGTCGATTTTTTGTCACCAAATGAAACTGTTTATGTCAAAAATTAATCTTTGAACACTTCCACGTATCAGACACGACACAAATACGCCCCAGCACTCTTACTAAAAAAGCGCCAGGGCGCAGTCATTCAGGGGCAGGGATAGGTGAATTCCTGATGAATCGCTTCAATGGCGTCAACAACCTCGCTGTCCAGTGTGATGCGGGCCGACCCAATATTTTCCCGCAACTGCTCCATGGTGGTGGCGCCAATGATATTACTGGTGACAAAATCCCGGCTGTTCACCCAGGCCAGGGCCAATTGTGCCGATGACATGCCATGCTCCCTGGCCAGATCCGAGTAGGCGCGGGTTGCTGACTCGCCGCGGCTGCCGGCGTAACGGCTGAAGCGCTCGAACAGGGTCAGACGGGCTTTCGGTGGTCGCTGTCCGTCCAGATATTTGCCGGACAACGTGCCAAACGCCAGCGGCGAATAAGCCAGAAGTCCAGCCTGCTCCCGGTGTGACACTTCCGCCATCCCCACTTCATAGGAACGGTTCAGCAGATTGTAGGGGTTCTGGATACTCACTGCCCTGGGCCAACCTCTCTCCCGCGAAAGTCTCAGGTATTCCATGGCGCCCCAGGGCGTTTCATTGGACAGTCCGATGTGGCGGATTTTGCCTTCCTTCACCAATTCATCGAGAGTCGAAAGGGTTTCCTCAATCGGCGTCGACTGCTCCTCCGGGTCATGGGCATAACCCAGCTTGCCAAAAAAGTTGGTATGCCGATCCGGCCAATGCACCTGGTAGAGATCAATGTAATCAGTCTGCAGGCGCTTCAGACTGTCATCACATGCCTGGCGGATATGATCACGGGTCAGCCGGGGCCCATCCCTCAGATAGCTCAGCCCGTTGCCCGGCCCCGCTACCTTGGACGCGATCACCAGATCATCCCGGCGGCCGCGGCGAGCCAGCCAGTTGCCCAGATACTGCTCAGTCCGCCCCTGGGTTTCGGCACGTGGCGGTACCGGGTACATCTCCGCTACATCAATGAAATTGATGCCTTCGGATACCGCCAGATCCAGCTGCTCAAACGCTTCCTGTTCCGTATTCTGCTCGCCCCAGGTCATGGTGCCGAGGCAAATCAGGCTGACATCGATATCGGTACTTCCGAGCTTGCGCGTCTGCATAGATACTCCGGTTCGTCTGATCAAAAGGTAAACAGATTGTCACGGGGTTGTCGCACAACTGTCACAGCGATTTTTCATAGTGGAAACATGATTCAGGGCAACACAGGACGCACCGTGACCAACTCATCGCAGGCCATCAGGCGAAGCAGCCACATTACCATCGTTTCCGAGACCTTTCCTCCGGAAATCAATGGCGTGGCAAATACGTTGAGGCACTTGTGCCAGGGCATGCTGCAACGCGGACACAAAGTAACGGTGGTACGCCCCCGCCAGCAGCATGAAGCCAAAGGACAGCTGGCCCAGGCCGGAGATCAACTGTTTTCCGCTGAACACGTAGTAACAGGACTGCCCTTACCCGGCTACCCCGACCTGCGGTTTGGCATGGCCAGTGCCCGTTCGCTGGCCAGACTCTGGAAAATGCAACGTCCGGAAGCCGTTTATGTAGCCACCCAGGGACCACTGGGAGTGGCAGCCGTCACCGCGGCCAGACGACTGGGCATACCGGTCAGTTCCGGATTCCACACCAACTTTCATTCCTACAGCCAATACTATGGCGCCGGGTTCCTCGAAAAGCTCCTGTGCGCGTATGGACGCTGGTTTCACAATCGCACCGCCATCACCCTGGTGCCCACTCGCAAAATGCAGCACACGGTCGCAGACATGGGCATTACTCCGACGGGACTCTGGAGCCGGGGCGTTGATTGCCATCGATTCAGCCCACACAAACGTGACGAGGCACTGCGTCAGCAATGGGGTCTGAAAGACAGTGACCGGGCAGTTCTCTATGTGGGTCGACTGGCCTCCGAAAAGAACCTGCAGATGGCCGTTGCCTGTTTTGAGCGCATCCGGGGACTGCATCCCCAGACCCGTTTTATCCTGGTGGGCGATGGCCCACTGCGCAAACAGCTGGAAGAACGTCACCCGGATTACATTTTCTGCGGCACCCGGCGCGGGGAGGACCTGGCGCGCCATTATGCATCCGGCGACATTTTCCTGTTCCCGAGCAAAACCGACACCTTCGGCAACGTGGTTACCGAGGCCATGGCCAGCGGACTCGGCGTGGCGGCCTTCGACGATGCCGCCGCCAGCGAGCACATTCGTCAGGAAGAGAATGGCATGAAGATGCCATTGGACGACGATGAAGGCTTCGTGGACAACGCCCTGCGCCTGGCCGACCAGCCCACATTACTGAACCGAATCCGCGCCCAGGCACGCCTGGATGCACTGGAACTGAACTGGGCCAGCCAGATCGAGCAGTTTGAACAGCTGGTATTCAATCAGCCTACAAAGGTCAATGACCATGCCATCGACAACCAAAGCATCTCGCTTCTTTAATCTGGTGGACCAGCGCGAATACGCGTTCTGCCAGGCCATCAACCAGAGCCTGCGCTTTCGGCCGGTGCACAGCTACTTTCAGCTGGTCAGTCGCCTGGGTGACGGCTGGCTGTGGTACGCGCTGATTCTCGCCATGCCGTTGATCCGCCCCAACGATGGCCTGGCTCTGGCCCTGCTGATGGCGGCAACGGGGCTCACCTGCACAGTGACCTACAAGCTGCTCAAACGCTGGCTGATCCGGGAGCGGCCGTTTATCTCATTCCCAAGCATCAATTGCGGCACGCCGCCACTGGACCGCTACAGCTTTCCGTCCGGCCACACCCTGCACGCCGTCTGCTTCACCACCATTATTGCCATGATGGCTCCGGGACTGCTCTGGCCGCTGTTACCTTTTACCCTGAGTGTGGCGGCGTCACGGGTTGTCCTTGGACTGCACTATCCCAGCGATGTCGTCGCCGGCGCGCTGATCGGCGGATGCCTGGGGGCACTCGCGGTAAACAGCTTTGCCGAGCCACTCCAGATTCTGCTCGCCGCCTGACTCTGGCTTTGCGACCGGGATTGGTGATCAGCCGTCACTCAAACAGTCGCAACTGCATTACCGGCGAATCATCATCGCGAAAACGAACGCCCAGACCCAATAGTCGAACCGGACGCGCATTGTCCTTGACCAGCTCATCCAGTAAAGGGCCGAAATCCTCAACACCGGGTTCGCGTATGCGCTCCCGAACCCGCTCAAGGGTATGGGTCGAAAAGTCGCTGTAGCGGATCTTGATAAACAGCTTGTGGATGGGTTTATCGCGGCCCTTTCGGTTCAGGCGCAGGTTCAGGTCGGCCACCAGTGAAGCCATCACCGACTCACAGGCAGCTTTGTCAGGAAGGTCCTGGGAAAAGGTCCGCTCCACGCTCAGGGACTTGGCGATGCGGGACACCACCACCGCCCGTTCATCACGCCCAAACGCCATCTCGTGCAGCCGGTAGCCCTGCTTACCAAACCGATCGATCAATACATCGGCACCAATCGCCTGCAGATCCCCGCAGGTAGTCACGCCGAGGGCGTGAAGCTTGCCAGCGGTGACCTGCCCTACCCCAAACAGCTTTTCCACGGGCAGTTCTGCGACAAAACCTTCAACGTCTCGGGGACGAATCACAAACAGGCCGTCCGGCTTCTTCCAGTCACTGGCAATTTTTGCGAGGAATTTATTGGGGGCCACACCGGCCGAAATCGTAATCCCGACTTCGTCCCGCACGCGCTGGCGAAGGTACTGCGCCATCAACGTCGCGCTACCTTTATGGTCATCAACATCACTGACATCCAGAAACGCCTCGTCCAGGGAAAGCGGTTCCACAAGATCGGTCAGCTCACGCAGGATGGCCATGACCTGTTGCGACACTGCCCGGTATCGCGCCATGTCCGGCGGCACCATTACCAGCCCCGGGCACAGGCGCCTGGCCTCCCCGCCGGGCATGGCGGAGCGTACCCCGAACGCTCGGGCGCGGTAATTGCAGGTCGTCACCACACCCCGGCCGCCTTCACCGCCCACGGCAAGGGGAACGTCCCTTAATGAGGGATCATCCCGCATCTCCACGGCTGCATAAAAGCAGTCGCAATCCACATGTATGATCTTGCGCTGGGGCATCGGGTAACAGCTCGGGTCGAGAATCTGTACATATATACAGCCTTGTATCTTAAGCCAACATACAGAGAATGTCAGGATCTCTATGGCCCAACAGGCGAGCAACCATGACAAATCCCATTCCCGAGCACTCACAAACCGAAATCGAAGCCGCAGCATTCCGGCGCCTGGTACAACACCTGCGTGATCACACCGAGGTGCAGAACCTGGATCTGATGAACCTGGCCGGATTCTGTCGTAACTGCCTGTCCAAGTGGTATCGCGCCGAAGCCGCCGAACGGGGCTTTGAGTTGTCCGACCCGGACGCCCGCGAGATCATTTATGGAATGCCCTATGAAGAGTGGAAATCCCGCTACCAGAAAGGCCCCAAACAGGATCACAAATAATGAACGCGAACGAGGCAGTGCGCATTCACCTGGCCTCCCTGAAAGCAGGCCACGCCGACTTTGACGACACCCTGGCATTGATTGACCGTCATTTTGAGTATCAGCCGACTGGCTTCCACAATGGCCCACTGCACAATGCTGCCGGCGAAAACGCCGGTTCCTGCAGGGTTTTTGCACTGGGCCAGTACTGCAGCCTCAACGAAGCCGATACCCTGCAACTGTTCGCACAACATTACCAACAGGTATTGAATGATCCTTCAGGCGATAGCCATGGTAACATTCGCCAGTTCATCAGCACCGGTTGGTCCGGCATCCGCTTTGAAGGCGAGCCATTGCGCGCCCGCCCCGCCGACACCCGGAACGATCCCAAGGAAGAGAGCCTTTCATGAGCGATACCGCCACCTCAGGGGTACAACACTGCTTTCAACTGAAAAGCGCCAGCGTGTCCATGACGGCACTGGAACTTTATTACTTTGACAACGACGAATTCGAGGACACCCTGCGGGACAAGATCAGCCAGGCTCCCGGGTTCTTCAAGGACATCCCGTTAATCATCAGCCTGGAGAAGTACGAAGGCCTGAGCAGCGAACTCGATTTCTTCAAGATTATCGGCACCTGTCGTCGCCACAACATCCACGTTGTCGGTGTGCGCGGTGGCAATGAAGACCAGCGCAGGCTCGCCCGGGGGGCCGCGCTTGCCCTGATGCCCGGAGGCAATCAGCGCGACCGTGAGGTCAGCACGTCCGATCAGAAGGCCACAGCCGCTAACGAACCGGCACAGGCCAGCGAACCGGAAGCCAGCCCGGCCGCCGAATTGCCATCCGGACCCGCACCGGCCCGAGTCATCAACCAACCGGTGCGCTCGGGCCAACAGGTGTATGCCCCTGAGGGTGACCTGATCATTCTGGCCCCTGTTCAGGCTGGCGCGGAAGTACTGGCGGCAGGTAATATTCACGTCTACGGCCCGTTACGTGGTCGCGCCCTCGCTGGCATACACGGCATGCAGTCCGCCCGGGTTTTCTGCCAGTCACTGGAAGCGGAGCTTGTGTCCATCGCCGGACACTATAAAATCTCCGAGGATCTTCAGGAGAAAAGCTGGAAAACCGCCGTTCAGATCCAGCTCAGGGACGACCTGCTGGTGGTGACGCCACTGGAAAAGGCCTGATAAGACTATAACGACCGATTTATTCGGCATTTATGACGAATCCACCGCTAAACAGGAATGCAACCTTGGCTAGAATCATTGTCGTTACCTCAGGAAAAGGTGGCGTAGGCAAAACCACCACCAGCGCCTCAATCAGTACCGGCCTGGCCAAACGCGGCCACAAAACCGTGGTCATTGATTTTGACGTGGGCCTGCGCAACCTTGATCTCATCATGAACTGCGAACGCCGGGTGGTGTATGACTTTGTCAACGTCATCCAGGGCGAGGCATCGCTGAACCAGGCACTGATCCGCGACAAGCGCGTTCAGAGTCTGTACATCCTGCCAGCCTCGCAAACCCGGGAAAAAGAAGCGCTGACCCGGGAAGGCGTTGAAAAAGTCATTAACGAACTGTCGGAAACGTTCGACTACATTGTCTGCGATTCCCCGGCCGGCATCGAACACGGTGCATTGATGGCACTGTACTACGCGGATGAAGCCGTTGTGGTCACCAACCCGGAAGTGTCTTCGGTACGAGACTCCGATCGTATCCTGGGCATCCTGCAGAGCAAATCACGCCGCGCCGAGATGGGGCAGGACCCGGTCAAGGAACACCTGCTACTGACCCGTTACAACCCGTCCCGGGTGGAAAAAGGCGAAATGCTTTCTGTCGGCGATGTGGAAGAGATTCTTGCGATCCCTCTGCTGGGCGTTATCCCGGAAAGCCAGATCGTGCTGAACGCGTCCAACCAGGGTCTGCCAGTCATTCTTGAGGAAGACAGTGATGCCGGTCAGGCTTATGATGACGCCGTGGCTCGTCTGCTTGGCGAAGAACGGGAACATCGCTTCACGTCTGCCCAGAAAAAGGGCTTTCTCTCACGGATGTTCAAGGGGGGCTAAAGGATGAGTTTCCTCGATTATTTCAGAAGCAAGAAAAGCAACAACACCGCCAATGTTGCCAAAGAGCGACTGCAGATTATTGTTGCCCATGAGCGCGGTCAGCGCGAACAGCCGGATTACCTGCCGCAGATGCAGCAGGAACTGCTGGCGGTTATTCGCAAGTACGTGCAGATCAGTGACGATATGGTTCAGGTGGAAGTGGACCGCAATGACAGTTGCTCAGTCCTGGAACTGAACGTCACCCTGCCGGAAAGCTGATACCCGGCCCCGCCCGCTGCTACCAGCGGGCGAAATGATCTTCCATCAATCCCCGTAGCCCGGCTATGGGGATTTTTTTGCCCTCATCATCCACCACAACCCCCTCAAACGTGCCCGCGTACTGACGGAAGTTGGACGCCAGTACCAGTGCATTCAGCCGCTCCTTACGCACACCCGAGGGCACAAAGCGAAGATCCACTCGCCCATCGCTGGTAGCCACCCGCCAGGGTGCGGAGGTGTCGTACCGATCAAACTCGAACCGGGCCAGATCCAGTTTGATACAGCGACCATCGAGCCAAAGTGCGTTCTCGGTCATCCCCGATTCGTTCACTCCAGTGGCGAGATTCAAACCCACGGAGGTACCGTCCGCCAGCTGGCCGGCCAGGCACGCCCAGTTCCAGGCCGTTTCACGACGCATGAAGCCGCAACTCCAGTCGATTGAGCCCCGGGGTTGGTCGTCACAGCGCCAGACCCGGTCTCCCCACCGAATCTCACCGGTAACCGGCAAGCCCGCAGACTTACGAGTAAACACCCAGCCGTTATATCCCGCAGGGCAAGACAGCCTCAGAGGATCCCGGTCCTCATGCAGTTCAAACATCGCACGAACAGTGTCACCCGCTGTAACACTGATGCTTCGGCCTTCCTCGCCCGGAATAATCCTCAGCTGTGCCTGTTTACTCCGGAAACTGGCTACACCATCCTCCGGGCGCGGTTCAATCACGGTGCCCCTGCCCAGCGGCTTCACGAAAGTCTGTTCCAGCATTTCCCCGGATTCAAAATCGTAAAGGTAGAAAAAACCATTACTCACCAGTTTCAGGTCAACAATGGCCAGTCCAAATACCCAGTGTTTTGACATGACACTGACAAACTGGAACTGATTGAACCGCCATTTCCGGGCAAGCCGTGATCGCGGTCTGTCCATCACCGTGCGCAGGTCATAATCCAGATAATTGATTGTTTCCACGGGACACGAAAACACCCCGGATTGCACCCGCCCCTTATCATCAATCAGCTGCTTTATCGTTATCGTCATTTTCAATTCGGGCCAAGTTCAGTGTGTGCATGTAAAGGCAGATACCCAGTTCACAATCCCTGGATTCAAGGCCACGCCCCCGTATATGTGCGTGGTAGACTCGTGCCACCCAAATCAAGGAAGTGTACTCTATGCGCAACCCAAGAGCCCACGGCAATCCCGCAATCGGCGTTCTGACAGCCATCCTGGTCTGCGCCCCCATTTTCCCGGCGCTGGTCCAGGCTGCATTACCCGCTGAAAATGCCGATGGCTGGACCCTGCGCAAAGAAACCGACAACATCAAGGTTTACACCATTGACCAGGACGACTCCAGTTTCCAGGCGTTCAAAGCGGAAGCGCTGATGGATACCTCAATGGAAAACCTGATGGCAGTGATGGTCAACCCAAATTCCTGTGTTGAGTGGGTACACAATTGTACCCAATCCCATGCATTTGGTGACGGCCACTTTCACGACCGGTACGCGTACTCGGTGAACAACATGCCCTGGCCAGTGGCCGACCGAGACTACGTCCTGCGAATCCGCACTCACGGCGAGCAGACGACTGGTGAGGTGGTGATGGAACTCAACGCTGTCCCTGATCGCCGCGAGGAGGTCGATGGCCTCGTCCGGGTAGAACGCTCAGATACCCTGTACCGTTTTATTCCCGAGGGCGACAGGACCCGTATGGTCTGGATCCAGCACACCGAACCCAATGGTGCAATCCCCGGCTGGCTGGTCAACACCCTGCTGGTGGACATTCCGGTAAAATCCATGGAGCAACTGGAGCGGGTTACCCGCAAGGAGCGCTACCAGGACCACACCCTGGTATACGGAGACGAAGGTAAACTCATCAATGTGGACCCTTATGCGCAATCAGGGGATGACTAGCCGCACGGGACAAGCTAAGCTCTGTTGAAAAGGACCCTTTAACAGCACAGGACCCCGGTAAATGACTGTTCTCGCTTACGAGATCATGACTCCAAGCATCAAAGCGGTACCACAATCCTGGACGATGGAAAGGCTGGCCCGCTTCCTTACCGACAACGAAATCACCGGCAGTCCAGTGACCGATGATCACGGCGACATTGTCGGTATCGCCACCCTGAAGGACATTACCGAATTCCGTTGGAATGCCAACCGAAATGATACCGATACCCGGCTGACCCCGGAGGAAGAACAGGAAGCTCGCCGCCTGCGGATGGCCATATTCGAGGAGATGGGCAAGGTGCCCGTGGAAGTACGGGACATCATGACACCCAGTATTCTCTCCGTTGATGAGCAGACGCCTGTTCGCGATATCGCCGACATCATGATGCGCGAACACCTTCACCGCATCTTTGTTACAAAAGACAAAAGAATCACCGGTATCATCACCACTTACGACATGCTAAAACTGATTTCTGACAAGGAACTCACCAGCCGCTGTGCCTGAAACGACTGAGCCACCAGAGAGGTAACGCGCCCTATGCCAGGAGCATCGCAAGCTCGCCGAAAGATGTATGTCCTTGACACCAACGTCCTGATTCACGACCCGAACGCCCTCCTCAATTTTGAAGAACACGATGTCATTATCCCGATGACGGTCCTCGAAGAACTCGACAGCCTCAAATCCGGCAAACAGGCCGTGGCTGCCGACTGCCGCCAGGCCATACGCAACATCGACACCCTGCTGGGCGATGCTGTCCCCAAAGACATTGAGAAAGGCGTCCCTATCGTTCGAGGCAAGAAGGCCGCGCCCCTCGGCACGCTGTCGATCCTGATGAGTACGGAGCACCACAACAATCATTCGTTGCCGGAAAACCTGAACGATAACAAGATCATCAACACCCTGGCCGCCCTTCAGAACCGGCACACATCCCGGGACATCATCCTGGTCAGCAAAGACATCAACATGCGGTTGAAAGCCCGCGGTTTCGGTGTCGAAGCGCAGGATTATCACAATGACCAGTTGCTGGATGACATTGACCTGCTCCCCAAGGGCTACAAGGAGTTTCCCAACTCCTTCTGGGACAACATCGCCAAGGTGGAAACTATTCAGCGGGAAGGCATCACAGAACATATCCTCAAACGCGAAGGTGATTTGGCCAAGCTCAACATCAATGAGTTTGTGGTGGACGAACAGGGATTTGTCGGCAAGGTGGTGGACCTGTCCAATGACCAACTGGTCATGCAGGACCTGCATCAGCACGATCTGATGAGCGAGGAGGTCTGGGGCCTGGCCCCCCGGGACATTTATCAGTCACTGGCCCTGAACCTGCTGCTGGACCCGGACATTCACCTGGTTAACCTGACCGGTTCCGCTGGGTCGGGTAAAACCATCCTGGCGTTGGCGGCCTGCATCGAGATGACCGTCGCCAGCAAACTGTACAAACGCATCATCGCCACACGCAGCACCCAGGGCCTGGATGAGGATATCGGCTTCCTGCCGGGCACCGAAGCGGAGAAAATGGAGCCATGGCTGGGCGCCATCGTCGATAACCTGGAAGCCCTCCATGAAGACGACGAGAACATGACCGCCAGCGTCGACTACATCCTCAGCAAGGTGCCGCTGCACTTCAAGTCCATGAACTACATCCGCGGTCGCAGCTTCCAGCACAGCCTGATCATCATTGATGAGTCCCAGAACCTGACACCGCACCAGATCAAGACCATCATCACCCGCGCGGGCAACGGTTCCAAGGTGATCTGCCTGGGCAACCTCGCACAGATAGACACGCCCTACCTCAGCGCCCTGAGTTCCGGCCTGACCTACATGACGGAACGCTTCAAGGGCTTCCGCCATGGTGGGCATATCCACCTCCAGGGCGTACCGAGATCGGTTCTGGCGGAGTACGCCGAAGCCAATCTCTAGAATCCCGCCCCGGCCGGGTCCTCCTGGCCGGGTTTTGAAGGCGAAGATCTCGTCCAGATAGTCGACTGGGCGGAAAATCATCTGGATTACCTCAAATACCGTGACAACACCCTGCTGCTGGGTGGTGTCGGCGGTAACTATGGAGGCGGCTTCCAATACCTGCTGCGTAACGTGGATCCCGAGCATCGAATGGATGCCATCCTGTTTGTCGGGGTGGGTGTCATCCGCGGAGGTAGGAGTATACCCGAGCTGTTCGACGAGTAGGTTCAGCCAATTCGCGGCTTCGGCCAGCATGACATCGAACTGACGGAGGACGGACAGCAGCAACTCGAGGTGACAGCCTCACGCTAAAACAGTCCATATTGGCAGATTCCTTCAAGGGGGCCTGCCAGCCCTTTACCACCGCCCCTGCAGCGTCGCCACAATGCGGCGACTTCCGGCATGGTCCCGGTGCTCGCACAGATAGATCCCCTGCCAGGTTCCCAGGGCCAGATGGCCATCCGAAACCGGGATTGTCAGCGAGTGACCAATCAACACGCTCTTTATATGGGCGGGCATATCATCAGCCCCCTCAGCGGTGTGCTGATAGTAATCCGCACCTTCCGGAGCCAGCACATTGAAATGCCGCTCCAGATCGCTCCGCACGTCCGGATCCGCATTCTCGTTTATCGCCAATGACGCGGAACTGTGCTGAATAAACAGATGCAGCAGCCCAACCTGACAATTCGTGAGATCCGGTGCCTGGGCAACAATTTCGTTAGTCACCAGGTGGAATCCACGCGGAAGAGGCGCCAGTTCGATAAATTCCTGGTTCCAGATCATCTACTGTTCCCCTTTTGTGTAGCGGTCAAAAACTCTGGTTTTAGCCTAACGCTCTGGGTCAGTATTGGCTATGCTTGCAGACAAACTCCAATCCTGACTTTACGATTCAACTATGCGCAGCCGGAATGATGTACTGATTACTCTCAACCAGTCTGACTCCCTCGCCGAGAAGCTGGTGCATCTACATCAGGTTGTCGGGGATCTGCATCCACAGATAACGCGAGTGTCGATTGCGTTATACGACAAGGCCACCGATAAGGTCAGAACCTTTACCTACAGCGGCAAAGAAACACCGCTCAACCACTATCAGTCAACTTTGTCCAAATGCCGCTCGCTTAACCAGCTGGCCGAGAGCAGAGACGCAAGACTTGAACAGGACTTATCTGTATTCAGCAACAGCTCTCACATTCATACCCAGAAGATCTATCAGGCCGGATACCGAGGGAGCTATACGCTGCCACTGTTCTTTGATGACGAGTTACTCGGATTCATCTTCTTCAATACCGAGCATGAAAATGCGTTCGATCCTGCCTGCATCAGTCAGCTGAATCTTGTGGCAGACTTGGTAGCGCTGCTGATATTCAACTCTTTCAGCCTGGTTCGAACCCTCCTCTCCACCGTTCAATCTGCACTGGACCTGACTTATTCGCGGGACCCGGAAACCGGGGCTCATCTCCAGCGTATGTCCCGTTACGCCAGAGTCATCGCACGCCACGTCGTCACCACCAGCGCAACCGACGACCAGTTTCCCGAGTACGTCTACCTGTTCGCGCCGCTCCACGATATCGGTAAAGTCGCCATTCCGGACAGCATCCTGTTCAAACCCGGGAAGCTCACAGCGGCGGAGTTTGAGGTTATGAAAACTCACACTTCCAAAGGTAAGGTCATGGCAGAAAAGCTGCTCCGGAACTACCGCATGGGAGACATCCAGCACACCACAATGCTGTTGAACATCATTGCCCACCACCACGAAGCCTTTGATGGCTCCGGTTATCCGGATGGATTAGCGGGCAAGGCCATTCCCCTGGAAGCCAGAATAGTCACCGTGGCGGATATTTTCGATGCACTGACCAGCCGTCGCCCTTACAAGGAAGCATGGACGGTTGAGGAATCGCTGGACGAAATCAGGGCTCTTTCCGGCCAGCGTATCGATCCGGATTGTGCCAATGCGTTGATCGACAATCTGGATGAGGTGCTGGAAATCCGCGAGACATTTCAGGACGCAGATCAGTAATAGACCATCGCCCATCGTCCTGGTTGACGCGCGGGTTACTTCTGCTGCTCGTCCCACGGATGGACTGGCACCACCGCCTCACCCACGTCCGATTCATAGGAACTGCGGAAATAGTTCATCGCTTTTTCAGCCTCGCCCAGCTCGTCAAAGCGGGCGATGTGATAGATCGCCTCGCCTTCGTTCACCAGCGGCAGGTTGTTCACGCAGATCACGATACCAGACACCGGGGACAGCACGGCAGCCTCGGTTTCACCGAACGGATCCGCCACCATAGCCAGTTTCTGCCCCTTGCGAACTTTCTGGCCAAGATGGGCCACGGGGCGCATAATGCCATCGATGTCCGCGCGTACCCATAGGGAGTTGGCCGCAGTCTCGGAGCGCTTTCTGGGGGCTTTCGGGCCTTTCTTCGCGGGCACCATTTCCAGCTCCCGCATCACCCGGATGACCCCTTTCACGCCACTGGTGATCACCACATTATCAAATCTCAGGGCTTCTCCACCCTCATAGGTCACGACCGGGATATCCAGTGAATCCGCGTACGCCCGCAAGCTGCCCTCGCGCAGGCTGGCGTTGATGATGATGGGTGCGCCGAAGGCTTCCGCCATACGGATGGTTTCCGGGTTCTTCAGCTCAGCACGGATCTGCGGCAGGTTGAACCGATGAATCGCCCCGGTGTGCAGGTCGATGATGTGGGTGACGTGCTCCATGATCTGGGTGCGCAGCAGGTAAGCAATACGACCACCCAGGGAACCGCTCTCACTGCCCGGGAAACACCGGTTCAGGTCGCGCCGGTCAGGCAGGTAGCGAGTGCGCTGCACGAACCCGAAAATATTAACAATGGGCACCGCCAGCAGGGTACCGCGCAGGTGCCGCAGTGCCGAATTGGTCAGCACCCGGCGGACAATCTCCACGCCGTTGATTTCATCCCCGTGGATAGCGCCGCAGACCATCAGCACTGGCCCGTCCCGACGACCGTGAACCACCTCAACCGGAATATGCAGCGGCGTGTGGGTGTAGAGCTTGGCAACCGGCACTTCCACCGTTTGACGGGTACCGGCCTTGATTTCCGCACCGGCAATGACAAATGGCGCTCTGGCCATCTCAGCCTCTCCCTTTGGTGCGGGTTTTCCAGGGTTTCTGGTTTTTCTCGATC
This sequence comes from Marinobacter sp., assembly GCA_040223075.1. GTDB lineage: Bacteria > Pseudomonadota > Gammaproteobacteria > Pseudomonadales > Oleiphilaceae > Marinobacter. The sequence goes on from JAVJZJ010000094.1 coordinate 108,618, forward strand.
CAGCTGACAATCATGCCGGCGACGTTCTTGCCGGTGGCATTCTCGATGCCTTCCAGCCCCGGTGACGAGTTCACCTCCATCACCAGAGGTCCGCGACTGGATCGCAACAGATCCACGCCAGCCACATTCAGGCCCATGGCCTTGGCGGCAGTGATCGCGGTGCGACGCTCTTCCGGTGTAATGCGAATCAATGAGGCGGTACCGCCACGATGCAGGTTAGAGCGAAACTCCCCCTCCGCCCCCTGACGTTTCATCGCCGCAATGACCTTGTCACCAATAACGAAACAGCGAATATCGGCACCGCCAGCTTCCTTGATGAATTCCTGCACCAGAATATCCGCCTTAAGACCCATGAAGGCCTCAATCACACTCTCGGCAGCCTTGCGGGTTTCCGCCAGCACCACGCCAATGCCCTGGGTACCCTGCAACAGTTTGATCACCACCGGTGCGCCGCCCACCATTTTCAGCAGCTCGGGCACGTTGTCCGGTTTGTTGGCAAAACCGGTCACCGGCATGCCCACGCCCTTGCGGGCCAGCAACTGGAGCGAACGCAGTTTATCCCGGGACCGGGTGATGGCCACCGATTCGTTGACGGGAAACACGCCCATCATCTCGAATTGTCGCAACACGGCCGTGCCGTAGAAGGTGACCGAAGCACCAATCCGTGGTATCGCCACGTCGAAATTCTCCAGAACTTCTTCGTGGTAGTGAATCTGGGGCTTCGACGATGTGATGTTCATGGAGCAGTGAAGGCAGTCTATCACCCGCACTTCATGCCCCCGGTTGATCCCCTCCTCGACCAGACGGCGAGTGGAGTAGAGGTGACGGTTGCGCGACAGAATCGCAATCTTCATTTGATCGTCCTTAGGGCCGGCTCACCGGCAAGATAGGAAGCTTCAGGATATACAACGGAACGCCCCGACATGGCGGTGCGTCCCAGCAACATCCGGAACCGCATGGAATCCCGGTTGGTTAAGGTCATTTCTACGGGCCAGGTCGTATCACCAAGCACCACCCGGGTATTGATTACCAGGCGCAATTCACGGTGGCCACCGGAATCCGACACCGTACGCTCATCCAGAACGGCCGCATCACATTCCACTACGTGATGAAGGTTGTTCTGGACCGGGTGCACCCAGAAACGCACCCGGCGCTCACCATTTTCGGTGTAGGGCTCGGTGCGAAATGTATGCAGACAGGAGGTGCGTGCCCCCGTGTCCACCTTCACCTTGAGCCGGGGAATGTCCAGATCGGGCAACGCCACCCACTCCCGCCAGCCAAGATTGATCCTGCCCTCAAGCGTAGGGTACGTGACAGATTTTGCGGGCTTATCCGTTTTCGTTGGCATCCGGCAGTTCCTTTTGAGTCGCTCTCTCCGGTCGCAACAATTCCACCCGGAAGGGCGCAGAATGGCTTCCGGCATAAATACTGGTATGGGGAAACGGAATCTCAATTCCTTTCCGATCCAGCGTCTTCTTGATGTCCACCATCATGCTACTGCGGCTTTCCAGTACCCGCTCTTTCGGTATCCAGAACGAAAACTGCAGGTCAACCGATGATGGTCCAAATGACGTGACCAGTACAAACGGTCGCGGCTCCTCCAGACAGGCCGGATTGCGCTCGGCCAGCTCCAGAAGCAGCCCCTCAACTTTCTCCACATCTTCAGCGTAGGCAATACCCACAGCCAGGTCGAGACGGCGAATCGGAAAACGGGAACGATTCACCACCCGGGTCTTGATCAGGGTTTCGTTGGGAATCCGCACATACAGATTATCGGTGGTCCTCAGCTTCACACTGAGCATATCAATGCCGACAACCTCCCCCAGCGTTGCATCCACTTCAATAAAATCGCCGATTTCAAAGGGCCGCTCCACCAACAGAAAAAGCCCACTGATCATGTTCGAGGCGGAGGTCTGGGACGCAAAACCAATGGCCACCGTCAGGATACCCGCAGCCCCCAGCACAACATCCAGTGAGAACCCCGCCTCCCGGAGCGCCGCCATGGCAAATACAGCGACGATAATATAGAAGACCAGACGACGAACCATGACCGTGTGGTGTCGCGATGCCCTTGTCTGCATGACCCGGGAAACGCTCCGTGCCGCCAGGGATCCCAGAAAAATCCCCAAAATCAGCAGGAACGCGGCGCTGAGCCACTGCATCCAGGGTAAACCACTGGCCACCTGCTGAAGACTGCTTTCCATTTCCTCGATCAATCCACTGACTCCATTGTTGGCTCCCGCATTATTACCCGAACATTCTGTCGAAGGTTCGTACCAGTCGCCCGCGGCCGCCCTTCTCACGCGCTGGTGACACCAGCCTGCATGCGCCTGCTGCCTTTATCACGACCTGTTCCACGTCCAGGCTGGCGGAATTCATTTCGGTTTCACAGACAACCGTTACAGCGGGCGTCCAGAGCTGTCCCCGCTCACTTTGATGCAGTGATAACAACGGCGTCGGCAGGCTGAAACGCTCCAGCAACAGAGGTTCGGTACGGCGATTCACGATTTTTACCGGTGTAATAGCCCGCCAGGGGCGCTTGGGCACCGCTTCCAGAACCAGACGGGCAAAGCTGGGCGCCGAGTAGCACAGCTCTCCTTCCATGGTGTTTCTCCCAACCCAGGTCTGCGAAGGCTCTGACAACGCTAGCTCTGCCAATAACGTGCGCTGAAGACCAACACAGACCTGCATCCACACCACCGTACCGACATAGATCGTGCACTCGCCACCCGCGGGGATTGTCAGCGGCTGATAGGGGCGGATGACCGTGGGAAGATTCGCCAGCGCGGGAAGAAAGACCACCTCATTACTGTCATCCGGCTTCACGAAACGCTGCAGGGGAACCTCAGTTCCCGGCAGCACGTGACTGATCTGTTCGGTCCAGCGCATGGGATCGGCATCCGCTTTTACGGTTTCCGACCGAATCTGCCACTCAAGATCAAGTCGTGTAACCCAGAGGCGCGTCTGACTGAGTTCATGACACTGGGTCTGCCCTGATTTCAGGGTGTAGGGGTAAGCCCAGGCCCCATCGCGCGGCTGCGCGGATTCTTCGTTATTATCGGCCATTGGCATCCTGATGCGGTCTGACGGTAAAACAGTCTTAACTATAATCCAATCAATGCCTTCCAGCGAATAACCTGGTGATGATATTTAATCGTTCAGGGCGATGGTAATTACCCTTACCCACTCTGCCAGCAACCCGCAACAGGAAGTTTGATGACCCAACTCGTCTGGTTCCGCAACGACCTCCGCCTGGCCGATAACCCGGCCCTGACCGCAGCCTGCAAGGCGGGAGGTCCCGTCAAAGCCTGTTTTATCGTGACACCGCAACAGTGGCAGGAACACGACTGGTCCCCGGCCCGGGTCCGCTTCGTCATCGAGCACACCAACGCCCTCGCCAGGGACCTTGCGAAGCTCGGCATCCCCCTGATATTCCTCGAGGCCCGTCATTTCAGCGACAGTATCGAATTGCTGACCCGTTACTGCCACGAGCAGAACATCACCGCCGTACACTTCAATGAGGAATACGGCATCAACGAACGCCGGCGGGACAAGACCGTCCGGGAACAGCTTGCCGCAGGTGGCATTAAAGCAAAAAAATACCGGGACCAGACCGTGGCCCCGGTTGGCGCCATCCTGACCCAACAGCAGGAACCCTACTCAGTTTTCACCCCCTTCTCCCGCCGCTGGCGCAGCTGGATCGAAGAAAGCCAACCGACCGTCTTCCCGGTGCCTGCACCAAAGGGCGAGGCAATAAAACCACAACAGCTCGGCACCATACCGCCCGGTTTCGAAGACGCACCACCGGCCCTGGTCAACACAGGCGAAAATGCCGCCCACGACCAGCTCAACGCCTTTCTCCGCGAACGGGGTGGCAACTACAAAGAAAAACGGGACTTCCCCGCCATCGACGGCACCAGCCAGCTATCCCCGTACCTAGCCAATGGCATACTGTCAGGACGCCAGTGCCTGACCGCCGCCCGCCAGGCCCAGGGCGAAGCAGTCAATCAGGAAGGCCTGAACACCTGGATCAACGAAATCGCCTGGCGCGACTTCTACATCCACATCCTCAACCACTACCCACGGGTCAGCATGCACCGGGCCTTCAAACCCGAAACCGAAAACCTCAACTGGAACACCCCGGGGGAACACTTCGAAGCCTGGAAAACCGGCCACACCGGCATCCCCATCGTCGACGCCGCCATGCGCCAGCTCAACCACACCGGCTGGATGCACAACCGCCTGCGCATGATCACCGCCATGTTCCTGACCAAAAACCTGTTCATCGACTGGCGCCTCGGCGAGGCTTACTTCATGTCCAGACTGGTCGACGGCTTCCTGGCGTCCAACAACGGCGGCTGGCAATGGAGCGCGTCAACCGGCACCGACGCCGCCCCCTACTTCCGGGTCTTCAACCCGGTGACCCAGAGTGAGCGTTTTGATCCGAAAGGCGAGTTTATTCGTGAATGGGTGCCGGAACTGCGTAAGCTGGATGACAAACGAATCCATGATCCCGGTAAGGGAGGCGTTATTCCGAAAGGGTATCCACGGCCGATCGTGGATCTGAAGGAAAGCAGAAAGGAAGCGATCGCCAAGTTTCAGGCGTTGAAGGACTGACTTTCCCCGAGGTCGAGAGTAGCCGTCAGCCCACCACCGCCCAAAACCCTGCGGAGCCATGGATGGCGGAGCGGAGCCTACAAGGACGTATTTACGGCGTGTTTTGGGCGGTGGTGGGCTGACGGCTACGGCCTACTCCAGAATCCGAATATCAACGGTCAGAACAAACCAGGCAACCAGGATCCCGCGCCAACTTCATCTCCCGCCACTCCATCCGCCAGGCATCCAGAATCAACAACCGCCCAACCAAAGGCCGGCCAACCCCGGAAATCACCTTCACCGCCTCCATCGCCTGACTGGCCCCGATCATCCCCACCAAAGGCCCGATAACACCAGCCTCCGAACAGGACAGATCCTCATTCCCCTGCTCCGGATACAGACAGTGATAACAGGGACTCTCCGGATCACGGGAATCATAGACCGACAACTGCCCCTCGCCGCGAATCGCCGCGCCGGACACCAGCGGCACCTTCGACGCGACACAGGCCCGGTTGAGGGCAAAACGGGTATTGAAGTTATCCGTGCAATCCACCACCAGACTCGCCTCACCCACCTGACGAACCAGCCCATCGCTCTCCAGACGATGATCGATGGCTTCCACCGACACTAGCGGATTGATCCGGCGCACCCGGTTCGCCAGACTCTCGGCCTTGGCATCGCCCAACTGATCCTGACTGAAAGCAATCTGGCGCTGAAGGTTGGCTACTTCGATGGCATCATCATCCACCAAAGTGAGATGACCGACCCCGGCAGCACCGAGATAGAGCGCCACCGGACATCCCAGACCACCGGCACCCACCACCAGCACACGAGCGGACTTCAGCCTCTCCTGACCAGCGATATCGAACGTCGGCATCAGAATCTGCCGGCTGTACCGCATCAGCTCGTCATCACTGAGCATCACCCACCCCCAATTGAAATCCTGTACTCCGACTATTCAGCCCGGCCATTGCCCGAGCGTCAACCGGTCCCGGTCGCCGTAATCCCGGCGGGTCTCCACCGCAACCAATCCCGCGTGCCGAAACAAGTCGCGAACAGCATCGCCCTGATCGAAACCGTGTTCAACCATCAGCCAGCCTCCGGCCTCCAGCCACTCCGTACTGGTCGCCGCGATCAACCGGATATCATCCAGACCGTCTTCGCCGGAGACCAGCGCAGACACAGGTTCAAACCGCACGTCACCCTCACCCAGATGATGATCGCCACTGGCAATGTACGGCGGATTGGAAACAATCAGGTCAAAACGCCCTGCCGGAAGGTTATCAAACCAATGGCTCAACACGACGGTAACCGGTAACCCCAGTCGCCGGGCGTTCTCGGTAGCAAGCTCCACAGCCGAGGCCACCGCGTCACACGCCAGCACCTGCCAGCGGTGACGTTCGCTGGCCAGCGCCAGGGCAATGGCGCCGGTTCCGGTGCCCAGATCCAGCACGTGCGCGTTATCCGGAAGCGGTAGCCCCAACGCCGCCTCCACCAGACATTCTGTATCCGGCCGGGGAATCAGGGTAGAAGCATTCACCTTTAAAGGAAGGGACCAGAATTCCTGTCCACCCAGAAGGTGAGCTACCGGGTGTCCGCTTGCACGTTGCTGAACCAGGGCGTCGAAACGCCTGGCCTCGGTGGCCGTTACCTGCCGTTCCGGCCAGGCACGAAAGCTGGTGCGGGACAGCCCGGTGACATAACTGAGCAACAACTCGGCATCGAGCCGCGGGGACTCCCCCGCAATAGCGATGGTCGCTCTCCTCAGCAGGGAGTCACAGGTAAGCGATGACTCACTCATCGGAAAGAGAGGCAAGCAATTCAGCTTGGTGTTCCTGTTGCAGCGGAACCACCACCGCATCAAGGTCGCCGGAGATGACTTCATCCAGCTTGTACAATGTCAGGTTTATGCGGTGATCAGTCACCCGCCCCTGAGGGAAGTTGTAGGTGCGAATACGCTCGGACCGGTCGCCACTGCCTACCAGGTTCTTGCGGGTTTCCGCCATGGATTTCTGCTGGCGTTCGGTTTCCGCGTTCTGCAGTCGGGACGCCAGCAGGCTCATCGCCTTGGCGCGGTTCTTGTGCTGGGAACGCTCCTCCTGACACTCCACCACGATTCCCGTTGGCAGATGAGTGATACGAATGGCTGAATCGGTCTTGTTGACGTGCTGGCCACCGGCCCCGGAGGCACGAAAGGTATCCACCCGCAGGTCTGCCTTGTTGATCTCGATCGCTTCCGCTTCGTCCGCCTCCGGTATCACCGCCACGGTACAGGCCGAGGTATGGATGCGCCCCTGGGACTCGGTTTCCGGTACCCGCTGCACCCTATGCGCACCGGACTCAAACTTCAGGGCACCATAGACACCGGCCCCTGCCACCCGGGCAATCATTTCCTTGTAGCCGCCGTGCTCACCCTCATTTTCACTGATCACTTCCACCTGCCAACGCTGCCGCTCGGCATAACGCAGGTACATCTTGAACAGATCACCGGCAAAAATGGCGGCTTCATCCCCGCCCGTACCGGCACGAATCTCAAGAAACACGTTCTTGCCGTCGTTGGGGTCTTTCGGCAACATCAGGTGCTGGAGCTCTTCATCCAGCTCATCTGTTTTTTCCTCGGCCAGCGTCAGCTCTTCCTCGGCCATCTCCCGCATGTCGGCATCACCATCACGAGCCAGTTCACGGGCCTCCTCGATATCAGCCACGGATTTTTTCCAGGCCTGGAAGCAATGAACAATCGGCTCGATCTCGGCAAACTCCCGGGAAAGGTCGCGGAATTTGTCCTGATTGGAAATAACACTGGAATCGCTCAATAACGCACTGACTTCCTCGAAGCGATCTGACAATTGCTCGAGGCGGTTCTGGATCGATGCTTTCATAGTTTTTCCGGAGTCGTGGCGTCGTCGTCCTGGGTATCAAGCTGATGCAGTTCCCTCAGCCACTCGGTCACTTCACTGCGACCTTCGGTTGTTGCCTTGCGAACCTGTATGGAGGGTTCGTGGAGGAATTTGTTGGTGAGACCACGGGCAAGACTTCGCAATACGGTTTCAGGGTCACCACCATTGCGCAGGGCCCGTAGCGCCTTTTCGGTTTCGGTATCACGCAGGGTCTCGGCGCGCTGCCGGAACTGCTTAAGCGTGGATACCGCATCCAGTGCCCGTAGCTGGCTCAGAAAATCCTGAACACCATCGGTCACCAGGTTTTCCGCTTCCCGGGCGGCACCCTCGCGGGAACGGATGTTCTCTTCGATTACCTGGCGCAGATCGTCCACAGTGTACAGATAGACATCCGCCAGGGAAGCCACTTCCGGCTCAATATCCCTGGGTACCGCGATATCCACCATGAAATAGGGTCGATGCTTGCGCTTCTTCAAGGCCCGCTCAACAGCCCCCTTGCCCAGAATGGGGAGCGGACTGGCCGTGGACGAAATGACAATATCCACATCCTGAAGGTGCTCGGGGATGTCAGACAAAAGAATACCCTTGCCGCCCCGGGACTCAGCCAGTGCCTGGGCGCGTTCCAGTGTGCGGTTGGCGACCAGGAAATCCTTTACCCCAGCATCCGCAAGATGGCGGGCAACAAGCTCAATGGTCTTGCCGGCACCAATCAGTAGCGCCTTGTTGCGAGACATATCCGCAAAGATATGGTGCGCCATATTCACTGCGGCGTAGGCCACCGATACCGGGTTCTCACCAATGGCAGTCTCGGTGCGCACCCGCTTGGCCACAGAAAAGGTATGTTCGAAAAGGCGGGAGAGGAAGGTGCCAGTGGCGCCGTGCTCCCGCGAAAGCGCGTACGCATCCTTTAACTGCCCGAGTATCTGCGGCTCACCCAGCACCATGGAATCGAGTCCGGCAGCAACCCGCATCATATGGCGCACGGCATCGCCGTCACGATGGAGGTAAAGCACCTCTTCCAGTTCGGCGGCGTCCAGGTCATGGAACCCGGCCAGCCAACGCAGTACCACCGGCGCGCAGCTGTCATCGCCGGCGATGTACAGTTCGGTACGGTTGCAGGTAGACAGGATCGCCGCCTCGCTGGCACCGCACATTGCCCGCAGTTCGGCAAAGGCCTCCGCCATACGCTCAGGCGTGAACGCGACGCGCTCGCGCAGCTCGACCGGTGCGGTGCGATGATTGATTCCCAGCGTAACCAGAGCCATTTCGGGTTTGCGTGACCTTATGCCAGAGTACGGACTATTAGCGCCATTTTACCGACCAGCCGCCCCTGTCGCCACCCAAAACCCAAGAGAGTTCGGGAAGTGCTGACAGGTTGGGCAATATCAGATGCTTGTGCCATCATAGAGCCTCGGCACTGCGTGGTCACATACCCACTTAGGGGTGGCTGTTCCAGATGCGTTGTATACAGAATACGGGATGTTGCATGCATAGATCCGCACCGTTGTTGCTTTCCTGCCTTCTTGGGCTGTCACTCACTGGCTGTGCCTCTCTGACCGGAACACCGGACGACTCAGCTGATGCCGGAGAACAGGCGCCCACAGGGAGCACCCCTGCGAATTCCGGGGAACAGGAAATCCAGTACGCCGATTTCGAGCCGGAAGTACTCTACCTGCTGTTGTCTGCTGAAATCGCCGCCCAGCGTGGCCGCTACGACGTAACCCTGGTGAATTACCTGAATGCCGCCAAGCAATCCCGTGACAAGGGAGTCATCGAACGGGCCATGCGTATCGCGCAGTCCCTTAACGGTGACAATGCCCAGCGCCAGCTCGCCAGCCTGTGGCTGGAAGTAGACCCGGACAACCTCCAGGCACACCGGATATCAGCCATCCAGGCGGTCAGAAGCAACAATCTGCAATCTGCCCTGAGCCACATGGAACGAATCATGGACCTGGGCGGCGATGCAGACTTCGACAGCCTTGCCGCTATGGCCGGCAACCTGCCACCGGAGCAGCAGGAGGAACTGCTCGGCCTCTATAAGCAAATGGCGGAACGTCACCAGGAGACGCCGGAACTCAATTACAGCACGGCCCTGCTTCTCAAGGTAACCGGCAAGTCCAAAGAGGCCCTGGAAAGGATCGAGGCACTCCTGGACGATAATCCGACATTCCAGCCCGCCATCATCCTCAAGGGCGACCTGCTGTACCAGGTAGGCGAACGCCGTGAAGCCCTGGATTATTTGCTGGTGAATACCCGCCGCTTCCCAGCCAATCGTCAGTTGGGCACCCTTTACGGTCGCATGTTGATTGGCGAAGGAGAGCTCCAGGCCGCCCAGGACGAATTCGACCGGCTGATGCGGCGCTTCCCCAACACCCCGGGACTGCGCCTGTCCCACGCCCTGGTTGCCCTGGAAAATGGCCAGACCAACCTGGCCAGGCAGGACCTTACCCGCCTGGTCCAACAGGGGCATCATACCAATGAGGCCCATTACTACCTGGGCCGGATAGCGGACGAAGAGAATAGCCCTGAGCAGGCTATCGGTTATTACCGCAGCGTAGAGGAAGGCAACTATTATTTTCCAGCCCTGGCCAGGGCCAGTGCTCTCCTCGCCGAGCAGGGCGAGCTGGAGACAGCGCTGACCGACATTCGCAACCTGCGGGAGGCCAACCCGAATCAGGCAGAAAACTTCTGGCTGCTTGAAGTAAATCTGCTGATCGACCAGGGAGAGGAAAAAGCCGCCCTGAACGCGGCCACCGAAGCTCTGCAGTCATTCCCGGACAATGTCCGGATTCGCTACGCTCGCGCCATGCTGTTCGATGGCACGGGATCGACACAGCAGGCAGAAGAGGACCTGCGACAGATTGTCGAAGAGGACCCAGAGAATGCCGTGGCCCTGAACGCATTGGGCTACATCCTCACCTCCCACCGCGATCGCCTGGAAGAGGCACGAGCGTACATAGAGCGTGCGCTGGCCCTCGACCCCGAGAACCCGGCAATCCTGGACAGCATGGGCTGGGTGCTCTACCTCCAGGGACAACAGCAGGAGGCGCTGGCGTACCTGTCGAGGGCCTGGGCCGCCTACCCTGACCCGGAAGTGTCCGCACATTACGGTGAGGTGCTGTGGGCCACTGGCGCCCGGGACCAGGCACGAGTCATCTGGAAAGAAGGTATAGACGCAGACCCGGACCACCCCATTCTTACTGAAACCATCCAACGGCTGACAGGAGAACAGGCCCCTTGAATTTGACCAGCCTAAAACTCTTGCTGGCAGGCGTGTGCGTCCTGATGCTCGGTGCCTGCACCTCCATTCAGCTGGAACCTCTGCCGGAGGGTCTCACCGACCAACCACCGGCCGACTGGAGCGAGCGTAGCGAGCGACTAAAAGATTTCCATTCCTGGGAGCTGAGCGGCAAGCTCGCCGTGAAACAGCCGTCTGATAGCGGCACGGCCATTATCAACCACTGGATCCAGGAGCGGGACGCCTATGACCTGGAGTTGTCGTCGTCCTTCCTTGGCATGGGCCGAACCAGCCTACAGGGCGTTCCCGGTTTTATTTCGCTGACCTTACCCGACGGCGAAACCTATCGCTCGGGTGACCCGGAATCCCTGATTACCGCAGCCACCGGATGGCAACTGCCTCTCAACAGCCTGGTGTGGTGGATCCGCGGGTTGCCCGGTCCCGAGGGCGATTTTCGCCTGCTGTTTAACGACGAAAATCAGTTGGCCATGATTCGCCAGCAGGGCTGGGAAATCCGCTACGACCGCTGGCAACCGTTTATAGCAGGCTACCCCGCGCTGCCCGCGCGTATAACCGCCGTAAAGGAAGACAAGCGAGTTAGGGTGGTGGTCACCCGCTGGAACGAGACAATGGACCCGGCCCGGTGAACGCCTTCACTCTCCCGTCCCCGGCCAAGCTGAATCTTTGCCTGCACATTGTTGGACGCAGGCCGGACGGTTACCACGAACTGCAGACGCTGTTCCAGTTCCTGGACTTCGGCGACGACATCACCTTCCAGCCGGCGAGCGACGGCCATCATGACATCCGCCTTGAGCCTTCCATGCCCGGCGTTGCGGATGGCGACAATCTGATCCTCCGCGCCGCACGCTTGTTGGCCGGCACCCGGGACGAGAAGCTGCCTGGCATCACCCTGTCCGTCGACAAACGCCTGCCCATGGGAGGAGGCCTTGGCGGTGGCAGCTCCAATGCAGCCACCGTCCTGTTGGGGCTGAACCATTATTGGCAACTGGGGCTGACACTCGACCAGCTCGCCGAACTTGGCCTGCAACTGGGCGCGGACGTACCGGTTTTTATTCGCGGTCACGCCGCCTGGGGCGAAGGCGTGGGTGAACGACTGACCCCGGCCAACCCACCGGAAGACTGGTTTTTGGTTCTTAAACCCGCCTGCGATATAAACACACGAAAGATTTTTTCCGAGCAAGGGTTGACAAGGAACACCCCTAGAATCAAAATAGCGCCCGCTTTTGAGGGAGACGCCTCGAGGTACCGAAACGACTGTGAGGATGTAGTTCGCAAACTGTATCCGGAGGTTAACCAGAGCCTGGAATGGCTTTCACAATTCGGACCTGCAAGATTAACCGGAACCGGGGCTTGCATTTTTGGACGTTTCCCGACAGAATCCGCAGCCCGGATTATCTGGGAAAGCAAACCCTCCGGCATCACGGGGTTCGTAGCTCAAGGGGTGAACATTTCACCGCTTCACACAAAGCTGACAGAGCTAAAATGATGCCAAAAAAGCACGATACTGGGGTGTCGCCAAGTGGTAAGGCAACGGGTTTTGATCCCGTCATGCGCAGGTTCGAATCCTGCCACCCCAGCCACCTTTCTCCTGCTTCTTCTGAATCAAACGCCGATACCGTGAAGGATGCCGTCGTGTCCAAACTGATGATTTTCGCTGGCAACGCCAATCCAGACCTTGCCAAAGCTATTGCCCAGAAACTCCACATCCCCATGGGTCAGGCCACTGTAGGCCGATTCAGCGATGGTGAAACCACCGTTGAGATCGATGAGAATGTCCGAGGCCATGATGTCTTCATCATTCAGCCCACCTGCTACCCCACCAACGACAACCTGATGGAACTGATCGTGATGGCTGACGCACTTCGCCGTGCTTCCGCAACACGCATCACCGCGGTCATTCCCTATTACGGGTACGCCCGCCAGGATCGTCGCGTTCGTTCAACGCGGGTAGCTATCAGCGCCAAGGTCGTGGCAGACATGATTTCCAGCATCGGCGTGGATCGCGTACTGACCGTAGACCTGCACGCAGACCAGATTCAGGGCTTCTTCGATATCCCGGTAGACAACATCTACGCCACCCCAGTCATGCTGGAAGACATCGAAAAGCAACGCTTCGAAAACTTTGTTGTTGTCTCCCCGGACGTTGGTGGCGTCGTTCGCGCCCGCGCTGTCGCCAAGCGACTGGACGACGCCGACCTTGCCATCATCGACAAGCGTCGTCCGAAGGCCAACGTTTCCCAGGTCATGCACATCATCGGTGATGTGAAAGACAAGACCTGCATCCTGGTGGACGACATCATCGACACCGCTGGAACCTTGTGCAAGGCCGCCAACGCCCTGAAAGAGCATGGCGCAGCGAAAGTGGTTGCCTACATTACCCACCCCGTTCTCTCGGGTCCGGCCATTGAAAACATCAATGCCTCCCAACTGGACGAGCTGATTGTCTGCGACACAATCCCGCTGGGTGACAAAGCAAGGAATTGTGATAGAATCCGCACCCTCGGAATGGCAGGCCTGCTCGCGGAGTCGATTCGTCGCGTGAGCAACGAAGAGTCCATCAGCGCCATGTTCGAGAACGCCTGACCCGGAAAACCCGGAGATATTCAGGCTATTCAGCTGGTTACAATACGCTGAAACAGCATTTGAGTCGGGAGCCCTGCAAGGCTCCCGACTCTTTTAGTCAGCCGGAGAAAAGTTTCAACGGCTATTCAGAAACATCACCTGTTCACACGCCTGGTCGCGGGCAGTTCAGGTGACGATTGAGGTACATATCATGTCCCAGGAATTTGTTATCGAAGCATTTCCTCGTGGCGATCAGGGGAGAGGTGCGAGCCGCCGCCTGCGTCGTGAGGAACGTAAAATCCCGGCCATCGTTTACGGTGGTGACAAGGAAGCCACTCCGATCTCCATCTGGCACAACGAGCTGAAAAAAGCTCTGGAGAACGAGGCCTTCTTCTCTCACGTTCTGACCATCGAGCTCGACGGCAAAAAAGAGAGTGTAATCCTGAAGGATCTGCAGCGTCACCCGTACAAGCCGCTGCTGACCCACGCCGACTTCCTGCGCGTTGACAAGGATCACGAAATCCACGTTAACGTACCGCTGCACTTCCTCAACGAAGACAGCGCACCGGCTATCAAGCTTCAGGGCGGCGTTGCCAACCACCAGATCACCGAAGTGGAAGTGATCTGTCTGCCGCAGAACCTGCCCGAGTTCATCGAAGTCGATATGGCTGAAGTGGACATGGACAAGGTTGTTCACCTGAGCGATCTGAAACTGCCGAAAGGCGTCAAGGTTGCCGCTCTGCTCCAGGGCGAAGATCACGACCTGCCTGTTGTGGCTATCCACAAGCCGCGCGGCGCCAAGGTTGATGACGCTGAAGAAGGTGAAGAAGGCGAAGAAGGCGAAAGCAAGGAGTAATCACTCCTGTACTGACGAGGGCAACGGCGGATGGCACAGGATATCCTCATGGTGGTTGGTCTGGGAAATCCCGGCTCTGACTACGAGAATACCCGCCATAACGCCGGCGCCCTGTTCGTCGAGGCTCTGGCCCGCGCTGCGGGCCAGACGCTCCGCCCCGAACGCAAATACCACGGGCTTTACGCCCGAATCCAGTGGCAGGGTCTCGACCTGCACCTGCTGAATCCCACCACCTTTATGAACCGCAGCGGCCTGGCCATCAAGGCACTGGCGGATTTCTTCAAGATTCAGCCCCAACAGATACTCGTCGCTCATGACGAACTCGACATCCTTCCCGGCACCGCCAAGCTCAAGAAAGGCGGCGGACACGGCGGACATAACGGCCTGCGGGACACCATCGCCCACCTCGGCAGTAACGACTTTCTGCGACTACGAGTCGGCATCGGACACCCTGGCGACAGCCGCAAAGTGACCGGCTACGTACTCGGTCGTCTTGGCAAACGGGAAACCGAAGAGCTGAACGCGGTGATCGACGAAATCATGCGCGTACTGCCAGACGCCGCCAACGGCAAACTCCCCGCCGCCATGAACCGTCTGCACAGCTTCAAGCCGACCCCCTGACACATCCCCTTACTCGCTTACGCCAACATACACCGGTATAATCCGCCCAAATTTTCCAGCACCAGCAGAGGCATTCCATGGGATTTAACTGCGGCATCGTCGGCCTTCCCAACGTCGGCAAATCCACCCTGTTCAACGCACTGACCAAATCAGGCATTGGCGCGGAAAACTTCCCGTTCTGCACCATCGAGCCCAACGCCGGTGTCGTCGCCATGCCTGATCCACGCCTCACCAAGCTGGCCGACATCGTCAAGCCGGAGCGCGTGATACCCACCACCATGGAGTTTGTGGACATCGCCGGCCTGGTCGCTGGTGCCTCCAAGGGCGAAGGCCTGGGCAACCAGTTCCTGGCCAACATCCGCCAGACTGACGCTATCGCCCACGTTGTACGCTGCTTCGAGGACGGCAACGTCATCCACGTGGCCAACAAGATCGACCCGGCTTCCGACATCGACGTCATCAACACCGAGCTGGCCCTGGCCGACCTGGAAACCGTGGAAAAGGCCATCAAACGCGTTCAGCGTGTGGCCAAGAGCGGTGACAAGGAAGCCAAGGCCCAACTGGAGATGTTCGAACAACTGCTGCCGGTGCTGAACGAAGGCAAGCCCGTACGCAGCATGAACCTGGACAAGGACCAGATGGCCCTGATCCGGGAATTGTGCCTGCTGACCGTCAAGCCGACCATGTACATCGCCAACGTCAATGAGGACGGCTTCGAGAACAATCCTCACCTGGATACCGTCAGGGAGATCGCCGCATCGGAAAACGCCGTGGTGGTTCCGATCTGCAACAAACTGGAAGCCGAGATCTCCGAGCTGGAAGATGACGAGAAAGCCATGTTCCTCGACGAGATGGGCATGGAAGAACCCGGCCTGGACCGCGTGATTCGCGCTGGATACGGCCTGCTGGGCCTGCAGACCTACTTTACCGCCGGTGTTAAGGAAGTCCGCGCCTGGACGGTTAAAATCGGCGCTACGGCCCCTCAGGCGGCCGGGGTCATCCACACCGACTTCGAACGCGGCTTCATCCGTGCCGAGGTGGTCAGCTACGACGACTTCGTGCAATACAACGGCGAAGCCGGCGCCAAAGAGGCCGGCAAATGGCGCCTGGAGGGCAAGGAATACATTGTCCAGGACGGCGACGTTATCCACTTCCGCTTCAACGTGTAACTTTTCAGGAAAAAACGGGCCTCAAGCCTTGACAGGAAGCGCCCAAATACTGAAAATACGCGCCTCGTTTGGGGCGATGCCCAAAGCGAAATGGCAAGGTAGCTCAGTTGGTTAGAGCACAGCACTCATAATGCTGGGGTCGGCGGTTCGACTCCGCCCCTTGCTACCAGTATTCGAAAGGGTCGCGATTAACGTCGCGACCCTTTTTCGTTGTTGGGGACGACCCCACCCTTCCCGGGAATTGAACGCGGGACGACCCGCAGTGAAATTTTCCGACGTTATGAGAACCACCAAAGACAGAGTCCGTCAAGCCGTATCCTTTGAAGCATTCGGAGTTTTGCTGTCCGTCCCCCTGGCAGTGTTTATCTTTGGCTTTGATCTGGACAAGACCAGTGTGCTGGGCATCGTTGGAGCAACCATGGCAACGGCCTGGAACTATGCATTTAACCTGATGTTCGACCACGGGCTGAAGAGGATTACAGGCTCTACACGAAAATCGCTGAAAACCCGATTACTACACGCCATTAGTTTCGAAATGGGACTTCTAGTAGTCTTCCTTCCGTTCATCACATGGTGGATGAGTATTGGGCTCATCGAAGCGCTGATCGTCGACTTCGCGTTTATCGCTTTCTATCTAATGTATGCATTCGTGTTCACCTGGTGTTATGACACCATTTTTCCGGATAACGATGCCCGCGACAAAAGCCACTCTCAAGAGGAGCACAGAGCTCAATGAAACACTGGTTATTCCTGGGCGTGGCGATTGTTGCAGAAGTAGTGGCCACGTCAGCCCTGAAATCGAGTGATGGCTTCTCCAGGCTTACGCCCTCAATCATCGTTATCCTGGGCTACGTACTGGCATTCTATTTCCTGTCACTGACGCTGAAGGTCATCCCCATCGGCGTAGCGTATGCCATCTGGGCCGGACTGGGCATTGTATTGATTGCGCTGGTGTCGTGGGCGATCTATGGGCAGAAACTTGATCTGCCGGCAATCGCAGGCATGACGTTGATCATTATGGGTGTTGCGGTTATCAATCTGTTTTCCAGAACTGCGGGACATTGACGCCCCGCTGGCATAGGCCGGATCAGACACCGCTCCGGCCTTTCCACTTTCAGGATCTGGCCTGATTCAGTCCCAAAGATTCCACCAGGCTTTGGCGTTCTCTTTCTTCTTTTGCTGCCCCATTTCACTGCCTTTTGACGCTGGGTCAGCCTTACGGTTTTCATTGTCCCGATTGGAAGCCTCTACCTGCTCCCGGGCATTCTCGCCCCTTTCTTCCGCCTCTTCGGCGCGCTCGCGGGCACGTTCCGCTTCGTCCTCAGCACGCTCACGATTGCGTTCAGCTTCCTCTTCGGCACGCTCGCGGTTACGCTCAGCTTCTTCCTCGGCACGCTCACGTGCCTTCTCAGCCTCGCCTTCGGCGCGATCCCGTGCGTCTTCGGCATCCTCTTCAGCGCGCTCACGCATTTCTTCTGCTTTTTCCTTCCCCTTGTTACGGGCTTCTTTCGCTTTCTCTTTGGCTTCGCGAGCCTTGCCTTTACCTTTCTCAGACATTTCCATGGCTTGCTGGATATTGTCGGCAGCTTCAGACTGAGCCCAAGCAGACATCGTTGACAGGCTGCCAGCCAAAACAATACCAGTAGCAATCACAGTGGAACGAATCATTTTCGTATTCATAGATACTCTCTCTTTAATGAGTGAACACCGGCGTGATCCCCGGCGCTTCCTGCAGCGCCGCAATCATAACGATGAATGAAGTATTGACGGCACTCATTTCACGCCAGAAGGCCTGCGCCGGTTCCAATCGGTGTGGCATACTCCCGTATCGAAACGAATAACAAACTTGCAACAGTAAGGATCGTTGATATGAAACCTGAAACTCTGGCCCTTC
The DNA here is from genome assembly GCA_040223075.1 of Marinobacter sp. GTDB lineage: Bacteria > Pseudomonadota > Gammaproteobacteria > Pseudomonadales > Oleiphilaceae > Marinobacter. The sequence goes on from JAVJZJ010000094.1 coordinate 126,472, forward strand.
ACGCGGGCTTCAAGAGCGACCCCACAACCAGGGCCGCGACGACACCAATTTACCAGACCACTTCCTACACCTTTGACGACACCCAGCATGGCGCCGACCTGTTTGACCTGAAGGTACAGGGTAATATCTATACCCGCATCATGAACCCCACCAACGCCGTCCTGGAAGAGCGCATGGCGGAGCTAGAAGGCGGCGTGGGCGCCCTGGCTGTGGCGTCCGGCATGGCGGCCATCACGTATGCTCTGCAAACCATCTGCAAGGTAGGCAACAACATCGTCAGTACCGGCCAGCTCTACGGCGGCACTTACAATCTGTTTGCCCATTCCCTGCCGAACCAGGGCATTGATTGTCGCATGGTGCAGCACGACGATTTCGAAGCCGTGGAAAACGCCATTGACGACAATACGCGCGCCCTGTTCTGCGAATCCATCGGCAATCCGGCCGGGAATGTAGTGGATATCCAGCGCTGGGCCGATATCGCCCATAAACATGGCATCCCGTTGATCGTGGATAACACTGTGGCAACACCCTTCCTTTGCCGCCCCTTCGATCACGGTGCAGATATCGTGATTCACTCTCTTACCAAGTACATCGGTGGCCACGGCACTACCGTGGCCGGCGTCGTGGTGGATTCCGGCAAGTTCGACTGGAAAGCCAGTGCCGCCAAGTTCCCGATGCTGAACGAGCCGGACCCGTCCTATCACGGTGTGGTCTACACCGAAGCGCTCGGCGCGGCGGCCTTTATCGGTCGCTGTCGCGTGGTACCTCTGCGCAACACCGGCGCCGCTCTGGCTCCGTTCAATGCTTTCCTGATTATGCAGGGCCTGGAAACCTTGGCACTGCGCATGGAACGCCATTGCGAGAACGCAGAGAAAGTCGCCAACTTCCTGCAGAACCATCCCTCCGTGGAATGGGTCAACTACGCCGCCCTGGCCGATAGCCCTTACAAGGCAACGTGCGAGAAAATCTGCGGCGGTAAGGCCTCAGGTATCCTGAGCTTCGGCATTAAAGGGGGCCGCGAGGCAGGCGCAAGGTTTATCGACGCGCTGGAACTGATCTATCGCCTGGTGAACATCGGGGACGCCAAGTCCCTGGCCTGTCATCCGGCTACCACCACCCATCGCCAGTTGAACCCGGACGAACTCAAGAGTGCGGGGGTGAGCGAGGATCTGGTGCGCCTGTCTATTGGCATTGAACACGTGGACGACATCATCGCCGACATCACTCAGGCGCTGGACAAAGCCGGTAGCTGACTCTGTAACCGGGTTCGACGAATGTCGGGTCCGGTTACCCCCGTGATTGCCCGTATCTGCCTTGTATCTACCCTGCCCGGGCATTACCCTTTACGAATCCCCTAAGTTTTAATGAGAGTCCGGTTGCAATGAGCGACAGCGCGAAGCCCCGTATCAGCAGTGGTTCCAAATTCCGCAACGAGCATGGTTTTTCAGCCATCAAGGATGGAATCAAGCAATCCGGACACAAGGATACGCCGGCCGTTGAGCGCAAACCCAAATGGCTGAGGGCGCGTATGCCCGGCGGGGAGCGCTATGACGCCGTTCGCAAGAACGTCAGCGAACACCGCCTAAGTACCGTCTGCCAGGAATCCCATTGCCCCAATATTGGCGAATGCTGGACCAACGGCACCGCAACCATCATGGTGATGGGCTCTGTATGTACCCGCGCCTGCCGCTTCTGCGCGGTGGATACCGGCAACCCCAAGGGATGGCTGGATCACGAAGAGCCGGAAAATACCGCCAAGTCAGTGGAACTGATGGGGTTGCGATATATCGTGCTGACCTCTGTGGACCGGGACGATCTGGACGACGGCGGCGCGGCTCATTACGCGGCCTGTGTTTCCGCCATCAAGCAGCGCACGCCGGAGGTGGCGGTTGAAGCACTGACCCCGGATTTCGACGCAGTGATGTCGGATGTGGAAAAGGTGGTGGATTCCGGCCTGGACGTATTCGCCCAGAACGTGGAAACCGTCAAACGCCTGACCAGCCGCGTGCGTGACCCCCGTGCCGGCTATGAAAAAACCCTGAGCGTACTGGCCCATGCCAAGCAATACCGCCCGGACGTTCTCACCAAGACCAGCCTGATGCTTGGACTGGGTGAAACCGAGGAAGAGATCCTGGAAACCATGGACGACCTGCGCGCCATCGGTGTGGATATCCTGACCCTGGGCCAATACCTGCGCCCTACGCCGAACCATTTGCCGGTCGAGCGCTACGTCACGCCGGAAGAGTTCAACCATTATCGCGACATCGGCTTAGAGAAGGGCTTTATGGAAGTGCCGTCCGGCCCCATGGTGCGTTCCAGCTACCGCGCTGACCGGGTGTTCGACAAGAACAACCTGGGCCTGAGCGTGCCCGAAGTGCCCGCCAGTAGTGTTCAGCAGATTCCGGTCAAGACCCTCGACTAAGATCATTGTGAGTCATTGTTAAATCCGACAAAGACCATGACCTGGAACAAGGAAAAGTTCGCAAGCTACTGCTATCTTTAGCGCTTCCAGGCTCATCTTAACCTTCCAATACCGGAAGGCACTGGCTGAAGGGAAAGCGGGTTTCTATGCTGCAATTGCTCAAGAACGCACGACTGAAATACAAGTTCTGGCTGCTAAACATTGTCGTACTGACCGTAATTTGCCTTCTGGTGCTCTATGCCATGGGCAGCATCGCCTCCGCCACTGACCGCACCTTTGCCGACGTCTTCAGCGACACCGCCCTGGAATTTGCCGGCATTGTGGCAATCCTGATGGCCCTGGAAATGGCTGGCTCCCAGCTACTGATTTCTTTTATTGAACGCCATGTGAATCGTCTCAAAAGCACCATGGTGGAAGTACAGGCTTCAGGGAATCTCAGCAAACGGGCCGAAGTGGATTCCACGGACGAAATCGGTGAAATGGGCGACGCCTTCAACGCCATGCAGGACCGTACCATGGGCGTGGTCAGGAGCATGAAGGAAGCCATAGACCGACTGCACAGCGAAGTCCGTGAGCTCACTGCCGCCGCCGAGGCCCGACGGGATGACCTGGCCCGACAGCAATCCGGTGCCGACCGTTCTGCCGAAGTGATCGAAGCAATGCTTCAGAGCTTCAGCGGCATTGCCGAGCAGGCGAGCATTGCCAAAACCCTGTCTCACGAAGCCCGCAATACAGCCCAGGAGGGTGGTGAACGGGTTTCCCGCAGTGCCGATTCCATTCGCCGTCTCGAAGAGATCATTCGTCACTCTGCATCCAGCGTCGAATCCCTTGCCGAGAACAGCCACGAAATCAGCCATGCGGTCACCGAGATCAAGGGTATTGCCGAGCAAACCAACCTGCTTGCCCTGAACGCCGCCATCGAGGCTGCCCGCGCTGGCGAGCAGGGACGCGGTTTCGCAGTGGTTGCTGACGAAGTACGCAACCTCGCCCAGCGGGTACAGGACTCCACCGACCAGATTCAGGATACGATTAATCGCCTGCTCACAGCCATGGACACCGCGGTCACCCAGATGACCGAAAGCTCCGCAGACGCCAGTCGATGCGTGGAAGAGTCCGAGGAAGGTCGCAAGGCACTGAATGCCATCAACTCGGTTGTCGGTCGCATTGACGAGACCAACGAGGAAATCGCCACCATGTCCGCGGACCAGACCGCTTCCACCGACGACGTACTGGCCAACGTGCAAGGCATCCGTGACACCACCCAGAATATGGTAACCCAATTGGCCGAGAGCGCCGATATGACCCAACGCCTCAAAGACCTGATCGACTCGCTGGAAGTGGCCTCAAACAGGGTCACAGTTAACTGACAGTTTGTGGCACACTCTGCACTCGTTTTATAACAGTGTGGACTATGTGCCGATGACCCTGATCCGTTCCCTCTATGACCGGTTGATTCTCCCCCACCCGGTTGTTGTCCTGATTGTTTTCGCCAGCATTCTCGTACTAGCCAGCCTCAGGCTGGACCAGTTCCGGCTTGATGCCTCGGCCGAATCACTGGTGCTGGAGAACGACCGGTCGCTGGAACAGTATCGCGAGGTCAACCGGCGCTTCACCACGTCCGACGACTTCCTCATAGTTACCTTCACTCCAGACGGCGAGTTGTTCAGTGACGACACCCTGGGCACCCTTCGCCAGCTGAGAGACGCGCTGGCAGCACTGGACAGTGTCAGCTCCACCAACAGCATCCTCAACGTGCCACTGCTCCACAGTCCGGACCTGACGCTCGATACGGTGGACTCGGAAATCCAGACTATGGATGAGGACAAGGTGGCGCCAGACACTGCCCGCAAGGCCTTGCTGGAAAATCCTCTCTACCCCAACCTGCTGATCAGCGAGGACGCCAGGACCACGGCCATCCAGGTTAACCTGCCCACGCCGGACCGCTATTTCGACCTGCTCAACCAGCGTGAGCAACTGCGCGACAAGGTCGCCAGTGATACCGCAAGTGAAGAAGACCGGAGAAAGCTCGAGCAGGTCAGTAACGAATTTATCCGCTTCACCGAACAACTGGGCGAGACACGGGACCAAACCATCACCCAGGTTCGCACCATTCTGGACGGCTACCGGGACCACGCCGAAATCTATCTGGGCGGCGTCCCCATGATCGTTGCCGACATGATCCGGTTCATCAAGAGCGATCTGTCCACATTCGGCGTGGGTGTGCTGATCTTCCTGCTTCTGACCCTGGCGATCATCTTCCGCCAATGGCGCTGGGTGCTGGTGCCGCTGTTGTGCTGTGGTTTCACGGTATGGCTGGTGATCGGATACCTGTCCTGGGCCCAATGGCCGGTGACGGTGATTTCCTCCAACTTCGTGTCGCTGCTGCTGATCATGACCCTGTCCCTGACGATTCACCTGATCGTCCGCTACCGGGAATTCCAGCACGATGAACCCGAGGCAGTCCCCCGGGACACGTTGAGGCGTACCCTGCTGGCCATGATCAAACCCTGCTTCTACATGGCCATCACCACGATCGTGGCGTTCGGATCACTGACCTTTAGCGGCATCCGCCCGGTGATTGATTTTGGCTGGATGATGACCATTGGCCTGTCCGTTGCGTTCCTGATCACGTTCCTGATCTTTCCGGCGTTGCTGACGCTGCTGCCACCGCCCATTGACCGTCTGGTCGCTTCCGACCGGATCCCGTTCACCGATGCCTTCGCCCGCTTTACCGAATACCACGGCAAGATGGTGATTGGCGGTTCCGTGGTGATTGCCGTGCTGTGCGTGGTTGGAATGAGCAGGCTCACCGTTGAAAACAGTTTCATCGACTACTTCAAGTCCACCACGGAAATCCATCAGGGCATGATCACCATAGACAATCGGCTGGGGGGCACCACTCCGCTGGATGTGGTGATCACCGACGACCCTCCCCCTGAGGATGCCGGCGCGGGTGATCCATTTGCCAGTGACTGTGACCCGTTTGTCGAGGATTGCGGCGACGCCGAGGAGTACCGGGACACCTGGTTCACCTACCAGAAGATGGAGCGCCTCAGGAGCGTTCACAATTACCTGGACAGCCTGACGGATACCGGCAAGGTACTGTCTATCAGCACCACACTGGACCTGCTGGCACAGGTCAACGGTGGTGAGCCGCTGGATGCGCTGGAGCTGGCCTTTGTGCCGACAGCGGTACCGGACGATCTTCAGGACATCCTGCTGACCCCGTACATCTCCGAGGAGCACGACCAGGCCCGCTTCAGTGTTCGTATCCTGGAAACCATGCCGGACCTGCGCCGCGATCAGCTGCTTGAAACCATTCATGAACACCTGACCGGTGAGCTTGGCTTCGATGACGATCAGGTACTCTTTACCGGTATGACGGTGATGTACAACAACATGCTGCAAAGCCTGTTCGAGTCCCAGATCAAGACTCTGGGCGTGGTGTTCCTGGCCATCATGCTGATGTTCCTGATCCTGTTCCGATCGATTCTTCTGGCCCTGATCGGCATGGCCCCGAACCTGATCGCCGCCGGCTCTGTACTTGGCCTCATGGGCTGGCTGGGCATTCCTTTGGATATGATGACCATCACAGTGGCGGCTATAACCGTCGGTATTGCGGTCGATGACACTATCCACTACATCCACCGCTTCAAGACCGAGTTCGCCAAAGACGGCGACTACATCGCCACCATGCACCGCTGTCACCGCAGCATCGGCCGGGCGATGTTCTACACGTCCCTGACCATCATCATCGGTTTCTCGATCCTGGTGCTGTCAAACTTCATCCCGACCATCTACTTCGGCCTGTTCACCGGCTTCGCCATGTTCATGGCCCTGGCGGGCGCCCTGACCCTGCTGCCGCGCTTGATCGTTCTGATCAAGCCGTTTGGTTCTGGGGTGTAGCCTTTTTGTAGCCTGGTGGTTGGGGGGGCGGATCGGTGATGAGCCCCCCTTCCCAAAACCGCTACGAGCACGTCCGTGTGCGCTTCTCTCCGGCCACCCTTGGCCTTCGAAATTTTGGGAAGGGCATCATGACAGACACTCTTACTTACTACTCAGATATCGCGTCAACGAGACACCTAGATTTAGCAACTAATTTACACAAGCTTTTCTGAAGGCCTACTGAGAAGTTAAATCGCCTGTTGAGGTACTGGCCTCAGCAGAATTTCGGAGGCCAAGGATGGCCGGAGAGAAGCGCACAGGGAAGTGCTTGTAGCGGTTCTGACGAGGCCAGTACCTCAACAGGCAGCCCCCAAAATCCAAAGCCCAAAACAAAAAAACCGCCTACGGTCAGAAACCGTGGCGGCTTTTTTCAGGTCTGGCGCTTACTGCTGCTGCATTTGCTGCTGCATCTGACGGCGCTGTTGCATCTGCTGCTGCATCTGCTTCATGCGCTTGTCCAGCTCCGCGCGCTGCTCTTCAGTGAACACCGCATCGACCTTGGCCTGCATCAGGGTAGACAGGGCAGTCATCTCGCCTGTCAGGTCACCCAGTTTTTCAGCGTTGTCGCGGATGGTGCCTTCGTCATAGTCCGGCTTGATCTCGGCCTGAATAGTCTGCTGCAGCTGCTGAGCTTCCGCCTGAAGACCCTGAATCTCACCTTGCATCTCTTCGATGATGCCGCGAATCTCTTTCTGCTGATCATCGCTCAGACCCACCAGCTCCGCCAGCTGGTCTACCTGGTCGCCCTGGGGCCGTTGTTGCTGGCTCATGTCCTGAGCCATTACCGGGCCGGCCAGCCCGATAGTCAGAAGAGCGATACCAAACAGTTTTACAAGCTTCATAAATGTCTCCGTAAATTAAGCGGCAATTAACGTCAAACCGCTGATCATCATTGGTTTCTCGGTTCAGGTCCACCACCCTAAAACAAAACACCCTCGCCTTTCACCCCAACACCCCTTCTTTTTGTACACATTTCTTAAACTACCCGGCGGAATCCCGCAGCACCGGCGGTTTCAATCAAATGTGAAAATTTGGTCATTCCCGTCCATAATGGCGCGATTCAGCCAATTCTGGAGTGTCAACATGGCCATCAACTGGTTTCCCGGGCATATGCACAAGGCCCGCAAGGAGATCAAAAAGGTAATGCCGCAGATGGACCTTATCATTGAGGTCGTCGATGCCCGCATTCCTTTCAGCAGCGAGAATCCGCTCGTCCCCAACCTGCGGGGCGATACGCCGCTGATCAAGGTACTCAACAAACGTGATCTGGCAGATCCGGACGTTACCGCCCGCTGGCAGGCCTGGCTGGAAAAAGAAAGAGGCGTTCGTGCCATCACCCTTACCCACAATCAGCGCAGCGAGGCCATGGACATCCTCAAACTGGCTGCCGCGATGACGCCTGACCACGACCGGCAGAAAAGTGCACTGCGGGTGATGATTCTCGGCATTCCCAATGTCGGGAAGTCGACCCTGATCAATACCCTGGCAGGACGACCGGCGGCGAAAACCGGCAACGAGCCGGCAGTGACTCGCGCCCAACAGGCCATCAAGCTGCCAGATAACATTTTGTTGTACGACACCCCGGGTTTCCTCTGGCCCAAGCTGTCGCCGGAAGCCTGTGGTTATCGTCTCGCGATTACCGGTGCTATCCGCAGTGCAGTGATTGATTTCGAAGATGTGGCGCTGTTCGAAGCTGACTACCTGCTCGAGGCCTACCCTGAGCTGATCAGAAAACGTTATGGCTTCGACGAGCTGCCGGTGGACGGCCTGGCCTTGATGGACGCCATTGCTGTCAAGCGCCGGTTCTTCGCTCGGGGTGGTATTCCCGACCTGCACAAGGTGTCCGAGGTGCTGCTGAACGAGCTGCGTGCCGGTACGCTGGGGCGGATCTCGCTGGAGACCCCGGAGATGGTCTAACAGGAAGCCCGGGAAGCCGAGGCTGCCCGACTGGCCAAGGGAGCCGACCAGTCAGGGTAACTGGCACCGGCAGACGCGAAACCAACCGGCGGTGACGTATTCCGAGGGCAAGGCATCGAACATGTCTCGCGCGGTTCTCACAAGGTGGGGCTGATCGTAGAAGCCAGCCTCTGTGGCGAGCCGTGACACGGATATTCCGGGCTCCCAGAATGCCAGTGCCCGGTTCATTTTCAGGTGCAGCAGGAAGCGACGCAGCGGCACTCCGGTCTGCTGACGGAACAGGTGGCTCAGACGCGACGAGGACAACCCAACATCTCCAGCCAGCAGACTGACGTCCAACTTCTCAGGCAACTCTCTTCGCAGGATTCCACAGACCTGTGACACCCGTTCGTCCAGTGGTTCCGCGGGACGTCCGGCATTAGCCAACAACCCTTCCAGACAGCGTTCCACGGCTTCACAGTCGCGCTCCTGAGACGCTGGTACGTCCAGCCGTTCAAGGTTCAGGTCAGCGGAACCTGAATCATCTACGAGATGACGCAGTGAGCGCCAGTGGCGGCTATCGGGATCCATCTGGGCAATCCACATACTGGTAGGACCGGGATCGAGTGCCTGGATGACGTCGGGTGACACAATGGCAGCCCGGGTACGGCGCCAATGGCCGTCCACCTGCAGTTGAAAGGTCTGATCCAGACCCACCAGCAGCGATGCGCTGATGTGTCGATGAGGCCGGTTTGGCATCAGCCGCCCGACCACCTGCCAGTGATCGGGCCACAGGAACAGCGTGCCTTGGGGATTATCAGAAGCGGGGGCACGCCCCGCGGAATTCCACGTCATAGAATGCGCCTGATCAGGATTCAGCTGCCAAGCATACCCCAATCAGTGCATGTCAGTGACCCCGGGCGGTGTTACTGGGGGCGTGTGTTCCCTGGGCATGGGGAACCGGGATGCCCAGCTTGGCGGCAAATTCGATGCTGACGAAGATGGGACCAATCAGCAAAAACACCAGATCCTCTACAAACGACGGCTTCTTACCTTCTACCTTGTGGCCCCATACCTGAACCGCCCACGCCAGGAGCCAGGCCACAAGACTGCTCCAGAACAGCGACCAACCGGCGGCGATAACGCTCTGGATAATCCACGCCGACAGCGCAAACCAGGCGGCCATCAGCACAAACACCCACACGGACAATCGCAGGTACACGATACCGGACACCACGGCGAGTATGGTGGCACCGTTGATCCATTCTGCCGCAGCGCCAGACAAGCCCAGCCACTGGCCTACCGGTATCAGCCACAGCAAACCAAGTGTCGAGATCAGGATGGCCGGCACACACACGATATGAACCCACTGGTTGACGGGGTTCTGATGGCTGTCGCCGTAATCATGGAGAAACTGGGACAAGCTACGCACAAAACTATCCTCTTGTTGTATTTGACGGATGTCATGTTATCAACGTCATCCGGCCCTGCCTTGTACGTAACGGCTATGAAGGAGCACCCGGGCGACGATTACCCTTACCAAGGTCAAATATCACCTGAACGACAAAACACTTAAACTGCTCTGTAACGTCTGCGAACTATCAGCTCCACCCAACACCCGGGTGGGCTCATGAGGAGGAAGCTATGAGACGCGTTGTCGTCACCGGTATGGGCATTATTTCATGTCTGGGAAACTCGACCGATGCAGTGCTGGACAGCCTGAAAAACGGCAAGTCAGGCATTCGCTTCAGCGATACTTATAAGGAGCTGGGTTTCCGCAGTCAGATTTGCGGTTCGGTAGATGTGGATACCAGTGTGATCGATCGCAAACTGCGTCGTTTCATGGGTCAGTCCGCGATGTACAGCTATCTGGCCATGCAGCAGGCTGTGGCGTCCGCCGGTCTGACCGAAGACCTGGTATCCAATGATCGCACCGGCCTGATTGCAGGCTCCGGCGGGGCGTCCAGCGCCAGCCAGGTCGAGGCGGTGGACTTGATGCGGGAGAAAGGCGTCAAGCGCATCGGCCCCTATATGGTCCCACGCATCATGACCAGTACTGTCTCTGCCTGCCTGGCCACGGCGTTCAAAATACGCGGGGTCAACTACTCCATGTCCTCGGCCTGCGCCACCAGCGCCCACTGTATTGGTCACGCCATGGAGCAAATCCAGTCCGGCAAGCAGGATATCGTGTTCGCAGGCGGCGGTGAGGAAGAGGACTGGAGCCTAACCATGCTGTTTGACGCCATGGGCGCCCTGTCTACCAAGTACAATGATGCCCCTGAAACGGCTTCCCGCCCCTTTGACAGCGGTCGTGATGGCTTTGTCATTGCCGGCGGTGGCGGCATGCTGGTGATGGAAGAACTGGAACACGCCCGTAAACGCGGCGCACCGATCATTGCAGAACTCACCGGTTACGGCGCCACATCCGATGGCCATGACATGGTCGCCCCTTCCGGTGAGGGCGCCATGCGCTGCATGAAGCAGGCCCTGGCCACCGCCAACTCGCCAGTGGACTACATCAACGCCCACGGCACCAGTACGCCGGTCGGCGATGTCGCGGAGTTGGGTGCGGTTCGCAACGTCTTTGGTGATGACGTGCCACGGATCTCTTCCACCAAGTCGCTGTCCGGCCATTCCCTGGGCGCATCCGGCGTCCACGAAGCCATTTACTCCCTGCTGATGCTCCAGAACGGTTTCATCGCCGGTACCGCCAACCTGAATGCTCCGGATGAAAAGATCAGTCAGATGCCGCTTGTCGGCCCCAATGCAACGGAGGCTGATCTAAGCACCGTTATGTCCAACAGTTTTGGCTTTGGCGGCACCAATGCCTCTCTGATATTCCAGAAAGTCTAATCCCGCCGGCGGGGAGTCCACGTACCAGAAGGACTGCCCGCCTCAATTTTTTTATTAGTGACCGTACGTATCACCATTGGCTATTCAGGCATTCCGTATTAGGCTACACGTTGACATGAATCAATCTGGGTAGACACCTGTCATGGATCGAGCAATCAGCGTCAAACTCTCTCCCTCACTCAAGGCTTCCTGCCACACATGCAGCCTCAGCAATCTATGTCTTCCTCTTGCCGTTGATGAAAACCAGCTCGACCGACTGGAAGACATTGTGGAGCAGGGGCGAATCTATGATCGTGGTGATCATCTTTTTGATCAGGACGCGCCGTTCCGCTCCTGTCTGGCGGTCCGTAGCGGAGCTGTAAAAACCTCGATCATTACCGAGAACGGCAGCGAACAGGTCACCGGCTTCTTCCTGCCCGGTGAACTGGTGGGTCTGGACAGCCTGAGCGGAGAACGCTATGCCTGCACCGCAAAGGCACTGGAACGCACCAGTGTGTGTCGGTTTCCGATAGAGAAGCTGGAGGAGCTGACCAGCGCGATGCCAGAGCTTCAGCACCACATGTATCAGCTGATGAGCAAGGAAATCCGGAGCGGCCACCAATTGGCCATGCTGCTGAGCAAGAACAGTGCGGAGGAGCGCATCGCCGCTTTGCTTCTGTCGCTGTCCAGCCGTTTTCAGCGCAGGCGCATGTCTGGCACGAAATTCAACTTGCCAATGGCTCGCAGCGATATTGCCAACTTTCTCGGGCTTGCGGTCGAAACCGTCAGCCGGGTTTTCACCCGCTTCCAGAATCAGGGCATCATCAGGACTCAGGGCCGTGAAATTGAGCTTCTGGATACCGAATCCCTGCGTGGCGTTATGCCGGAGTTTGAACGCTAGGGCCCCTAGTGAAACCCGCTCCGATGTAACCACCCACTGCCACTCAGTGGGTGATGTCCGTGGGCTGCTTGCCGATGCCCAAGGGCAGAGCCTCCAGCTCGTCGGACAACCCCGAGCGCCAAGGCAGCTGCTTGATACCAAACGTATTGCGGATTTTTGTGCAGATCAGGGTAGCGTTGGCCGGCTCCAGTGCGCCCCAGTCGGGCATTTCATCCACCACCCGAATACCGCTGGGAATCCCCGCTAAACCGGCAATTGCTAGCCCGAGTTCGTAGAGGGCGATTTCTTCTGCGCCGGCGTATTGATAGGTGCCCCACACTTCTGCACCACAATCCAGCTGCAGGATCACCGCCTTCATCACCCTGGCCAGATCCCGAACCGTCACCGGCTGTCCCCGGCAGCGGCCCGGCAACCGCAAGGTATCTCCCGGCCCAGTTCCCTGCTGTACTTTGCGAATGAAACGCCCGAGGCTCCAGCCGGTGCGTAAAATAATGTGGCGGGGTAACAGCGTTCTCAGAGCCTGCTCACACTCCCATTGCCAGTTACCCAATTCATTGCAGGGATGGCCGGGATTGGAGGAAATATACGCATTCTGCTTGCGACCATCAAAAACGTAACAGGAGGACAGCTGCAACAGCGCCATGTCGCGGTCACGGGCGAATTCCGCCAACGCTATTGGCAGGGAGAAGGCGGCCTTGCGGACACCTTCGGGATCGCGTTCTGCTGCTTCAGGATCCGTCAGCCACAGGGCATTGACGATCAGATCCGTATCCGCCGGAATCCATTCGTCCAGGGCAGACAGGTCCGCCTTGTCCAGGTCGCTTACTAGCAACGGACTGATATAGAGCGGCGTATCCCGCAACCGCTCCAGCAAAAGCCTGCCCAATGGACCGTAATCGTGAACTACAACAACATGCACAAGCGTCCCACGCCTCCCGAAATATCACTTATGTGACGGTCACCCGATAACGATCAAGCCAATGGCACTGCGGGTAACCGCCATACAATACTACGCAACTGAGCCAATCCGAACCTGAAGAGCATACAACAACAGGAACTGTCATGTTGAAACAACAAAGCCACATTGTTGCACCGATTCCCGATGAACTACGCACACGCGCCCTGTTGACCGTTGAAGAACTTCGCGGACGGAGCAAGGCCGACAAGGAAGCCATCGATAAGCTCTACAACCTGATTGTGGAGATGACCGAAGAAGGGCTCGACTTTTTCTTCCTTGAGCCCCTGCGACGCCTCAACGCCGGCAACATGATGATGAGCATGGCCAAAATGGGCATTGGCAGCATGCTCAAAGGCAGCAAGATGGTCATTCACAAGGTGCTGAAAAAGCTCGATGACCGTAGCCTGCACTCTATTCTGGACTTCGTCGAAGAAATCATCCACGAGCCGGAAACTGAGGCTGCCTGAGCCGCCTTCTGACTTACGGGTACAGCCTGGGCACCCGGGCTGTTACCCCCGTCAGGAGTTCATAGGCGATGGTGCCGGCATGCGCGGCGACTTCATCCACACTGACCCGATTACCCCATAGCTCTACCCGATCCCCGGCTTGGGCCTCTGGCACCTCCGACAGGTCCACCGCCAGCATATCCATGGAAACACGGCCAATCAGACGGATACGTTTCCCATTTACCGCAGCTGGCGTCCCTGTCCCGGCATGGCGAGGGTAACCATCACCATAACCCACAGCGACTATCCCCATCGGCGTCTCTTTTTCCGCAACCCAGGAACAACCATAGCCAACACTGTCACCCGGCTGGAGCACACGCCTGGCAATTAACGGTGCTTCCAGCGTCATCGCCGCTCTCAGGCCCAGTTCTGGCCCGGTCACACCGAGGACCGGAGACGCACCATAAAGCATGATACCCGGGCGGCTCCAGTCGAACAGCTCCTGGCCAGGGAAAAAGTGCGCGGCGGAATTACCAACGCTTCTCTCAAGCTGTGGCCAGGCCGAAACGGCCGTCTTGAAACGCTGCGTTTGCGCCAGCGTAAAGCGGCTGTGATGATCATCGGCACAGGCGAAGTGGGTGACAAAGCCCTGCAGCGCGGACCGGGTGTCTGGCGATGACAGCAAGGGCTCCACCCTCCCCGCCAGATCATGGGCCGAAAACCCGAGCCGATTCATACCGGTGTTCACTTTCAGCCAGAAATTCGGAATGGCCTGGGCCTCTCTCAGCCACGCCAGCTGGTAGTCGCTGTGCATGACCGGCTGGAAGCCCTGATGCGCGCAAAGAGCCACGTCTTCCGGCGCATGAGTCCCTTGCAGCATCACCACAGGATGGGCGAGTCCCTCCTCCCGAACGGCCATCGCTTCTTCAAGACAGGCAACGCCATAGCGGGGTGCCTCACCGGCCAGTGCTCTGGCAACCTGCCGGATTCCATGACCGTAACCATCGGCCTTGATCACCGCCATGGCCCGGGCGGAACCCGCACGCTCACAGGCCAACCGGTAATTGTGGCGCAAGGCCTCCGGGTCAATGCGGGCAACGGTACTTCGCGGCATCAGTAGTCACCACCATAATCGCCGTAATCCCCATGGGCCAGGTCTTCGAACTTGGTGTACTTGCCGATAAACGCCAGGCGAATAGTCCCGATTGGACCGTTACGTTGCTTGCCGATGATAATCTCGGCGATTCCCTTGTCCGGGGTGTCTTCGTTGTAGACCTCATCCCGGTATACAAACATGATGACGTCGGCATCCTGCTCGATCGCGCCGGATTCCCGCAGGTCCGAGTTGACCGGGCGCTTGTTGGGACGCTGCTCCAGACTCCGGTTCAGCTGGGACAGGGCTACTACGGGGCAACTGAGCTCTTTCGCAATACCCTTCAGGGAGCGGGAGATTTCCGAAATCTCCGCCGTCCGGCCTTCGGTGTTGCCCGGCACCCGCATCAACTGAAGGTAATCCACCATGATCAGACCGATCTTGCCATCGTTCTCGCGAGCAATCCGGCGGGCCCGAGAGCGCATTTCAGTGGGACTCAGGCCCGGGGTATCATCGATATAGAGCGGCTTGTCTTTAAGCAGGCTCACCGCCGAGGTCAATCGCGGCCAATCATCCTCTTCCAGCTTGCCACCCCGCACTTTGGTCTGGTCGATTCGCCCCAGGGAAGAGAGCATACGCATGGCCAGGGCATCTGCGGGCATTTCCATACTGAATACCAGAACCGGCGTGCCCGTACTGATCAGGGCATTCTCCACAATGTTCATGGCAAAGGTGGTCTTACCCATGGACGGACGCCCCGCCACAATAATCAGGTCTGCAGGCTGCATACCGGAGGTCTGATCATCCAGATCCCGGAAACCGGTGGTCAGGCCCGTGGTCTGCTCACCGGACTCAAACAGCTCTTCAATACGCCCCAGGGTCTTGGTCAGTATCGGGTTAATGGCCTGGGGCCCAGACCCCTCTTTTACTCGCGATTCGGCAATCTGGAAAACATTGCGCTCGGCTTCGTCCAGGATCTCATTGCTGTTACGCCCGAGGGGATTGAACGCCGAATCGGAAATTTTGCCGGACACCTCCACCAGTTGGCGTAAGATGGAACGCTCCCGGACAATGTCCGCATAGGCCCGGATATTCGCGGCACCCGGCGTTTTTTCAGCCATTTCCGCCAGATAGGACAGCCCGCCGGCGTCCTCGATATCACCCGCACGCTCCAGGAACTCTGCCAGGGTAACCACATCCAGCGGTTCGCTCTCGCTGGCAAGGCGCTCCACCGCAGCAAAGATCAGTCGATGGTCCTGGCGGTAAAAGTCAGCGGCTGAAATAACCTCACTGATTTCATCAAACCGGCGGTTATCCAGCATCAATCCACCAAGAACAGCCTGCTCGGCTTCGACGGAATGAGGCGGCACCTTGATCCGGCTGGTTTCTATATCTGTTTTTGCGGGCTTGAGATTGGGATTGGCCATGAACACATCTTCAGTTAAGGATCATTTCCGCGACAGTTTAAGCCTATTACATCCGCGATGGGAGGGCTGCAAATAGAAGATCATATCAGAAAGCAACAGGCCCGGAACCGCTTGCGCGGACCGGGCCTGTACAGCGGAGGTTCCAAACAACCCGGAACCCCTGCCTGTGCCACTGGCCGTGTCAACACTCCGGCTGAGACGCCGGACTGCCACACCGCCGTCTCCGATTACTCGGCGACAACAACCAGCTTGATATTAACGGTAACGTCAGAGTGCAGCTGCAGCTCGATGTCGTACTCGCCGGTCACGCGCAGCGGACCTTCAGGCAGACGAACTTCGCTCTTCTCGACTTCAGTACCGCCAGCGGTGATAGCGTCAGCAATGTCGCGCACACCGATTGAACCGAACAGCTTGCCTTCTTCACCTGCCTTGGAGGCGATGGTGAAGGAAGCGCCTTCCAGAGCTTCGGCACGAGTCTGGGCAGTAGCCAGCTTTTCAGCGGCAACCTTTTCCAGTTCTGCGCGGCGCTCTTCAAAGGCCTTCAGGTTTTCAGCAGTGGCTGCAACAGCTTTGCCGTATGGCAGCAGAAAATTACGACCGTAACCGGCCTTTACCTTGACCTTGTCACCCAGTGAACCAAGGTTTGCTACTTTCTCGAGCAGAATAACTTCCATCTCGTTAACCTCTTCGTGCTTTATTCAGCCGGCCCGGCGGGCTTGATTCGCCCCCGGATATCCAGCCAGCTATCCACAAACGCCAGAAACACCAACAGAATCATCAGGCTTGGGCCCAGAAGCACCAGTGCGATGTAAAACAGCACCAGCCACTGACCACTCAGACCTTTACGACCAACCACACCGTGAACAAGCGCCAGCGCCGCAACAAAAAGCGGCATGCCCGCAGCCCATCCGAGCAACATCGTGTTCAGCCCCAGAAGAGGCCCTACCACCATGGTCACTGCGCACAGCACAGCCACCGGGGGTGACAGCCGAAAAGCATGAAACTCTTTCCGGAAACCGCCGGGATTATAAAGCCCGGCCTGCCAGGATCTTGCCAACATGGTCATCGCCACACCTGTTACCAGGTAGGTACCTGCCATGCTGGCATTCATGGTGTCCCGAATGACTGTCTCCAGCTCATCGCCCAGACTGCGGGCCACCTCGGCATTGTATTGTTCGTAAAAACTGACCCCGGTGCGGACCAGATCATCCAGCAACCCCGGGTACATCACAGGCAACATCAGCCCTGTGACAATCGCCAGAAAGCTCCCTCCAAGAAGGGCTCTTTCCCAGGACAAAGATACTCTGAGAATCGAGGCCATCAGCATCACTTCGAGCAATACCGCCAGCGCTGTCGGGTCCTGCCCGAACCAGCTCCAGCCCAGTGCCGGAAGCAATGCCCAGAGACCGACATTCAGTCCCTGGCCGATACCCAACCTGAGAATCACCAGGCCGATAACGGCAGCTCCAACCCAGAACAGCAGGGGTATCGCAGTAGCAACTGCAGCAACCCCGCCTGCCTGCAGGGGACCGCGCATTACAAATTGTGCCAGTGCACGCATGGTCCCAAGTCCTGTTTATCTGTTAATTAGTTATCGTGGCTGTCCGAGTACGGCAGCAGAGCCAGGTAGCGGGCACGCTTGACAGCGGTAGCCAGCTGACGCTGATAACGTGCTTTGGTGCCGGTAATGCGGCTGGGCACGATCTTGCCGGTTTCAGTGATATAACCTTTCAGGGTGTCCAGATCCTTGTAATCGATCTCTTTAACACCTTCTGCCGTGAAGCGGCAGAACTTACGACGTCTGAAAAAACGAGCCATAACTTAACTCCTCAACTCCGGTTAATTACTCTTCTTCGTCCTGGGTCTCAGCCTTCTGACGCTCGTCAGATTCGGCCGGACGACGTGCCGGACGCTCATCTCCACCAGAACGACGGTCCTCACGGGACTCGGCGGCTTTCATCGGAGACAGATCGGTAACAGCTTCATCGCGACGCAGAATCAGGTCACGGATGATGGCATCGTTAAACCGGAAGTTGTGGGTCAGCTCGTCCATAGCGGCCTGTGAACATTCAGCGTTCAGCAGCACGTAATGAGCCTTGTGGATCTTGTTGATCGGGTATGCCAGATGACGACGGCCCCAATCTTCCAGGCGATGTACCTTGCCGCCATCTTCAGTGATGACGTTGGTATAACGCTCGATCATCGCGGGCACCTGCTCGCTCTGATCCGGGTGTACCATAAATACGATTTCGTAGTGACGCATGAGTTCTCCCTACGGTTTAAACAGCTTCCTTTTTAACGAGGGGTATGAAGCACCCACCGCCGCTAAATATGGAAGCAAGGAGGTGGCAGTCACGCTGCCGGTTTCTTTTTGCTTTATCAATAAGGCGTTACAGAAAGGCCCGATCAAAAGCGTCATGTTGCTGCCCGGAATTCAGACAATACAACACCACCCCTATAAAAAGGGGTGCCGTATTCTAGGCGTGTCGGGAGTTCTATGCAAGCCTCTGGCGCAGCGCTTCGTATAGACAGACCCCAGTCGCCACGGAGACATTCAGGCTGTCCACATGGCCCAGCATCGGAATGTTGATCAGGGCGTCGCAATGTTCCCGGGTCAGCCGCCGCATCCCCTTGCCCTCGGCCCCCATCACCAGGGCCACGGCACCGGTGAAGTTAGCCTGATACAAAGTGCCGTCAGCCTCGCCGGCGGTACCAATCAGCCACACCCCCTCATCCTTCAGGGTTCTCAGGCAGCGCGCCAGGTTGGTCACTCGCACAAAGGGCACGGTTTCCGTTGCGCCACAGGCGACCTTGCGGGCCACAGGCGTCAGGGTTGCCGATTTATCCTTGGGGACAATCACGGCCTGCACACCGACGGCATCCGCCGTTCGCATGCAGGCGCCCAGGTTATGAGGATCGGTAACACCATCCAGCACCAGCAGAAACGGTGGCTTATCGGACCCGGCCAGCATGGCCATCAGGTCGTCTTCGCCCCACTCGCGGCTTTCCGACACCGCGGCCACTATCCCCTGGTGGACACCGGACACCTTTTCATCCAGCTCCTTCCGGTGCACCACACTCCAGCGAACACCGAGCTCCTCAAGAGCGGAAGTAATGCCTTTTACTCGCTTATCCTGACGCCCCGTCTGTATCCAGACCTGTTGCAACCGCTCCGGCTCGCGCTTGAGGACAGCCTCAACCACGTGCCAACCAAATATGAATTCTCCGGACACTGATTATTTTCCTGACTTGCGGGATTTCCGTTTTTTATCCTTGCCAAGGGCCAGCTTGGCCGCCTGAGCCACGAGCTCGTCCCTTGCCGACATCGGCTCGTTGCTTGACCCCTTCTCGCTCGCCGCCGGCTTGCCTTTCGGCTTGTCACCTGCGGCTTTGGCCGGGCGTTTTTTGGGCGACGCCTTCTCTCGGGAATCCGACCGGGACCTGGGTTTACCGTCCTTTCCCGCACCCTTGCCTCGCCCTTTCGCTTTGCCACGAGGCTCCTTTCGGGTCAGATCCAGCGCATCCCGGTCGGCCTGGCGATGACGGGGCTCACTGATCAGCTCAAGGTCAATTTTGCGATCTTCCATGCCAACACGGACCACCTTAACGCGGACCTCGTCGCCGAGACGGAAACTCTGGGCGGTGCGCTCTCCGATCAGACGATGCTTGGCTGCATCGTGGTGGAAGAAATCACCGCTGAGGGTTGAAACATGAACCAACCCTTCAATATAGACGCCAGACAACTCCACAAAGAAGCCAAAAGGCACCACGGCGGCTATCACGCCATCAAACTCTTCACCAACGTGATCGCTGAGGTATTCACACTTGAGCCAGGCCATGACATCACGAGTGGCGTCGTCCGCCCGGCGCTCGGCCATGGAAGTATGCTCACCAAGCCGTTCCATGCTCGCATAGTCATAGGGGTATTCAGCCAGCTCCGGGTCCAGCTTGGGTGGCTTGACCACATCCTTTGCTGGTTTCTCGCCATGCACGATGGATTTGATGGCCCTGTGGGCTATCAAATCCGGATATCGGCGAATGGGCGAGGTAAAGTGGGCATAGCTGGCAAAGCCCAGGCCAAAGTGACCGCTTTCCTCCGGGCTGTAGACCGCCTGACTCAGCGACCTCAACATAACCGTCTGTATCACGTTGGCGTCCGATCGATCCGCAATCTCAGAAAGCAGCGCCTGGTAGTCCGCAGAGGTCGGGCTATCACCGCCACCCAATTGCAATCCCAGCTCCGCCAGGAACAGCCGGACGGCATTCAGGCGCTCTTCCGAAGGACCATCATGAACGCGATACAGGGCCGGCAACTTGTATTTCTTGAGGAAGCGGGCCGTGGCGACGTTGGCGCACAGCATGCATTCTTCAATGATCTTGTGGGCTTCGTTGCGCTGCACCGGAACAATCTCTTCAATCTTCCGGTTGGCATCAAAAACAATCTTGGTTTCGGTAGTTTCGAAATCAATCGCACCACGCTCGGTACGTGCCTTGCGCAGCAATTGGTATAGGCCGTAAAGGTTGTGCAATTGCGGCAGCACGTGGGCGTATTGCTCACACAAACGGTAGCCGGATTCGGTATCCGGCTGAGTCAGCATGTCGCTCACCTTGTTGTAGGTAAGACGCGCATGGCTGTACATGACCGCCTGATAGAAGCTGTAGCTGCTGATATTGCCCGCGGCACTGATGGTCATATCAGCCACCATGCACAGACGATCCACCCCCGGATTCAGGGAGCACAGACCATTGGACAGCTTTTCAGGCAGCATCGGTACCACGTGATCCGGAAAGTACACAGAGGTACTGCGATTGACGGCTTCCTCGTCCAGCGGCGTCTCCGGCCGCACGTAATGGGAGACATCGGCTATCGCGACCAGCAACCGGTAACCACCCCGGGCCCGGGGTTCGCAGTAAACCGCATCATCAAAATCACGGGCGGTCTCATCATCGATAGTGACCAAGCGAAGATTGCGGATATCAACGCGATTTGTCTTGTCCTTCTCCGCCACTTCCTCCGGAATCTTCGCGACCTGCTCGCCGACTGCAGGCGGCCAGCTATGGGGAATATCGTAGGAACGGATAGCGACATCGATCTCCATGCCTGGCGCCATGTGCTCGCCAAGCACCTCAACCACCTTACCTAACGGCTGGGTACGCACGGTCGGCTGACGAATAATATCCACCACCACATACTGACCATGACGGGCCTCACCACCATGCTCCTGGGGGATCAATACCTCGTGGTTAATGCGGGCGTTCTCCGGAACCACAAAGCTGATGCCACTTTCCTGGAAGAGGCGACCGACGGTCTGGCTGGTCTTGTGCTCCAGCACCTCGACAATCACGCCTTCCCGACGCCCCTTGTCATCAACACGGTCAACCCGCGCCGCAACGCGATCGCCATGAAACACTTGACGCATCTGGCGCGCGGTCAGGAACAGGTCGCTGCCGCCATCGTCCGGGACCAGAAAACCGAAACCGTCCTTGTGCCCTATCACCCGGCCCGTGACCAGATCTGCTTCTTCAATGGGCAAATAAGCACCGCGACGGTTGCAGATCATCTGGCCATCACGGCACATGGCTATCAGCCTGCGCCGCAACGCCTCGATGCCTTCCGGGGAATTCTGCCCGAGTTCCTGACAGAGGGTTTCGTGAGTAGCCGGGGCACCACGCTCTTTCAGGTGTTCGAGGATGAACTCCCGGCTCTGGATGGGGTTGTCGTATTTTTCCGCCTCACGACTGGCGTGCGGATCACTGTCCGTCTTTTTTCTGGAAACCATTCGGGTCCTTGTCCTGTCCGCCTCTCAATAACGCGGCTATATTGCATGTGCTCAGGAGTATAACGCCGGTTCGGCCACCCTGCCTAACCGGCAACAAAATAAAGCCATTAATTTCCCGAAAAATTCCAAAAAAAATGTTTGACAGCTTTTTCCGCAATCATTAAAGTACGCGCCATCGGTTGAGGGACACACCTCACCGCTGGCAGAAACGCCAAGTTTTCAATAAACTGTAGACGTATCTGTGAATCACCTGCCGAGGTGGTGAAATTGGTAGACACGCTAGCTTCAGGTGCTAGTGGGGGCAACCCCGTGGAGGTTCAAGTCCTCTCCTCGGCACCACTTCCTCCCTCAGGAAGTGGCAAGAAAAAATCCCAAAGCAGCTAATAAAGTCACTCAGGCACGCACTGGCCCGAGCTATTTTTATTGCACCTGTTCCGTCAAATAGGCCGACAAGCGCTGGTACTGGTAATTTACCTGCCCGAATACCCCGAATGGCACCTCTTCGAACTCCCGGCCACAGTCCGCAGGCGTTCCGGGCCCGGTGAGATACGCATCCGCAATCAGGTTGGGCTGGTCGTCCACGTAATCTACAGCACCTTCCTCCGGATAAACCATAACCCAGTCGAACCCGCCTTCCGAGG
Organism: Marinobacter sp.; assembly: GCA_040223075.1. Lineage (GTDB taxonomy): Bacteria > Pseudomonadota > Gammaproteobacteria > Pseudomonadales > Oleiphilaceae > Marinobacter. The sequence goes on from JAVJZJ010000094.1 coordinate 148,813, forward strand.
AAACGTGGTCAAGCCCGGCCATATCCAAATCGGCGAATGAGTAGCGCAACAGCCGGAAATACTCGTTGCGGGTATCGAACTCCAGCGTCAAATCATCAAAGCCAAGCGGGGCATCAATAGCGCTGTAACTGTAATCCTGCTGTCGGGAAACCACATGCCCTGCGTCTTCAACGCCCTCCAGAGTACAATCCTCTTCCGGCAGCCCCGCCAGGCTCAGCACAGATTGCTCTTCCTCATTGACCAGCAACCGATGACCGGCGACCAAAGGCGTTCCGTTGGTGTAGTCCAACTGAAGCACACGGTCCTCGCTGTCAGAAGTCGCCGTCAGCTCCGCAACACCATCATCGCCCCGGATCCAGCTGTAAGTCACCTCCGGCGGCCCTCCGAACTCCGAGGTATCGGCCAGGCTCGCCTGACACTGGGTGGTGGTTTCGAAATAGATCCGCTGGCTCTCCCAGTCGAAGGTCAGTCGTTCATCCACGCCACCGCTCTCATAGGCTACCCGACTTTGCAGCGACAGCGAGATAGAGGGCAGCCACTGAGTGCCCAGGCTTGCCATTTGACCACCAACGTTGACCAAACGCGCCAACTCCGTCATCGAAGGCGCCATACAGCCCTCTGCCGAAATAGCCCCTACCCGGCCATCGGGTCCGTAGTCAAAAGACAACTCTGCCGTGGTCATCAGGCTGGACGGACTGGCAGGCAAGTCTCCGTATTCGGACTGGGCCGAGACCACTTGCCGCGTTAACAGCACCGGGTCGGACAAATCCAGCTTCACCTCTGGCAACGCCAAATTACCGACATCAACACCGGCATACCCACCCGCAGACGCGGCATCGTCCACAATAGCGACAATGTCTGGCGCACTCCGGGCAAGCGACAGCCCCAGCAAGTAAACGGCTTGCCGGCTCAGGAGCCGCTCGGTTCCATCGGCGCCGCTGGCCGCCAGCTCCTCGCTGTACGGCACAGGAAACTGACTTGCCATGAAGCGGGCAAACGCCCGGGCATAAGCGTGGGCCTGCTGGTCCCCGGACTGTATGTAATCTGACAGCAGGTTCACGCTCGCCATGGAGGAGCCGACGCTTCCCGGAAGCTCAGAGCCCTCGCCCGCCAGGCCGCGATAACGAGCCAGGGTGGTTAACGGCGTAACCTGCCGGACACCGGGTGGCGCAGACATCAGATAGGCCCTGCCGACAGGCCGATCACCATCGGGCAACTGCTCCACCGTCTTTCCCGGCAATGCCAGGGCGTGCAGGGAATAATCCCTGGGATCAATGTCTGGAGCTTCGCCAGGATCACGCACCAACGCCTTAGTATCCAGCGAAAACACACCGTTAGCCCCGGACATCGCCGTGGGCTCCCCCTCCGAGAGAATCACTTCGGTGCCGGACTCCAACACGACGGTCAGGGGGCCCGGTGAGTATTGGCCGTTCCCGTCAATATCAAGCCATACCCTGGCGTTACGCAGGTATCCGTCGATCACTCTTCCAGTGTAGGGGGCGGGCTCACTGTAGTTAACACCGTCGAAATCACGACCATCGACGGGCAGCTCATCAGATTTTTCGCCACAGCCGGCCATAGCCAGGGCAAACAGTGATACAGACAGGGGAAGAAGGCATTTCATGACAGCAACCGGTTATCCTTGTTGGAGGTTGTGTCGCTACTCTAGGGGATGTTGAGGAAGGGAACCTTGATAGGCTTGGCAATTTGTAAAGTTTGGTAACGAAAAGCTCCGGTACCTCACGATACCGGAGCCAGCCAGATCAGAATGAACGGGCAACAATTTCCTTCATGATTTCATTGGTACCGGCATAAATGCGCTGGGCACGGGAATCCGCCCAGGCCCGGGCAATCGGGTATTCCCACATGTAACCGTAACCACCGTGCAACTGGACACACTCATCGATCACCTTGCACTGGATGTCAGTGGTCCATTGCTTCAGCATGGCCGCAGTCGGAATGTCGAGTTTCTTCTCCAGGTGCAGCTCCAGGCAGCGATCACAGAAAACCCGGGCAGCGGTGATTTCCGATTTCATTTCCGCCAGCTTGAAACGGGTGTTCTGGTATGCGATCACCGGCTTGGAGAACGCTTTACGCTCTTTGACGTAATCCAGAGTCCACTGCCAGGCGGCCTCGGCCGCAGCAACGGCAGTCAGTGCCACCTGCAGGCGCTCGGCAGGCAATTCCTGCATCAGTTGGAAGAACCCCTGACCTTCCATAGACCCCAGCAGGTTCCCCGCAGGCACTTTCACGTCCTGGAAGAACAGCTCCGAGGTATCCTGGGCTTTCATGCCGACCTTGTTCAGGTTCTGGCCTTTTTCGAAGCCTTCCCACGCGGTTTCGACGATCAGCAGGCTGGTGCCTTTGGCGCCTTCCTTGGGATCGGTCTTGGCTACGACAATGACCAGGTCAGCCATCTGGCCGTTGGTGATAAAGGTCTTGGAGCCGTTGAGAGTATAGTGGTCGCCATCCTTGATCGCGGTGGTTCTTACGCCCTGAAGATCAGAACCGGCGCCGGGTTCGCTCATGGCAATGGCCCCGATCATCTCACCGGATGCCAGCTTGGGCAGGTACCGCTCTTTCTGTTCCTGAGAACCGTAATTAAGGATATAAGGTGCCACGATGTCAGAATGCAGCCCCCAACCAATACCGGACAGGCCGGCATAGGAAATCTCTTCCATGATCACGGCGCTGTAACGGAAATCTGCGCCCACACCACCAAACTCTTCCGGCATGGTCGGACACAGGAAGCCCAACTCGCCGGCTTTGGTCCACAGTTCGCGGCTGACGTGCCCGTCTTTTTCCCATTGATCATGGTAAGGAGCCGCTTCCTGCTCCAGAAATTTGCGAACGGAATCGCGGAAGCCTTCGAGATCGGCATCAAAGAGTGTGCGTGGAATCATGGTAAACCTCGGTGAATGACCTGTGTTGTGGTTATCGTTCACCAAGTCTCTGCGCAGAGACGGTTTCGCTCAATGGTGAAAACCATCAATCGGGCTGACCAAAACCATCGCCTAACCCTGGTCGCCGCGCTTTGCCTTAGCGCGCTCCTCGCCCCAGCGCGGCATCAGGTCCTGGGGAAGGCCGAGGTGATCGAGAATGCGAGCCACAATAAAATCAACCAGATCACTCACCGATTGCGGGCTGTGATAGAACCCGGGACTGGCCGGCATGATGACCGCGCCCATTCGGGACAGCCGCAACATGTTCTCCAGATGTATCTCTGAGTATGGCGCTTCGCGGGGCACCAGAATCAGTTGCCGACGCTCTTTCAGGGCCACATCTCCGGCCCGCTCGATCAGGTTGTTGCTGGCGCCGGTGGCCAGTGCGGACAGGGTGCCCGTGCTGCAGGGACACACCACCAGTGGGGCCTTCTCACCAGAACCGGATGCGGGTGGCGCAAACCAGTCTTCCCGCCCGAATACCAGCACTTGACCAGGGCTCGCGCCAGAAAACTCTGTTAGCGTGTCTTGCATTGCCTGCGGGGAGCCCGGCAACTTCAATTCGGTTTCCGTGGCAATCACCACCTGTGCGGCACGGCTAACCATCACATTCACCGTGCAGCCAGCGGCCACCAGGCACTGCAGCAGCCGCAGGCCGTAATGGGCGCCGGATGCACCGGTAAACGCCAGGTTGATGGTTCGTGGTTGCACCGAAGATTCTGTCATACCGGGTATCTACGCTCGAGTTCGGCAATCAGTTTCTGGTGAATGCCACCAAAACCGCCATTGCTCATGATCACAATGTGGCAGGGACCGCTTACATTCGCCAGTGTCTGCTCGATCAGGGCGTCCACGCTCGCTTCCACATAGTGCCGTACGGTTTCCCCCTCACCGCCTTTCCAGGCCTTCACCAGTGCGGGCAGCCACTCCAATTGATTCAGGTTGGCCCAGATCACATGATCAGCGGCGACGGCGCTCGGCAACAATGCCTGCTGGTGCACGCCCTGCTGCATGGTGTTCGAACGCGGTTCGATCAAGGCGATCACCGGTTCGTCACCCACTTTGTTTCGCAATCCCTCCAAAGTCGTCGCAATGGCGGTCGGATGGTGGGCGAAATCGTCGTACACGCTGATACCGTTGATTTCCGCCAGTAGCTCCATCCGTCGTTTCACGCCCGAGAAACGACACAGGGCGGCGACTGCATGATCTGGCGTTACCCCCACGTGGCGAGCAGCTGCAATTGCAGCAAGCGCATTACGAACGTTATGCAGTCCTGTCTGGGCCCAGTCAACGGTAGCCACTGGCTGCTCGTGGTGAACCACCATGAAACGGCTGCCGTCCTCCGACAGCAACTCCGCACGCCAATCCGTCGTGTACGCGACTTCACTGCCTATAGCCGTGGTTTGCACCCCGCTCCAGCACCCCATCTCCAGGGCCCGGTCCAGGTGCAAGCCGTTCGCCGGACGAATGATCTGGCCGCTGGACGGCACAGTGCGAACCAGATGGTGGAATTGGCGCTCAATGGCCTCGACATTGTCGAAGATATCAGCGTGATCGAATTCCAGGTTATTCATGATCAGGGTGTGAGGGCGATAATGAACAAACTTCGAGCGCTTGTCGAAAAACGCGCTGTCGTACTCATCAGCCTCTATCACGAAAAAGTCACTAGAACCAAGACGTGCAGATACTGGAAAATCCTTCGGCACACCACCGACCAGATAGCCCGCATCAAAGCCGGCCTGCTCGAGAATCCACAACAGCATGGACGTAGTGGTGGTCTTGCCATGGGTTCCTGCCACAGCCAGCACCCATCGATGGCGCAATACTTCCCGTGCCAGCCATTCGGGGCCGGACATGTAATCAATATTGCGGTTGAGGACTGCCTCCACCTCTGGGTTGCCCCGGGACATGGCATTACCGATAAGCACCAGGTCCGGCTTGGGCTCCAGGTTCTCTGCGCGATACCCTTCCATCAGACCAATACCCTGGGCTTCCAGTTGGGTGCTCATCGGTGGATACACCCCCTGATCCGACCCCGTCACCGTGTGACCCAGCTCCCGGGCCAACACTGCGAGGCTGCCCATGAATGTGCCACAAATTCCCAGGATATGAATATGCATGACCGGTCTGACCTCTCGATTGGCCCTGAATGAAACGTGCAAAGCGTCCCGTATACGCCGCGGGCCGTCAAGTTGTTATCCGCAATCCTGCTCATGAAAAAAACCGGGATTTGGCGTATCATCTGCGGCATTTACTGAAACAGCAGGAGGCTCCAGCCCGAGATGGCCACCAAGAATGCTTTTTACGCTCAATCCGGCGGTGTGACCGCAGTCATTAACGCCAGCGCCTGCGGGGTTATCCAGACCGCCCGCAAGTACCCCGAACGCATCGGCAAGGTCTACGCCGGCCGCAACGGCATCATTGGCGCACTCAAGGAAGAGCTGATTGATACCAGCCTGGAAAGCGATGACGCCATTCAGGCACTGATCCACACCCCCGGCGGCGCCTTCGGGTCGTGCCGTCACAAGCTCAAGAACATTTCCGAGAACAAGCGTGAATACGAGCGCCTGATCGAAGTGTTCCGCGCCCATGACATTGGTTACTTCTTCTACAATGGCGGCGGTGATTCTCAGGATACGGCCTATAAGGTATCCCAGCTGGCCGAGAAAATGGGCTATCCGATTACCTGCATTGGTGTGCCCAAGACCGTGGATAACGACCTGCCCTTCACCGACTGCTGCCCCGGCTTTGGCTCCGTGGCCAAGTACATTGCCACCTCGACCCTGGAAGCCGGACTCGACATCAAGTCCATGTGTGAAACCTCCACCAAGGTGTTCATTCTTGAGGTCATGGGTCGCCACGCCGGCTGGATCGCCGCCTCGGGTGGCCTGGCCGGTGAGAGCGAAGACCAGCCACCTCACATCATCCTGTTCCCGGAGATGCCGTTCGACCGCGAAGCCTTCCTGGCGCGGGTGGAATTCTGTGTGAAGGAGTACGGGTACTGTGTGGTCGTGGCCTCTGAAGGCGCCCAGTACGAAGACGGCCGCTTCCTGGCCGATGCCGGCGCCAAGGATGCCTTTGGCCACACCCAGCTCGGCGGCGTTGCACCGGCGCTGGCCAATATGGTCAAGCAGGCACTGGGTTACAAGTATCACTGGGCCGTGGCGGATTACCTGCAGCGCAGTGCGCGCCACATTGCCTCCGCGACCGATGTTGAGCAAGCCTATGCTGTCGGCAAGGCGGCGGTTGAAATGGCGATGGAAGGTAAGCAGGCGCTGATGCCGACGATTGTCCGCGAACAGTCCAAACCGTATCGCTGGCACATCGGCGAAGCACCGCTGAGCGAAGTGGCGAACCAGGAAAAGAAAATGCCCATCCATTACATTTCGGATGATGGTTTTCACATCACCCAGGATTGCCGTGACTACCTGGAGCCACTGATTCACGGTGAGAGCTTCCCGCCTTTCGACAATGGCCTGCCGCGAGTGGCCAAACTGCAGAACAAGCTGGTGGAAAAAAAGCTGAAGACCGACTTCCAGCTCTGATCACTGGTCCTGAAGCCAAAAAGGCGCTTGCGGCATAACCGCAAGCGCCTTTTTTATTTCACCGTACCGGTGATCAGTTTGCCCTGGCCTCCTGCGCACTCAGGTAACGGACAAACTCGTCGGAACCACCAATGTAGTGCTCGCCAGCCAGGATCTGGGGCACTGTATGCACCGGCCTACCGATCTTGTCGGCAATGTCCGCCTTGGACATGCCTTCCTCAATCATGTCGATATAGGTGAAAGGGATGCCCTTCACCTCACACAGCCGCTTTGCACGAACACAGAAACCGCAGGACGAGCGGCCGTAAATGGTCACATGCTCCATATTTTTGCTCCTTAACCTAAAGATCAGGCGGGGATCACGCCTTCAATAAAAAACTTGGCGACATGATGTCATGTCGCCGTAAAAAAGAAAATTGATGGTTTGAATGGCCGTCATAGCACGAACCGATACACCGGTTAGTGACTGAATCCATTATCAAAATCCGATGGCTTCCTCAGGTTTTCAGGCGCCCCAGTTCGGAATCCAGTACCTCGACCTGATCATCCAGAGCCTCACCGCTACTGCGAACCCGCTGGGCAAGAAGCCTGAGGTCACTGGCGGCATCCCCGATTTTTGTCAGGTTCCGGTTGATCTCTTCACTGACAGAGCTCTGTTCTTCGGCCGCCGTTGCCACCTGTGTCACATGCTCCACAATGGTCCCGATACGCTCGACCACCGCCGCCAGGGAGTGATCCGCCTCACGGGTGCCATCCACTGCCGTCGTCGCACGGTCCACTCCGGAACGAATCACCGACACCGCCCCGTTCACATCGCTCTGCAGACCTTCGATCATCTCACTGATCTCGTCCGTGGATTGCCGGGTGCGGGATGCCAGAGTACGTACCTCGTCGGCCACCACAGCAAAGCCACGCCCCTGCTCACCGGCCCTGGCGGCTTCTATGGCAGCATTCAACGCCAGAAGGTTGGTCTGCTCGGCAACACCCCGAATTACCTCCAGAATACGATTAATGTCATCGCTACGGGTTGCTACCTGCGTAATGGCGGTACTCGCTTCATCCATATCAGCCGACAAGGCGCTGACACCGTCCACTGCCGCGGTGAGCGTATCCTGGGTGAACCGCACCCCATCCTGGGCCTGCCTCGCATTTTCGGCCGCCTCCCCGGCAAAGCCGGCTACCTCGCCTGCGGCCGCCGACATTTCGTTCATGGCAGTAACGACGCTGTCGATGTCCTGATGCTGGCGCTCGGTCTGTTCATCTGTCTCCCGTGCGATACCGCCAACATCCGTTGCCTGCTGACGCACCTTGCCATTCACGCTCTTGAGATCATTGATCATATCCCGCAGACGAGCGAGAAACGCATTGAATCCACCTGCCAGTTCAATCAGTTCCGCGTGGGTATCAATGGACAGCTCGCTGGTGAGGTCCCCTTCCGCACTGGCAAGATTCTTCATGCGGTCGCGGATCTCGTTCAGCGGCCGGGTCACCGAACGAACCAGCATCACCAGAATCAGAATGGCTATGACAGACACCACGACGCCTACCATGGTTTGACGCGCTGCCGTGGTACCGACTTCATCAGACAACAGTGCCGTAATCTCAGACACGTCCGCCAAAGCGATATCCCGCGGCAGCTCAATCAGCAGGGACCATTGCGTACCCGGCAAATCAATCGCCACCGGATAAGACACGGCAAGAGTCTCGCCATCATCGTAGCTCTGCTTGCCCTGGTGCAGACCCACAAACTCACTTGCCAGCTCGGGTAAAGCTTCGTTCAATGGTCGCCCCAGGTAATTATCGTAATGGCTGGATGCGGCAATCAGCCCCTTGTCACTCAACAATGTGACCCGTGATTTGCCATCGTACAGCTCATTGCTGACGCTCCGAATGGTTTGCTGGAGGGTCGACAAATTGATATCAACACCCACCACCCCGGCAAACTTGCCATCATCGAGCATCGGAACCACCAGGCTGGTCATTAACTCGGAATAGCCTTCTTCGATCTCGTATTCATAGGGCTCCATGATGCATGGCTTCTTGGTGTCCCGTGAGCACAAGTACCATTCCGCTTCGCGAATACCAAACTCATTACGGTTATCCAGGTACTTGACGGCCGGGTCCTCGGTGCGACTGAAAATGACCTCTCCATCCGGTGAGCGGTAAAAATAGATTTCCAGGGTACCCGCATCACTGCTGTGCTCTTCCACTCCGCCGGTGAAGTACCGATCCTGCCCGTCGTAGGCATCCGGTTCAAACTGCGCGTACACCGAACTGAGGCTCTTTTGCTCCTCTAGCACCCTGCCAATGGTCTCCTGCAACGCGATTCGACTGATCCGGCCGGAACTGTCAGCCTGGATATTGCGGATAATCACATTGCGAACCACTTCCGGGGTACGATAGGCGGTCGCGAACTGGCCGCTGACCAATTCACCGTACTTGCCTGCGGTTGCACTCAGCCGTTCCATCACAATACCCTGAACGGTGTCCCGGGTTTCAGTGGTTATCCGCTCTTCCATGTCTCCCAGTGACAACTGGGCTGTAACCACGATACTGCCACCCATAATCAGTAGCAGCGTAATCACCAGGGCGTAGAGTTTGAAACGTAGCGAAAGCTCTTTCATTGCAATGGAACCTGTTCGATTGCGGTGTTTAAAGCGAGGTAACAACTTGGCATACCTGACCCTGTTCCTGACTGCTTTTGCTGCAGCCACCCTGCTTCCGGCGTACTCTGAGGTCTTGCTGGGTGCAATGGTTACCCAAAGCTACTCCCTGTTCTGGCTCTGGTTCTGGGCAACGGCCGGGAACACACTGGGCTCGGTTGTTAATGGGGTTATCGGCCGGCAGGTGGATCGCTTTAAGGACAAACGCTGGTTTCCGGTAACAGAGCAGCAATTGCAGAAAGCACGGGACAGGTTTAACCGATACGGTCAGTGGTCATTACTATTGGGCTGGATGCCCCTGGGGGGCGACGCGCTCACACTTATTGGTGGGGTGATGCGCGTACCCTGGCTGAACTTCGTGGTGCTGGTCGCCATTGGCAAAGGCGTTCGTTACGGCTTCGTGCTTTGGCTGGTCCTTGAAACCGCAGGGGTACCCTCAGAATCGGTACCATCCCCGTAAAGGTAGGCGCGAAGCAGTTCCTCACCATTGAACTCGGCGTTCAGTACCGCAATGAAAGTGTACACCCCAATCAGTTTCCGGTTGAGGAACACAAATTCCTTGGGCGGCACCCTGAAATAACGGCTGATGGCAGACCTTGCCGCCTGACGGGCCACCCGCGATGGCAGATCACTCTGCTTCCAGCGATACTCGCCATTGGCATTCACGGCATAATCCGGCCATTGGCTCCGGTCCCGGGAAAGCGGTTCCAGCACTGACATACAGACGGCGCCAAACTTGTCGAGCACATCGTCTGGCCAGTCAGGACTCATGAAGCGTAGCTCCACGCCGCCCTCGACGACCGTTGGCAGGTCTCCTTCATAGGACGCCCGAATCATCTGAATAACCGGATCCAGGAAGGAAGGCGAATAGGCCTGCACCGCGCCAAAATCGAGCAGCACGATCTGATCATAATCCCGGTCGGAGCCTTGCTCACCGGCGATGCGGATACGGTAGTTACCAAAGTTCGGATCGGTCTGGATTTCGCCCCAGACAAACAGTTCCCGGAAGAACAGCTCAAGAGCCGCCAGCCCCAGTTCCGACCGCCGCTCCAGTGACAGCTCCCGCACAGCCACGGAGCTGACTGAATGGCCATGTTCATAAGTGGAGGCAATCACATGAGCGGTGGAGAACTCCTCCAATACTCTGGGCACCACAAACCTCGGATCGGCCACCAGCATTTTGCGGAATTTTTCAGTGGTACGAGCTTCCAACCGGTAGTCCACTTCCCGGTGCATCATCTCCCGCACTTCTTCCAGCCAGTCGTTGAACTCCGGCCCGAAAGACACCAGGCGCGCAATTTTCAGGAGATGGGCCACCGCATTCAGATCACTGTCTACGGCATCCGCTACACCCGGATACTGAACCTTCAGAACCAGTTCAAGTCCATCGCTTTTGCGGCGGGCCCGGTGCACCTGCCCTAGTGACGCAGCCCCGATGGGTTCGGGGTCAACATCCAGCTCCGCCAGCCTCTGAGTACCCAACTCTTCCTTCAACACCCGCTCAATGGCGGACCATTCGAGGGAGGTGGTCTGGTCTTCCAGGGTGTGTAACGCCTCGGTCACTTCTTCCGGCAGGAAGTGCTCCCCATAAAGGGCCATAACCTGACCGATCTTGACCACACTCCCTTTGAGCTTGCCCAGCTCATCCACCAGAAATTCAGCCTGGCTGGACAGCATGGCCCGATGACGCTGATCCCGCTTTTCCCGACTACTGAACCAGTTCGTCGCCATATGTGACGCCATCCGCGTGCCCGCAAACAGCCCGGCCCTGGTCAGCGTCAAACGGCGTTCGAAGCTTCCGGTCTTGATACGTGAAACGGAGGTTCCTCGCTTTTTGGACACCATCAATCTTCCGTCCGGTTCAGTACATTTTAGCCGTTAGGCTACTTTGGCCATTATACGTATACGAGTCGCATCAACCCTCACTGATTCGCCAATCATTTGTTGGCCTTGCGGCCAATGCAAACTCCCCCTCCTGGCGTATGGCTAAAAACTTATTGCAACTCTTTACGTTTCTAAACACTCTGAAGCCCGGAACCCGTCTAGTATTGAACCGCGAACCTGACATAACAGACTCAACAATAACACCATAACAACAAGACCTTAAAATGACTCATGTAACCACAGATAAAGCGGATGCTGATCTGTCCCAGTACCGGGTGAAAGGCGAAATTCCCGTTCCCACCCTGATTGGATGGTTGACACTTGCTGCCGTTCCTTTACTTGTTTTCTTTGCGTACCGCTCATCGCTGCGTGAGGATCTCACTCCTGCCATCGTACTGGTCCTTTTCGCGGGACTTCTGGCCATCAATGGCATTGCCTATCTGGTTAGCCACAACAGCACCCTTCAGCGCAGGGGCTTTATTACCCTCATCACGGCGCTGTTCACCTATATGGCAGTGCAGGCTGTGGAGGATGGTTCCGCCATCATCTGGCTGTTTGCCTATCCCCCGGTCGTATTCTATATCAGCCAGTCCCGGGTCGGAGTCATTGCCTGTAGCGGCGGGCTCCTTGGTGTGGCTGTGTTATTCAGCCCGATTGGAGACCAGCTGTTTGAGACGCCGTACACGGCCAGCTTCCGGCTCACCATGATGGCCGTATTCGCTTTCGAAATATCCACCTGTTATGTCCTGGACCAGAGCCGACGCCGCAGTAAGCTGGGGCTCCTGAAACTTGCCCAGGAATTCGAGTTTGCCGCGAAACACGATACGCTCACTGGTCTCGCCAATCGCCGGGAAGCGCTGGCGCAACTTGAAAGCGAATACCAGCGCTATCTGCGCAACTCGAGGCTGTTCTCAGTACTGCTGATGGACATCGACCTGTTCAAGAATGTTAACGATAGTCATGGTCATCACATTGGCGATGAAATGATCAAGCTGGTGGCTTCGACACTGAGTGAGCAATGCCGAAAAGTCGATACCCTGGCACGCTGGGGTGGAGAGGAATACCTGGTATTGCTGCCGGAAACCAACACCGAAGAAGCGGTAAAGACCGCCAACCGGATACGCGAAGCGGTCAGCCGAAAATCCGTGAACGCAGAAGGCCATGCCATCAATGCCACCATCAGTGTCGGTGTGGCAACCATTCGGAACGCCGAGTCCGTGGACCGACTGTTGCAAAGAGCCGACGAAGGTCTCTACCGCGCGAAAACCCTGGGGCGTAACACTGTTTGCGATTTCGATGGGCAGTTCACTGCCTAGACAGGCGTTGCGACCTTACCAACCGGAACGATACTCAACCTGGTCATGACCAAGCCCGGCGACCAGTTCACCAGCCAGCCTCGCGGAAAAGTCCGCCAGGCTGGCGTTGGAAACAAAGTCACTGACCTGGCACATAGCCATTCCCGCATAACCACAGGGATTGATGCGGCGAAACGGTTCCATGTCCATGTTCACGTTCAACGCCAGACCATGGAACGAGCAGCCACGGCGGACACGCAAACCCAGTGAGGCTATTTTGGCATCCCCCACATAAACTCCGGGAGCATCCGGCCTCGGGGCCGCCTTAATGCCGGAGTCGGCCAGCACCCGAACGATTGCCTGCTCGATCTGGTCCACCAGTGTCCGTACACCCAGCTTGACCCGTGGCAGGTTGATCAACAGATAAATCACCAACTGGCCAGGGCCGTGATAGGTCACCTGCCCGCCCCGGTCCACCTGGATAACGGGAATATCCCCCGGCGCCAGAATGTGTTCCGCCTTCCCTGCCTGACCCTGGGTATAGACCCGGGGGTGCTCCAGACACCACAGCTCATCCGCCACAGTGTCGTCACGTTCCGCAGTGAAGGCTTTCATCGCTTCCCAGGTTTCCAGGTAAGGCTGCTCTCCCAACGAGCGTACGATCAGTTGCGTCATCGGCTCACAGCACCATATGAACCCGGCCACTGGCCTTCAGGTCTTCAAACAGGGCTTTGAGCTGGGCTTCTCCGGTGGCCACGATCTTCAGCTGTACCGAGGAAAAGCGGCCACCGCTGCTCTCATTGACGGACACATCGTCCTCACTGATGCCCGGCGCATGCTGCTCCACGACTTCAACCACGAATTCGGTGAAATCCGGCGCCGAATTGCCAATCACTTTGATGACATAGTCACAGGGAAACTCGATTTTAGGTGCTTTCGGCTCACTCATGCCGGCTTACTCCCGAAGACATCAGGGGTCTTCACTAGAACAACTGAACAAAAAAGAGCTTGATGGCATCCCACAGGCGCTTGAATAGCCCACCTTCAGGCACGTCGCTGAGTGCCAGTACCGGCTGATCCACAATGACGTCATCGCCCAGTTTGACCCTCACACGACCAAGCTCATCCCCCACCTTGATGGGTGCTTTAATAACGGAATCAAGGTCCACCGTTGATTCCAGTGAGTCGCGGGAACCGCGGGGAATGGTGACATTAACCTCTTCAGTGACACCAACCGACAGTTCATCATCACGACCGCCCCAGATCCGTGCCTTGATCAGTTCCTGACCGGCGCCAAACAGTTTCTCGCTTTCATAGTAACGGAAACCATAGTTCAGCATCTTCTGGACTTCCTGGGCCCGGGCCCCTGTGCTGTTAGTCCCCATAACCACGGCAATCAGCCGGGTGCCATTACGCTTGGCAGAAGCCACCAGGCAGTATCCGGCCTCTTCAGTGTGGCCGGTTTTAAGGCCATCGACGCTGTCATCACGCCACAGCAGACTGTTGCGATTGGGCTGGCGAATATTGTTGTAGGTGAAATGTTTCTCAGCGTACAACGGGTAGTTCTCGGGGTAATCGTTGATGATCGCCATCGCCAGCAGTGCCAGATCATAGGCGGTGGAGAAGTGGTCCGGCGATGGCAGGCCGGTGGCATTCTCGAAGTTGGTATCGTTCATCCCCAGCAACTGGGCCTGCTGATTCATGATATCGACAAAGGCCCCTTCACTGCCGGCAACGAACTCCGCCAGGGCCACAGATGCGTCATTTCCGGACTGGATAATCACGCCCTTGAGCAGATCTTCAACAGAAACTTCCGTACCTTCCTGCACAAAGGTACGCGAGCCTTCCGTACGCCAGGCATTAACACTGATCGGCACCATGTCCGACATGGAAAGACGGCTCTCGTCCAGCTCCCGCTCAACGATATAGGCCGTCATCATTTTGGTCAGACTTGCCGGCGGCAAACGTTCATTGCTGTTCTCATCCATGATTACCCGACCACTGAGGGGGTCCATCAGGATATAGGAACTCGCCGCCACTTGCGGAGGGGAAGGAATCAGTACCGTCTGGGCATTGGCCGATCCTAATGGGATCAACACCAGCAGCAATAGAGCGGTTAGAGCGCGGAAAACAGGATTAGTCACCATGGGTCCATTCATTCGTCGTTAGGTGTATTGATTCTTTTTTAGTGGGAATCGGTCAGCAGTATGGTCTGGCCAAATCCCCGGTTTTCAAGCCTCGCCTGGGCTTTTAGGGCTTCATCCGGATTGCTGAAGGGGCCAACCTGCACCCGGTGGAAACGTCCGGATGCCGTCTCCACCGCCCTTACCCGCATCGGGTTCTCAATCACTTCTCTGGCCTTGGCCAACAGAACCTCTGCCGGATTACGGCTACTGAATGAGCCCAGCTGGACAAACAGCGCCGTGGGCCCGCTATTTACCTCAGCAATATCCGCCATCTTTTGAGCCGCAACCGGCTCTCCCCCGCCGGCATACGGCCGACCGGCCAGGGTCATGGTACCGTCTTGCTTTACCGTTATGGCGGCAACTTCCACCCGGGCGGTACCTCTGCCCTGATAACCCAGCTTCTTGGCCGCCGCATAGGAAAGGTCAATCAGCCGGTCGCCGTGAAAGGGCCCCCGATCATTCACCCGCACAATCACTGAACGGCCATTGTCGAGGTTCGTCACCCGGGCATAACCCGGAATTCTCAGGCTCTTGTGGGCCGCCGACATTTCATACATATCAAAAACCTCGCCATTGGAGGTTTTATGACCATGGAATTTCTCGCCGTACCAGCTTGCGGTGCCGCGCTCAACGTAGCCATCATTACGGGCCATCACCGTGTATTGCTTGCCCCACACAGTATAGGGGGACTTGTTCCCAGCAGACCGGGCCGTTTCATATCGCGGCCGTGCATCCGCAAGCCCCGACACGTCAAAATCCCCCTCGGGAGCACGATCCTGTGAAATCGTATACCGGGACGAATGATCCGTCTCAGGCGAGGAGACACAACCGGATACAATGAATACTGTGACGATGATTACCAGCAACGAAAGTGGAAAATGGTTCACCACCGGTCAGGATTCCTGTGTTTGTTTAACTCATCGGCCAACTGTAAAACCGCCATGGCGTATAGATGGCTATGATTGTAACGGGTTATCACATAAAAGTTATGGTAAGTCAGCCATAATTCGGGGCCTTCACGGCCTCGCAACAGGATTGCCCGGGCTGAAGCATCGTCACTGGGCATCAACACAGGCTCCAAGCCTGCCGTGCGATAATCGGTGACCGTCAGCTTCGGCTTCAGTCCCGGCGTCAACAAGGGACTATCCGCCGGCAGGTCACCGCCCAGGGGCTCGGCAATGGACTCACCCCCACGCCAGTGATGCGCACTGAAATAATTGGCGACACTGCCTATGGCGTCGACGGGATTGGTCAGAATATCAGCGATACCATCACCGTCAAAGTCGATGGCAAAGTGACGGTAACTGCTGGCAATAAACTGGCCGTAGCCCATGGCGCCGGCATAAGACCCTTTGATATCCAGAGGATCAAAGCCCTGCTCCCGGGTCATCAGCAGATACTGGACCAGTTCACTGCGGAAAAAGCGGCTACGAGGGGGGTAATCAAAAGCCAGGGTCGCCAGCGCATCCATCACCCGGTAGTTGCCCGTGTACTTACCGTACCAGGTTTCCACCCCAATGATTGCTGCGATCACCGTCGCGGGAACGCCAAATTCGGACTCCGCCCGGGCAAAGGCCCCATCGTGCTCCTTGAGAAACTTCAGGCCACGCTCTACCCGTTCAGGCTTGATAAAAATCTTCCGATACTCCTGCCAGGTCAGGGTTTTCTCGGCGGGGCGGCTGATGGACTCCAGTATTCTGTCGATCCGGGTCGCGTCTGCCAGCAGAGCTTCCAGCCTTTCCTGATCATACCCATGCTTCGTTACCATCTCCTCGATCAGAGCCCTACCTTGCGGCGTGGCATCGTAACCCTGGGCAAAAGCAAGCGAGGTGAACATCGCGAACAGGAGGGGTGCAAAGCGGGTAAAAACTGGGAAACGGACAGCTGTCATTACTTACCTGTAAATTGATGGCCGGGCCGGGCGGTCATGGGACCCTGCAACGCCGGGCCGTGGGTCTTTGCCGGCACACTAAAAACCGCAGCTACATTACCACGGAGCACCAGCGGTGAACCATTACCCGCTGTCCATGGTCAGGCGC
Organism: Marinobacter sp.; assembly: GCA_040223075.1. GTDB lineage: Bacteria > Pseudomonadota > Gammaproteobacteria > Pseudomonadales > Oleiphilaceae > Marinobacter. The sequence continues at coordinate 165,367 of JAVJZJ010000094.1, forward strand.
TGATCATTCGCCTGTGAGTATGAATGGACATCAGCACACCAAAGGCCGCCATCAGGGTGACGCTCGACGTTCCCCCGTAGCTGATAAGCGGAAGCGGAACCCCCACCACTGGCAATAACCCGCTGACCATTCCCACATTGACGAAAATATAGATAAAGAAGGTCATGGTCAGTGCTCCTGCGAGCAACCGGCTGAATGAATCCTGGGCAGTGGCGGCAATGTAGAGGCACCGGAGGATGATGAGCAGGTAGACCGCCATCAAGATGAGCATACCAATGAAACCAAACTCCTCGGCCAGCACCGCCACAATAAAGTCTGTGTGGCTTTCCGGCAGGAATTCGAGATGGGACTGTGTGCCCTGGAGCCAGCCCTTGCCATCCATGCCACCGGAGCCAATAGCGGTTTTCGACTGGATGATGTTCCAGCCCGCCCCCAGGGGATCGCTTTGCGGGTCCAGCAGAGTCAGCACCCGCTGCTTCTGATAGTCCCGCATCACAAAAAACCACATCAGCGGCGCGGAGACCGATACCAGGGCGGCAAACGCGGCGATCAATCGCCAGCTCATACCTGCAAAGAAAACAACGAAAATACCGGCGGCACCGACCAACAGCGAGGTCCCCAGGTCTGGCTGAAGGATAATCATCGACATCGGGGCAAGCACGAGAACCACAGCAACAGCAACCCGCGAGAATGTCGGCGGCAGAAAATGACGGGACAGGTACCAGGCTGTCATCATCGGCACCACCAGCTTCATCAGCTCTGAGGGCTGGAACCGCGGCAGCCCCGGAATGGCGAGCCAGCGCTGGGCACCCTTGGCACCGACACCAACCAATAAAACTGCGGCCAGACCGGCCACTCCGGCCAGGTAAAGCCAGGGGGCCCAGCGCCGGAAAACAGCGGGGTCCAACTGGGCAAACACCAGCATGACCACCAGTGCGACGCCCATGCGTATTCCCTGCGCCTTGACCACTTCGATGTTACGGTCAGCGCCACTGTAGAGAACCACCAGACCGCCGCCAACTAACAGCAGTAGCAAGGTCAACAAGATCGGGTCGATATGGAACACAGACCACAGACTACGCGGTCTTGACAGGGGATGATCAGCCGTATTCAGTCCTTTGCCCAGTATCATTCCGTGCCCCCGGATTCGGTCCCGCTCACCAGTGCCTCTTCCTCACCCGGAAAGCCCAGCAACCATGCATCAAACATCCCCCTAGCCACCGGCGCGGCGGTGCTGCTGCCACCGCCGCCATTTTCAACGATGATGGCGACGGCAATCTGCGGATCGTCAACCGGAGCAAACCCCACAAACAGCGCATGGTCGCGCAACCGTTCACGGACGTCCTCTTCCTCATACTCTTCATCTTCCGCAAGACTGAATACCTGCGCGGTTCCGGTCTTGCCCGCCATGCGATAAGGCGCCCCGCGGGCTGATCCCCGCGCGGTACCTTTGGTTCCGTGCATGACTTCCGCCATGGCATCGACTACAAATTCCCAGTCATCCGGATTCTTCAGCTCCAGGGGCGCATGATCCCCTGGCGGAAGGAACTCTTCAGTGGAACGATCACCCTTGATGCTTTTGAGCAGCCTCGGTTCGACCCAGCGGCCCCGGTTGGCAATCAGCGACGTCGCCGTCGCCAGTTGCAACGGGGTCGCCAGCATAAAGCCCTGCCCGATTCCCATATTGACCGAATCTCCCGGATACCAGGGTTCGTTCCGCACCGCCCTCTTCCAGTCACGGGAAGGTAACAAGCCACTCATGGCACCGGAGACGTCAAGTGCCGCATCTTCACCAAAACCGAACTTGGACAGGTATTCGTACATGGTGTCTACACCCATTTCCACCGCAATTTCATAGAAATAGATGTCACAGGATTGGGCTACGGCATCAGTCAGGTCCACCCAGCCGTGACCGCCTCGCTTCCAGTCGCGGTAACGTCGTCCGCCAGTATTCAACTGGAAGTAACCGGGATCCCATATGGTTTTTTCTCTTGTCGTTGCGCCGCTGTCCAGTGCAGCCACTGCCAGCATGGGCTTCATGGTGGAGCCCGGCGGGTATTGACCACGCAACGCACGATTGAACAGAGGCTTGTCTATATCGGTGCTCAAGGCACGGTAATCCTCGACGCTGATACCCGTCACAAACTGGTTGGTATCAAAGCCCGGCACACTGGCAAGTGCCAGCAGGCCACCGGTTTTCGGCTCAATCGCAACGATCGCGCCACGCCGGCCATCAAGCAGCTCGTGGGCAAGCCGCTGCAACCTCAGATCAAGGTGTAACTGGATGTCTTCCCCGGGGACCGGGTTCTGGCGCTCCAGAACCCTGAGGGTTCGCCCACGTGCATTGGTTTCCACGTGCTGGTAACCCACCTGGCCGTGGAGCAGGGCCTCATAAAAGCGTTCAATACCGGATTTGCCGATGTAGTTGGTGCCAGCATAGTTAACCGGATCAATTCGCTGCAGCTCCTCCCGGTTTATTCGGCCAACAAATCCCAGGGCGTGGGCTGTCAGTTCGCTGTGGGGGTAATAGCGAACAAGCTCCGCCGAAACCTCAACTCCGGGCAGTTCATGGCGATGAACCGCAAGGCTGGCAATTTCTTCTTCATTAAGGTCATAACGGAGCGGAATTGGCTGGAACGGCCGCCGGGGTTCCCGCAGACGGCGCTGGAATCGCTCCATGTCTTCTTCGGAAATATCCAGCAGTCCCCCAAGCTTGGCCAGAGTCTCGTCCATGCCGTCAACACGCTCGGGCACAAGGGTAACCCCGAACACCGGTCGGTTTTCCGCCAGCAATTCATCGTTACGATCATAGACAAGCCCCCGGGGCGGAGCGACCGACTGAACCTGGACCCGGTTCTTGTCGGAAAGTGTGGTGTATACGTCGTGCTCAACGATCTGCAATTGATACATCCTGGCGACCAACAGCCCCAGCATAACCAGCACAATCAATACCATGACCATCGTCCGCCTCTGAAAAAGGCGACGCTCGGCGGCCACGTCTTTGAATTCTCCCCAGGGCATGATGCGTCCTAAGCCCGATGGTACGGATGGTTACGGGTAATCGACCAGGCACGATACAACTGCTCAGCCAACAGAATTCTCACCAGAGGATGAGGGAGCGTCAGGGGGGAGAGGGACCAGAGCTGGTCTGCCCGCTGTCGGCAGGCGTCGGCAAGACCATCCGGCCCTCCGACCAGGAAGCTGACATCGCGACCGTCCTGCTGCCAGTTCTCCAGTTGGCCGGCAAGCTTCTCTGTCGACCATGGGCGACCACCCACTTCCAGGGCGACCACACGATCTCTCGGGCCAGCGGCTGACAGAATCGAATCGCTTTCTTTTTGCATCAGCCGGGCAATGTCCGGATTCTTGCCCCGATGAGCCATTGGAATTTCTACCAGTTCCAGTGGCAGCTCCGGCGGCATTCGGCGGGCGTAATCAGTGTATCCCTGGCTGACCCAGTCGGGCATCTTCTGCCCCACACAGATCAGACGCAATCGCATGGTTATTCGCTACCCGCAACACCCAGATCAGGAGCATCGCGCCACAGGCGCTCAAGATCATAGAATTCACGGGTGGCCGGCATCATCACGTGGACCACAACATCTCCCAGATCGACAAGGATCCAGTCACTGACATTGTTTCCTTCCACGTTGCTGGCACGAACCCCCTGTTCTTTGGCTTCCGCGATCACGGAATCCGCCAGCGATTTCAAATGACGGTTGGATGTCCCCGATGCCAGCACCATGTAATCGGTCACGCTGGTGCGGTCCCTGACATCTATCACACTCACATCCTGTGCTTTTACTTCTCCAAGTGCACTTATCACCAGATCTTTCAGTTGCTCTGCCTGCATAATCACCCTGCTGGAAGGATGGCGGCGAAGGCGGCCATCCAAAAATGTTGTTCAGTTGCGATTGTAGCACTAAAAGTTCCCGTCGGGGCAGGCGCCGTAAAGCCCGAGACAACGAATTTCCCGCCAGACCGGATCCGGAAGGAGATATCGGGGCGACCGCCCGGACCGGATGCGCTCACGAATACCGGTGGCGGAAATGTCCAGAAGTGGCGGATTCAGCTCCAAAAAGTACCCGCAGGGGGCTCTATGAAGCTGATCGGCAGCTGACACTCCATGGTCTCGCAGTAATTTCGCTGGCACCCCTTCTGGGTCCAGCTCCGGACCAGGGCGTTTCACAACCACCACATGAGCCAGTTGCGGAATCCGTTGCCAATCGCGCCACCGGTCAAAACCGGCGAAAGCATCCGTGCCCACCACCATGACCAAGGGTTCCTGCTCCCCCAGCTCCTCACGTAACTGACGAAGGGTATCGGCAGTAAAGGAAGCCCCTTGCCGCGTCAGCTCACGATCATCCACAACCAGCCCGACCTCATCGGCAATCGCCAGCTGCAACAGCTTCAGGCGCTGCGCACTGCTGGCGCTGGTTGACCCGCGATGAGGCGGAATATGGCACGGCACCAGTGAAATCTCCGACACGCCCAGACATTCCCTCAGCTCGATGGCAAGCCTGAGATGGCCGTGGTGTACCGGATCAAACGTACCGCCGTAGATAACATGCATAAGCAATCAGATCCGGACGTGGCCGTCACCGAACACCACATATTTCTGCGATGTCAGCCCTTCCAGTCCCACGGGTCCCCGCGCATGGATCTTGTCAGTGGAGATACCGATTTCGGCCCCCAGACCATACTCAAAGCCATCGGCAAAGCGAGTGGAAGCATTGACCATGACGGAACTCGAATCCACTTCGGTTATGAAACGCCGCGCTCGAGTGTAATTCTCCGTGATAATGCTATCGGTGTGCTGCGAACTGTACCGATTGATATGGTCAATGGCGCCGTCCAGGCCATCCACAACCCTGATCGCCAGGATCGGAGCCAGATACTCTTCCTCCCAGTCGGCCTCGGTCGCAGCTGTCACAGAGGGCAGCACAGCGCTTGTGCGTTCACAACCCCGCAGCTCAACCCCCTTATCTGTAAAGGCATCCGCCAACAGGGGCAGGATATCCTCAGCGATCTCGGAATCCACCAGCAAGGTTTCCATGGTGTTGCAGGTGCCGTAGCGATGGGTTTTCGCGTTCACGGCCACCTTCAGGGCCTTCTCCGGGTCCGCGTGGCTGTCAATATAGACATGGCAGACACCGTCCAGGTGCTTGATGACCGGCACCCGGGCATCACGGCTGATCCGTTCGATCAGTCCCTTGCCACCCCGGGGCACGATGACATCCACATAGGCGGGCATGGTGATCAGCTCACCTACCGCCGCACGGTCTGTGGTCTTGATCACCTGCACCGAGGTTTCAGGCAATCCGGCTTCAGCCAGGCCCTTGGCGAGACAACTGGCAATGGCCTGATTAGAATGTATGGATTCGGATCCGCCACGGAGAATGGTCGCGTTCCCGGATTTCAGGCACAGGCTCGCGGCTTCCACTGTCACATTGGGCCGGGATTCGTAGATAATGCCAATCACGCCCAGCGGGACCCGCATTTTGCCAACCTGGATCCCTGAGGGCCGGTAGCTCATATCGGTAATCGCGCCAATCGGGTCCGGTAACGAAGCAACCTGCCTGAGCCCCTCAATCATGGTGTCGATTCGCTGCGGCGTCAGCTCCAGACGGTCCAACATCGCGGCGTCCAGCCCATTTTCACGCCCCTGAGACAGATCCCGGGCATTGGCCTCCACCAGTTCGCTACGGGAAGCATCCAGCGCCTCTGCGGTAGCCAACAGGGCCTGGTTCCGCACCGCCGTGGTCGCGCGAGCCACCGCCGTGGCCGCGGAACGTGCCTGCTGACCCACTTCGGCCATGTACGCTGCAATATCCATTCGATTACCTTTGGTTTTAATAGCTGATTTCACAAATAAGACGGTAACTTTACCTTTCCCGATTCAAGTACGCATCCCAAACGATTATTATACCGCTGCCGACCAGCCTGATCGGTATTGAATGACAGACGGTGGACGCAACCTGCGTTATGCTGACACAAACGGATGTCCGGGAGAGGATGGATACTATGGCCCAGATGGCCGAAAAATTCCTGTTAAGTCGCCTGTCGAGAGCTGGCTTCATCGCACTGGTCGCCATCGCCGTGCTTTCAGCCCTATACGGCGTCCACCTCACTACCGTTACCGCACTGGCAGCCGCTGCCCTGGTTTTTACCGGGAGCACCTTTCATCCTCACCGCTCCCAGGCACCCTGGCCGACCATCAACCGCCTGATTCTGGGCGCATTCCTGATCCTGCTGGTCGGCAGCTTGTGGACCGGCCCCCGGAGCCTGGTTCACTGGCTTTACGCGGCACCGCTGCTGGCGTTTGCCCTGCTGCCGGTCTTCTGGGCCATTGTAACAACCCTGGCCTGCGCATTCCTGGCGACGGCATCAAACTATTGGTCGATCGGACTACCGGAACGTCACCAGATGATCAGCGCCTTCCTGTTGACCATCATGCTGTCTTCGGTTCTGGTGTTCCTGCGCGAATACAAATCCCGCCAGTTGGCTCCATTACGTCGCACCGACGAACTCACTCAGGCCGCCAGCCGGGATTACCTGTCTGCCGACCTGCACAAGGAAATCCAGCGCAGTGAACGGGAAGGCACTGACATGTCGATTATCATGCTCGGCCTGGACACCCATTTGAGCGATACTGATCCTGATGCTGACATTCGCTCCATCCTGCCTCGCATTGGCCGCTATCTGCATTCTCAATTGCGGGACTTTGACACCTATTACCGGGTAGCTGATCTGCAATTCCTGATTATCCTGCCTGGCATATCCACCTCCAGCGCCGCCAGCCGAGCAGAGACCATTCGCACGGGCCTTAGGGGATTGCTGGTTTCCCACGGACTGGAATTAACGGTCAGCGCAGGCATCGCCGGCCTCAACATCGGAGATGACGCAGACAGCCTGCAACAGTCCGCGGCTAACGCCCTGCGCAGAGCACAGCAACAGGGAGGCAACCGCACCCAGTCCTACAGTACCTGGTCGCATTCTTCACCACCTGCCAGTGAAGCCGATGCGGAGGGCCCCATTGCATGACTGAAACACGCCTGAGAACCTACACCCATCTGGCCGGTTATTGTCTGGCAGCCTTGTTTATTGCCAGTCTTGCCCTCCAGAACCTGCGCTATGGGTTCTATGACCTTTTCTATCTGGCTGCCAGCATGACCCTTCTGACCCTGGCCGGTGCGGGCTATACCTTCGTGTGCCGCCGCCACCAGTTATCGGCGCCAGGACACCTGATGATACTGACCGTCCTGAACATCGGGCTGGTCATCGCCCTGTACACGCTGAACACCTCGGGAATAAGCCACTGGAGCATGCCCCTTATCCTGCTCAACCTGCTAATCCTGCCACTGCGCCAGGGGCTCATTCTGTCTCTGATCCTGTTCCTGGCCCTGGCGGCATTCCTGCTGTTTCACCGGCCGCTGCAGGAAACCATCACCATACTGGCAGGCGCCATAGCACTCATCGCAATTGGGGCTCTGTATATATGGCACTACAATCATATGGCCCAGTCGGCGGAGGATCTGGCGATAACCGATCCCATTACCGGCGCCCACAACGCACGCTTCCTGGATGAAACGCTGCAGAAGGAAATCAGCCGCGCCATCGCCACCGGTCACTCGCTGTCGGTGATTACGCTGGCAATTGATTACGCCGATGAGGCAGAAGATCTGCACGGACAAAACGGCATCCAGACACTTTTCCGGGAGATCACCCAACACCTCTTCGGAGTCATTCGCGCCGGGGACACGCTTTATACCCTGAACGAATGCGAGTTTTTCCTGATCCTCCCCTTTACCCCTGAAGAAGGGGTGCGAGTCATTGCCGAGCGCATTCGCAGAACCATCGCCGAGCACAACTGGGCCGTGGTCGGCAAAGCAACCGTGAGCCTGGGCTGCACCACTCGTGGCTCTGGTGATACACGTACAGATGCCCTTAGAAAGCGTGCTCACCTCGCCCTGGAGGAGGCCCGCAAGCACGGGGCTGATTCCATCTGGTTTCTGCCAGGAGATGCCACCGGGTCATGAGCGGTAACTGGCTTACCACCCTCTCCGCCTGGCTGACCAACCACTCCGAGTGGCTTGCCCTGGCAATCTTTGCGACCGCGTTTGTCGAATCCCTGGCCATTGCGGGCATCCTGATTCCGGGCGTGGCTATTATGTTCGCCGCAGCTGCCCTGGCCGGACAAATCGCCATACCACTGGTGGAAGTACTACTCTGGGCGGCATTCGGTGCCATAGCCGGTGACAGCATCAGTTTCGCGCTGGGGCGCCTCTGTCAGGGCAAGCTGGATCGGATCTGGCCCCTGAGCCGGTATCCTAAAGCCATACACAAGGGCGAATACTTCTTCTACCGGTACGGTGGAGTCAGTGTGGTTATCGGGCGCTTTGTGGGGCCGATACGGCCGGTGATTCCGTTGGTCGCTGGCGCCCTGATGATGCCCTGGCGCCGGTTTCTCCTGTTCAACCTCACGTCGGCGGTGGGCTGGGCCCCGGTGTATGTGATTCCCGGTTACCTGGTGGGCAGCGCACTGGCCAGTGATATTAAGCCACCCGCCCATTTTTATCCGGTCATTGCAATCAGCATGGCCACGCTGATTCTCATCTACCTGACCGTTTTCCGTTTTCAGCTCGGTTTGGGGTACAGCAGCCGGCTTTATCAGTGGCTGGCCAAGAAAATGGAACGATACGACGCGACGCATCGATTCTGGCGCCTCTATTCCAGTGAACGTCCCGCCCAGGGCGGTGAATTCCCGCTGCCCTCGCTATCGCTCGCGATCGCTACCACAGCGCTGTTCCTGATATGGAGCCAGCTGGTGACGGGCACTACCCTGCTCCAGCCCCTCGACAGTGCGGCAGCCACCTGGTTCGCGCAATTGCGACAACCGCTATTTGATCCGGCCATGCTCTTCTTTACCCTGACAGGAGAGGCGCTGGTTCTCAGCGTCGCCGGGGTGTGCCTGTCGCTTGCTCTTGCCTTTCGGGGTTACTACGGCGCGGCCGTACATATTGTTGCTGCTCTTGCCCTCACGACTCTTCTGGTGTGGCTATTGAAGTCACTCACCGCTATCCCGAGACCGGATCTCGTACTAAGCCCACCAACGTCAGGTTCTTTTCCCAGCGGACACACGGCAAGCATCACGGTATTCTGCATGCTAAGCGCCAATTTCGTGGCTAGGGAAACCCGGCACCGAAAACGCTGGCGCATCTATCTGGTGTTCAGCCTGCCCATCCTGCTGGTCGCGGTCAGCCGCCTATACCTTGGGGTACACTGGTTCACGGATGTAATCGGGGGATTCTTTCTGGGACTGGCCATTACCGGCTACATTCGCGCCAGCTACAGTCGCTACGACCGGGTACCACTGTCTCAGGATTTTTCCCTATTAGCGGCAATAAGTGCGGTGGGAGCCTTTTCCGTGGCCTATATCTGGCACCAATGGTCGCACGCACTGGTACTCTATACACCCAACGGACTCTGACCTGACACCCGGGACAGCGCTCAGCCCTCCTCCAGCGCCTCAAGCAGGGAGTGCAACCGGCTCAGCCTTTCGATAGGGTCCTGAAGTTCTACCAATTTTTGCTTCTCCTGCTTGTCCAGGGGCAACAGTTCAGTCAGTCTCCACCCGACATCCCGGGCATCGTCGTAGTCGACCTCCATGTCCAAGTCCCGAATAACAGGATGACGAAACAGTGCCTTTAACACAGCAGGCAGTTCCAGATAACGTTCCGGTACCTTGCAACCGTTTTCGTCGATCAGGGGTTCGACATCCCCCAGGTTCAGCCCATCGGGCTCCTGCCAACTCCTAACCACGGTAACCTTACCCTCACCCTCGACGGTAATACCAAGCAAACCGCTATCCAGCTGCTGGAAATCAATGATCCGCACATAAGTACCGATGTCATAGAACGCCGCCTCTTTGGCAGTTTCCAGCCCCTCTCGAAGCATCACCACCACAAAGCCCCGATCTTCCTTGAGACACCGCGTGAGCATGTCGATGTAGCGCGGCTCGAACAACTGCAAGGGGATTCGTCCCTTGGGCAGCACAATGGAGTTGAGTGGAAATAGCGGCACGTTCATTGGAAGGCGGTCACCTGTCAGTCGAATCTGAAATAACCATCACACAACCTCAGTGAATTGACAAAAGCTGGTGAACCTCATCCACCCTGGCACGAGCCTCTGTCAGCAGTTGCAGGCTCCGGGAAGCATTCAGCTCCAGCTCACCCAACCTGCGGTAGGCCGGTACTTCATCAAATGAGGGAAGGTCTGCATTCTGACTGGAACCAATCATCGAGTGCAACTGGGCAACAATGACCACATCCACCAGTTGCGGTTCCGGCTCACGACATTCATACCCCCAGTCCTCAGCGTGGCGTACCGCCTCAACAAAGGGCCCGGGAAATGACCAATTCTCCAGCACGGCAGTGCCAACGTCACCCCTGAGCTCAGTCATGACATGGTTCAGATTGGCCTGATCCGCAACCAGATTGACGTGATGCTCTGCCTGAACCAGCACCGGCACCACACCGATGTCGTGCAACAACCCCGCCAGCATTGCTTCTTCCGGATTCAACCGGGTCGCGCTGTCGGCCAAAACCCAACACAAGGCGGCCACCTCTCTGGAGTGCCGCCACAGCCGGTCCATTTCCTTCTGCAGGGAAGCCTGCCGGGTATGGAACACCTCCCGCATAGCGAATACCGTCACCAGCTGACGGGTTGTCCGCATCCCCAGCCGAACCACCGCCTCCCGCATATTGCGGACATCCCTGAAGCCACGATACATGGGGCTGTTACTGGCTCGCACGAGCTTGGCGGCCATGGCAGGGTCAGCGGACACCGCCTGTGCCACCTGTTCGGCACTGGTGTCCTCACGCTCAACCAGCCGCCTCACCTTCCAGGCGACATCCGGAACGCTCGGCAGACTCATCTGGTTGGAACGCAATTCCAGGTAGAACTCCATCAACAGGCGATGTTCCTCACTTTCGCCACTACCAAAGTCCGTGCCCGACTCAATCTCCACCTGCTGGACCGGGGCCGAGCGCAACATCTGGTTGAGGATATCCTGCTCTACCGCGAGAAACTCACAATCCTGAACCGCCGTCACATCGTAGATCCGCGGTTGTAGGCGGGCGATGGGGTTCAGCGCCTTTTCACTGTCTGCCTCGATGGTGGACTTGCGGCCATCCCCCGATTGCAGCTCTACCGCGCCTGCCACCAGGAACAGATCCATGCCATCCCGCGCCCCCCGCTCAACCACTCGTTGACCGGCGCCATGCACCCGACGCTCCGCCCGACTGGCCAACAACACCAACTGGTCATCGGTTAACCGGTTAAGGGGCTGAAACTGCTTGAGGTGCCGTAGTGACAGGTTTTCCTGCTCGGCCATAAACACACTCTCTCTATTTACCCAGTCTTTCCTGTCTTCGGAGGCGACTGTTTGATCCTATTGTTACTCATTGTAAACACGGACCGTTAAAACAACCATGCGATCAGAGTCGAATCTGGTATCCTTTGTCCTCCCAACCCTTGTCAAAAGCAACACAAAGAGAGACCTGAACCCCATGCCTCAGTATCGTTCGCGGACATCCACCGCAGGCCGTAACATGGCCGGTGCCCGTGCGCTCTGGCGAGCCACCGGTATGAAAAACGAAGATTTCGGAAAGCCGATCATCGCCGTTGCCAACTCCTTTACCCAGTTTGTACCGGGCCATGTTCATCTGAAGGATCTGGGCCAGCTGGTCTGTCGCGAAATCGAGGCTGCAGGGGGCGTTGCCAAGGAATTCAACACTATCGCCGTAGACGATGGTATCGCCATGGGCCACGACGGCATGCTGTACTCCCTGCCGTCACGGGAAATCATCGCCGATTCCGTGGAATACATGGTCAATGCCCACTGTGCCGATGCCCTGGTGTGCATTTCCAACTGCGACAAAATCACCCCGGGCATGTTTATGGCTGCCATGCGCCTGAACATTCCCACCATCTTTGTATCCGGTGGCCCCATGGAGGCCGGCAAAACGAAGCTGTCCGAACACAAACTGGATCTGGTGGATGCCATGGTCATCGCCGCAGATCCCAATGCGGATGATGAAAAGGTCGCCGAATACGAACGCAGCGCCTGCCCCACGTGCGGGTCCTGTTCCGGCATGTTCACGGCCAACTCGATGAACTGCCTGACCGAAGCCATTGGGCTGGCACTGCCGGGCAACGGGTCGATGCTGGCCACTCACGCCGACCGCGAACAGCTGTTCCTTAAAGCCGGTCGCCAGATTGTAGAGAACGCACGACGCTATTACGAAGAAGACGATGCCAGCGTGTTGCCGCTGAGCATTGCCTCCATGGCCGCCTTTGAAAATGCCATGGTAATGGACATCGCCATGGGTGGCTCCACCAACACCATACTGCACCTGCTGGCAGCAGCGCAGGAAGGAAACGTTCCGTTTTCGCTGAACGAAATCGACCAGCTTTCCCGCCGGGTACCGCAGCTTTGCAAGGTGGCGCCCAATTCACCCAAATACCACATGGAAGACGTCCACCGCGCTGGCGGGATTATGGGCATCCTCGGGGAGCTGGAGCGTGGCGGGCTAATCAACACCGACCTTCCGACGGTTCACAGCAAAACCATGCACGACGCCCTGGAAACCTGGGACATCATGCGCAAGCCGCCCGCGGAGGTGGTGGAATTCTACAAGGCCGGTCCTGCTGGAATTCCCACCCAGACAGCCTTCAGCCAGTCCACCCGCTGGCCCTCCCTGGACGGTGACCGGGAAAGCGGCTGCATCCGCTCCGTCGAGCACGCTTACTCGTCCGAGGGCGGTCTCGCAGTTCTGTACGGCAACATTGCCCTGAATGGCTGCGTGGTCAAAACGGCCGGCGTGGATGAAAGCATCTATGTGTTTGAAGGCAAGGCCAGGGTGTTCGAAAGTCAGGACTCCGCTGTCGCCGGCATCCTCAGCGACGAAGTCAAACCTGGTGAAGTTGTCATTATCCGCTACGAGGGGCCGCGCGGTGGACCCGGCATGCAGGAAATGCTCTACCCCACCAGCTACCTGAAATCCAAAGGCCTTGGCAAGGAATGCGCCCTGCTGACCGATGGTCGATTCTCTGGTGGCACCTCCGGACTGTCCATCGGCCATGCGTCACCAGAAGCGGCAGCGGGCGGCGCGATTGGCCTGATTGAGAACGGCGACCTCATCCGCATTGATATCCCGAACCGGAGCATCAACGTGGAAATCGACCAACGGGAACTGGATCGCCGCCGCGCCGAGCGCGACGGCAAGGGCTGGAAGCCTGAACTCCCCCGGGACCGCAAGGTCTCCGCAGCACTGAAAGCCTATGCCCTGCTGGCCACCAGTGCCGACAAGGGCGCCGTTCGAGATCTCGACAAGCTCGACTGAGCCCGATCCAGGCACAAAAAAAGCCCGCTCAGGTCACAAGCCTGGCGGGCTTTTCGTGCGGGGCCGGTATCAGAACAGTGACCAGCCGCCGTCGTCGTCCTCCTCAACCGCGTCCTCCTCAACCGCGTCCTCCTGTTCCGCCTCAGCCTCTGCTTCAACGGAAGCGGCTTCACCACTACCGGCCGGAGAGCCATTGTTACTGCCGGACGCCTGATTAACCGCCACCTCCATCGGCACTATCCCGAGGGCGGACTTGGTAGCCTCATCCAGCTCACCAGTTTCTTTCAGGCCCTGATCCTGCTGAAACTCACGAAGTGCGGAACGGGTGGAACTATCCATTGTGCCGCTGACATTATCCACTTCATAACCCGCTCCATAGAGCGCGTTTTTGAGAGCTACAGTATCATTGGCAAATGCTGCCGGCGCGGCACTCATCGCCAGCGCGGCAGCCATAATGGCTGCGGCCACCGGAAGACGTTTCAGTGTTATTGTGGGCATGGAATTCTCCTGAGAATCGCCTGATACCATCATGATATCGATTCTTCTTGTTGGATCGAGCCTATCCCCGTGAGCGGGGTATGTCGCCGGCACCGTACCATATTTCTCAACCGCCTTGATTCCATGCCGGTCACACTTTTGCAATTAGTGCTCGGACTCCTGATCTCCCGCCTCTACTGTCACAACTGGAACCTCACCAAACTCACGAATGAAAATACCCCAGAACGCCATGAACAGGGCAGCAACCAAAGGCCCCATCACAAAACCATTGATTCCGAACATGACGATGCCACCCAGCGTTGACAGCAAAACGATATAATCCGGCAGTTTGGTATCTCGGCCAACCAGTATGGGACGCAAGACGTTATCGGCAAGGCCGATCACGATAGCACCAAAGGCCGTCAGCACGATGGCGGAAACAACCTCTCCGGCAGCAGCCAAGTAGATCGCAACGGGCACCCAGACGAGGGACGCACCAATCGCCGGAATGAGTGAAACGATGGCCATGACCACACCCCATAACAGGGCCCCGGTAATACCCAGCATCCAGAAAATCAGCCCACCAAGGGCGCCCTGGATAATAGCGATCAGCAGGTTGCCTTTTACAGTAGCCCGGGTCACCTCCGCAAACTTGGCAAACAGCAGGCGTTCGCGCTCATCACCCAGGGGCAAGGCGCGAATCATCAGCTCCACCAGCTTGTTGCCATCCCGAATCAGGAAAAAAGCGAGATACACCATCAGCGCCAGCCCCAGAAAGAACTGAAATGTATTCTGGCCAAACCCGAGAGCTTGCCTTGCCAGGAACTGACTCCCCCCAAGGAAAGCACTGACCGCACGGTCCCTGAGTTCCCTGAAATCAATATCGAACTGGGCAAGGAATGCTTCTATTGCCGGGAATGACTGGTTTACCCGATCAATGTATTCCCCCGGCTGGATCTCGCCACTCTGGATTTTCTGGTACAGGCCCAGCCCCTCCGCGATCAGTGATGTCACCAGAATGATGACCGGTATCACCACAATCACCATGCAGATGGTGAGTGTGAGCAAAGCAATGACATTTGGACGATTGCCCAGTCTGCGTGACAGCGCTTCTCGTACCGGATAGAAAATTAGTGCAATGGCTACAGACCAGAAAATGGGGCCAAAGAACGGCTTCATCAACAGAATGAATGCCAGGGAGACGCCCACCAGCAAGGCCAGAAAAGTCCGTGTTTCCAGTTTTTCATACATCGATTGAGGATCTCCCGCGCTGTTCCCGATAGCTGAGCCATAGCCTAACACGACCCGTGGCCAGTACAGGCTTTTTCAGGGTATAGTGATCGGTTATTGATCAGTAATAAAACAGGTCGTCCCTTGGATCTCGAAGAGTTCACTACCGAAACCGCGCTCGATGCGGCCATCGCCCTGAACAAGGTGCTGGCAGCCAGGACCCACCGCCGAAAGGTGATGGGACAGGACGTGTGGGTGCCTGGCCAACTGGGCGAGGCTCTACAGCTCCCACGCATCATTCGCCGCCTGCAGAGCAAACAGCAAAAACAACGTGAACAGGGCCTGGAGGAGTTTCAGGAGCTTTGGCCGACGTTGTCCCTGTCTACCAGGGACAAGGTTCTGGACCGGATTGGCTGGTACAACCCGAAAGAGCTGAACTGGGAGGACAAGCGCTCTAACCGGCGCCCAATCCACGATGCAAATAGCTGAATTTAGAGAGAAAAGTGAACACCAAGAGGTTTGCATACGTACTTCTCATCACTGACACACAGCGCGCCGGTCTTTGAATTGTCACATCGGGCCCTTATGTTAGACATAATGAGGAGGTCTATAATGAGTAAACACGAACATTACCGCGCCGTAGCGGCTGAAGGAAGCGCCGTTCCGACACTGCTTTGCGGACATTGTCATTCCACACTGCCCCGCGCCCGTATTTTCCGTAACGACGATGAGCGCTTCCAGGATTTTCACTGCCAGACCATTGGCCTTTGCTCCGCCGACGACTGCGGCGCGGTTAACTGCTGTGACGACGCCCTGACGGCGTTCGACAATCCGGAAGTACTGTTTGGTCTAGCGTCCTGATTCAAACCGGCAACGCACTGTTACCTAAACCAAACACACAAATTTTCCATCTGCTTTATCCTGATTGTAGTGAAGGCTGCGACCATTACAGCCACGCAACCACTCAGTCAGGACAGTCGATGGCATGCGTATTCTGAGAACCGATGAGGCCCATTTCCATGACCTCCCGGACTATCCCTTTGCACCTCATTACCTGGACGTAGAACCAGGCCTGAGAATGCATTTTGTTGATGAAGGACCGGCAACCGCCTCGCCCGTGGTTATGCTCCATGGTGAGCCATCGTGGTCGTACCTGTATCGCCACATGATTCCTATCGTCGCATCGGCAGGTCATCGGGTTCTCGCCCCCGACCTGATTGGGTTCGGTAAGTCTGACAAACCTGCCAACGTGGGCGATTACAGTTACCAGCGCCATATCGATTGGCTGACCCACTGGCTGGAATCCCTGGAACTGACCAACATCACCCTAGTCTGCCAGAACTGGGGCTCCCTGCTCGGGCTGCGCCTTGTTGCGGAAAATCCGCACCTGTTTCAACGAATTATCGTTGGCAACGGCATGCTACCCACGGGTGAAACCCCTATTCCCACGGTCTTTTCACTGTGGAAAGCCTTTGCCACCCACAGTCCGTGGTTTCCGGTAGGACGCATTGTGCAACTGGGTACGGAGCGCACCCTCACTGCGGCCGAGTTGGCCGCGTACGAAGCACCATTCCCCAGCCCAGAGTACAAGGCCGGAGCAAGAGCGTTTCCCAAACTGGTGCCGGTTTCACCGGATGACCCGGCGAGTGCCCCCAACAGGGCGGCCTGGAAAGTCCTGGAGAATTGGCGAAAGCCATTCATTACCTGCTTCAGCAGTGGCGATCCCATTACCCGCGGCGGTGACCGGCACATGCAACGACGTATCCCCGGTGCCTATGGTCAGCCCCACATTACCCTCCGGGGTGGACACTTCCTGCAGGAAGACTCTCCTGAGGATTTTGCCCGCATCATCAACGATGCGTTGAAATCGGTACGGGCAGCCTGAGGGCCGCCCGAACCGGCATGCCTCTCAGCCAAACACAGTAACGGTCTGACGACTCAGCGCCACCAACTCGCCTTTGCTGGTCCAGATGCCCGCCTGGGTATGCCCGTAACCGGCACCGGCCTGATCGATCGTCGCCTTGTATAGCAACCAGTCTCCCGGTGCCATCGGAGGACGCGGATGCATGATATCCAGGGCCCAACTCAAGGAACTGGCAGGCACGCGCTCTTTCAGATGAGGCAGGACCGCAGGAGGCCAGGCATCCACCAGGGCGACAATATGGGCATCGGAGATTTCCTCCGGCTGCTCCCGGAACTGCATCCAGCCACCCATGTCACGACCGCCCTTACCACTGAACGGGAAAGAACCGAAGGCCCAGCGCATCTCGATATGCTGGGTGAACTCCGGCGTCATGCCCTTGATGTAGGGTAACCCCTGGCATGCGTCCACCGGCGTCGCTTCGGGTGCCGGCAATGGGCTGACGGCCACGGCCGATTCCCTGTCCCCGCCAAAACTGGCCAGGCACACCAGTTTAACGTCGCCCTCTTGCAGAATTCTGCCCTGAACCTGGCTAACGGCCTTGCCCTCCCGCAGAATGTCCGCATCAATCTCCACCGGCACCCCCGGGGTTACCGGCCCGACGAAGGACACCTGCATGGATCGCATGGCGCGCCCGGGGGCCACAATCTTTTCCATCCTGTCGAACACCAGCGCTGCAATAATGCCGCCGAATGTGGCACGTCCCTGCGCCCAGTCAGGCGTAAACACCAACTCCCCTCCGGCCCTGCCGGCCACCAGCACGTCATCGAAATTCATTTGACCTTCCTGTTAGCTTGCTACCTGAAAATTCAAAGACTGCCCAATAATGTGCAGCAACGCAATGGCGCTCTCCGGCAACTACCTACGACACGTCCGCTATTTTGCGTATTAAAGCAATCGCAAACGGGCTATAATGCGAGCACATCATGCATTGCCTCGCAATGCTTTACCCTCCGAATTCCGAGTACATTAATGTCAGAATTGTCTTTTGCCGAACTTGGTCTGGATTCAGCCGTTCTCGACGCTGTAACCGCCGTCGGTTATGAAACCCCGTCTCCCATACAGGCCCAGGCCATTCCTGCACTGCTTGCCGGCAATCACCTTCTGGGTGTTGCCCAGACCGGTACCGGCAAGACTGCAGCGTTTGCGCTGCCCCTGCTGAGTCGGATTGATGCTTCCTTGAGCGAGCCCCAAATCCTGGTACTGGCTCCCACACGGGAGTTGGCGATTCAGGTAGCGGAAGCCTTTACCACCTACGCCAGCAAGTTCAGTCGCTTTCACGTACTGCCGATCTACGGTGGCCAGGATTTCTATCCACAGCTGAAGGCTCTCAAGCGCGGTGCCCAGGTTATCGTTGGCACCCCGGGTCGCATGCTGGATCACCTGCGCCGAGGCACCCTGAAACTGGACAGCCTGAAAGCCCTGGTGCTGGATGAAGCCGATGAAATGCTTCGCATGGGCTTTATTGACGATGTTGAGGCGATTCTCGCCAAGACACCGGAGAACTGCCAGCGCGCGCTGTTCTCGGCCACCATGCCGCCGCAGATCAAGAAAGTCGCCCAGACATACCTGCGCAACGCGACCGAAGTCAAAATCGAGAGCGAAACCCGCACGGTTGAGCGGATTTCCCAGTTTGTTCTGCCGGTCTACGCCGAACGCAAACTGGACGCCCTGACCCGAATCCTTGAGGTAGAGCCGTTTGATGCCTCGATCATTTTCGTGCGTACCAAGGCGGAGACCACACTGCTGGCCGAGAAGCTGTCTGCCCGCGGGCACGCTGTTGCTCCCCTGAACGGTGACCTGAACCAGCGTCAGCGCGAACAGACGGTCGAAGACCTGAAGCGTGGCAAGAAAGACATCATCGTGGCGACGGATGTGGCGGCCCGTGGCCTGGATGTGCCGCGGATTACCCACGTCATCAACTACGATGTCCCCTACGATACCGAAGCCTATATCCACCGGGTTGGTCGTACCGGCCGCGCCGGTCGTGAAGGCAAGGCAATCCTGCTGGTTACCCCGAGGGAGCGCAGCTGGCTGCGCACCCTTGAGCGCGCCACCAACTCGCCCATGGAAGCGTATGAGCTGCCCTCACCCACGGATCTTAAAAAGATGCGTGAGCAGCAGTTCGAGGCGCAATTGCTGGGCTTTGCCGAGGACCGCAAGCTGGCCAAGTCGATGGCGCTGCTGGATGAAATCGCCGAGCGCAATGATATGGATATGGCGATGGTGGCCGGCGCCCTGGCCTGCTGGATGGAAGCGTCCCAGCCGGGCTCCATGCCTCTGGAACAGCCGGAAGCCTTGCCTGTAGTGTCGGCGACGCCACCACGCAGGGATCGCAAGGGCGGTCGTCCGGGCGATGGCCGCAAGGGTGGCAAGCCCGGCTTCAAACCAGGCTTCAAGAAAGGCCCGAAAGGTCGCGGAGGCCCCGGCCCGAAGGGCAAGCCCCCAGGCAAGGGTGGCAAGCCCGCCGGTAAGCGCCCTGCCCGTCAGGCCGACGCCAAGCGCTGATAGACGACGAAACTGTAGTCGTAAGGGTTGTTTTCGGACGCGGAGAAATCCTCCCGTCCGATTTCTTCCCACTCATCCCAGTTCACTTCCGGAAAGAATGCGTCTCCCTCGACTTCTGCGTGCACCTGGGTGATGTAGATTCGATCCACCATCGGCAGGGCTTCGGCATAGATCTGCCCGCCGCCAATGATCATCACTTCGTCCCCACCCTCGATTTCAGCCTGAGCTTCCGCTTTGACCAGTGCCTCTTCCAATGATTTTGCCGCTACCGTTCCGGCGGGGGCTTCCCATTCCGGGTTCCGGGATATAACCACGTTCATCCGCCCGGGCAATGGCCGCCCAATGGAATCCCAGGTTTTCCGCCCCATGATGATCGGCTTCCCCATGGTGGCCTGCTTGAAGTACCGCAGGTCGCCAGGCAGGTACCACGGCAGCTTGTTGTTACGGCCGATGACCCGGTTCCGGGACATGGCGACTATCAGGGCTTTTCTCATGTTCTGTCCTCTTGTTACTCAGGTCCTGGCCTTAAACTTTGGGCATTGGACTTTGGGGGCTGCAAGAGGGCGGGAAGGGGTGTTCAAAAAGCGCCTCAAGACGTCCGTGTGCGGCTTCGGCTCCGCCATCCATGGCTCCGCAGATTTTTGAACACCCCTTCCCGCCCTCTTGCGACTCAACAATGGAGTCAGCCCGCTCGAACTGATTACTGAAGCACTCGTTAACTCAAACCGGAGTAAGCCATCCCAACCGTGACCGAATCTTCTTGAACAGCCAGCTCTGTCGTCAGAACGCAGGGTAGCGGGTGGGGCTTTCCGAGAATCTGCGGAGCCAGGGATGGCGGAGCCGAAGCCGCGCATGGATGCCTTGAGGCGTTTCTCGGAAAGCCCCACCCGCTACCCTGCCGCCCCCACACTCATCGGACTGGCCACAAGTCGAGGTCAAATAGCAATGGGAGCCTTAATCACTGGATGCGGCTCATACCCCTCAAACGAGAAATCTTCCAGCTCATACCCGAAGATAGACTCCGGCTTCCGCTTGATCACCAGTTTAGGCAATGCCCGAGGCTCACGCTTCAGCTGCTCGAACACGATGTCGTCGGTCAGGTGATTCTGGTACAGGTGGCAGTCACCGAAGGTATGCACGAACTCTCCCACACCCAGATCACATTGCTGGGCGATCATGTGGGTCAGCAGCGCGTAAGACGCGATGTTGAACGGGACGCCCAGGAACAGGTCGGCGCTGCGCTGGTAGAGCTGGCAGGAGAGCTTGCCGTCGGCGACGTAGAACTGGAACAGGCAATGACACGGGGCCAGCGCCATACGGCCCTGGCGGACGTTGTCCTGGGGGCCGATGGATTCGTCCGGGAGTTCAGCCGGGTTCCAGGCGGAGACGATCAGCCGGCGGGAGTTGGGCTTGCTGCGGATCTGGTCGATCACATCGCTGATCTGGTCAACAGTACTGCCATCGGGACAGTGCCAGCTGCGCCACTGCTTGCCGTAGATCGGGCCCAGGTCGCCGTTTTCCAGGGCCCATTCGTTCCAGATAGAGACATTGCGCTCTTTCAGCCAGTTGTTGTCGGTGGACCCCTGCAGGAACCACAGCAGTTCCTGGATGATGCTGCGTAAGTGGACTTTCTTGGTGGTGACCAGCGGGAAGCCCTGCTCCAGGTCGAAACGGATCTGGCGACCAAAGACGGAGCGGGTGCCAACGCCGGTGCGGTCGCCACGGTCCAGGCCGTTGTCCACCACGTCTTTCATCAGGTCGAGATAGGCTTTCATTCAATACCTCTGCGATATGCAATCAACATCAGGCCGGCACCGGCCACGATCATCGGGAACGACAGCACCTGCCCCATGGTAAGCCAGTCAAAGGCAAGGTAGCCGATCTGGGCGTCGGGCTGGCGCACGAATTCCACCAGGAAGCGGAACACGCCATAGCAAGCCAGGAACAGGCCGGATACCGCCATGCGTGGACGGGGTTTGGAGGAGAACCACCAGAGAATGATGAAGAACACCACCCCCTCCAGGGCAAACTGGTACAACTGGGACGGATGACGTGCCAGCGCGTCCGGCGCCTGGGGAAACACCATGCCCCAGGGAACGTCCGTGGGCTTGCCCCAGAGCTCACCGTTTATAAAGTTACCGATGCGACCGGCACCAAGGCCGATAGGGACCAGCGGCGCCACAAAGTCCGCCATTTTCCAGAAACCGCTCCCCACCTTGCGGCCATACCACCACATGGCAAACATGACACCCAGCAGGCCACCGTGGAAGGACATGCCGCCTTCCCAGACCCGCAGTAGCCAGAGCGGGTCGGCGATGAAGGTATCGAAATTGTAGAACACCACGTAACCGAAGCGGCCGCCGAGAATGACGCCAAGGGCGATATAGAACAGCAGGTCGCCCACCTGGTCTTCGCTCAGGGGCGACCAGGGTTTGCGGGCGCGGATCCGCCCCAGCCACCAGCCGGCAATAAAGCCCACCAGGTAGGTCAGCCCGTACCAGTGGATTTTCAGGGGCCCCAGGGAAATGGCCACGGGATCAAACTGCGGATGCTGCAGCATCAAAAACCTCTCAGCTCAGAAGAAAGCGAATGCCGACCAGGATCAGCACGATGGCAAATATGCGTTTCAATAACCGGGCGTTCAAACGGTGTGCGAGATTGGCGCCGACCCGGGCAAAGAACACGCTGGTGAGGATAATACCCAACAGCGCGGGCAAATAGATGAAGCCCAGGCTCAAGGTCGGCAACTCAGGGCTCCCCCAGCCGGTCCAGATATTACCCAGTGCACCGGCCACGGCGATCGGCAGGCCGCAGGCAGCCGATGTGCCCACGGCCTGTTGCATGTTCACGTTACACCAACTCAGGTAAGGCACGGTCAGTGTGCCACCGCCAATGCCGAATATCGCGGAAGCCCACCCGATGCCACCGCCGGCCGCTCCAAGCCCGGCAGGGCCTGGCACGACACGGCCCGGGCTCGGATTCACCTCAAGAATCATTTTCAAGGCCACCAGAATGACAAACACACCGATGACCAGTTCCAGCGCCGGTCCACTCAGCAGGGACGCCGTCCAGGCGCCCACCAAGGCACCAATGACAATACCAACGGTCATTGGCTTGAATACATCCCAGCGTACAGCTGCATGGAGGTGGTGGGAGCGGATGGAGCTCATGGAAGTGAACACAATGGTGGCCAGCGACGTACCGACTGCCATATGCGCGGCTATTTCCGCGCTGATACCCTGTAATCCAAAGCTGAAGATCAGCACAGGCACAATGACAAGCCCGCCACCTATGCCAAACAGCCCCGCAAGCGTCCCGGCAAAGGCGCCGAGCGCAAGGTAGAGGCCAAATACGCTTAACAGAGTCATAGCACAGCCATACGCAGTCACGAAACAAGGCTGGTATGATACACACCGACGTCGCCGAGTTCATTATGAGAGCATCGATACCACCATGTGCCTGATCGCTTTTTCCCTGGGACAGAATCCCGATTACCCGCTGGTGGTTGCCGCCAATCGCGATGAATTTTTCCGCCGGCCCACGGCCGCCATGGACTGGTGGCAGGAGGGAGATCAGCCCCCGGTTCTGGCCGGCCGGGATTTGCTGTCCGGCGGCACCTGGCTGGCCGTCGGCGCGGATGGCCGGGTCTCTGCGGTAACCAACGTACGGGAAGGCACTGCCGAACCGGGGCGCAAAAGCCGTGGTGATTTGCCCCTGCAGGCTATGACGATGCCGCTGGAAGAGCTGGAACAGCAGCTTGCGCACCATCAGGACGAGTATTCGGGCTTCAACCTGATCCGTCTGGACGGGCAATCCGGCTGGTATTTCAGTAACCGGGACGCCCACCCCGGGCGAAAGGTCTATCGGGGCACCTACGGACTCAGCAATCACCTACTGCAGACGCCATGGCCGAAACTTCTGAAACTTCGCAACGCCATGTCGCATACACTGGCAGAGACACCAGCGGATGCCTCAGAACCACTCCATGACGCTCTGATCACGCTGTTGCAGGACACCACACCCGCGCCGGATCGGGATCTGCCCAATACCGGTGTCGGACTGGAAACCGAACGCTTCCTGTCATCTCCCTTTATCGTCGGCAGTGATTACGGCACCCGCGCGACTACTATTGTGTCCGTCAGCCGCTTGGGGGAAATCCGGGTGACCGAACAAGGTTGGAAGCCCATGGGCGAGTCAGGCGAACGTCGTCAGTTCTGTTGGCAGCGGTAGCACGCAACCTTTGATATAATCCGCCAAAACCCGCGAAGCAACCGGAGGGCCTCACATGGCCGGTGAACAAGGCGCAACATCCATCGCCGACTTTGAAAAATCCCTTGATGAGCTGGAAAAGCTGGTTCGTGATCTGGAACAGGGCGAACTGTCCCTTGAGCAATCGCTGACCGCCTTTGAGCGCGGCGTCAAGCTGACCCGCGAGTGCCAGCAAGCCTTGAAAACAGCAGAACAACGGGTTGAACAGCTGGTACAGAACAACGATGGCACGCTGGAAACCCGCCCTTTCACCCCGGATGAGTCCGCCTGATGACCGCACAGCCCCTGATTGCGGAAAGCTTTCTTGAAACCTCACGAGCCCGGGTGGATGCCGCGCTGGATAAACGCATCGAAGCCGGTGGCCGGGCCTCCGATCGACTGCAGGAAGCCATGCGCTACAGCGTACTCGGTGGTGGCAAGCGCATCCGTCCGGCTCTCTGCCTCGCGGCCGCCCGGGCCGTGGGCCAGGATTCGGAACGAGCCCTGGTTCCGGCATGTACCCTCGAGCTGATCCACGCCTATTCGTTGATCCACGATGACCTGCCCGCCATGGACAACGATGAATTACGCCGGGGACGCCCGACGGCCCACATCGCCTTCGACGAGGCCACCGCCATCCTGGCCGGTGACGCCCTGCAGGCGCTGGCTTTTGGTTGGCTGTCAGAGGCCCCCGGCCTCACTGATGCCACCCGTCTGGCCATGGTTCGCGAACTGGCCATTGCCAGCGGCCATCGGGGCATGGTGGGAGGACAGGCTATTGACCTGGCCTCCGTGGGCAAGACGCTCAGCGTTGGCGAACTGGAAAACATGCACCGCCACAAGACTGGCGCTTTGATTGAAGCCAGCGTTCGCATTGGTGCCTTGACGGCGGATTGCCTGTCAGAACAGCACCTCACTGCGCTAACAGGCTACGCTCGGGCTCTCGGGCTGGCATTCCAGGTCCAGGATGACCTGCTGGACATTGAAGGTGACACTGCCGTTATTGGAAAGCCCCAGGGCTCTGACCTCGCCAGGGGCAAACCCACGTTCCCGTCACTGCTTGGCAATAACGGCGCCAGGGAGCTTTTGTCACAGCTATTGAAAACCGCGCTCGACCATCTGGCCGACTTCGGCCCGGAAGCGGACCCGCTGAGAGCCATGGCGGATTACGTGGTCGCCCGGAGCCATTGATTGATCCGGGGCTGGAAGCGCACACTGTCAATACCCTGTAGGTCGGATTAGCCGCAGGTGTCATCCGACAACAATTGATTCGTCACACAGATCGAGAAAGACCCTAACAGATGCAGGACACATACATTTTCAAGGAAATCCCGCCACAGCGGCCCAACACGCCGCTACTGGACAGGATTGACACTCCGGACCAGTTACGGGAACTGCCGGCAGAGCAGCTGACGCAACTGGCCCGCGAGTTACGGGCGTTCCTGCTGTGGTCCGTGGGCCAGACCGGTGGCCATTTCGGCGCAGGGCTGGGCGTGCTCGAACTGACCGTCGCCCTGCACTACGTC
This sequence comes from Marinobacter sp., assembly GCA_040223075.1. Taxonomy (GTDB): domain Bacteria; phylum Pseudomonadota; class Gammaproteobacteria; order Pseudomonadales; family Oleiphilaceae; genus Marinobacter. The sequence continues at coordinate 190,683 of JAVJZJ010000094.1, forward strand.
TTCAACACCCCGGAGGATCGCGTGGTCTGGGATGTGGGGCACCAGGCCTACCCCCACAAGATCCTGACCGGCCGCCGCGAGCAGATGGGCTCCATTCGCCGCAAGGGCGGACTGGCGGGCTTCCCCAAACGCGCTGAAAGCGAATACGACACCTTTGGCGTGGGCCATTCCAGCACGTCCATCAGTGCAGCGCTGGGTATGGCCATGGCTGCCCGCATGCAGAACACCGGACGCAAGAGCATCGCCGTCATTGGCGACGGTGCCATGACCGCGGGCATGGCCTTTGAGGCTCTGAACCACGCCGGCCATTTGCATGCCGACATGCTGGTGATCCTGAATGACAATGACATGTCCATTTCCCGCAATGTCGGGGGGCTGTCCAATTACTTTGCCAAGCTGCTGGCCAGCCGCACCTACAATCAGGTGCGGGACAGCAGCAAGAAGGTCCTTCAGGGGGCCCCCAATCTGATGGCGCTGGCAAAGAAAACCGAAGAGCACTTCAAGGGAATGATTGCACCGGGCACCCTGTTTGAGGAGCTTGGTTTCAACTATATCGGGCCAATTGACGGCCATGACCTGCCGCTGCTGCTCGAAACCCTGGAGAACATCCGCGAACTCGAGGGGCCGCAGTTCCTGCACGTGGTCACCACCAAGGGCAAGGGCTTTGCGCCCGCCGAGGCGGATCCGATCGGTTACCACGCCATCAACAAGATTGAGCCGGTACCCGCCAGCAAACCGGAACCGGTGAAGCCCAAACCGTCCAGGCCCAAATACGCCAATGTTTTTGGTCAATGGCTGTGCGATGCAGCGGAGCAGGATGAGCGGGTCGTCGGCATTACCCCGGCGATGTGCGAAGGGTCGGATCTGCTGGCGTTTTCTGAACGATTCCCGGACCGTTATCACGATGTAGCCATCGCCGAGCAGCACTCCGTGACACTGGCTGCGGGCCTGGCTTGTGATGGTGCAAAACCCGTGGTGGCCATCTACTCCACCTTCCTGCAACGGGCGTACGATCAGCTGATCCACGATGTCGCCATCCAGAACCTGGACGTGCTGTTCGCCATTGATCGCGCCGGCCTGGTCGGCGAGGACGGTCCCACCCATGCGGGGGCATTCGACATCAGCTACCTGCGCTGCGTTCCCAACATGGTGGTGATGACGCCGTCTGATGAGAATGAAACCCGTCAGCTGCTTCACACCGGACTGATGTTCGAAGGGCCCGCGGCCGTGCGCTATCCCAGGGGAACGGGGCCCGGAGCAGAAATCGTCAAGGCGCTAACCCCCTTGCCCATCGGCAAAGGACGCGTGGTGAAGGAAGGGAGAGGCGTTGCCGTGCTCAACTTCGGCACATTGCTGACCCCGGCACTCGAAGCCGCGGAGGCCCTGGGCGCCACCGTAGCGGATATGCGGTTCGTGAAACCGCTGGATGAGGAGTTGATTCTGTCGCTGGCTGAACGCCACGACCTGCTGGTCACTCTGGAAGAAAATGCCATCGCTGGTGGCGCTGGCAGTGCCGTTACTGAGTTTCTCAACGCACGGGATGTCAGTCAGCCCGTTCTGCAACTGGGGTTGCCCGACACCTTTATCGATCACGGTAAACACGGGGAATTGCTCAGTGGCTGCGGGCTGGATACCGACGGCATTCGCCACTCGATCGAAATGCGCCTGGAACGGCTGCGTCGCCAGACCCTGAAAGCGGTCAAGTAATCAGCTGCCCAACCGGTGCCCTGTTAAAAGGCGCTCCGATTGGGCACGCTGTTCGTTATTCCTGCGGATCGTCGTCCTGGTGGGTCTCAAGCCAGTGTCCCAGCTTGCTTTGCTTGGTATTGAGGTACTGCTCGTTATGGGGATTACGGCCAACATGTAGCGGTACCCGCTCTGTAATATTGATACCGTAGGACGTTAATGCATCCACTTTACGCGGGTTGTTGGTCATCAGCCTGAGACTTTCGATGCCCAGGTGCTCCAACATATCCTTACACATGCTGTAGTCGCGCAGGTCCGCCGCAAAGCCCAGCTTTTCATTGGCCTCTACGGTGTCAGCCCCCTGATCCTGGAGATGGTAGGCGCGAATCTTGTTCAACAGGCCAATGCCCCGCCCCTCCTGGCGCAGGTACATGAGGATGCCCCGACCCTCGCGGGCAATGCTGCGCAAGGCCTCTTCCAACTGATACCCACAGTCACAACGCATGCTATAAAGTGCATCACCGGTCAGGCACTCGGAATGGGTACGGGCCAGCATTGGCTCGCTGCTGTTCAGGTCACCCAATGTCAGAGCCACATGCTCCTTTCCCGTGTCCGGCTCTTCGAAGCCGTGCATGTCGAAGACCCCGAACGGTGTAGGCAATCGGCAGGTCTGGATGTAACGAACAGCCACAGTCTTTCCTCGTGGTTCAATCAATCGAGCCGCGCATTCTATCACGTGGCCAGCGTCTTGGCGTAGTCTCTGCACGCCGAGGGGCAAACAGCTCTACGATGCGGAGGGTGATGCGGACCAGTGGCCGCTACGACCGCCTTTCTTCTCCAGCAGGCGAACCTCATCGATAACCATACCGCGATCAACAGCCTTGCACATATCGTAGAGTGTCAGGGCTGCCACACTGGCGGCCGTCAGCGCTTCCATCTCGACGCCCGTCTGGCCCGAGAGCTTGCAGAAGGTAGCAATATGTACGGATGCCCCATCCTCACCGGGTGTCAGTTCCACTTTCACCGACGTGAGATTCAGAGAATGACAAAGTGGAATCAGGTCATGGGTCTTTTTAGCCGCCATGATGCCGGCAATGCGGGCAACAGCCAGGACGTCCCCCTTGGGGTGCTCACCATCCACAATCATCTCAAGGGTCTTGGATGACATACGTATCCTGGCCTCAGCTCGTGCCTCACGTTCGGTCACGTCCTTGGTGGTCACGTCCACCATCCGGGCTTCGCCTTTCTCATCCAGGTGGGTCAGCTTACTCACACTTACTCCTGTGTCCGGTTATCCGGCACTGCAACAATTGGAAGGACAGATGCTTCATGGTAACAGAACCCCTGCTCCCGGCGATCTGACTATTGTCAGATCCCGGACCACCAGAAACTGATACCAGCAGCACCTTGCGCACCCAGTCCCCTGGCGATCTCACCGTCTTCCGACGTAAGTCCGCCAAGGGCGTACACTGGCACCCCGGCAGCGGCTACCTGCCGGCGAAAGGACTCCCATCCCATCACCGGGGCACCCGGGTGAGAAGAGGTCGGCGAGATCGGGCCGAGCGTGACGTAGTCCGCGCCGATGACCTCGGCGTGGGCGACCTCTGCCGCGCTATGACAGGATACTCCCAGCCATTTTCCCGCCGGGACGGGGCGTTGCCCGTACCTGTCGGCTTCACGACACGGCAGATGCACGCCCGCCGCTTCAGGCACCCTGTCCAGCCTGTCGGCGGCACCGTGAAGAATGATCTTCACGCCCTGTTCCTGCCCCGCCATCACCAAATCGCGTGCAACCGCCTGGTATTCGGTGTCGTTCAGCATGGGAGCACGCAAGACCACAAGCTCCGGCCGGGCCACCTGGATACGTTCCTGAAACTGGTTCAGTATGTCCGCGGGTGCCCGATATTGCCCGGTAATGGCCAGCCATGATGGCAGCTTGAGAGCACGGATGATCGGCCGGTTGGCGGCCGGGAACTCTTCATCCCTGAGCTCACCAACCCTTTGCCATTGCACCGGCTGGCCTTCCCGCCCTTCTGCCTCGCCAATGGCCGCGTCGGTACGCCAGACATCAAGAAAGACCCGCTTATCACCATAATCATGGCGAATGCCGATAACCGGACTCAGGGAGGCTACGGGGGTCTGGAGACCGGTTTCTTCCTGAATTTCCCGTACCAGCGCCTGCTGTACGGTTTCGCCTGGCTCAACCTTGCCACCGGGGAACTCCAGCAGCCCCCCTTGATGCACATGGTCCGGTCGGCGGGCGATCAGCACCCGGCCCTCACGGACAATCACCGCAACGGCGACATGGATTTCGGTAACGGCCATGGTTCAGGTACGGTACTCGGCGTTAATCGTGACGTAATCGTGGGAAAAGTCGCAGGTCCAGACCCGTTCCATCACAGCGCCCCGCTTGAGATCGATGGCAATGGTGATTTCCTCACGATCCATCACTGCCTGCCCGCGCTCTTCGGAATAATCGTCTGCGCGGCCCCCGTTGCGAACGAGACAGACGTCTCCGAGGTAGATCTCCAGAGCATTGAGATCCAGCCCCGCTACCCCGGCGCGACCAACAGCCGCAAGAATCCGCCCCCAGTTGGGGTCGGAGGCAAACAGTGCGGTCTTGACCAGCGGCGAGTGCGCAACAGTGTAGGCTACATCCAGAGCCTCCTGCTGATTTGCCGCCTGACTGACTTCGATAGTAACGAACTTGGTGGCTCCCTCACCGTCACGCACAATGGCGTGGGCCAGGTCCAGGTATACCTGCTGCAACGCCTCGCGCAGCTTGGGTAGCAGCGGGCTGTCCGAGGTGATTTCCGGACCGCTGTATTGACCACTGGCGATCAGCATACAGGCATCATTAGTGGAGGTATCGCCATCAATGGTGATGCGGTTAAAGGATTTTTCCCCCAACTCAGAGGCCAGCGTCGCCAGCACATCCGGCGCAACCCTGGCATCGGTAGCAATAAAGCCCAGCATGGTCGCCATATTGGGACGGATCATACCAGCACCTTTACTGATACCGGAGATCGATACGGTATGACCGTCCAGATCCACTTGGCAGGACGCCCCCTTGGGGCGCGTGTCGGTGGTCATGATGCCGGATGCCGCCTCCGCCCAGCGGTTTTCATCGGTATCCCCAACGGTTGCGGGCAATGCTGCGATAACCTTGTCCACCGGCAGTGTCTCCCCGATGACACCGGTCGAGAACGGCAGCACCTCAGTGACATCAATCCCCGCAGCGCTCGCCAAAGCTTCACAGCAGCTCAGTGCATCTTTCATGCCTTGCTCACCGGTACCGGCGTTGGCGTTTCCGGTATTGATCAGCAGGTATCGTGGCGAACACCGGGCAAGATGTTGACGACTGACGGTCACCGGTGCGGCACAGAACTGGTTCTGGGTAAATATGCCCGCCACACGACTTTCCGGGGCCAGCTCAAAGACCACCAGGTCCTTGCGCCCCGGCTTCTTGATGCCGGCGCTGCCAATGCCAAGCCTGACACCGGGGATCGGGAAAAATTCGGGCAAGGTACCGGGACCTACCGCCATGCTGCCTCTCCTTAAACTGATCAGAAATCCATCACTGTTAAATAAAAAACCCGCAGCCTGACAGCTTCAGGTGCGGGTCATCTGGTTCACTGCAATGTTGCCCGGTTTAGCTAACCTTACCGCAACACTGCTTGTACTTCTTACCGGACCCGCAGGGACAGGGTTCGTTTCGACCGACCTTTCGTTCCTGTCGGACGAAGGTTTCCGGTGTTCCCTGCTGGCTGTCGCCCTGGCCTTCCTCGCTCTGCTTCTGCGCAGTGGCGCTGGTTTCATCATGCTGCAGCTTGGCCCTGGCCAATTCCCGCTCCAACTCCTGCTTGCGACGACGCTCGACCTCTTCCATCTCTTCACGACTCTGGACGCGCACGTGGCACAATACCCGGGTGACATCCCGCTTCATGGTCTCGAGCATGGTTTCAAACAGGTTGAAGGCCTCACGCTTGTATTCCTGCTTCGGGTTCTTCTGGGCATAGCCACGCAAGTGGATACCACGGCGCAGGTGATCCATGTTTGACAGGTGCTCTTTCCAGAGCGTATCCAGCACCTGCAGGAAAACCTGCTTCTCGAACTTACGCATGGATTCGGAGCCGGCAACCTCTTCCTTGCTCTTGTACTCAGCTACGATGGCGTCAAGAATTCGTTGGCGCAGACTCTCTTCGTAGAGCTTGCTGTCTTCGTCCAGCCACTTCTGAATCGGCAGGTCGATGGCCATTTCCGACTGCAGCTGAGACTCAAGACCTGGCACGTCCCACTGTTCTGGCATGCTCTGCGGCGGAATGAACTCGCTGATCAACGTATCCACAACATCTTCACGGATGGTGTTAATCATGTCGGAAACGTCGTCCGAGGACATGACTTCATTGCGCTGCTCATAAATGACCGTACGCTGGTCATTGGCAACGTCATCATACTCCAGCAGGGTTTTCCGCATATCGAAGTTGCGGCCTTCTACCTTGCGCTGGGATTTTTCGATGGCGTTGGTCACCATCCGGTGCTCGATGGCTTCTCCTTTCTTCATCCCCATAGCCTGCATCAGACTCTTGACCCGATCCGGCGCAAAAATACGCATCAGGTTGTCTTCAAGGGACAGGAAGAAACGGGAGGAGCCGGGATCGCCCTGACGACCGGCACGGCCGCGCAACTGGTTATCAATACGACGGGATTCGTGGCGCTCGGTACCGATGATATGAAGGCCACCCGCGTCCAGCACCTGATTATGGCGCTCGGTCCACTCTGCCTTGATACGGGCCACTTCTTCCTCGGTCGGGTTATCCAGCCCCGCCACCTCGAATTCCCAGTTACCACCCAGCACGATGTCCGTACCCCGGCCGGCCATGTTGGTGGCGATGGTCACCGCACCCGGGCGACCAGCCTGGGCAATAATCTGGGCTTCACTCTCATGCTGCTTGGCGTTGAGGATCTTGTGATCGATGCGTGCCTTCTTGAGCAGCATCGACAACAGTTCGGACGCCTCAATCGATGCGGTGCCGACCAGAATGGGGCGCCCTTCCGAGGTGACGTCCTTGATCTCATCGATAATTGCGTGGAACTTCTCTTCCTGTGTCAGGTAAATCAGGTCGTTGTAGTCAATCCGCTGAATCGGCTTGTTCGGCGGGATAACCACCACATCCAGACCATAAATCTGGCGGAATTCGAAAGCTTCGGTATCGGCGGTACCGGTCATGCCGGCCAGTTTGTCATAGAGCCGGAAATAGTTCTGGAACGTGGTGGAAGCCAGGGTCTGACTCTCAGCCTGGATGCGCACCCCTTCCTTGGCTTCAATCGCCTGATGCAGGCCTTCGCTCCAGCGACGGCCCGGCATGGTACGGCCAGTGTGCTCGTCAACAATAACCACCTGGTCACCCTGCACGATGTAGTCGACATCTTTCTGGAACAGGTGATGGGCACGCAACGCGGAATGCACGTGATGCAGAAGACTCAGATTAGCAGCCGAATAGAGACTCTCCCCTTCCTTCAGCAGACCGCGTTCGAGTAACAGCTCTTCCACTTTTTCGTGGCCGACTTCCGTGAGCTCGACCTGACGGGACTTTTCATCAATCGTGAAGTCACCGCTGGGCTCGCCTTCCTCGTTCTCCTCACCTTTTTCCAGGCTCGGAATCAGTGTGTTGATCGCCTGATAGAGTCGGGAACTGTCCTCCGCGGCGCCCGAGATGATCAATGGAGTACGAGCCTCGTCAATCAGGATCGAGTCAACCTCATCGACAATCGCATAGTTCAGACCACGCTGGACCTTATCCTCGGTGCTGAACGCCATATTGTCGCGCAGGTAGTCAAAGCCGAATTCGTTGTTGGTGCCGTATGTGATATCCGCCTGATAGGCCGCACGCTTTTCGTCGGGCGCCTGGCCGGCAACCACCACACCCACCTGAAGACCAAGAAAGCGATACAGCTTGCCCATCCACTCCGCATCACGACGGGCCAGGTAATCGTTCACCGTGACCACGTGTACCCCCTTACCCGGGAGCGCGTTCAGATACACGGACGCGGTCGCCACCAGGGTTTTACCCTCGCCGGTCTTCATTTCCGCAATGTGGCCTTCGTGCAGCGTAATACCACCAATCAACTGGACGTCGTAATGACGCATACCCATAACCCGGCGACTGGCTTCCCGGACGGTGGCGAAGGCTTCCGGAAGAAAGGCATCAAGCTTCTCGCCCTCATCAAGACGGCGACGGAACTCAGCGGTCTTGCCTTGCAACTCGGTATCGGACAAACGGCCAAACTGCTCTTCAAGTTCGTTAACACGCATCACATCTTTGCGCATTCTCTTGACTTCTCTGGCGTTTTTACTGCCGAACATCTTCGTTGCAAGCTTTGTGAACATAGACCAATGCTTCTTTGATTAATCGGAGGAAGCCGGCATTCTAACCTTATTTGCCGACAGTACAAAAGGCAGGGCTCACACCGGCACGAATTGCAGCCGTAATAACCCCTGCCCGGAGATAGCGCTCTGATATTACGGAAGTAGATCTGAAAGCGAAAGACACGGGGCCGCAAACAGACCCCGTCGTGAAGAATCAGCGACTGGCGCGCTGTATGTAGGTTTCCGGGTTTTCCGATTTACCGTTACGGATAACTTCAAAATGCACATGAGGACCGGTTGAACGGCCTGTGCTGCCCATTAACGCAACGACCTGCCCCTTCTGCACCACATCCCCCACATCAACCTTGACGGACTTGGCGTGAGCATAACGGGTAACCAGGCCATCGCCGTGATCCACCTCGACCAGGTTGCCGTACCCATAACGCTTGTCGGCGTAGGTCACCACGCCACCGGCGACCGCGATGATATCGCTGCCATCCTTGCCAGCCAGATCCACGCCGGAATGCCAGGTGCGCTTACCGGTAAAGGGATCCGAACGGTATCCATAGCGGGACGACAACCAGCCCCAGGTGATCGGACGCCCCTCAACATACAGCTCATCCTCAAGCTTCTTGCGCGAAGTCACCTGATCCAGTAACCGAAGCTGCTGCTCCCGATCATCAATAAGGCGCGACAACTCGTCTATCATGCCCGTGAGCTCGGGAGCGGTAAAGGAATCGCCGGAAAGCCCCTCATCCTCCGGTCCACCCACCGCGGCCGGTTGGTTAAAATCAAACTCATCACTGGCCACCAGTCCGGACTCCACGAACCGCTGCCCGAGGGCGTCCAGCCGCAACAAACGACCCTGCATTTCACCCAATCGCAAGGTCAGCGCATCAATCTGCTGCTGAACATTATGCTCTATCTGGGCAAGCTCGGATTTCTGGTGTTTGAGCTTGGCTTTCCACTCAACCACCAACTCCGAAGGTGAAGGCTCTGCTGCTTCTGCCTGAGTGACAGCGACCCGGTAACCGGACCAGCCTGCCAATGCCAACAAAGCAAGAATGACCAACACCAGACCGGCTGCAACCGGGGCATTTACTGCGACCACTCTTGATCTTCCGTGGTGCTTGCCAACGAAAATTATATTCATATCGTCTTCTGGTTTCATAGAAGAGCCGCAACCTGGTCCTGTAGTGTTGCGCCTCAGGCGTTCTGGCCGGGCCGGCTATCCTTAGCAACAACTACGCGCTGAAATACTCGCAGCCGCCCGTGGACATATACACATAAGACAATGTAAAAGGAGTGTAATACAGGCGCTGCTTCCAAACCGTGCCGAAGTGTAACCAATCGTAACCGGAGTCGTCGAGAAAAACCGCGGCCATGAAAAAGAAATCTGATACCAGAATCACCCCCGACACCTTCCGCCGGGCCCCCGTACTTCGCGAACTGATGAGCAAGGCCCAACTTCATCAGCAAGCGGAAGCTGTCGTATTGGGGACGCTGCCCAGGCATTTGGCGACCGGCACCCGCTTCGTCAGCTGCCAGGAAGGTGAGCTTGTGCTGTCGGCGGAAACTGCCGGTACGGCTAGCCAAATCCGTTTTCGCCAACACGAAATTATGGAGAATCTCAGAAAAGAAGAGCTGTTCCGTTTCGTCTGGAAACTGAAGGTGAAGGTCGCGCCACCACGCTTCCGCGAAAAACCCAAAGTGGAGAAAACGCCCCTCAGCAAAGAAAATGCCCGACTCCTTAAAGAAGAAGCCGGGCACACGAAGGACAAACAATTACGCGAGGTTCTCGAAAAACTCGCAAGCCACGTCCGGGATTAAAGCTTCCCGCTTTAAGCCTGGGCCGCCAGCACAGGTTTCATGTAAGAAATCGGGGCAGTGGCCTCGTCGTCAAAGGTTACCACTTCCCACGCATCTTCTTCCGCCTTGAGCTTGCGCAGCAGCTTGTTATTCAGGTCGTGACCGGACTTGATGCCACGGAACTCACCAATCAGGCTATTGCCCAGCAGGTACAGGTCACCGATAGCGTCCAGAACCTTGTGCTTGACGAACTCATCATCGTAACGAAGACCGTCCTCGTTAAGAATCTTGTAGTCATCAACCACGATTGCATTATCCACACTGCCACCCAGCGCAAGATTCATCGCACGCAGTTTTTCGATATCACGCATGAAACCGAAAGTGCGGGCACGACTGACCTCCTTCACGAAAGACGTGCTGGAGAAGTCGACGGTAGCGGTCTGGGCGCGCCCCTTGAATACAGGGTGATCAAAGTCGATCCCGAAGCTGACCTTGAAGCCTTCGAACGGCAGGAAGGTTGCCTTCTTGTCGCCCTCTTCGATGGTCACTTCGCGCTTGATGCGGATAAAACGCTTGGCAGCTTCCTGCTCGGCAATACCGGCAGACTGCAGCAGGAACACAAAAGGACCGGCAGAGCCGTCCATGATGGGCACCTCGGCAGCGCTGAGCTCCACAAAGCAGTTATCAATTCCGAGACCAGCCATGGCCGACAGCAGATGTTCTACTGTTGCCACACGGACACCGTTTTTTACCAGCGTCGTGGACAGCATGGTCTCACCCACATTCTCCGCACACGCCCGGATCTCAACCATCGGGTCAAGGTCGGTACGGCGGAAAATGATCCCTGAATCCACAGGTGCGGGCTTCAGGGTCAGATAAACTTTCTCACCCGAATGCAAGCCAACACCGGTGGCCCGGATGGTGTTTTTAAGTGTCCGTTGTCTGATCATCGGTACATATTTCCGTCACAAGTTTGCGGTATTCTGGGCAAAATTCTGCCCGGAAGATACCAGAAAACAAGACTGAATACCATTTAACCAACCCGGGATTACCGAATTGTCATCCAGCACCTTGGCCGGACCGGCATGCAGTACGCGTCAGGCGGCGCAGCGGATCGCACGTCCACCTGTGAATTGCAACAGATTATCAGTCTGCCTGACGGCGAAGGAATGCGGGAATATCGAGATAGTCGACACCCTGCTCTTCGCTTTCCTTGCTCTGGTCGATCGCCACATTACCATGAGAAACCGCGCGGCGGCGCAGCACTGCAGGCCGATCCAACTGATTGTAATCCGTTGTGCCGTCCAGAGTGCGGGTGTTGTCCACTACCTTGGTCGGTTTCTCACGGTCACCGCCGAGGCCAGTAGCAACCACAGTAACCTTCAGTTCGTCGGTCATTTCCGGATCAATCACGGTGCCCACAACAACGGTGGCGGAATCCGATGCGAATTCACGCACAATGTCGCCAACCTCGGAGAACTCGCCCAGGTTGAGGTCCATACCGGCAGTGATATTGACCAGGATACCCTTGGCGCCCTGCAGGTTGATATCTTCCAGCAGCGGGCTGCGTATCGCGGCTTCGGCTGCTTCGCGAGCACGGTTTTCACCGGTGGCACGGGCGGTACCCATCATCGCCATACCCATTTCGGACATCACGGTTTTGACGTCGGCGAAGTCGACGTTGATCATGCCGTTGCGGGTAATCAGATCGGCAATGCCCTGAACAGCACCGAGCAGCACGTCGTTGGCTGCCGCAAATGCGTCCAGCAGACTGGTTTTCTTGCCCATGACCGCCAGCAGTTTCTCGTTGGGAATGGTGATCAGGGAGTCAACGCTCTCCTCCAGCTCTTTCAGGCCGGATTCAGCAACACTCATTCGCTTACCACCCTCAAACTGGAATGGCTTGGTGACCACGGCCACCGTCAGGATACCCAGCTCGCGGGCAACTTCCGCAACGACTGGAGCAGCACCCGTGCCAGTACCACCACCCATGCCGGCAGTGATGAACACCATATCGGCACCCTTGATGGCTTCAGCCACACGGTCCCGGTCTTCCAGAGCCGACTGACGACCGACTTCCGGGTTGGCTCCGGCGCCCAGACCTTTGGTGATGTTGCCACCTAGCTGGATGATCTGGCGGGCATCCATATCGGTCAGGGCCTGTGCATCTGTGTTGGCGCAGATAAATTCCACACCTTCAATGTCACTGTTAAGCATGTGGCGCACGGCGTTACCGCCGCCTCCACCTACACCCACTACTTTAATGACAGCGTTTTGCTGGACATTATCGACGAGTTCAAACATTCCCCTACTCCTTCGTGCTGTTTTCAGCCTTTTCCAGGCTGTTTGTTCGAGATTGTGTTTTCGAGATACCTTCGTTTTACTGCTACCCGGAACCGTCAGAAGTGACCGGTAAACCAGGCCTTCATGCGCTCAAACAGCGAGGGTGCGTCTTCACCCTTGAGCACCGGCGTCCGCCCCAGATCCATCTGGCGGAAACCATGAATCAACAACCCCACGCCGGTGGCGTAGATTGGATTGTTGACTACCTCCGTCATACCGGAGACCGCCTGCGGACAGGCCAGCCTTACCGGCATGTGGAAGATCTCTTCGGCCAGCTCCACCACCCCTTCCATGGTGGAGGAACCGCCTGTAATCACGATGCCTGCAGGAATCAGGTCCTCAAATCCGGACCGGCGCAGCTCCGACTGCACGAGGGTGAACAGTTCCTCGTATCGGGGCTCCACCACCTCCGCCAGGGCCTGACGCGACAGATCCCGCGGTGCACGGTCTCCTACGCTGGGCACCTTGATGGTTTCATCCGCACCGGCCAGTTGGGTCAGTGCGCAGGCATACTTGATCTTGATCTCTTCGGCATTCTGCGTGGGTGTGCGCAGAGCCATGGCAATGTCATTGGTGACCTGATCGCCAGCGATTGGAATCACCGCGGTGTGACGAATCGCACCGCCAGTGAACACCGCGATGTCGGTGGTACCGCCACCAATATCAACCACACACACGCCCAGCTCTTTTTCGTCTTCGGTCAGAATCGCGTGACTCGACGCCAACTGCTCCAGAATGATGTCATCCACTTCCAAACCGCAGCGCTTGACACATTTCTCGATGTTCTGGGCGGCGTTCACCGCACAGGTCACCAGGTGAACCTTGGCTTCCAGGCGCACGCCGGACATACCCATGGGTTCCTTGATGCCTTCCTGACTGTCGATGACAAATTCCTGTGGCAGGATGTGCAGAATTTTCTGGTCCGCCGGGATGGCCACTGCCTGAGCGGCGTCAATCACCCGGTCAATATCCGCCTGGGTCACTTCCCGGTCACGGATGGCGACAATGCCGTGGGAGTTCAGACTCTTGATGTGGCTACCGGCGATACCGGCATAGACCGAATGAATCCGACACCCCGCCATGAGTTCAGCCTCTTCCACAGCGCGCTGGATGGCCTGCACGGTGGTTTCGATATTCACCACCACACCACGTTTCAGCCCACGTGACGGGTGCGAACCAATACCCACCACCTCAATGGTCCCGTCCATCTTGCGCTTGCCGACAATCGCAACCACCTTCGAGGTTCCGATATCGAGGCCGACAATCATGTTTTCCGTTTCAACCGATGACATGTATTCCACCAAACCGTAGGTCTGTATTTGACGTTGCTATGATTTTGTTCCGGAGCCGGCGATCTTTTCCGACTTCCACTTAACCGCCACACCATTGGTATAGCGGGCATCCACCCGACTGACCTCGTCTGCACGGGATATCAGCCGGTTTTCATACACTGTGAGGAAACGGGCAAAACGTTCCTCCACCTGATCACGTCCCAGAACGACCTCGATGCCATTTGCCAGGCTGAGCGTCCAGGCTCCCCGTTGCTCCAGGGTCAGACCGGCAAAGCCAAGCCCGCGGCCCGCCAGGGTGTCGCTCATGGTACGGGCCATACGAATCACATCCCTTACCCGCTCGTCAGGCCCGGCAAGCCTTGGCAGACGACCGGCAACTTCCGGATTATCCGGAGAAAAAAGCTCTCCGGTGCGACTCACCAGGCGATCACTGTTCCAGTAAGCCAGCGGTTTCTTCTCACGAATCTCAATCTCAAGTCGATCGGGCCAGACTCGCCGAACAGCCGCCGACCCTACCCAGGGCCGCCGCTCCAGTTCGCTCTTGATCTCAGACAGGTCGGTTGCAAAAAAGCTCTTCCCGATCCAGTCACCTGCCTTGCGCTCAAGGTCCGTGCGACTCTCACCCACCAGAGTGCCGGTCACATCAATCGCCAGGACCTGACGATCCATGGCGCTTAGCACCTGGCTGGTCCCCCAGGGCACCATCGCCGCTGCCAGTACAATGGCGGCTCCCATACCAACCTGCAGCCAGGGCACGGCCGCCAGCACAGCCTTCAACAACCCGAACCGCTGCCGCTCTGGCCCAAGGGTCGTTGCCCCGCGCCGACGAGGAGGCTCGGGCGGTACCGCCCGGGTCCGGATCAGAAGGTTGTCAAGCATGGCCATCCTCCAGAGTGTCCTTGAGAATCCGCACAACCAGCTCTTCAAAGCTGATGCCCGCCGCCCGGGCAGCCATTGGCACCAGGCTGTGGTCCGTCATCCCTGGAACGGTATTCACTTCCAGCAACCAGAACCTGCCGTCACGATCCTGCATGATGTCCACGCGCCCCCAGGTGCGGCAGCCAATGACCCGGAATGCGTCCAGAGCCAGGTGCTGCAATTCCAGTTCCGTATCCGGATCCAGCCCGCAGGGGATGCGGTAGCTGGTGTCATCTGCGAGGTACTTCGCCTCGTAGTCATAAAACACGTGGTCAGTGCTCAGCCCAATAGCCGGCAGCGCCTGATCCTGAAGCAGGCTGACGGTGAATTCCGGACCCTCGATCCACTCCTCCACCAACACCAGCGAATCCAGAGCACAGGCTTCCTGGTAGGCCTCGACAAGCTCTTCACGGCTGGTCACCTTGCGAATACCGATGCTCGATCCTTCACGAGAAGGCTTGACGCTCAGCGGCAATGACAGGTCACGAAGGATGTCATCCGCCTCGCTCACTGCGCCCATAGCGCGGAAACGGGGTGTGGGCAGTCCACAACCTTCAAAAACGTATTTGGTTCGCAGCTTGTCCATGGCGAGAGCAGACGCCAGCATTTCGCTACCGGTGTACGGAATCCCGGCCTGGGACAGAATGGCTTGCAGCGTTCCATCTTCGCCTCCGCGGCCATGAAGCGCGATAAACACCCGGTCAAATTCCGGGTTGTCCACTGTCCGCAGCAGGCAGCCCTGGACATCCACGCCATAGGCATCCACGCCCGCGGACTGCAACGCCGCCAGCACCGCGTGACCACTCTTCAGGGAGACCTCACGCTCTGCCGAATCACCACCCATGAACACAGCCACGCGACCGAGCGCCCGAACGGTCTCCGGTGTCGCCTGATAACCCTGTGTATCCATGCGCTTTGCATCACTCACTGGCAATCACTCCTGCCGCCGCCAGGCGTGCAGCAACGCCGCCAATATCCCCTGCGCCCTGGGTGATCAGCAGATCACCATCCCGCAGGGTATTGGCCAGCAACTGTTCAATTTCGCTGTTGTCTTCCACAAACACCGGCTCCACATTCCCGCGCTGACGTATGCTGCGGCACAGAGCCCGACCATCGGCACCCGGTATGGCCGGCTCACCGGCGGCATACACATCCATCAGTAGCAGGCCATCCACTTCCGAGAGCACCCGGACAAAGTCCTCATACAGGTCCCGGGTGCGGGTAAAGCGATGGGGCTGATACAGCATGACCAGCCTTCGATCCGGCCAGGCATCGTGTGCCGCGCGGATGACCGCTTCCACTTCGGTCGGGTGATGGCCGTAGTCATCCACCAGGGTGATGGTGCCGTTGGGCGTCTGGTAGTCGCCATAGACCTGAAAGCGACGACCTACGCCGGCAAAACCGGCCAGTCCCCGACAAATGGCATCGTCATCGACACCTTCATCGGTGGCCACTGCAATCGCCGCCAACGCATTGAGCACGTTGTGACGCCCCGGCATCTTCAGCTCTACCTGCAAGTCCTTGCGGCCACCTGGCCGGCGAACCAGGAAATGGGTGCGCAGGCCATCAGAGGTGATCTGTTCCGCCCGATAATCCGCATCCGGGTTATCAATGCCGTAGGTGATAATCGCGCGGGAGATACGGGGAATCACTTCACGCACGTAGCCGTCATCCACGCACATCACCGCCACACCGTAGAAAGGCAGGTTATGAAGGAAATCGACAAACGTCTGCTTCAGCCGTTCAACATCACCGCCATAGGTATCCATATGATCGGCTTCGATATTGGTCACCACCGAAATCACTGGAGTCAGGTGAAGGAACGAAGCGTCACTCTCATCTGCCTCGGCCACCAGGTACCGGGATCCGCCCAATTTGGCGTTGGTACCGGCACTGTTCAGCTTGCCGCCGATCACAAACGTAGGGTCAAGCCCGGCTTCACCCAGCACCGACGCGATCAGGCTGGTCGTGGTGGTCTTGCCATGGGTACCCGCTACGGCAATGCCGTGGCGATAACGCATGATTTCCGCCAGCATCTCCGCCCGGGGAACAATGGGCACCCGACGGCTGCGAGCCGACGCCACTTCCGGGTTATCCCCGGATACCGCCGTGGAGACCACCACGACATCGGCCTTGGCACTGTTTTCTTCCCGATGGCCGATCTGTACTTCCACGCCCATGGCTTTGAGGCGGTCAGTCACGGCACCTTCACGAATATCGGAGCCGGAGACGTCGTATCCCTGGTTCTTGAGAACCTCGGCAATACCGCTCATGCCGGCACCACCGATCCCCACAAAGTGAATGTGGCGAATACGGCGCATCTCAGGCACCTGATAGACCAGCGGCGGATTGGTTGCGTCAGCCATTGGCGGCCTCCAGACAATAATTCACGACTCTCTCCGTTGCATCTGGGCGAGCCAGCGATCTCGCCGCCTTCGCCATGTTCAATACTCGGGACCGGTCTCTGGCCAGGTCCCCCAGTGTTTCCGCCAGCGATCCGGGATTCAGCTTCGACTGCGGCACCAAAACCGCAGCCTCGGCGTTTACCATCCGCTGGCCATTCCTGGTCTGGTGGTCATCCACGGCATGAGGGAACGGCACCAGAATCGCGCCCAGCCCCGCCACACAGAGTTCGGAGACCGTCAGGGCTCCGGAACGACACAGCACCAGGTCTGCCCAGCTATAGGCTTCCGCCATGTCTTTTATAAAGGGTTCAACGGACGCCTCTACACCGTGTTGTTGGTATGCATCACGGGCGGCATCCACATGCTTTTCGCCACACTGATGCCGCACAACAGGCCGCTCGGCTTCCGCGAGTTTCGCCAGGGCTTCAGGCACCTGCTGATTGAAAACCTGGGCCCCCAGGCTTCCTCCAACCACCAGCAGACGCAGCGGTCCCTCCCGCTTGGCCATGCGCTCTTCCGGGACGGCCATTTCGGCCAGGTCCTGACGCACCGGGTTGCCAGTACAACGGGTTACAACCTTGGCGCCAAAGCTGTCCGGAAATGCTTCCAGGACTGTTTCCGCAAAGCGCACAAGCAGCCGGTTGGTCATGCCCGCTACCGCATTCTGTTCATGTATCACCAACGGGATCCGGTTCAACCAGGCGGCAACGCCGCCCGGGCCGGTCACGAAACCACCCATGCCAACCACACAGTCAGGCCGGATTCTGCGAACCACGGTGAAAGCCTCACCGAGGCCGCGCATTAAGCGGAAAGGCGCCAGCAACAGGGTCAACCTGCCTTTACCCCGCAACCCGGAAATATGGATAAGAGACAGCGGTATATCGGTTTCCCCGATCAGGCGCTCTTCCATGCCACCGGCAGAGCCGAGCCAGAACACCTCATGCCCCTTCTCCTGCAGAGTACGTGCGGTCGCCAGGGCCGGGAACACGTGCCCACCGGTACCGCCAGCCATCATCAGGAAGCGACGCTTGTCACTCATACACGGCGCCTCCTCTGACCCGTTTTCCGGTTTTCTCCTGAGCCAACCGTTCCCGGTCCAGGCGCTCCATTTCCACCCGCGCAAGAATGCCCAGGGAAATGCAGGTAATCATCAGACTCGATCCACCGTAACTGACCAGGGGCAAGGTCAGCCCCTTGGTCGGGAGCAATCCGGTGCTGACAGCCATGTTGATCCCGGCCTGCAAGCCAATCAGCAGCGTGATGCCATATGAGAAACAGGCAGCAAACGGCATGTTGGCTAACTCCGCGCGACGGGCAATCACAAAGCCGCTGATCACCAGTACGGCAAACAGCGTCAGCACAATCAGCGAACCCAGCAGACCGAATTCTTCGGCAATAATGGCGAATATAAAGTCAGTGTGGGCCTCGGGCAGATAGAACAGTTTCTGTATAGAGTTCCCCAACCCGACACCAGCCCACTCACCGCGCCCAAAGGCAATCAGTGACTGGGTGAGCTGATAGCCACTGTCGAACTGGTCCTTCCAGGGATCGAGATAGCTGACAACTCGCTTGAGCCGGTATGGCTGGGTTACGACCAGCACCACGCCCAACCCCACCAGGATTCCGATCAGAGGCATAAACCGGGTCAGCCTGACACCACTCAGGAAGATCATCCCTGCGGCAGCGGTCACCAGCACCACAGTCGCCCCGAAATCCGGCTGGATCACCAGTAACATGGAGGCGAACCCAAGCACGACCAGCGGCTTGAGGAACCCTGGCCAGGTGTTGAGCAGTTCCTCACGGCGACGAACCACATACCCGGCCAGGTACGCAATCAGACATAACTTGGCGACTTCCGATACCTGAACATTGAACAGCCCGAATGGAATCCATCGAGTGGAGCCATTCACCGTCCGCCCCAGCGGCGTCAATACCAGTATCAGAACCAGCAACCCCACACCCAACAGCAGCCACCCGCTGCGCTCCCACCAGGAAACCGGCACATTCACCGCCACCAACGCCAAGAAACACCCGATTCCGGCAAAAATCAGCTGCCGGATGACGTAGTGGTAGCTGTTACCGACCGTTTCCGCGGCCATGTCCATGGAAGCCGAGGAAATCATGACCACGCCCATAACCAGCAAGGACACTGAGCTGATGATCAACAACGGCAGTGGCTGCAAATCGCTAAGCAGTTGCCGCCGGTTCGGGAGTGTGAGATTGGCCTGCATCACAACCCCTCCACCTGTTGCCGAAACTGGTCACCGCGATCGCCATAATCACGGAACATGTCAAAACTCGCGCAGGCCGGGGATAACAACACCCGGTCACCGGGCTGAGCCAGCTCTGCCGCCGTGGCGACCGCATCCGCCATGGTCTCTGCATACGTGACCGTGGCGGCCGCGCCAATGTTGTCGGCGATGCGGTTGGCATCCCGACCGATCAGCACAACCGCGCGGCAATGCAGAGTCACTGGCGCTTCCAGCGGCGAGAAGTCAGCGCCCTTGCTATCGCCACCCGCAATCAGAACGATCTTGCCGCTGGCCGGGACGAGGCTTTCAATAGCGGCAACGGTTGCGCCAACGTTAGTGCCCTTGGAGTCATTTATATAATCCACATCGTCGACCCTGCGTACGAATTCGCAGCGATGCGGCAACCCTCGGAACTCCCGGGCAACCGACAGCATGGTGTCCATGGGCAACCCGGCCGCCTGCCCCAGCGCCAGCGCCGCCATGACGTTACTGATGTTGTGGCGGCCGAGAAGCTTGAGATCTTCCGCCAGCAGCAGATTGTCAAAACCGAAGGTGATCCAGGTGCCCTGATCATCTTCGCGGGTGCTGAACGTGTCCGGATTAACCCGGTGAAAGCCAAAACAAAGGAACCTGAGGTTATCCCGCGCCATGGGTATACTCAGGGCGTCATCCAGGTTCACAATCGCGTTCTTGCAGCCCCGGAAGATCCGCTGCTTGGCCTGAAAATATTCCATCTTGGACGGATACCGGTCCATATGGTCGTCGCTGACATTAAGCACCGTCGCCGCCAGGGCATTCAGCTCTTCGGTGGTTTCCAACTGGAAGCTGGACAACTCCAGGACATACAAATCGGCGTTCCGCCCCAGCAGATCCAGTGCTGGCGTACCAATATTGCCACCCACTTCAACTCTGCGGCCTGCTGCCCGGGCCATGTCACCCACCAGCGTGGTCACAGTGGTTTTACCGTTGGATCCGGTAATCGCAACGATGGGGGCATCCGCAGCCTGCGCAAACAGGTCGATATCTCCTCGCAACTGCGCACCTCTGGCCACCGCATCTCGAATGGCGGGTGTCTCAACACTGATACCCGGACTGACAATCAGTTCGTTAAAGGTGGCGAAAAGCTCGCCGTCGAAGGGTCCCGTGTGGACGGGCACATCCGGCCAGCCGGATTTGAGTTCATCCAGTCCCGGCGGATTTTCCCGGCTGTCAGCGACGGCAATTTCCCGCCCCTGGGCGCACAGATAGCGCACGCAGGAAAGCCCGGTTTTACCGAGCCCTACGACCAGTGTGCGACGATCTGACACGATGACACTCATAGAGACGTCATTCCCCTATCGCAGTTTCAGACTGGCAAGGCCAATCAGAACCAGAACCACGGTAACCACCCAAAAACGCACGATGACGCGCGGTTCCGGCCAGCCCTTCAATTCGAAATGGTGATGCAAAGGCGCCATGCGGAAGATTCTCCGCCCGGTCAACCGGTATGACGCCACCTGCAGGATGACCGAGATAGTTTCCATAACGAAAACGCCGCCCATGATGAACAGGACAATCTCCTGACGGACGATCACCGCCACAACGCCCAAGGCCGCACCCAGTGCCAGCGCGCCCACATCCCCCATGAAGACCTGCGCCGGATAGGTGTTAAACCAGAGGAATCCGAGGCCAGCGCCAACCAGGGCGCCGCAGAATACAATCAGCTCGCCGGTACCCGGCAAATGGGGGATCAGCAAGTAATCGGCAAACTGGGCATGCCCGGACAGGTAGGCAAACAGGCCCAATGCCCCAGCCACCATCACGGTCGGCATAATCGCCAGCCCATCCAATCCATCGGTCAGGTTCACCGCATTACTGCTACCCACGATCACGAAATAGGTCAGCAGGATGAAAATCACTGGCCCGAGGGTAAGCGACACACTCTTGAAGAACGGCACATACAGCGACGTTTCCTGCGGCAACGAAGAGCTGAAATACAGCGCCACTGCTGCCGCGGCCCCAATTACGGATTGCCAGAAGTATTTCCAGCGGCCCGGAAGGCCGCGCGGATTGCGCTCCACAACCTTGCGATAATCATCAACCCAGCCGATAGCGCCAAACAGCAGCGTTACCAGAATCGTCACCCACACATAGCGGTTGCTAAGATCCGCCCACAGCAAGGTACTGATACCAATGGCAACCAGAATCAGCGCGCCACCCATGGTTGGCGTACCGGCCTTGCTCAAGTGGGTTTGCGGACCGTCATCACGTACCGATTGACCGATCTGGTACTGGCTTAACTTACGAATCATCACCGGACCAATAACCAACGAGATGGCCAGCGCGGTCAGGGTGCCCAGGATCCCGCGCAGCGTCAGATACTGAAACACGGTCAGGGCCGTAAAATATTGTGATAGAACCTCTGTCAGCCAGAGCAGCATGAGTTATTCACCTTTTCTTTCATTCCCTCCGCCACGCGATCCATGGCGGAACTGCGAGAACCCTTGACCAGAATGGTCATCGGCAATTGCGGCCCGGCTAACAGACGGTCCACGGCATCTTCGTGGGAAGCACACACCTCGGTAGCCTCCCCAAAACCTTCGATATAACCTTCACACCCCGGCCCAACGACCAACAGGCGCTCTATTCCCTGCTCTCGGGCACAAACGCCCACTTCACGGTGCAACGCCCGGCTATCGGGCCCCAGCTCTGCCATAGCACCAAGCACTGCCGCTCGGCTCCCGGGTCTTGCCGCGAGCACGCCAATGGCTGCCTTCATGGAAGACGGGTTGGCGTTGTAGCTGTCATCAATCAGCACCAGCTCTGAAGATAACTCGATCATCTGCAGACGACCTTTGACGGCAGTCAGGGCCTGCAAACCTTGCCGAATGGCATCATCTGTCGCCCCGAGTTCACGGGTAGCGGCGATAGCCAGAAGCGCGTTTGTGATGTTGTGCTCACCGCTCAGTGCCAGCTGGACGCTACACTGCCAGTCATCAGGTCCGTGTGCGATGAAACTTTGTCCATGGATATCAACGCTGACTGCCGAGGGATAATAATCTGCAGGGCCGCCGGCCTTACCACTGACGGCAGTCACCTTCCGCTCGCCAGCCCGCTGCCGCCAGACGCCAAAAGCAGGGTCGTCACCATTAAGGACAACTAGCCCGTTGGCGCCAACGCCATCAATAATCTCCCCTTTGGCCTCAACGATGTTCTCGTAACTACCAAAACCCTCCAGGTGCGCCTGTCCCGCATTGGTCAGAATGGCCACGTCCGGCCGGGTAATGGCGACGGTATGGGCGATTTCCCCCAGACCGCTGGCCCCCAGCTCAATGGCTGCAAACCGGTGCCCCTTTTCCAGCCGAAACAAAGTCAGTGGAACACCGATGTGATTGTTCAGGTTGCCTTCCGTAGAAAGGGTGGAGGCCATCTGTGTCAAAATGGACGCGACCATCTCCCGAACCGTGGTTTTGCCACTGCTGCCGGTAATGGCCACGAAACGAGCCTCGCTGTCATTCCTGTTGCCAGCAGCGAGCTGTGCCAGCGCATCCACCGTGTCGCTGACAACCACCTGGGGGAGGTCCACCGACCTGTCCTCGGCATCCACAATGGCACCAACCGCCCCCGAATCCCTCGCCTTCGCCAGGAACCGGTGTCCGTCAAAGTTGTCGCCCCGCAATGCCACAAACAGATCCCCGCGAGCAATCTTGCGGGTATCGGTAGACACGCCCGAGAAAGTTCGCTGGGCTGCATCTCCGAGGTGGCACTGCCCCCCGGTCAATGCAATAGCATCGGCCAGCGAGAAGGCGCGCATCATGCCACACCTCCGTTGAGCTGCAGGATGTGCTGCACCTGCTCTGCATCACTGAAGTGCACACGCTGGCCGGCCGTTTCCTGATAGGTTTCATGTCCCTTGCCCGCGATCAGCACAATGTCGCCTTCGACGGCCTGTCGTACGGTGCGGGCAATCGCCTCAGCACGATCATGAATCACCGCGACCTGGTCCGGGGTCGCAAATCCCCCGAGAATATCCCTGGCTATCGTGTCCGGGTGCTCTCCACGGGGGTTATCGTCAGTCACAACAACAACATCGGCCGATTTCTCTGCCTCGGCGGCCATTTCCGGGCGTTTGCCACTGTCACGGTCACCACCGCAACCGAACACACAAAACAGGCGCCCCGTCACATGGGGCTTTAGTGCAGCCAGCGCATTCGCCAGTGCATCCGGCGTGTGAGCATAATCCACCACGACCCTTACGCCATTGGCACCAGTGAACGGTTCCAGGCGGCCAGGGGGCGGCTGTAAAGTCTCGACAGCCCTCTGCACACGCTCCACTGGCACGCCCAGACTCAAGACCGCAGCCATGGACGCCAGTACGTTGCTGGCATTGAAACTCCCCATCAACGGTACATTGACGTCGAACGCGCCCCATTCACCATCCACAGAGGCGGTAAAGCCGTGAAGCGTCGGCTCGAACTCTGTCAGCCAGAGCTCAGTCTGAGCCTCGTGGAGGCTGTAGCGTATCCGGTCACATTTACCTTCAAGCTGTTCATACAGCTGACGCCCGAACGGATCATCAAAATTCACAACCGCGTAATGCAGCTCCTCGCGCTCAAAAAGTCGCGCCTTGGCGGCGCCATACTCTTCCATGGAGCCGTGGTAGTCGAGGTGGTCCCGGGTCAGGTTGGTAAACACCGCACCGGTCATGGTGAGACGATCAATTCGCCCCTGATCCAGCGCATGAGATGACACTTCCATCGCCGCCGCGCGACCACCCTGTTTCAATATTCGTGACAGAACGCGATTGACCTGAACCACATCCGGCGTGGTGTGGGAAGCCACCTGCAACGCCCCCGGCATGCCGTAGCCCAGTGTACCCAACAACCCACAAGGGGTTCCGGTCTGCTGCAGTATCTGTGCGATGTAGTGGCTGACCGACGTTTTACCATTGGTTCCAGTCACCCCGATCAGTCGCAAGCGCTGTGAAGGATGCTCGAAAAAGCGATCGGCGATCTTTCCCAGCTTACTTCGCAGCCCGACCACCGGCACAATCAGCGCTCCAAGGTGTTCCCGGCACTCCCCGGGCTCATCGGCTTCAAGGATGATAACGGTCGCACCGGCGGCCACGGCCTGATCCACATAGTGGTCCGCGGTCGTTCGACTACCCGCCAGGGCGATGAAAGCATCACCCGACGTCACCTGTCGGCTGTCCGTCTGCAAACCATGAATCGTCACATCAAAGACGGACGGCACCGGCGCGATCCCCTGTAACAATGTGCTGAGTGACGTGATACACATAACCCTACCCCCGCTCCCCGGGTGTTTTCGGCCCTGCTGGCACTTCACCGACTTCCAGTTCGGGTTTCACATTCAGCAGCCGCAATGCATCACTCATAACCCTGGCAAATACCGGTGCCGCCACTTCGCCACCGTAGTATTCGCCGGATTGAGGTGCATCTACCGCTACCACTGTTACGATTCTTGGATGATCGATGGGCGCCATTCCGGCAAAAATGGCTTTGTATTGACTGTCTTCATAGCCGCCCTTACCCACCAGATGTACGGTGCCGGTCTTGCCGCCGGCGGAATAGAATCCTGGCTGCGCACGTTTACCCGTGCCGTTCTCGACCACCTCGCGCAGCATTTCCCGTACTTGAAATGAGACCTTCTCGGAAAGCACACGTTCCCCAGCCGGTCGCTCATCCCGTTTCATCAAACTCAAGGGGTAACGAATACCACCATTGGCCAGCACCATGTAGGCTTGAGCCAGTTGCAGGGCATTCACACTCATGCCGTAACCATAAGACAGCGTCGCCTCTTCAACGGGTCGCCACTTGGGCGGTGCCGGTAGTACACCTACCGCCTCGCCGGGGAAGCCAATACCTGTAGGCTGCCCGATACCGAGACGGGAATACATGTCGCGGATGACGTTACCGCCCAGCTCTGTCGCAATCTTGCTCATCCCCACATTACTGGACTTGGCAATGATACCGGTGACTCCGAGCACTCCGTAGTTGTGACTGTCACGAATGGTAAAACGACCAAAGCGCCGGTAACCCGGCGCCGTATCAATCGTGCTGTTAAGATTGTATTTTCCCGATTCCAGAGCCGCTGCCATGGCGACCGGTTTCATGGTTGACCCCGGCTCAAACAAGTCAGTAATGGCCCTGTTTCTCAGCCGGTCCGCGCTTAGCTGACTACGATCATTGGGGTTATATGACCCTTGATTCACCATCGCCAACACTTCACCGGTATCGACATCAAGCATGACCAGGGTGCCACCCCGGGCGCTGTGGGCCTCCACGACCGCCTTGAGCTCACGGTATGCCAGATATTGCAGTCGCAGGTCGATACTCAACGCCAGATTGCGACCCGGCCGGGCATCACGGATCAATGTCAGGTCCTTGATCACCCGACCGCGATTGTCCTTGAGCACCCGCTTACGGCCTTTTTCACCGCTGAGCCACTGGTTATAGGCCAGCTCAATGCCTTCCTGGCCATCTTCGTCAATGTTCGCAAACCCGACCACGTGGGAGGTGACTTCACCTGCCGGATAATACCGACGGTACTCCTGGCGGCTATAGATTCCGGGAATGTCCAAAGCCAACGCACGCTCCGCCAGTCCCGGCTGGATCTTTCTGCGCAGGTACATGAACTCACGACCTTCGTAGGTCTTCACCCGCTGTCTCAGGCGTGCTTCACTGATATCGAGCAGACGCGCCAGATGCGATAATCTGGGCTCTTCCGGATCAAGTTCAGAAGGATTGGCCCACACCGTCTGAACCGGCGTGCTGACGGCCAGGGATTCCCCGTGGCGGTCAGTAATGACCCCTCGGTGGGCGTCGATGGACTCCACACGAATCGTGCGCACATCCCCCTGCTTACGCAGAAATTCATTATCCACAACATGCAGATCAACCAGGCGCCAGCCAAGAGCTCCGACCACCAGCAGAAAGACACCCAGCACAGAGCCGTAGCGCCAGGCTTTCAGCCCGGCAGCCAGTCGTTGGCTCCATGTTGGGTTCTTTCCCTGATCGGACAAAACAGCCACCCTGAGTTAGTTG
Source organism: Marinobacter sp. (assembly GCA_040223075.1). GTDB lineage: Bacteria > Pseudomonadota > Gammaproteobacteria > Pseudomonadales > Oleiphilaceae > Marinobacter. Next base: position 216,801 of record JAVJZJ010000094.1, read on the forward strand.
TTATGAATATTCAAAGGCCTGCGACAGGCGTCATCAGTGGCACCAGCACAATATCCTCTTTGCCTGGCACAACCATGCCAAAGCGCTGCGCAGCGAGTGTTTCAACCCGGCTGTGGGCACTCAATGCACTTTGCTCCAGCAACAGCTGACTCCATTCGCGCTGGTACTGGTCCCGCTCTCCCTGAAGCTGCGACAAGGTATTGAACAACTCCCGATTCTTGTGGGCGCTCACGACGACACCAATGGACGACACAATCAAAAGCCCGACCAAGGCGACGGATATCAACACCTGCTTCTGCTGCAGCGACTCAAATACCTGCTGCGATACGCGAACGGCACTTGCCAATCCGTCCTTGACCTTCTGCTTGTTCAGACCGGCGGTTTTAACGGCCGGCTCAATTGCCACGGCGCCCATAGTCACGCGCTCCCTTGCAAATCCTGTTTGTTATGAACACGCTCAAGCACCCGCATGACTGCACTTCGCGCCCGAACGTTATCGCTTACTTCTTCTGTGTTGGCCTTACTGGCCTTGCCGATCAAACAGAACTCCGATGCCTCCTGAGCTGCCGTCACCGGCACACCCTTCGGCAATCTGGGCCCGCGAGCCAGATCCCGCATGAACCGCTTGACCAACCGGTCCTCCAGCGAATGGAAACTGATCACCACCAGGCGCCCACCCGGTGCAAGCCGCTCCACCGCCGACGCAAGCCCCGCCTCCAGATCCTCCAGCTCCCGGTTGATGAAAATCCGGATAGCCTGGAATGTCCGCGTGGCGGGATGCTTGTTTTTTTCCTTTTTAGGGACAGCCTGACTGACCAGCTCTGCCAGCTCCCGAGTGGTTTGTAGTGGCGCCTCCTGACGACGCTCCACCACTCGGCGAGCGATGCGCCGGGAAAAACGCTCCTCGCCGTATCGATAGATCACATCCGCGATCTCACGTTCGTCAGCCTCCGCCAACCACTGCGCAGCACTGGGTTCCTGTTCGGTATTCATGCGCATATCCAGTGGACCGTCGCGCATGAAACTGAACCCCCGAGCGGCATCATCCAGTTGCGGTGACGACACACCCAGGTCCAGCAAAACGCCGTTGACGGTGCCCCAGCCCTGCTCCCGGATCGCGACATCAAGCTCTGCGAAAGAGCCGTGATAGCAGCAGAATCGAGCATCCTCGGAAGCCAGCTCCCGGGCGACGCGAATTGCCTCCAGGTCCTTGTCGATTCCCAGCAAACGACCGTTTTCTCCCAGCTTCCCGAGTACAAGCCGGCTATGGCCACCTCGACCAAAGGTGCCATCGACATACAAACCATCGGAGTCATTAATCAGATAATCGACCGCCGAATCCAGGAGCACGGAGCGATGCGAGAACTTCTGGCCCGCAGCCCCCGGCTTACGTTCGGAGGTCATAGGGAAAGGGCCTCCATCTCCGGCGGCATCTCATCGTCATCCGATGATTCATCCAGCCAGGCAAACCAGCGCTCCTCACTCCAGAGCTCGAGTTTTTTACCCTGCCCGATCAGCATCAGCTTTTTCTCCAGGTGCGCATAACTGCGCAACGTGGGCGGCACCAGGATTCGCCCGGCGCCATCAAGCTCCATCGGCGCAGCATTACCCAGAATCAGGCGCTGCAACCGGCGAGCGGCTTTATTCATGTTGGGAAGCGCTTCAACTTTGGGCCGAAGAATCTCCCACTCTGGCTCCGGATACACCAACAGGCAGCGCTCCTCATCAGCATTGGCAGTCAATACAATGCGGCCGCCACAGGCTTGCGCGAGCTCTTCGCGCACCTTGGCGGGGATCGCAAGGCGACCCTTCGCATCCATATTGATGGCATGACTGCCAAGAAAGTTGCTCATTTGCACCGACTCTGGGGCTCAGAAACCAAAAAAAACCACTAAAAACCACTTTTTCCCACTTGTGCACACTATAGAAACACGCAATACACAATGCAAGCGCCGCTAACGGCGTCGCACCTGCAAAAGTTCCTTTTATGACAAGAGGTTACGGGCGAGGGTTCGCCGAGATGCGCAAATTACGAAAAAGAAAGACTGGAAAATCAGATACCTGCAAAACGATCTGCAGATAAAAAGTGAGGTTTAAGATTTTTTGGCTATAAAGGACACTGTCTGAGAAGGATAAGGACCGGGAATGGAAAATTGAGCTCGCCGATAAGCCGGGTTCTGTCTTGGACAGTCATTCATCTAGGGCCTGCGTCACCACAGGCCTCAAGCAACCTACCCGAATCCAGCGCGGGCCACGCCATTGGATTCCTATTTGGTCTTGCTCCAGGTGGGGTTTACCATCGCCGTGAACTGTTGCCAGTCACGCGGTGCGCTCTTACCGCACCATTTCACCCTTACCGGCACCCAAAGGTGCTTAGGCGGTATACTTTCTGTTGCACTTTCCGTCGGCTCACGCCGCCCAGGCGTTACCTGGCACCTTGCCCTGTGGAGCCCGGACTTTCCTCCCCCAGGCGTACTGGCGGCGACTGTCTGGCGAGCTCGGGCACGACAATACTCCTGCGATCGAGGGCGTGCAAGCGAAACCCTCCCAATAACCCAATAATGCTACACCGACTTCAATTCCAGTGCCCGCTGGTACAACTCGTTTTTAGAGCGCCCCGTTAACTCGGCTACGATCTTGGCCACTTTCTTGACCGGCAACTCGGCCACCAGCAATCGCAGGAGCCTGTCGGTATCCACCGCCTCGGCATCGCCTTGCTCCGGATTGCGGTTCGCACCGTGAATCATCACCACGAACTCACCGCGAGCTCCATTGGGGTCTGCCTCAATGACATTACTGACGTCCCCCGCCGGCCCAGCATAGAAGGTTTCGAATGCTTTCGTGAGCTCCCGACCCAAAACCACTTCCCGGTCATTCCCCATCACCTCACTGATCTGGGCGACGGTTTCCAGGATCCGATGGGGCGATTCATAGAACACCAGGGTAGCCGTCTCCGCCACCAGCGCCTCCAGCTCGGACCGACGGGCACCGCGCTTGGTGGGCAGGAACCCCGCAAACAGAAAGCGATCCGTGGGCAGCCCGGCAGCACTCAATGCAGCCACCAAGGCACAGGGGCCGGGAATCGGGCTCACTTTGAGGCCCCGCTCCCTAGCCTCGCGAACCAATACGTAGCCGGGGTCAGAAATTAATGGCGTTCCTGCGTCGGACACCAGCGCTACATCCTCTCCGGCTTCGAGGCGGCCCAAAACCTGAGCCGCGCGATTACGTTCGTTGTGGTCATGCAGCGCCAGCATAGGTTTCTGAATCCCGAGAAACTGCAATAAACGCCCGCTATGACGGGTATCTTCCGCTGCAATCAGGCTAACGCTGGCCAGCGTCGAGGATGCCCGCGGGGACAGGTCCTCCAGGTTACCTATGGGAGTCGCCACTATATAAAGCGTGCCGGACCTTTCCTGAGATCTGGGATCTGATTTCACTTATGCCTCTCTTTACCTTGAGACCATGACACCAACGTCATGTGAATTGGCCCGGGAGCTGTTAAACTTGCCAGCCTGAGAATGATACAGGGGAACCCGATAGCTTCCGGGTTCCCGGCATGATGCCGTCGTTTACCCGGCGTCACAAGCGCAATTACCCGGAGTATCGTGAGCCTGCCATGACACAACACTGTCTGACCCTGAGAACTTTCGCCACCGTTCTACTGCTGACAATGCTGGCCAGCGGATGTGCCAGCGTCAACCTGGAGGCCCAGCCTGAAACCGCCCGCCAGGCTATAGACGTCGCAAGCAGCCACAGCGACGGTAACGAGGCTCAAAAGTATCTGTTGCGCTCCGCCGACTGGTTCCAGAGTCAGAGCAACCATGAGTCGGTCCGAAAGATTCTGCAAAGCGAGCCAATGGCGGATCCGTCGGGCGAACTGAAAAACCAATACCTTTTGCTTGCCATGGGTAGCGCGACGGCTCTGGAAGACAGCGCCTGGGCGAAACAACTCTCCAGCCAGCTGAAACCGGACCAATTTTTCAATTACGAGCGCGGCCTGATGGCCCGTGCCGCCACCCTCCAGGCAGAGACCCTGCGATTGGCCGATGACAACCTGTCCGCAGCAGCCACCCTCATCCTTCTTGCACAATCCGATACCCGCCAGAACGCCCAGCAGATACACGACCGCATCTGGGAGGCACTGAAGGCCACGCCCGATACCCAGCTGTCAGAAGAAGGCGGCCAGGTCATCGGATACGAAGCCCAGGGCTGGATAGAACTGACCGGAATCCTGCGGGAACCCGGCATAAACCTGGATGAGCAGGGTCGCGCTGTCAGGCAGTGGCAGAACAACTGGCCGGGGCACCCCGCCACTATTACGCCGCCTTCAGAACTGCAATTGATTGCCAGCCTGGCGGAGACCCGCCCCGAACAGATCACCCTGGTTCTCCCACTGGAAGGACCGCTGGCAAGTGCGGGCAAAGCAATCAGAGACGGCTTCTTTGCGGCCTACTATGCGGACCAGTCAGCGGATCGAAGCAAGACCAGCATCCGCGTGGTGAATACTGCCGGACAGAACTTCCGGAACCTGTATCAGGAGCTCACCAGCGAGAATCAGGATCTCATTGTCGGCCCCCTTGAGAAGGAGGCCCTGCTGAGCCTGGCCGACCTGAGCGCCATGCCCGTCCCGGTACTCGGCCTCAACTACCTGCCCCAGGATACCGAAGCACCCACCGGGCTGTACCAGTTTGGCCTGTCTGCCGAGGACGAGGCCCGCCAGATCGCCGACCGACTGGCGCGGGAAAACAACGATCAGGCGCTAGCGCTGATCCCCCAGGGTGAGTGGGGAGATCGCCTGGAAACTGCCTTACTGGAACGTATGGCGGAAAATGGCAGCACCGTCCTCGACATTGAGCGCTACTTTCGGGAAGACAACTTTCGTGCGGTCGTTGCCGACTTGTTGGGAATAACCGCCTCTCGAGAGCGAGCCATTGATGTAGAGCGCACAGCCGGGGTAAACGTCGAGTTCGAGCCCCGCCGCCGTCAGGATGCTGATGCCGTCGTGATGGTCGCAGAGCCCACCATCGCCCGACAATTCAAGCCGCTATTCGCTTTCTATTTTGGCGGCGACCTCCCGGTGTATTCACCATCCATGGTGTATGAGGGCAGCCACGATCCCTCCAGGGACCGGGACCTTAACAACGTCATCTTCACCGATATTCCCTGGGTTCTCGATGACCAGAATGAGTTCCGCAACACCGCCACTCAGGCACTACCAGATATCCGGGGCCAACTGGGACGGCTGTTTGCCATGGGCGCAGACGCTTGGGAGCTGAGCAAACGCCTGCCACTACTGCGCCAGGTAGAAGACGCCTCTATCGAGGGCCAGACCGGGGTGCTGACCATGGCACCAGAAGGCAGCATTCACCGCCAGCAACTGTGGGCTCGCTTCACAAACGGCACACCGCAACTGCTAACTCCGGCGCCCGAAGACGTTCAAACCGAAGAAGAATAGCCAGGAAACAGATAATCGGAGAGTCGCCATGGACGGCAAACTCGACAGCAAAGCCATTGGCAACCACACCGAAGCTGTGGCCGCCCGTTACCTGCAGAGTCGCGGCGTCACCATTGTCGAGAGAAACGTATTCAGCCGCGGCGGCGAAATTGATCTGATAGGGCGCGATGGCGAGGCGCTGGTCTTTTTTGAGGTTCGCTACCGCGGGTCCGGCAGCCTGGCCAGCGGCGCCGAATCAATCACCCCGGCCAAGCAGCGCAGGCTGATCAGAGCAGCGTCCTTCTACCTGCACAGGAACGGGCTCTGGAACATCCCCAGCCGCATCGATGTGATTTCCATCGCACCGGGCGATGTCAAAAAATACCGGATACAATGGATCAAGAATGCAATTCAGGCGTGAATATGACCGACACTGAACAACAGATCAATCAATGGTTCGCCGCACACATGGAGCACACAGCCCAGGCCGCCAGCACAACGGCCCCCGCCATCGAAAGTGCGGTGGAAGCTTTTGTGCACACGCTGCTCAGCGACGGCAAGATCATTACGTGCGCCAACGGCAACGCCAATATACTGGCCCAGTATTTCTGCACAGCTCTGCTGAACCGATTTGAGCATGATCGACCTGCACTCCCGGCGATCAACCTCGGCGCTGACGCCACCACCTACTCTGCAATCTGTCGCGATAACCGCTTCAACGATACGTTCTCCAGGCAGGTTCGCGCCATTGGCAAAGCCGATGACCTACTCTTCGTCATTGTGGATGACGGGCACAAGGCCAATCTCATCCAGGCCATTCAAGCCGCTCATGACCGGGAGATGCGTGTCGTCGTTCTGAGCGCCAAAGAGAAGTCTGACATCACCTCGCTCCTTCACCCGGAAGACCACGAAATAGCCCTCGACAACCTGTCCGCCACCGCAGCGCCCCCCTTGCTGCTCGTTATTATCAATGCCCTGTGTGGACTGATCGACAGCAAGCTTTTCGGCGGATAAAAAAAAGCCAGCTGGACGCTGGCTTTTCAGATTCTGACTACTTTATTTGACAACCTTGAGTGTCGGACGCCCCGATGGACGCTCTCCGGCGCTCTGACCACTCCCCCCGGAATCATGGGTGCCATCGTCATCAGGGTCGGGAGAGCCCGGCTCACTTCCAAACACCATGCCCTCACCGTTTTCCTTGGCATAGATTGCCATAACCGCCTGCAGCGGTATAAACACCTGCATCGGAACACCACCAAACCGGGCGCTAAATTCCAGTGCGCCATTGCCAACCACCAGCCCGCGCACTGCGCCCGGACTGATGTTCAAAACGATCTGCCCGTTGGCAACGTGCTCGGTAGGCACCTGAACCCCCTGCACACCTGCATCAACAACGATGTAAGGAGTACAGTCATTGTCCAGAATCCACTCATTGAACGCCCTGACAAGGTAAGGGCGACTGGATGTCATGGTAACTTTGCTATCAGGCACTGCCTTTCTCCTGACCCGCTCTTGAGGCCCTGCATCGCTGAATTAGCTACGAATGTCTTCTTCCAGATCGGAAAGACTCGCCTTGAATCCCTCACGACTGAAAATACTCTCCATGTACTTCTGTAACGGTTTGGCCTGCTTGTCGTCAAGCTCAATGCCCAATGCGGGAAGACGCCACAGGATCGGAGCAATACAGCAGTCGACAATCGTAAATTCTTCAGACAGGAAGAAAGGCATTTCACCGAACAGCGGCGCTGTCGCCAGCAAACTCTCCCGCAACTCCTTGCGCGCCGCGTCCGATGCTTTGGCTCCGGGCTGGGCCAGAATCTGATCAACCAGCCCACACCAGTCTTTCTGAATTCTGTGAATCATCAGGCGACTGTTGGCCCGTGCAACCGGATACACCGGCAACAGGGGCGGATGCGGGAACCGCTCGTCCAGATACTCCATCATGATATTGGGCTCATAGAGCACAAGGTCACGATCCACCAGCGTGGGCAGGGCATTGTACGGATTAAGGTCGGCCAACTCCGCCGGGGGGTTATCCGGGTCAACATTGACGACATCAACCGTTACACCCTTCTCTGCCAGAACAATACGCACACGGTGGCTGTAGTGGCTGGCCGGGTCCGAGAAAAACGTCATTGATGACCGCTTGGTCACAACGCCCATAGAACTACCTCACGAGTAAACAAACCGAAATGATCCTGAAAAACGCAAAAATCCAGCGGACCGGTAATTGCCCGCTGGAACTCAGGGTCGGATATTATACCTGAAATCTCAGTGTACGTCCTTCCAGTACTCCCGATTGAGCAGGTAGGCAAATACAAAGAAAATCGCCACGAAGATCAGTACGAAAACCCCCAGACGCTCACGCTCCAGTTTCACTGGATCGCCCATATACGACAGGAAGTTGGTCAGGTCATACATTGCCCGATCAAATTCTGCAGCGGACATACTGCCCTCAATGGCATATTCAGGACAGACATCAGCATTGTTGATGTTTCCACTGAGTGGATCAACGCTGGCCTCTTGACCAATCTTTGGCTCAACCGCACACAGGCCCTGCAAGTCCACCATAACGTGGGGCATGCCAACATTGTCAAAAACAACATTGTTTACACCTAGCGGACGATTATCATCCTTGTAAAAACCACGGAGATAGGAATATATCCAGCTCTCGCCACGCAGACGGGATTCCAGGGTAAGGTCGGGTGGCGGCGCACCAAACCAACCCTCGGACAGATCTTTCCTCATGGAGATCTTCATCAGCTCACCAATCTTGGCGCCGGTGAAAATAAGATTCTCCTCATAAAGCTCTGTCGGAATACCCAGGTCATCGGAAACCCGCTTATAGCGAGCATACTCGGCCGAGTGACAACCCATGCAGTAGTTGGTAAACAACGCTGCACCACGCTGCAAGGATTCCTTGTTGGCGTGATCAGGCTCCATGGTATCCAGATGCACGGAGCCGCCCCCTGCTGCCAGCCCAAAGGCCGGCAGAACTGCGATGAAAAAACCCAAAATCAGCTGTTTCATTATCCTGTCACCCTCTCTGGTACTGGCTTGGTCTTCTCCATACGCGTATAGAACGGCATAAGAATGAAGTAGAGGAAGTACAGCGTCGTCAGGACCTGAGCGAGAGCTGTTCGGCCTGCCGTTGCCGGCACAAGCCCCAGATACCCCAGGATTACAAAGCTGATGGCAAAGATAGCCAGCGCAATACGGCTCAACCAGCCCTTGTACCGCATGGAGCGGACCGGGCTACGATCCAGCCAGGGAAGCACGAACAGGATTGCAATCGCACCGCCCATTACAACCACACCCCAGAACTTCGCAGGAAGACCAAACAGGTCAACGGTGACCGCACGCAGCATGGCGTAGAACGGCGTGAAGTACCAGACGGGCGCAATGTGCGCAGGCGTCTTCAGTGCGTTTGCCGGTTCAAAGTTCGGTTTTTCGATGAACAAGCCACCCATTTCCGGGAAGAAGAACACCACGATGAAGAAAATAAAGAAGAAGACCGCAACACCCACGAGGTCGTGAACGGAGTAGTAGGGATGGAACGGAATACCATCTTTGGGGATACCGTTTTCATCCTTGTTCTTCTTGATATCAATGCCGTCCGGGTTGTTGGACCCGACTTCGTGCAGCGCCAGGATGTGCAAGACAACCAGCCCCAGCAATACGATTGGCAGCGCAACCACATGCAATGCAAAGAAGCGGTTCAGGGTAATCCCGGAAATCAGGTAGTCACCACGAATCCAGAGAGAAAGGTCTTCGCCAATCACCGGAATCGCACCGAACAGGTTCACGATAACCTGGGCACCCCAGTAAGACATCTGCCCCCACGGCAGCAGATAGCCCATGAAGGCCTCTGCCATCAGCACCAGGTAGATCAGCATGCCGAAGAGCCAGATCAGCTCACGAGGCTTCTGGTAGGAGCCGTACATCAGGCCACGGAACATGTGGAGATAGACCACAACAAAGAACGCGGAAGCACCGGTGGAGTGCAGATATCGGAGCAACCAGCCCCACTCAACATCACGCATGATGTACTCAACGGAGGAAAATGCACCTTCCGCCGAGGGATTGTAACTCATGGTCAGCCAGATACCGGTCACCAGCTGGTTAACCAATACCAGCATCGCCAGAGAGCCGAAGAAATACCACACGTTGAAGTTTTTCGGCGCGTAATACTTCGCCAGGTGATTGTTCCAGGCATCAACGACCGGCAGACGCTCGTCTACCCACTGAATTAGCTTCTGCATTACGCTGCCTCCGGATCAAGACCAATCGTGAGGGTCACGTCATCGTCAAAACGATAAGGCGGGACCTCAAGGTTCAGGGGAGCAGGCTGCGCTTGGTACACCCGGCCAGCCAGGTCGTAGTGGGAGCCGTGACAGGGGCAGAAAAAACCACCCAGCCAGTCTTCACCAAGATCCGCAGGAGCCACTTCCGGACGATAAGAGGGCACACACCCCAAATGGGTGCAAAGTCCGACAATCACTGCAAACTCAGGCTTGATCGACCGGTAGATACCTTCAATATACTGAGGTTGCTGAGGCGCTTCGGACTGGGGATCCTTAACCTCCTCATTCAACTTCTCAATGTTTTCCAACATCTGCTCGGTACGACGGACAATCCAGACCGGCTTGCCACGCCACTCCGCAGTTATTTGCTGTCCCGGCTCAATCTTGCTGACATTGACGGTTACCGGCGCACCCGCTGCTTCCGCTTTGGCACTGGGATTCCAGGACGCCACGAAAGGAACGGCGGCACCGACGACGCCGACTCCACCTACCACCGACGTAGCACCGATCAGAAACCGGCGCCGGCCTTGGCTCACGTCGCCATTACTCATTATGGTTTTCTCCCATCAGGCGAGGTGCAGAGCGCCGCAAATCGGCGTCACCGCACTTCAAAAGGACTTCACAACCCAAAATTATAAGCGCACAAATGGTAATGAAATTACCCCAGCCTTACAAGTCGGAAAGCCGCCAACCAGGGACCAACTCTGTCCCAAATCAATTTGGCGGCTGATCTCCGGACAATAAAAAAGCCCGGCCAAAGGACCGGGCTTTCCTGGGTAGCGCTCCAGCGAGATTAACGCTTGGAGAACTGAGGACGCTTACGCGCCTTACGCAGACCTACTTTCTTACGCTCAACTTCACGCGCATCACGGGTAACGTAACCCGCTTGACGCAGCGCCGGGCGCAGAGTCTCATCGTAATCCATCAGGGCACGGGTCAGACCGTGGCGAATTGCGCCCGCCTGACCACTGATACCACCACCCTTGACAGTGATATTGATGTCGAAACGATCAGTAGACTCAGCAACAACCAGCGGCTGACGAACGATCATGCGCAGGGTCTCACGACCGAAGAATTCTTCGATGGAGCGACCGTTAATAGAGATGTTACCGCTTCCCGGCTTGATGAAAACCCGAGCCGTGGATGTCTTGCGGCGACCAGTACCGTAATTTTGTGCTACAGACATATCCGCCTTCCGTTAAATGTCGAGTTCTTTGGGCTGCTGGGCTGCGTGAGGATGCTCAGCGCCGGCATAGATTTTCAGCTTCTTGAACATGGCACGGCCGAGCGGGCCACTCGGAAGCATGCCTTTGACAGACTTCTGAATGATTTGCTCAGGAGCCTTGTCGACCAGCTTCTCGAAGTTGATGGACTTGATTCCACCCGGAAAGCCAGTGTGGCTGTAGTACATCTTTGCAGATGCTTTTTTCCCGGTAACCCGAACCTGGCTCGCGTTGATAACAACGATGTAATCGCCAGTGTCTACATGAGGGGTATACTCAGGCTTATGCTTGCCCCGCAGACGACGGGCGATTTCGGTTGACAGACGACCCAGCGTCTTGCCGGCTGCGTCTACAACGTACCAGTCACGTGTTACTGTTTCTGGTTTCGCACTCAGAGTCTTCATTGATTCCGCCTTGAACGCTATATAAGAAACGTTAAAAACCGCCGCCGGTAAATGCTTGGCATCCGGAGGAGGTTCTGTACCTGTAATTAATTGGCAGTGACATCATTCGGGGCTGAGATGACGACATCGCCTTGAAAAGCCAGGGCGCGAAGTATATCCAAACTGTGCCATAAAGCCAACCCCGAAGCGCCGTATTTCGTTATTCCCTTACGCCTGACGCCTGCCCCCAACCGTACAGCTCGGAAACATTGCCCAGCAACTGCTCATAGAGCTGTTCGCGCGGCTCCCAGCGCAGACTGGCGAGCGCGCCGAATATCGCCGGCAGATGTTCCGGGGAATTCATTCCTTTTGCCACGCCCTCGGGGGGCATGTCCGGAGCATCCGTTTCGAGCACCAACGCTTCCAGCGGCAGGCGCGACACGGTATCTCGGGTCTTTCTCGCGCGCGCATGGGTAATAACGCCCCCAATCCCGATGAAACACCCCAGATCCACAAGTTTGCGGGCCTGCTGATAACTCCCGGAAAACCCATGCACCAGCGCTTTACCGTGAAAGCTGCTGGCTTTGAGCACGCCGTGGACCTCATCGTGTGTCCGCACCGAGTGAATCACCAGGGGACAGTTCAAACGAGCTGCCAGTTCCACCTGAGCCTCGAACCATGGGAGCTGCTGCGAAAGTTCGCCCCTCAGACGATCCAGCCCACACTCCCCAAGTCCCACGCAACGATTGTCTTCACGAGCAAGCCGGTTTTCCAGAATCCCGAGATCGTCATGCTCGTGCTCCTGCACAAACCACGGGTGAATACCAAGGCAATAGAACAGCCCCGGCAGACTGGCAGCAGTACCGACAACTCGCTCCCAATGCCGCCGCGTGACGCCAGGTATCACCAACCGGGACACACCATGACTGCGGGCCCGGGCAAGCACCTCCTCCCTCCGGCCGTCAAATTCCGGAAAATCGAAGTGACAGTGGGCATCGACCAGCTCCATAGCGCTCGCCTCTGATCAGTGTTCCCGGGTTTTGTGGAACTGGACGTCGGGGTAACGCTCCCGGGCCAACTGCAAATTCACCATGGTCGGTGCGATATAGGCCAGCTGATCGCTTCCATCCAGTGCCAGATAATCGTTGTTCTTGCGCTGGAACTCGTCCAGTTTACGCTCGTCGCTGCAGGTCACCCAACGTGCAGTCGCCACATTGATCGGCTCGTACAAAGCCTCCACCTTGTATTCGCTCTTCAGACGGCTGACCACCACGTCGAACTGCAGAACACCGACCGCACCGACGATCAGGTCGTTATTCTTCAGCGGTCGGAATACCTGCACCGCTCCTTCCTCGGACAGCTGAATCAACCCTTTCTGCAATTGCTTGGATTTCAGGGGATCCTTCAGGCGAATGCGGCGGAACAGTTCCGGTGCAAAGTTCGGAATACCAGTGAACTTCATAGCCTCACCGGCAGTAAAGGTATCCCCCAGCTGTATCGTGCCATGATTGTGCAAACCGATAATATCGCCCGCAAAGGCTTCCTCCGCATGCTCACGGTCACCTGCCATGAACGTCAGCGCATCGGAAAAGCGAACCTCTTTGCCAATCCGGACATGGCGGGCTTTCATACCCTGACTATAGCGGCCTGATACGATCCGCAGAAAGGCCACCCGGTCGCGGTGCTGAGGGTCCATATTCGCCTGGATCTTGAAGACAAAGCCGGAAAACATATCTTCAGCGGGCTCAACCGGTCGCAGGTCGGTTTCACGGGGCTGTGGTGCCGGCGCCCATTCCACCAACCCGTCGAGCATGTGATCAACACCGAAGTTGCCCAGGGCGGTCCCGAAAAAAACCGGGGTCAATTCACCCTTGAGAAACGCATCGTGATCAAACTCATGGGAAGCCCCTTTGACCAGTTCGATTTCATCACGCAGGTCGGAGGCGTAGGCACCCAGAACATCGTCCAGCTCGGGATTGTCGAGACCGGGAATCACGCGACGCTCCTGAATGGTATGACCCTGGCCGGATTGATAAAGAACCACTTCATCCCGCAGCAGGTGGTACACGCCCTTGAAATTCTTACCCATGCCGATGGGCCAGGTCACCGGTGAGCATGCGATCTTGAGGACATCCTCAACCTCGTCCATCAGTTCCACCGGGTCCCGGGTATCCCGGTCCAGCTTGTTCATGAACGTCAATATCGGAGTATCCCGCAGGCGGGTCACTTCCATCAGTTTGATGGTCCGTTCCTCAACACCCTTGGCGCTATCGATTACCATCAGACAGGAATCGACGGCGGTCAGGGTCCGGTAGGTATCCTCGGAGAAGTCTTCGTGGCCCGGGGTATCCAGCAGGTTTACCAGACGGTCATGGTAGGGAAACTGCATAACGGAGGTGGTCACAGAAATCCCCCGCTCTTTTTCCATGTCCATCCAATCCGACTTGGCATGCTGCCCGGATTTCTTACCTTTAACAGTACCGGCTTTCTGGAGGGCCTGCCCGAACAGCAGAACCTTTTCCGTAATGGTGGTTTTACCAGCGTCCGGGTGTGAGATGATCGCAAATGTACGACGCTTGGAAACTTCTTGTGAAAGGGTGGACATAATGGAGAGCAACCTGAATCAAATACGCTGAAAAGGCCGCCATTATAGGGGGAATCAGATCAAGACGCGAACAATGTAGCGGTGCGTAAGCCGTGGATAACCCCTAGGCAGTAGACAGGGGCAATGTCATCACGATGGCGTCTTCCTTCCCCTCTGGCGCAGGGTAATAACCGGGCCGTTCACCAATAATCCGGAAGCCCTCCGACAGGTAGAGATCGATGGCCGCCTGATTGGACGCCCGAACCTCAAGAATACCCTGTTCCATACCCTCATGAGCGGCATGCGCCAGCAGATGCCGCAGTAGTTGGCGCCCGGCCCCTTCCCCGCGGACGGCCGGGGCAACGCACAGGTTCAGAAGATGTGCTTCGTCGTACATATGGGCAACAATTGCATAACCGCCAACAACCCCTCCGCAGTCGTAGGCCCAGAGCCTGTAATTCTCTCGAAAACAGTCACGAAAAATCGCCTCGCTCCAGGGATGCGAGTAACTCTGAAGCTCGATCTCCAGCACGGCAGGCAAATCCCCGGACTCCATCGGCCGGATCACCCGATCATTCTGACGAACCTGATCATACTGCAGACGGTTCACGCCTTGCCTCGGACCAACGGTTTGAGCTGCTCCCAGAGTGCCCGCTTGTATGAGGGAACGGCAGCCAACTCTGCCAGCGTGTGTGGAAAATCAACGGCAGGTTGTCCCAGCGCGCTATTGAGCCATACCTCACGATTTTCCGGTAGCGTGTCCACCAGTACACCGAGCAGGATAAGGCGCCGGCCATCGCTTTCGCCCACCAGGGATTTCAACACCCCGGTGAAGTCAGCGAAGCTGTTGCCCGGCACCAGTGGATTGGCAAAAATGGGCCACCTCAGGCATTCCGCTTTCACCGGTTCTTCATAGCCCAGTGCTTTGAGTATATTGCTGGCCAGAGAATCCTGCAGACGGGCACTGGCATCTTCTGACAATTCGCCAAGCAACAGCACAGTCCCAACCTGCCATACCCCGAGGGTTGCCTTCAGACCGGTCATCACAACCGACTCCGGGACCATGGCCTCTGGAGCATCACTCTCACGATCGATCAACGCCGTGGCGGCGGTATCTTCAGGTTTTGACTCTGCCGCAGCTTCTGTTTCACCAACGCTTCCGGGAGCGTTTTCACCAGCCATCATCGCCTGCAGATGAGCAATGCGCTCAACCCCCTGTCCAGCTTCTGGCCCGACAGGCTGGCTGCTTCCCGGCGCTTTAGGTGCCGCCGGAGTACTGCGAGCCAACGGCTCGGCAAATGCCGGCGACTCGGATTCCTCGGGAAACTCAAACTCCGGACTTGGGGCCGCACCCGGTAGCGGCTCCCGGGCGTACCAGGCGCGAATGCCTGCCATCCCGAGATAGAACTGTCTCTCTGCTTCCGAATATCTCATTCAATCGCCCCGGTTAAGACTACAACCTCACACATCCGCAACCTGGGGGTGCTGACGTACGCCACCTCGGCTGATCAGGTTCAGGGCCTCAATGTAGGCTTTGGCTGACGCAATGATAATATCGGTATCCGCGCCCACGCCATTCACAATCCGTCCGCCTCGCTCCAGTCGAACGGTCACCTCGCCCTGGGCATCGGTACCACTGGTAATATTGTTGACGGAATACAGCTGCAGATTACAGCCAGAATCCACCAGAGACTCGATGGCCTTGAAGGTGGCATCCACCGGCCCACTGCCTTCGGCTTCCACTTTGTGCTCCCTGCCATCCATCATCAGCGTCAGACTGGCCTTGGGGACCACACCGGTTTCTGAACAGACCTGAAGACACACCAGCCCGAACCGGCCCTCTTCCTCTTTCTGCCGGGTGTCGCTGGCAATGGCCTGCAGATCCTCATCAAAGATCTCATGTTTCAGATCCGCCAGTGCCTTGAACCGGGTAAAGGCCTCATTCAGCTCGGTTTCTGTCTCAAACTGGATACCCAACTCCAACAGGCGGGTACGGAAGGCATTACGCCCGGAATGTTTACCCAAAACCAGGCTGTTGGTGTGCCAGCCGACGTCCTGGGCCCGCATGATTTCATAGGTCTCCCGGTGCTTGAGCACGCCATCCTGGTGAATGCCGGACTCATGAGCAAAGGCGTTGGCGCCAACAATCGCCTTGTTGGGCTGCACCGGGAAGCCGGTAATGGTTGAAACCAGGCGAGATGCAGGCACGATATGCTGGGTGTCGATGCGAGTATCGATGGAGAACAGATCCTGGCGTGTGCGCACCGCCATGACAATCTCTTCCAGCGAGGCATTGCCCGCCCTTTCACCGAGACCGTTGATCGTACATTCCACCTGCCGGGCACCTTGGCAGACCGCTGCCAGCGAGTTTGCCACCGCCAGGCCCAGATCATTATGGCAATGTACGGAAAAAACCGCCTTATCAGCGTTGGGAATGCGGTTTAACAACTGACGGATGGTTTCCCCGAACTGTTCCGGAATGGCGTAGCCAACGGTGTCAGGGATATTGATCGTGCGGGCACCGGCATCAATGGCCGCCTCAATAATCCGGCACAGGAAATCCAGTTCGGAACGGCCGGCATCCTCACAGGAAAACTCGACATCGTCCACATGACCACGAGCCCGTTTGACCGCACGAACCGCCTGCTCTATGACCTCATCCGGCTGCATCTGCAGTTTGTGCTGCATGTGAATCGGAGAGGTTGCTATGAAGGTGTGGATACGACCACGTTCCGCAGGCTGAATAGCCTCAGCCGCGCGATCTATATCGCCATCCATTGCGCGTGCCAGGCCGCAAATGGTAGAGCCCTTGATGGTTTCGGCAATCGACTTTACGGCTTCAAAGTCACCCTGGCTGGCGATCGGAAAGCCTGCTTCAATCACGTCCACACGCAGTTTTTCCAGGGCCTTGGCGATACGGAGCTTCTCAGCCTTGGTCATGGTGGCACCAGGGCTTTGCTCGCCATCTCTCAGGGTAGTATCAAAAATGACCAGGTGATCTTGCGCGGACATAGGCTCTCCATCAGCAGGCAACGGCTTAAAGTTGTGTGTGAAGAGTATATCACTGATTGCCGAAAACTCGCGGAAGCGGACTACCCTCTGACCAGCAGCGATGACAGCAGTATCAGGTTCAGCAGTAGCGAGAGAGTCGCGATGAAACGCCAGTCCCGCGTTGAAACTCGCTCCACCAGCGGCGCCCTGGAGGATGGGACCAGAGCCGGATTCGGGAATTCCAGATCCCTCAGAAACTCCGACAACGCGGGATAACGGGCCTCAGGCTTTAGTGCCACTGCCTTCTGCAGGCAGGCATCCAGCCACACCGGTAAATCGGGATTAACCTCCCGGGCACCGCGATACACCAGCTTACGCCGATTGGAGGGTTTGGGCGGTTTGTCGTAGGGCAGGCGCCCGGTCAACAACTCATAGGCGATGACGCCCAGAGAGTAGCGATCAGATGCGGCGGTGGCGAGCTCTCCCTCCAGGCACTCAGGCGCGGCGTAACTCTCGGTTCCCAGTTGTACATCGTGGCCCCAGGGGACGTCAATCTGTTCAATGCCACGAATACGAACCGCGCCCAGATCGATAATCTTGAGGGTGCCCTGGCGGTCGATCACCAGGTTCTCAGGCTTCAGATCCTGATGCACCATTTCCAGGCGATGCAGGGTACGCAATCCGGCCACGATCTGTCTGACCATGCCCCGCACCACGGACGGTTCCGGCATGGGATTATCATTCATCCACTCCCGCAATGTCTGGCCATCGATAAACTCGGTAAGACAGTAAAGACACTGACGACTTTGAGGCGGATCCAGAAAACGCACCACGTGGGGACTCTGAATTCGCCTGGCTACCCAGGATTCGGTGAGGAATCGGTCAATGTAAGCAGCGTCGTCAACGAAATTGGGCGACGGCGTCTTCATGGCCACCAGTTCCCCACCCTCCAGCGACTCCGCAAGATAGACCTGGGTTCGGCGGCTGGCATGGATCTCCCGCACGATCCGATAGCCATCGAGGCGCTGTCCCGGCTGCAGAGGAGGCGGGAACGGCAGGGCAACCAGACGCTCGTAATGAGCTTCGATGTCTTCCTCTGGCAACTTGTCCACAACCAGCACCTGGGCACTCAGGTTGTCCGGACTGCCCTGCTCCAGAGCCGCGTCCACCAGCGCCCTGGCAGACTCCTCGGGACAGGCGTCGCGCACCTTTTCAGCCATGACACCGTCACTCAAATAGCCATGGACACCATCCGTGGTCAGCACCAGGCAGTCTCCCGGCTGCAAACTGACCCGATTCATATCTATTTCAACGTTGAGCTCAACGCCCATGGCACGTGACAAAGCGGTCTTGTCGGAGCCCAGCAGAACATGATGGTCGCGAGTCAGGCAGTCCAGCCGCCCGTCACGGAACAGGTAGACGCGACTGTCCCCCACGTGGAAAACGTAGGCGCGATTATTCTTGATCACCACCAGACTGCAGGTACACACCATACCTGTGGCATCACCATGACTGCGATGCCCTTTGCCATGCAACCAACGGTTCAGGGCACCCAAGACCCGCCCAACCGATGTTTCCACCGACCAGGAATCAGGTGTGCTGTAATAGTCGTGCAACACACCCTTCACGCACGCTTCCGCTGCCTCACGCCCCGATTCGGAGGCACTGACACCATCGGCAATCACAGCTACGGCACCCTTGAGGGCAAGAGCCTCACCCTCCGGGTAGCAGATTCCCAGGCTGTCCTCATTGGTCTCTTTGCGACCCGCTGAGCTGTGTTGACCGATTGTCAGGTGCAGTTGGGGGCTCATGTCACATCAATCATCCGCACCGAACCATCAGGCATGACTTCGCTGGTCTGCGGGTTGGGCTCGTCCATAAAGATCATCACCAACGCCATTATCGCCACGGCAATGCCGCCCAGCACCAGGAAGAAGACCTTGGGAGTCACCATCGCCAACACCACCAGGAAAACCACCCCACCAACGTTGCCATAAGCACCGGCCATACCGGCCACCTGCCCGGTTAACCGACGTTTGACCAGTGGGACAGACGCATAGACCGCACCACAACCACCTTGCACAAACACCGAACAGAACACGACCAGAGCTACGGCCAGAGGTAGCGGCCAATGGCTGTCAATCTGCGCCATGAACAGATACCCCAGGGCGATACCTGCCAACATCACCAGGGTGATAAATTTGCGACCAAACCGATCGGCGAGATACCCGCCACCAGGACGGCCAAAGAGATTCATTAATGCAAAGCTGCCGCCGAGCATACCGGCCAGCAATGGTGAGATATCAAAGGTGTCCAGAAAGTACAGTGGCAGCATCGAAACCACGGCAAGCTCGGAACCAAAGCTGGCCATATAAACAAGATTCAGCAGCGCCACCTGTTTGAAAGGATAACGATCAAAAGCGGGCACCGCACGCTGGAAAACATGACCATTGATCTGCCAGATACGGACAAC
The DNA here is from genome assembly GCA_040223075.1 of Marinobacter sp. Lineage (GTDB taxonomy): Bacteria > Pseudomonadota > Gammaproteobacteria > Pseudomonadales > Oleiphilaceae > Marinobacter. Next base: position 236,193 of record JAVJZJ010000094.1, read on the forward strand.
CTGAACAGTCAGCATCAGGAAAATAACGCCGTACAGCACATAGGTTGTTGCCACACCCAACAACCCGAGCTTGTGCGGGCCCAATTGCCAGACGATCAACGCCAAGGCCAGAAACAGCGGCAGATTCATAACCAGATAGAGGACAAAATCACCCCGACTGGTCACTTCCATCGCGCCACCGCGCTTGGGTTTGAAGTACGTAGAGCCTTTGGGCGTGTCCCTGACCTGGTGGTAGAACACCGCCGCATACAGAATGGCAATAACACCAGTCGTACCAATGGCCCAGCGCCAACCCTCATCGCCACCGTACCAGAGCGCCAGAGCAGGCAGTGAAAGCCCGGCAAAGGCAGCACCGAAGTTGCCCCAACCGCCATAGATTCCTTCAGCCAAACCCAGCTCACGGGCCGGGAACCACTCGCTGATCAAGCGAATACCGACAACAAATCCGGCGCCGACAAAACCAAGAAGGAACCGACTTAACGCCAGTTGCTCAAAGGTGGTCGACAAAGCAAAGGCTATACACAGCACCCCGGAAATAACCAGCACCAGACTGTATACCCGGCGAGGACCAAGCCCATCCACTAGCATACCGATCAGGATTCGGGCTGGTATGGTCAGTGCTACGTTAAGCAATAACAGCGTGTTGACCTCTGCGCCAGTGAGACTGAACTGCTCACGGATAGCAGACATCAGCGGTGCGTGGTTAAACCACACCAGGAAGCTGATAAAAAAGGCCACCCAACTCAGGTGGAGCACTTTGGTTTTTCCGGCATAGGAAAGGAAGCGAAAAGCGGTGTCCGTCATGGCTGATCCTGTCAAAACCTGGCAAATGATCCCACCGGGTTGAGCGAATCCCACAGATATCAACGGAGAAAACTTACCTGAAACAGGAACAGACCTGGCCGACACCTGGGGACTTCTAGCGACGGCGCCGTTGCCGATTGCCTGATGGGGAATTGTTCACAGGGTTCAAAGCAAAATACGCTCCAACGCCCATTTATTGCCATATATCAAAGTGTTAACTAATCACCGAGATTTCAGATAAGATGACAACGCACTATTGAGAGGCGACCGCAGAACCTGGCGCACCTCTTTGTAGCGTAAGCAGTAGGTTGGACTGTTTGCGGTGATTCCCGAACCAGCCCCCTTCGGGGAACTGTTTGACCTACCGTGGTCGCTTTCTGAAATCACAGGTTTGCTCTAACACATTAGGTGGGCCCCATTACCATGCTCTCCACCCGACTAATGGGACGACCTGAGTCTTTTACTCAGCAGGCGCTGGAAAAAAGCCTGCGGATCGGGCTGGGCAACATAGTGCCGGTAGGCCTTTACCGCAAAGACTTCAGGCGCCAGCTCTAGAAAAGTACGGCTGATCTGCCTCTCATGCTGGAATGCCCTATTATCGAATTCCGCCAGCAACTGATGCCGGAGAGTCTTGGGAAGGGTCGCGAGTTGGACCACGTAGGCGATGTATTCATGCGCTTCAAGTGTCGGTTTCGGCACCCGGAAGTTCGCTTCCGCCACCGCGTGGGCTACCTCGTGTGCTACAAAGCTTTGCCACATCGTAAGGCTCATGCTCATCCGAAATGGTGGGTGGCGCTGCGCCATCAATTGCGACTGGCTGAAGCTGGGAACCTTGATATGAAAGCTTCTGGAATCGTAGGTGCCCGTCACTTCCTTGCCATGAAGCCTCAGGGGACGATCCACCAGATCGATGGTGAACCCAATATTGACGCGGAAACCCTCTCCACGCATAAAAGTCAGGGTTCTACCAAGCACCTGGCACGCCAGCTCGCCGTCCTCCGCCCGCTTACTGAACACCATGACATCCGGAACAGGACATGCAACTCTGGTCGCGGAGTAGCTTGGACGATTTGCCGCCAACAATAAGGCAACCAACAGCACTTGTATGGTTATTACCTCACCCCGATGATTTACGCGAAAAAGCATTTTTACCCTCAAGTTGCTCCACAACGACCCCGGTTCTTGGTCTAAGCTTATTAACGAGGTGGCAGTATTGGTCTCGACCATTGGCAGTAATCTCGAACGGTAAAGTCAGGATCGAACAAAAGGAAGCCAATATGAAACGGACAATCGTAACAACCGCGCTCGCAAGCTGCCTTTGCCTTGGGCCTTTAACGGCACTGGCAGACTCCCACGCTAAAAACACTATGCAACTGGCTGAAGAAAAGCAATGTATGGCTTGCCACACCACCAATGAAGATGTGCCCCGGGCACCCGCTTTCCAGAGCATCGCCCAGAAATATACAAAGGACGATGCAGAGAAGCTGGTTCAGGTCGTAATGACCGGTGGCGAAGGCCACTGGGGTTCAGCAGAGATGCCTGAGATGGAAGCCAGAGCTGAGGTCAGCGAAAAACAGGCGAGACAGCTGGTGAAATGGATCCTGGATATGCGCTCAGAAAAAATGTGAATGTCCGGGAGATATGCTGGTTTGATTTCCAATCGGGTGAGGAGGAGATCAGGAATTTCCTTGAGGCAATAAAAAGCCCCGGCAGCATACGCTGTCGGGGCTGTTTTATTTAGGAGCCTGACGATGACCTACTCTCACATGGGCAACGCCACACTACCATCGGCGCAGGTCTGTTTCACTTCTGAGTTCGGGATGGGATCAGGTGGTTCCAGACCGCTATGGTCGTCAGGCAAAACGGTTGATCACTGGGTGGACGAGTTAGAACGATGTGATGGTGATTTCTGTTGAGCACGCTGGCTCTGCGTTATCCGCAATTGTCTTGGGTGTTATATAGTCAAGCCTCACGAGCAATTAGTATCGGTTAGCTCAACGCCTCGCAGCGCTTACACACCCGACCTATCAACGTCCTGGTCTTGAACGGCTCTTCAGGGCCCTCGAGGGGCCAGGGAGATCTCATCTTGGAAGGGGCTTCCCGCTTAGATGCTTTCAGCGGTTATCCTATCCGAACATAGCTACCGGGCAATGCGTCTGGCGACACAACCCGAACACCAGCGGTTCGTCCACTCCGGTCCTCTCGTACTAGGAGCAGCTTTCCTCAAATCTCCAACGTCCACGGCAGATAGGGACCGAACTGTCTCACGACGTTCTAAACCCAGCTCGCGTACCACTTTAAATGGCGAACAGCCATACCCTTGGGACCGGCTTCAGCCCCAGGATGTGATGAGCCGACATCGAGGTGCCAAACACCGCCGTCGATGTGAACTCTTGGGCGGTATCAGCCTGTTATCCCCGGAGTACCTTTTATCCGTTGAGCGATGGCCCTTCCATACAGAACCACCGGATCACTATGACCTGCTTTCGCACCTGCTCGACGTGTCTGTCTCGCAGTCAAGCGGGCTTGTGCCATTACACTAACCGCACGATGTCCGACCGTGCTTAGCCCACCTTTGTGCTCCTCCGTTACGCTTTGGGAGGAGACCGCCCCAGTCAAACTACCCACCACACAGTGTCCTCATCCCCGATAAGGGGACCAAGTTAGAACCTCAAACATGTCAGGCTGGTATTTCAAGGTTGGCTCCACGACGACTGGCGTCGCCGCTTCAAAGCCTCCCAGCTATCCTACACAAACATGCTCAAAGTTCACTGTGAAGCTATAGTAAAGGTTCACGGGGTCTTTCCGTCTAGCCGCGGATACACCGCATCTTCACGGCGATTTCAATTTCACTGAGTCTCGGGTAGAGACAGCGCCCCCATCGTTACGCCATTCGTGCAGGTCGGAACTTACCCGACAAGGAATTTCGCTACCTTAGGACCGTTATAGTTACGGCCGCCGTTTACCGGGGCTTCGATCAAGAGCTTCGCGCAAGCGCTAACCCCATCAATTAACCTTCCGGCACCGGGCAGGCGTCACACCGTATACGTCCACTTTCGTGTTAGCACAGTGCTGTGTTTTTAATAAACAGTCGCAGGGGCCTGGTATCTTCGACTGGCTTCTGCTCCACCCGCAGGGGCTTCACATACCACCAGCGTGCCTTCTCCCGAAGTTACGGCACCATTTTGCCTAGTTCCTTTACCCGAGTTCTCTCAAGCGCCTTGGTATTCTCTACCTGACCACCTGTGTCGGTTTGGGGTACGGTCTCGAATCACCTGAAGCTTAGAAGATTTTCCTGGAAGCAGGGCATCAATGACTTCCCGCTCTATGAGCAGTCGTCGTCGCGTCTCAGGATTGAGGACCCGGATTTGCCTAAGTCCTCTCCCTACTCGCTTAAACCGGGACAACCGTCGCCCGGCTCACCTAGCCTTCTCCGTCTCTCCATCGCAGTGATCCAAGGTACGGGAATATTAACCCGTTTCCCATCGACTACACCTTTCGGTCTCGCCTTAGGGGCCGACTCACCCTGCGCCGATTAGCGTTGCGCAGGAACCCTTGGTCTTCCGGCGTGGGGGTTTTTCACCCCCATTGTCGTTACTCATGTCAGCATTCGCACTTCTGATACCTCCAGCATGCTTCTCAACACACCTTCGCAGGCTTACAGAACGCTCCCCTACCCCGCATACAATGTATGCAGCCGCAGCTTCGGTGACCAGTTTGAGCCCCGTTACATCTTCCGCGCAGGCCGACTCGACTAGTGAGCTATTACGCTTTCTTTAAAGGATGGCTGCTTCTAAGCCAACCTCCTAGCTGTCTGAGCCTTCCCACATCGTTTCCCACTTAACTGGTACTTGGGGACCTTAGCTGGCGGTCTGGGTTGTTTCCCTCTTCACGATGGACGTTAGCACCCACCGTGTGTCTCCCGGATAGTACTCACAGGTATTCGGAGTTTGCATCGGGTTGGTAAGTCGGGATGACCCCCTAGCCGAAACAGTGCTCTACCCCCTGTGGTATTCGTCCGAGGCGCTACCTAAATAGCTTTCGGGGAGAACCAGCTATCTCCGGGCTTGATTAGCCTTTCACTCCGATCCACAAGTCATCCCCTGGCTTTTCAACGACAGTGGGTTCGGTCCTCCAGTTGATGTTACTCAACCTTCAACCTGCTCATGGATAGATCGCCCGGTTTCGGGTCTATGCCCAGCGACTAAATCGCCCTATTCAGACTCGGTTTCCCTACGGCTCCCCTACACGGTTAACCTCGCCACTGAACATAAGTCGCTGACCCATTATACAAAAGGTACGCCGTCACGGAACAAGTCCGCTCCGACTGCTTGTACGCATACGGTTTCAGGATCTATTTCACTCCCCTCACAGGGGTTCTTTTCGCCTTTCCCTCACGGTACTGGTTCACTATCGGTCAGTCAGGAGTATTTAGCCTTGGAGGATGGTCCCCCCATGTTCAGACAGGATATCACGTGTCCCGTCCTACTCGATTTCACTGGACTCAGGTTTCGGATACGGGGCTATCACCCACTATGGCGGCACTTTCCAGAGCCTTCTCCTACCAGTTGTCCAGCTTAAGGGCTGGTCCCCGTTCGCTCGCCGCTACTTAGGGAATCTCGGTTGATTTCTTTTCCTTCGGGTACTTAGATGTTTCAGTTCCCCGAGTTCGCCCCTTACACCTATGGATTCAGTGCAAGGTACCGACCCGAAAGTCGGTGGGTTTCCCCATTCAGAGATGTCCGGATCACAGCTCGTTTGCCAGCTCCCCGAACCTTATCGCAGGCTTCCACGTCTTTCATCGCCTCTGACTGCCAAGGCATCCACCGTATGCGCTTA
>JAVJZJ010000120.1:0-270573 GCA_040223075.1 Marinobacter sp.
TTTCGGCGGCTTCGGAGAACGATTCCTGATCGACGATTGTTAGAAAAGCCTTCAGTGCATTTGAGTCCACGCGTTTATCCTGTTTGCCTACTTGTTTAAGGGGAGGTCGCGTGGCGGGCAGCACCTTCCAGAACCGTGGAGCGCCAGGGATGGCGCGACCGAGCCTACAGGGATGTATTTATGGCGTGTTTTGGAAGGTGCTGCCCGCCACGCGACCTCCCCTTAAACAAGTAGGCAAACAGGATAAACGCGTGGACTCAAATGCACTGAAGGCTTTTCTAACAATCGTCGATCAGGAATCGTTCTCCGAAGCCGCCGAAATCCTCCATCTGACCCAGCCCGCTATTTCAAAGCGCCTGGCGGCCTTGGAAAACCAGCTGGGCACGTCGCTGATTGACCGCAGTCATCGGAAAATCCGACTCACAGACGCCGGCGCCCGGCTACTCCCCCATGCCCGCAAGATTCTCGATGAGATCCATAATGCCCGGGTGGCGCTATCGCCGGATTCCGGGCAGGTGGAAGGTGAGCTGCAGATCATTGCCAGCCACCACATCGGTCTTCACCACCTGCCCAACTGGCTGCGCCGGTTCAGCCGGGAGTTTCCGAATGTGTCGCTGAACCTGCAGTTCATGGAATCGGATGCGGCCTATGAGCAGATGCGTAAACGTAGCGCTGAGCTGGCCTTTGTCACACTTAGTGACAGCATGGAAGGAAATTTCATGGTATACGAACAATGGGCTGACCCCATGGCGTTTGTGGTCGGGCCGGAGCATCCACTGGCAAGTATTGCATCCCCTGGCCTGGAGGATCTCGCGGGGCATCCGGCGCTGCTGCCCGACACCACGACGGCGACCTATCGGGTTGTCAGTCGTTTGTTTCTGGAGGCCAATTTGCCACTGCATCCCCAGATGCCGACCAACTATCTTGAAACCATCAAGATGATGACCAGTGTCGGGCTAGGCTGGAGCGTTCTGCCCGTGAGCATGATGGATAAAAGCGTTCATCGCTTGGATATCGGGTTTCCGGTCACGCGGGTACTTGGAGCGGTTGGCCTTTCTGGTCGCCAGCCAAGTGCTGCCGCCAGAGCTTTGATTGAGGTGGTGAAAGCCGAGGAGAACCGGAACAAAACAGCATAACCCGAGGTCAGGCGTGATCACCCTTCGGTGGGGGCCTGAGCCCCCGCCAGGTGATAACAATAGCCACCATCATTGCCACGGCCCCACCCCAGAATGCCGCTGAGGTGCTGATACCATCCACCAGAAAACCCGACAACCACGCACCTACCGCGCCGCCAGCACCAAAAGTCAGTCCGCTGTAAAGCGCCTGTCCCTGACCGTGATGGTGCTGACCAAAAAAGCCCTGAATATATTGCACGGAAATGGCATGCAACGCGCCGTATGAGGCCGCGTGCAACAGCTGTGCGAAGATCAGTACAGAAACCACGTCCGTTAGCTCGGCGATTAACACCCAACGGATCATGGTGAGTGTCAGCGCCCCGATAGCAATCTGGCGGACCGAAAAGCTCCGGGATAGCTGATGCATCACCAGAAACAATCCGATCTCCGCCACCACCCCAAGGGACCACAGCAAGCCAATGGACAACTTGCCGTAGCCGTGTTGTTCGAGGTGAATACTGAAGAAGGTGTAATAGGCCCCGTGTGACACTTGAAGCAAAAAATTCATCAGGAAGAACGACACCACCGCAGGATGGGTGACAATTGCCTTGAGGCTGCCCTTCGGCGCCGGTGGTTTACGTTCACCCTGATCGGAGGGCACCAGAAAAGCGGACACCGCTATCCCCGCAAACACTGGCAGAAGCAGCCATGGCAGATTCTGAATGGGCACATACTCCAGAATTCCACCCACCAGTGCTACAGCACCAATGAACCCGACAGAGCCCCACAACCTGACCCTGCCATACTTTTCCCTTTGCGTACCCAGAGTCCTGAGAGTGATTACCTCATACAGCGGAAGGATGGCATTCCAAAAAAAAGTAAACGCCAGCATGACAAGCAGCAGCCCGTAGAACCCGGGCTCAAGAAAAACACCGGCAAAAAACAGCGATCCGGTAATGGCACCGAACCGGACCAGCCGCACCCGCTGCCCGGACCGATCCCCCAACCAACCCCACACGCTGGGTGCGATAATCTTGGTGAGTTGGATGGTCGCCATAAGCGTGGCGATCTGGAGATAGGAGAAGCCCTGCCCTTCAAGATAGAGGGACCAATAGGGAAGAAGCCCTCCAAGGAGGGCAAAAAACCAGAAATAGAGGTTTGAAAGCCGCCAGTAGATAACAATAACCTTTCGGGTTCGTTCAGAGCTGACCTAGAACCGGCGTAGAGACTTCCACATCCCCATTTTGGCCGCGATGGCGCAAATAGTGGTCCATCAGGACAATGGCCATCATCGCCTCGGCAATCGGCGTCGCCCGAATGCCCACGCAGGGATCGTGACGCCCAGTGGTAATCACCTCCACGGGATTGCCGTGAACATCAATACTCCGGCCAGGCAGCCGCAAGCTGGAGGTCGGCTTCAGGGCAATGCTCGCCACAATCGGCTGGCCGGACGAGATGCCGCCCAACACACCACCGGCGCTGTTGGACACAAACCCTTCAGGTGTCATCTCATCCCGGTGTTCGGTACCTTTCTGCTCAATACAGCCAAAACCGGCGCCAATTTCCACACCCTTCACGGCGTTAATGCTCATCAGCGCGTGGGCAAGATCGGCATCCAGTCGATCAAAAATCGGCTCACCCAGCCCTGGTGGAACACCTTCAGCGACCACATTGATCCTTGCACCAATGGAATCACCCTCTTTCCGCAAGGCATCCATGTAGGCTTCCATCTCCGCCACTTTGTCAGCATCGGGGCAAAAGAAAGGGTTCTGGTGTACCTGCTCCCAATCAAGCTTCTCTGCCTTGATCGGACCCAGTTGCGACAGATAGCCCCGAATCCGGATACCCAGGCGCTGCTCGAGGAATTTCCTGGCGACCGCACCAGCCGCTACCCGCATAGCGGTCTCACGGGCTGAGGACCGACCACCACCCCGATAATCGCGGACACCATACTTATGGGCATAGGTGTAATCGGCGTGGGCCGGACGGAACTGTTCGGAAATTTTGGAGTAATCCTTGGAGCGCTGATCGGTGTTCTCGATCATCAGCCCAATCGGCGTACCGGTGGTTTTACCCTCGAACACCCCGGACAGGATTCTCACCTCATCCGCCTCACGACGCTGAGTAGTGTGTCGGGAGGTTCCCGGTTTGCGACGATCCAGGTCCCGCTGCATGTCCTCCTCGGACAGTGGCAATCCCGGAGGGCAGCCGTCGATAATGCACCCCAGCGCAGCCCCGTGACTTTCACCAAAACTGGTGACTGTGAACAATTTTCCGAATGTGTTTCCCGACATGATTCAGTATCTTATCCAGGGTTTATAAAAAGATTCTCAGGATTTTTCCTGCCACTGGCGAAGGTCTTCGGCGGTCAGAAGGAAGACCCCGTCACCACCATTTTCGAAATCCAGCCAAGTCAGTGGCAAATCCGGATACGTTTGCTCAAGCGCATCCCAGCTGTTGCCCACTTCGACAATAAGCAACCCGCCTGGTTTCAAGTGATCCGCCGCGGCGGCAATGATCCTGTGGGCAATATCCAGACCGTCATTTCCGGCAGCCAATCCGAGTTCCGGTTCATGACGGTACTCCTCAGGCATGCCAGCCATATCTTCGGCGTCGACATAAGGCGGATTACTGAGGATAACGTCATAACGCCCTTCAATGCCGTCGAACACATCCGATTGCACCGTGCGTACCCGGTCGCTTAACTCGTGAAGTGCAATGTTGGACCGGGCAACGTCCAGGGCATCCGATGAGATATCCGCGAGATCCACTTCCGCGTCTTCAAAAACTGTGGCAGCTCCGATGCCGATGCAACCGCTGCCCGTACAAAGATCCAGAATACGTCCAACATAGCGGTCGCCAAGCCAGGGCTGAAGGCCACGTTCAATCAGCTCGCCAATGGGCGAGCGCGGAACCAGAACGCGCTCATCCACGTTGAACGGCATGCCCATAAACCAGGCTTCACCCAACAAATAAGCCATCGGGACCCGCTCTTCAATGCGCCTGCGCATACGGCTAACGATAAGCTCCCGCTCTTCCCGGGTAAGACGAGCATCAAGAAACAGGGTGTTGTTTTCCAGCGGCAGATGCAGGCTTCGCATCACCAGCTGTACGGCTTCGTCCCACACATTGTCCGTGCCGTGGCCAAAATACAACTCTGAAGCGGAGAACCGGGAAGAGACATACCGCAGGTAGTCCCTGATAGTATGCAGGTCATCGATAGGGCTGGTCACGAAATTCTGATTCCTGTGTGAGGGTGCGTGTCTGGCCGGCATTATACGCTCTTTGACCAGTACACTGCAGCCCTGGAACCACCAATCACAATGCCAGCGGCCCGGAACTGGTACGACTCTCCTCGTAGCGATCCAGAGCTGCGGCCATTCGATCTCTCCCCAACTGAATCAGCTCAGGGGCCTTGTGGTAATCGTAACTTCGGGAGGCATTTTTCGGCACATTGACCAGCAAATCCGGCGGGTATCCGGCAATCTTGTACTGGACCAGGGCGCTTTGCATGGTTTCGATGGTCAGGTTCATGACATCGAACTTGCCGATACCCAGTTTGTCCCAATCAATGGTTTCGTGAACCAGGTCTGGATCTTCCGCGATCTTGTCGGCCCGCTTTTTCTCGACCGCTTTACTGATTTTGTCTTCGGGGCTGTCGGGGGAGGCACCGCCTTTCCGGGTGCTAAAGGTTTTGATCGCATCCCAGTCAAACCAACGGGACGCTTTTTCACGAATGACATCCACCCATTCTTCCGTGTCACCCTCTTCCTCCTCACCGGGCTCACTGAAGGCGGCATCGGGAACTCGTCGACGGCGCTCATCCTCACCACTGAGGTTTACCGCCACAATCATGTCAGCATGGGAGGAAATCGTGGGGATGATGGGCAGTGGATTCAATAACGCACCATCCACAAGGACCCTGCCATTAAGAACGAGCGGCGTCACTACACTGGGAATGGCAACTGAAGCGCGAATTGCCTGGTCCAGCGGGCCCTCCTGGAACCAGATTTCCTTGTGCGCCAGCAGGTCCGTGGCAACAGCCGTATAGGCAATAGGCAGATCCTCGATACGTGTGTCACCTAACATGTCCCGCACGACCGAGAATATTTTTTCGCCACGAATGGCACCCACGGAATTGAAGGTCACGTCCAACAGCTTGAGCACATCGAACTGGCCAAGCCCGGTCACCCAGTCCTTGTAATCCTTCATTTTCCCTGCTGCATACATCCCGCCTACCAAAGCGCCCATGGAACACCCGGAGATAGCAACAATCTCGTATCCCCGCTCTTCCAGGACCTCAATGGCGCCAATATGGGCGTACCCCCTGGCACCGCCGCTGCCCAGAGTCAGTGCCACAGTTTTGCCCTGCCCTGGTTTCCTGGGTTTCTGAACAGAGGATGCTGGGACTTCAGAAGCAGACACGTCAGAACCCTGAACATCAGTGGACACGTCGCCAGCCGGGGTATCAGTCTTTTCGGATTCGTTATCTGGTGGTTTACTCATCCGGTCCACCTCGTATCACGACAATTTCGACACGATCTCCCTGGCGTTCGGGAGACGGAATAATGACAGCCGGACCAACCGTAATCAGCGTCTGACGACTGCTGGAGACACCGATTTTGTCAAGCACCTGCGACAGAGACTCCATGGCATCCCGAGCCCGCTCCATGGCTTTCTCGAGAGACTCATCTTCCCCGAATGCCGCAAAGCCAGTTAGCACGACCCGGGCCCCCTCTTCGTCGACCCAGTCATTCAGCATTCGGCGATCCGTTGCCGTCCAGTCAAAGCGATAGGTGACGCCGCCCTGCCAGGGCACTATGATCGGACCGCGAACCCGGGTATTGGCGGAAGCAAGGCCGGGAATCGACGCGCGCTCACCCGTCTCCAGGTGCTCGATCCAGGCATACTCTCGCTGTGACCCGCGGGTGACCGTATAAACCAGGGTAAGCCAGGTCTTGCCGGATTCCCCGGTCACCGCCGCAACCAGATAGTCCTGATCGGAATCACGTCCGTACAGCGTGGACTGATCGAAAATCTGGTTCGCCCACACATTGCTGCGTCCGCATCCTCGACCGCTACATTCAAACAACACTCGGGCGCCCCGAGCCTGTAACAGGCTCTGATAATGCGCACGTGCTTCACCACGGCTGGCATCTCTGTTGATCTGATAGAGGCGTCCTTCGCCTCTGACCGGAATTCTGGTCATTTTCTCCGAACGAATCTGATTGTTAACCTCTCTGACCGGGCTAAACAGGACCAGATGTCCGGAAGAGACTACCGGAACCTCCGCTTCGAGTGAGGACTGGGGAAACGCCTCCGGAAACCCCGCAAGATTCTCGTCGCTGGACTGTGCAGTAACGGGAGCGCCTGCCAACACCAGAATCCCAACGACAAAATAACTGAATAAACCTCTAAACATCATGGCTGACAAATTCCCTGATTGCCTGGCTGACGGGCTCAATGTCTCCGTCAAAATGACAGTGATGGCCGCCAGGCACCGTCACGGTTTCCAACCCGGAGATGGCTTCCAGCCGGGGTTCCCAGGCCTTCCGCTGGGACAATAGTCCATCCTCGGCACGGACAAACAGCGTTCGGGTACTGACTTCGCGCAGACACGCCAACACCTGCGATTCCCCCAGCATCATTATTGAGGGATGTCGCAGCCTGGGATCGGTACGCCAGATAAAGCCACCATCGACCGCTTTCATGTTACGCGGGATGAGTGTCATCGCTGCTTCTGAAGATAGCGGGCTCAGCCCCCCTTCCCGCGCTTTGGCAGCGGTTTGGGGGTCGGGGTATACCACAGACTTGCCTGAACCGGTCATGCGTTTCCTGATGGCCTTGCGCAATTGCGGAATGGTGTCCTCCGGTGGCCGACTGATTGGGCCAATACTGTCTATCATTACCAGGTTTCGGACATGTTCCGGAAAAGCTGCCGCATACAGGACACACACAATTCCGCCAAGGGAGTGCCCGATCAGGTCTACCTGGTGTTCCGGCGCATGGTCAAAATGACGTTCGATTAATTCCGCCAGATCAGCCACATAATCCATCAACAGGTAACTCTGACCGGCCGGACGATGCCCAGAGTGGCCGTGCCCAGCCATATCCACGGCATACACTTCCCGTCCACGCGGCAATTCTGGCGCCAGATGGGCAAATGTCAGACTGTTATCCAGCCAGCCATGAAGCATCACAATCGGACACAGGTCGTTACCGGCCTCTTGGGCAGGCCAGCGCAGCCCCGCCAGTTCAATGTTTTTCAGTGGCCAGGTCACCTCTTCAGGCGCTACTTCCAGGGCCGATGTCGGGGATAACACAATATCATTCATTAAAGGACCAATTCACCTACGGTTACATGGTGTGGGTAGGGCGATCGGAACTCAGCGAGCCCGCCAGATAGGACTCAATCTTGGTCCGTGCAGTTTCATCGTCACCATTAAACTGGACCCCAATGCCTGCGGCGCGGTTACCCTGCGCCCCCTTTGGGGTAATCCAGATCACTTTACCGGCAACTGGTATTTTCTCGGGTTCATCCATCAGGTTCAGCAGGAGAAACACCTCGTCCCCCAACTGATACTGCTTCTGGGTCGGAATGAACAGACCGCCCTGCCGAATGTATGGCATATACGCCGCGTACAGTACGGCTTTGTCTTTGATGGTAAGGGTCAGAATGCCACTTCTTGCGCCAAAGCCCGGGCCCATAATTAATACCTTTCTAAACTGGCTGTGAAACGTTGTTACTTTGTTTGATTACTCCGTCGGATACGCCTTCGGCTGATCCGACCTACTGCCTTGAACTGAAAATTATCTGATATTTCGCAATCATAGCAGCAGTCGGACAAAATCGCTCTCTCTGCACCACCGTGGTTATCGGTTCAGGACCGCGCCCGTTTACGTGGCATTAATTCCTGCCACGCAATCAGCAACCTGCCGGCTTCAAGCTCCGGATTAACGTTATAGACTGCTGCCGAACGCGTCTCATGAATCAGCTCCAGGATCTGATGCGCACGCCACGATGGATTGGACCTGGCGAGGTAGGTCAGCATATCCGATGCGTCCGTATCCCTCGGCGCACCGCCGACGCTGATCCTGGCCAAATCCGCCGCCCAGCCTTCAAACAATCCCAGTGCACCTTCCAGTCCGAGGGCCTTGAACGGTTTGGCGGCTTCGCCCACCGTCAGCTGACCTTTCATGAACTGGCGAAATTGAGTCAGGGCCTGATCCCGTAACGTCAGGTAATCCCCTGTCAGGTACTCATAGGCCAATCGAGGCGTGTTGCCGGACAACGTCAACGCCTTGCCACACAACTCTGCAGAGGGGCGGTCAGCCTCATCCAGCTTCATAACTTCAGCCGCCAGCCAACGGGCTGCGGCATCGCCATCGGGAATGGCAATCAACAGGGTCTGACAGCGTGAGCGGATAGTCGGCAGAACCGGCCGTCCACTCTCCTGCAGCAGTATGAGCACCACATCATCGGAGGGCTCCTCCAGCGTTTTCAGCAGAGCATTCGCAGAGTTGATATTCAATTGATCCGCGCGGTCGATGATCGCTATCTTGCGATGCCCGACCTGCGGAGAGGAAACCGCGAAGGAGGACAATGCACGAATCTGGTCGACCTTGATCATCCGCGACTTTTCGGGGCTATAAACGCGAATATCCGGATGGGTAGCTGCCGCTACCAGTTCGCATTGTTTGCAGCTGCCACAAGGCTGGGAACCATGATCCCCATCATGGACAGGGCGATCACAGATCAGCAGGCTGGCCACTCCGTCAGCAAACATCCGCTTACCAACGCCACGCTCGCCGGTGACCAGCAACGCATGAGGCAGGCGGTTTTCACCAAGACGTTTCTGCAGGTTTTCCCAGGCATCGTGGAGCCAGGGCATGGACACTTCGGATGGATTCAACCTGTTACCCTTTTGGTGGCGGTTTCGCGAGACGGATTGGTATCCCGTGACATCTGTTTACGCATGGTGATCAGCAGACGCCGCATTTTCTCGCGGGACTGTCGCTGATTGTCTTCCAGTTCGCTGCCATAGTAATGTTTGTTGACCATTCCGGCAAAGGCCCTGGCGGATCCTGCCGCCCCGGGTCGAGCGGCCCCCACCCGGTCGGCCAGCTGCGTGGGTGTCTCGCCATAGCGCACCGGAATACCGGCACGCTCGCAAAGCCGATGCCAGCGCCGGATCAATCGGGCTATCGGATCACGACGAGCCGAGCGGCGCATTTGCCACGCGGAAAAGCCACCCGCTATTAACAAAGCGAAGCCGACAATACCCGCTGTCGCATACCCCAGTTCTTTCAATCCGAGGCCCCCGGGCAAACGGGACATCAAGTCCATCTGGGACTGCCCTTGATAGCCTACAACCCAGCGTTGCCACTGATAATTGATCCGATCGAGTTGCAGAGAAGCCCACTGAAGCACGGCCATGTTGCCGTACCGCTGGGGCGACGCCCAGTCATTCTCCAGAAAGGAGCCTTCCTCGGCCACGGCCTCCCGCAAGCCGGACTCGATCCGGTCGGGCGCAATGGCAGCGGTGGGATCCACTCTCACCCAGCCTTCACCATCCAGCCATGCCTCGACCCACGCGTGGGCGTCGTACTGGCGAACCACAAGATACTCGTCACCGGCCCCCGGATCGCCCCCCTGATAACCCACAACCACACGGGCAGGTATACCCGCCGCTCGCAACAGGAATGTTGTCGCACCCGCGTAATGCGCACAGAAACCCCGTTTTTCATCGAACAGCAGGGCATCAATACCGTCTTGCGGCATCGCGGGCGGCCGCAGGGTGTAATAATATGCCTGCTGCCGGAACCGGAACATCAGTGCTTCAATGATGGCTCCAGCGTCGGAATTGTTCGTCCTCAGGTCTTCCGCCAGGGCCCGTGCTCGCGGGTTACCGCTACGCGGCAACTGCAGGTAGCGACGCAGTACGCGCGGATCCTCTGTTGTTACCGTATTACCCTGGCTGCCTCCTTCCAACTCCATACGATAGCGAACGGTCGTGTCCGCCGGGCGGCGAAACCGGAACAAGCCCTCGTCGGTGGGTACTACGTTGTTGGAGACCGCCACGGAATCCTCCAGCACAAACGCCCAGCGCTTGTCTGTGGGTTCCATCAATACGTCATACTGACCGGATGTCAGGTCCCCCACACCGCCATCGACAGACACGCGGCCCGGGCGCCTGAACGGCTCGCCCTGCCCCTGACGCCAGGTTTCCCCATCCAGGTAATCCAGGATCAGCCCTCGCCAGTAACGATCCCGATACGCGGGAAGCTCGCCGCCAAAGGTGGCACGGAAAGCTCTCTCACTGCTCTGTGCGAGGCTGGAGATGTCCCCGGGCCGCATGGTGTCACTGATACCTGAGCGCGCTTCTCCGGACACCAGGGGCACGCTCCATAGTGGCGCCACACGCGGGAAGAAGACGAACAGCAATACCACGATGGGCAGCGTCTTCAGCAGCATCATGCCCAAACGGCGCCATCCCGACCGCATGGATTCCGGCAAATCCGGAGCGTTCAGAACCTGAAGTCCCACCAGTAAAAAACCGACCGCCAGCAGGTTCAGAACCGTCCAATAGATCTCCTGATGAAACAGGAGGTTGACGGTTGCAAGGTAAACCAGAATAAAAAACAGCACATAGAAATCCCGGGTGGAGCGCGTTTCAAGCCACTTGAGCCCAACCGCGAGGACGAAGAAAGAAGCAGCCGTATCTACGGTAAACCGCCCCTGAACCGTGGCGACGTAAACCGCGATCACCCCCAGCATGATTGCGCTTCTAAGCCATTTGCCCGGCAAACGGGTGCGACCGGACTGGGCCAGCCAGCGCCATCCCGCAAGAGCAACACAGGTGGCTATCAACCACACCGGTAAGCGATCCCATTGCGGCACCAGCAGCAACGCAAAACTGGCTATCACCCAGATCAATGCTCTGGTCGGTAGCACGGGAGCTTCCGTTCCAGGAGAGCCTGGCACTTCGTAACGACCAGAATGGCTTGCCATCAAGCGCCCTCCCCAATCACCGCGGATCCTGTCCTCCGCCCTCTTGTACCAAAAGCGCTCGGGGAATCATCCCGCGGTTTCTCCAGACCGAACACCGCCAGGCTTTTAAGGCAGCGACTGACATGGGCAGGGCCGGCATCAGGATCAATCACCTGACCCGGCAGATTCAGGCCGAAAGGCATGCCCGAACGGCCGCGCTCGAGAACAAGAGCGGTCAGGTAGCTGATTCGCAACTCCTGATCCACGCCCGGGAATGCCTGGTAATCAATCCACTGAGGGCTGCCCTGCTCACCTTCCCAGTCTGCGATGACCATCTGCCCGGTTCGAGCGTAGCGTTTCCACAACACCCGCTGGGCCAGGTCTCCTTCCCGCCAGGGCCTCATGTCCGCATGGTCGTTGCCATCCACGGAGCGGGAAGTCTCTTGATCTTCACCATCGGACACCGTGCTCGCCGCCTCCGGTGCCGGAACAGGCCGCGGATAGACAATGCCGAAGGATGCCGGCCGTACCCAGGACCAAGCCTTGAGCAGCCCGAACGGAAAACGGGTCTCCACCCGGACCCGATCAGGACGAAAATATCCGCGCTCCGGACTCATCGCCGATAACACCAGATCACCAGTCTGCCCTGCCGGGACATGCTGCTGACTCAGTGTGTAATCATCACTACTCAGGGAAATCGCTACAGCGTCGTGCTTGTCAGACACCGCACGAAAGCAGAACGGAATACGGTCACCGGCAAACCCCTCACCAGCCTGAACAAGGGTCAGTTCCAGGCCCGCAAGGTTGCGGTGAGTCTGGTGCATCGCGGCGACGAGAATGGCCCCCAGCAGGAAAGTCAGCAGATAGATCAGGCTGTTCTGATAGTTGATTCCGGTAATCAGCATTACCAGCAGCAATAGGCCAAACACCACACCCGGTCCGGTCGGCAAAATGAAAATATTTCGCTGGCTGAATACCTGTTTATCCGCCCGGGGAATCCTGCGATTAACCCAGCGCCGCCAGCGTGAACGAAGTGCCTGAAACATAAAGATCCTGTTAGCTACCCCAGGGCGCTCCCGGGAAAATCAGCCGCTATATAACCATCTTTACTACGATATTTATAACAATACTTAAAATACACCGATAGTGGTCACAATCCCGCGACAAATCCCTTGAATTCGTGTCGGGCAATCCGAATACTGATTAACAAAGGGAGCAGACTGATTGCAGTGTTATCAGGCATACCTCCTATATCGTGGATCACAGCCAGGGGGCTATACCATGACACGCCTAACCCCTCTCTCCATTGGCATCGCCAGCGCCACTGGACTTGCAGTTTTCAGCACAGCGCTGTCAGCGGGTGTGCAGACCATGACGTCCGATGAGATGGTGGACACCTATGTGAAAGACTCCGCTGTCATTGTCGTTCCCAGGGATCAACAAAAAAGTGCAGCGGACCGACAGCGCATCATACGGTCCTTGACCATTTCGCCCGGTGAACCCGTGTTGACCGAAGCGGAGGAAGAGGCCTATCGGGAGGCCCTGCAGCGGTATCAGGAAGAAGGCAAATCCGAGGCGCTGGAGCAGGCCGAGAATGAATTCCTTCGCCGTGCGCTGCTTTTGCCTCAGGAAGAGCTGGCTCGCGCCCAGCCTCAAGTGGACTTCACACCCACGATCCCGCCCATCATCTTTGGTCAACAGGCCCAGATTCCGGATGAACCCTTCACTCAGACATTCCTGAACGACCAGCTTGGTATTGGGTTTGATGGCCAGAACGTGAACTTTTCCATTGGCAACCCACCCGGCATTGACCGCATTCAAGTTCCGCAGTCGATCAACGAGGGGCCCATCAGTCTGACACCGCGCCCGGGGGGCGGCTTTGATTTATCGATAGCGGTGCCGGATCAATAATACCCAATAATCGGCTTACCTGATGTAAACGACGCCTATATTGGCGTCGTTTTTTTATGTCTGGAACAAAAAACGCCCCGCCGAAGCGGAGCGTTTCCTTAACACCTACTGCGTCAGGCCAGCTTAGTGACCGTATACAGCCAGCTTGGTGTCGGTAACAGCCAGGTTATCAATGGCGAGGGAACCGATGGAGGTACCACCAATTTCAACCGCACCGATAGACATGTCCATGTAGACGTTGTTCACGTCGACACGCAGCACGTCTGTAGCCGTAGAGGCACCCAGGCCAGCACCCTTGTAGACATCGAGATTTACGTTGGCGAACTCAGTCATAATGCCAATTGCCTTCTGACCCTCAGGTGTTGTGGCATCAAGACCCTCAACAGTAGCTTGAGTACCGCCGGCTACTGCCGCTTTGTCCTCACCAGCGGTGTTGCCATCGCCGTTGTAATCGAAGTTATCGCCTGCGCCGGTGATCACCATGTCACGGACACCGATACCCAGGAATTCAACGTCAAAGTCCATATCCTGAACGTCGAAGGCAGCAACGATGTTCAGGTGGTCCGTGGCGGTGTCAACGCGGAAGTCGAGTTGTGCCAGGTTACCGTAACCGCTCATGTTGGAAATCAGCGTAGTGCTGTCTGTCCCGGTGCTACCGGCCAGCAGTTCCATGGAACCAACAGTCATACCCCAGTCGATCGGGTTACCGTCCAAGGTGCCAACATGAATAACGGCGTCACCATCATCGGCCACGTCGATATCAATCTTCAACTGATCCAACAGGTCATTGTAGCCAGCGGTTGCACCATCGGCTGTCACACCAGCACCACCAAGTACGATGTCGTTCACCGCGAAGGAGCCTTCATCCGTGTACTTGAACTGACCAATGCTTACTTTGGTTTCCAGCTCGATGGTCACACCAGCCTGACCGGTGACGTTACCCATTGCACTGTCATCCATTGCCTTCAGGTCAGCGTGAGCTGCAAAAGGAGCAGCAGCGACCGCGGTTGCGAGTGCGATTTTCTTCAGGCCTTTCATATTATCTCCTTGTAAACTCATCTTGTTGTTATCTGAGTTTGTATTTTTATTGTGGAGTCCCTTACCCCACGACTCCATTTAAGATTGTTTTACAGTCCTAGTCCGTGACTGCATTCACAGTTCTTCACCAGTCGCTTACAACCTGAAACAAACGCGCATTACTTCTCAATTTTACCCCTGATGAGCCGGTGCCTGAGCCTTATCGTCATAGAATAGCTGGAAGGGCTTTTCCGTCGTGACCGCCTTTGAGAATGAAACTTCCCCTCCTTCCAGGTGGAACGGCACGACCTTGTTCCCCGAGATGCCCAGCCTGTGTTCATGCTCTATGACCAGTGCCTCGGCACTCTCCCCCTCCTCAACCTTCCCGGCATACAGGATGACCGCCGCATTTATTTTGCCGCGACGCGCAATTGACTTGAGCGCTGCCCGGTACATCAGGATCCTCATCTGGGCAGGTGCCTGATCTGCGTGATCGTCAATATTTATTCGCTTAATGGTCTCCCCATCATCTAACAGCATCCAGGCCGCTGGCATATTGCTTGTCTGATCAGTTAATTCATCAGCGTACTCCTCCGTCGCTTTTTCTGTGAGCCTGACCAATTGTTGTTGACCAACGATTGCGTATCTCGCCAGTTCTTCCTTGGTGAGAACTCCATCCGAAAGCACGCTGTTCGCCGGTATTTCGACGGCCACTTGATTTTCCTGGGATAATGCAAATGGGGATGTGAGCAGAGCTGCAGTCAACGCCAGGTTGACCAGTGACTTATTGAGGCTTGTCATCGTAATCTTCCTTATTATTTTCAATCGGTTTCCACACGGCACCCCCGGAAGTCGGTTAAAATTAATAACCAGCCAGTCCGGAGCTGTCCAACTCAATGGAAATGTCCGCTCTATTAGATCAGCGGGCGTTCGGAACCGACAATGCCCGTTTTGTGGGCTGATTATCATTCTTCTTAATTTGTTACGGGGTTAGTTTGAACTTGCCTGTTTCCAGACCCATTACCAGCGAGGAGTTCAGCCACCTATTGGACCACGCGTGCGAGGAACCCGACTTCGTCTTCATCGGCAGCGTTGGATCCGGTAAGTCCCGGGGCGTGATCTGTGGATTCTCCGCCAGTGCCAGCCAATCCCTGGAAATCCGCCGGGGACAGTCCGCCGCGGCGGATCTCAGCAAGCTCGCGGGCCAAATGGAGGAAGCGTCTCTGCACTACAGCATTCCTCAGGTTGATTCCGGGGAACACCTGACCGGCGGCTGGATCGGCTTCCTCGGGTATGAGTTGGGCTACGTAAAAGAGAAACGCCTGATTGAGCAATGCCCGGAAGTTGAGGTTCCGCTCATGCACGCCGGCCTGTACCTGTGGTCCGCCAGCCATAACCGGGTAAACGACAGCTATTATTTGTGGGTCCACCCTGACTGCCCGGGGAAAGTCCGCAGAAAATTGCAGAATTGGCTGACCAGCAACCCAGCTTCACCGGATGAGACGTGGCACATGCCCGCTTCGTTTGCGCCCACCCAGTCCCGGGACGAATTCGTGGCAAGCGTCGCCGCTGTTCGCCAGTACATTGAGGCGGGCGATTGTTACCAGGCCAATCTATCCCAGGAGTTCAAGGGCCACTATTCGGGCAACCCATGGCAGGCCTTCCGGGCGCTTTCTGACGCCAACCCAACGCCGTACAGTGCATTCATCCGGGCCGGAAGGCATTCAATACTATCGATTTCTCCCGAACGCTTTCTGGAAATCCGGGGAAAGGCCGTTCACACCAGCCCGATCAAGGGCACCCGCCCGCGCGGCACGACTCCCCGAAAGGATGCGGCCCTGGCGGGCGAATTGCGGGCTTCGGAGAAGGACCGCGCCGAAAACCTGATGATCGTGGATCTGCTGCGTAACGACCTGGGTGTCAGCGCGGTGACCGGAACCGTTGCGGTGGACCAGTTATTCGCCCTTGAGTCCTACCGTAATGTCCATCATCTGGTCAGCCACATCCATGCCACCCTCAAGGATGAGGTGTCACCGATCAAAGCACTTGTGGACGCCTTCCCCGGCGGTTCCATCACCGGCGCGCCCAAGATACGGGCCATGGAAATCATCCGCGAGCTGGAACCCCACTGGCGCGGGCCCTATTGCGGGTCGGTGTTTTACTGGGGGCTGAATGGCGTGCTGGACAGCAACATCGCGATCAGGACCCTGCTCTGTGATGACGAGGGCTGGATCCGATGTTGGGGTGGCGGGGGGATCGTTGCCGATTCCGATCCGCAAGAGGAGTATGAGGAGACGCTGACCAAGGTGCGGCCGCTTATGGAGTTTCTGGAGCGGTTGGTGTTGTAAGTCGGATTAGTGGATGTCGGGTTACGCTTCGCTAACCCGACCTACGGCGCTCCGATGCTTCTCATGTAGGTCGGATTAGCGAAGCGTAATCCGACACAACAACGACACCGGAAACTCAGGCGCTGTGTACGGCGCTGGCCTTGAGGAACTGCTGTTTCAGGTCGTCAAAGGTATGAACCGCCGGGAACTGCGGAAACTCCTCAATGACGTTCTGCGGAGCGTGAAACAGGATGCCGGCTTCTGCCTGACTCAGCATGGTGGTGTCATTGTAGGAATCACCAGCCGCTATAACGCGGTAGTTCAGCAGTTGGAAGGCGCGAACAGACTGACGTTTGGGATCGCGCTGGCGCAGCAGGTAATTGGTGATCTGACCATTCTCAGCCACTTCCAGCTTGTGACACAGCAGGGTCGGGAAACCCAGCTTGGCCATCAGCGGCATGGCGAACTCGTAGAAAGTATCAGACAGGATCACCACCTGGAAACGCTCCCGCAGCCAGTCCAGAAACTCGCTGGCACCTGGCAGCGGGTCCAGTTCACCGATGACTTCCTGGATCTGTGGCAGGCCATAACCGTGCTCATCCAACAGGCGCAGGCGTTGCTTCATGAGTACGTCGTAATCAGGAATATCACGGGTGGTGGCCCTCAGTTCCTCAATTCCGGTTTTTTCCGCAAATGCGATCCAGATTTCCGGGATCAGTACTCCTTCGAGGTCAAGGCACGCGAGTTCCACAGTGATCTCCTGATAGTCGTATTCAGTATTTCCGGCGGCGCACGGGCGCTCCGGCTTCAATGGGCCCGTATGATAAGAAAATCCGCCGCCGAATGCATCGTGCTTCTTGCCCGATATAAGGATATACGACCACATTCCTTCAGCCCGGCGCCCCTTAATGGTAGATTTATCACACATTTATGAAGGACTAAGCTTTTCATGACAGACATTGGCGCGTTACAGCAGGAACTCGCAGGCCAGAGCCCTCGGGCCATTCTGAAGGCCGCCCTGGCGAAGTTCGATAATATTGCCATCTCCTTCAGTGGGGCCGAAGACGTGGCCCTGATTGAAATGGCCCACAAGCTCACGGATAACCTTCAGGTGTTCACCCTCGATACCGGTCGGCTGCATCCTGAAACCTATGAGTTTGTCGAACGAGTACGTAAGCATTACGGTATCAAGATTGAGGTAATGTTCCCGGATGCACAGGAAGTAGAGGATCTGGTCACCCGCAAGGGTATGTTCAGCTTCTACGAGGATGGTCATTCGGAATGCTGTGGCATTCGCAAGGTCAATCCGCTGCGCCGCAAACTGGCCACCGTGGATGCCTGGATTACCGGGCAACGCAAGGACCAGAGCCCGGGCACGCGCAACGATGTTCCCGTGGTGCAGATCGACGAAGCTTTCTCTACAGAAGAGCGCCAACTGGTGAAGTTCAATCCCTTGGCGGACTGGACTTCAAAGGAAGTGTGGGACTACATCCGCATGACCGAAGCCCCATACAACAAGCTGCACGACAGAGGTTTCGTCAGTATTGGCTGTGAACCCTGCACCCGACCGATACTGCCAGGCCAGCACGAACGTGAAGGTCGCTGGTGGTGGGAAGAAGCCACACAAAAGGAGTGTGGCCTTCATGCCGGGAACCTGATCGCCAAGGACAATCAGTAAGTCGGCAGATCGACATCCCTGAACAATTCTTCGATTTCCGAGCGGCTGCCCTGATGCGTAACCGCCTCATCCACCCTTTCGCGGGTGAGATGGGGCGCAAAGCGCTGGATAAATTCGTACATATAACCGCGCAGGAAGGTGCCCTTGCGGAACCCGATGCGAGTGACACTGGGCCGGAACAGCTTCCGCGCATCCAGAGCCACCAGATCGGTATCGACTTTTTCATCGAACGCCATACTGGCAATGATGCCTACGCCTAGCCCAAGGCGGACGTAAGTCTTGATCACATCGGCATCCGCTGCGGTAAACACCACCTTTGGCGTCAACCCCTGGGACTGGAACGCCTCGTCCAGCTTGGAACGACCAGTAAAACCAAAGACGTAGGTAACCAACGGGTACTCAGCCAATTCTGGCAGAGTCAGTTCGGGAAGCTTCGCCAACGGGTGATCTTTCGGAACGATGACGCTGCGATTCCACTTGTAACAAGGCATCATGATCAAATCGTTAAACAGCTCCATGGCCTCGGTGGCAATAGCGAAATCTACTGCGCCGTTGGCGGCCATCTCCGAAATCTGCATTGGCGTTCCCTGGTGCATATGCAGGGAGACCTCTGGATAGGCCTCAATGAAGCCACTGATCACTGGCGGAAGCGCGTAACGGGCCTGCGTATGGGTAGTAGCAATACTCAGGTCGCCCCTGCGCTGATTGCTGAACTCCTGAGCAATCTTTTTGATGCCTTCGACCCGTCGAAGTATTTCCCCCGCCTCACGGATAATGATCTCACCACCTGGGGTGATCCGCGTCAGGTGTTTACCACTGCGTGCAAACACCTCAAGTCCCAATTCATCCTCAAGCAGACGGATTTGTTTGGATATACCTGGCTGCGATGTAAATAGACTCTGAGCCGTGGCTGATACGTTCAGATCATGGTGCGCAACTTCCCAGATATAGCGCAACTGTTGTAGTTTCATCGACCCTGTTGCTCCCTGAATTCCCGGAAAACTCGGGCTGCGTTAGCTCTGCGCTTCAGCCCACACTGGCAAAGCACAGAATACGCATAAAAATGTCACTTTTCATTCTTTTTAAATATACAGAGTGACTCTCACTCAGTTTAGACCAAAAATCGAATAACGCCCTATTGCTAATGCCGTTTTTGCAGTAAGGCCCCTTGACTTCAGTGTGGCAAAGCACACAATCCCAGATCGATACTCCGAGTGCATTCAGGGATACGATGCTACTGACCACGAAGTTCCTCAGACCAACCTCCGATCCCCGCGCCGTATGGCGGGAGCGGTTATGCCGTCTGCTGCAGCCTGGATCGGCCAAACGGCTCAACCTGGTCGTAGCGCCTGCCGGTTTTGGCAAAACAACCCTGGTCAGTCAGTGGTGCGCGCTACAGGGAACATCAACCGCCTGGCTCTCCCTTGATGACCACGACGATGAACCCCGGCGGTTCTGGCAGTACATGGCAGGCGCATTCGAATACAGCGGCATGACCGGTCTGGATTCTTGCCGCCAGCAACTCAGCCATTGCTCAAATCAAGAGCTGGAAGGCCCCATTACCAGCCTTATTAATGCCCTGGCCGATGACGGTGCCCAATGGTCTTTGGTACTCGACGACTTCCACCTGATCCGTAATACCGACATCCTGCGTCAGTTTTCCTACTTTGTGGATTACCTGCCGCCAGGCGTTACCCTGACGCTCTCGTCACGGACCGAGCCTCCCCTGCCCCTGGCTCGATGGCGGGTTCGCCAATGGATTGAAGATATTCACCCCGGCCTGCTGGCCTTCTCGGAAGAAGAATGCCGTCGCTTTTTCCGGGAGACCATGGGACTCAAGGTCTCCGAACAAGAGATCCTCAAGATCTTCCGGAAAACCGAAGGTTGGGTGGCGGCAATGCAGTTATCGGCACTCTTATCACCAGTCTCTGGTGTCAGCACGTCCGGCAACGAACCCTCGTCTGCGCCAATGACCATCGACGTTGACGAACGCCGCATCAATGATTATGTGCTCAGTGAAGTTCTGGAACAGCAACCCGAAGCGATCCGCGATTTCCTTCTGAGTACCGCCTGCTGCCCAAAGCTTTGTGCTCCTCTGTGCAATGCCGTACGGGGTGCATCGAACAGCCAGTCCATGCTTGAGCAATTACTGAAGCAGAACCTGTTCCTGATCCCGCTGGACACCCGCAACCACTGGTTCCGGTACCACGACCTGTTTCGGGATGCGCTGTTGCAAAGGGCCTGGGCTTGCAGCCCCGAGACCACGGAGCAATACTGGCAGCGGGCGGTGTCATGGCTGCTGAGTCACGACCATGTCCAGGAAGGCATTGCCCAGATTGTCCGCCAGCAGGACTGGATCTGGCTGGCGCAGGTACTCACCGAACACGGCAACAACCTGATTCACGGGGGATACCACCTCCCAGTCCTCAACTGGTTGGATTCCCTACCTGCGGACAGGGTGGAGGATAGCCCCCAACTGCAAATGCTGCGGATCTGGTCCCTGTTCTTTGCCAATCGCGTTGACATGCTGGAACCGTTACTTTCGAATCTCGAAGACATTCTTGACTGCCGGGTCGCGGACTCCCATCCAGACGCAGAAGGCGCCCTGGGCCTGCAAAGCGAGATTTCCCTGATCCGCTCCTACCTGGCCCGCACCCGAAGTGATGACAAGAGCGCCAGCGACCTGACGCGCCAGGTGCTCATGGACATCGACCATACCCGCATCCCGCTCAAGTCCGTCACCTACTATGGCATCGGCCTGGACTATTACGGTAAGGGGGACCTCCCATCTGCCCGGGAAGCCCTGCGTTCCGCTGTCCGCTATGGAGAGCTGGAACGAAAACCCAATACGGTGCTTTCCAGTGGCGGCTTGCTGGCTTGGATCCAATACAATCGTGGCGATATCGACGATGCGCTGGAAACCTGCACATCGGTCCGGCACTGGGTGGACCAGCATTATGCCGATCCGGCACAACCCAGGTTGATTTCCTGCTGGCAAAACAGCGCGCTGACGGAGATCTACCGGGAACGTAACGAACCCGAATTGGCAACCTCACACCTTGCACCATTACTGGAACACGTTACCAGTGGTACCGAGCCCGGCCAGCACGTCATTATTCAGTATGTGCGGGGCCACCTCGCTTTTAGCGAGGGCCATTTCGAAGAAGCCATCGACGCCCTGGAGGATGCTGCCACGGTAGCTCGCCGTAGGCGCCATCAAATTCTGTTCGAGCCCCCTGCCTGCTCAGCGTTACTGGCCCGCTGTTACCTGGCAGCCGGGCGTCTTCAACAGGCCGAGCGGTGGGCGCAGTCAGTCACCGATGAGCACTTTTCCAATCCCCTGAATCGGGAACAGAATCAAATCAGTGTTGCCAGGGTTTTGGTCGCCGCAAGCCGCCCGGCGGATGCCATAGCGACACTCCTACCACTGAGACAGAGCGCGGAAAAGGACCAACACTTCCGTCATCTGGTGGAAATCCTCACGGTCTACTCCGAAGCCCTGTACATCGAAGGGAAAATCCCCGAGGCCAACCAGATGCTGTCCCAGGCGGCACAGAAAGCATCAGACGCGGGGTTCATGAGGCTGTTCGCAGAAGAGAGCCCGAGCGTTCGTCAGCGATTGATGGAGCTGCCGGCCCTGCGCTCCCCGTCACGCTGGAACAGCAGCCTGCTGGCCATGCTCCGTAGTATTGGCGATGGTCCAGGGGCCCCGGCGGAAGCTGTCGTCAGATCCAGCAATGAAAGAGGAAATACCAGCGCCATCGCAGCCCTGACAGAGCCGCTAAGCCAGCGGGAAACAGAAGTTCTGGCCCTGATCAACGAAGGATTGGCGAACAAGGACATTGCCCATCGTATGAATGTCGCGCCGGCCACCGTGAAGGCGCACATCCGCAACCTATATGGAAAGATGGGCGTCAGCCGCCGAACCGAAGCTCTGGCAAAAGCCCGGGAGCTTGCGCTACTGGAGTAAACCAGGTCCGAGCAGCGCATGTTATGTGACAGGCATCACATTTTTACCGGACTATTCCGCCCCACTACGCCCTTTGGACGATCCGGGTACACCCTATCTTCTTCTATGATTCTTTTCAGGGTGAGGCAAGGCCTCATCAGGAATTCTGAAACTTCAGGCCTTCAGAATCCTTGTTCCGCGTTTCGACGCCCGGGTTCAGAAGAACCCCTTTTAACAAGAGCCATACCCAACCGGGATGGCTCTTTTTTTATGGCCTACGGCTCAATGATGCGTCGAAATGGTGGCAGGGCATCCAACAACAGCTGACCGTAACGTCGGGTAACGATGCGCCGGTCAAGGATGGTCACCCGCCCCGTATCCTGCTCCGTCCTCAGTAATCGACCGACCGCCTGAACCAACTTGATGGACGCATCCGGTACGGTAATCTCCATAAACGGGTTCCCGCCCCTCTGGGAGACCCATTCCGCCAGGCTGGCTTCTATCGGGTCATCCGGCACGGAAAATGGCAGGCGGGTGATGATTACGTGCCCAAGGTATTTACCCGGCAGGTCTATACCTTCAGCAAAACTGGCCACGCCGAAAAGTACACTGGGACGCCCCTCGTCCACACGGCTGCAGTGTTGGCGTAGCACCTCCCCCTTGGCCATGTCGTCCTGAGTAATGATCAGGTCGGGATACTCCGGCGCCAGAGCATCCCGCACCAGTTGCATCTGACGACGGGCAGTGAACAGCACCAGGGTTGCCTTCTCGCCGACCCAAAGATCAGGCAGCCGTGACACCAGGGCATCAGTGAACGCGTCATCGCTCGGCATCGCCGTCATGGCGGGCACCTCCACGGTGGCCATCTCGGCGTAGCGGAAAGAACTCGGAACCACCAGGTAACGACTGGCCTCCGGCAGACCCGCTCGTGCCTGCAACCGTTCGAAGCGACCAAGGGCGGTCAACGTGGCACTGGTCAGAACCGCGCCATAAGCTCGGGACCATAGCCGTGAATACAGGAGGTTGTCCGCCAATACCGGGCTGCTGTATAGGGTAATGTCCTCGGCGTGATCCCAACGCTGGCGAACCGCCCAGCGAGCCGGCGGCGGACTCTTTAGCTTGGGTTTTACGGTGATTTCTTCGCCCTGGGCATCTTCTTCGCTTTCAGTGGGTTGAGGGCCCGTGGCTTCGCACCAGGCCGCCCAGAGACGGAGTTGGTCTTCCGCACGGGCATGAAACGAGCCGATGACCGGGTACCAGGACTCTGCCGTCTCCCGATCCACATCGTGTTCCTTGCGTTCGTCGAACGCCTTCTGGAGCTCATCCACCAGTACTCCAAGCTGTCGCACCAGGCTGGCCGTGGCGAGCCGCGCATTAGCGGCCAGCCCGGCCAGGGCTTCCGGCAACTCCCCTTCCGGATATCGCCACTGTGCCGAGCGGCGCTCTTCGCTGAACTCCCAGCCGGTATTCTGCTCCGCTTCGCTATAGACCTCGGTCAAGGCCACGTCGACACCCCGGGACGCTTCGCTAACGCGATCAATGGTCTTGGCGGCCTGTGTGGCCGGCGCCAGGAAAGGCTGCATTTTCCCCAATGCCTGGGACAGTTGCTTAAGCCATTGGCGCGTCGCGTTCAGCGGCACCGATGCTGCGAAGTGGTTCAATGCCTTGTCCGGAAGGTGATGGGCCTCGTCAAAGATAAACAGGGCGTTCTCCGGCTCGGGCAGGATCGCTCCCCCACCGAGGGCCAGGTCAGCCAGGACCAGGTCGTGGTTCGCGACCACAATATCAGCGTCGTCCAGGTCTTTGCGGGCGTCAAAGAACGCGCAACTGTCAAAGTAGCTGCAATGGCGGTTGGTGCACTGACGATGGTCGGTGGTGACCTGGCGCCAGATATCATCGGGGATCTGATCCGGCCAGTGATCCCTGTCACCGTCCCAGGTCCGGGAACCGTAGCTGGCCAGCATGTCTTCGAAGAACGCGCGGGTTCCCGGTTCCTCGCTACCAGGGCCGTCCAGCAGGAACAATGGCATGGTATCGCTGTCGCCATTGCCCTCGTCATGAAGGCGCGCCTCGAGGCGGGACATACAGAGATAACGCCCCCGCCCCTTGGCCAGCGTCCAGGTGAAGTCCATCTTGCTGTGCTTCTTGAGATCCGGAAGGTCCTTGTGAACAATCTGGTCCTGCAGCGCCACCGTCGCGGTTGAGATCACCAGGGTTTTGCCCAGGGCTTTGGCCACAGGAATCGCTGCGATCAGGTACGCCAGGGTTTTACCGGTACCGGTTCCCGCCTCCACAACACAGGCTGACGGCGGCGATGTTCTCAGGCCATCGTTATCGGTGATGTCAGCCATGTAACGTGCGATTTCCGCAATCATCAGTCGCTGCCCGTAACGGGCACGAATGTCCTTTCCTGCCAGGACATCGCGGTAGGCCTGTTGAATCTGCTGTTTGGTGTCGTCTGACAGGGCCATCAGCGGGGGCTCATCCAGTCTCGAACCACACCGACGCGGAACTGGCGGCCATTCTTGCTGAGCACCACACCCTCTTCGGTGATGCGCTCAACACGGATACCGGAGAAACTGTCTCCAGCCCGCATGTACTGATTGTTGATCATCACCCGTCGGGCGGTCGGTGCTGACGAGTAGATATGGCTGTTAAAAATCAAATCGGGAATACTCTTCTGGAACGGCAGGGGCAATTCAACCAAGTGAGGCACACGGCCCACTGGCTCCTGCTCGGGCTGAGTTGGAACGGGATCGACCACCGTCCGGTTGGGTACAATCACTGTCGGACGAAGACGGGGCTCGTCCCCTCCACTCTCTACGATGGCATCCACCGGCTCATCAGCAGTTGGAGCTGGTATCGGCTCGACAGTGTCTGGCTCAGGGAGCTGATCCTGGCTTCCGGTCTGCCGGGGCTCGGCCGTTGTTTCCGGCTCGGTAACTTGCACATTACGATCACCCACGGGCGCATCTGGCTCGTTGCCCACGGCGGTCATGCTATCCGGCCAGAAAATCACCGCCAAGACCGCCGCATTGACGATCAACGCAATCGCCACCCAAGCAGCCGCGGATACCGGCTTTTTTCGGGGCTTGTGAATAAGTTGGACCTGTTGCCCCAGATCAGGCACCTTGCCCTGACGGCGTTCTGTCTCTGACTTACGCAGCGCATCCAGGATGTAGGACATCAGTTATTCCCCCACAAGGCATCAACCGTCACCAGCCTTGGCACGTCTTCATCCAAATCGTTGGTGATCTGGATGAGCGTCATAGCGCCGGCAATACCATCCACCACGAGGCCTTTTTCCTGCTGGTACCAGCGCACCTGCTCTTCGGTTTCCATACGCTTTATCTGGTCGCTTTGCTGGCGCCCACTGGCCAGCAGGTCTGCCAGCTCCATCATCCGGGAGCTCAGCCACAACTGTTCTGTACTGGTGTCGGTATTATCATTGCTGTCATCCATATAGGGGGGTAACTGCCACAATACGGTGAATTCACCGAACCAGAACGCTTCAACGGATTCAAACGGAAAAGTCCCCGATCCATCAGGCGTCACCACAACAGCCTGATCTCCTTCAAGATGTCTGACGGTTACATATCGACGCTTCCCCTCAGCATTGCGAAGCTCGAGAATCGCCGGGCGATTCAGGTGCTCAAGGCTCCGGCGAGTCCCCTGTCGCGTAAGACAGGCAAGACCGCTAATCCGCGCGAAAATACAGGCGTCGGGGTTATCGGAAGGCACATACTCCGTCCCCCAAAGCTGAAACAGGCTGCGAAAAGCAGTGGTCTGGGACTGGCCATGGCTGTCGAACTTAAAAGATCGCGTCGATTCCGCTACGGCCTCCGGTGCCGGCTGTTCCAGTGTCTCGGGTTCGGCAGTGACTGCAGCATCAACACGATCGATGGTTCCGGTAAGGGCTGAACCCTGCCTCCCAGTCACCGGTGTGGAGGCCTCAGCATCGGCTTTCCAGCGTTCCAACAACCAGGCGGTACCGATAACCGCTACCAGCACCGACGCCACCAAGGTAAGATTTCGGGGCTTGTCGCTGCGGCCCGCTGTACCCTTGTGTGCGGCCACGGAATGGCCACCGTTTACTTCCTTTGCTGCGGTGCGAATATGATCCCCGGTAATCACATGCTCGCCTTCGGCATAAGCCCCCAGCAGCGCACGATCACTGATCAGGTTGATTAACCGGGGAATACCGTTACTGACTCTAAACAGCCGTTTGATGGCACCGTCGGTGAATATATCCGCCCTCAGGCCGGCCACACCAAGACGATACTTCAGATACCCCGGCAACTCGCTCCTACTCAGGGCATCCAGGTGGTAGCGAGCGGTGACGCGCTGATTGAGCTGACGAAGCTCCGGTCGTGCCAGCAATTCCTGGAGCTCTGGCTGGCCCAGCAAGACGATCTGAAGCAGTTTCTTTTCTGCCGTTTCCAGATTGGTTAACAGTCTCAGCTGTTCAAGCACATCGGCAGACAGGTTCTGGGCCTCGTCGATCATCAGAACCTTATGACGTCCTGCCCCATGGGCCTTGAGCAAATCGGCATTGATCAGGTCCACCAACTGCTTGATGCTGGCGCCGACCGGATGGGCGATCTCGAGTTCATCACAAATGGATGACAACAGCTCCCTGGCAGATAGCCGGGGGTTGAGGATCAAAGCGATATCGACATGATCAGGGACGTTCTCAATAAAACAGCGGCTCACCGTGGTCTTACCAGTGCCCACCTCACCGGTAATCACAATAAAGCCCCCCTGCCCCTGAACGCCGTACATCAGGTGCGCCAGCGCCTCTTTATGGCGCTCGCTCAGAAACAGATAACGGGGGTCCGGAGCAATCGAAAACGGGGGTTCCCGAAAACCGAAAAAATCGTAATACATGAGAGTCCAGTCAGGTGCTCAAACGGAGCTTGCGGAAGTCAGTGGGGGCGATCCCCCAGAAGGCTTCCCGGCCATCGCAGTATGATACCGCCCGGCTCCGGGAAATGTCATCTCAGGAGGTCCCGGAATCTGCATTGCTTACCAGTCTGAGCTCGGCGTTTGCCCGTTTTTGCTGGTGCTTGAGTCTCCGGACACAACGTTCCAGGGTCTTGGAGATACGGGCATGAGAACGAATCATCGAGATTTTTGGCCAGGTTGCCCGCTCCCCCGCCAGAATCATCTCCTGGACATACTCAGGCTCCGGATTGGCCAGCATACGCCTGAAATCCCGCAGTCGATATGACGGCGCAATGGTTACATCACCGGAATAACGCTGAGCCATAATGGTATACAGCTGCCCCGACATCTGACGCATAATCTCAGGGCGAACCCGCTTGCGGAGAAAATCAAATAACCCCTGTCCGTGAAACTGGATCTCGGATTTCAGCAAGTGCATCGGGAGGTTTGTAAGACTCAGCTTCTCGTCCCGTCCACGGCGATTCAGAAAGGGTACGACGTGGGGATTGGTCTGGCTGACTATCGTGAAGTTGACGTCGTAAAGATGCATTAGACGCTCAATGGGCAAGTCACTGACAACCGATCCATCCACGAATTTCAGACGAGACGTGTACGGCAGCGCGTTGCCGTGCATATCTTTCTTCATCAGGGTCACCGGCGGATAAATGCCCGGTACCGCCGCACTGGCAAGTGCCGCACTCCAGACCAAAAGGTAAGGCGAGGTATACCCGCAAAGTAATCGCGCCTTCTGATGCGCCTGTACTGGAGATACGCTGACATTGATGGAACGACCGGTGCGTTGAAACGCCTCCTCGAACGTGTACTCACCGATGTTTGCTCTCAGGCAGGCTTTCAACTGATCCTGGTCCATAAGCCCATCCCCCTGCATCGCACTGATCAGCCCACGCCACTTCCAGGCTTTCAGGTGGTGGTTCTCCGGGACCAGCATTTCGGGAACTTCCGCATCGGTATGAACACCCAGTATTCCGGCGATGATTGCCCCGATACTGGAGCCCGCAATCACCTGGGGCAACAGCCCCTTTTCCCACAATGCCTTGATCACACCAAAATGGAACATGCCCAGCGTCGCCCCGCCGCTAAGCAAAAGCGTAGGGCGACCGTAGCTGGTGAGGGTATCGCGGAAGAACTGCAGTTTTTCGGCCACCGGAAACCCGGGGACAGGATGATCACAGAGGAAATCCAGCGTTTCACAGACCTCGGTAATGTACTCTTCTACCAGATGCTTGGTACCCACGCGGGAACGGCTGTAGAGGGCTGCGTTACCCATGTTTCCGAGATCGTGATGAAGACCTTCCCGCAACGCTCGCTTCAAGCGTTCGAAATCATTCTGCTGTCGATACTGGCGAAGGTTGCTGAGCCGGTCATAGATCAACTCGTAGTGATAGAGATCGGAAACAAACTCCTCTTTCCACTCCACGTTCCCTTCCAGGAAGTCGAGTTCAAGGGCGGCAGCTTTCCATACCTCGTAATTTGGCGCCTCGGCCAGCATTTTCCGAAACTTGCGAATGCGGTCATCGGTCATTGCGGTCAGAAATCTTCCAGCATCAGATCATCATCTTCATCTGCAAACGGGTCGGACATTGTCTTGCCATCGTTAATCAGGTAGTTCCTGCGTTGCAGATAGGCGTTCCTGACGAAAGTATAGCCGTCCCCAGACATAAAGCCCTCCGCAGGGATCAAATCGGCCCGTTTATCCACAATCTGCAGGGCTCTGGCGAAGTAAACGTCCGGCTCCTCTGCGGCATCCCAGGCGGACGGAAGAAGCAGCATGTCAGTGCCGAGCCCGACGAAATCCCTGGGGTTGGACGGCCCCAGGAATGGCAACATCAGGTATGGACCGGAATCGGCGCCCCAATATCCCAGGGTCTGACCGAAATCCTCTGGACGCTCCGGAAGATCAAATGCGGTAGCGACGTCAATCAACCCTCCCAACCCAAAGACAGTGTTGTAGGTGAACCGGCCAGCGGCCACAACAGCGGACTCGCCTTTGAACTGGAACAGGCTGTTTGCAAAATTGCGAATTTCGGTAAGATTATTGAAAAAATTGGTCACAGCGCGGTCGGCGAACCCCGGCATCACCGTACGGTATGTCTGAGCTACCGGCCTCAGAAACCAGTTGTCGATAGTCTCATTGAAAGTATAGACCTTGCGATTCCAATTCTCATAAGGATCACTTTCATTCACCGGGCCCGACATCTCGGGGGCGGGTTCCTGTACGTTCTGGGCGGCTACGTGCGCAGCACCACCCAAGAACCCAATGAGAGCGACCAGAACCAATCCAAACGTCCGGCACCGGGAAAAATAATCTGTCATTTTTGAGCCTGAGGTTGTTAAATCCGTTTCAGTTCGTCGAAAATACCGGCTCTGTTTTTCTTTTTATTCGCTCTCAGGTTCGGAGGAACCCGATGTCAGTACCGGGAAATCTAGTCAACACCTTGTCCGTCCCCCTTCGTTGGGGAGATATGGATGCATACGGCCACGCCAACAATACGGTTTATTTCCGATTCTTCGAGGAAGCCCGGATCATATGGCTGAGATCCCTTGAATTAGGCGGTCCCGAGGCGGCGGACGGGCCAATCATTATAAAGACCAGCGCCACCTTCCTGAAGGAGCTGAATCACCCGGCCACCGTTGTGGTGAAAACATACGCCGGCAAGGCCGGTAATACCAGCCTGGATACATATCATACCCTGACGGATGCCGACACCGGTGACCTGTATGCCGAGGGTTACGCCAAGATTGTCTGGTTCGACCGGGAAAACCGCTCATCCACCCGACTACCAGACACACTCAGGGCGCTGGCAGCGGAATAGAGGTCAGCAGGGTTATCGGCGGCGTACCACCACGCTGCCGATAGAGTAACCCGCGCCGAAGGAGCAGATCACGCCCAGGTCACCGGACTTCAGGTCATCCTTGTGTTTATGGAAAGCAATGATGGAACCTGCGGAACTGGTGTTGGCGTACTCATCGAGAATTACCGGAGCTTCATCGGTATCCGCGTCACGGCCCAGCACCTTGCGTGCGATCAACTGATTCATGTTCAGGTTTGCCTGATGCAACCACATACGACGCAAATCGTCGGGCGCCAGCGATAGCCCTTTGAGCTGATTCAGAATCGTTTCCGCAACCAGCGGGGACACTTCCTTGAAGACCTTCCGCCCCTGCTGCACAAACAACTTGTCCGGCTTGCCGATTCCAGATTCGTCGCCCCGGTTCAGGAAGCCGAAATTGTTGCGAATGTTGTTGGAAAACTTGGTCTTGAGGCTGGTGCCAAGAATTTCAAAGCCCTGCCCCGAAGCCGTATCTTCCTCACGCTCTACCAGGATAGCGGTGCAGGCATCGCCGAAAATGAAATGGCTGTCGCGGTCGCGGAAATTCAGATGGCCGGAACAAATTTCAGGGCTAACCACCAGTACAGATCGGGCGCTGCCGTTTTCTACGGAGTTGACCGCTGCCTGCAGGCCAAACGTGGCTGAACTGCAGGCCACGTTCATGTCATAGGCAAACCCTTCAACCCCCAGGGCCTCCTGAACTTCAACAGAAATGGCCGGATAAGGACGCTGCATATTGGAACAGGCAACGATAACCGCATCCACATCCGCTGGGGTTTTGCCAGCCTGCTCCAAGGCCTCCTTACAGGCGGCAACCGACATATCACACTGTACGGAAGGCTCATCGTTCCCTCGTTCGGGAATATGCGGTGCCATTCGCTCCGGATCGAGAATGCCGCTTTTATCGATCACGTGACGGCGCTTAATTCCGGAGGCCTTTTCAATAAAGCTCGAGGAAGAAGGCTGCAGAGCTTCCATTTCGCCACGGGCGATCTCGTCGGCATGCTGGCCGTTATGGATCTCAACGAAGGCGTTGAACGCCTCCACCAGTTCGTCGTTGTCGATAGTTGCAGGCGGTGTATACAGACCGGTTCCGCTGATGACGGCTTTAATCACGCTAACCCCACGTCATGGTAGTGAAAACAAATGAAAGAACATTCCGCTTATGCACCAAATAGTAACACAGTCCTGACAATTTGCTCGCGCCCAAGGAGGCCTTAGACACGGGTCTTTTCCCACTGGCGGTCCAGCCGTTTTACGGACACTGGTATGACCGTACCCAATTGCTGGGCAAAGAAGGACACCCGAAACTCCTCCAGCATCCACCGATACAACACCAATTCCGGATCCCGCACACCCTGGCGCTGCTGTTCCGCCTGCTTGCTCGCATAACGCGCCCAGAGCGGCGCAATCGTGTGGAGAAATTCCCGCTCACGCCCCATTTCCCGGGGCATTTTCTCGAACCGGATGGCCGCCGCCTCGAAGTAGCGACCAAACTGTTCCAGCCACTCGGTCGGCGTTGCCACCAAAAAGCCCGGGTATACGAGATGCTGAAGCTGGAATTTCAGATCGGCCATACTGTTCGCCTGTGCCAGGCTGATCTTTCCCTTCAGTTGCTTGGCCACCGCATGGTAGCCCTGCATCGCCTGATGGAGCCGTTCGTCCGCCTGTTCCAGGGCGGGGATGAAATCCCCCCGCCCGCCGTCGAACATGGCCTCGAACTGTTGCCGGTCACGGGGCAGGCCGCCTGACAGAAAGTGCTCCATGGCGGTCGCCACCAGCAGATCATCCAGCAATACTCTGGCCTGCCCGACAGGGGCGAACATCAGGGCTGACGCCTTGAAATGGGGCAGCTTCCGTTCCAAGTCATCCAGCGTGTTACCGAAACGGTTGAGCATCAGTCTCGCGACCGCCTTACGGGTGGCATCCTCTGCTGTCAGTGGGTCCAGGTAGCGGGCCTGCTTTACAGCTTTGCCGAGGTCTTCCAGCGCCGGATACACCGTCACCTGCATGCCGCCTTTTTCAGTCTGGACCGACTCAGGGAGCACCCCGAAGTCCCAGTCGACATACTCCTGCTCCTGGTGGGCATCGTCAGGTGCCTGGGCAGCGGAGGCAAGGGCCGCTTCGGCCTTGCCTTCTAGCTGGTCCTGCAATACCGAGGTCTCCCGCCCTTCGGCCATTACGTTGCCGCCGTCCCCCAGTACCCGGACATTCATCCTCAGGTGTCGGGGCAGTTCGTCTTCCGGCCAGGCTTCCGGATCTATCCGGACCCCAGTCATGCGCCGTAACTGCTCGCCAAGCTGAATCGCCAGGGGTTGATTGGACGGCTGCATATTCTCAAGGGCGGCATCAACGAAATCCGGTACCGGCACAAAGTTCCGGCGCAGAGCTTTGGGAAGCCCCTTGACCAGCGCGATGCATTTTTCCCGCAACAGTCCCGGCACGAGCCATTCCAGTCGGCGCGACGGAATCTGTTTGAGAGCCATCAGGGGTACCTGTAGAGTCACCCCGTCCCGTTCACTGGTGGGCTCAAATTCGTAACTCAGGGGGTACTGCACGCCCTCCCACTCCAGGTAATCCGGGTACAACGAGTCCGCCTGCTCATCCACTGGCCGTTGCAGAATATCCTGCTCCGTCAGCTCCATGTTTTTCAGGCCTTCGGCGCTGAGGCTCTTCCACCAGCTTTCGAAATGGTGACCACTGACAATGTCCTTCGGCAAACGCTGGTCGTAAAACGCCACCAGGGCTTCATCATCCACCAACAGGTCACGACGTCGGGTTTTCTTTTCCAGATTCTCGACGGTGTCGAGCAACTCGCGATTGCGCTCAATGAATGGAGCGCGGGATCGATAATCACCTTCCACCAGTGCGCGCCGGATAAACAGCTCCCGACATTCTTTGGGATCTACCTTGCTGTACGGAATCCGCCGGCGCGGCACCACGTCGAGACCATACAGAGTGACTTTTTCGCAGCCCATGACCTGAGCGCGCTTTTGCTCCCAGTGGGGCTCAAAATAATGGTGCTTCACCACATGACCGGCCAGGGGCTCGATCCATTCCGGCTGGATTGCCGCCACCATGCGGGCGAATACGCGGCTGGTTTCGACGATTTCTGCCGCCACGATCCATTTGGGCGCACTTTTTGACACCTTGGAACCGGGGAACAATGTCACTTTGCGGTTACGGGTGGCGAGGTACTCGCGTTTCTCCACCTTGACCGCCACCTGCCCCAAAAGGCCTGCCAATATGGCTTTGTGGAGCGACTCATAAGACGCAGGCTTAGTGTTGAAAGCCAGCTTCTGCTCGCGGCAAATCAGGGTGAGCTGCCGGTGGATGTCCCGCCATTCCCGCATGCGCATCCAGGACAAGAAAGTCTTCTGGCACACTTTCTTGAGCTGATTCTGGGACAACTCCTGCCGCTGCTCCTCATAGAAATTCCACAGGTTCAGCAGGCTGGCAAAGTCTGATTCCTTGTCATTAAACGGCGCATGAGCCTGGTCTGCTGCCTGTTGCTTTTCCTGGGGTCGCTCCCGGGGATCCTGAATACTCAGGCCTGCTATGATCACCAGGGTTTCCGCGAGACTGCCCTGCTCGGCGGCGGTTACCAGCATTCGTGCCAGTCGCGGATCCAGCGGCAACCTTGACATGGTCCGGCCCAGAGAGGTCACCCGCCGTTTCTCATCAACGGCGCCCAGTTCTTCAAGCAGTTTGTAGCCGTCATTGATCAACCGACGGTCCGGCGCCTCCAGAAATGGGAAATGACGGATTTCGCCGAGTCCGGACGTTGCCATTTGGAGAATGACGGAGGCCAGGTTGGTACGAAGGATCTCGGGATCGGTGTATTCCGGACGATTGATAAAATCCGTCTCGTCATACAGCCGGAAGCAGATGCCCGGCGCCACCCGGCCACAGCGCCCTGCCCGCTGGTTTGCGCTGGCCTGAGAGACAGGTTCAATCGGCAGACGCTGGATTTTGGAACGAACACTGTAGCGACTGATCCGCGCCACACCGGTGTCGATCACGTAACGGATGCCCGGCACCGTCAACGACGTTTCCGCCACATTGGTCGATAGCACAATCCGCCGCCCCCGATGCCCCTGGAATACGCGGTTCTGCTCCTGGTTACTCAAACGGGAATACAGCGGCAGCACCTCCGTATGCCTGAGATCCACATGGCGGAGCACTTTGCTCAGGTTGCGGATTTCCCGCTCACCCGGCAGGAACACCAAGACATCCCCCGGTGGCTTTTTCTCCTGGCGTTCGTGCTGCTCGATTTCCTCGATGGCGCTGATCACCCCATCGGTCCAGCTTTGGTCGCGATCATCCTCATCACCGACCAGGGGGCGATAACGAACATCTACAGGATAGGTTCGGCCACTAACCTCGATCACGGGCGCATCACCAAAGAAATGGCTGAAACGCTCTACCTCGATGGTTGCCGAGGTAATGATGACCTTCAGGTCGGGACGCTTGGGCAGCAACTGGCGCAGGTAACCCAACAGGAAGTCAATGTTGAGGCTACGCTCATGAGCCTCATCGATAATCAGGGTGTCGTAGCGATCAAGGAATCGGTCGTGCTGGACTTCCGCCAGCAGTATGCCATCGGTCATCACCTTGACGCGGGATTGCTCGGAGGTGGTATCGGTAAAGCGAACCTGATAGCCCACTTGTTGCCCGGTCTGTTCCCCCAGTTCCTCAGCAATTCGTCCGGCTACACTGCGTGCCGCGATGCGCCGCGGCTGGGTATGACCGATCAGCCCTCGGATGCCCCGGCCGCTGTTCAGGCAAATCTTGGGAATCTGGGTGGTTTTACCGGAGCCAGTTTCACCGGCAATAATCACGACCTGATGTTTTTCGATCGCGTCACGGATGTCATCTACCCGGTCCGACACCGGCAAGTCTGGCGGAAACGTTGCGGGCTTTTGTAGGGCCTGGCGTTGTTGCACTCTTGCCAGACCGCGATCAAGCCAACCCGCCATTTTTTCCAAGTCTTTTTGCCCTGGCTTCCCTTTCTTCCGAGCCAGTAATTTGTGGATACGGGCAGCTTCCTGCTGATTGCACGCACCCAACTGCTCCATAATGGCTTTGACGGCGGCCTTATTGTCCGGTGTGGAAGCGTTATCCAGGGTGGCAGATGATGATTGCGACGGGGTCCGGGACATGAACAGGATTCACCAGTTTCGATTTAGATCAAAGGAAATTGGCGTCAGTCTAACGGGAACTGTCTGCCTGTTAAACGGAAAAACCCCGCCGAAGCGGGGTTTTCTGATCCGTAAAGCCAGCAAACGCTGGCTTTACGGTTCTACTCTCGATTTTTACTAGGCGTTCGCTTCGTCACGCAGTTCGCGACGCAGGATCTTGCCCACGTTTGTCTTCGGCAGCTCATCCCGGAACTCGAAGTTCTTAGGTACCTTGTAGGCGGTAAGGCGCTCACGACAGAACTCTTTCAGTTCGTTCTCGGACACACCTTCGGCTGTCGCGACCAGGTATACCTTAACGGCCTCGCCGCTCTTGGCATCAGGTACACCGACGGCAGCACACTCGACTACCTTCGGGTGGCTGCTTACTACGTCCTCAATCTCGTTCGGGAAGACGTTGAAGCCAGACACAATAATCATGTCCTTTTTACGGTCCACGATACGGATATAGCCGTCTTCCTGGATCAGGGCAACGTCACCGGTTTTGAGGTAGCCGTCTTCAGTGAAGGACTTCTGGGTATCTTCCGGACGTTGCCAGTAACCACGCATAACCTGTGGGCCCTTGACGCAAAGTTCACCAGGCTCGCCCAGCGAGGTCTCGTTTCCTTCGTCGTCGATGGTCTTGATCATGGTTGAGGGAATCGGAAGACCAATCGTGCCCAGCTGAATAGCGCTGTGAGGGTTGAACGTCACAACCGGGGATGTCTCGGTCATGCCATAGCCTTCACTGATCTCACACCCGGTGACACGCTGCCACAGCTTGGCGGTATCACTGGTCAGGGCCATGCCACCGGAAGAGGTCAGCTTCAGTCCGCTGAAGT
Organism: Marinobacter sp.; assembly: GCA_040223075.1. GTDB lineage: Bacteria > Pseudomonadota > Gammaproteobacteria > Pseudomonadales > Oleiphilaceae > Marinobacter. The sequence goes on from JAVJZJ010000120.1 coordinate 35,804, forward strand.
CCAGAGCCTTGAAGTCATCGTTATTGCAAAGCGCAACAAACAGGGTATTCAGACCCAGAAAGGCAGTGAACTTGTGGTTTTTCAATTCCTTCACGAAGCCCGGAATATCGCGGGGGTTCGGAATCAGTACGTTGTGTGCGCCGGCTTCCAGCATAATCCCGCAGTTCAGGGTAAAGGAATAGATGTGGTACAGGGGCAGCGGTGCGATAACCACTTCCTTACCTTCCACGACTATATCTTCCATCATCGGGCGGGTTTGCAACAGGTTAGCTACCAGGTTGCCGTGGGTCAGCATGGCCCCCTTGGCTACACCTGTGGTACCGCCGGTGTACTGCAACACGGCAATGTCATCCTGCTTGCACTCAACCGGGGTAAACTTTTCCCGGGCACCGGCACTCAGCACCGCAGGCAGGTTGTGGGCCTGAGGCAGATTGAAAGGCGGCACCATCTTCTTGACGTGCTTGACCACTGCATTCATCAGAGTCCGCTTGATCGGCGAATGCATGTCAGCAATTTCGGTCACAATGACGTGTTCAATACCTGTCTGTGGCAGCACCTTTTCGGCGTTCTCAGCCATGTTGGCCAGAACCACCAGCGCTTTGGCGCCGGAGTCATTGAACTGATGTTCCATTTCCCGCGTGGTGTACAGCGGGTTGGTGTTCACCACGATCAGGCCAGCACGCATGGCACCGAACACCACAACCGGGTACTGACTGACGTTGGGCATCTGCACGGCGATTCGGTCGCCCGGCTTGAGATCGGTCTTGTTCTGCAGCCAGGCTGCAAAATTGCGGCTCTGGGTGTCGAGATCACGGTAGGTCAGAGTGGCGCCAACAGCACTGAAAGCGGGCCGATCCGCGTATTTCTTAACGGCCTGCTCAAATACATCAACCATGCTTTTGTATTTGTTCAGGTCAACCTCGCGGGGGACACCAGCGGGGTATTTGTCCTGATAGAACTGCTCGAAATCCATCACCATCTCCTGTTTGGCGCTTGTGTTTATAATGATTTACCAGTGTCGATAGATTAAAAAATCAACCCGACAAAAGTATCAGCCGAAAAATGAGGGTCAGAGAATAGCAGTTTTGTGAACGATGAGGTAGTTTTCAGAGCACACGTGTTCTGGACTCGATTAATCAACAAATCTGTGGAGCAAACCATGAGTGAAGCGCCGGATACCCTTGAAAATCTCACCTACGACGAACTTAAGGAAGGTGACTCCGCCACCTTCAGCCGCACACTGACCGAGGACGAGCTTGTACTGTTCGCAGCGGTATCCGGTGACGTAAACCCGGTACATCTGGACTCAGAGTTCGCTGCCGATTCCATGTTCAAGGAGCGCATTGCCCACGGTATGTGGAGTGGTTCGCTGATTTCCGCTGCACTGGCCACGGTAATGCCCGGCCCGGGCACGATCTACCTGGAACAAAGCCTGTCCTTCAAACGACCCGTTAAACTGGACGATACCCTGACTGTCACACTGACCGTACAGAAAAAAGAGCCCAAAAACCGGGTTGTGTTCGATTGTGACGTTCGCAATCAGAAGGATGAAAAAGTAGTCAGTGGCGAGGCAAAGGTGATTGCGCCAACCAAGAAGGTTTCACTTAAGAAGCCCCGCATGCCGAACATCATCATCGAGCACTGATCACCCCGGCAGAAAATCGATCGGAAATTTCACTTTGCGGGCCGCGACACTGTCGGCCCCAAAGTTGAACAGCTGCACCCGCATCGCTATGCGACGCTCAAGTTCCGGGTTATCAAGCTCGGAACTGACCACGTCGCAACGGGAGACTGAGCCGTCCGGCTCGATCACCAGTTCCAGTAATACTTTACCCTCAAGGTTGGGATCCTGCCTCAATTCGCGACGGTACAGGGAATAAAGCGCGGTTTTCTGGGCATTAAACACCTTCCGGATATTGCTCATCCCCCTTTCAGCCGGCCCCGGCGCTGATTTGGCAACCGCCGCCGGCTCGGGCTCGCGGGCCACCTTGACCTTACGTACCTGGTGGCTTGCAACATCCACCTGCCTTTTCGGACCAGAGTCTTTGTTTACTCCGCCACTGCCCTGCAGGGTCTCAGCAGAATTCTCAATCGCCTGCGGTCGCCCTGCGGTGGCGTCAGCGGCATTGGCGATCAACCGCTGATCATCTTCCGGCTCGGATGAACGCAGTGCAGCCAACTGGTCTTTCATGGCCAACAGCCCGGAACGGGACGCCTTCTCCCTGGCCTTCTCGACGGTTTGCCTTTCCGGTTTGGGCCCAGAATCAGGCGTCGTTTGCTCAAGTTCGCGCTCCTGCGTTTTGGGGGCGGGAGCATCCGCTGCAGTGGCCTGCTCAGATTGAGGCTCCGGTTTCGGATCAGGGGGCTGGATCGGCACCGGGGGATCCCGCTGTTCGATCAGTTTTGCTATCCTCGGCGTCGCGTCTTCACTTTCTTCGCGCTCTGGTACAGGCAGTACCAGACTGGGAATCCATATCGCCGGCGGGAGAAACAGTGCAAACGTGACCAGTAAAATCAGACCGAAACGACCATTTTCGCCCTTTGCTGACGACCACGGTAACCCCGTGCGGTAACCGGAAGGTTCAGCCATTTCGAACCTCCCCGATGGATTCAACCGCAAGCCTCACTCGGCGGTACTGTTGGTCAATGCAGGTCTGCATAACCTTACGCAGTAGCCGGTAACTGATGTCGCGTCCGGCCATAATGGTCACTTCCAGGCCTTGCTCTGGCACAGCACTCAAGCGCTCACGGCGCCAGGCCAGCTCATCGGCCAGGCCCGCCACTGTGCCAGCTTTCGATTCAATGCCGTCAAGTCGGGCCACCTCCCGCCCCTGCAACAGAACGGACTTTCCACTGATTTGCACGGTAAGGGTTTCCTCCGCCTCCTGTCGCGCAGAAGACAACGGGAGCGGCACGTCTGCAGTGTTCTGCATTACCTTCACATCGGAGGAATTAACCATCAGAAAAAATACCAGAATGGTAAAAATATCCATCAGCGAAACCAGGTTCAGCCCTCCGGCGCGATGCATCCGACGGTAATGCCGCTGTATGCGGCGGGAACGACGGGAAGCTTTCATATGCCCTCCGCCGCATTCGCCAGGGCCACATCCGGAAACAGCTCCGCTTCGACCTCACTAGCCACCACGACCGCCGGATAGGAACGCACGGTATCCATCGCGGTCACCAGAGTCTGGTAGTCAATATCCGGTCCCACCTCCAGTACTACATCGGTCTTGCCCGGCACCTTGGCCTTGATCCCTTTAAGGATCTCCAGCAACCCGGCAAAATCCTGTTCACCTTCCTTCAGCGGTAGGGTTCGAATAACGCCACGCTCACTGTCGGATACCTCAATGCCCGCGGGGATAATGGTCACAACCAGCCGCAACTGTTCTGCGGACGGCGCCTTTCCAGGCTCCATACCCGGAAATTGCAGTTCGATGGTGCGAACCTGACTGAACACCATGCCCAGCAAGAGGACTGGCACCAGCACAATCATCAGGTTGAGAAAGGCGGTGATATCCAGCTCCGGGCTACTGGCGACCCGGCGATGTCTGCGTCTCATACTTCGACCCCTGACTCAGGCGGCGGACTCAGCGGCGCCCTGATCTGAAATGATGTTAAGCAACTTCACACCCGCCATCTCGAAACTGTCGACAATCTCATTGGTGCGGGTCTGCAATAGCGCATGAAACATGAGCAGGGGGATGGCCGACATCAGGCCGAAAGCTGTGGTGTTCATCGCCACCGAGATACTTTCGGACAACAGTGTCGCTTTCTGGGCCGGATCCGCGGCGGCAACGGCGGTAAACGCGGAGATCAGGCCAATAATGGTACCAAGCAGGCCCATCAGGGTGGCGATGTTGGCCAGGGTCGCCAGGTACTGGGTACGCTTTTCCAGTCTCGGCAACACCTCCATCAGGCCCTCTTCCATGGCGTATTCAATTTCTTCCCGCCGATTATTGTTGAGCAGCCGCCCTATTCCGGCCCCCATAATCGACGCGATGGCACTGTCGGAACGGTTGGCGGCTTTCATCGCCCGCTGATAGTCCCGTTTCTGCAGCAATGGAAGTATCCCTCTTTCAAACGCCAGCCGGTTGCGACGGCGCATGGCGCCCAGATACACAAAACGTTCCAGGGTGATGGCCAGGCCTATCGCCAGCACCACGGCGATGGGATACATAAACGGACCACCTTCCTGAAAAAAGCGAATAACGGTTTCCAGCATAATCAGACTCCTGCAGTTACTGCACAAACAGGTAAGAATCCGGTGACGGATTCAGGGTTTCACGAAATATCCGATGGCGCTCAAGGGCCATCGGATCCTGGGGTTCGAGCAAATCGGGGGCACTGTCGTCCAGCCTTGCCCTGGGCCGACGCGGCAAGGTCGGCGGCTGCCACGGCAGGATGTACAGCACTCCGGGATCATCATCAGCCGAATGGGCGGTAATGCCTTCCACTCTCAGTTCGATAGGCGCAGATCCGCCAGACTGGTTAGCGGCACCGTCTCCTGCTACGGCTTGTCCGCCGGCCATGAGTGTCAGCCCTGCCAGCGCAACGAGACAGATACGATTGAGCATCTACTACAGCCTCCGTTCCAGGTCCGCTATCCATCCAGCCACCCGCTTATCCTCGCTGCCGGACAGCTCGCGATATCGGCGGTAGTGAACCAGCGCGGCTTCGAGGTCTAACAGGTAGAGTTCGGAAATGACGGCGAGGTTGTAATGCAACTCGGGCGTTTCCGGGGCTGATTCGATACCGGAACGCAGTAACGTTGCGGCTTCTCGAAACCTGCTCTGCTCCTTGAGTGATAGCGCCTGGTTGTTGATCTGCACCACATCCTGCCTGGTGACAGATTGAACCCGGGTTTCCCCACGGCTCTGCTCGGGTGCCGGTCGGCCAGCGCAGCCGACCAGGGCGCCAAGCACAATCAGCATTACCAACACCCGGTACTCAGGCATCATCATTGGCCTCCTCATTCCACGTCATCCAACGCACATCCCGGTCGTAGCGCCCCGGAAACAGCTCAGCAAGGACCTCCAGGCTCTTCCCGACCCACTCGGTATACTCCCCTTCTGCCAGCAGCTCGTGGTTGCGCGCGTGCAGTCGGATGGCTTTCTCTTCGAAAGGATACGCCTCTTCCTCGAGGAGCATTTGGTACTGTGCACCCTCAAGATCGTTCAGTTCGTCCGGCACCTCGGACGCCATCAGGTCCGCGGCCAGCATCCGATAGAGCTCAGCCCGACGGTACAACGCTTCGGACTGAACAGTTTGCCGATCCAGCCGGATCGCCTCTGCAAACCGCTGCCTTGCCTGCTCAAGCGCGGCCTGCTTGCGTGCCAGTGACTCTGCCAGGGGATATTGAAGTGCTATTGCCTCAAAATTCCTGACACTCATGCGACCCAAAGCCATGGCCGCACTGGCGGACCATTTCAGTGTGTCAGGCGAATGCCATTGACTGGCGAGCTCGGTGTTCACCAGCTGATCCCGATAACGGTCAGGGGACACTCCCGATGCCACAAGTCGTTGGCGCATGGTCTGGGCCTCGATGTGTTCAGCGGCGCTGACGGCCTCCTTCGATTCGGCGAGGAACTGCTGATAAATACCATTACGACGATCAACCGCGCCGCCCTGATGAAACAGTTCCGCAGCGCGCAATTGTCGGGGCCAATGTGGCTCAGTCATTGAGGCGTTCGCGATCAGTTCCGACGCGGCACGAACAGGTTGATCGGAACGGGTGTAGGCCAGGACCAGTTTGTCGCTAATGTCGACCGTCAGGCTATGACCAGGAAATTCAGCGCGAAATCGGGTCAATTCATGGATAGCCGCCTGCCAACGTTTCGCCACCAGCAGACTGTTGGCGGCATCATAGAGACCCTTGATGGCTATTTCCGAACCCGGAAGAACCGAACCCACCCGCTGGAAATGCGCCACGGCCGCATCGGTAGTGCCTGCCTGCTGCGCGGCTTCCCCTTGGCGGTAAACGGACTTGGCCAGTTGTAAAAGCACCTCATTGGCTTCAGCTCCATCAACATCCCTCAGGGTGTGTTCGCGGATCAAAGTTGCCGCGTTCTGCCAAGCGTGCTCAGCCAACCCGTGGTCTCCGGTTGCAGTATGAACCTCGCCAAGCACCAGCCAGGCACTGTAGCGCTCATCAGCGCTTGCGGAAGTTTGGCTAGTGGTGCGCCGGGCAAATCGACGGGCCTCCGAATAGGCCTGATGTTCGAGCCAGCGATTGGCAATATTAACGTTGAGTCCGGAAAGCCGGGGATCGGCCGGGAAACGGTCGGCGAATCTTTCTGCCTCCAACGATAAATCCTGCAAGCTGGTTTCAAACGATATGCGGTCGTCCAGACTGTTCCGGTGAATGGTTATCGCAGCCCATGCCGCACTTGCTGCATCACCATACCCAACCGATCGATAGGCTGCCTGCCGGTAGCTCTCCAGGGCGCGCTGGTATTGTCCGGCCTGCGACCTGGCGTCACCTGCCAGCCTCAGGATCTCGCCCGGCTCGTCGGTTCTCTGGCTGAGTCCCTCATAATAAGCTGCCGCTTGGCCAAACCAATCCCCGGACCTTTGCTCCCCCTTCGCATAGAAATAGTCGCCCAACTGGCGGCTCAGGATCCGCCACAGAAGTTGATGGGTATCAGACAGGGTTTCGTACCGATGATCACTTCCGTACGCCAAGACATAATCGGCCCGAGCTTCGCGAACGCGGTCGCTTCTCCCTGCCAGCGTCCATACGTCTATAACCTGGGCAAAAAATGCAGGTGCGGCCGGATGGTCCGGACTGGCCTGAACATAGGCCCGGCTCACAGAAACGCTATTATCAAACCTGCCCAGGCTGGCGTAGTGATCCGCCAGTCGATCAAACAACAGATAGTCGTAGTGCCTCTCCTCGTTACCGCCCAACCAGTCATTCAGGGAGCCGGTGCCTGCGGAGTCAGCAGCCATCAATGCCAACACCCGCAAGGTGTCATCAATCAGTTCAACATCACTGGCGGAAACCCGCTTGATACTCGCGGCATTCGGTAACTCCCGATCAAGCACACTGATAAAGCTGGCCGCGGCGCGATCCCAAGCGTTCTTTCCCTGCTTGTACTGGCTCCAGCCCTGCATATAGCGGGCCTTGAGCTTGAGACGATCTCCGCCGTCCCCGGACATCAGGCGACCGTATTCCAGTTCTGCGTCAGTATAATTTCCACCTGAGAATGCTGCTTCGGCTATTCGGAAACGTGCCTCGGGAACCAGGGATGATTCTGGATATAGCCCGGTGAGCTGGCTTAACCGCTGAATGGACTGATCACCTTGGCCTACATAGGCGTGGGCCTTGGCCATCTGGTACAGCAGTTCATCCAGTTTTCCATGGAAGGAGCCACTCTGGATAATCGACTCGTAGCTGCCAAGGGCTTCCCGATATCGCCTAATTTCTTGCGTATCTTCAAGCTGGGCGGTATGTCCGGACAACTGCTGAATATTGGCAAGGCGATTCAGCGCATCAACCCGCACCTGAGGCTCATCCGACGTGTCAAACAACCGCTGATAGCGCCTGACCACCTCCGCCGGTGATATGGCAGGCATGGGACGGGATTCAAATTTCATGAATACCGGGCGCATATCGGCGATGGTTTCACCGTCACTACCCAGCTCAACGCGGAAAGATTCCTGGCTGTATGCCAGGGGAGCAGCGCAAATCGCTAGCAGCAGACCAAACACCAACGGCCTCATCACTGGCCTCCCCTTTCCAGCGTTTCCAGGGCGAGGTATTCATACAGATGGGCGATCTGCTGTTCGGTTTTGTCCAACGCATGCACCAGCTGCTCATCGTGCCTGCTCACGAACGCCAGTGCCATTGCATCAAGCCTGTCTTCCGCGCGCCACCGGATCGAGGCCGTTTGTGACCGGAGCTCCTGAATCCTGCTCAGGACGGCCTCTGTTTTCCGCAGACGCTCTTCCAGTCTGGCATCCCGGTTTGCCAGTCTCCCCCCCAACTGCTCGAGAGACACCTCAATGTCCTGTAACGTCATGACAGAACGGTTGAGGGTCTCCAACCGAGCCGGTCGGTCCGCCTTGTCTCTCAATCCCTTTAGCCGGTCACGCAGAATTTCCAGCCTTGCCAGAAACGACCCCTTACGACCACTTACCGAGTTGGTCGGCGTTGCAAGCCTGTCTTTGAGTGAGCCCCTGAAGACCTCGAGCTTGTTCGCCTTTTCTTCCAACGAAGCCTCTGCACTCGCCAGATCCGATACTTTGCCAATCAAATCCTGGGCGGAAGGGTCTTCCATAAATCCCAACAGATAAGCCAGGCGCGGTTGTGTGAGAGTGCGGCTATCCGCCAGAAACCACTGCAATTCCGAATCCCGCGTATCCTGTACCAGTGTTTGCCACGCACCATCCTGTCGAATCTGCGAAGCCAGATTAAGCAACGTCACGCGCTCACTTTCATAGGATGCGCTGGCGGCGAGATACGCTTCTCCTGCCTGCCCGAGGTAACCGGACAGATCATAGCCCCGCCCCATGCCCAGCCAGGCATCCTGAACGCCGGGATAGGCCAGAGGGTATTTCCTGGCGCGGTGCCAGGACTGCATTGCCGCTCGGTGATTATTGCGGGCAGTCAACGCCAAACCGTGAAAGTAGAGCGCGCGCGGGGTGTGGTAACTATCAAGGGGAACCTGTTCGAGAAAACCGATGGCCTTCTCGTACTCTTCATTTCGATAGGACAAATAGCCCGCACGCATCAGTAATTGGCTTCGCAGATTGCGATTACGATCGCTGACGGCGTCCTGCTCGGACATCGCCAGGGCAACACGAAGGGCAACCAGCGCCCGGGCCGGATTGAGATCCCGTTTGCTGTAGTCCGCCGCCAGATTCATATAGCCAAGGGCAGTCCAGTAACCGGCTTCCATCCCCGACAGAATCCGCCCCGCCCTGTCCCGGTGGCCTGCCAGGCGCTCGAGTTCAGCCAACTCGTAAAGCGCCTGTTGTCTGACCTCTCCGTAGCCGGCGCGAGCGGCGATCTGGAAAAACTCCGGAGCCACCGCGGCTTCGTCTTCGTCCAATGCGTTCCGTGCCAGGATCAATGCGGCGGCCCCGCGTTGGTGTTCGCTCTCAATCTGACGCTGCAGGTGTCTGTTCGCGCTGTCCGTCTGCCCCAGCGCCATCAACGCCTGCGCCTTAAGCCACGTCCCCGGATATCCATCCAGATTTCTGGAATGAACCAGGGACTGTTCCGGTGATCCCGAGGCCAAAGCGAACCTGGCCAGGCCAGCTGCCAGATCCTCTTCCTCACGGGCGCTGGCTGCAGCGGACGATAGCACCGTTATTGCAAGCAAAACGGAAACGCCGCCCCTTCGGCCAGATCCTCGCCAACAACGGTCTACAAAGCTGACAACCATGTCCCTTACTTCCACTCCCTGAAAGAAACCTCTGGTTCGTAATCCGGCGCCCTGGCATCCAGGGACATCTGGATACGGAATTCCCCTGGCCGCTTGCGAAAACGATGAGTTGATTCACGCCTGACGTAGCGATCGTCTCTGGCCCGGGCCGTCAACACCGTTTTCAGGACATGGTCACCGTGGGGTAGATTTCCGGTATACACCTGCTGGACACCGCCTTGCTGCAGCGCTCCGAACTCTCTGTCGGTGTACAGATGGGAGGCGACCGGGGTGTCATCAACATACAACTCGACGGAATCCAGCGTCAGCGAGTCTTTGCGGGCAAGTGTCAGGAATACTGTCACCTGGCTGTCTGCCGGATGGAGAATACTTTCTTCAAGCGCGAAAACATCAGCTGCCAGGCTGGCGACGTCTGCCTTCAACCGGCTGATCTCTGCATCGAGTTCATCCGCCGTCGCATGGGTGGAAAAAATCACGGTATAGCCAACAACGACCAGAAAGATGCCGGTGAGTTTGAGTCGCCCTCTATTTGGAACGGAGCCTGTTACCTGCCCTGCGGTGAACATACGCTTCCTGCCTCTTGTCATGCGCCGTTACACGATGACAAGGAGCGTAACACCCGGTTACCTTCAATAACGGTATCCAGATCACCAATTGAAAAACTCGCAGTGTCGACTTATTTGACAGACGTTCACGACAGATGGGCGAAAACAAACGATGAAAAACGTCAAAGGCAGGCTATTGCCCTGAAATACAGGGAAATAGTTCAATTGGCCCAGGAATTGCTCCAGGGAAACTGCGGGGAAGCTGTGACTGCAACCCCGTTTGGAATGCCGAGCTTTGCCGATGCCCTCAACCGCATCGGCTTTTTTTATTTGCTCAACTGCTTCATGGCCGACTCCAGGCCATCAATGGTTAACGGATACATATGATCGTTAACCAACTGCCTGGTCATGCCGAGAGAACCACCGGTTCCCCAATAGCTCTCGGGCAACGGGTTGAGCCACACCACTTTGCGGAAGTGGTCAGTAATGCGCTGGAACCAAGTGGCGCCGGCTTCTTCGTTCCAGTGCTCAATCGACCCACCGGGATGAGAGATTTCATAGGGGGCCATGGTGGCATCCCCCACGAAAATCACTTTGTAGTCCGGCGTGTACTTGTTGAGGATATCCCAGGTACTGGTGGTTTCGTTCATGCGGCGGATATTGTTCTTCCACACGCTCTCATAAACGAAGTTATGGAAGTAGAAGTACTCCATATGCTTGAACTCCATACGCGCGGCGGAGAATAACTCTTCGCAGACGCGAACATGGGGGTCCATGGAGCCACCAACATCAAAGAAAATCAGAACCTTAACCGCGTTATGGCGCTCCGGAACCATTTTCAGGTCGAGATAGCCGGCATTACGTGCGGTCGAGCGGATGGTATCGTCCATGTCCAACTGGTCCGCCGCGCCCTGGCGGGCAAACTTGCGAAGCCGTCGCATGGCGACTTTGATGTTCCGGATTCCCAGCGTGACACTGTCGTCCAGATCCTTGAACTGGCGCTTTTCCCAGACCTTTACCGCCCGGCCGTGACGACCGTTCTTCTGGCCAATACGGAACCCTTCCGGGTTATAGCCATCGGCACCGAACGGTGAGGTACCGCCGGTACCAATCCATTTGTTACCGCCGGCATGGCGTTCCTGTTGCTCTTCCATGCGTTTCTTGAAGGTCTCGATCAGTTCTTCCAGACCACCAAGGGAATCAATCTTGGCCTTGTCTTCCTCGCTGAGATGTTTCTCGAATTCGGCCCGAAGCCATTCATCGGGAATCAGCATCTCCATCAGGTCCTCGAGGTTTTCGATACCCTCGAAGTAGGCTTTAAAAGCACGGTCGAACTTGTCGAAGTGGCGCTCATCCTTTACCAGACACAACCGTGACAGGTAATAGAATTCTTCCATATCCGCAAAGGCCAGCCGGTTTTGCAGGGCCTCCAGCAGGTCCAGGAACTCGCGCAGGCTGGCGGGCACTTTCGCCCGCCGCACTTCGAGAAAAAAATCAATCAACATAACGTGTAGCTCTTGCTGAATGTCAGCTGCGACGACGAGCCATGAAGGCCAGCTTCTGCAGCAGGTGAACGTCTTGCTCGTTCTTCACCAGAGCGCCATACAGAGGCGGCAATGCAGAGCTTGTGTCCTTCTCCTGCAACATTTTGGCAGAAAGTTCATCCGCCATCAGCAGCTTCAACCAGTCGATCAACTCGGAAGTGGAGGGCTTTTTCTTCAGGCCCGGCACCTTGCGTACATCAAAGAACACCTCCAGAGCATCCCGGACGATGGCCTGCTGCAACCCCGGGAAGTGGACATCTACGATGTCTTTCATGGTGTCGTGATCCGGGAAGCTGATGTAGTGGAAGAAGCACCGACGCAGGAAGGCATCCGGCAGTTCTTTCTCGTTGTTACTGGTAATCACGACGATGGGCCGTTGCTTCGCCTTCACGAACTGCTGGGTTTCGTATACAAAGAATTCCATGCGATCCAGCTCCAGCAGCAGATCGTTCGGGAATTCAATGTCAGCTTTGTCAATCTCGTCGATCAGCAGCACCACCTGCTCATCCGCCTCGAACGCTTCCCAGAGCTTCCCCTTAACGATGTAATTGCTGATGTCCTTCACTTTTTCATCGCCCAATTGCGAATCACGCAGGCGGGACACCGCGTCGTACTCGTACAGACCTTGCTGGGCCTTGGTGGTGGACTTGATATGCCAGGGAATCAGCCTCATGCCCAGAGCAGACGCCATTTCTTCCGCCAGCAGCGTTTTGCCGGTCCCGGGCTCGCCTTTAATCAGCAACGGGCGTTGCAGCGAGATAGCCGCATTTACCGCCATCTGCAGGTCATCAGTAGCTACGTATTTCTCGGTACCGGTAAACTTCATTCTGTTGGTTCCTGTTCGGTTATCTGTTAATCCGCCGCGGAGTATAATGCCTTGTCCGGTTGGTGATAAGGGTTGCCGACACCACCCCGGCCTCAGGGTTTAGGTTCTTCATCGTCTTTGTCCGTGTCTGGAAGATCATCAAACTCGGACAGATCAAAATCCTCCAGGCCAAATTCTTCGGTGCTGTCCTCTGCCTCTTCATTGACCGGCACTTCGTCATTGTCCGGGCTGTCCGGAGATTCCGCACCCTCCTTCTTTTTACGACGAACAACGGCAAATACGCCACCGGCGATAAGCCCGATCAGAACAATTCCGCCCCCAATAATTCCCCAAAGCGGTAGCGCGGTGTCCGCCTCCGCTTGCTTTACGGGGACGGCCCCGGGTTCTTCGACGGCGTCGATATCAATTGGGCCGGCGCTGGAGTTGTCTTTCGAAGGTTCTGGTTGATCGGCTTCAGGCACACTGTCTGTATCAGAGTCAGGGGCGCTCTCCTGAACGGGGGGCACGGCCTCTGGGAGCATCGGCTCCGCTGATGGTGCGGGAAGCTGCCCTTCCAGTACGTCAAAACGGCTGACCCCGGAAAACTTACGGGAGAACGTCTTCCCGTCGGCAACCACATCAATTATATATTCCCCGGGGGACGGCAGTCGCTCAACTGTATCCCGGTATATCCCGTTTTCAGGCGGACGTTCCCCGGACAGCACCTTGGTTCCACTACGTCCGTCCTTCGACGTAATCGTGACTCGAACGTCCAAGACATCAAGAAATTTCTGATCGGTCAGTTTTGCCTGGTCCTCGAAAAAAGCCACCTCAAGCTGTAAAGGCTCCTCTTCGGAGAAGACTGGTAACAGCGGGCTCACGACCATTCGCAGGTCACTGACCACAGTGACCCGGCTGCCTTCGCCCAGTTCACCGTTCAGTCGCCACTCCCCTGGTCCAGGATCGGTGACGGTGATCAGATCGTATCCAGCTTCCCGGGCCCAACGCATGCTATCGGCCGGACGATCTACGCTGGCCACATTGCCATCCGGATCCGTCAACCTGAGTTCACGGGTGTCACTGGTTTCATCCTCTCCCCAGAAAATCAGTGCGGTAAACTCGCGCACGGCGCTGTCCACACTGAAGCGGTTGCCCTCAATCGGTACCTGTTCCTGGGGCACGGCCGCGTTCAGGGCTTTCAGAAACGCCCTGTTAAGGGCATCTGCAGATGGCGCCACGCTGTAACTGCCCCCGGTATTCCTTGCCAGGGCCTGGAGGAACTCGACATCCGCCTCTCCAGACAAGGCTACCGAGTGGAACGTCGCCCCTTTGGCAACCAAATCGTCCAGTAGCGGTCCGAGGATGCGCGCACGTTCTGTCTGATTCACTTGATCATCATCAGATATATCAACCTTGCCATCAGTCAGGAGAATGAAATCCGTGTTGGCCAGATTGCCGTCGGTATAGTATTCGTCGCTGGCAACCTCAATGGCTTTTCCAAGATTGGTACGCAGGGCAACGGAATTGATCTCTGCCGACCGGTTGATCATCTGTTGCCGCCAGCTGTCATTCACGCGATCCCGGGGAACCAGCATGTTGACGTATTGGCCGAAGGTCCAGAGACCGGCGTAGGCATTTGGGGGCAGCATCCTGGCAAGCAACCGCACAGCAGGCTGTCGGAGGTTGTCGGGATCGTTGTTTTTCATGGATCCGGAAATATCCACAATGATTCGGACATCTGCCCCCTCGGGAAGCTCCAGATCGCCTGTTGTCTGCGCACCTGCCCATACTGGGAGGCCAAGGATAACTATGAAAAGGACGCTTGGTATCCAGCGCATCGTGACTCCGTTTTATTATTGTTCTATTGATTTAGCGTTTTACCAACCGATACCGAACCAGGTCCAGCAGCCACACCAGCAGCATCACCAGCGAGGCGATACCCAGATTCACGATCGCTCTGCCCGATGCATCCGCATCACCAAGGATCAGTTCATAACCACCATACAGCCAGGCAGGCACCCACCAACCGCTGACATCGGCGGACTCAACCGGCGTTAGCAACAGCACGACCAAGGCCGCCTGTAGCAATGTCCGAAGCCCATAAACCGGCAGAACCCGGAACAAGCGGGATATCATGTAAAAGAAAACCACGAAGGAAACGGCGTAGAGAGCCCAGAAAATGCCGTATGCGAGTTGCGCGTCGTTATCGATCATTACAGGATCCAGTGAATTATGTGTTCTTCCCAATCTTCTTCCGGCACGCCAGCTTCGGATATCACCCGATGGCGAACGGAGACCCCGGCTTCATGTACCGTCTGCGGGTCGCCCGATCTTAGCGGGTGCCAGTCCGCCAGCGGGCGATTTTCCGCAAGGGTACGGTAAGCGCAGGTGTATGGCAGCCAGTGATAATCTGCCAGCGTGTCGGGGGTCAGCACCGTGCAGGCCGGAACTTTTTCTAGTCGCTGAGGGTAGACAGTGCATCGGCAGCTGTCCGTATCCATGTAGCGACAAACCAGATCGGTGTAGTACACCTCTCCGGTGTCTTCATCTTCCAGCTTGGCCAGACAGCATTTGCCACAGCCGTCACACAGGGATTCCCATTCAGCAGGCGTCATCTCATCCAGGTGCTTACGCTGCCAGAAGGGAATCTCTGCAATCATGACTGCCGCTGCTCCGGCTTCTTGCGGAAATCGACGACGTAGCCTTCTTTTTCCTCAGGCATCTGCAGATAAAAGTCCTTGTCCTCAATGGCATCGAGCACTTGTCTGCCATCGGTACGGGCCAGTTTGCGATCGGGCGTCAGCACCAGGTCCATGGCGTGGACCGGAGCACCAAAAATGCCGCGCAGACTCTCCGGGAGGTCGTCCCATACCTGCCCCCTTCGCACGTATATGTAGGTGTCCGCCTTTTTGCTACTGCGAAACACCGAAACAAACTGTTTATTCGTCATGACGTCAATAATTCCTCAAGCTGTTCACGAACCGGTTCAAGTATCTGACTGCGCCAGCCATTGGTAAAAAGGCCAGCCGACAGGTCACGCTGATGAACCACGGCCTCCAGTCTTTTTCGGGGTGCAAGTAGTTCCACGGGCACATCCGCATTTTCCGCCGCTGTCACAATCACGCGCTTGACCTGCTTGTAAAAGGCCTGTTGCTGCCGCGTTAACGGCGCGGCAATTAACGGCATATCGGATGCATCAGCCTCGCGGCCTTCACTCACCAGTTGCAGTATCCTATCACCATAGCGCCGGGTCACTGGCTGAGGCAGCCCCTGGATGTTCGATAGCTCCCTGAAAGAACCCGGTAGTCGTTCCGCGATGGCAATCAGTAACGGATCTGCCACCACCCGGCCACGGGGCCGATCACGTCGACGAGACTCTTCCTCACGCCAACTGACCAGTTTCTGCAGGACCGCCTGCTGTTGCGGACTTAACGTCCAGCCACCACGCAATTTCAGATAATGGTGCTCCGGATCATCCTGAGCGGAGAGCTCGGCGGCAAAGCGGTCAGACTCCTCGAACAGGGCATGTTCCAGATTCCGCTCCCGAAGGTTGTCCATCACCCACTGATACATCGGCGCAAGAAAACGTATATCGTCCAGGGCGTAGCGTTCCTGCGCTTCGCTCAGGGGACGTGATACCCAATCCGAGCGCGTCGCCGATTTATCCAGGGTTTCACCGAACAGGGTTTCCACCAGACGAGCATAACCAACTGAAAACCCGGCACCGGCCAACGCGGCGCCGATCTGTAAGTCCACCACGCCGACAGGAGTAAGTTGCAGCCAGTGTCGGAACAATTCGAGGTCCTCACTCATGGCGTACAACAGCTTCGGTACCTCCGCATCCGCCAGGATCCGCCGGAACTCGCCAGACTGCTCAGCCACGCCGGGATCGACGAGGCAGTAATCACTGCCAAGCCCGAGCTGAACCAGTCCGGGAATCGGGAAAAAGGTACTGACTCGCTCAAATTCGGTATCCAGGGCCAGCGGCTGTCCATCGCCTTTCGTCAGCCACTGGTCCAGAGCCTCAGGCTCACGTATCCAGTGAACGGTGGCTGGAGCCGCCGGAGCCGGCACGGCAGGAAGGGTTAAAGCCATAGAAAATGCTCGATCAGTCTTTAGTCAGCCAGGGGCTTACGCCCGCGGAATGCGTGAGTCAGGGTGAATCCGTCGACATACCCGAGCTCTCCGCCCACAGGAATACCGTGGGCCAGTCGGGTAATGAGCACGTTCTTACCGTCCAGGCGGTCGGCAATGTAATGGGCAGTAGCTTCACCCTCAACGGTGGGATTGGTTGCAAGAATCAGTTCCTTGACGCCTTCAACCTCAATGCGCTGCAACAGCCGCTCTATGCCGATCTCTTCTGGGCCCACACCATCAATAGGGGAGAGATGGCCCATCAACACGAAGTAGCTGCCACGATAATCGCCAGCCTGTTCAATGGCCAGCAGATCGGATGGGCTTTCAACCACGCACAACGTTCCGGTCTGGCGGGAGGGGTTTTCGCAGATGCCACAAACCGGGGTATCTGCAAAGTTCTGACAGCTTTCACAGCGACGAACATCGGACATGGCGGTATTCAAGGCCTCTGACAGCCGAACACCGCCGGAACGCCCCCGCTCCAGCAGGTGAAACGCCATACGCTGTGCCGTCTTCTGCCCAACCCCAGGAAGACACCGGAGCGACTCCACCAGCTCATCTACCAGCGGGCTAAACGCCATGAGCAATCCTCATACATATCATTAATAACGAGCTCTAAGCCTTTGGATTAAAATGGCATCTTGAATCCAGGAGGCATGCCCATTCCGGACATCAATCCGGACATCTTATCCTTCTGGTTCGCTTCCACCCGACGCACGGCATCGTTTACAGCGGCGGCAAGCAAATCTTCGAGAATGTCCTTCTCCTCGCTCATCAGCGATGGATCAATCTCTACCTTGCGAACATCGTGGCGCCCGTTCATGATCACCTTGACCAGTCCGGCACCAGATTCACCGGTGACTTCTGCCTTGGCAATCTCTTCCTGGGCCTTCTGCATTTCTTCCTGCATTTTCTGGGCTTTCTTCATCATGTCGCCCATGCCATTCATCATCTGTTCATCTCCTTTAACACAGGCCGGATACTGTCTTCGACTACCCTGCCCTCGAATCGTTCAACAATGGACTTCACCAGCGGATCATTCCGGATGGCAGATTCCGCAGCCTGTTGACGCGCCAGACGCTGTCGCTCTTCCCAGGCCGCCGGAGTCTTGCCGCCAGTCTCCCCCTGCTCTATACGCAGGTTGATGGTGTCGCCCAAGCGGTTTCTCAAGGCGGCGAGAATCTTTTCCTCATGCCGGGCGTTTAAAAGGCGGGCATGCCCCTCCTCCATCGTTAACAGGATATTATCTCCGTCACGGGTGAAAGCGGTGTGGCTGGCCAGGTTTCCGGGCATACCAACGATGCCAAGACTGCGAAAGTCTCTCTCCCAGACGAACTCGCCGGACAGTTCGGTCTCTGGCGCAGGTTCAGAAACAGCAGGTTCTGGTGTTGGCGGCTCATCGCTGACCGGCGGATCGACAGGATCCGGAGAAGCCTGCAGCGGCTCCGATTCCCGAACCGGATCAGCCTCGGCCAGATAGTCCGGCACCGGGCCCGGATCGAACTCAGGCTCGGAATCCGACGCCATTGCAGGGTCGGGAGCGGGTTCCGATTCACGCGCGGCTTCGGGTTCCATGGCCGGCTGCGATGGCTCATCTACCGCTGACGGAGCTGACGGTACCGGTTCCGTTTGCTGGCCTGCGGATGCGGGCGCAGGGTCAGGCTCATCACGGGCTTCCGCAGAACCGGACTGACCACCGGAACTGACGGTCGGCGGCTCCCGACGATCGGTACCAGGCCGGAAGGCCAGCATTCGCAGCAGGGTCATTTCAAATCCCATGCGAGCATCCGGGGTGACCGCCAGGTCCTTACGCCCGATCAAAGCCGCCTGATAGAACAGTTGGGCATCTTCCGCACTCAGTTGTCGCGCAAGCGTCTGTACCTGGGCAGCATCACCAAGTGCGTTATCCACACTGCCGGGCACTACCTGCTCCATGGTGACGCGATGAAACAGCGACAACAGGTCCGCCAGGATCACACTGTAATCTGGCGCAAAATCTGAAATTCGTTGGATCTCTGAAAGCAGCGACGGCCCGTTGTTATCCACCAGGGCACTCACCAGTTTCTCGATATCCCGCTGATCGATGGTGCCCAGCATGTTGCTGACATCACTGCCTGCCAACTTCTGATTACCGAAGGCAATGGCCTGATCGGTCAGGCTCAGGGCATCCCGCATGCTGCCATCCGCAGCTCGAGCCAGTAACCACAGTGCCGGCTCTTCGAACGGAACCTGTTCTTCTGTCAGGACGTATTTCAGATGGCCGGCGATGTGTTCCGGCGTCATGCGTTTCAGGTTGAACTGGAGGCAGCGGGATAACACCGTTACCGGCAACTTCTGGGGATCGGTGGTGGCCAGCAGGAATTTTACGTGCTCGGGCGGCTCCTCCAGCGTCTTCAGGAAGGCGTTAAAGGACTGATTGGTCAGCATGTGCACCTCATCGATCAGGTACACCTTGAAGCGGCCGCGAGTGGGCGCGTACTGAACGTTGTCCGTCAGCTCCCGCATGTCGTCCACCCCGGTACGGGACGCCGCATCAATCTCGATCAGGTCGACAAACCGGCCTTCCTGGATTTCCTGGCAACTGGAGCATTCACCACAAGGCGTCGGCGTGACACCGGTCTCACAATTCAGGCACCGGGCCAGCAGGCGACCGATGGTGGTTTTACCCACGCCACGGGTACCGGTGAAGAGGTAAGCATGATGAAGACGCTGATTTTCCAGGGCGTGAATCAATGCCTGAAGCACGTGCTCCTGACCAACCATGTCCTCAAATGTACGGGGGCGCCATTTACGGGCAAGTACCTGGTAGCTCATGTTTTGCCAACTGCTGTGAAAATGGCCTTAACCTTAGCATGGACATCAACTGATAAGAAGCCGCGGGGCCATCAGTTCGGACTGGAAAAAACGTCGATTTCAGCGGGATAAGACAGCAAGAAAGGGAAAATCTGGGGGTGACTCCACCAGCGACACTCCGGCACACAATTCCACCGCTGCGGCTGCTCCCTTCCGGGCCTGACCGGGTTCACGGTTTCATGTTGCGGAGGCACCAATGGAGCCACCATAACGGCGTTTCAGGACATTTCCCTGAAAGCGGCGCGCATAGTAGCAAAAGGGTTGGCTGACTACAACGACTTAAAGCGGCAGCGGCACTTCATCCTGACGAAACCAGCACGCCAGGCTGTAGCGGGCGCGGTTAGCCGGCAACACTTCATGGGGAATTTCTTCACTCAGGAACAACACCATCCTCCCCAGCTCCGGAAGAACCAGGCCACAAACCTCATCCGGGCTGTCACGGTTGAATACCTGAAGCTCCCCACCGTCCGCTGGCCGCCAATCCTCGTTAAAATACAGCACCAGGCTGACCATCCGGGAGGAACGCCCCACAAAGCTGTCTACATGCTTCCGATAGAAATCTCCGGACTGGTAGGTCGCATAGTGAGCCTCATAGCGCTTGAGTCCCAGAAACAGCCGGCGGTTCAGGCCCTCCCGGATCCTCTCCAGGCACCGGAAAAGTTCCCGCTGGGGCGGAGTGATACCCTGCAGCCAGGCAATCCTGTCGCGCCTCACCGAGCGGTCTCGAGTCAGGTCCGCGCCACGACCGACGCCGGCTTTCTTCATAGCATCGGTCACATCCAGTATCCGTACCTCGTCACGCAGGGCGACCAGCAGATCCGCCCCCAGACGGTCCAGTACGTTCAGGCTTGCCCATCCGGACTCAGTCAGCCCGTCAGCCAGTTCATCCAGCCATTCGTCGGTGATGCCTTCAAGGCCACTTTCGGTGGTCGCCACCTCTGATGCGATGTCGGTCTCGCCGGCTACGGCATCAAACTGACGACGGCTATCGGAATTCAGGGTTTCCCTGATCGGGGTAATGACCGTATGGTCCATGGCGTGGCTCCTCTGCAAGCCCGGTATTTTATGCCGGATTCTCGCGGCAACGTCATTTTTAATTTACTCTGTTGGTACGCAAATACACCTAATCCCCGGCTGACTGACCGGGTATCGCCATACCGCAACATGAGGCATCGAGTGACAACACTACCCGGGCACTGGTCGTTTACCCGCTGGATTACCGTCGGGCAACTGGAAGCCATTGAAGTTCATCACCCGTTGTTTCGCGCACAACTGTTCCTCCAGGGCGCTCACCTCGCCCACTTTGCCACACACGACAAACCGGACTGGCTCTGGCTCAGTGATACAGCGCGCTTTGAAACGGGCCGAGCGATACGGGGAGGCATTCCGATCTGCTGGCCCTGGTTCGGCGTGCCGGAAAAGAATCCGCCGGAAGTCCGCAAGCGCATAAAGACCGAGGATTCCCATGGTATTGCCCGGACCGCACTGTGGAAACTGGAGGATGTTCGGGAATCCGCCCACGAGGTTGAGATCAGCCTGTCACTGGCGGCCAACGAGGATTTTTCTGATGCATGGGCGGGTCACGCATTATTGCTGGCGACTTTCACTTTTTCGGTGAAAGGCTGTCAGATTGCGCTGACCACAACCAACCTCAGTGGCTCGCCACTGGCCTTTACACAGGCACTTCATACGTATCTGCCAACGTCTGACATTGAGCATACCCGTATTGAAGGACTGGACGGAACCGATTATGTGGACACTCTGGATGAATGGAGTTTCCGACTGCAAAAAGGGGATGTCACGTTTCACGGGGAAACCGACAGAATCTATGAATCCGGCGCCCCTCTGGTGGTCACCACACCGGGCGGACGCCGTTCACTGGTAGCCATTGGCAGCGATTCCACGGTGGTGTGGAATCCCGGCCCTGAAAAAGCACAGGCACTGTCTGATTTCCCCGACACTGGCTGGAAATCCATGCTGTGTGTCGAAACCGCCAATGCTCTCAGTGACTATCGGGTATTGAATGAAGGGCAAAGCCATACCCTCGGGGTAATGATTGGACGGGTATAATCTACAGGGAGCCACAATCCACAATGAGCCTGGCATCATTTCTGAAATCCAAACTGGTTCCTGCGGAACTGAGTGAACAGATCGACCGTGTCCGCAAGCCCATAGGCAGTCTCGGGTATGATCCCTGGGGCTACAACAATGAAGCCATCAAATATGGTTTTTCGCTCACCAAGCTGATCTACGAGAAATACTTCCGGGTTCAGGCCAGCGGCATAGACAAGATCCCGGCAGAGGGACCAGTGCTGATTATTGCCAACCACAGTGGTCAGTTACCTATTGATGGCATACTTATCGGTTACGCCCTGGCATCCAGGAAGGACAACCCCAGGATTCCACGGGCAATGATCGAGCGCTTTTTCCCGACCGTGCCCTACCTGGGCAACCTGCTGAATGAAGTGGGAGCAGTTCTGGGCGACCCGGTCAATTGCGCCAAAATGCTGGCCAACGGCGAGGCGATTATCGTGTTTCCAGAAGGCGTACGTGGTTCGGGCAAGTTGTATCAGGATCGCTATCAGCTGAAACGGTTCGGTAACGGGTTCATGCATCTGGCCATGAAATACAAAGCGCCTATTGTGCCAGTAGGCGTTGTTGGCTGCGAAGAAACAATACCGGCCATCGCCAATATCAAGCCATTGGCCAATGCCCTGGGCATTCCCTACGCACCGGTTGCCCTGCCCGTGGTGTTACCCGCGAAGGTTCACCTGAATATTGGCGACCCGATGTATTTTGACGACCTGGAAATCCCCGAAGAGAAGGTGACTGACCGTGTAGAACAGGTCAAAGCCGAGATCAGCAAGCTGATTGACAAGGGACTGAGCGAAAGGAAAAGGCTGTTCTGATGAGCGAGCAACACAGACCCCGCATACTCGTTACCGGTGTCGCAGGGGCACTGGCCCAACAGGTGATTGACAGGCTCCGGGACCACTGTGATCTGGTGGCCGTGGATTTCCGGGAACAGGTCTACCTGGGTGACGATATCCCCAGTTACTGTATCGACTTCAACAAACGGGTTTTCGAGGACCTGTTCCGACGCTACAGATTTGATGGCGTTATTCACCTTGGGCGCATCATGTCCAGCCAGCTCACGCGGATGCGTCGCTACAACGCCAACGTATTGGGAACCCAGAAACTGCTGGACCTCAGTCACAAGTATGGCATCAAGCGAGTGGTGGTGCTTTCCACCTTCCACGTATACGGCGCTGTAGCCTATAACCCTGCGCTGATTGACGAGGAGGCTCCACTGAAAAGCGTGGGGCTGAGTGCGGATCTGGTGGATTCCGTGGAACTGGAGAACCTCGCCAATATTTATCTGTGGCGCTACCCTGAACTGAACATCACCATTCTGAGACCCTGCAACATCGTTGGCCCGGGCGTCAGGAACTCCATAAGCACCCTACTCGCCAGCGAACGGGCGCCGGTTTTGGCTGGTTTTTCCCCGATGATGCAGTTCATACACATCGACGACATGGCGGATGCGATTGTTCTCACCTATAACAACCCTAAACGGGGTGTTTTCAATGTCGCACCAGAGGACTGGGTAGCGTACCAGCATGCATTAAAACTCTGCGGCTGCAGTCGATTACCGATTCCTTCAGTACCACCCATGTTGCCAAAACTGATACTGAAAACACTGAATCTGAGAAGTTTTCCGTCGTATTTGATGCACTTTTTCAAGTATCCTGTCGTCATTGACGGCAGAGCTTTTGCCAGGGAATTTGGATTCAGGCCCCAACGACCGCTGAAGGAGATCTTCCGATTCTATAGGGAGAACAAGAAGCCGGTATAACAACGCAGGACGCGCGGCATGTTGAATAATCTGAGCCTTATCAGCCACTCGGCTGCAGCCATTTCTTTCGGGCTACTCGGGTTGCTGATTGCCTCCCATTACCTGCGCAGGGACATTGACCGGGTGTTGCTGCTGGCCTCCGTTGTGTCTGCCATTTGGGCTGGCGCGCTCGTAACGCAAGTCTTATGGGGACAACCGTCCTTCTTTATTCGCTACTTGCTGGAGCTGTTGCGCGACGCAACCTGGATAACCCTTCTGTTTGCCCTGCTACGGAGCTCCTTTCGGGCAACAGCCATTGTCGGACGACTTCGTCGGATGCTTGCCTTTGCGACTGTGGGGCTGCTTATCCTCCTCCTTGTGTTCGGAGCGCTGGAATACTCCTTCGGCCTGGATCTCCTTAACGGAAAAACCAAAGTTGTTGGTCAGATTGTTCTGTCCCTGATGGGACTCTCACTGATAGAGCAAATCTGGCGTAACTCGGTTTCCTTCGGCCGCTCCAGTATGAAGTACATCTGCATCGCAGTGGCCACGATGTTCGGATTCGATTTTTTCATGTATGCCGACGCCCTGTTGTTCGGGCAGATTTCCGATTCGTTCTGGAACGCCCGTGGATTGGTTAACGCGGCCCTGGTACCTCTGCTCGCCATCAACACCATTAATACCAGAAAACAACCGGTGGAATTCCAGCTGTCGCGGTCCGCGGTGTTCCACGCCGGTACCTTTATGTTCGCCGGCGCCTACCTCCTGTTTCTGGCAATTGGAGGCTACTACGTCAGGGCACTCGGGGGCGCTTGGGGAGAAGCACTTCAGGTACTGTTTTTTACCATTGCCCTCGCCTTCCTGGCCACTCTGCTGGCATCCCGTCGGGTACGATCAAGGGTCATGGTGTTTATCAGCCAGAATTTCTTCGATTACAAGTACGACTACCGCGAAGAGTGGCTCAAAATGACCAGGGAGCTGGCCAATCTGAGCGATGAGCCGCCTTTGCCGGAGAGAGTCATTCGCATCCTCGCAGGGCTTGTGGAAAGCAATGCCGGAGCGATCTGGCTTCGTGATGAACAAAACGCTTACGTACTCCAGACATCCGTCAACCTGACTACACCCCGCTTTACCAGCATTGATCGTGACGGAGAACTCTGTCGTTTCTTCAAAGATCGGGAATGGATTGTTGATCTTCATGAGTATCGCGAGGATCCCACGCGCTACAACCTTCTGGAAATTCCGGACGCGATCAGCCATATCCCCGACAGCTGGCTTATCATACCTCTTTATCTCGGAAACGATTTGTATGGCATTGCGCTGATTGGCAACCCCTTTGCTCCCGTCGAGCTGAATTGGGAGAACTTTGACCTGATAAAAGTCGTCGCCCGCCAGTCCTGCAACCTGCTTGCCCAGGCCGATGCCCAGAACCGGCTTTCCAGAGCCATGCAGTTCGAAGCGGTCAGCAAAGCTTCGGCCTTCATGGTGCACGATCTGAAGACTCTAATCGCCCAACAGGCTCTGCTGGTCAAGAATGCACCACGACACCGGGATAACCCCGCCTTTATTGACGACATGATCAACACCACGGATCATGCCGTTCGCAAAATGGCCAATCTGGTAGATCATATCCGTAAACCAACCGAGGATATCGAGTCTACTGAAGTTATGGATCTCCGTGATGTAGTCCGTCAACTCGCCGAACATTACAGCCATCACGCCCCACCCCCTCGCGTTACCAGGCGTCCTTCACCTGCACCCATCAGAGCCGATCGCGAACTACTGCGCAGTGTGCTTGGCCACCTGATCAAGAACGCTCAGGACGCGACACCACCAGAAGGTGAAATCACCCTGACCCTGAAAGTCGCCAAGGACAACGTCGTACTTTTTATCCAGGACACTGGAGCGGGCATGACGGAGGACTTTATTCGATCCCAGCTTTTCAAACCGTTTGAAAGCACAAAAGGACTTACCGGTATGGGGATCGGTGCCTACCAGGCCAGGGAGTATATTCACAGGGTGGGAGGCACCATTGATGTCACGAGCGAGCCAGGCGTTGGATCCTGCTTTTCCATTCGCTTCCCCCTGGCGGTGCACGAACAGCCCGAACCAGAAAAAGAGCCAAACCGCCCAAGAATCGAACAGACTAGCCCTAGCCAAAGCGTCAAATAATTGCCATTTTTAAAAATTACCACAAACAGACGTTGCAAAGTGTCAACATTCGGTTAAAAATCAATACAAGGATGAATTGCTCAAAATTACACCAATACAGTCACCATACAAAAAGGGATTTGGAGCTGTTGTGAGCAAACGACTGTTAATTGTAGAAGATGATCCTGGCCTTCAGAGCCAAATGCGCTGGTGTTTCAGCGATGACCTTGAGGTAGCCCTGGCCGCGGACCGGGAGTCCGCAATGACGGCACTCAGGCGCATGGAACCTGATGTCATTACATTGGATCTTGGTTTGCCTCCGGATCCCGGTGGCGCTTCCGAGGGGTTCAGTCTGCTGGAAGATATTCTCCGACTGTCCCCGCAAAGCAAAGTCATTGTGGTGACAGGGCGTGAAGACAAAGATAATGCCGTCAAGGCAATCGGTATGGGAGCCTGCGATTTCTATCAGAAGCCCCTGGATGCCGACATCCTGACCTTTGTTGTCAATCGTGCTTTTCGGATTGCGGAGTTGGAAAAGGAAAACCGTGAGCTGACCCAACATCGCAACGGTACCAATATTAAGGGGATCGTTGCCTCCAGCCCCCAGATGCTCGCCATCTGCAGGACACTTGAGAAAGTCGCCCCGACGGACGTAACTACGCTGATTACTGGTGAAACCGGTACTGGCAAGGAATTGCTGGCCCGCGCGCTTCATGACCTCGGCCACAGGAGTTCAAAGCCGTTTGCGGCGATCAACTGTGCAGCCATCCCCGAGAACCTCCTGGAAAGCGAACTGTTCGGGTTCGAAAAGGGGTCTTTTACCGGGGCCACTCAGAGCAAGAAAGGCAAGATCGAAAACGCTAATGGAGGCACGCTGTTTCTGGATGAGATTGGCGACATGCCGATGTCACTCCAGGCCAAGCTCCTCAGATTTCTACAAGAACGCGTCATCGACCGAGTGGGGTCCCTGAAGCCCATTCCTGTTGATGTACGAGTTGTCTGCGCCACACATCGGAATGTCCGCCAGCTCATCGAGCAAGGCGATTTTCGTGAAGATCTCTACTACCGGATCAGTGAAATAACACTGGATGTACCCGCACTGAAAGAGCGGGACGGCGATGCCCTGGTCATCGCCCAGTCTCTCTTGAAGAGTCTGGGCAGGCAGATGGATCGCCCCAATCTCTCCTATTCCGAAGACGCCATATCCGCCATAGGTTCGTACTCCTGGCCGGGCAACGTTCGGGAGATGATCAACAAGGTGAAACGCGCGACAATCATGGCGGAGGGAAAACGGGTAACCGCTCTGGACCTTGAGCTGAAACAGGATTCAGAAACAGACGACAATCAGCTCAATCTTAGACAAGTCAGGGAGACGGCCGAACGCCAGGCAATCGTCCAGGCACTTCAGAGCTGTAACTTTAATATGGCGCAGGCGTCCAGATTGCTGGGTATTACCCGTCCAACACTGTACAACCTCACGGACAAATATCGCATAGAGGCTCCTCAACCGGCCTCGAGAGCCTGATGCACAAGCAGGGACACCAGAGCAAGAACCTAAGGAAAAGGAACAGGGCATGAAAGCAGTTATAGCAGTACGCGCCACCCTTCTCTCGGTAGCCGTAATCATTGGGCTCGTCGGTTGCGGCAACAATAACGACATGAGCCAGGAAGAGATTCAGTATTTGAGTCACCTGGATCAGTCCCGTTTTTTTCAGCGCCAGGGCGAGCTGAAAGCCAGCACGCTCGAAGCCCGGAGTGCTATTGAACTCCAGCCGAACAACCCTGATCCCTATTTGGTCATCATCAACAATCTGCTGAAAGCGGGCGATGCCATTAACGCTGAACGCCAACTCAATCAGCTCATGCAGGGCATTTCCGAACAGGCGCTGGACAGCGAAGCGCAAAACCGGGTCCGGTTGATCCGCGCTGAGGCTAACCTGATGCAAGGCAGTTTTGACGAGGCTCTGACTAACCTGACTGAGGTATCGTCGGAGGATCGGGTGCTGGAGATGGAGGCCAGCCTTTTGAAAGGTCGGATTTTACTCGCTGTAAACCGCCTGGACGAAGCACGGCAGGCCTACGAGCACGCCCACTCAATCCGCAGCAGCGACGCCCTACCCCTCGTTGGCCTGTCCCGTGTTGCCCATGCTGCAGGCAACAATGAGGCCGTACAAGGCTACATCGACGATGCAGAACAGGTAGACAGCGGGAACGCTGAACTCTGGCTCTGGAAAGCACAGCTTGCTCATGATAGCGAGCAATGGCAGCAGGCGGAGGATGCGTACGTGCGGGCTCTGGAAGATATTGGACAGTATGACATTATGACCTTCCGGAAGTACGAGACCATATCGGCTTTGATCCAGGTACTGCGGGCTCAGGGTAAGTCCGCGGAAGCATTCGTATACGAAGAAATCCTGGCAAAATCAGGCCCTGGTACTATAAAAAGCAACATAACCGCCGCCCGTGATGCCTTTGAGCAGGGAGACCTTGCCTCTGCCGCAAACTATCTCGAAGAAGCGCTGACGCACGCACCCAACCATGAACAAAGTACCCTGATGTTGGGCATGATTCGCTTCCGCCAGGGTAAAGTGGAAGAGGCCGAGCGCCTGCTTCGGCCCATCGCCGAAATGGGCGACTCCCAAGCTGCCAGCAAACTCCTGGCCGCCGCACGTATTCAATTGAGAGATCCCGTGGAAGCACGGGCTATTCTGGAGCAACTCTCAGATAAGGATACTGATCCGGAAACTTTGGCTCTTCTGGGCATTGCTTCACTGTCTACAGGGGACCTGGAAACTGGGGAACCCCTGATAGAAACCGCTTTGTCTCTTGCGCCGGACAACCATAAGCTCCGCCTGCGCTACGCTGGCTTTCTTATCCAACGCGGTCAGTTTGAAAAAGCTCTTAACGAAGCCGCCCGAATCCCCGAAGATTCAGGCCTTCATGACCGGGCACAAATCGTCACCATCGAAGCGCACATAGCCTCTGGAGATACCGATAAAGGCCTGGCAACGGCTGACGCCTGGATCCAATCAAGACCGGACAGTCCGGCAGCCTTAATCGCACGCGGTAATCTTGCTGTCAGAACCGGAAAACCCGACGAAGCAAGAAGCTACTTCGAAAAGGCACGGAGCAAAGCACCCGAGCAGCCTGCCCCGGAAATGGCCCTGGGTAGCCTCGCCTTAAGCCAACAAAACGTCGAACAGGCCAAAACACACTTCCGTAATGCCGTTAATCATGCCCCCGACAGCCGCCAAGCCCTGCAACGCCTTGTCGAGATCTCAGAGCCTGCGGAGATTCGCGCTCATATGAGCAAGATTCTCGATGAGCAACCCGAGGCCAATGGGCCCAAGCTTTTATTACTTGAAGCGGCGCTAATTGAGGGCAACAACCAGGAAGCTGATGAGTTCACTGCCGCGTTGCTGGAACGGACCGATGAGAATACTCCCGCCCAAGTCGAACCCCTTGTCGCTGACATATATTATGCCGCTGCAAATCGACTAAGACAGAGTGGTAAAAAAGCTCAGTCTGAAGTTGTCCTAAGACGAGGGCGCGCTCTGTTCCCCGAACATGAGGGGATTGTACTTCAGTCTGCTGCTGCAGCTTTCGCTGATGGTGAGCCGCAACAGGCTCGGGAACTGCTTCAGGAGGCGAAGAAAAATCACCCTGACTCCGGCGGACCGTACACCGTAGAAGGGCTACATTTCGAGGAAAAGGGTAATTTTAGCCAGGCGGCCGAGCTCTACAAGCTTGCCCTCGATAAACAGCCCAACGCCGACATTGCCAATCGCTACTCAAAAAACTTACAACGATCTGGCCGGAGAGACGAAGCTCTCTCCTTTCTTGAATCTGTGAGCGACACCTATCCGGACAGCCCCCCATTACGTCTCGATTTGGCGATTCTGCAGCAGTCCAAAGGCCAACAGGAAAGCGCAAAATTAAACTATGAAAAGTTGCTCGAACTGATACCCGACAACCCAGTTGCACTGAACAACCTGGCTTGGCTATATCACAAAACGGGAGATGAGCGAGCCATAACCCTCGCCCGGAAGGCCTACGAACTCAACCCCGATAACGCACCTATAGCCGATACCTATGGTTGGATAATGCTTAAATCGGGCAACCATCAGGAAAGCATTGCCATTCTCGAGAAGGCCCATGAACTTCGGCCTGATTCGGAAGAAATAGCGTTACATCTTGCAGAAGCCTATCGCGCCGTCGGCAAAAATCCCGAAGCGAAAAGAGTTCTGGAAAGATTCGGTGGCCAAGGCTAGTTTTTGAAGTACTAAACTGCTTTAGCCACCACAGGAACTTAGTAAAAGGACGTTATGGGCTTCGCCTCCAAGTTAATCAGCCAATATTCCGGATTTCTCTCTGCTCCCTTGCTGGTCTTCGGGTTTTGGACTGAATGGCAAAGTTTTGTGCTCCTTTGGCACGACTCTATTATCTATAGTCATGGCTATCTGGTGTTGGCAGGCATTCTGTTTTTGCTGTACACCAGAAGACAGAAGCTGGCCACTCTGGCCATCGATGGTTCTCCTCTTGCGCTGGTTCTTTTGGCGGCGGCCAGCGCTGTATTAATGTTTGCTCAAGCGGCTGACGTAAGATTTGTTCGCCTTATACTTGTTCCCGTACTCATTGTTCTGTGGGGTTGGTCCATATTTGGGCGAGCTTTCCCGAGGGTTGCCGGCGGCCCAATCATGCTGCTGCTCTATGCCGCACCCATTTGGGATGATTTTTCTCCTTTGCTGCAACATATTACGGTTTATGTTAACGACATTCTTCTTTACTTCCTGAATATACAAGCCACGATAAAGGAATTCTTCATTGTCCTCGACGTGGGAACCTTTTATGTCGCCGGCGGCTGCAGTGGCGTGCGGTACCTCATGGTCGGGCTTTTTCTCGCCACCTTTTACGGGCAACTGTATTTCCGCTCACACCTTCTGACTCTGCTGCTGGTGATCGTTGCCGGCCTGCTTTCCATGGTGGCAAACTGGCTGCGCGTCTTTGGTGTTATTGCAGCGGGTCACTACACCAATATGGAAACCTCCCTCATCGAAAACCATGAAGCTTTCGGTTGGGTCGTATTCCTTATCTTCACACTGATCCCGCTTTTCTTTGTTTCTTCGAAGCTTGAGCATCATAGTCGTAACGGTGAAGAAAGGACAAAGACGAGAATTGAACGGCCACACGCCAGATACACCTCCGCCGTCTGGCCGGTGATTTCCTCACTGTTGATTCTGTGGCCACCCATTTTACCTCTGGTAGTCGAAGGCAAATCCAACCGCGTATCCGAATCCTGGAACCCTAAACTGGTGAAAGCCGACTCGGATTGGAGAGGGCCTTTACAACATGCAAACATCTGGCAGCCAGACTACCAAAATTCCGATATCGAGCTCAGTGGTGTATACGTTTCCAGTGATTTGAAGCAAGTACAATTGCACATCACTGGCTACCGACGCCAAACCCAGAACAAGGAACTGATTTTTTTTGGCAACAAACTCTTCAACCAGAAAAAATGGCAATTGGTATCGGCAACGAAACGAGATCTGGGGAACAGCTATACAACGACTCCAAACAGAGTCAATGAAACCATCATTCAACACCTGAATGACGATGCTAAGGTGATTCTGTGGTCCTGGTACGATGTTGGCGGTGTGCTCACGGACTCGAAGATCGAAGCAAAGATTGCAGGAGCACTAAACAAAATAGTTGGTGACAGTCGAGGCGCACTATGGGTGCTTGCGGGGAACTGTGACGGAAGCAACGACTCTGACTGTGAACAACAAAGAGCGATCTTTAATCGCTTTCTTGACAGCACTAAGTGAAGCGGAGTTCTAGGCCGATCCATCATCCGACAGTTTACTAAAATCGTTGATGAGAGACTCTTCTACCAACTGATCTCTCGCATTCTTGTTAGACAGATAGTTAGAAATCACCCCCTTTCTGACTTGTCGCCAGGTTGCGCGCTTGGCACCGACATCAAACATGTCATGAAGATACAATTGACCTTTTGAGTCCAGCTTTGTTCGCTGATCCCTGGATTGCTCGATGTCAGTAATGGCGCGAATCATCATCTGCACGCCCAGCCTGACGACTTTCTCATAGAGACTGTTCGGATTATCCTCAACCGCGATATCCGGCCTGCCTTGATACACGATATCACCGTCGTCTACGCCTTCAGAAACAAAATGAACGGTCGCTCCAACGCACTCCGGTACCCCATCATGAATGGCCCAGTCTGTCGTAAATAACCCCCGGTAGAATTGTGACAGCCCCCCATGCAGGTTCAGGACTCCGTGTGTGGGAATAGCCAGGAGTTCGGCTCTGAGGATAGAAGCACCACAAACTGCGATAACATCCGGTTTCAAGTTCTGGATCCAGGAACGGTACTCAGGACTGTTAATCGCATTAACCCCTCGGGTATACGTTACTTCAACACCCTTCCCGACCCTCAAAGCGCGGCCTTCCTCTCCAAAATCAAGAGCGTTTTCAGGGTTGTTATAGTCCTGGAAGCGCTCAACAAATTGTCGATCGAGGACTTCCAACAGTTTTCGGAGGAATAAGCCGGGAGTCGACAGATATTTCGCCGACCTTCTGAGCAAAGAGGAGCTATCCCTGGAAGGCATTTGATTTTCTACAACGATGCCCACCACATTGAGTGCCCGGGTAAGCTGATTTGCGAAAAATATATCTGACTTGTCCGGGCTGACGATAATCAGTGTCCTCATTGATTTGATTTCCCTTCAATCAATTGAACATGATGAAACCCTGGTCTGTTTTTTCTGAGAAAGCGCTTGAGCACCGGTATCAGTCGATATTCCATCCAGTACAAAAAGCGCAGTTTCCGACAGCTTCCAAAGACTTCAACAGTGCAGATTTCCTGGTAATCGGATGTCCAGTTACTCAGGTACCAATAATCATCCGCACAGGTGTAGTACTGTCGTGCTGAACAGCTTTCAAAAAGGTGTTTAAGTGCCATATATTCGAGAACGGAGCCGGGGGAATAGGCCTTGAACGCCTCGTCATAATCTGCGCGAATTGGATAAACAATCCCATCACAAGTGACGTGTAGTTCGAAAGCAACTGGCTGCTTTTTATAGCGAACAATCCACGTACTCAACGAACCTGATTCGCCAAAAGCCTCAATCAGGTTCAGAAGAAAACGACGGCTTTTCTTGTTGGCCCCCAGGTCATTCCCAACTTTGGACTTCCAACTGTTAGAAGAAATTTCTACCAGTTCTGCAACAACTGGTTGGTCAGGGCGTGAGATTGTCTCAACACTTACCGAAAGATCAGCGTTCTTCGAAAAACGGTTGAGTTTGTGCTTGAGGCTTTTTCTGAGGTTTTTCGACCTGGCCTTGTAAAAGGCCTCCCACGTACCGTCGATGTGTATGACCGGCGTTGATAAACCAGGCTTTTCCCCAACCTGTTCGCGCACACATCTGTTGCGATCCAGAAGGAAGTTCTTAAGATCGCCCACCCGAGGTATTTTAAAGAACAATCCGATCTCCCTGGATCCAACCCGGGTAAGAACGGCGAACGCCTGGGCGCGCTCATGCCCTATAACGGAGGGGGCAACGATGACGGAGGAGTAGGGGCTGTGTCCGTTAGCGGCAAGCTTGAGAATCGTCACCGTAATTCCCCTGTAACGTTCCCGGGTTCTTAAAAAGGGGGCAATCCCGACAAGTGTGTCGGCTTGATACAAGCATCTGAATTCCATTTCCGAATCATCTGCAAAGGCATCCCACCAGGACCGAAGCCACCCATAAGTCATCGGTAAAGGAACCGGGTCAATTTTCTGAACCAACCCATCCCACTGTGATCGTATTCGGCTAAACTCCTCCTGTGTCCTGACGACTCTTAGTTCCACAATTTTAAACGTTCCTGTTTCTATCCTGCATTAACTATCAAATTGGAACTGAAGTCCGACAACCTCTGCTGCCGCCATCCAGATCGAGGGCTGGTTAGTGACCAACTCTCTCTATACAGTGGATAGCTTGTGTTTCACTTTTCGAAGCTGATCTAATACATCGATTGCCCGTCGTTTGAGCCAGAAGTTCAGCAAAGGCTGCTGCATCCAGTCTTTGAAACGGTTCTGAAGCCAGAAGTAGTTGACTGAAACGTTCCGGCCCTCAGCTTCAATAAAATGCCAGGTTCCCGCAGGTATAAACAACGCCTGCCCTTCTTCAAGCCAACCTGACAGGCCGTTCGCCATCTTGAGCTTGGGGTGAATTGAAAAATCTGGGTTCTTGCAGTCGATCCTGCTGTCAACGACGCGGTTTTCTAGGAGTGCTCGCAAGCTAAATGGGCTATAGGGGTACATATAGTCACTTTGATCCGGCGAAAACAAAATGAACTGCTTCCTGCCCTCCAGCATCATCAACAGGCTGTGTGTCTCATCGTAGTGTAGTAACGATTTATTCCCCCCCGGCCCTACATACAAGTTGGACACCCGGAATCCGGATTCAGGTACAAAAGCTGGTAAATCTACCGAAACGTCTGGCGGCAAATCCTCGGAGACGCCGCGTCCCCTGAGCGGTTCAAGTGCATAACCATCATGAGTATCCTCCATTACCTGGTTGAACTCTGAAATGGGAATACGCTCAAAGCCCAGATAATGGTATATACCGTCTTCAGATTGGCGCTGAATACGAATGGATTTCAATGCGTTTTTGAAGAATTCGTAATTCCAGTTGCGAGTGAATGGCAGGGCTTCCCTCACCCCATTCAATAGCACTGGTTTACGTTGAAGAATATACGGCGCCAGTCCGTCCTTCTCGACAGGGAAAGGAATAGTTTCAATGCTTTCCGGACCGGAAAGATCAAATAAGCTCATCGTGACGTCCTTAATCAACGATCCATAACAATCTGATTCTATCCAGATATCAGATTAGCCCTGCTGTTTGTTGAGCTCTCAGTATTAAATTAACAATATGCCATGGGTAAAAAAGCTGCAAGCGCTCCTACCCTCACGTCGCATATCAGAAGCCAATCAGGACTGAACGGAACGCCTATAGGCAGTCTCGCCACGCCCCAGTTCATCGAATTGAGGCTGCGCCGCGGTTATTTTTCCCTCTCTGATCGCAAAGCTGAAAGGAACATAACCAAGAACCCGGACGCTGACATAGGTAAAAACCGGCTTGAAGCCGGCATTCGCCAAAGCTTTTCTGGACGCCGTATTGCCAGTGTCCACGGCGACAAGAGCCATAGTCGAAGATGGATAATGGTCACCCACAACTCTTTCTAGCAAGGACCGGAAATGCCCCTGCCCTCGGGAGGCAGGGGCGGTGGCACAATCCCAGATGTAGAATGCCTGGTCAGGCACGGTCAGTTGAAGGTTATGCAAAACACCAATGTGTGTACCGGCTTCTGCCACCCAGCCGTAAGAAAGCCACGTTTCTCCCGAGGAAAGCTCATAGAGACGATTTCCAAGACAGGTTCTCCGCACAAACTCCGGCTCTGAGCACGCTAAATCACTTCGATAATGAACCGTATGACGAAGTTCCAGCACACCGGATGCGCTGTCGGGCGCGACATATGTCTCAGCAGGCAAAACCGGCTGAGCAAGCATGACACCGGCTTTAACCTCCAGCAAACGGCCCAGTCTTCGCTTGATTCCGCCCATCCATCGCCGTAGAGTTTTCAAGTCTCAGTATCCTTTACAATCCATTGCCTTTCAGTGTAGGGGACGCTCAAGGGAACTCAAACTATGCTCGCGTTCCAGCAGGATTTGCATCCGGTGATACAGACCCATGCCCCACAACGACCTGCAAATTGAAGCCATTGAACAGTGCCTGCGGAATTTTACCCAGGCACCAGTATTCGTTGCCGCGGGCGAACTCACTGAATCCGACTCATGCTACGAAGAAGAGCGGCAGCTGGTGCGGCATGCCGTCTCCAGCCGGCAAATGGAATTCTACTCAGGCCGGCATCTGGCCCGCGAAGCTCTGCATCGCGCCGGCATTACGCCGGCTTGCATACCACGCGGCCTTCTCGGGAACCCGATCTGGCCGGCTTCAGTGGTCGGCTCTATAACACACGACCACTCCCACGGTGCAGCGGTGATCGGCTTCCAGAGCGAACTGGGCGGGCTCGGCCTCGACTTGATAGAAGACCTTAGCCAGGTTACTGAGGACCTGGCTAACCAGGTTATACATCCTCAAGAAGAAGCGCTTTTGCGCTCACTCTATCCGGACCTGTCGCCCGTCGGCGTTGCCTTCAGTATCAAGGAATCTGTCGTAAAAGCCACTTCGGTCCTCATTGGGCGTTATATAGACCTTTTGGAAATAAGATTGGATAGAACCAACCGGGGCCTTACCGCCCGGATAGACGAAGTATTACCCCCCCTTCCCTGTTTGGTTCTTCAAACACAGATTGGGCTTATTACCAGTAGTTTTTATCCCCTCAAATACTAAGCTTAAAGCCTGACAGCCCCCCTTACCAATGGCAGTACAACTTCCTAGCACAACCTTACCCTCTATGCTAATTTACATGTTGTAACACGTGGTTAGCACTAGGTTACCCGTGAGCTGAAGGGGCCCAGTGAGTGTCCCAGCCGATTCCTCTGTATGAATCTCTATCAAGGATGGCAAAGAGATGAACGTCAGAACGCATTCCCCCGGTCAGCCAAGCTTTCTCGACGAATTCCAAGCTGCCGTTCTTACCTATCCGGCGATTATAGCTCTATGGTCGTCCGAAAAGACCATGACCTATCAGGAACTCGACCGGGACGCAGGGATCCTACAAGCCTATCTTGCGGAGCTCGGAATCGAACGTGGCGCTCCTGTTGCGATTCACGCCCAGAACCGGATGTTGGCAATTACAGCCATGATTGCAACGCTCCGTTACGGCTGCGCTTATTTACCACTGGACCCGCTCTATCCTGAGGAGCGGCTCAGCTACATGGTCAGCCACGCGAACGTACCCCTGACCATTACTGACAATGACGAGTTTCGGTCACCGGTGGGACGTCACCTCGACCTCCGCCAGATCGACTTTGAGGAACCCTCAGGGACCTCTCAGGAACGTTGCCAGATCCCCCCGGAAAGCAATGCCTATGTAATTTACACCTCAGGCTCCACCGGTGTCCCCAAAGGGGTGTTAATGAATCACGGCACCCTCGATAACCTGATTCACTGGCAGAATAGCCATTACGACACCGAGACACGCTATCGGACTCTCCAATTCTCCTCATTAAGTTTTGATGTTTCGTTTCAGGAAATCTTTTCAACCCTGACTCAGGGCGGAACGTTGTACCTGATCGACAGCGAGACCAAACAAGACTTTCACCGCTTGCTGGAGTTCATTGAACAACACCGGATAGAACGCATTTTTCTCCCCTACATTGCCCTGCTTCAACTGATCATGTGGGCAAACCGACTGAATCGGTATCCGGCGTCGCTCAAAGAAGTCATCACAGCGGGCGAGCAACTGGTGGTCAGCCGGGAGTTACGCACCGCGTTCAACGCCATGGAGAACGCCTCCCTCTATAATCAGTACGGTCCATGCGAATCCCATGTGGTGAGTGAACAACAGTTGCATTGGCCCGCTGATGACTGGCCTTCCCTGCCTCCCATTGGCAAAGCCATTGACCATGCGGAACTGTTCATCCTTGATGAGCAACTGCAACAAGTTAATACGGGACAGGTCGGTGAGCTTTACATTGCAGGGCCAGTCCTGGCCCATGGGTATATCAACAGTCCCGAGCAGACGGAACAACGTTTTGTCACGCTGAACGGGCCCGGCTTCAGTAATCCGCAAAGAGCGTACAAGACAGGGGACCTGGTTAGCCTTAACGACGACGGTGAACTGCTATATCGGGGCCGGATCGACAACCAGGTGAAGATCAATGGCTATCGTGTCGAGCTCAGTGAAGTGGAAGCCAGACTGCTTGATACTGGTTTGGTCGAAGAGGCAGCCGTAGCCGTTCAGGACGTCCAGGGCCAGAAAAAGCTGGTGGCCTTCCTAACGGGCGGCGATGGTTCAGGCAATACGGAGGCATTGATCAGGCAGGCGCTGGGTAAAGCGGTTCCGGATTACATGATTCCCTCTCAATATCATTGGCTTACCGAGCTAAAGAAGACTCCCTCTGGCAAGATCGATCGCAAATCAATGGTTGAGGCACTTGCCAATCCAGCCGCCGTTCATACGGCCCAAAGCGGAATCAGCGCCGACAGCCTGCTATCGATCATCCAGGCCGAACTGAACAAGCCGGACCTGAACACCGATGACAACCTGCAGGATCAGGGCATGGATTCGCTGGCAGCCAACCGAATTGCCGCAACACTGTACGGGGCGCTGAGCTTGGCTGTACCGGTCTATTCCCTGTTCCAATATCGCACCGTCGGGCAGTTTCTGGATTACGCTCTTTCCCGGCACGCTGTTCGGGCCCCCGCTCAAGCGGATCAATCTGGTGCTAAACCTGAAACCAGTTCGCCTCGGGATGTCGCGATTATTGGCATGGCCGTTCGCGTTCCCGGAGCCGAGACTCTCGATACGTTCTGGCAGAATCTGGTGGATGCAAAAGAAAGCATCACCTTTTTCGCTCCCCCGAGCTGTGAAGATGACGTTGTTAATGCTCGCGGCGTTTTGAACGACCCACTGGGCTTTGACGACCGCCTGTTTGGCATCAGCCCAATTGAGGCGGAGTTCATCGATCCGCAACAACGTTTGCTGCTTGAGCTTGGCTGGCACGCACTAGAGAACGCAGGGTATGACCCGGAACAGTTTGCCGGACGAATTGGCGTTTATTGTGGGGTGGGCAACAACACCTACTATCTGAACAATGTCCTCAAGAACCAAGACAAGCTCGAGGACTATGGTCCGCTACAGGC
Organism: Marinobacter sp.; assembly: GCA_040223075.1. Lineage (GTDB taxonomy): Bacteria > Pseudomonadota > Gammaproteobacteria > Pseudomonadales > Oleiphilaceae > Marinobacter. The sequence continues at coordinate 73,899 of JAVJZJ010000120.1, forward strand.
CATGGTCGCCAATGAAAAAGATTACGCCGCCGCGCGACTGGCCCACAAGCTTAACCTCGTCGGCCCGGCGCTCAGTATTCACACCGCATGTTCAACGTCTCTGGTTGCCGTCGCCGAAGCCGTTGAAGCCATTCGCAACGGTCGCTGTGATATAGCCATCGCCGGCGGCGCATCGCTGACTTTCCCCCAACAACAACCGCACACTCATCAGGAAGGCAGCATCTATACTCGCGATGGCCACACCCGGCCCTTTGATAAGGACAGCTCCGGCACGGTATTCAGTGATGGTGGCGGTCTGATTGTTCTCAAACGCCTGGACGATGCCCAGAAAGACCAGGACTATATTTACGCCGCTATCAGCGGTATTGCTGTCAACAATGATGGCGCGGAGAAAGGCAGTTTCTCTGCGCCCAGTATCCAGGGACAAAAATCCGTTATCCAGGCAGCGTTAAAAGATTCAAGGCTCAAGGTTAGCGCCATTGGCTACGTAGAAGCTCATGGCACGGCCACACCGATCGGCGACCCGATCGAGGTATCCGCGCTGAGCGCTGCTTTTGCAGACCATACAAGCGCCACTCAGTTTTGCAAACTGGGTTCTGTGAAAAGTAATTTCGGGCACCTCACCGCCGGCGCGGGCGTTGTGGGCCTTATAAAATGTGCGCTGGCCATTGATCGCGGAAAAATACCGCAATCCATTAACTTCGAGTCTCCCAATCCTGAGTTGGACCTCGATCAGACGCCTTTCGTGATAGCCGACGCCACCAGCGACTGGAGCGCACCCAGAACACAACGAATCGCCGGCGTCAGTTCATTTGGCATTGGCGGAACAAACGCCCACGCAATACTCCAGGGTACCGAACCCGGAATGCTACCGGACAGGATGCTCGCGCCTCAGTGGATACCGCTGTGCTTCAGTGCCCAGTCTGGTAAAGCGCTGTCCGATGCCCTGACTTCCTACTGTTCGCTTATCGAAGAAACCGCGGGCAGTTCAGAAAGAGCCGACCTTGCAACCGCCCTGATCCGAAGCCGCCGCTCTTTCAGTCACCGGACAGCTCTGCCGCAGTCGGTGACTGTGGAAGAGTTAATAACAAGCATTGACGATGCGGAAGACGTTGAAGCGGTACTGAAATCGCCATCGGTTGTCTTTGCGTTTCCCGGTCAGGGAAGTCAGGTCGCTGGTATGGGCAAATCTCTTTACAACCATGTTCCTGCGTTTAAGCAGGCACTGGATGACTGTGCCGACATTCTGCTGAACCACCATTCTCTGGATATTAAAGACCTGATGTTCAATTCCGGTGATCCATTGAAGGACACCAGGAAAACCCAGATCAGTCTTTTTTGTATGGGATATTGCCTGGCCTCCGTGTTGACCAGCCTGGGCGTAAGGCCTCAAGCGGCTATTGGCCACAGTATCGGTGAACTGGTCGCCGCCACCGTCGCCGGGGTGTTCGATCTGCCCACGGCCATCCGCGTGATCATGACACGCGGTGAAGTCATGCAGGCACAGCCATCAGGAGCCATGGTGGCGGTTCGTGCCAGCCGCGAACAGGTCTCACCCGTACTGGGAGATGGCGTCGTGATTGCCGCCGAAAACACCGGTGACAGCTGCACCCTCTCCGGGGAACACAAGGCCATTGATGCGACCTGTGCGACCCTCGAACAACAAGGTATCAGGTTCCAACGACTGAACACGTCCCACGCCTTTCATTCACCATCCATGGACGCCGCTTCCTCAGCCTTCGCGGAAGCACTGTCGGATGTGACTCTCAAGCCGCCCAGTATCAAATTCATATCCTGTGTTACAGGCGACTGGATCACCGATCAGCAGGCGACGGATATCCATTACTGGGCTAACCAGATTCGACAGCCAGTGCAGTTTCATTCAGGCATCAAAACGATTGGTACTTTAAAGAACCTGCTGTTGCTTGAATGTGGTCCGCAAAGCACCGTCTCCGGCATGGTTATGCAGAATCTTGAAGAAAAGTCCGATCTTGCCCTGGTTTCCCTGGTAACAGAGGCGGGCCAATCAGAGAAAGAGCTTGCGTCATTCAGCAAAGGGCTCGGTCAAGCCTGGTCCGCCGGCCTTTCCCTTGACTGGCCCTGTGGTGGTCCGAACCCAACCCTGACGCCGCGAATGCCCGGTTATCCATTCCAGCATCGCACCCATGTTATTGAGCCTACGGACATGACCTCAGTGGTCCCGAAAGACACTCTCAATGACGTACCTGGCAATGACGCCACCGCTGTAGCCAGTCAACCAATTGCGGCAGGATCCAGCATGAAAGAAGCCATCCTTGAACAGTTACGCACATTATTCTCCGATATCTCCGGAATCGATCTGAGTCAGGCCGATGGAGATGCGACGTTTTTTGAGCTGGGTCTGGACTCGTTACTGCTGACGCAATCGACGCTGAAGATAAAACGGAAATTCAAGGTCAATATTACATTCAGAAAGCTTCTCAATGACTGCGGAAGCCTGAACAAACTGACGGATTACCTCATCCAAGAGGGCGTCGTTACAGAAGTTGCGTCACCAATGGCTGCCGGACCAGCATCGTCACCCTCCACGACAGCTCACCAAATTACTGCCACGCAGCCGTCAGCGGCAGCCGAGCTCTCTGCCACAGCTTTGAGCAGTGCTCCGGGTAACCAGGCACAGGCCGGCGACATACAATCCCTCTTGCAACAACAAATGCAACTCATGCAGGGTCAGTTGGCGTTGTTGTCTTCGCTGTCCGGACAAACCGCCAGCCCTGTTCCCGAAAAGGAAACCACATCGATCAAACCCTTTGGAGCGGGCACACGGATCAATGTTAAGCGCAGTAACGACATGACCGAAATCCAGCGGGAAAACTTCAACACGTTGTCTGACCGCTACAACGCCCGATTTTCGAAATCGAAGAGGTTTGCTCAGGATAACCGCCAGCGACTGGCGGATCCGCGAGTTGTCTCCGGGTTCCGCAATGTCATTAAAGAAGTCATCTACCCCATCGTGGTTGAGCGCTCGGAAGGGCCATACTTGTGGGACATTGATGGCGGCAAACTGATTGACGTCACCTGCGGTTTCGGGAGTAACTTTTTTGGCAATTCCGCCCCATTCATCAAAGAAGCCATTGCACGGCAACTGGAGACCGGTTACGAAATTGGCCCTCAACACCCATTGGTTGCCGAGGCTTCACGCCTATTCTGCCAGATCACGGGCAACGAGCGTGTCGCCTTCTGCAATACCGGGTCGGAAGCGGTTCTTGGGGCTATGCGCCTGGCACGAACCGTGACTGCCAAGGAGAAAGTCGTTATTTTTGAAAACGACTATCACGGCATTCATGACGATGTAGTGGTGAGCAGGAGCTCCAACGGATATGCGGCACCCGCTGCTGCGGGAATTCCTGACGCTGCGGCAAACAACATGATTGTGCTGGACTATGGCAGTGACGCCTCCCTGGATTACATCCGCGATCATGCGGACGAGATTGCCGCATTGCTTGTTGAACCCGTGCAGAGTCGGAATCCGGATCTACAACCCAAAGCCTTCCTGGAGAAAGCCCGCAGCCTTTGCAGCGAACAGCAGATAGCCCTGATTTTTGACGAGGTCATTACCGGCTTCAGGATCCATCCCCGGGGCGCCCAGGGCTACTATGGTATTGATGCCGACATCTGCACTTACGGCAAGGTGGTCGGTGGTGGATTGCCCATCGGCGTCATCGCCGGCAAGGCCCGGTTTATGGACGCGCTGGACGGTGGCCAATGGCAATTCGGAGATGACTCAACGCCCGAGGTCGGTGTGACCTATTTTGCCGGTACGTTTGTTCGGCATCCACTGGCACTGGCCGCAGCGGTTGCCGTCTTACAACGCCTCATTGATTACCCCGATATTCAGACAGAACTGAATCAACGGGCGGACCGGATGGTGAGCGACATCAACCAATATGCACAACTTGTGGGTGCACCGGTGAAAATTGAGCACTGCGGATCCATGTGCAAAATCAAGATTCCTCAGGATATCGCTTTTGAGGAGCTGATCTACATTATCCTTCGGGAGAAAGACATCCATGTCTGGGATGCCCGCCCCATGTTCCTAACGACAGCCCATAGCGACGAGGATATCAGCACGATTGTTACAGCATTCAAGGAAGCCATGGATGAGATGATTGCCATGGAGTTTTTCCCGGTCACCAAAAGCACTGTTGGAACACCCGCCAGCATGAGCCAGAAGCCACCAGTGGAAGGTGCTCGACTGGGGAGGGACGAATCCGGTAAGGCTGCCTGGTACGTGCCCTCAGAAACCGATAAAAACCAGTTTGAGAAATGGACAGGTTAACGCCCCATGAACACCGCCGTGCTGAACTACGTTGACCGTCATGATCCCTTCCAGTTCGGTGAACTGGAAGGGACCATTGAGACCACCGAGTCCCAGCGGGAGGTCTGGCTGGCTGCACAATTCGGTGAAGACGCCAGTGCGGCGTTTAATGAGTCAGTGTTCGTCAACCTTCGCGGGGACGTCAATCAAGCAGCGCTGATGTCGTCATTGGAAGCGCTTTGGCATCGCCACGCCGCGATACGTGGTTGCTTCAGCGACGATGGCCGGGAAATGGTCGTTTACAAAGATCGCCCTGCCCCCATTCAGATTCACGACTACTTGTCGCTGGCACCAGATACAAAACAGGAACAACTTGATGCTTTGGCTCACGAGGTTGTCAACGAGCCATTCGATCTTCTGAATGGCCCCCTCGCCAGATTTGATGTCATCCGGTTCGATGACACCGACACTCGAATTCTTCTGACATTGCATCACTCCGTTTGCGATGGCTGGTCACTTTATATACTGGCCAGTGAGCTGGGTGACCTTTACTCATACGAGTGTGCCCCATCAACGTCAGCGCCACTGGAAACGCCTCCCTTGTTCAGCGATTACGCCGAGTGGGAACGCGGCGAGGAGACCCGGCCGCTGCGGGAGCAGAGCCAGAACTATTGGGCCGAGCGCTTTTCCGGTGGCATCCCAACCCTTGACTTACCTTACGACAGACCCAGACCTTTACACCGCAGCTTCGCTGCTTACCGGTTGGATAAGGATCTGCCTTTCGATCTCCTCACCGAGCTCAAGGGGCTGTCCGCCAGAAACAACAGCACGATCACCACAACCCTGATCGCAGCGTTTGTTGCCTACCTCAACCGGATATCCGGCTGCACGGACATCGTTCTGGGCATTCCCTTTGCCGGCCAGATGGCGAAGGAAGAGCACAGCCTTGTGGGGCACTGTGTCAACATTATTCCGCTCTACCTTAACGTCTCGGAAGAGGACTCGTTCAAGTCGATACTCCAGCATACTCAACAGTGCATGCTGGAAGCGTTCGAGCATCAGTACATTACCTATGGCACGCTGCTGCAGACACTGGGCGTCTCACGGGACCCTTCAAAACCGCCCCTCGTCTCGGTTCTTTTCAATGTGGATCAGTCCATTGGATCTGATTTCCGGTTCTCCGGACTGGATGCGGACTTTGAATCCAATCCCCGCGCCTTCGAGAATTTTGATCTGAATCTGAATATCACCCTGCAGGATCAGTCTGCGGTGATGGAGTGCACGCACAACCTCCAGCTCTGGAATACGGACACCATGGATCGCCGCATGGATGAGCTGTTGCTGCTGATGCGGGGCGTTCTGGCAGATCCGGATCGTGAATTAAGCCGGCTCAGACTGATACGTGACAGTGATCTGGCGCTCTATCGCTCTGAATGGAACGCCGTTAATCGGCCTTACGATCTGAAGACCAAGAGTCTGCACGGGCTGATTGAATCAGCTGTGGATCAATACCCCGATAACACCGCCCTGGTATTTGAACGAAATCAGCTCAGCTACCGCGAGCTGGACGCACAGGCCAACCAACTTGCACACTGGTTGATTGAGCAGGGCGTGGGCGCTGAAACAATTGTTCCGATTCTGATGGATCGGTCCATGGCAATGCTGATTGCCATCAACGGTGTTCTGAAAGCCGGTGGCGCCTATCTGCCTCTGGATCCGGAGCACCCATACGATCGCCTGGCCTTTATCATTGACGAGGTAGAGGCCAGCTTCGTTCTGACTCAGTCGGTTCTGCAGAGTCGGGTACCGGAACACAGCAACGCCATTTCCATAGACGGAAATGGTATAGATCTCAGCAAGTACAGCAGCACACGGCCAGCCGTCTCCGTCTCGCCGGATCAGCTCGCCTATGTGATGTATACATCCGGCTCCACTGGCCAACCCAAGGGCGTCATGCTGGAACACCGGTCCATCTGCAATCACATGTTATGGATGCTGGAGACCTTTCCCCTGGATAGCTCCGACGCTGTCATGCTGAAAACGCCCTATACCTTCGACGTGTCACTCTGCGAGCTGTTTTTACCTTTAATGACCGGCAGCCAACTCGTGATCGCCCGGCCCGGTGGGCATAAAGACCCGGATTATCTGATTGGTCTGATCAACCAGCACCAGATCTCACACATTCATTTTGTCCCTTCCCTGGCTTACCTGTTCCTGAACGCCTGCCAACAGTCGCAGTGCCGCAGCATTCGCCGCTTTCTGCTGACGGGAGAGGCCGTCAGCACCGAACTGGAGAACCGCTTTAAAGAAACCTTTCCAGAGGCAGAATGCTGGAATCTTTACGGCCCGACGGAGGCAGCCGTACACGCCAGCAGTTGGCTCTGTGGCCAGGAAAACTCTGATCATACCGTGCCAATAGGAAGGGCTCTGCCGAATACCCGGCTTTATGTCGTCGACAGCCGGATGAACCTGGTTCCGCCGGGGCTGGTCGGTGAGTTATTAATCGGCGGCGTGCAGGTTGCGAGAGGGTATATCAATCGCCCGGAACTGACCGCCGAAAGATTTGTGGATGACCCCTTTTCAGACGAACCCTTCAAGGCCTACCACACAGGGGATCTGGTAAAAATGCGGGCGGATGGTGTGTTGGAGTACATCGGCCGGAATGACTTTCAGGTCAAGGTCAGGGGCTTGCGAATTGAACTGGGTGAAATTGAATCCACCATACTGCGTTATCCGGGCGTTACGCAGTGTGCAGTACTTGCCAGGGAAGACCGGGACAAGGACCAGCGACTGGTTGCCTATATCGTCGCCGATACCGACGTCACAGGCTGGTTAGCCGATCTGAAAGCCCATATTGGTCAGGCCCTGCCCGACTACATGATACCCCAACACTTTATGCAACTGGCTACCCTGCCCCTGATCTCAAGTGGCAAGGTTGACCGTAAATCTCTACCCGCACCCGATCTGACGGCAACTGGCGGCCCCGACTATACAGCCCCTGAGAGCCGACTGGAATCGGAACTGAGTCAGCTCTGGTCCGATGTTCTCGGAGTACCAAAGGTCAGTGTTACGGCTGACTTCTTTGATATGGGCGGGCATTCTCTCCTTGGGGCCCAGATGCTGGCACAAATCAAAAGCCAGTATGGCGTCACTCTCGGCCTCGGCAAGCTGTTCGAGGCACCCACGGTTCGCACCATGGCAGCGCTGATCACGCGATCAACGGAAAGCGAGGAACGCTCCCCCACGATCCCGCGCCGACCAAAAGAGGCCGTGGTTTATGCAACGCCACAGCAGCAAGTCTGGTACCTGTACGAAAAAATTGCGCCGGAAGCTTTTGCTTTCAACCTGCCGGCTGTGTTCCGTTTCCAGGGCAGCCTGGATATTCCCGCCCTGGAAAAGGCCCTCAACACCATCCTGCGACGCCACGACATCCTGCGCGCCAATTTTATCAACGCCGATGGACAAGTGCAGATCTCTGTTGATGATTCACGGTCCATTGAGCTTGCGCCGCACCCACTGTCGGAGTATGGGATCAGTAATATAGAGTCTCTCGAGTCGGCACTTAGAGGCGACGTCGCAACCGGTTTTGATGTTGAATCCGAGCCACTCTTCAAAGCCCGCTTGATCCGGGCCGGCGAAAACGACCACGTACTTTTCTTGTTGATTCATCATCTAGTGTTCGATGGCTGGTCGTTCGACCTCCTACTGAAAGAAATGTGCGCGCTCTACAACGCTTATTCCAAAGGTCTGGAGAATCCGTTGGCTCCCCTGCCGGTACAGTTCCAGGATTACGCGTACTGGCAACAGGAATGGTTGAAGAGCCAGACCATGGACAACCATTTAACCTACTGGAAAGAAACATTGGGCGGCGACCTGCCCGTTCTGAACCTGCCGCTTGATTTTGAGCGGCCTTACGTTCAACCGAACCGCTCCAAAGGCGTTAAATTCGACATCAGCCAAACCGCCGTCGATGCATTGGAAGCTCTGGCGGTACGTCATCAAACCACGTTTTTTATGGTGTTGATGGCGTTGTACGTCCTGATGCTGCACCGCTTCAGCCGCCAGTCCGACCTGATCGTCAATGTGCCGGTGTACGCCAGAAACCAAGACGAGTTGAGTGGTCTGATGGGGCCATTGATCAATGTTCTGGTGTGTCGCTTCAAACTGACGAAAGATCCGTCATTTGGCGATCTGGTTCACCATGTTAAAGAGACGGTGCTCGGTGCCATGGATCATCAGGATATCCCCTTCGGGACACTCGTAAGGGAAATCAACCCACCTCGTGACTCTTCCAGAAATCCGATCGCCCAGACGCTATTCAACTATCAGGATGTGCGTAACCGGCAGGACCAGATGGAAGGTATTCAACGGTCCCAGATAAACCTGGACCGCACCGGGGTGGAAACCGACCTGGACGTCTGGTTCAAAAGGAAAGCCAACGGTATCGAAGCTGGTTTCGAATACCCCGTAGAGTTATTTGAACGTGCAACTATTGAAGCCTTCGTGGCAAGTTTTGAAGACAGTATCCAGATGCTTACTGAAAAGCAGGATTCTATCAATATCAATCAGTTGGTATCCGCGAGCCAGGAAGAACTGGACAGAATCGCCAACTGGAATAGCACATCACGTGAATGGCCCTTTACTGAGGGCGTTCTGGGGGAGTTCCAGGCTCAGGTCGCCAGCCATCCGGACAAACCGGCCTGTCATGGGGGAGAAATTTCCTACAGCTACAGGGAACTGAATCAGCGATCCAATCAGCTGGCACGTCACTTTGCCGCCAAAGGTGTTCAGAACGGCGATATCGTAGCACTCTTACTTGAACGTGACGTCGACCTACCTGCGACCATAATCGGGCTCTGGAAGCTGGGCGCGGCCTATGTCCCCCTGGACCCTTCTTATCCACAGGAACGCATCAGCGCCATCCTGGACGTCGCTCAGGCCAAGCTCCTGATTTCGCATTCGACCTACCAGGAGGCCCTGGCCGCACATGACGGCACCACCGTTTGGCTGGATCTGGATGCCGGGACCATAGCCGACAGGGACTCCGACAATGTCGCTTCATCATTACAGGCAGAGCAACTGGCCTATATCATATTCACTTCTGGCTCCACCGGCGTCCCTAAGGGCGTTGAGATCACCCATGGAGCATTGCACAACTTCCTCAAAGCCGTTGCCGAAAAACCCGGACTTACTGAGGATGATCGGCTACTGGCCATCACCACGTTGGCCTTTGATATCTCACTGCTGGAACTGTTCCTGCCACTGACCGTTGGCGCAACTTTGGCCATTGCGTCGTCAGTACAGGGCAGCGACCCTCATCAGCTCAAATCGCTACTTGACTACCATCGCATTACGACGTTGCAAGCAACGCCTGCAACCTGGCGACTTCTGGTCAGCAGCGGGTTTCACACGGAAGGGTCACTCAGGGGACTGGTCGGGGGTGAAAAATTACCTGCCGACCTTGCCGAACAGCTCATCACCAAAGGCGTTGAACTATGGAACCTGTATGGGCCGACGGAAGCGACCGTTTGGACCAGCTGTTATCGGGTCACCGCCGGTACGGACGGAGCGTTACCACGAATTCTGATTGGGCAGCCCCTGGCCAACACCCAATTGCATGTCCTGGATCAGGAGGGCAACACGGTACCGATCGGTGTCTATGGAGAACTCTGCATTAGTGGAGCCGGCCTCGCCAATGGCTACCGGGGCAACCCGGAGCAGACAGCAGACCGTTTCGTCCAGTCTCAATACAATCAACGCCTCTACCGCACTGGTGATTTCGCTCGCTGGACATTGGATGGCCAGCTCGAATTTGGCGACCGCATCGACAACCAGGTGAAGATTCGAGGATACAGGATCGAGCTTGAGGAAATTGAAATCAACTTACGGACCCACCCGGCGATTGCCGATGCTGCGGTAGTGGTACAGAGCTTCGGACCGGATGATCAGCGGCTGACGGCCAATGTTGTTTACACCGGTCAGGAACGACCGACCAGCAGCGAACTGCGAAAATACCTGCGCCGGTTCCTGCCAGATTACATGATGCCGCAACAGTTTACGGCTCGGGACAAGTTGCCGCTTCTGCCCTCAGGCAAAGTGGATCGAAAGCTGCTCGCACAAACGGCCGGCGGCCCAGCGCCCAATCGGGTGTCTAACCGTGAACCAACGGACACTGAAGCGCGCTTATTGTCAATTTGGAAAACAATGCTCAAACGCAATGAAGTTGCACTGGATGATCAGTTCCTGGATGTTGGTGGACATTCTCTGTTGGCACTTAAAGTCATTGTCGACGTTGAGAAAGCATTTGGAGTTCGGCTCATGCCTCAGGACTTGTGGGTTAATACACTGGAACAATTGGCTAAACTGATTGATCTAAAGCAACCGCCGTCAAACAGCGATTCCGACATTGAAACAGAGAACATAGTGAAAGCCCCTCGGCGGAACATATTCAAGCGGCTTTTTGGTTCCCTGTAGTCGGTGACAATCATACTCAAGAATCGAGTTGTCATTGGCTGAACAACGGTAGGTCTAGGAGCGAGTTTATATTGGAAGCGTTTTACTTTGGACCATCTGAAAGCTACCTGCTCGGGGTTTTCCACCCGCGGCAAAGCACAAACCGGAATGAAGCCGTAGTCCTGTGTAATCCTTTCGGCCAGGAATATTTAAGAGCCCATAAATCCATGCGTCGACTGGCTATCAATTTATCCCACCTTGGGTATTCCGTACTCAGATTTGACTATCGGGGTACCGGAGATTCAGCCGGGGACCTGACAGGGGTCACCGCGGACCACTGGGCAGACGACGTTGAACATGCCATTCAGGAGGCTATGGATATGGCAGCGGTCCCCAAGGTTGCCTTGATTGGACTGCGCCTGGGAGCGTTACTGGCAGCGAAAGCCGCAACGAATAACAAGCAGGTGTCCCGCCTGGTGCTGTGGGATCCGATAACCGACGGATCATCTTACCTTGGCGATATTAAATCGAGCGTTGACCAAGCCCAGAAACAAGGTAGCCGGTCACGAATCCTCGAACCCGATGGCACCATTCATTTCAACGGTTTCTCCATGCCGCCCCCATTCCAGGAAACCATTGCAAGCCTGCAGCTGGATAACCTGACTCCCTCTGTACCAGCACCAATCGCCCAAATTGTTTCCCATGAAGCCGAAGCTTTTACCAACCTGACGCGACAGCTATCGGAACGACCTGATTTTTACTATGAATTGGCACCGGCCCCTCATGACTGGAATTACGTAGATCATGTCGGTGGCATTCTTTGGCCAAAACCCGTGATTGATGCCATTGAGGCGTACTTTGATCAACGGGCCTTTTAGTACATAAGGAGAGATCATGCGTGAACAAGTCGTCATGGTCGGAGATGATCTGCCTCTGGTTGGAGTGCTCTGTGAACCCGACCTGGACAAACATTCAGCACAGAACACCGCTGTCATTTTGCTGAATTCAGGTGTTATCCATCGCGTGGGCTCCTGCCGTTTGTCGGTTACGTTGGCACGCAACTTATCAGACCGCGCAGGCCTCGCAACGTTTCGGTTCGATTTTTCCGGCATTGGAGACAGCGAGGCGCGCCGAGGCACGTTAACCGCCGCTCAAGCCGCTGTTGAGGAAGTGCAGGAGGTCATGGACTACTTGAGTCAATGGAAGCAATATGACCGCTTCATCCTTTATGGGTTATGTTCGGGAGCCTTTGCTTCCTACCGCACCGCTCTGGCCGACCAACGAGTGATAGGCACCGTACAGCTCGATGGGTACTGCTACATGACCTGGAAGAGCTACCTGCTGCATTATGCCCCCAGAATACTTTCACCATCCCGCTGGATCCGATTTTTGTTACGCAATCTGGGCTTTAGTAAGCAAAAAAAAGGAGCCGAAGTTTCCGGTATTGAAGAACGTTATTTCGAAGTACCGGATTTTGCGGGTTATCCGCCCAGGCAAGAGGTGAAACAAGGCCTTAGGAAGCTGAATGACCGTGGCCTGAACATGCTCTATGTATTCTTCGGGAATGAGCATTACAAGTATCAGAAACAGTTTGAGGACTGCTTTAATCCTGTTGCCTTTGGCGACAACCTAAAGGTAATCCACCACCCCTACGCTACGCACATTCTGTCAGAGCCTGAAGACAGGAAGGCTGTCGTCGAATCCATTTCGGACTGGGTTCTGAGTCTGATCGAAGACAAGCAGCAACTCACCGACAATGAGCGCCAGACTGGCTACAGGGTCTGCGTATGCACCAGCAACGAAAACCCGAACTAGCCGCACTTACCTCACTGAGAGCCAAGAACCTCGCTCGGTCTGACAAGGCCATAGCGAGAGAACCTTGTGTTATGAGGGTTATATGATCAGTTCGAATCATTCCTACGCTTCGCTGGCCAGTGCGGTTGTGACAGCTATTATTTAATTATGGTTTTTGGATCACGATTTGTTACTTGGCAGGTCGTATTTATGATTCAGTTTCAGCCGCCCTCCTCCCATAGGGGTGACTTGGGAAAGGAACCGACAGTCGTAGCTCATGATTGCTACAAAGAGGGACTTTTTACCAATGAAAATTTGTGCCGATTGCTAAGAACAGTCCCTCCGGAAAAAATCAAGACAAAAACGCCTTCGCAGAAAAGGCAGGAAGCTTTCAATACGCGCAAGATACTCCCCCCAGAATTAATAGAGCTGTTCGAAAATGACAATGACGACTGCTGGATCGTGCTGCATGAGATTGAGGATACGCCCATGCTACGGCATCTGTTTTTGGACATGGCCGCAGCACTATCCTCATCCCTGCCGCCCCTCTACGGCGGTGTCAAACTCTGCACCGGCTCCCTTTTCATAAGCCGGGGCAAGGCAAATACGCCCTTTCATATGGACTACGGTAGTAATTTGCTGTTGCAAGTGCGGGGCAATAAACGCTTTCTCGCCTTTAGTCCCAATGATCCGGAGTTGGTATCCAGGCAGAGCTTGCGCGAGTTCTTCGGCGGCGAAGCGAATCCACCCTCACTAAAATACGACCCGTCATTCGAGCAAAAGGCGTTGAACCTGAATCTCGAGCCCGGCCTGGGAATCTACATGCCCTCAACCAGCCCTCATTGCACGGAAACACAAGATCACCATCTGTCCGTCACCGTCAGCCTGTCCTTTGTGAATCCGCTGGCCGATCAAATCAGACGATCCAGCCTGTTTGACCGGAAATTGCCATACTTACGATATCTCCCCGCCAGCCTCAAGTGTGGTGTCGTGACATGCTACGAAATACTTCGGCAGGCACGGGGAGATTACCAGCCCCGACACAAAAGTTTTAAACCACTGACCTCTTGACGATGGCAGGACGGATATCGGTATTCAGCGCGCTGGCCATTCCCCCATCCAATTGAATAAAAAATAATCAGATATAATCACAAAAACTAGCCTCCGCCTTTGAATATGGCCGGTATATGCCATGCTTAAGGGAGGTGGATTCAAACCAATCATATCAAATGCAATAGTCGCCGAGGGTGCTGTCATGGTTAGAGCCAACACAGTGGTACTCCTGTCTGTAGCAAGCTCCCTGATTGCGGGTTGTGCGTCCCGAGCACCGCTCGATATCGAAGACCTGCCCCCGACTGCCGCAGGTAGCGCGTCGGAGCATATCATCGACAGGGATAACATCGGATTTTATACAACTGGCGACTGGAGAGTGTCATCCTCAATCGAGGGTTTCCAAGGACAGGATTATCTCATCTCAGATCCCGGAACGGGTGAGAATGTTGCAACCTGGAATCTGAATATTATCAGGACCTTTGATATCTTCGCGAAGTGGTCTTCTACATCGCGCAGAGGTTCCAACGTTAAGTTTATTGTTCACCACCTTGATAACAACAACAATCTCGTCACAGAAACCGTGACCGTTGATCAAAGAGAAAATGGGGGGCAATGGTTCAAGCTCGGCACTTATCGTATGTCAACGCTGACGGGACGTGTCACCGTCAGTAATGATGCCGACGGCTGGGTTGTTGCCGATGCCGTCCTGTTTCGGGAAACCGGTGTAACAACCGATGGCGAAGAAGAGGAAGTCGCCAAACAGGATTCAGACGGTGACGGAATGCCCGACGAATGGGAACGGGAGCACGGACTGGACCCCAACGATCCGTCTGACGCTGATCAGGATGCTGACGGTGATGGGCTTTCCAATAAGGATGAACTCCTGTTTCTCACCGACCCGAACACCCCGGATACGGATAGTGACGGCATTCCAGACGGGTTTGAGGTGTCGTACGGTTTAGACCCCACAACGGACGACGCAACAGAAGATTCCGACGGTGATGGCTCTACCAATCTTCAAGAATATCAGGCAGGCACCGATCCCAACGATGAGGCCAGTGCGCCACCGGATAACTCGGTATATTTAACCTGGGATCCCCCGACCGAAAGAACGGATGGAACGCCTCTCGCCGAAGGCGAAATCAAGCAATACGAACTTTTCTATCAGCGCATCTCTGTAGAAGAGGAAGAACGAGTGATTGACAACACCGATCAGGAGTTCACTTCCTACGGTGGTGGAAGAACCTCCACCGGTTATGGTGGGTACATTGGTGACAACTACTTCCTTATGGACCCCGGCACAGGCGAGGTAACGGCTGAATGGGGCGTTTACAACCTGACACCGGGAACCCAGTATGAACTTTACGGCCACTGGGTATCTTCAGGACTACGGGCGTCCAACGCCACCTACGGATACACCTACACAGACAGCACTGGCAAGCAAGTCACGGGGACCGCTACGGTGGACCAGAGAGAAAACAGCAGTTCGTGGCAGCTTCTGGGGACGTTTGAACCAGCCGACCAATCGGTTATGGTGTCAATCAACAATGATGCCGACGGCTGGGTGGTTGCCGATGCCATCAGGCTCAATACTGCAGGCGCAGGAGCGACTACGGTCCTACTGGATGCAACTTCGAGTAACAGTTACGTGGTCGAAGACCTCGAGCCAGGCGAATGGCAGTTCAAGATCCGGGCCATCAATAAAGATGGTTTAATGAGTGATTATTCCGAGATTGCCACGCGCACGATTGAATAAGCCAATATGAGGCAACGCCCCACCCCTGCAATGCCGGCACTCGCTCCTCGACATTGCAGGGTACTAGCAGCTTCAGCCACGACTCAATTCCCTGAAGGTATCAGCGATCAGCGTGACGTCCGTTGCACGCACATCTTCGTGGCATGGTAACGTCAATAAACGCGACGCGAAATCGTCGGCTACCGGAAACTCCCCCTCCTTGAGTAAGGCCTCCAGGCCCTCTATTTTCGGAAGAGTGCGCGAGTAAAAAGCGCTGACCCCGATACCAGCAGAATTCAGCGCGTCTTTTATCCGGTCTCGGGCTTCATGATCTGGAGCCAGAATCGCGTAGCGTGGCCCTCGCCGGTAACTATCATAGCCTCGGCTTTCACATGCCCCCCGTCCCAGTCGCTTCCAGCCACGCTTGTCCAGGAACGCCAGTTCCCGGTCATACAACCGATCAATGGCAGGCCTCTGCTGAAAATCACGCAAACCGGCGCCCAACAGGTCTTCGGGAATAGCGAGCCGGCGAATCGTGCCTAAAGGCCGGAATGTGGTGTCACCAATTCCCAACCCGGGCAGTTTTTCCAGCACATAGAAGGGAAATCGCGCCAACAAAAGATTGAATATCCATCGCTTGAACAACCAGGTGAATCCCATGGCCAATACCGATACCTCATAACGACCAATCACGCTCATCGATTCCGTAACGCATCCTTTCCGGTAGAGCAGAGCCCCTCCACCCATTAGATTGATCGGCTTGCCACGACCAAAGCTTAGTACGACCAGGTCAGCCAAAGGCTTATTCGAGCTGACCGGTGGGAAGCGCTGAGCTGAATCTTCAATGAGAAACAGGTTCTTCTCCCGACAAACCTTCAACAATACATCCAGACGCTCTGAAATGCCTAGAAAATTCACTCCAACCACTGCTACCGTTTCAGGTGTTATAACCCCCCGTACCTGAACATCATTCATGAACGGAGAATCCGGCAAAAGATCCACCAATACAGGTTTCCCGCCTTGTGCAAGAATTGCGGAGACCAAGTCAGGACACCCGTATGCGGGAATAACTACCTCCGGTTTCCGCACCTCAGGTTTATGAGCAATTGCAATGGCGACGGCTATTGAAAGCGCTTCCGTGCCTGAGCCAGTGAATTCTGTACGGTAGTGGTCCTCCCAGATCAAACCGGGCCTGGAAGAACAGTCAGGACGTGGTACTCGATTGCCGACAGGCCGCAATTTACCGAACATTCACAGACACCCTTCGTCCTCTGCTCAGCGCTTTGATGGTGTCCATACGGTCATCCTTCGGCCCAACAGGAAGCTTAGCGTGGCATGTATCGTTGCTATATTAACCTGAACAAAAAAATAAGGAATTTTTACAACTGAGTGGTTTCGTAACTGCGGGTGTAGATAACCAGCTAACACCACGCCATAAAAGGCTAGCTGAGCAACCAGCGCCAGAAGGAAGACGCCGCCTTTGCCCGCCAGTAAGAACGAAGACAACAAGAAGATCGCCTGGAACCAGGGAGCTGCCCAACGCATCAGCTTGTGCCCCATAACCTGAAACGCAAACAGACCGAATCGAAATGGGTTCAGAACTTCCGGGTGCCGGCTCACAGCCGTCATTCCCCTGATAATGGTTCGCACTTTTCTGTGATATTCTCTCGAGGCATCTGCAACATCCTGATAGTACCCAAGTACATCAGGCGCGGTGACTGCCACCACCCCCTCGCGGGCGCTGTTCAAGGCCGTATTGAAGTCACTCGGCGAATAGATATCCCAATGAGTCACACAAATATCTCTTCGGGCGGCGAAAAAGGATCCGCTTAACCCCACAATTCCCGAGCGTGCGGACTCCAGTCTGCGCAGCCACATCTCGTAACGCACGTAGGCGCCCTCACCCACGACGCCACCATCTCGGCTGACAAACCGATCTTCGCTGGATACAGCGCCGACCGCCGGGTCTGCAAAATAGCGCACCAGTTTGTCGATGGCATCTTTCGGAATCGCCGTGGCGACATCGGAGAATACCAGGATGTCCCCAGAGGATTTCTGGATTGCCTGATACTGCGCGTGTTCCTTGCCTTTTCGATCTTCCGCGCGGGCAAGAAGAACGTTGACGTCCCGATACTCGCCAACAATAGAGTCAGTAGAATCCGTGGAACAGTCGGAAGCCACCAGAATTTCCAGATCCGGATAGTCTAACTTCAGGCAATTCTCGATCTTTTCCCGAATACGACTCTCTTCATTATGTGCCGTGACAATCAGGGAAACTTTTGGCCAGCCACCTTCTTTCAACGGGGCAGACTGGCCTGCCTGGTTGCGCTTGGGTAAGAGCATTAATACAACGGGGTAGATCAGATAACTGAATACGGAACCCAGCAGGGACAACCAGAAGAGAAATACCAGCATAGCTCTCCATCCATGTGAACCAGCATTAATGACAATTCCGCTTGTGGCTGGCAGAATTGTTGTGTTATCAGACTATACATGGACAGTAAAGCCAAAACCATTGGCTACGCCCAAGGAGGCACGGAGTTGGCCTATATGCGATCTGGTCTGAAGTTCATTGCGCTGACAGTGTTTGCCCTGATCGGTTGGGTAAAAATCCGGTTTACGTCCCAGCCGACACTGATCATTCTCACTTACCATAGAATATTGCCGAAAGACCATCCGGTGCGCCAACGAGAGCAGCCCGGCATGGTAACAGCCCCGGAAACTCTGCAAGCCCATATTCAAACCATGAAATCGCTGGGCGCCATCCCTGTTCATCTGAACGACTGGCTCGACAAACGGTCCGGTGGCGACCAACTTCCCGCACTCTCTTTCGCTTTAACGTTCGATGACGGCTGGAGAGATAACTTCCAGTACGCCTACCCGGTCCTGGCTTCAGAAAAAACCCCGGCTACGATATTCCTGGTCACGCAATTGGTAGACACCAACCAGATCTTCTGGCCTGAGCAAGTTCTAACACTGCTAACAACCAGACCAATTCCAGATTCCATCCCCGAATTCCAATGGTTGATTCCTTTTTTACCCGATCAGAAAGCGACGAAAGAACCACTGACTTTAAAGGATGCTGATGAAGTAATTAGTAGACTAAAAGCCCTTGATGATCAATCCATACTCAATCATCTCAAGGCAACTCCTGGCCAAGGGAGCTGGCAAGAAGAGACTACGAACAGCCGGTCGATATTGAACACTCCGGAACTGATTAACATGGCCACCAACGGCCTGATCCGGTATGGAGCACACACCCAACACCATTATCGACTGAATCGGATTGCCGAGGCCTCGCAGCTGAAGCGTGAAATCGTCGATTGCCTGGAGGACCTGAAAAACCTGGACAAGGGCGTTGTGCCGATTTTCTGTTATCCCAACGGCGACATCACCAAAGATGGGGAAAGGCTCGTTGCAGAACATTACGAGGCTGCCTGCACCACACGAACAGGGTGGAACAAAGTGAATCAGGATCCATTTGACCTGCATCGTTTCAATCTGCACGACGGCAACAGCTATAGCTTCCGTAGACTTCTGGCAACCATAGGCCGCGGCATTCTATGAGTACTCATGAACCGCTACCCGTTATTACTCATATCGTTTCCGGTGACCTTTGGGCGGGCGCGGAGGTGCAGGTTTACCAACTGTGCAAGGCCTTGAAAATGTCGGGTGCCGTTAGCCCTACAGCCGTTGTATTTAACGACGGCATCCTCAGCAACAAACTCCGGGAAATCGGCATCCCGGTAGACATAGCCGATGAGACCAGCCTCTCCCCTTTACAGATAATTCTTACGATCAGAAATCACTGCCGAAAGTACGAATCCTGCGTTGTTCATACCCACGGCTTCAAAGAAAACATCCTGGGTATTATTGGCAAGGACCTCGCACGGGTGCCCTACTCCGTCCGCACCATCCACGGCAATCCGGAAACAGCGTTCACTCTCAGGAGGCCAGTTAAATGGCTCGTTAAACAGCTGGACATTCTCCTCGGCCGTTTCCGTCAGCAGGCCATCATCGCGGTATCGACCCAACTGGAAGAAAAACTCCGGCCCATATTCCCAGGGAAGGTGCATAAGATCTTCAATTTCATCGATGTCGACGATATCCGTGAACAATGGCTTGTGCCAGAAAAATCACAGCAAAGCCCACTTAGAATCGGGATCGTCGGACGGCTGGTCGCGGTGAAAAGGATGGACATCTTCATCGAAACCATTGCACGGCTGAATCAACAAGGTGTTGCCTGCACCGGAATCATTATCGGCTCAGGCCCCATGGAAGGTGAACTACGTAAATTAGCGGAGGATGCAAACATCTCCGAAAATATCGACTTTAAAGGCTTTGTGAACCCCGCACTCGAAGAATTGAGAAAGCTGGATTTACTCCTGATGACCTCAGACCACGAGGGGCTGCCGATGAGCTTGCTTGAAGCGCTGGCCCTGGAAATACCTGTTGCGGCACATCGAGTTGGCGGAATTCCTGAAGTGCTCGACAACGGGAACTGTGGATGGCTGGTTGACCAGCAAACTCCCGATGGCTATGCCTCAATAACAACTACAATATTAGAAACAGATGCAGGCAGGAACCAGAAACAACTGGCAGGGTTGTCCCATGTCCGCGACACATTCGGGATTAACAAAAATACCAAAGAATACTTAACGTTATATAGCAATGGCACAGCCTGAAAAGGAATTTCAATCGCAGGATCTCACATTGGCCAAGAGAAAATGAACATGCCTAAAATTCTCATGCTGTCAGACATCACAGGGCTGGGACCGGACTACCACGTGGGTGACGAAGCAATGGCTGAAGTCGCTATTGAGCGCCTCGGTAAACGGGTCGGAAAGCACAATCTCATACTGGGTTGCGCCGACCCTGCCAAAGTTCCTGAAACCTATGGAATCAGTGCATTTGCGTTCTACCATATACCGGATGAGCAGCTCAGTCGCTTGATCAGGAGAAAGCCTTTATCCTATTTGAAGGCAATCGCCACCAACGTCTTTCAGGTTTTACGCTGTGACAGGATCATTATTTGCGGGGGCGGCAATATGACGAGCGTCTGGCCTGGCGTTCTTGAAGCGCGCCTCCGGCTGCTGAGAATCGCCAACCTTTTACGAAAAGATGTGTACCTTGTCAGTCAGACCATTGGTCCATACACCGATAATCATCGCAAAAAGGTCGACGACATATTGCCGAACGCCAAATGGATTGGCGTAAGGGATGTTCATTTTTCGCAAACGCAGGTCAGTGCCCCCGTGCACTTTGCACTGGATGATGCCTGTTATCTTGAGAAAAAACACAATGAAACGACTCGTCACATCAGCTCAAGGAACCAGCCTTTCGCCTGCGTCTCGATGAGGAAGTTTGGTGGGATGGATGACCAGGCTGTCATTAGAGTTGCCGAGGTTATAGAACGTGCCGTTCGGGCGCAGAACCTCAGTACAGTGTTTATCCCCCATCATGCACCCAAGGGAACTGAGGGAGATATAAAGTTAGCCAATCAGATCAAGCATCTTTGGCAAAATGAGCACTTCGAACTAGTTAACCCGATTCCACTAGCATCAACATTAAAAGCATTGACAGCTGATAGTCAGCTTGTCGTATCAATGCGCTATCACCAATTGATTTTTGCATTGTCTACCGGTGTGCCGGCGGTTGGCGTGTACGTTGATGAATACACCCAGGCCAAACTGCGAGGATCTTTCGAAGCATTGGGGCTCAAGCCACTTGTTACCTCCATTTCGGACATAGAGACACGTCTTGAGCCTCTGATAGAAGAAGCGCTGAGTTTAAGGGCTGACTTTATCGCTGCCGCGAAAATGATACAGAAAGAGGCAAGACAGCAAAGCGAGCGCCCTTACAACCTACTCGCGGGCATGCCCGAATCGACAGCTATACAGCCACACAGAGAAGTAACAGAGGACGTTTGACTGTGCCGGGAATGATGGTGTTGTTTCATTGCGAATCCAATCCAGGGTATGCAGCCTCCAGCCACGAGCACACATTCCTGGAGGTGGCGAACCACTTCACCGGTGATGTCAGAAACATCCACTATGCGTATGCCAACCTCGACAATGGCATGACACCTTCCCTACCAGACAGCCTCACAAACATTCTTCAATTGAGAACACAATGTTCAGATCCGGAGAACTTACAGGCCGTGGAGGATTACGTTAGGGAAAACAAGATCACTCGCTTGCTCGGGTTCGACCAGCCTGTGTCAGCCCCCATGTATCGAGCGCTCCGCAGAGGAGGTATCAAATCCTTTGTATCCTATTGGGGAGCTCCTATGAGTTCGGTCAACAACGGGTTAAAGCTTCTACTCAAAAAGCTGGAGGTATCCACCAGACGTTACGGGCCGGACCATTATGTATTTCAATCGGAAGGAATGCGAAACACCGCAGTGAATGGTCGCGGGATCCCTCTCTCGAAGACGTCAATTGTGAAGACCGGCATCGACACCATGAAATATGCCCCAGACCCGGAAAAAAAACACTATACCCACGAGTGCTTCAATATTCCGAAGGAAAGGAGCATTGTGGTTTTTTCTGGCCACATGGAGCGAAGGAAAGGCGTGCACGTGATTTTACAGGCGGCCAGAGTACTCGTTCGGGATCTCAAACGAACGAATGTGCAGTTCCTCATTCTGGGAAACCGCGACGGTGAGAAAAACAACTTTTCCGATTACCTACAAGACCCGGAGGTGAACAAGCACATCACATTCGGCGGTTACCGCAGTGACATCCCAACCCTTCTAAAGGGTTGTTCTATCGGCATGATCGCTTCTACCGAGTGGGATTCATTCCCGATGTCTTCGCTGGAAATGGCTGCCACGGGCCTCCCTATTCTGGTTTCAGATCTCCCGGGACTCAACGAAGCTGTTACGTCTGAAACCGGACGTACGTTCCCGGTAAACGACTACGAATCTGCCGCAAAGACTTTGCACCAACTCCTTGATACACCGGAGTACCTGAAAACAATGGGAGAGAAAGGCCGCGACCGCGTCATTACTTATTACTCCCGAACAGCGCAGGCCAGGGGGTTGATTAACATTTTTGAGGAGCTAGAAAAGCAAGTGGAGTTCTCGCTGTGACCCAGGCGCAGCAAATGGTAAAACACTCGTCCATATACGCAGCTGGCAACATATCAAGGCAGCTAGTTGGCTTTATAATGCTGCCTGTCTATACACACTATTTAACCCCAGCTGATTACGGAGTTATTGGCCTTCTTGTTTTTTTAGTAAGCCTATTCGAGATTATCTTGGGTGGGCACATGTTTCAGGCTGTTCCCAAGTTTTATCATCAGGAAGAAACCAAATTACTGAAAAACTCCGTAGTGACAACCGCACTCTTGGTGACATCGCTTTTCAGTGGCGTCGCCTGCATCCTCATGGCGAGTTTTTCCGCCCCTTTAGCGGAAGTGATCTTCGGGAGTCGAGAATATAGCATATACATCGTCATTTTTTCCGCTTTAATACTTACCCACGCACTGGAACAATATGGGCTGACATATTTGCGGATAATAAAAAAGCCTTGGACATACTTCAACTTCAACATGATAAAGCTGGCGTTACAGCTTAGCCTAAATATTTTGACTATTGTTATTCTTGATTGGGGCCTAATGGGATTAGCGCTAAGCAGCTTAATCTCCTCCGTGTTGATCGCATCCGCATTATCGATTTACACCGTCTACAAAACCGGATTACTTATCAGAAAAAATATAGCTATAAAAATACTGCGATTCAGTTGGCCACTCTGGATATCAGGCGTTATCGGGTTATATATAGGATCATCAAACAGGTACTTTATCAGGTTATTTTCATCACTAGATGAAGTCGGTCTTTTCGAATTAGCAGCTAAATTTGGATCAATTGCATCTGTCCTAATTTGGTTTCCATTTTCTCAGTACTGGCAAACAGAACGATTTGCAATTGCAAAATCAAACAATCCTTACCCGAATTACTCTCTTGCATTTAGAATGATTACTGCACTACTCGTAATAGCAGGCACAGGTATAAGCATCTTCTCCGGCGTAATCATAAATATTATGTCCGCCCCTTCATTCCACCCTGCTGCAAACGCGATACCTTTTTTGGTAGTAGCTGCAATATTACAAAGCCTGACAATTTTCAACAACTTTAGCTTCATGTATACCGATCGAACCTTGGAGGTAACAAAAAACAACGCAGTAACAGCCCTTGCCATTTCTGCCTTTTATTTTTTCCTGATACCTCTATACGGTTTCGTTGGCGCTTCAATAGCATTTGCCTTAGGGGCAGCTGTGCAATATTCATACGCTCTTTATAATGGAAATAAGCTATACCCACTAAAAATACGCCAAAAGCCATTAATTATGTCAATATCAATACTTCTTATTTCAACACTATTTGATCGAGCTTTGACAAATCCGGAGTTATCATTTACTGTAGTATTTGAAAAGTCTGCCATTTTTCTCGTCGCATCCATTGTAGTTGCATTTTACCTAAGCAACAACTCCGAGCGCAGAAAGGTCAAGACTTTGATCTCTAATGCACTAGGGAAATAATATTGGTCGAGCCAAGGTAAAAATCCAACCACCAAAACATTACAAAAATGTCGATATCTTAGAAAAATCACGTAAATCTTCTGACTTTATTAAAGACTTTAACCAAATAATAACCAACCCAATGACCATTACCTCGAATGACGAGGGACCGGGAACAGACCACTTCTCAACCTGCAATTCCGTTATTTTATCCTCAAGCCCACCCCCAACATCGTCGGGTCATCTCTCACCCAAGCAAGATCAACAGAAGTTAACAAACCTCCTTCGATGAAATCGTCAACTGGCAACATAGTGGGTCCGAGCGCAAACGGCTTACCTCGGAAGTCGAAGTCCATCTACACAACATCCGGCTCATAACCTCTACTGGGAACCTCATCGTGATACTTAAAAGGAGCATCACCGAAAGCCAAAAAGTGGAAACCTCAACCTTCTCCTTAGTATGCCAGACCTTGCGTAGAAAATGTCCAGTGTATAACTTCGCCCAAACCAGGCACGCCTGCGCCATCTCTTTCTACATCAGGATCAAATAGAATGTTGCCAGACATCGGAGAATCAGCATTGGCAACACTACACCATCATCTCCAACCGAGGATATATTCGGATCATGATCGCCGCTGTTTAAAATTATAGAGCTGGTACAACCCTCGAAGCTATACTTTATAGCGCCTGCTATTGATTCTGAGTAAGTGATACCACCGCCTACCGATCAGCAACTGAACAGGCTATCACAATACTCATGTGGAAATTACTGAAACATTAATCACCCAATTAAGCACTACCGCTATCTTTCGGTGGAATTACCCAACGTTGCACCAAACTTCTTACCCTAACCAAAACTGGCACTAATCCACTTTTAATTCTGGCGGCAGAGGTCTAGCTGGATCTGAATTCCCGGACCCCGAGTAACTTCCAATACCTATAAACGGGAATCCATTACTATCTACGTTGTCTGGAGTATCACTAGTAATAATTAAGTCATCGGCATAGAATGACTGTGTAACGTGAGCACCGGCATTATCCCAATAGGTGAAAAAATATAATGACTCAATATAGCTGTCCGGAGTCAATAAATTTGCGCGAGCCCCCGTATCACCAATGAGCTGACCATCAATCCAAACCCTAACACGAGCATCACCGCCTTCATCTACCGTTCTATCGTCCAGCTTCAAATAATACTCCACCGTACGCCACTGACCTAACGGAAAAAGGTCATCTCTATCACCCATGGCGTACCAGCTCTGAACGCCTTCGAAAATGTAGTCATAAGTAGTAGTGTCGACCATAGCATCCAAATACAAATCATTATAACCTTCGCTATTACCTGAGCTATTAAAAGTTCTTAATCGAAGAAACTTGTTCCTACCGTTCCGATTGAATTCAAAACCTGAGGGGAAGAACAAATGAACCCTGACCCACACCTCGTCACCTTTTTTGAGAACCCTGCCTCCAAAAGAGTCGCATGTGGGAAAGTCTATAATACCGCCTAGCGAGCCAAATCCCTTACGCCCTTCTTCGATAGTCAACTTTAAGCCACGACCACCGCTGTACGCCTTTTCATCGGTGTACCTAGTATTCCCGGAATCGGAAGTAAAGGCGTTCTCCCCAAACATTCCGCATGTTTTGCTCTCCGGCTTGTCACCCACCGTCGCATCATCGCCCGTGATTGAAATCGTAAAAGCACTACTGTTAGTGGCTATTATAAAAGCCGATAGCATAGCTGTTATTAATGCATACTTTTTCATAGCCAGCCCCTATTAAGCATCGGAAATTGACGTAGAGGATGAAGAATCAACCCCTATACCTTCCTAAACAAATGGACCATTTCTATAGCTTTGTCAAACACGTTTCGAAATAAAGGAGGCAGGAATCATTACATTTAAATATTAGCTATCAACAACGAGGTTTAATCAAGCATGCTCAATATCACGTTCCTATTTTTATTCTCTCTAACTGTTAATGTGTGCCTAAGAGCAGAAACATCAGAGCGAAGTTCCACTTCGTTAGCCAATGCAAACTTTAGAGCTTCAACAAGTGAGCACTCATTGCATTTCGTATATACCACACCTTTGCTAAATATTTCTCTATTTACATCAGTGTCACTTACTATTATCGGGACCCCCACAGAAATGGCCTCATAAGCACCACAAACCAAACAATCGTTTCTAGTAGTGAGATCAATAATAATACGGGAATCGGACAAATGCTTGAAGTAGTCTGCCTCAGCAACAAACCCGAGCAGCGTTAGATTATCAGGATTGGATACTGCTCGATATTTTACCCATTTTGTGAACTTTCCTGAAATTCCAATCTTTAGATCAGGAAATCTTCTAGCAATAGCAAAATAGAGATCTATGGGCTCATCATCTGACCATGAACAAATAATAAAAACATCCATCTTCTCACTTTGAACGATAGTTTCAATCGGAAAATTAACTTCCGGAAGCGGATCGGGCATTGCTACCGATCTAACTCCCACTCTTTGCAATCCAGTACATAGTGATTTATTGCTTACTATCACCAAGTCTGCATGCCTTAAAATAAAATTATTAATCACTATTAGAAGTTTAAACCTACCGTCAAACGGAAGAATACCGGCATTGTGCGCGTCAACCACGAGCTTTTTCCCAAAAATAGTATTAAGAAAAACCGCAAGTCCCGCTAATGCCATAGATGGGTTTTGCACAAAAATTACTGAATAATTTTTCCTAAAAACTTTAAAAGTTGAAACAGAATTAATCAATAGCCTAAGAAGATAATTTGATCTAGACAGACTAAACTCATAATAATCGGCAGAGAATATTTTCGCCATCGATATATTTCTCTGTTGACGCTCCCAGGTTATCCACGCTTTGTTATTTAACATTATTTAAGGCGCCCTTACCTGAGCCACTTGACGGGCGAGACAAATCACTCATCTCCCTACACCTATTTAAAAATTCACTTTCTGAATCAGCGCCCATCAATTCGAGAAATTTAGTTTCATCCAAAATATTATCTCTATAACTCACTTCCGGACTATTTACCTTAACCCACAGGTTTGAGTTAACTTCATCTGGAAAATTATTATTTATAACCTGAGAAAGTTTTCCTGTAGTAACTTTTGGTGATATATTGTTTATGGCCCATTTTCTTGGTGAGAACTTTCCATAATTAGCACTCATGTATACAAGTGCCCTTGGCAATGTACTATCTGACACTAGCAACCCTGTTTCGGCATTAATGTATGACTTATTCACGCCTACATTCTCACTTAAGCAAATAACTGGAACATCAAGAAACATTGATTCAAATAGCACTCTGTTACTTCCCTCCTTCAATGACAAAAGAATGCTGCATTTAGATTTAATGACCAGATCCATTAATCGCTCTTGGGGCATCCCTTTATAAAGAAACAAATTATCATCAAGTTTCCTTTTCTTGATGTGCTCATTTAAATCTTCAAAGCTCCCGCTCCCCCAGCCTGCACAAACTATCGCAATCTTTACATTTTTGCGGAATTTCGAAACCTCCCATGCAAGGTCGATTGCTCTGAAAACTCTTTTTATTGGATTTAAATTTGCCACATAAACCGCATCAAATTCCTTATTTGAGATATCAAACCTCTCACGATCAAAATAGACGTCATCAATCCAGTTACTGGCTCCAGTATCCATACAAGGAACACCTGGGAAGATAGAGTTTACTAAAACGCGGTCTTTTATTTCTGAAGCCTGAATAACACAATGCTCTGCTCGTTGCGCAAAAGCTAGAATATCCGGGTCTGCATAACCTGCCCAACTAGGTTCTAGGATGAACGCAAAATTTCGATTCAACAGAGGCCAATTTCTATGCCTTAGAAAATAAGAAAATGTATGTGAGAACGTAATCAGAATCACACCTTTATAAAAATTTCCATCATCGTCAGTCAATGGAGCGCTCATCATTATTGCACGACTCTCTGCATCTTCCTTGGATGTAGGTTTCGATATAATTCTGAAGAAGTCGTAATCGGAAAAGTGTTTGACTAGAAATTCTTGAGCCCCAGGTGGATAACCGAATCTTATTGACATGAGAAGAATTCTAACGGAATGCCTTTTTCTCTTAAAACAAAAAAGAATTTTAGAATACAAAAACAGAATATTGGACACATGAGGAGAAAGTCGTAGCGACCATAGATTCAAGAGCCTATACTTAAAGTAGCCAAAATTAATCATTTTCTCTCCCTTTCTTCGAAAAAACAGGTCCATCAGCCGCTGAAAACAACAAGGCAAACCTCGTTCGCAACTGAGGAGGACTAAAAAGCCCTACAAGCCAAATAAATTAGATCCCCATGTACAAAACTAGAGAGACTACTTTTCAATCAAACAGATCAACAAAATAAAATAATGATTAACAGAATAGTAATTAAAAATTCCTATCTTACATCAAACAACTGTTAAGCCGCGACAAAGTTGACTTCTAGTTTTTAGTTAAACTTTTAATCCATTACTGTATAAATCTATATTCAGTACGCATTTATTCGCTTGGCTTTATACCTCTTGGAACGCGACAGAGGTTTTCTATTAGAATTCTCAGACGTGATCAGCACGTGGTTGCAGCACACTAAAATAGCCAAATGAATCCATAGGAAGGGATAGTACACAACAGAAACAAACTGACCGGCAACAACGAACCCCACCAAAGAAATATTAAGATACTTGACCATAGAAATTGCAAATCTCTCACCAACGCCTTTTCTAAACTTTACTCTAATATTATAGGCTTTGCGAGCAGATAATAAAATTATAATACAGTAAACAATCAATGCAGGATAACCGAGATCGGCACCAACCTGAATAAATATATTGTGAGGAAGCTCCGCACCCTCATAGAGAATATCATCCCGATAAAATCGCTCATAATATGGAATGTAATTAAAAAAACCGACACCCAAACCTGGATTTTCGTTCAGCATTTCTACGCCGTTCTCCCAGTATAATAACCTTTGTATTGATGACCGGTCATCTCCGGCAATCTGGAATCGATCTTTTTGTTCTTGTGGCAGAAGTGTCCATAAAATGGCGAACGCAACAATACATGATACAATAACTTTGGGCCTAAAAATTGACGACGCATTCATGATAATCAATTGCGCAAGTAACGCTAACTGCGCACCACGGGAGCTGGCGCCGAGAACGACCATAATCGCTGTCACTGGCATTAGTAGAAGAATAAAATAAAGAGTATGATTAAGGTCGCTTTTTAACGCTTTAAAGAATGCCCATGCTAGTGGCCAGAATACAAGCATCTGTATAGATAATTCACCTGAGTTCTGAAAAAAACCAGGCGGCCCCATCAATCCCCAACCCGTAAATGAAAATCCACGCTGTGCCCAAGTAATTGATAGCGACAAAGATAACTTAAAGCTTGCAAGAAAAAATATGCATAAAAATATAAACAACCTTTTTTCTGTATTCACGATATTTATTATTAAGAAATAAATAATTAGCCAACTATAGAAGCTTTCAAGATTCGCATATGAAACCGAAGAATCATAAGCAAAAAAGCTCGAAAACAATATAAGTACAAAAAAAACAATCAGCCAAAGATTAAACTGCGTGGATACCCACCGTACACTTTGATCAACCAGGGATCCAATCAATGCTCCTAAGAGGGCGATCTGCGCCCACGGAAGAAAATCAACAACTGGGTATATAGACTGAGGCCTAACATATTCAAGGAAGAAATAAAAACAAATCATCCAAAATGCAAGCGTTTCTGACTTGAAATAACGCCACATGCTAGGAATACTTAACCGATAAAAGCTACCAATTGTAATCTCTTTCTTAGAGTTAACCACAAATCCCCCGAACTGCTTCCATAACCCTAGTCTCACAATGAGCGAAAAACTCATCACAACAATTAAACGGGTCATGAATGTATGGATTTGGACTTCGACAATAACTTCCGGCAAGAACGACAGGATAGTCCTGACTGACTTTATCCTGAAATGAAGAAATGTGGGACGGCTCCATTACAACAATGAAGTCAGTCTTCCGGAACTCGAAATCAAGTACATTAACAGTCTTATGGCTATCGAGTGTAAGCCCTTGCGCCTTGGCGAATTTAATCGCCCGAGGATCCGCAGGAAAACCATCACCACAATTCAAACCACAGGAAGCGGCTAGTTTACCGAGGCTACGAGCGTACGCCTCAGCCAGGGGACTACGGCATATATTCCCATTGCAGACGAAAACCAGCCGCTGACAGCTTTCCGGCATTGCTTTGGAAAACCGCCGGTAGGCTCCCATCTGCGCTAGAAAGGAATGGCCGAGAAACCGGACAAATCCATTTTTTGATCCAAACCGCTCATATACCAACCGGTTCAACGCATAATCTCCCTATCACTGGCAGTATCCATCCCGATTTTTTTCGGGCTATCTGTCATGCCACGAACCTCTCATCTGGGTGAGTGGTCTCGTTCCCGAGGCATTCTTCCTTTACCCTCGGTCTGTCCCCTTCTGTGATTCTAGATCACTGAGATAGAATTTACTCTGGTTATGCATGATAATCGAGCAACCGTAATTAAAATTGCGACAGGCTCAGGATGATGCCCCTCATGGAACCAAGAATTCTGGTGCTGGACGGAAACCAGCGTGCATCCCTCGCGGCAGTGCGATCGCTGGGATCCAAAGGTCTGTGGGTAGCGGTTGGCGAAAGCTCAACAGTCTCTCTGGCGGGTTTTTCCCGGTTCTGCAATACCTCCGTCACCTATCCTGATCCTTTCAGTTCCCCCAGATTGTTTTTTGAGGCTATCCTGCAGCGGATTCAGGAACTTGGCATCTCCTTTCTCCTCCCTATCACGGAAGCCACCACATACGCACTCTTGCAGTATCGTGATGAACTTCCTGAAGAGGTGATACTCCCCTTCTCTGCCGATCAATCAGTCGAGCAGCTTGCAAACAAGAATGAGTTATTCAAGCTGGCACAGACACTGAATGTTCCCATACCCGAAACAGAATTTTGTCAATCTGTTGATGAAGGATTAAAGGCGCTGGATACCCTGAACAACTACCCCTTGGTATTGAAGCCCTATAAGTCCAAAATTTTGCAAGGGGATTCCATTCTGTCAACAGAGGTTTCGGTTGTCAGATCCAGGGAGGAAGCGACAACCGTTCTAAAGAAATACCCTTACTTTGATTTCCCATTCACCATACAGTCATTCATAGAAGGCGGTGGCCAGGGTATCTTTGCCCTGTTCGACCATGGCGAACCAGTATGTTATTTCGCCCACAAGAGGCTCAGGGAAAAGCCACCTGGTGGCGGTGTGAGCGTATTATGCGAATCGGCTCCTGTTGATCAGGCTCTCAAAGATGCTGCCGACAAACTTTTGCGTTCCGTTATGTGGCACGGTGTCGCCATGGTTGAGTTTCGGGTGTCCAAAAACGGTTGTGGTTATTTGATGGAGGTGAACCCCAGGTTCTGGGGATCATTGCAATTGGCGATTGACTCTGGTTTCGACTTTCCGTGGTGGCTTTACATGGTCAGTACCGGACAACCCGTTCCTCAGGCAAGCTGGCAGCATAGGCGAATGCGCTGGTTGTTGGGTGATCTGGACAGGCTCTATCTGGTACTGAAGGCGCCGACTTCCACCTACTCGATGGCTGAGAAATTTATAGAAATCCTGCGTTTTCTCAAGCCAGGCCTACGTACGCGGCACGAGGTCAATCGATGGCATGACCTGCGACCATTCTGGTTCGAGTTAAAACAATACATACTCGCACTCAGACATTGAAGCCCAATCACCTCGTCGGTAACGAACTGACCGGCAATACGGGGTGGTTGATTCTCCAGTCGTTCAATGCTTCAAAGCGATTGACGATTTGCAGGAACTTGGCGGTATCTTCGGGCAGGGAAAATCGGGACAGTTCGTAGTGGTTCTGCCCTCGCCTGACATAATCCGACACCGTATTGAACGCCATTTTGAAGCCTGCAGTCTTGAGTATCTCTATATCAGAACTGTCATAGTCTGTAAGACGTCCCGTTGGATAGGCGAACACATCCGGTAGGTTAGCCAACTCGTTCTTGACCCTGCTGAGAGATCCATTGATTTCATGATACTTTTCTTGTGCAGAGAGTGTAGAAAGAATCCGATGTGAACAAGTATGAGGGTAGACGCCGTGCCCTCTGGCGCGTAATGACCTTGCATCGTCCCATGACATCGGCCGGTAGTCCCGCGGTATTTCGGTTGGAAATTCAACATCCAGCTTTTTGTAAAGCTCTTCACGGAGCCAGCCGTATATCTGTTCCTGCCGCTCAATTTTTACGGCATTTCTCACCTCCCGAGCCATCTGTCTCACTGTACATGTCGCCAGGTTAACGGAATAGATCTCGCCTGAGGGCAGCTGGATATCCGCGTGACGAATAGTTGAGTGGTTCAACGCATAATTTATCTGATCGTCCCAGGGCCAAAGCTCTCCATCTAATAAGCCGGTAATGACAAAAAAATTCAGGGGAAAACCAAACTCTTCAAATATCGTAGCCGCCACATCATGATGATCATAGAATCCATCATCGATGGTGAACATGACGGATTTTGACGGGATCTCATCACCTTCAGCGAGTACACCCCATAGATCCCCCATCGAAAGGACTTGGTAATCTCGAGAGGCCAGGTACTCCAGGTAGGCGCGCAAAGTATCGGCAGGCAAAGCACCCGCGAGGTCGGGTTTACCTTCCATCACCCGATGAAGCATAAAAACAGGCAAGCGGTCCGGGCAGAGAAACCGGTAAAGACCGGTTTCTCCGACAAGATTTGCCAACTTAATCAGAACAGACTTCACATTACCGCCTCCCTGATCGGAGATGTCAAAGAGTTTCCCCCTTTTGCCAATAACTGACATCTCAACGTGCCGTTAAACGCTGGTATAGCCTGAAGTAGGCTTGCAACATACTCGCCAGGCTAAACCGGTCGAAGGCTCTCTCACGAGCTTTTTCTGTAACGTCCTTGTGCAAGACTGTTCTTTTAAGATCCTGAATGGCGCCAACAATTGCGTCAGGATCCCTGATGGGTACGAGAAGGCCTGTCTCGCCATCCACAATGATTTCTTCTGGCCCACCACTCCTCGTTGCGATAACCGGCACCTCGGCCATCATGGCCTCAACGGTGGAGATAGAGAACCCCTCAGATACCGACGGCAAAAGAAAAATGTCAGCCTGCCTGAGCACACTGGCCACATCCTGCCTAAACCCGAGCCAGTGAATGTTTGGTTTCCGCGGTGCCTCTGCAATCTGTGCCTTCAACTGATTGAACAACGCTTCGCGCTGGTGACCTACCACAATAAAGTGCGTGTTTGGATCCAACTCCGCCATGCTCACAGCCGCATCCACAAGATACTCGTACCCTTTGGCCGGACGGACATTGCCGATTGAAACTACAAGCGTCGCTCCCCTAGACAGTCCCAGCTCCTCTCTCAAATCTGTAACAGGGGCACGACGGAACACCTCTGGATTAACTCCATTGTAGATCAGTTTGAGCTTATGTTTCGGTAAAGGACTACGATCAGCAAGTTCATCCTGCAGCCGCTTGGATACACAGACAATGGAGGACGCCCCCCAACCGATAATGGCAAATTTTGCACGAAGGAACCTTTCGCCTGCTGCCACATCCACTGCTCCATGAAAAGTGGCTATCATGGGGGTTCGACCAATCAAGGCAAGCAATGCCCCATAGACGTTGGAGCCGAGGAGATGGGCGTGAATCAGGTCAACCTTCTCGCATTTGAGTATATGCCTTAAAGCCCCGATGTATCCCAGGTTAAAACTGCCTTTGGAGTCGATGATATGGGGAGTAATGCCGAGGCCGCGAACTTGGTCTGCCACCCAGCCTTCTCCCCGCAATACCACAACATTCTGAAACTCAGTCTCCTCCAGCTTACCCAATAAACTGATGAACACAGTTTCTGCTCCGCCGGGCCCGGTGGTGTCAATAAGATGGAGAATGGTCTTCCTGATCGTCCCTGTCATGATTCTTTTACCCTCTCATCCAGTAAAGGGCCCGGAAAAGTACACTCTTTACCAGCATCACGGATATGAACTGATAGCTTTCAGTCGCAAATCTCGATTTGTAGTTCTCATTCTTGCCCTCTCCCGCGAGAAAATCGAACTTTTGAGTGACTGGACAATTGAATGCTTCCTCAATCGCATACCCCAAGTGAAGCGACCCAAGTGACAACCTTTTATCGAAGTTTTCCTCGAACCCCGCTTGTATATTATAAACCACTCCGCCATACCAAACGTTGTACAGAACCGACACTATTTTATTGTTGCAACGCAGAACGGATAACAGCGGCTTTCCTTTCTCCTCCTCTACTCTGGAGAGGAATTTCATATGAAATTCCAGGCTCTTGTCAGTGACGCAATCTTTATCCCACCTGGCACGATGAAATCGGTTCAGTGTCTCGAAAAAAAGCTCGGGACTATTTGGCCAGAGGTTCTCCAGATGTACCGTCCCCAGAGATTCCAGGAACCTTCTGCGATTATAGAGACGCCGCCGGCTGTTCGCGCCAAGTGCCGCCAGATAGTCCCGGAAGTCCTCCGTTGTCGCTACGGCATAACCATCGTCCGATGCAATGATTCGAAATGCCCATCGATGGGTAGCGGCAATCGTTACCAGCGCGGAGACTTCAATGGACCCACCAAGCAAATCATTAAAGACGATTTCTGTCCATGGATGTCTCTCCAGGACCTGTTCCATCGCGGCTACCAGCGAGGCCCCATTGTGGGCACCATTGCAGAACGTGTTGTATTCGGTTCTCGGCGTTCTGAGCTCTCTATGACTGGTTCCGACAAATTGTAAAGAGCGGACTGGCAGCAACCCTTTCAGTCGATACCTGGACTCATATAACCCGGAAACTTCGCCGTCCCACTTCCGGATAAGTCGAAAACTCTTTTGTTGTCCCCAGGTTTCCCACCACGCACTTTGCCAGGCTTTCGTCTGGAAAAGACTCATTACGGTAATACCTTAACAATATGGGGACCGATCAGGTTGGCAGCCCAAACCGGTAATCGCTGCCAGACAGCGATCAGCAATTTGAACTTGGGATTATCTGGATTCAGCGCCGGAAGTGTCTTACCTGCCGGCAACACATAATCCCAATAGAGTTTGAGCGGCTGGGCGCCCCACTGCTGTTTGAAACGGTAAGTGCCGGCGTCCCGACTACAGCGACCGAAATCAAACACCTCGCATCCCTGCTGGATAGCAAACTCCAGCATCCTCCAATACATGATCATATTGATGGAGGCGTGGTTATAGCGACGTAGCGTGGATGCCCAGGGAACTTCCATCCTGCCCCGGTAGCTGGTCAGGAAGGCGCACCCGGCAGCCTGCCCATCGATTCTCGCAATCACCAGCCAGACGCGCCCTTTAAGGCTGCTTAACAGGTTCTGGAAGAACATCCGACCGTACACAGGTGTTCCCAGGTCACGCATGTTCTCCGAGAACACCCGATAAAACTCATCCAGAAGTTCCGGGCCTCCGATGGTGAACCCTGCCACCTCCCGTTGCCCGCGGCGAATCTGGGAGCGAAGTTTTGGCTGGAAGCTGGCCCACAATTCGTCGCTGGTATCAGGCAAAGGTAGCCAGAAGGTGACTTTGTCCGTTTTTTGGGGTAAATCCAGACCGTAATCCCGACCGGATCTCAGCTCCAGATGTCTGCTATCAAGGGTTTTCCGCCATTGGTCGGCTGCGTCTATCAGCATGGTGGCAACTTCTTTATTGTCAGCCAACACCCCCCCGTAGTTGAAGTAAGGCATGGAGACGAGGAAATTACCGAAAAGGCGACTGCGAAGCTGAACAACCGGCAACACGCCAGCCATTCTGCCATTGCGATCCAATGCACACAGGTAGCGGGTTCTGTGGCCATAGGTGCTTTCAATAAAAGCCGATATACGAGGTCTGTGCCATATCGAGGCGCCTGGGTGCTGATCAACATAGGCACCGGCGGCCGATTTCATAGCATCAGTACATACTTCTATCCTGACGGGACCATTGACCCGTAGGTCAGCAATAGCGATGGGCATTTCGATCGGTGGCGGAGTCCACTTCACCTTCGCGGGTGATTCATTAAGCTGTTTTTTGAGCTGCTTGCTGAGTCGTTTAATTTCTGCCGACACATGTTGCAAATCAGCTACCAGATCGTCCGGGCTCTCTCCGCATTTGCGAGCTTTTCCAACCTGGTGACTGAGCTGGCCTTTTGCCTTCTTAAGCTGGTCAAGCCGCGCCTTGGCGCTTTCCAGGCTGGCGGTAGGTGCCTCCATTCCCATCTCACTATCCTTAAAAACAGCGCTTAAACGGCCACAGGCCTGGGGGATATATTGACGCCCGAAAGGGCATCCGATACAGAACCAAAGCGGAAATCCCCAAGCAACCCCTCTAGCCGGTTCATGCACTTATCAAGGTTGTTATAGTGCCGGAAACGCGACAAAGCTTTCACTTTCAATCGCGGTTGTTCAGTATCAATTTCCCATGGATGCAGGTAGAAAATAAACGGCTGCCCTGCCCTGTTGATTTTCCCAAGCCCCCAGCGACTCAACCAATAAGGGTACAGACGGAAGTAACCACCACCGGCGATGGGCAACCGGTATTGCCCGATTGGGCAGGTGGACAAAGGAAACTCTGTGAGTGTCCCGCCATTGGGAGCCTCAAGCAGGTAAGGTCCGTATGGCGTTCCGGGCATTCCATACCGATCATGGTGAACAGGGAAAATGGAAGAGTCCCAGGTGAATCCTTCTTCACACAGGATATCCAGTGCCCAACGGGATCGGGCGGTAATGGAATAGCTTGCCGCTCGATAACCTGTGACGGGTTCCCCAATGATGTCTTCCAGAATCTGTTTCGACTTTCGGGTCTCCTCCC
Source organism: Marinobacter sp. (assembly GCA_040223075.1). Lineage (GTDB taxonomy): Bacteria > Pseudomonadota > Gammaproteobacteria > Pseudomonadales > Oleiphilaceae > Marinobacter. The sequence goes on from JAVJZJ010000120.1 coordinate 110,649, forward strand.
GAAAGACCTCTGGTGTCTGATTGTAAATGAGCTGGTGGCTGTACCCATGGCTGCCTATTTCGTGACCGGCGTCCCTTATTCTTCGAATCAACGCCGGAGAACGTTCTGCGACCCAACCCAGTGTGAAAAAAGTTGCCCTGATATTACGTTCGTCAAAAAGTGCCAACAAGCGATCGGTGTTATTGTCGACCCGGTACTCCATGGAAGCCCAATCGTCTCGACTTACCGCTTCCGCCAGCGCCGCTACCTGGAAATAGTCCTCAACATCAATTGTGAGCGCATTAGTGATCGATGGTTTCATGGCGTTTATCCCTGCCTGTCAAATCCCGGGCTTTCTCGATCTACAGGAACTGATAGTTCAGACCGATTAATACCCAGTTCTCGACGAATTCCCGCGTTAGAACTTTACTATCACGCTGATTGTGCCCAACGCTGCTCACCAGACTCAGCTTGCGAGTCAGTTGAAAATCCAGCCCCGCATTAAGGCGGAATAACACGTCCGCAGTATCATCTTCACTATAAGTCACATAGTTATACGCTCCTCCGAGCGTTGCGCTAACCTGGGCGGTGACGGGACGTCGGTAGCTGACGTTATAGCCCACACTTTCTTCGTCTATGCCAAGGTCTATGTAATCCGATCGATTGGCAAACGCAGTCAATGCGAAGCTGGAGCCCGCACTGAACTCGGTGACCGTGCGGAAACGTAACGCTGAGACTTCTACTGCACCGGTTTGCTCCTGGCTGAACACAAACTCTCCAAACCGGATGTCAAAGTCCGAGGTTGCGTCTGTCAGTTCCCTGCTGGCCTCAAGGGAAACTTCAGTGGCGGGATTTACCTGACGGACAACTTCCAGATTGCCCACAAACCCGTCTGTGCTGCGGGTGGTGTCATTCAGAGAGGTTTCAATTTCACTGAAGCCTGCCGATCCAGACAGACTGGTTGCCGCCCAACCCTTGCTGAATGTCAGGCTCAGCGTCTCCCGGTCAATTTCTTCCTCTGTATCCAGTTCGGCTTGATCCCTGGAAACCATCACGCCGCCGTTAAACGAGGAGCTAAAGAAATGTTTGAGCGCGATAGTGCCTATATAGCGCTCACCGTCGGTTTCCTCAGGCTCGCTGAACTCTGTATTTTCGTACTCGGCAGCGAATGAAATCTCGTCCACTGGACCAAGTTTCAAGGTCCATACCGGTCCGGTTCGGAAAACATTCTTTCGGGTTTGGTTATCGGGGGTGCTATTATCACGGCTGTCCTGGGCAATGTCCCTCATATTATCGGTTACCTGCCATACAAGGCCTTCAACAATGCGGCAGTCACCGGCAAAATCCAGATTGGCATAGGTTTCGGGATCAAAGGTGTCGTCCAGCCAATAACCGTAACCAAATCTCGTAGCCAGGTCAGAATTACATTGTCCGGGGTCCGATGTATGTCGGACACCCAGGTAAACCCGGGATTCAATATCAGACTCTTCGTTCACTCCGGATTGCCGAGCATTGTCGCTATACCTGGAGTTAATTTCTCCAGATACCTGTACTGGTGCAGCCCAGAGTGAAGAGGGAGTGACTACCAGGATTCCGATCAATAGCCTGTTCAACGGGCAGACCGCTACTACACCTCGCCAGTTAGCCATTAATAACTGCTCCCACAAACTTATCGGAATTGAAGGCCGTCGCAGCCTGCTCCACCAGATCCGGGGTAACTCGACCATGGGGTACCACCAACATAGCGTAATCACACAGTTCCGCCAGAATACGAGCGTCAGGAGACTCGGTGATGGAAGCGGTGTCCAGAATAATGAAACGGTCCGGGTAACGTCGTCTTACTGCCTGGAGAAACTGTTTCATTCGGAAAGAGGTAAAAAACTCGGCAGAAATTTCCCGTTGGCTACCCGCAGGAATCAGACGAAGCCTGGGGATACCCGTCGGGTAAAGAATCCGTGCAATGTCATAGTCCGAGTCATCAAGAAAATCCGTCAACCCGGATTCCGGCATGATATCCAGGGTGGTATGCAGAGAAGGCTCTCTGAGATTACAGTCTATGACCAGCGCCGTTTTGGATTGATCGAATGCAAACGCAGCGGCAAGGTTCAGTGCCACAAATGAGGAACCAGCACCAGATGACGCTCCAGAAACAACCATTGTGAAATTGTTTCCCCCGGATGTTTCCAGTAATCGCGTTCGCAAGTCCCGAAACCGGTTTACCAGGTGCCGGTTTTTGGATTCCGGGTAAATGATACGACGCTCATCCATATCATCTCGGGTAAGCCTGCGCGGTTCCTGCATCCGCACGATCTGCTTGCTGATGACGTACCTGTCAACGGCCCCCGGCCCCAGCTCCAATGAACTGGGGACCAGCATTCTCGAATCATCCCACTCCGAGTATGGAACGCCTTCTCCGTTCAACTCATCCTTTCGTTTGAGCCAATAACTTTCATCTCCCCCTTCTTCACTGTTGTTCTTGTTGGTGGCGGTAGGTGAAGTGTCTGAATTGTTCGGAGGATCGTCGATTTTATTTTTATGCTCGGTCATCCGATTACTCCCATCATTGATGCCACGACAATGGCAATATAAGCGACTACAGCAATGATCGCGAAAGCACCCACTAATACGGTTACCCTGCGATCACGACGTTGCTCAAACGGCGTACTCACTTGCGGAAGCTCAGCCAGGACCGGTAGCCCGATGTCTTCTTCTAGCTGATTTCTCGCGCGTACCCTGGGATCAATCTGCAACAGTCCGGCCGCCAGACCAAACGGTGCGAGCAGTCCGACGAACAAGCCGGCCGCTGCAAATGTCGAGAATTTGGGCCCGGACGATCCCAATGGAAACTGCGCCGCCTCGTTTATTTTGTAGTTCAGGCCCTGGCCCTCTACATCCAGATGCATAGAAACACGCGCCCGTTCACGACGTTTCAGCAGGTCGTCATAAATCTGCTTGTTCACTTCCATATCGCGGGTGAGTTCGGAGTACTGGGCTTTGTTCTCCTGGATTCGTTCCATCCGCTTGGACTGCTCGGCAAGCAATTGTTCGAACGAGCGTATCCGGGTATTGACGGTTTGGATGTTTGCCCTGGTTCTGGAAAGTTCAGACTGGATTTCCTGATAGACCGGGTTGGACACGCTTTCCCCGGACACCGAAAGTACCTCATCATCCTGATTGGCCATTGCCCTGGCGCGCTGGCTACGCAATTCCCTCAATTGCTCCTTGAGGATGACAATGTCGGGATAACTGTCATGATACTGCAAACGCAGGTTATCCAGTTTTTCCTCGAGGGAATTGATCCTGCTTTGAAAGGCATCCACTGACCCTTCACGAACGGTAGGATTCACACGATTGAGTTCATTTTCCAAGGAGCGGGCCCGGGTTCGCAGCTCTGCACGTTCCAGCTCCGCAAGTTCCAGCTGGTTTCTCAGGTTCGCCATTCGGTTGTTGGCTTCACTTTCAGTCCCATCGACATTTTCCGACAGGAATTCTTTCAGCCGCTCTTCGACCTGGGCCAGCTGGTTCTCGTAGCTTTTAACCTGCTTATCGATAAACTCATAAGCTTCACGGCTTTCCGCACGTTTACGCTTGTTGGTTTCTTCAATAAACAGTTGCCCCATTCGCTGGGCAATCTGGAAAGCCTTCATTGGTGATTCTGACTGGTAGGTTATGGCGAAGTAATTATCCCCCCTGGGCCGTACAGACAGATTACTGCGTAACCCACCAATGCGATCTTCGAGTCGGGAACGCTCTAAATCGGCCGTTGCATCGTCGAAAATGGATGGATCCAGAGCAACCTTTTCCATCACGCTTCGACTCCAGAGCAACTCCTTCGCCGCTGATGCCCGATCATTGATCTCAGTAGTCACCGCGCTGCCTTCCATCAAGGGGCGGATAATGTTCTGGTCATCTATGAAGATGATGGTCTCTGACTGGTATTTGTAGGGCCAGAGAAAACCGGCAGCCAGCACACCAAAACTGACCACCATGAAAAGCAGGAGTGCGAGCCATTTTCTCGCCCGCACCTCCCTCAAGATTTCAACGGGTAGCTGTGATAGGGGTAACGCCATAGCGAAAAACTCACAATAAGGTCAAGTACAACTGAAACTTAAAAACTCCGCTCCGGAACACTAATAATATCCCCGGGCCGTATCGCATAGTTGGTTTTGACATCACCGTCGTTGAGAATATCCTCAAGCCGAATCGGAATTGCGACCACTTCACCGTTCATCTTCCGGTACAACATGGATTTATTCAGTGCCGCGAACGGCGTAGCACCGCCTGCGCCGAGAACAACGTCAAGCACCGTCATACCCGCCCGATGAGGCACAGACACCGGTTGCTCCACAGCCCCGGTCACGCGCACGCGATCGCTGTATTCGTGACTGCCCATTGACGTCACAACGATGCTGACTTGTGGTTCCCGGATATACTGCGCGAGGCTCCGCTCTATGACTTCGGCAAGATTACCGGGCGTGCGACCGGCGGCCCGAACGTCGCCAACAAGAGGCACGGAAATCATGCCGTCAGGGCGGACCGGAACGGATATGCTCAGGTCTTCGTTTCGCCAGACTGATACCTGCACTACGTCCGTAGCGCCGAGTACATACTCGTCTACGCTGGTGGAGGTATCAAGACGCAAGGCGCGCTGGATTTTATCAGGTGAGGAGGCAGATGGGCCTGCACAACCAGTAGCTAACGCTACCCCAGCCAGTAGCAGGGAAATTCCTGCGAGGGAGTACTTCCGTGACATATCGATTCCTCTCTTCAAGTCCTTGCTTCATGCCATGTTTCGGGAATAGCACACCCCGAAACTACCTTGATCCTTTTTTGAACAATACCACTTCTACTGTCTGAATTATAATCAACAAATCCAGCAACATGCTCTGGTTCTTAATATAGTAGAGATCGTAGCGAAGTTTCTCTCTGGTATCTTCTTCGTTATCTGCATAAGCAAAGCATAGCTGAGCCCAGCCCGTCAGACCTGGCTTTACCCTGTGTCTTTCACTATAAAAAGGGATTTTTTTTGACAGCTGCTCGACAAAAACAGGGCGCTCCGGCCGCGGGCCAACGAAAGCCATGGAGCCAGTTAAAACATTGAAAATCTGTGGCAGCTCATCTATGCGTAGCTTGCGTATGAACTCCCCCACTCTCGTCACCCGAGTATCATTCTGACTGGCCCAGACCGCCCCGTTTTTCTCTGCGTCCGTGATCATCGAACGAAACTTGAACACTCTGAAGATGCGTCCGTTCAAACCGACCCGCTCCTGGCTATACAGAACCGGTGCCCTGGGCCCATCCTCGATCTTGATGGCAATAGCGGTAAGGATCATGAGTGGAAGCCCTACCAAAAACAGGGTGATTGCCGCCAGAAGGTCCAGTGAACGTTTGCCAACCCCAAACGCAGACGACACTTTGAAACCGTCGGAAAATACCAGCCATCCCCGGGTAACCATTTCCAAAGCGACTTTTCTGGACTCCCGCTCGTAAAAGGTTGCCCCATCCACGATCCGGACCCCATGCATCTTGCACTCAAGGAGATCTTCCATTGGCAAGCCTTTCCTGCGGTCGTCTACTGCGACCACAATTTCGCTCACCGGATGTTTACGGATATGCTGAAACAGGGTTACCGGCAACCGTATGAGGTGTTCTTCACCAATTTCAACGGATTCATCCGGTAGTGGAACAAAACCTGTAAAAACAAATCCCTGACGGTTAAACGGTGTTTTCAGGTCCATCAGCAATTGCCGGGCCCTATACCCCGCCCCCAGAACCAGGACCTTCCGTTTGAAGGCATCCTTGCCCGCAATCGCAAAAAAAATAAGGCGGAAGATCCCGAGGAGGAACAATCCAAAGACGGAGGCAGATGTGAGTATGTCGGAGAAGCCCAGGTACCACAGCCATTCGTTTCCGAAAACGTAGAATAACCCGGAAGCCGGCACCCCGATAATGAGCGAGAAGATTGTCCGGAGCATCATCCCGGACATGCCTTCTTCAAGGCGCGACTGGTGAACACCTAATGCGACCATTACGATGAGATTGACAATACCAAATGCAAACGCAGACGGAAGCAGAAATTCAATGTTCTCAAGAAAGAGAGAGAGTTCACCAAAGTAGCGGAAAAAGACAGCGATCAGAAAGCTTACGGCCAGAACGACCAGGTCGATAAGGCCCAGAATAACGAAAGGAACGTGAATATAGTGCCTGAACAATCTGACGTGGGCCACGTCAACTCCTTTTGTTGCTCATAATAAAAGCGTCTGCGCGTCCAATGCTGCAGAACCGACAAGGATAAAGTTTACTGCATTTCAATGATACTGCAATTATCCACTGGAGCGGCCGCGCTTACCTCAGTCGAAACACCGTGTTAACTCACGGGAGGCGCATCTCGAATGGTCTCAGATCACAAAAAGCTCTACAAATTCGTGTACTGGTGTGCCCTCAAGGACCTTCTGGTCTTTGCACAGCTGAAAGATCCGTCGGCACCGTTCAGCAGGAAATCGGGTCGCCAGGTTGTCGCGGAACTTTTCTTCCAGCAACGGAATCCCTTCCTCCCTGCGACGCCGGTGGCCGATGGGATACTCTACCGCCACCTTGTCGGTACTGCTCCCATCCTTGAAGAACACTTGAATGGCGTTAGCAATGGAGCGCTTCTCAGGCTCCAGATATTCACGGGTATATCGCTCATCTTCCACGATATTCATTTTCGACCGGACTTTGTCGATGATCGGGTTGGCTTCGTGAAAACCATCTTCGTAGTGCTCTGCCGACAGGCTGCCAAAGATCAGGGGGACGGCTGCCATATATTGCAGACAATGATCCCGATCCGCAGCATTGGCCAGTTTGCCTTCCTTGGAAATAATTCGAATCGCGGACTCATGGGTGGTGATGACTATCCGGTCGATGTCGTCGACACGGTCTTTCACCTGCGGGTGTAAGGTAACAGCTGCTTCGGCAGCAGTCTGGGCATGAAATTCCGCCGGGAAGGAAATCTTGAACAGGATATTTTCCATCACGTAGGACCCGAAATCCTGCGGCAGGGAAAACCTTTGCCGATCCTTCAGTTTCAGTTTCTGGTCCTTGTTGGTCTTGGCGAACAGCACATCGTAGAAGCCCCACTGGGGAGCAGTCAGTACACCGGGAATACCCATCTCGCCACGTATGGCGATATCCGAAAGGCGCACTGCCCTGGAGGTTGCATCACCTGCCGCCCAGGATTTTCGGGAGCCAGCATTAGGGGCATGTCGATAAGTACGGAGAGACTGACCGTCCACCCAGGCGTGGGACAATGCAGATAATAACTGCTCACGGCTGGCGCCCATGAGTTTAGCGGTGACGGCCGTTGATGCCACCTTGACCAGAACGACGTGGTCCAGCCCCACCCGGTTGAACGAATTCTCCAGTGCCAACACGCCCTGGATTTCATGAGCCATGATCATGGCTTCCAGCACGGTCCGCATGGTGAGAGCGTCCTTGCCTCCGGCTATGCGCTTCTGGGACAGATGATCCGCAACCGCTAGGATCCCGCCCAGGTTATCCGATGGATGCCCCCACTCCGCAGCCAACCAGGTGTCATTGTAATCCAGCCAGCGCACAATGCAGCCAATATCCCACGCCGCCTTCACCGGATCCAGGCGAAAAGACGTACCCGGCACTCTGGCACCGTGGGGAACAACTGTCCCTTCAACGATTGGTCCCAGGTGCTTGGTGCATTCCGGAAAGCGCAACGCCAGCAATCCGCACCCCAGGGTGTCGATCAGGCAGTTGCGGGCGGTATCCCAGGCTTCTGCACTGTCGACCTCGTAGCTCAGGACGTAGTCCGCAATCTTCTGCAGGACATCGTCGTATTCCGGTCGAACGTTCTGGTCTACATTGCTGCTCATTGGCGCTCTCCTTTTCCGGACGGATGAGGGATGGCCATGAATGACGGCTGACTTACCCGATGAAGGTAAGTCTAGGTCATTATTGAGCGGTTTGCGGCACCCGGACCCAACCTTCCATCAGAATCCGCGCGCTGCGGCTCATAATGGCTTTGGTCGCGGTCCACTGACCGTCCACTTCCTTTGCCTCGGCGCCGACCCGCAGCGTGCCTGACGGATGTCCGAAGGTCACATGGGTCCGGTCCCCACCACCGGCGGCCAGGTTCACCAAGGTTCCCGGAACGGCCGATGCAGTCGCAATGGCCACCGCGGCGGTTCCCATCATGGCGTGGTGAAGCTTGCCCATCGACAAGGCACGTACCAGTACATCCACATCCCCTGTTCCAATGTTCTTGCCGCTGGAGGACACGTAATCCACCGGCTTGGCGACAAACGCCACTTTGGGAGTGTGCTGGCGGTTAGCGGCTTCCTCAATAGACTGGATCAGCCCCATTTTCACCGCACCATGGGAACGAATGGTCTCAAACATGGCCAGCGCTTTGGGATCGCCGTTGATGTCGTCCTGCAGCTCAGCCCCCTTGTATCCGATGTCCTCCGCATTAACGAAGATGGTCGGGATACCGGCGTTGATCATGGTGGCTTTCAGGGTGCCCACGCCGGGCACGTCCAAATTATCCACCAGGTTACCGGTCGGGAACATGGAGCCTTCGCCATCAGCCGGGTCCATGAATTCCACCTGTACTTCGGCGGCCGGGAATGTCACCCCGTCCAGCTCGAAATCGCCGGTTTCCTGAACCTCACCGTTGGTGATCGGCACGTGAGCCACGATGGTTTTGCGGATGTTGGCCTGCCAGATGCGCACGGTGCAGGTGCCGTTTTCGGGGATGCGGTCTTTGGCGACGAAGCCGCTGTTGATGGCGAACGCCCCAACCGCAGCGGTCAGATTGCCGCAATTGCCGCTCCAGTCCACGAAAGGCTTGTCGATGGAGACCTGGCCGAAGAGGTAGTCCACATCGTGGTCCGGCTGGGTGGGTTCCGCCAGGATCACGGTCTTGCTGGTGCTGGAGGTGGCACCGCCCATACCGTCGATTTGCTTCTGGTAGGGATCGGGGCTGCCGATGACCCGCAGCAGGAGTTTGTCCCGGGCTTCGCCCGGGACCTGACAGGCCTCCGGCAGATCTTGCAGGCGGAAGAATACGCCCTTGCTGGTGCCGCCACGCATGTAGGTGGCTGGCACTTTAATTTGTGGTTTGTGAGGCATAGAGTACCTTTTTTGCTTAGGTTGTCGGATTTCGGCTGCGTCTGATCCGACCTACGGATCTGCCCCCCTCTCCCCAACCCCTCTCCCGCGAGGGGAAAGGGGCTCCCACAGCTCTGGCCATGCCCCCAGGGGAGAGGGGCTCTCAAAGGTCTGACTATGAAGCTCCCCTCTCCCCTCGCGGGAGAGGGGCCGGGGGAGAGGGGGCCCGGCTTTAAGCCGCGCCTTCCGATTCAAGGAAATCCTGGGCAAAGCGCTGCAACACACCACCGGCCTTGTAGATCGACACTTCCTCGGCCGTATCCAGGCGGCAGATCACCGGCACCCGCTCGGAGTCGCCATTCTTCCGATGGATAATCAGCGTTAGCACCGCGCGGGGCTCCGGTGTGCCTTCCACGTCGAAGGTTTCGGTGCCATCAATACCCAGGGTCTTGCGGGTGGTGCCTTCCTCGAACTGTAAAGGCATCACGCCCATCCCAACCAGGTTGGTACGGTGGATGCGCTCAAAGCCCTCGGCAACAATGGCTTCCACGCCTGCCAGTGCCACACCCTTGGCGGCCCAGTCACGGGAAGAACCCTGACCATAGTCCGCGCCGGCTATGATGATCAGCGGCTGTTTGCGCTCCATGTAGGTTTCGATAGCTTCCCACATGCGGGTGACCTTGCCTTCCGGCTCGATCCGCGCCAGGGAGCCCTGCTTCACGTCGCCGTTCTCGTCCCGCACCATTTCGTTGAACAGTTTCGGGTTGGCGAAGGTGGCGCGCTGCGCGGTCAAGTGGTCGCCCCGATGAGTCGCGTAGGAGTTAAAGTCTTCCTCCGGCACACCCATCTTGTGGAGATATTCCCCGGCGGCGCTGTCCATCAGAATAGCGTTGGACGGTGACAGGTGATCCGTGGTGATGTTGTCCGGCAGCACCGCCAGTGGACGCATGCCCTTCAGGGTTTTCTCACCAACCATGCCGCCTTCCCAGTATGGCGGGCGACGGATATAGGTGCTCTGGGGACGCCAGTCATAGTTCGGGTTGGAGTTGGCCTGGGCATCCCGGGTAATGTCGAACATCGGGATGTAGGTGCTGCGGAACTGCTCCGGCTTGACGCTGGATTTCACGATGGCATCGATTTCCGCATCGTCCGGCCAGATGTCCTTCAGGGTCACCGGGTTGCCGTCCTTGTCATAGCCCAGAGCATCCTTCTCTATGTCGAAGCGGATGGTTCCGGCAATCGCATAGGCCACTACCAGCGGCGGAGACGCCAGGAACGCCTGCTTGGCATAAGGATGAATCCGGCCGTCAAAGTTCCGGTTACCGGACAGTACCGCCGTGGAGTACAGGTCACGGTCGATGATTTCCTGCTGGATTTTCGGATCCAGGGCGCCGCTCATGCCGTTACAGGTGGTGCAGGCAAAGGCCACCACACCGAAACCGAGCCTTTCCAGCTCCGGCATCAGTTCGGCTTCTTCCAGATACATTTTCACCGTCTTGGAACCCGGAGCCAGCGAGGTTTTAACCCAAGGCTTGCGAGTCAGGCCCAGCTTGTTAGCGTTACGGGCAATCAGGCCGGCCGCCACCATGTTGCGGGGATTGCTGGTGTTGGTGCAGCTGGTGATAGCAGCGATAATGCATGCGCCGTCCGGCATCTTGCCTTCTTCCTCTTCCCACTGTCCGGCAATGCCGCGCTTGGCCAGTTCGGAGGTCGGCAGATGCGCGTGAGGGTTGGAAGGGCCAGCGAGCGTACGGGTCACACTGGACAGGTCGAACTTCAGCACACGCTCGTATTCGGCGTTCTTCATGCTGTCAGCCCACAGACCGGTCTCCTTGGCGAACGTTTCCACCAAGGCTACCTGATCGTCTTCACGACCGGTCAGTTTGAGGTAATCGATGGTCTGACCGTCGATGTAGAACATGGCGGCGGTAGCGCCGTATTCCGGTGTCATGTTGGAAATGGTGGCACGGTCGCCCACGGTCAGGCTGTCGGCGCCTTCCCCGTAGAACTCCAGGTAGGCACCCACGACCCGCTCCTTACGCAGGAACTCGGTGATCGCCAGAACCATATCGGTACCGGTAATGCCCGGTTGCAGCTTGCCTGTCAGTTCCACGCCAACTATATCCGGCAGGCGCATCATGGAGGCACGGCCCAGCATGACGCTTTCCGCTTCCAGGCCGCCTACACCGACGGAGATAACACCCAGGGCATCCACCATCGGGGTGTGACTGTCAGTACCTACGCAGGTGTCCGGGTAAGCAACACCCTCGCGATTCTGAACCACCGGCGACATCTTCTCCAGGTTAATCTGGTGCATGATGCCGTTGCCCGGAGGAATCACGTCCACGTTTTTGAATGCCGTCTTGGTCCAGTTGATGAAATGGAATCGATCATCATTACGGCGGTCTTCAATGGCGCGGTTCTTCTCAAACGCGTCCGGATCGAATCCCGGTGCTTCCACGGCCAGGGAGTGATCCACAATCAGCTGGGTCGGAACCACCGGGTTGACCTTGGCGGGATCCCCGCCCTTCTCCTTGATGGCGTCACGCAGACCCGCCAGATCCACCAGCGCAGTCTGGCCGAGGATGTCGTGGCAGACTACGCGAGCCGGATACCAGGGGAAATCCAGGTCGCGCTTGCGCTCGATCAGCTGTTTCAGGGAGTCCGTCAGCAGGTCCGGCTCGCAGCGGCGAACCAACTGTTCCGCCAGAATCTTGGAAGTGTACGGGAGTTTGTCGTACGCGCCGGCCTGGATGTCTTCCACCGCCTGACGGGTGTCGAAATAGTCCAGGTCAGTGCCCGGGAGTGATTTGCGGTATTCAGTGTTCATGGGGGTACCCTGATTCTGGTTTGTCGGATTACGCCGTTGGCTAATCCGACCTACGTTGCTTCGCTCGTATTAGTCCCCTCTCCCCTGGCGGGAGAGGGTTAGGGAGAGGGGGTAGAAAACAGCGGGCTATCGTGTTGAGCGCTTTTCCCCCTCTCCCCCGGCCCCTCTCCCGCCAGGGGGAGAGGGGAGATTCATGCCCCCGTTATACAAAGGGGGCTTTCGGGGTTATGGCCGCTGGTCGATCGGCACCCACTTGGCGTCCGCCGGGCCGGTATAATCGGCGCTTGGGCGGATAATCCGATTGTTCTCGCGCTGCTCTTTAACGTGGGCGGTCCAGCCGGATACCCGCGACATCACGAAGATCGGGGTGAACAACTCGGTCGGGATGCCCATGAAGTGGTACGCGGAGGCATGGAAGAAGTCGGCGTTACAGAACAGCTTCTTCTCCCGCCACATGACCGACTCACAGCGCTCGGAGACCGGGTACAGCACGGTATCCCCTACTTCCTCCGCCAGCTCTTTCGACCACTGCTTGATGATGGCGTTGCGCGGGTCGGATTCCTTATAGATCGCGTGGCCGAAGCCCATGATCTTTTCCTTACGCTCGAGCATACCCATCAGGCCTTCCTCGGCCTCGTCCGGCGTCTGGAACTTCTGGATCAGTGCCATTGCAGCCTCGTTGGCACCACCGTGCAGCGGGCCACGCAGTGAACCGATGGCACCGGTTACGCAGCTGTGGATGTCCGACAGCGTGGAAGCACACACACGGGCCGTGAAGGTAGAGGCATTAAATTCGTGCTCCGCGTAGAGAATCAGGGAGACGTTCATCACTTTTTCATGAAGCTCACTGGGCTTCTTGCCGTGCAGCAGCTCCAGGAAGTGACCGCCGATTGAGTCCACATCGCTGTCGGTTTCAATGCGCACACCTTCGTGAGCAAAGCGGTACCAGTAGGTAATGATTGACGGGAACACCGCCAGCATGCGGTCGATCTTGTCGTCCTGCTCGCTGAAATCCTGCTCGGTTTCCAGGTTACCCAGCATCGAGCAGCCGGTACGCATCACGTCCATCGGGTGCGCATCTTTGGGTATCTGCTCAAGAACGGTTTTCAGGGCAGCCGGCAGGCCACGCAGGCTCTGGAGCTTTTGCTTATAGGCATCCAGTTCCTGCTGGGTGGGCAGTTTGCCTCGCAGTAACAGGTAGGCGATTTCCTCGAACTGGGCCTTTTCCGCCAGATCGGCGATGTCATAACCACGGTAGGTCAGGCCAGCGCCGCTCTTGCCGACGGTACACAGTGCGGTTTCACCAGCCACCTGGCCACGAAGGCCCGCGCCACCTAGTTGTTTTGCTTCAGCCATTGTTGTTCCCCCTCATCTTGTTTGGGTTGTCGGATTACGGCTTCGCCTAATCCGACCTACATTTTAATTCTCGGAGTACCCGTAGGTTGGATTAGGCGAAGCCGTAATCCAACAAACGTCATTAACCTTTCTTCTGCTGGAACAACTGGTCCAGCTTCTGCTCGAAATCGTGGTAGTTCAGGAAATCATACAGCTCCATGCGAGTCTGCATCAGGTCGACCACATCTTTCTGATCGCCTTTCTCGAGGATGTTCTCGTACACCGCCAACGCCGCCTTGTTCATGGCACGGAAGGCACTCAGCGGGTACAACACCATATCGGCACCTGCATCAGCGAGTTCGTTGCGGTTGTAAAGCGGCGTAGCACCAAATTCGGTGATGTTAGCCAGGATCGGTACATCCAGGGCCTCGGAGAATGCTTTGTAGTGCTCAAGCTCGGTCACCGCTTCGGCGAAGATACCATCGGCGCCGGCTTCGATGCAGGCCTTGGCCCGCTCAATGGCGGCTTCCAGGCCTTCTTTCTGGAACGCATCGGTACGAGCCATGATGAAGAAGTCGTCGTCTTCACGGGCGTCCACGGCGGCCTTGATCCGGTCCACCATCTCTTCCTGGGAAACGATTTCCTTGTTCGGACGGTGGCCACAACGCTTCTGGGCAACCTGATCTTCAATGTGGACCGCCGCAGCGCCGGCACGTTCCATTTCACGAATGGTGCGGCCTATGTTAAACGCGCCCCCCCAGCCGGTATCGATGTCTACCAGCAGTGGCACGTCAGTCGCGGCGGTGATGCGGCGAACGTCTTCAACGACATCATTCATGGAGGTCATACCAAGATCCGGCAAACCATATGAGGCGTTTGCCACGCCGCCACCAGACAGATAGATCGCCTGGTGCCCTACCCGCTCGGCCATCATGGCGGAGTAGGCATTAATGGTTCCCACAATCTGCAGCGGGTTATTTTCCTTCAGGGCCTTACGAAAACGGGCGCCGGGGCTAAGTTTCTTGGACATGGTGTTGGCCTCTTCTCTGGTGGATTCTTTTTGTCGGATTACCCTTCGCTAATCCGACCTACGTTGTTAAATGGTTAAACCGCCTTCCTGGATCTTGCGTTCTATATTCTGGCGGGCGGCGTTGATGTGACGTTTCATCAGGAACTCCGCCAGCTCTCCATCTCTTTGGGCAATGGCTTCCACAATCCGACGGTGCTCGCCGAGCGCCATATGCGGCCGACCGGAGGCAGTGCTCAGTCGATAACGGTACATCCGGACCATGTAGTAAAGATCACCCAGCAGCATTTGCGCGAGTTTGGTATTACGGCTGCCGGTGGCGATCCGGTGGTGAAAATCGTAATCCCCTTCCGCCTGATAATAGGCCTGACCCTGAGCCTGCTCAATCATGGTTTCGTGGCTGTCGAGGGTGGCGTAGAGACCTGCGATTTCTGCGTCCGTCATGCGCTCCGCTGCCTGGCGGGCCGCCAAGCCTTCCATGACTTCGCGGATACGATAGAGCTCCATCAGCTCCTCGGTGCTGACGGACACCACCTTCACCCCGGCATGGGGCCGGCGCACGAGCAGACCACGGGATTCCAGACGCCCCAGCGCTTCACGCAGAGGTCCACGGGTGAGATTAAAGCGGGCACACAGCTCGACTTCGCCGATCTTTTCGCCCGGGGAGAGATCGCCCTTTACGATCGCTGTTTGCAGACAATCGAAGGCTTCGTCGGCGCGTGTATAAGGTTGGGAAATGACTTCCGGCATATTTTGTCAACAATAGTGACTCTAATGGGACGAAATTTACGCCCCATACAGATTATTGTCAACAATCCAGGATTCTAGATCTGGGGTATTGTAGACAGGCTTCCTCCCACCAAACTCACAAACCCATGGAAAGAGAAACCTTTACATCAGGATGGTCCGGCACCGACATGGCCAGGCTCGACGCCGTAAACATACGACCCACGCTCACGTTCGCGGTAAACGATCGACCAGTCAGTTCGAGCGAAACCTCTCCGCCAGCGGCTTTGCCAAACTGGCGGCTTTCCGAACGTGGGTAGGTCGCCCAGCCGTGTAACAAGGAGAAACCCACGTTCGACCAGATATGATCCATAAGTGGTAACTGCCATGAAGGACTCAGCGTACGCATCCGCAACCACCCACCTTCATGGCTATAAACAGACTGGCCATTAAAGCCTGTCAACAACGATGGCCCCACCACAATGACCCGCTCGGATCCGGGGAGATCCTCATCCGCAAACTGATAGCGCCCCTGCAGCTCCCACCCCCAATAAAAGATCTCCCTTTCGACGGAAGCGTTTACAGCCAGTTTGTAGAATCGATCCTCGCTAACGGTATTCGCCTGTACCGGATAATCCGACGCCGCGTATTCTCTTCCTCCAATAGCAGTCATATTCGTACTTGCTCGCAAACCGGCCCAAAGCTCATGATTCCAACGGCCCTTTATACCGAATGAGGAGAGCTGATAGGTGCCGTCAGACACCAGGTTACCTTGCTCAAACTCCCGGCTTTCGCGTCCGGTATGGCGAACAACCCCATCAAAAGCAACACCATAACCGGAGAAAAGGTAACAGGAGCCGGATACGGAGAATACGCTGGATTCGCTACGGGCATTGTATCGCTGACCGGCACCGTTCACGGCATGTTCAGACTGATAGTCACGGGCGATCAGTTTCAGCGCACTGGCACCAACCGGAAAGCTGTATCCCAGCTTCAATGCCCTGGATTGCCTACCTTCCCGATTGGACTTTGCATCATGAAAATCCAGCCCGAGTTCCTGACGGTCGCCAACCAGATCATCCACCGCGACACCCAATCGACCTACAAGACCATCCCGGTCATGAATTGACTGCCCCGAGAACGTCAGCATTGACTGCCAACCTTTCTCGGGAGCGCGGTCAGAGACTTTCCCATAAAGACTGTGGCTGAAAACGCACCCTAACAGTGCAAACAGAAACAAACGGACCAAAATCGCTGCCTCACCCGGCCAGACATTAATTTGAGTTCATCATGCGGGAATGTATGGCAGAAGGAAGAGTAAATCCACTCTTAATTTCCAAACTTTACAAACTTAATGGTCATATAAAACAGCTAGTTAAAATGCAGACCAAATGTTTTTTCTTGGAATATCAGTAACGCACCCAAATTCTGGACAAATTGGCAAAATTACCAATCACTACATAACCGAACATTGGCCTCCATTTAAGACTGCATCTTGGTTACACTTGGCACACTTTGTGACTGAGCCTCTACCACAGGCAGTGCCCCAAACCGATATAAGGACGACATTATGATCAGAAAGTGCCTCTTCCCCGTGGCCGGGTACGGTACCCGATTCCTCCCGGCGACCAAGGCCATGCCCAAGGAGATTCTGCCAATTGTCAACAAACCACTGGTGCAATATGGCGTGGAAGAAGCCGCGGAAGCCGGTATCCATGAATTTGGCTTTGTCACTGGCCGGGGCAAGCGCGCCCTCGAAGATCATTTCGATATCAGCTACGAGCTGGAACATCAGATTGCGGGCTCTGGAAAAGAAGGCCTGCTAACGTCCATTCGCGATCTGATCGACAACAACTCCTTTGCGTTTACCCGGCAGAACGAGATGAAAGGTCTGGGCCACGCCATTCTGACGGGTCGCAACCTGATGGGGGACAATCCATTTGCGGTGGTCCTTGCGGATGATTTCTGCGTGGAAGACGGTGCTGGCGAGGGCGTGCTCGCCCAGATGGTGAAGCTCTACAATCAGTTCCGGTGCTCCATCGTTGCCATTGAAGAAGTGCCGGCGGACGAGACACACAAATACGGTGTGATTGCCGGTGAGTCCATGAAAGACGGCCTATACCGCATCACCGACATGGTCGAAAAGCCGGCACCGGAAGACGCTCCCAGTAACCTCGCGATCATTGGTCGTTATATCCTGACGCCGGATATTTTCGACATCATTGAACACACGCCTCCCGGCAAGAATGGCGAAGTTCAAATCACCGATGCCCTGCTTGAGCAGGCAAGAAACGGTTGCGTCCTGGCCTACAAATTCAAGGGACGGCGGTTTGACTGCGGCAGCATTGATGGCTTCGTGGACGCCACCAATTACGTCTACGAAAACATCTACAATAACGGCAAGTAAGGTCTCGGGCCGGACTACCTGCCCAGGATCTGCAAGATCATGCGCCGGTTCTCCCCGGAAGTCTTACGGAACCGGCGCAACAGTTCCAACTCCTCCTCCGATAGCTGCACGCGGCTCAATTCCTTTTCAAGCTCCGCCAGCGCCACCCCCAGATCATCGCTGTTGCTGAACGCCAGGCCGGGTAATTCCAGTTGTCCGTGGTCGGCGCTGTCTTCCAGATCCACCAGACTTTCGAGCGGCGTCTCGGTGTGGATGCATACATCCAGCAGTTCGGCCACACCAGGGTAGCTGCGTTGTCTGGTGTCCGAGGCTTCCCAACTGCAGATTCGAGCCTCGTCAACACCGCACATCCGCGCCAAATCTTCACGGGATAAATGCCCGGCCTCCCGGATTTTCCGCAGGCGACGATTGAACGTTTGCAGGTACCGCATAGCTTTATCCCTCTGCCTGGACAGGCCATTTTCGCCCCGGGTTGTCCGGAACTCCGATCCTGAACTGAAGTCGCATAAATGAATCAACTTGGGAATGTATCGTACAAATAGCGCTACACACAATCGGCTCCGTGAAACCCCCACTTTCTTTTCTAGTTCGCAAGCTATACATTGTTTCGCTCTCCAAATCTATGAACCACTGATGAAGTACGATGCCGATGTCCAATGCCCACAAGTCCGATCTGCTCCTGGTTATTGTCACCCTGCTGGCAGCTATCAGCTGGATGTTCTCCAAGGAAGCCGTGCTGCTTATGCCGCCATTATTGTTCATGGCGATTCGCTTTTTGCTTGCGGGTTCCCTACTGGCACTGGTCGCAAGCCGCTCTCTGAGACGACTAAGCGCGGATCAGATACGTCGTAGTGTGGGTGTAGGGCTAGTGTTCGGGACCGCGATGAGTTGCTGGATCATGGGCCTGTTTCACGGTACCCATGTGGGGGAAGGAGCCTTCCTGACCAGCCTTGGTGTGGTGATTGTTCCGATTATTGCTCGACTCGTCTTCAAGGAACCCCAGCCCGCCAGTACCTGGATTGCCATCCCCATTGCCGTGGCCGGCCTGGCCCTACTGTCCCTGAAAAACGGCTTCCGGCCGGAGTTAGGGCAGTTATTCTTCGTTTCGGCGGCCTTCATTTTCGCCCTGTACTTCACCTTGAACACCCGCGCCGCCAATCAGCGAACCGTCATTAACCGACGCGGGGAAACCGTGGAAAAACACCGGGTGCCGGCGCTACCATTGACGGCTATCGCCCTGCTCACCGTCGGCACACTCACCCTGATTGAGTCTCTGGTGATTGAGCCATGGCAGCCCGTAATCGAAGATTTCTCAGTAGTACTCGCCTGGTGGATCTTTGCCAGCGCGGTGATTGGCACCGCTGGTCGTTTCCTGCTACAAACCTATGCCCAAAGTCTGTCTGCCAACAGCCACGGTGTGGTGATTCTGGTGCTCGAACCGGTCTGGGTGGCCCTGTTTGCCGCCGGCTGGTTTTCTGAAACCATGAGCGCCTCACAACTGGCCGGCTGCGGGTTGATTTTTGCTGCATTATTGGTCAATCGCTGGGGTGTTATCAGCAAGGCATTAAAAGGCTGGCTCCGCCGCCGGGAAACTGCATAAAAGTGGTTGACCCGCACCGCTGGAATCAGTATATTTCCACCCCGTTGCAGAGACAGGACCATAGCTCAGTTGGTTAGAGCGCTACCTTGACATGGTAGAGGTCCCCAGTTCGAATCTGGGTGGTCCTACCAACTCTGTAAAGAAAGTCAGTTACTTGCGTGCTTCGTGAGAACTGGCTTTTTTTATGCCTGATTCTTGGCCCCTGCCCCCATCATGGAGTGATATAATCCTCCAAATCGCCTTCCGCCCCACCCGGAACCTATAGCCCCATGCGCACTATCGTAGACCTTACCCTGAAGAAACCCCAGATCGCTGTCGATGCCCTGAGCGGGGCTACCGGGCTATCGAAGCAACGCATCAAGGATGCGATGGCGAAGGGCGCCTGCCGCTGGACCCACAAAGGCAAGCAGGTGCGGTTGCGCAAAGCGAAACGGGAAGTAAAGGCAGGCACCCGATTGCAGCTGTTTTATGATGATTTTGTGCTGGCTCGCAAAGCGGAACCGGCAGAGTTGCTGACCGACTTTGGTCACTACAGCGTGTGGTTCAAACCCCATGGACTTCTCGCCCAAGGTTCTCAGTGGGGCGATCACTGCAGTCTTCTGCGGGTTGCGGAAGTGCAAACCGGTAAGCCGTGCTTTCTGGTGCACAGGCTGGATGCGGATGCGGCAGGACTAATGCTTATTGCTCATGACGGTAAAGCAGCCGCCGCGCTGTCGGATTGCTTCGCGGGGCGAACGCTACGGAAGGTTTATCACGCCCGAGTATCCGGAACGTTTGCGGCTCAGGCCATGACCATCGAGACACCGGTGGATAACAAGAACGCCATCAGCCACGTCACCACGCTGGCCGCTGGAGCGTCCGAGCCCGAAGCCAACACAGTAGTCGAAGTGATCATTGAGACCGGACGAAAGCACCAGATCAGGCGACACCTCGCCGGGGTGGGACATCCGATCGTTGGCGACCGACTGTATGGCAAGCCGGATACGCAGCCATTGCAATTGGTGGCAGTTGAGCTTGAATTCAATTGCCCGTTAACTCGAAAGAAGCGGCTGCTTCAACTGCCTCCGTCCCTAAACGGTGTTCTGCCTACCGCCCCATAAAAGAAAGGCCAGCATTGGCTGGCCCTTCCAGAACGATTTTTACCGTTACACCTTATAAAACTCCCGATACCAGTCCACAAAGTTGGCTATGCCCTCTTCCACCGTGGTGGACGGCTTATAGCCCACATCGTCGATCAGATCGTCTACATTGGCGTAGGTGGCCGGCACGTCGCCCGGCTGCAGTGGCAGCAGGTTCTTTTCTGCCTTTTTACCCACCCGCTCCTCAATGATCTCGATGAAGCGGGACAGCTCCACCGGGTTATTGCTACCGATGTTGTAGAGACGGTATGGCCCCTTACTGGTGCCCGGGTCTGGCTTTTCGCCGCTCCAGTCATCGTTCGGTTCGGCAACATGGTCCAGCGTGCGAATGACACCTTCCACGATGTCATCAATGTAGGTGAAATCCCGCTTATGATGGCCGTGGTTGAAGACGTCGATCGGCTCACCGGCCAGGATCTTGCGGGTGAAGATAAACAACGCCATGTCCGGCCGTCCCCACGGACCGTAAACCGTAAAGAAACGGAGCCCTGTGGTCGGCAGATCATAGAGATGGCTGTAGGTGTGGGCCATCAATTCATTGGCCTTCTTGGAGGCCGCGTACAGGCTGAGGGGGTGATCCACGTTATCATGGACGGAAAACGGCATGGCCTCGTTAGCGCCGTACACGGAACTGCTGGAAGCGTACACCAGGTGCTTCACGTCATTGTGACGGCATCCCTCCAGAATGCTCATGAAGCCAACGAGGTTCGCATCCACATAGGCGTGCGGGTTTTCCAATGAGTAACGAACGCCGGCCTGAGCCGCCAAATGCACGACCCGCTCCGGCTTGTGGTCACGGAACAGCGCTTCCATGACCTCCCGGTCAGCAACATCCTTGCGCACTTCGGTAAAGCCCGGCTTGCCTGTCAGTCTCGCCAGGCGGGCTTCTTTCAGGGTAACGTCGTAATAGTCATTGACGTTATCCACGCCGATCACCTCGTCACCGCGATCGAGCAAGCGGTGAGCGAGGTGAGAGCCGATAAAACCGGCGGTTCCCGTAACCAGGATTTTCAAGCTTTTTCTCCTTGTCAGAAGCGAACGCCAGCACTCACGAAGGGGCCACCCAGGTCGACGTCCAGTTTGTCATCGTCGTCTTCGTAATCGATGGAGATTTCACGGTAACCAGCGCGGAGCTGCAGCATGGCAATCTCATACTGGCCATAGGCGTTATAGTCGTAGACTGAATCGCCGTCAAAACTGATCAGATTGGCTTCACCACCGACGGACACACCTGTAAATGGCAGATCGAACCGAGCCGCCAGGTAACCCATAGGCACAACCGCATTGATTTCGGATTCGCTGGTTGCGGTGCCGTTCACTTCCTGAACCCTCAGCTCGCCGTCGAGATCACGAACGGTCAGTCCCAGATCCACATTGACCCAGTTATCAAGAACCTCGTAATAGAGGGTCAGGTCCAACTGATCCAGTTCCAGATCAGATTGAACTTCAGTGACGCCACTCAAGACCACGATATTGTCAAAGTTGGCACCGAGCTCGCCACGTCCGCTTTGTTCAATTGACGTGTAATTCAGGCGAACATTCGGCAGCAGTGGAACCGGATGCTCAACGTAGGCACTCAGGTTGGCATTGGAATCGCTGTCCAGATCCAGGTCGTTCTCCACGTCTACCACATCGCCATTCGAGGCAGCTTTACCGGACAGGCCAGAGTCCCAATAACTAACGTTCGCTCCCAGACCAACCACGTCGGCGTGAGCCAGTGGCGCAGCCAGAACCGCCGCGCCGCCCATAGCCAGAATCAGTTTACGCATAAAACACCTGTTGTTTGTTGTACCATTCTTGTCTGTCAATCGAACTGGATACCCAGCCGACGACCCACCTCTTCATAGGTTTCAATCACGTCACCCAGTCCCTGGCGAAAACGGTCCTTATCCATTTTCTTGCGGGTTTCCTTGTCCCAGATGCGACAGCCATCCGGACTGAACTCGTCACCCAGAACGATCTGCCCGCCGGAACGACCGAACTCAAGCTTGTAATCCACCAGCAGCATACCGGCGGCGTCAAACAGGCTCTTGAGCACATCGTTCACTTTATAGGTAAGTTCTTTCATCTTGGCGAGTTCATCCGCGGTTGCCCAGCCGAAGCTGACCGCCAGAGACTCGTTCACCATCGGATCGTGCAGTTCGTCGTTCTTGAGGAACAACTCGAAGGTAGGCGGATTCAGGTTCTGGCCTTCTTCCACGCCCAGCCGACGGCACAAACTTCCCGCAGAAACATTACGCACCACACACTCCACCGGAATCATGTCCAGCTTCTTGACCAGGGATTCGGTGGGTGAAAGCAACCCCTCAAAGTGAGTGGGTACACCCGCCGCCTCCAGCTTTTCCATGACGAACGCATTGAAGCGGTTGTTCACCATACCTTTTCGATTCAGTTGTTCTTTCTTCTCGCCGTCGAAGGCTGAGGTATCATCACGGAATACAAGGACAAATCGCTCGGGATCGTCAGTACAATAAACGGATTTGGCTTTACCCGCGTAGAGTTCTTCGCGCTTTTCCATTACAGGTCTCCGGAAATGCCGACAATGTGCCGGCACCTCATCATTAATAAAGGTATTCGAACAGTTCCGAAAGCAGCTCAGGCGAACGGTCATCGCCGTTGTATCCCGATGCGCGGGAGGCGGTCACCACCAAGGCACCCTCTTTTTCCTGAAGACGCAAATCGAAGGTATGCTTCGGTTTCTCATCATCACCGAACCAGCCGAACCAGCCAGATTCCCGCTCCGATTCGCTACGGAAATCCACGTTAAACCAGCCTGCGCTGCGGTTCAGATCCAGGACCGGAATCCCGGCGTCGTCCAGAGCTCGACTGACTTCAGACCAGGCCCGACCGTAGTCCAGATCCATTTCGACAGCGACCGGCTTTTCATTCTCGGAAATCAGGCGAACCAGTGGCTCGGCAGTCATGCCCAAGGCAGCGCGAGAGTACGACTTGCTCTCCTCGCGCCCACGCAGGTACTCCCCCATGTCTCTAAGCAGCCGTTTACTGGTGTCCAGCCCTTCCTCTGTAGGTTCGACACCGGCCTGCCAGGCCAACAGTTCATCGGGATTGCTATCGACTTTCTGGACCCGTAGTTGCACTTCGGTGGTCTTGCGACGAACACCAGGTGCCACACGAGCCTGAACCACCAGCATGTCTTCAGCGGGACCCGCGTCATCCTGCAGCTCCAACAGGGCTCTGGCACGCTTGCTGAAATTCACTAACTCACTTTGCAAGAGGCCAAGTTGCGGACTGTCGTAGGCAACACCCAGACCGCGCTCGCTCATGTAGGACGAAATTGAAGGCCAGACGCGACCAGGCACATCGTTGATCAGCAGCCACATCTGACCATCGAGCTCCTCGACTACGTAATTCTTATCGAGGATTTCGGAGGTCATATCCGGTGGCTCGGGAATAGCGGAGCGATACATACGACCGGAATCCGCAGTGGTTACATCGCGCACCGGCATGATCTGACCAAAACGACTTTCATTTGCGCTATCGGGTAGACGGAGCTCATCCCCTTCCTTCGCGTTAACGTAGCGTTCCGACCGATCTTCCAGCAAGCTGCAACCCGTGGCAGCCAATACAAAGGCGAGCCCAGTTGCGGGTGCAACCAAGCCCAATACACGCTTAACTTCTGTCCTGAAAAGGAACGCCATCAGGCTACTCCAGGTTCTTTGGTGATACGGAAAACTCAGAGTACGCCCGAGGCCTTCAGGGCATCTTCCACTTCGCTGTGGAATTTCTCGCTAAGAGGCGTCAATGGCAGGCGGATACCCTCCCCTATCATACCCATGCGGCACAGAGCCCACTTCACGGGAATCGGGTTGGCTTCCAGGAACAACTTGCGATTCAGGGGCATCAATAATTCGTTGAGGCGCTCGGTCTCTTCACGGTTACCTGCAATGGCGGCCGCGCACAACTGGGACATCCCCTTGGGTGCGACATTGGCGGTTACCGAAACGTTACCCTTGGCTCCGGCCAGCATCAGCTCGGCGGCCGTCGCATCATCACCGGAGTACACGGCCAACCGACCCTGAACCGCTTCGATCAGCTCGGAACCCCGGGGGATATTACCGGTAGCGTCCTTGATCCCAATAATATTGGGAATATCCGCCAGGCGCTCGACAGTCTCGTTCAGCATGTCACACGCGGTGCGCCCCGGAACGTTGTAGAGCATTTGATTCATTCCCGGCACGGCTTCGGCAATGGTCTTGAAATGCTGGTAGAGGCCTTCCTGGGTAGGCTTGTTGTAGTATGGCACCACCAGCAGGCACGCATCCGCACCAAGCTTATGCGCCTCGCTGGTCAGCTCGATGGCTTCACGTGTGCTGTTACCCCCGGTGCCGGCGATTACGGGAATCCGACCATTGACCCGCTTTATGATGTGGCCGACGACCCGACAATGCTCATCCGGGTCCAGAGTTGCGGATTCGCCGGTGGTACCCACGGCGACGATACCGTCCGTGCCGTTTTCAATATGAAAGTCCACCAGTTTGTCCAAATCCTCCCAGTGGATATCACCGTTGAGATGCATGGGCGTGACCAGTGCGACAAGGCTACCCGTAATCATAAAAGCTCCGTCCGAATAAAACCGATATGGTAATGTTGGGTGCGAACTGACACAAGGGAATTAAAGGAGATGTCATGCCAGCAGTTGCACTAAACCAACCCGTTGACGATTTTGAAGCACCGGCAACCGGTGACCAGACGATCCGACTGTCGGATCTCAGGGGCAAAAACGTCGTAATCTATTTCTATCCCAAGGATAATACACCGGGTTGCACCACCGAAGGCCAGGATTTTCGTGATCGCATGGAGAGCTTTGAGGCCATGGATACCGTCATCCTGGGCGTTTCTCGAGATGGCCTGAAAGCCCACGAGAACTTCCGCGCCAAACACCAGTTCCCGTTCCACCTTATTTCAGATAAGGATGAAACGGTTTGCCTGCATTTCGACGTGATCAAGCTCAAAAAGCTCTACGGCAAGGAGTATATGGGCATTGACCGGAGCACCTTCCTGATCGACAAAGAAGGCATCCTCCGCCAGGAATGGCGAGGCGTCAAAGTCAAAGGTCACGCCGATGAGGTACTCGAAGCGGCCAAAAACCTTTAAGACACCTCAACGTCCTCCACTGGCAGACTGTCCTTGACCGGCCACGCGGAAAACACAGCCTTGAGCATGGTCGCCAGTGGAATGGCAAAGAACACGCCCCACAAGCCCCAGATCCCGCCGAAGAACAGCACGGCCACGATGATGGCGACCGGGTGCAGGTTGTTCACCTCCGAAAACAGCACCGGCACCAGCACGTTCCCGTCCAGCCCCTGAATAATGCCATAGACCACCATGACCCAAATAAAATGGGATCCCCACCCGAATGCGAACAGCGCAATCATCGCTACCGGAATGGTAACGACCGCAGCGCCAATGTAAGGAATGACCACGCTAAGCCCCACCAGCAATGCCAGCAACGCTGCATAGGGCATTCCCAGAAGCTTGAATGACACATAGGTGACCCCGCCAACAATGAGAATCTCCACCGCTTTGCCCCTGACGTAATTGGCACATTGCAGGTTCACCTCATGCCAGATGCGCAACATCATTGGACGTTGTGGAGGCAGCAGGCGGGAAATCGATGTCAGCAACAGGTTACGATCCTTGAGGAAAAAGAATACCAGGATCGGAACCAGCACCATGTAAATGAGCAATGCGACCAAATCGGGAATACTGGACAAAGAGAAAGATACCAGCCACTGAGTCAGGTGCCCGGCTTCAGTACTGATTTGCCGATAAACGGTGTTTACCGCCTCCATGGAGATGAGCGCGGGATACTCCTGGGGAAGCAACTCCAGATAGGATTGCATCTCACGAATGATTCGCGGCGCTTCCCCCGCGAGGGACGTAACCTGGGTCCAGATCAGCGGCAGCAGGCCAAAGATAAAGCCTACGAGGATGCCGAGGAAGATGATGAATACCCCGAGAATGGAGACAATTTCCGGCACGCCCATCCGTGTCAGTTTTGTCACCAACCCCTGCAGGATGAAGGCGATAATAACTGAAGCAATTGCTGGCGCGAGCATCGCGCCGAATAAAATAACGAATACCGTGCCCGCAACAAGAATCAGAAAAAGAATGACAGCTTCTTCATCTGAAAAGTATTTGTGGGCAAGACCGCGTAAAATTCTGACCATGTACATCTCCGTGGAATCACGGCAGGGGGCATTAGTGCCGAATCATCAACCGCCGCACTTTATCACAAACCGAAAACGGCCATCCGCTTCTGTTGAACTCACGAGCTGGTGTTTCGAGAGTTCCAGGAAGGCCGGAATATCACGCGCCGAACCGGCGTCCGTTGCTATCACCTCCAACTCTTCACCCGGTGACATGCTGCTCAGTTCGAGCTTGGTTTTTAACAATGGCATTGGGCAACGCAGCCCGGATGCATCAAGAATTCGCTCAGCCATGGGAACAGGTAACCTTGCAGAACTACAATCATGAGGCGGCATTATGCCGACACACCCAACTGAATGCACCTCAAACGTAATTAATGAAATGTACCAGCTCTTTTAATGGCAAAATGCAGTCATATCAAGCGATTTAACAACGGTAGTCCATATTGATGAGCATGCTTTTCCCATCACCCAAACGTGCACGTTTGTGGCTGAACCATTGCCTGGTAGCGCTGATGATGCTGCTGCCGTGTGCCACCCATGCCCAGGAAAGCCCCCTCCCCTCCATTGGCGGCGCGGGGGGCGGCCTGATTTCGGAGCAACAGGAATCGGAGATCGGGCGTCAGGTCATGGTGTCCATACGACGTTCTGCGCCGCAGATTACCGACCCACTGGTATACAGCTATCTGAACGACATTATCTATCGCCTGGTGCCGTCCGCCCCGCTGAAGAACCGGGACCTCACCCTCGCGATCATAGACAGCCCTGACATCAACGCCTTTGCGGTACCCGGAAGTATTGTCGGAATCAACGGCGGACTGGTGCTCAATGCCAGCAGCGAACAACAGTTTGCCTCGGTACTGGCGCACGAACTTGCGCACTTGAGCCAACGGCATTTCGCCCGCCGGATGGAACAACAGGAAACCAGCGCACCGCTGACAATCGCCGGAATGCTTGCCGGCATTGTCCTGTCCGCCGTCACCCAATCAGATATCGGCATTGCGGCCATCGCCGGCACTCAGGCGCTGTCCGTTCAGAATATGCTCGCCTACAGCCGGGCCCATGAGCAGGAGGCAGACCGTGTCGGCATGGAGATCCTTGCTGATGCCGGCATGGATCCTCGCGGAATGCCGGAAATGTTCGAAACCATGATGAAACAGAACCGCCTGCAGGGTAGCCGCGTGCCGGAATACCTGTCGACACACCCACTGACCCAGAACCGGGTATCAGACACCCGCAACCGGGCGGAGCAGTATCCGGTACGGGACATCCAGGACACCCAGGAGTACCACCTGATTCGTTCACGACTGCAGGTCCATTACGCCCGCTCCGCCAACGTGGCGGTGGACACCTTCCGGGATTATCTGGAGCGACCCGATACCGAGAAAACGGATGCCATTCGTTACGGCCTGGCGGTAGCGCATCTTCGCAACAATGATCCGGGCAACGCCATTGAAGTTCTTGAGGAACTGCTGAAAGGTAACCCGGGACGTATCACCTTTATCGTTACCCTTGCGGAAGCTCTGATCGACCAACAACGACTGGACCGTGCGAGAGACCTGCTCAGGGAGGGCCTGTCCCGCAACCCCGGTAACTACCCTATAATCTTCACTCTCGCCAGACTGGAAACAGCAAACGGCAATGGTGAAGCGGCGGCGGAATACCTTCGACAACTGACAAGACGCATGCCCCGCCAGGAACATCTCTGGAACCGGCTAGCAGAAGCGGAAGGTCTGGCGCGAAACATTGTTGGTGTCCACCGGGCCAAGGCGGAATATGAAGCCCTGATGGGAGACCTTGAAGCCGCCCAAAGACAGCTCCGGCAGGCACAGGAAAAACTTCCGGCAGGCTCTCCCATGCGGCAGGTAGTCACTGAACGACTGGCCGAGATTACCGGAAGACTGAATGCGCAGCGGAGCTGAAGCCCCGCTGCCGAACCACCATCAGGCGTTACCGGCCGCCTTCAGGTTCATGCCAGCAGTAAAATCCAGCATGCGCTGAAGCGGCCTGAGGGCCTGCTCTCGCAGGTCATCGCTTACCAATACTTCCTGAGTTCCGTTCTTCAGCACATGGAGCAGATTCTCGAGGCCGTTCATCGCCATCCAGGGGCAATGAGCACAGCTGCGACAGGTCGCACCATTACCGGCCGTGGGTGCCTCAATCAGGGCTTTGTTCGGCGCCAGCTGCTGCATCTTGTAAAAAATGCCGTTATCTGTTGCCACAATGAATTGCTCATTGGGCAAAGTCTGTACCGCGTGGATCAATTGCGACGTCGAGCCGACAACATCCGCCATCTCAACCACCGCATCCGGTGACTCAGGATGCACCAGCACCGCTGCGTCCGGATATATGGCTTTCAGATCTTCCAGACCACGGAACTTGAACTCCTCATGGACAATACAGGAGCCGTCCCACAGCAGCATATCTGCGCCAGTGGTTTTCTGGACATAATGCCCCAGATGTTTGTCCGGAGCCCACAGGATCTTCTCGCCCCGAGCATCCAGGGATTCCACAATGGACTGGGCACAACTGGACGTAACAACCCAGTCCGCCCTCGCCTTTACGGCGGCCGACGTGTTCGCGTAGACAACCACGGTACGATCTGGGTGCTGATCACAGAACTCCGCAAACTCGTCCGCCGGACACCCCACGTCCAGAGAACACGTCGCCTCAAGGGTGGGCATCAGCACGCGCTTTTCCGGATTCAGAATCTTGGCCGTTTCACCCATGAAACGAACCCCGGCAACCACGACCGTAGAGGCCGGGTGCTGATTTCCAAACCGTGCCATTTCAAGAGAATCAGCGACACAGCCGCCGGTTTCCTCAGCCAGACGCTGAATATCAGGGTCGGTGTAATAATGGGCGACCAGTACCGCATCCTGGTCTTGTAACGCTTGCCGGATACGCGCCTCCAGCCCGGCTTTTTCGTCCTCACTCAACGGTTTGGGTTCAGCCTGGTGTGCCAGATGCTCCTGAACCAGAATCCGGTCTTCAGATCGTGTCATTACTGCGTCTCTGTGTTTCGTTGACGTGTGGATTATACCATTGGGAGCGTGCACGCAAAAAAAAAGAGCCCGAAGGCTCTTTTTTCCAGACAACAAGCCCGAGGGCTTCTCATCTTATTGGTGGGTCGTGAAGGATTCGAACCTTCGACCAATTGGTTAAAAGCCAACTGCTCTACCAACTGAGCTAACGACCCTTGACTGTTGATCCATTCTTCACATCTGCATGTTAGTGCATCTGTGTCAGGATCGAACACGACAACTACTCAGCCAGCTGCCATGTTCCGAATTTGGTGGGTCGTGAAGGATTCGAACCTTCGACCAATTGGTTAAAAGCCAACTGCTCTACCAACTGAGCTAACGACCCAAACGAGGCGCATATAGTAATGATTTTTTGCCGCTGATCAACCCCTTTTCTCAGGTTTCTCAACATTCTTTCCGAGCTGGTTATTAACTACCCAGGGAATCCAGGTACTTTTGCGCCAGTTTAGCCGCATTGGTTCCCGGATAGTTACGAACCACCGATTCCATCCGGCTTTTCGCCTCGGACTTTTCATTCAAGCGGTCCAGCGTTATCCCCAGCTTATAAACCGCGTCCGGGGCTTTGCGGTGATCCGCATACCGCGTAGCAACAATGGTGAATGCCTGCTTTGCCTGCTCCAACTGAGGCTTGACCAGATACACTTCTCCCAGCCAGTAATAAGCATTGACGGACAAATCACCTTCCGGATATTTATCGACAAAGTCGTATATCCGGTTTATGGCCTCGTCGTATTTCTTTTCCTTGTGGATCAGATCCTGAATCTGCTCGTAGGCTTTGCGCTCATCGGCTTCTGGCTGACGATACACTTTGGTAACTGGCTTCTCAGTCGCCGTCGAATCCGAATCCGCTGCGCCAGCATCATTACTCTGGCTTTGACTGGCCGCAGGCCCGCTGGAAGACACCTTCTCGGACAGTTCAAGAATCCGCTGGTCGAGATCGATGTAACGGTCCCGGGATTGGCGGGTCAGACGGTCAATCAGATTTCGCTGCTCCTCGACTTCACCCTGAAGCCGACGCACCTCCCCCTGAAGCTGCTGAATCATATAAAACAACTCAGCGTTTGCCTGACTGCCGCTCGTTTTCATGCGGGCCGCAGACGCGTTGTCCTGAAACACCGGTGTCGAAGATTGCGCCAGCGCGCCTCCCGCCGGCCCAAAGGCCAACGAGAGAGCGGCCGTCGCCATGAGCAAATATCTCATGGGAGATCCTATAGCTATCTAACGGTTACTCAAATACGAGTTCAACGCGACGGTTCTGGGCCCAGGCACTCTCATTGGAACCCATAACTGCCGGTTTTTCCTCACCATAGCTTACGGTTTCCATCTGGCCACGGGAAGCACCATTCACGATCAAGAACCGCTCAACAGCGTTGGCACGACGCTCGCCCAATGCCAGGTTGTATTCCTTGGTTCCACGCTCGTCGGCATGACCTTCCAGGCGCACCTGCTGGCCAGGGTTGTTTTCGAGGAAGCGCGCGTGTGCAACCAGCACTTCACGCGCTTCAGCTTTGATCTCAGCCGTGTCGAAATCGAAGTAGAAGGTCGTAATGTTACGCATGGCTTCCATCTCGGCCCGCTCTTCGCGCGCGCGCAACTCCTCGTCGGTCAGATCGGAAGCAGACACACCGCCGTCTTCACTGCCACCGTATACGGTGCTTCCACCATCCTGGTCCACGGCCGAGACGTCGGATCCGTACTCATCCTCACCCATGGTGTCGCCAGTGGAGCTACAACCGGCCACCAGGCCCAGGGACAGAACCATCGCAAATGCTTTCTGGTGAACTGACAATTTCATAATCTTTCCTTCCTGTTGATTGACTGTTAGCTGCTGTTTGAATAGGAATCACCAACGTGGCGATTCCGGATTAACGGATAACCGGCGACCAGGCCGGTTCCCTGGCGTCGCCTTCGGATGCCGGGAGGCTATAGGCAGCCCCACCGTCCGCCGAAATTACCGTCAGGATGCTGGTACCACTGTGCTTGGTGGCATAGATCAGCATTCTTCCGTTGGGGGCAAGAGACGGAGACTCATCAGACGCGGTTCGGGTCAGAACCGTCTCTTCGCCGTTACTCAAGTCCGTGCGTGCGATATGAAACCCACCATTACGCTGATGGACGTAGTACACGTAATCTCCCTGACTGTCCGGTCGTGGACGGGCATTGTATCGGCTACCGAAAGTGATTCGTCGGGGTTCGGCCGTCTCGCTGGACTTGTGATAGATTTGTGGCCCACCCGAGCGGTCTGAGGTAAAGAAAATACCGTCACCCGTGTGATCCCAGACCCCTTCAGTATCGATGGACCAGTGGTTGGTGAGACGCTTCAGATTCCGGCTCTGGATGTCCATGCGATAGATTTCGGCGTTGCCATCCTTTGAGAGGGTCATCAACAGTGAACGACCATCCCTGGACCAGGCCGGCGCAGAATTCAACCCACGAAAATCAGCAATCTTTGTACGATTTCCAGAACCCAGTTCGTGAATAAAAATTGCTGGCTTGCCGGTTTCGAAGGATACATACGCCAGCTTCCTGCCATCCGGTGACCAGGCTGGTGACAGGATTGGCTCCTCGCTTTCCAGGCGCACCCGCGCACGCTTACCATCCACGTCACTGACCTGAAGCCGATAACGGGGTTCACCATTGACAGAATCAAGAGTGACGTAGGCAAGCTTGGTTGAGAACGCGCCCGGAACTCCGGTTATCGCCTCATAGACCTTATCGCTGATGTGATGTGCCAGGGTGCGCATGCTGCTGACACTGGCGCTCGCGGACTCACCGAGGATACGCTCCTCCCGATTGACATCCAGTAGCTCATAACGGGCCTCCACACGGTCCCCATTTCGGCTCAGTTGGCCAACCAGTACGTATCGCTGCCCCAACAGCCGCCAGTCCCGGAAATAAACCTCCGATCGCTGGGACGGCAAGCTAAGCATTTTTTCCGGTGGCAGCGTCCGGAACTCCCCGCTCATGGCCAGGTCGTCCTGAACGATATTGCTGATCTTGTCCCCTGCGGGAATTCCGCCGTTTTCCGCAAATGGAACAATGGCCACAGGAATGGCGGAATCCGCGCCCTCGGTGATTCGGATAGTCAACTCAGCCGAGGCGGAGCCTGCACCGAGCGCCCAGATCAAAAGCGAGCCAACCAGGGCAAGCACTATGTGGGTATTTTTTGTCCGATGTGTCATCAGCTTTTCCATCTATCCTTATTTCAACCGCGTTGGATTGAATTCGATCGTGAACTGGCGGAAATAGCGCTCAAACGTGTCCCGGTCCTCCGGAATCGGGTAGCGATTGAGCGATTTCACCGCACTCAGGGCCGAGTTGTCGAATGCCGTATTACCACTGCCGTCAACCAGCTTCACCGACTGAAGTTCGCCTGTCGGTAACAAAGAGATCTGCAACCTTGCGGTCATTTCTTCCGTTGCCGACGATGGCGGATACCAGGCCTGACTCAGACGCTCGCGAATCAACTGCTGGTATTTTTCGCTCTCCGTCATCATGCGAGCCTCTCTGGCTTTCGCCGCCGCGGCTTCTTGCTGACGCCTTGCCTCTGCCGCACGCTCTCGGCTGGCTTCCTCAGCCAACGCTTCCAGCTGTTGCTCCTTCAGGCGGCGCTCCGCTTCCTTTCGTTTCTGTTCCGCTTCTCGCCGGGCCTGCTCTTCGCGTTTTCGCTTCTCGGCCTCCTCACGCTTGCGGCGTTCCTCTTCCGCCTTACGGCGCTCTTCTTCCGCGCGACGTTTGGCCTCTTTCTGGCGGCGCTTTTCCTCTTCTGCCTCGCGCCGCTCACGCTCTTTCGCTTCGGCTTCTGCCTTTTGTCTGGCAGCCTCTTCCTCGCGGGCCTTCTGCTCGGCGCGTTCACGAGCAGCGGCCGCCTCCTGCTCCTTCTGCTCTTTTTCCTGCGCGATACGTCGAGCTTCTTCCCGAGCCTTTTCTTCCTCCGCGGCCTTACGCTCTGCCTCTTCGCGTTGTTTCTGCTTTTCCTGCTCCTTTCTGCGTTCCTCATCCCGATCCGGTTCGTCCACCTCTTCGACAACCGGGCTGGGCTCTGGCTCCTGCTGCGTCACCAGACGAGCGGCAATGCTGCGGGGCTCCGGTTCACTCTCTGGAGAAGTCCAGGACCAGCCAGCCAATGCCACTACGACAATCAGCCCGTGCAGCAGCAGTGACAAGGCAACGGGGGACTTCCATGGTTGCTCCCCGACTTTGGTTACATCACGTTCCTGACCTGTCACAAAAACCCGCCCGCTCTATGCTTAGTTTTCAGTGGATGGCGCTTCAGTTATCAGCCCCACACTGGTGGCGCCGGCGCCCTGCAGTTCCGCCATCAGACGGACCACAGTGCCGTATTCCACATGCTCATCTCCGCGCACCAGAATTTCACGGGCACTACGCTCTGAAAGTATCTTGGACACTTGCGTCCGCACCTCGCCCAGAGTCATAGGATCACTGTCCTCATCGCCGATCTCCATGAAATAAGCGCCATTCGAATCCACCGATACAATAATCGATTCCACATCCTTGGCAGACTGAATCGGATCAGAGGATGTTTCCGGCAGATCCACCTTCACTCCCTGAGTCAGCATTGGTGCGGTCACCATAAAGATCACCAACAGCACCAACATAACGTCGATGTACGGGACCACATTGATCTCGGACATTGGTTTCCGGCGGTGCGCCGGCATCATCCCCATGCCTTTCATGACTGCATGCTCCTGAATGGCTTAAACATCACGCTGCTGACGACCGCTCGCTGCTATGCACGCGACGGTGGAGAATACTCGAGAACTCATCCGCAAAGGTTTCGTAATTCTTTAAAAGAGCATCGGACATGGAGGAAAAACGGTTGTATGCAATAACCGCCGGAATCGCGGCAAACAGACCCATGGCTGTCGCGATCAGCGCCTCGGAAATACCCGGGGCAACCGTGGCCAGGGTGGCCTGCTGAACCTGGGCCAAGCCACGAAACGAATTCATGATGCCCCAGACGGTACCGAACAGACCGATGTAAGGACTCGTCGAACCAACGCTCGCAAGGAAAGGCAAGGATGCTTCCAGTCTCTCCTGTTCGCGAGAAAAGGCAACACGCATGGCGCGCTGTGTACCTTCCATAACAGCATCGGCATCACGACTCTGCTGGCGCAGGCGGGAGAATTCCTTGAAGCCGGAACGAAACAGGGATTCCATCCCTGAGAAAGGCGTGGGATCGCTGTTCACTTCCCGATACAGCTGTCCCAGATCCATGCCCGACCAGAAACGCTCTTCGAACTCAAGCTGGGCCCGCCGTGCCTTACGGAAAACCTGATAACGCTGGAAGATAAGCGCCCAAGACACCACGGAAGCCAGGGCCAGCAACAGCATGACCAGTTGAACCAGCACCCCCGCGTTGGCGATGAGATACCAAACAGAAACTTCTGACTCCACCTTCTACTCCTGGCTTGTTCCGGTTATTGGTTATCGTGAACACTTTCCAACAGTTCACGCATATTGTCTGGCAACCGTCTCGGTCGCCCGCTATCCAGTGCCACACAGGCAACCCGTACATCGGCAGAGGCGAACAGGGATTCATCCTCTGCCCTCAACACGCGCTGCCGGAAATCCATCCACACCCGACCAAAACCAATAGGCTCCGCCGTTACCAGCAATTGATCGTCAAGCTTCGCCGGCACCGAGTAGTGGATATTCAGCCGCTGGACCACATAACTGATGTTATCCGACAGCCCTGCACGCAGACCGACGCCACAAGTTCGTACCCATTCCGTGCGGGCACGCTCCATATAGTGCAGGTACTTGGCGTGGAATACGATGCCACCGGCATCGGTATCCTCAATATAGACCCTGATCGGCAGGCGGAATTGAGCAACCTGACTCGCTTCAGTCAAAGAGATCCTCCTTTCCCGACCGCGCCGGTACCACGCCGAAATGCTGATAGGCAGTAGACGTCACCATGCGCCCTCTGGGCGTGCGGACCATGAACCCCTGCTGAATCAGGAACGGCTCCAGAACGTCCTCAATGGTGCCCCGTTCTTCACTGATAGCGGCAGCCAGACTCTCTACGCCCACGGGACCACCATCAAACTTCTCGATCATAGCCAACAACAGGCGCCGGTCCATATGGTCAAAACCCTGATCATCCACCTTCAGCATGTTCAATGCCTGGTCCGCGATGGTGTCGCTGATACGACCGTCCGCCTTGACCTCGGCATAGTCTCGAACCCGGCGCAACAGCCGGTTGGCGATCCGCGGGGTTCCGCGGGAGCGCCGCGCAATCTCATAGGCACCGCCTTCATCAATAGACACGGACGACAGGCGGGCGGACCGCAAAATTATGCTGGTCAGGTCCCGGGTGTTGTAAAACTCCAGACGCTGAACAATCCCGAAGCGATCACGCAGAGGCGATGTCAGCAGACCAGCCCGGGTGGTGGCGCCCACCAGGGTAAACGGTGGTAGATCCAGTTTGATCGATCGCGCCGCAGGCCCTTCACCGATCATGATATCCAGCTGGTAATCTTCCATCGCCGGATAAAGCACCTCTTCCACTGCCGCACTGAGCCGATGAATCTCGTCAATAAAGAGGACGTCGCCTTCTTCCAGATTTGTCAGCATGGCGGCCAGGTCACCGGCCTTTTCCAGCACCGGCCCCGATGTGGTTTTGATGGCCACACCCATCTCGTTGGCAATAATATTCGCCAATGTCGTCTTGCCCAGCCCCGGCGGCCCAAATATCAGAACATGATCCAGTGCTTCCTCTCGGGCACGAGCGGCCGATACGAAGATATCCATCTGCTCCCGCACCGCCGGCTGTCCGACATACTCGGCGAGCAATGTAGGCCGGATTGCCCGGTCCTGTACTTCTTCGTACTGCCCAGCCTGGGCAGAAATCAGACGATCAGATTCAATCATGGCGTTACCAGAACAGGGGGACAATACATCATGCCTGCGCATCAAGGTGTCCCAATTGTACAAACGACTCAGTGGCTGTCACGTTACGCTCTATACAGATTAGGCGCCAGACAGGTCGCGAATTACGGCAGTTTCATCCGGCGGGGATCATATTGCGGAGCGCCAGGCGGATCAGTTCTTCACTCACCATGCCCTTCTCCGCTATCTTGTTGATAGCCTTTGTCGCTTCCTGTGGCTTGTAGCCCAGAGCGATCAGCGCGGCTTCCGCTTCATCCCTGGGATCGTGAGCAGCCAAGGGTGCCTCATCAGTGCCCACCTCACTGCCTGTCGTCTCGGACGACATAGGCACGAACTGTCCCTCAAGTTGCCCTATCCGATCCGTCATTTCAATAAGCAGCCGCTCGGCAGTTTTTTTTCCGACACCCGGCAGCTTCACCAGCGAGTTGGCATCCCGAGCCTCCACGCAACGGATAAACTGCCGTGCATCCAGGCCCGACAGGATCCCCACCGCCAGCCGGGGCCCCACGCCATTGACCTTGATAAGCAACCGGAACAGATCGCGATCCAGGCGGGAGGCAAAACCGAACAGGCTCTGTGCATCTTCACGAACAGCGAAGTGGGTATGGAGGGTCACTTCCGCTCCAGCATCTGGAAGATGGAAGAAGGTGGTGTAGGGAATATCGACTTCATATCCCAGACCAGAGCACTCAACCAGTGCCTGGCCGGGAGCCTTTTCTATCAGCGTGCCTCGAATTCGGCCTATCAACGAGCGTCTCCTCAGGCGCAAATGCGCCGCTTATTGTTGTCTTACCCGTCCACTCCGCACCTTGCCACCGGCCGCCAGCCGCGTAACGCTCTGGTTCATATGAGCGTGGCACAGAGCAATCGCAAGGGCATCGGCGGCATCCGCCTGGGGGGTACGGGAAAGGGATAAAAGCACCTGGACCATGTGCTGAACCTGGGACTTGTCTGCACCGCCCTTGCCCACTACGGCCTGTTTGACTTGGCGGGCCGAGTATTCATGAACCGGCAATCCACTGTTGGCAGCGCTGACGATGGCGGCACCACGAGCCTGCCCCAGTTTCAGTGCAGAATCCGGGTTTCGGGCCATAAACACCTGCTCTATGGCAAATTCTTCCGGGCGGTATTCCCCAATTAATGTGGCAAGACTGTGGAAGATGGTCTGCAAGCGCTCCGCCATAGGCTTCTCGCCCACGCGGATACAACCACTGTCGATATATTCAATGTGGCGCCCCTGCGCCCGGATAATACCGTATCCAGTAATGCGGGACCCCGGATCTACGCCCAGAATTATGGCCACATCAAATTCCTTGGTTGCTACAGGGAATCCATCACTTCGCCGGAAACGTCAGCGTTGGAATAGACGTTCTGGACATCATCCAGATCTTCCAGCATATCGATTAGCTTGAAGATGGTTTCGGCACCATCGCAATCCAGCTCAACCCGGGTTGAAGGCACCATGGTCACTTCAGCATTGTCCGGCTTGAGCCCGACCTCTACCAGGGACTGTTTTACGTCCAGAAACTGTTCCGGCGTGGTCACGATTTCGTAGGAACCGTCATCCTGCTCTGCGAGGTCGTCCGCACCTGCTGCCAGAGCCGCCTCCATCAGCCTGTCCTCTTCCACTTCGGGACTGTAACTGATGATCCCCTGCTTGCTGAACAGGTATGCCACGGAACCATCGGTGCCAAGGTTGCCGCCCATCTTGTTAAAAGCATGCCGAATCTCAGCCACTGTACGGTTTCGATTGTCGGTCATCGCCTCAATGAAAATGGCAACGCCACCAGGTCCGTAGCCCTCGTAGGTCAGCTCTTCATAATTGTTATCGTCACCACCTCCGGCGCCGCGCTCTACCGCACGCTCAATGGTGTCTTTCTTCATGTTGGCGGTGAGAGCCTTGTCGATCACCGCTCGCAAGCGAGGGTTATCGTCCGGGTTGCCGCCACCCTGGCGGGCAGCGACGGTCAGCTCACGGATGATTTTGGTGAAGATCTTGCCTCGCTTGGCATCCTGAGCCGCCTTGCGGTGCTTGATGTTGGCCCATTTACTGTGACCAGCCATACTCTACTCCATCAATCTTCCGGGCTTCCCGATCAGCAACCGGGAGGCCCAGCCAGGGTATTGCTTACTCGTTATTACTTTCTACCTTGTCACCTTCGGCAGCTTTGGCGGCAGGCTTACGCAGGCGGATGTGCAGTTCACGAAGTTGCTTTTCGTCCACGGCACCGGGCGCCTGCGTCATCAGACAGGTAGCGCTCTGGGTTTTCGGGAAGGCGATCACGTCCCGGATGGACCATGCGCCCGTCATCAACATCACCAGACGGTCCAGACCAAAAGCCAGACCACCGTGGGGAGGACAACCGAACTTCAGCGCGTCCAACAGGAAGCCAAACTTGGCGCGGGCTTCTTCCTCGCCAATGCCCAGGATACGGAACACCGCTTCCTGCATATCCTCATTGTGAATACGGATGGAACCACCACCCAGCTCGGTGCCGTTAAGAACCATGTCATAGGCCCGTGACAACGCCGTTGCCGGGTTCGCCGCCAGCTCCTCAGCGGAACAGGAAGGTGCCGTGAACGGGTGGTGAATAGCCGTCAGGCTGCCGTCCGGAGTTTCCTCAAACATCGGGAAATCCACTACCCACAGCGGTGCCCACTCGGAGGTCAGCATATCGAGGTCATGGCCCACCTTGATGCGCAGGGCGCCCAGGGCTTCATTCACTACGGTCGCCTTATCCGCACCAAAGAAAACGATGTCCCCGTCTTCCGCACCGACGCGCTCGATGATCGCCATCGCCACGTCATCGCCAAGGAACTTGATGATCGGCGATTGCAGGCCTTCAACACCCTTGGCCAGCTCGTTCACCTTGATGTAGGCAAGGCCCTTGGCTCCGTAGATACCCACAAATTTCGTGTAGTCATCAATCTGCTTACGGGTCAACTCGCCACCCTTGGGTACGCGCAGCGCAGCAACACGACCTTTCGGATCCTTGGCAGGACCGGCGAAGACCTTGAAATCCACACCTTCGACCAGATCACCCACGTCCAGCAACTCCAACGGAATCCGAAGATCCGGTTTGTCACTGCCATAACGCTGCATTGCCTCTGCATACGGCATGCGCGGGAATTCCGGCAGTTCGACACTCAGGACATCCTTGAACAGGGATCGAATCATGTCCTCATTAAGCGACATCAGGCTTTCTTCATCAACAAAGGAGGCTTCGACATCCACCTGGGTGAACTCTGGCTGACGGTCGGCCCGCAGGTCTTCATCACGGAAACACTTGGCAATCTGGTAGTAACGGTCAACGCCAGACACCATCAGCAATTGCTTGAACAGCTGTGGGGACTGCGGCAAGGCAAAGAATGAACCGTCATGGGTCCGGCTTGGCACCAGATAATCCCGGGCACCTTCGGGCGTTGCACGGGTCAGGATCGGGGTTTCCACATCCATGAACCCGTTACCGTCGAGGTAGTTACGGATATAGCTGGTAACGCGGGAGCGGAAGCGCAGTCGGTTCAGCATTTCCGGACGACGCAGGTCGACAAAACGGTACTTGAGGCGAACATCCTCGCCAACGTCAACGTGCTCATCCAACGGGAATGGCGGCGTGGCAGCGGCGTTCAGGATGTTTACTTCCTTGCCCAGCAACTCAACCTGACCAGTCGGCATGTTATTGTTCTCAGTGCCGGCCGGACGGCGACGAACGCGCCCGGTGACCTTGATCACAAACTCACTGCGTACCTTTTCCGCCAGGGCAAAGCTCTCGGGGGTGTCCGGATCGACCACGACCTGGGAGATACCGTCCCGGTCCCGCAGGTCGAGGAAAATCACCCCACCGTGGTCACGGCGACGGTGAACCCAACCGCAGAGTGTTACTTCCTGATCAATGTGAGATTCGTTGATACCACCGCAATAATGACTGCGCATACCGGTTCCCGTTGTTTCAAATGTGTGCGTAAATGTGTGCGAAATATGGATTCGGCGGACACTACTGGAAAAGCCGCCCATTATAAACACAATGGACGTGAAAATCAGGCTCCAATCACGATGGGTGACGCCCCCTGCACAGACCGATAGAATGTAGCACCCTATTCAGCAATCGGAGCCGTTGTATTGTCGTCCCGAGCCGAACAAAAACTCAAAACACGTCGCGCCCTTATGGACGCTGCCCTCGCCCAGCTCAGCGCGGATCGAGGCTTTGGCAGCCTGAGCCTCAGGGAAGTTGCCCGGGAAGCCGGCATTGCGCCAACCTCGTTCTATCGCCATTTTGCTGAACTGGACGAACTGGGGCTGGCACTGGTCGACGAAGGCGGTGTTGCGCTGCGTCAGTTAATGCGCCACGCACGCAAGCGAATTGCCAGAGACGGAAGCGCCATCAGCACCTCCGTTGAAACGTTTATGGAATATCTCGGCAACAACGCCAACCTGTTCAGACTGATGCTTCGGGAGCGCACGGGAGTCTCCAAGCCGTTCCGAACTGCCATAAAGGCTGAAATAGATCACTTCGTCACGGAACTGGCCGATGACCTGAGGCGCTTTGCGGAGGAGCAGAACAAGCCCCTGTCCGACGCGCGACTGGTCGCAGAAGCCATGGTTACGCTGGTATTCAATCAGGGCGCGGAAGCGCTGGATGCGACACCGAAAGAGAAGGAAAGCCTGAAGGTTAAATTGAAAACGGAACTGCGGATGGTTCTTCTGGGTTCTCAAAGTCTTGCAAATCACTCAAGAAAGCCCTGAACCCGAATTCCAGATTTTTTTTCATTTTACCCAAATTAAGTGGAACCTTAATGTCTCAACGCTCGTCTGTTAATTGGGATAGAGCCTATCCTATTGTTGAGTCGTTGCCTCCAAGAGGCGACTTGAGCCCGCCATTTGGCGGGCTTTTTTATTTCCTACCCTTGGCACGCGTACTTCATCCGCCCACCAATCTCATATCCTGCCGGCACCTTGTAGACAGATGACGCCATGCGTGCTGCATCTGCGTGATGCCGCTCCAGATAGTTCTCAACCTCGATGGCGCGGTGGCGAAAGGCCCCATAAAGCTCCCTGCTATCGGCATACTCCAGCCGGATGCCGACCCGTACACCGTCGTCAACGTTATTGACGTAACGGACATTGCCAGGCACAAAACTGATGGCCGGCTCATCCCTGGGGTTCCTGACCTGATGCTTACGCACCAAAGATAAACGCACATCCTGGTCAGGTTTGATCTTATTGCCAGACAAGATCAAGGCCACACCATCCCGATCAAAGTCCAGTACAGCACACTCTTCTATGAGCTCTAACGCCCCTTCCGTGTAAACCCTGGCTGACAACAGTCCAAGTGCAAGATATCGATAGTTAACGACATCAGTATCGTGGGACGCCTGCGGCAAACTCACCTGAGCACTGGAGGTATTTTCCATAGTTCCACTCTCTTTTTTACTTGGTTTTTTGGGATCTACGTCACGTTTCCAAAGTTACACGCTTGTATAGCACCCAAGGTTCACCCTTGTACCGGATAGATTTCAGAGAATGGATATATTGGGCCCAAGAAGAGCGGTAGAAACGGCACATTGGGCCACTGGAAAGGGCGGCGGCGATCGCCTTGAATCGATCGCCGCTGATGCTCAGGCGAGAGAAAAAATAACGGGGTTCAGCTTTTCACGGACCGAAATCAGCCCCGGTTCGTCGTAAGGTACGGGAGATTGCCTCCCCCAAACCGGACCCGGCCAGGCCGGGTCACCCTCAAAACGGACAATATGATGTAAGTGCAACTGCGGAACCATGTTTCCCAACGCTGCGACGTTCATCTTGTCACCATCGAACCGGGCCATCATCTCTTCACTCAACGCGGACGACTCCGCCAGCAACCGCTGCTGATCCGTCACTTCGAGCTCATAGATTTCGCGGATCCCGGGCACTGCTGGCACCAGAATCACCCAGGGCCAGGTACAATCGTTCATCAACCGCGCTTCGCACAGTCGAGTCCGGCCCAGGCTGATGGTGTCCGCTGCAAGGCGCTCGTGAAGCTGAAAATCTCTGATTGCAGGCATATCAGTCAAATTGGAACTGGTTGCGGCCACGCCCTATGGCGTAGTAGATGAGGCCATTGCGGCTCAACATTTCAGGCTCGTAAAGGTTGCGGCCATCGAACACCACCGGCTCCTTCAGGGCGGCTGCGACGACAGCAAAATCCGGAGAACGGAATTCCTTCCACTCCGTACAGATGGCCAAAACGTCAGCGCCTTTCAACGCCTGCTCCTTGGTTCCACACAGCGTGAGACCCGACTGATCACCGTAAAGCCGCTGAGTTTCCTCCATCGCTTCGGGATCGAAGGCCTGCACGCTGGCGCCAGCTTTCCATAGGTCCTCCATCAGCGTACGTGCTGATGCTTCGCGCATGTCATCGGTGTTCGGCTTGAATGCCAACCCCCACAGGCCCACCACCTTGCCCGTGAGATCACCGTTGAAATAATGACTGATCTTGTCAAACAGAACGTGCTTCTGGGCGTAATTCACCGATTCCACTGCGTTGAGCAGACGTGCCTCGTAGTCACAATCCCGTGCTGTCCGAGCCAGAGCCTGAACATCTTTCGGGAAGCAAGAGCCGCCGTAACCGCAGCCAGGATAAATAAAGTGGTAACCGATGCGGGGATCGGAGCCGATACCACGACGCACCGCTTCAATATCCGCCCCAAGGCGTTCTGCCAGATTAGCAATTTCGTTCATGAAGCTGATCTTGGTCGCCAACATGGAGTTGGCCGCGTATTTGGTCAGTTCAGCTGAGCGAATATCCATGAAGATCATCCGATCGTGGCTACGATTGAACGGATAATAAACTTCCCGCAGAATGTCCGCCGCCTTATCACTGTCGGTACCGACGACAATACGATCGGGCTTCATGAAGTCATTGATCGCGGCGCCTTCCTTGAGGAACTCGGGGTTGGACACCACATCGAACTCCAACTCCAGGCCGCGGTGATCCAGCTCGGCCCGCACAGCCGCCTTAACCTTGTCTCCAGTGCCCACGGGAACGGTGGACTTATCGACGACCACCTTATAGTCGTCCATATGCTCCCCGATCGAGCGGGCAACGGCCGTTACGTATTGCAGATCAGCGGAACCATCCTCATCCGGTGGCGTCCCAACGGCAATGAATTGCAAAACACCATGGCTGACGGCTTTCGCTGTATCGGTGGTAAAAGACAGGCGCCCGGCTTCTACTGTGTGCTTGACGATACTTTCCAGGCCCGGTTCGTAGATGGGTATCTGGCCGTTTTCCAACTTTTCGATCTTGCCGCGATCAACATCCATACACAGGACTTCGTGTCCTACGTCGGCCAGGCAGGCCCCAGTTACCAGTCCAACGTAACCGGTACCAAAAATAGTAATCTTCATTCAAACAATCCCGATGGTTATAAGTTTGTAGAAAAAACTGTGTCAGGCGTTTTCAACTGCCTGGCGATCCTGCCAGATCTTCTCCCAGGCCAGCGCGGTACCTACAATGGCTTCCAGGTCATCGTAATCGGGCTGCCAGCCCAGCACTTCTTTAATGCACCCGTTGTCCGCCATCAGTGCGGCCGGATCGCCTGCGCGGCGCCCCGTTTCCTGCACTGGAAAATCCACACCGGACTGCCGCTTGACCACTTCAATTACTTCCCGCACGGTAAATCCCCGACCATAACCACAATTCAGAACCCGCGATTTACCGCCATCTGCCATATAACCCAGAGCCATCACATGGGCCTTGGCCAAATCTTCCACATGAATGTAGTCGCGGATACAGGTGCCGTCACGGGTGTCGTAATCCGTACCAAATACGCTCATGCCATCACGCTTTCCAGTCACGCACTCACTGGCGACTTTGATCAGATGCGTTGCTTCCGGAGTCGCCTGCCCTAGCAATCCATCCGGATTGGCGCCGGCCACATTAAAATATCGCAGGATGACATAGTTCAGGGAAGAGGCCGCCGCAAGGTCCATGATCATGCGCTCACTCATCATCTTGGAGGCGCCGTAGGGGTTGATTGGCGCCAACGGCAAATCTTCGGTCAACACGGTTTGTTCCGGCATGCCATAAACGGCTGCGGTGGAAGAGAACACCATGTAGGGCACACGGTTTTGCTCAACAGCCCGCAGCAGGTTCAGCGTATTGCGGGTGTTATTGCTGTAGTACTTGAGGGGGTTCTCAACCGATTCAGGCACCACAATATTAGCGGCAAAATGCAGAACTGCATCGAAGCTGTGTTGTGAGAACACGTCCGCAATGGCCGATTCATCCGCCAGGTCACCCACCACAAGCTCGCCACAGGTCACCGCCCATCGGTAACCTGTCGAGAGATTATCGAACACCACAACATCGTGTCCGGCTTCGCCGAGCTGGCGCACTACGTGACTGCCAATATAGCCGGCTCCGCCGGTCACCAGTACCTTCATGATATGAAGTCTCCCTCCTTCCCTGACATTAGTTGTTTTCTACGCCGGATCTGCGCCCGTCGCGCAGCAAAGAAATCACGGATAATCTGACTGCATTGGCCCGAAAGAATGCCACCCTGAGCCTCAATACGCCAGTTGAGGTGCTTTTCATCGAGAGTCTGCCGGGCAGACTCCACAGCTCCAGCTTTGGGTTCTGCGGCGCCATACACTAACCGGCTGACCCGG
The DNA here is from genome assembly GCA_040223075.1 of Marinobacter sp. Lineage (GTDB taxonomy): Bacteria > Pseudomonadota > Gammaproteobacteria > Pseudomonadales > Oleiphilaceae > Marinobacter. The sequence goes on from JAVJZJ010000120.1 coordinate 155,591, forward strand.
CCATGCACAATAGCGCCCACGCACATGGTGCAGGGCTCCAGGGTGACGTAAAGGGTGGCGCCTGGCAGCCGGTAGTTGCCGACTCGCTTCGCCGCATCACGAAGCGCCTGTATTTCAGCGTGGGCGGTGGGGTCGCATCCACTGATCGGGGCATTGAAACCGGCTCCGATTTCCTTGCCGTTGAGGACCAGCACGGCCCCCACTGGAACCTCCCCTGCGTCAGCCGCCTGCCCGGCCAGTTGCAGAGCGCGACTCATCCAGACCTCGTCCTCTCCAGTACTTCCACACCCCAATACCATGACACGTACCACATCAGTGTTTCTTGGGACGGTAGTTTACCATGCCTCCTGTCTTTCCATAGGCCTCAGGTACTAACAATACATTCGGAAATGGCAAAACCGGCCCCCGATTGATGCTTGTCAAAACCAAGCCTTCATCGCTGAGTCACAATGGAGCTCCAAATATCCTAGATGCGAAGGAGCTATAGACATGAACAACGATTTATTCGAGAAAGCGACACGGCTCAATGAAACACTTTTCGAGCAGTTCAGTAAGGCGGCAGAAATGCAAATGAACGCTTTCCGCCGATACGCTGATGTCACCATGGAGCAGGCCCAAAAGGTTTCGGAGGTTCGGGATCTGGAGGGATTGAAAGCAGTCACCGGAGACCAGGCTGAAACCCTGAAATCACTCAGTGAACAATTCTCAAGTGACTGGAAAGCCTGGCAGGACTACTTCAACGAAACTCGTGAACAGGTTCAAAAGGTTTTTGAGAAAGCCCCTGAACCTCAAGCCGAACCCGCCAAGGCGACCCCGAAAGCCGCAAAGTAGAGGACGTTTATGTTCGGCATGGATACGCTGGGGAAAATGGCCAGCCAACTGATCAGCAGTTTTGAGTCTAACTTTCGACTCGCTCAGCAAAACCTTGAAACATGGCTTGGCGATACCGGCGTCATGGACGACGCCAAACTTGCCACCATGTCTGAGGTATCCGATGCCTACCGGGCCATGGCAGAAGACCTACTACTGCATCCGCTCAGATTTGCGGGCGCCGAGCTGGACCTTGCCCAAAAGCACATGGCTCTTGGCCATTACACCCTTGCACGGATGAGAGGTAAAGCCCGCCCCCCCGTGGCTGAGCCGGAGTCGGACGACCGGCGCTTCCAGGCCGAGGACTGGCAAAAGTACCTGCCCTTTGATGTGCTGCACCAGGCTTACCTGATCAACTCCCGGGCTTTTCTGAACTGGGTCGGTGGAATGGAGGTCCTCCCCCAGACTGGCCGTGACCAGATGCTGTTCTATGCCCGGCAATTGACCAGCGCGCTGTCCCCATCAAATTTCCCGGCGTCCAACCCGGAAGTTCTCAGAATAACCTGGGAGCGAAAAGGCATGAATCTGGTGGACGGTTGCCGTCAGCTCGTTGAAGACGTTCGCCAGAATCCGGCGCTGTTCAATGTCGGCATGACGGATCGCTCAGCATTCGAGGTGGGTCGCAACCTCGCAACGACGCCGGGAAAAGTGATCTACCAGAACGAACTAATGCAGTTGATCCAGTACTCACCCTCCACCGAGACGGTCAGTCAGCGCCCTCTCCTGATTGTTCCGCCGTGGATCAACAAGTTCTACATACTGGATCTGACAGCGAAGAAGTCTTTCATCCAGTGGCTCGTAGATCAGGGACAAACCGTCTTCATAATTTCCTGGCGCAACCCCGGCCTCCAGCACAGGGACAAGGGATGGGAAGATTACATGCAGCTTGGGCCTCTGGCCGCTATGGATGCTGTAACCGAGGCGACGGGCGAAGACCGGATGAACGTTATCGGGTATTGCATTGGTGGCACTTTGCTGGGATCCACCCTGGCGTGGCTCAAGAGAAAACGCCGCAATCCGGTGGTAAGCGCCACTTACCTGACGACACTTCTGGACTTTTCAGATCCGGGTGGCATTGGTGTGTTTATCAATGATCACTCGGTGCGGGGTATTGAGCGAATGCTGGCGCGAAAGGGGTACCTGGACGGACGCGCCATGGCATTTACCTTCAATCTGCTGCGGGAAAACGAACTGTTCTGGTCGTTCTGGACCAATAATTACCTGAAGGGAGAGAGACCGGCGGCTTTCGACATATTGTACTGGAATACCGATGGCACCAATCTGCCGGCCAAAATGCACAGTTTTTATCTCCGCGAAATGTATCTGAACAACCGCCTGGTTCAGCCGGACTCTCTGACCCTGGCCGGAGAATCCATCAATCTGTCGGAGATTGACGTGCCTTCTTACTTCCTGTCAGCACGACAGGATCATATCGCCAAGTGGAAAGCCACCTACAAAGGTGCCCTCGCCCATGGGGGCGATGTGCAGTTTGTGCTGTCTGGTTCAGGCCACATCGCCGGCGTTATCAATCCACCTTACAAGGAAAAGTATGGCTACTGGACCAACAGCGATCTTGCAGCGGACGCTGACAAGTGGTTCGCTGGTTCCGAACAAACTCCGGGATCCTGGTGGCCGCACTGGCTGACATGGATCGCCCGGTTCTCGGGCGAGCAAGTACCAGCGCGCCTACCAGGCGAAGGTAAATTGCCAGTTATCGAGGATGCTCCGGGGAGCTACGTCCGCGTTAAAGCGGCAAAGGCCGCCGGTTAAACCGGCGCGCCCTTACTCCCACTCAATAGTGGCCGGCGGCTTGGATGACACATCGTAGGTCACCCGGGACACGCCGGTAATCTCATTGATGATCCGGTTGGACACCGTTTCCAGCAGGTCATAGGGCAAATGGGCCCAGCGAGCGGTCATGAAATCGATGGTCTCCACCGCACGCAGTGCAATCACGTATTCGTAGCGGCGGGCATCTCCAACCACACCCACGGACTTCACGGGCAGGAATACGGCAAATGCCTGACTGGTTTTGTGGTAAAAGTCGGCACGATGCAGCTCCTCCAGGAAAATCGCATCGGCCCGGCGAAGAATATCCGCGTATTCTTTCTTCACTTCACCCAGGATGCGTACACCCAGCCCCGGACCCGGGAATGGGTGGCGATACACCATATCGTACGGCAGCCCCAGCTCCAGACCGATGCGGCGGACTTCATCCTTGAACAGCTCTCGCAGTGGCTCCACCAGCTTCATCTTCATGGTTTCCGGCAGACCACCCACATTATGGTGGGATTTGATCACGTGAGCCTTACCGGTTTTGGAGGCTGCGGATTCAATCACGTCCGGGTAGATCGTGCCCTGGGCCAGCCAGTTTACGTCACGAATGCTGGCAGCCTCTTCATCGAACACGTCAATAAAGGTGTTGCCGATAATCTTGCGCTTTTTTTCAGGATCCGCTTCGCCCTTAAGCTTGGACAGGAACAGTTCCTCGGCGTCCACACGGATCACCTTCACGCCCATATTGCTGGCGAACATGTCCATAACCTGGTCGCCCTCATGCAGGCGAAGCAGGCCATTATCCACAAACACACAGGTCAGTTGGTCGCCGATGGCCTTATGCAGCAACGCCGCCGTCACGGACGAATCCACACCCCCGGAAAGACCGAGCAATACCTTGTCAGTGCCGACCTGATCACGAATCTGCTGTACCGCATCGTCAACAATCTTGGCGGGCGTCCACAGCGCCTCGCAGCCGGAGATATTCAGTACGAAATGCTCGAGGATACGTTTGCCCTGAAGGGTGTGGGTCACCTCCGGATGAAATTGCACGCCGTACAGATTGCGGCTGACATCCTGCATGGCAGAGATCGGGGCACTTTCGGTAGAAGCTAGCAGTTCGAACCCATCAGGCAGGGTTACCACCTTGTCACCGTGACTCATCCACACATCCAGCAGGGACTCGCCGGTTGCCGTCAGGTGATCGGTGATATCCTGCAACAATGGCCCGGCCGCCCGAACCTTGACCTGTGAATAGCCGAACTCCCGTTTCTCGGAGCTGGCGACACGGCCACCGAGCTGTTCCGCCATGGTCTGCATACCATAGCAAATGCCCAGAATAGGAATGCCTCGATCAAACAGACCATCCGGCGCACGGGGCCCACCAAGCTGGGTGACGGACTCAGGACCGCCGGCAAGAATGATGCCTTTGGGATTAAACGCCTCGAGTTCTTCGTCGGTGATATCAAACGCCTTGATCTCACAGTAAACCCCGATTTCCCGCACGCGGCGTGCGATCAGCTGGGTGTACTGGGAACCAAAATCGAGAATCAGAATGCGGTGGTCGTGGATGTTCTGGGCCATGGAGTCCTCGGATCAGAAATAATAAGCGCGGCTCAGCCCCTGAGCCGCGCCCGAAACGGCATAATTAGCCGACACGGTAGTTGGGTGCTTCCTTGGTGATGGTCACATCATGAACGTGACTCTCACGCATACCCGCGTTGGTGATACGAACAAATTGCGGTCTGGTACGCATGTCTTCCATGGTGGCACTCCCGGTGTAACCCATGGAGGCCCGCAAACCACCCATCAGCTGATGCACAATGTTGCGCATCGGGCCCTTGCAGGCAACCCGGCCTTCGATGCCCTCCGGCACCAGCTTCTCAATACCTTTGCTGGCATCCTGGAAATAACGGTCACTGGAGCCCTGCCCCATGGCACCAATTGAGCCCATGCCACGATAGGCCTTGTAGCTACGCCCCTGGAACAGTTCAACCTCACCCGGAGCTTCATCGGTACCTGCGAGAAGGCTGCCGATCATAACACTGTGCGCACCTGCGGCAATGGCCTTGGCAATGTCGCCGGAGAAACGGACACCGCCATCGGCGATCAGCGGCACGCCGCGATCTTTCAATGCGGCTGCAACGTTCGAAACAGCTGAAATCTGTGGAACGCCGATACCGGCAACGATACGGGTGGTACAGATGGAGCCGGGACCAATACCCACTTTTACAGCGTCGGCGCCCGCCTCAGCGAGAGCGATTGCGGCATCCGCCGTGGCGATGTTACCGCCCACCACCTGGACTTCCGGAAAGTTCTCCTTGACCCAGCGTACACGATCAATCACACCCTTCGAGTGACCGTGGGCCGTATCAACAACAATCACATCCACGCCGGCTTCCGCCAGCGCCGTGATCCGTGCCTCGGTATCACCACCCGTACTCACGGCAGCTCCGACACGCAAACGCCCCTGTTCGTCCTTGCAGGCCAACGGGTAATCCTTGGCCTTCTGGATGTCCTTGACGGTAATCAGCCCCTTGAGCTCGAAGTCATCATTCACCACGAGCACTTTCTCAATACGATGGCGATGCAGCAATTCCTTGACGTCATCAAGGCTGGCCCCTTCCTTGACGGTAACCAGCTTGTCCTTGGGCGTCATGATATCTGACACCGGCGTATCCATGCGGCTCTCAAAACGGATATCACGGCCAGTGACAATACCCACCAGGTCACGGCCATTCACGACTGGCAATCCCGAAATGTTGTTGGCCATGGTGATGTCCACCAGCTCGCGGACAGTCGTTCCCTGCGTCACGGTGATGGGATCTTTCACCACACCACTTTCAAACTTCTTGACCTTGCGAACGGCAGCCGCCTGTTGCTCGACGGTCATGTTTTTGTGCATGATGCCGATACCGCCTTCCTGCGCCATGGCGATGGCTAACTCGGCTTCAGTCACGGTATCCATTGCTGACGACACCAGTGGAACGTTCAGGGTGATGCCTTTGGTCAGCTGGGTTTTCAGGCTGACCTCGTGGGGAAGAACTTCCGAAAATCCGGGGATCAGCAGAACATCGTCAAATGTGAGGGCTTCTTCGGCAATTCGCAGCATTGGGATCCGCCTTTTGAACATGCTAAGTTGGGAATTCACGTGCTGCGCCCCGCATGGCGCAGCAAAGCGAAAACCTTAATCGAGCTATTATAAATGGGCGTGGATAGACAGTAAACCAGCGCTGTTTGAACCTCCCATTGCATCTTTTTGAAATTCCGCTATTTTTGCCCTTCATTTTTCGGCTATTGCGTATATAGAAGCAGGGAGTCATACATTGAACACCCCCTTTCAGGATTCCCGTCCACGGGCATTGAGTGTCAGCGAACTGAATCATCAGGCCAAACATCTGCTGGAAACCAGCTTCATGCAGGTTTGGGTGGAAGGCGAACTGTCTGGTTTTTCACGCCCATCCTCCGGGCATTGGTATTTTTCCCTGAAAGACCGGAAGTGCCAGGTCCGGTGCGCGATGTTCAGAGGCTTCAATCAGCGCATACGTGAACTGCCGAAAGAAGGCGACCAGATAAGAATTCGTGGCAAGGTTACAGTGTATGAGAATCGGGGTGATTTCCAGATCATCGTAGAACACCTTGAGCCTGCCGGCCTGGGCGCGCTTCAGCAGGCGTTCGAGGAACTGAAGAGAAAGCTGCAACTCGAGGGATTGTTCGACGTTGCCCGCAAGAAACCACTGCCCACTGTGCCGCACCACATTGGCGTGGTCACCTCGCCAACCGGTGCCGCCATTCACGACATTCTGACTGTTCTGGCTCGTCGCTGCCCTGCCATACCGGTCACCCTTTATCCCACCGCTGTGCAAGGCAAGGCGGCAACCGCTGACATAGTCCGCGCCATTGACCAGGCCCAATCCCATGGCGTGGCCGACGTGCTTGTTATCGGTCGCGGTGGCGGTTCCCTTGAGGATCTTTGGTGTTTCAACGAAGAAACCGTCGCCCGGGCAATCGCAAACTGCAGTATCCCGACGGTTAGCGCAGTTGGCCACGAGGTGGACGTGACCATCGCTGATTTTGTGGCCGATCTCAGGGCACCAACTCCGTCCGCCGCTGCCGAGAAAATCTCCCCGGACCAGCGGGAATGGGTCAGGCAAGTCGATGAGCAAGCAATCCGCCTTGCCAATGCCGTGCGGCGCACACTGCAGCGCCAGGAAACACAGTTGATGCATCTGGCAGCCCGGCTCAGGGACCCTCGACGGGAATTAATGGACAAGGCCCAGCGTATGGATGAGCTCGACATGCGTCTGGGAAAAGCCATGAACACTGCCCTGGAGCAGCGGGCGCTGCGTGCGGATCACTTGAGGCAACGCCTGCTGATGCAGTCCCCCGGGCGTCGGCTCGACCAGGCCCGGGACACTTTGCTGCGCCAGCAGGACAAGCTGGAAAAGGCCATCCGGCACCGCCTTGATCGCCACCAGGAAAGGCTGAGCCATACCAGTCAGACACTGCACGTGGTCAGCCCGCTGGCCACGCTCGGACGGGGCTACGCCATTACCCGACGCGAAAGTGACGGCGCCATTATCAGGGATGCCAACGACGTTGCTACCGGCGACGTCATCAACACACGCCTTGCCAAAGGCGATCTCACCGCCACCGTCACAGAAGTTCATTCTTCCAGGGAATAGCCCGACTAAGCCTATGGTCTAGTAGTCCTTCCCATCAAAGTGCCTACAGTTGTCATTAACATCATTAGAACAACAACGGGATCATGAGGTAGATGGTATGGACTACAACTCTGAATTCAGGCGTTCGATAGACAGGCCTGACGAGTTCTGGCGCGAGCAGGCGGCGAACATCGACTGGTTCAAATCGCCCGAGACCATCTGGCAGGCAACCGAAAATGGTCACGGTGTGTGGTTCCCCGACGGCGAGCTCAACACCTGCGACGTCGCGCTCGACGCCAATATCCGAGCAGGTCGCGGAGAACTGACGGCCCTCATCTACGACTCCCCGGTAACCAACACCCAGAAATCCTACACCTATAACGAACTGACCGCTGATGTCGCCAGGTTTGCCGGAGCTCTGAAAGACCGGGGAGTCGCCAAGGGTGACCGCGTCATCATCTACATGCCGATGATACCCGAAGCAGTTGTGGCGATGCTCGGTTGCGCCCGGATCGGGGCCATACATTCCGTCGTATTTGGTGGGTTTGCTGCCCATGAACTGGCTGTTCGCATCGACGATGCCCGCCCAAAGGCCATCATTACCGCTTCCTGCGGAATCGAAGTAACGAAAATCATTGAATACAAACCGCTGGTGGACAAAGCCATCAACCAGGCCGCCCATAAACCCGAATTCTGCATTCTGTATCAGCGCCCTCAGGCCACAGCACAACTGCAGGAGGGACGGGATTACGACTGGTCAGAGCTGACCGCCAACGCCGGTCCGGTAGACCCGGTCCCGGTCAAATCCACCGATCCGCTCTACATCCTCTATACCTCAGGCACCACCGGCAAGCCCAAGGGCGTGGTGAGAGACAACGGTGGCCACGCTGTGGCACTCCGTTACAGCATGAAACTGGTTTACGATGCCAAACCCGGCGATGTTTACTGGGCCGCCTCAGACGTGGGCTGGGTCGTGGGCCACAGCTACATCGTATATGCCCCCCTGTTTGCAGGCTGCACAACCATTCTTTATGAGGGCAAGCCGGTCAAGACACCAGATGCCGGGGCCTTCTGGCGCGTGGTACAGGATCACAAGGTTAATATGCTCTTCACCGCGCCAACCGCCTTTCGGGCAGTGCGCAAGGAAGACCCGGAAGCAGACCAGCTCTCGCAATATGATATCAGTTCACTGAAGAGACTGTTCCTGGCCGGCGAGCGCCTGGACCCCGCGACGTACGAGTGGCTGCGGGAACAGACCGGCCTGCCTGTGTTGGACCACTGGTGGCAGACCGAAACCGGCTGGGCCATCTGCTGCAACCCGGTCGGCATTGAAATGATGGTTACCAAGCCCGGCTCCGCCACGGTTCCCTCCCCCGGGTTCAATGTCCAGGTGGTGGACATGGAGGGCAACCAGGTGCCTGCGGACGAACAGGGACAAATCGCGGTCAAGCTCCCCCTCCCCCCGGGCTGCATGATGACGGTATGGGGCGACGACGCGCGTTTCCGAAAAACCTACCTTGAACCCATCAAAGGCTTTTACAGCTCAGGGGACGGTGGTTTTATTGATGATGATGGCTACGTGTTTGTCATGGGCCGGACCGATGACGTCATTAACGTCGCAGGCCACCGCCTGTCGACCGGGGAAATGGAGGAAGTGGTCGCCTCTCATCCGGCCATCGCCGAGTGCTGTGTGGTTGGCGCCCAGGATGAAATGAAAGGCCAAATCCCCGTCGGGCTCGTGCTCATCAAGGATGGAGCAACCATTGACCACGACGAGCTGGAGGAAGAATTGGTAGAGATGGTACGGGAAAGGATTGGCGCGATTGCCTGTTTTCGCCGGGCCATGGTTGTCGAGCGCCTGCCCAAAACCCGTTCCGGGAAAATACTCCGGAGGGTTATCCGCCAGATAGCGGACGGGGAAGACTACGCCGTGCCCACCACCATCGATGACCCGGCCATTCTGGAAGAAATCAGCCAGCATTTCCGAAACTGATCCCACGACAGAGACAACCAAATATCCCGGCTCGGCAAGGGCCAGGATATTTGGTGACGATTCCGTGACAACCCGTTGTTTTTGCTACCTTAAAAACCTGAAGAAAAGTCATCAAAAAGCGTTGACGACCCGGAAAGTCGGTCTATACTGAAATTGCTGTGAAAATACAGCGGTATTTGGTGAAAGTGCTCCAACGTCCTGCCGCAGTGCTCTTCGTTGTCCCTTCCTCAGTACGCTTGAATTTCTCAGCACCGGTTTAACTCCAGAAAAACCGAAGGTCCCGTGAGGGCAAAATCTCAGAAATACAGGAAAGATCAATGTCTGATACAAAAACCGGCCACGTTAAGTGGTTTAACGAGTCCAAGGGCTTTGGCTTCATCGCTCAGGATGGTGGCAGTGACGTGTTCGTTCACTACAGTGCAATCAATGCCAGCGGTTTCCGTACCCTGACCGAAGGTCAGCAGGTGCAGTTCACCGTAACACAGGGCCCGAAAGGTCCCCAGGCGGAAAACGTAACCCCGGTCTGAGGTTACTGGACCGCCTTTGCCCCTCACGGGCAATGGCAGTAACCAGGTAATATAAAAAGCCGGCGCATGCCGGCTTTTTATTGGCTCCTTGAACCAGTTCAGGCCCCGGCAGACTCCGTTGCCTCTGCGACGGATGCAGCATTAACCGGCACATCGACTACTTGAGCAACCGCTGAAAGCAATGCCTGAAGGGTGGCGGACGTAGTGTCCTCGGCCGGCGCCGCAGCACTGCAGTGAACGTTATTGGCAATCAGACGGATACACGCCAGCGCATTGGCGTTAGTGCCCTCACCCAAAGCAAACTCATCGTATGCCTCAACGGCAATTTTCACCCCATACCGTTCCTCCAGGGCCGCGGACACCGCTTCCACCGCACCAAGGCCACGACCCTCCAGCCGAACCGGGCACTCCTGCCCCATGCTAACGACAGCCATCACACCATCTTCATCACGGTGCAAATCGTAGGAGGTCAATGCCCACGCGGCGTGCACTTTCAGGTATCGCTCTTCAAACAGACGGTGAATGGTCATGGAATCAATCTCACCACCATTGACCTCGGCTTCACCCTGTACCACTTTACTGAACTCAATCTGCAACCAGCGTGGCAGCGTGATCTTGTAGTCACGCTCCAACACGTAAGCCACGCCACCTTTACCGGACTGACTGTTAATACGCACCACTTCTTCATAACGGCGCCCGAGATCCCTGGGATCGATGGGCAGGTAGGCAACATTCCAGACATCGCCATCTTTGCGTTTGGAAAGACATTTGCGAATGGCATCCTGATGGCTGCCGGAGAAAGCCGTAAAGACCAGCTCACCCGCATAGGGATGGCGTGGGTGGGTCGATATCTCGGTACAGGCCTCTACAACCTCGGTGATCTCCGCCATGCCGGACAGATCCAGTGTCGGATCGATACCCTGGGAGTACAGGTTCATGGCCATGGTGACCAGATCCATATTCCCGGTACGCTCACCGTTCCCCATCAGGGTGCCTTCCACCCGGTCAGCACCGGCCATGACCGCCAGTTCGGCGGCCGCTACCCCACAGCCACGATCGTTGTGGGTGTGAACGCTGACGCTGATGTGTTCACGGTAACGGACCCGATCACAAATCCACTCTATCTGGTCGGCAAACACGTTCGGCGTCGCCATCTCTACGGTCGCCGGCAGGTTGATAATCACCGGCTGTCCCTGGTCTGGACGCCATACATCATTGACGGCATCAATCACTTCGGCGGCAAAATCCAGCTCGGTCCCGGTGAAGCTTTCCGGCGAATACTGGAAGGTCCACTCCGTTTCCGGGTGGCGTGCAGCAATGTCCTGCACCACACGGGCACCATTCACCGCGATATCCCGGATGCCGTCGCGATCAAGACCGAACACCTGTTCACGCTGGACCGTGGATGTCGAGTTGTAGACGTGGACAATGGCCTGCTTCGCACCCTGCAACGCCTCATAGGTGCGCTCGATGAGCTCCGGGCGAGCCTGAGTCAACACCTGAATCTTCACATCCGACGGAATGCGCTCTTCTTCAATCAGCTTGCGGCAAAAATCAAAATCCGGCTGACTGGCCGCCGGGAAACCGATTTCGATTTCCTTGAAGCCCAGCTTCACCAACAAATCGAATAGACGCTGCTTCTGGGCAACAGACATGGGTTTGACCAGTGCCTGATTACCATCACGAAGGTCCACCGCACACCAGGTGGGTGCTTTTTCAATCACGCGATCCGGCCAGCGACGATCTTTCTTGGCAACCGGCTTAAAAGCAACATACTTGCGATGATCAAATGCCATGACGTCTTTTCCTTGAGCTTCTCTGGGGACAATCTCTGTATGGTGTACAGATTAACCGGGATTTCGGGACAAATGATTGCTATTTTTCATTTCTAGCCTAGTATTTTAGTCATTTCTGCCCACCACTTCATATAAGGCGCAATATTATGGCGAAAACACCTGAAACCCTTATAAAAATCGACAAAATCGACCGTAAAATTCTGGAGCAGTTGCAGCAGGACGGCTCTCTCACCAATCAGGAGCTCGCGGATAATGTCGGGTTGTCCCCCTCCCCCTGCCTGCGGCGGGTCAGGGCTATGGAGGGCGCCGGCATCATTGTGCGGAAGGTGACCATTCTAGATCACAAGAGGCTGGGTTTATCCCTGACAGCCATCATACTGATTGGCATGGATCGGCATACCCCTGAACGATTCGCAACCTTCGAGGAGCAGGTAGCGGAGTATCCGGAAGTCCAGGAGTGTTATCTGATCACCGGCCAGGATGCCGACTACATGCTGAAAGTCGTGGTACCGGACATGGACCACTACCATCATTTCCTTCTCAATCGAATTACCCGCATTCAGGGCGTCAGCGGTGTGCATTCCAGTTTTGTGCTGCGCCGCGTGATCGACAGCACAGCCCTGCCCCTTGGCTATCTATCCTGATTAGGGAGCATTATTCACAAATAAGCTCCCTCAAATAGGCCCTCACCATACCTTTGAGTTCAAAAACCAGGGGGCGCGCCTGCTCCTCTGGCAATGTCGCCGCCAGCCTCAGAACAGACCCGGCCGACCGGGGCACTGCCAGACAAGCATTCCAGCGCCGCTCGTCGGAAATATGAGGGTATTCCTCGCTCAAGCGGGCATCCAGATCCCTGGCGTTGTTATAGAGCTCCCGGAGATCCAGTTCGCGAAGTTCTGGCATGGCCTCAACACCACTCCAGATCGCCGCATAGGCAGGCTCCGTCCTGTAGAACTCATAAAACAGTTCAATCAATACATCCACCGCATCCACAAGATTGACCTCGCCCAGTCGCTCCCGCAATGCGCTTTCCATTTTTTCCACGTGGCGTTCCGCAATGGCCTTAACAATCGCGACCTTGTTGGGGAAGTAGCGATACAGGGATGCCAAAGACATAGCGGATTGCCGCGCAATGGCCGACATGCTGGTACTGTCCACGCCAACCTCATGGAAGATGGCAGCAGCATGCTCGAGGATCGTATTCACACGTTCACGGCTTCTGGCCTGAACGGGTTTGCGACGCGGGGTGACGCTTACGGGTGCTTCTGGGTTCTCTGCAGTCATATAGCCACTCGATCTGTACCTTGTGTGACAGGCTCCGTACAATAACCACCACTTTACGACAAATAAAGGTCCGGACGTGCCATATCGGGCCTGTCCATTAGTCTAAGAACCTTCACAACCTCATACGGAAGACACAATGCGAGCAAGCCGTTTCCTGATTGCTACTCTGAAAGAAACACCCGCGGACGCCGAAGTGATCAGCCACCAGCTGATGCTCCGGGCGGGCATGATCCGCAAACTCGCCTCTGGCCTCTACACCTGGCTGCCGATGGGCCTGCGCACTCTTCGCAAAGTTGAGCGCATCGTGCGGGAAGAAATGGACAAAAGTGGTGCCCAGGAAGTGTTAATGCCAGCCGTACAACCGGCCGAGCTTTGGCAGGAATCCGGTCGCTGGGAACAATACGGCGGCGAACTGCTGAGGATGAATGATCGTCATGGTCGCGATTTCTGTTTCGGTCCGACCCATGAAGAGGTCATTACGGATGTGATTCGCAATGAGTTGAAGAGCTACAAAGAGTTGCCGTCCAACTTTTACCAGATCCAGACCAAATTCCGTGACGAACGTCGCCCGCGGTTCGGTGTCATGCGCGCCCGGGAGTTCATCATGAAGGACGCCTACTCCTTCCACCTGAACGCGGAATCCCTGAACGAAACCTACGAAGTCATGCACCGCACCTATTGCGACATTTTTGACCGTCTCGGCCTTGACTATCGTCCGGTCCAGGCGGACTCGGGTGCTATCGGTGGCAGTGCCTCGCACGAATTCCATGTACTGGCATCTTCCGGCGAAGACGACATTGTATTCAGTAGCGACAGTGACTACGCCGCAAACATCGAGAAAGCCGAAGCGGTTGCACCCGCCGGTGATCGTCCTGCGCCGTCAGAAGCGCTGAAAGAAGTGTCAACGCCAGATCAGCGTACGATCGACGCCATCGCAGAATTCCTTGGTATCGACGCCACCCGCACCGTGAAAACCTTACTGGTTAAAGCCGAAGAAGACGAGAACGGCGAGTCCGGCCTGGTGGCCCTGATCCTCCGTGGCGATCATACTCTGAACGACGTCAAGGCGGAAAACCTGGCCGGCATTGCCGAGCCTCTGACCATGGCCACCGATGAAGAAATCGAGAAAGCGACGGGTTGCAAGGCCGGCTCCATCGGCCCCGTCAATCTGCCCGTACCGGTGATCGTTGACCGGAGTGCAGCGCATCTGGCGGACTTTGTCTGTGGCGCCAACAAAGAAGGTTTCCACCTCACCGGTGTTAACTGGGGTCGCGATGCAGAACTTGACCGCATCGAAGACCTCCGTAATGTTGTTGAAGGCGATGCGAGTCCGGACGGCAAGGGCACCCTGGAGATCCGTCGTGGTATCGAGGTGGGGCACATCTTCAAGCTGGGCAATAAATACAGCACAGCAATGAACGCCACGGTGCTGGATGAGAACGGCAAGAGTGTGATTCTTGAGATGGGTTGCTATGGCATCGGCGTTTCCCGAATTGTAGCGGCCTCTATCGAGCAGAACCACGACAGCAAGGGCATCATCTGGCCCGAGGCGATTGCGCCCTTTGAAGTTGCAGTAGTCACTCTGAACGCCCACAAGTCGCCAGCGGTTGCCGAAGCAGGGGAGAAGCTGTACAACCAGCTGCGTCAGGCCGGCTTTGATGTCCTGCTGGACGACAGGAAAGAGCGCCCCGGCGTCAAATTCGCCGATATGGAGCTGATCGGCATCCCCCACCGTTTCGTGGTGTCTGACCGTGGCCTGGAAGCAGGCACTCTGGAATACAAGGGACGTCGCGACGATGAAAAACAGGACGTCACCCTGGACGAAGCCCTGCCATTCCTGATTAACGCCTCGCCACGGAAAGGCCTCTGAGGCAGGCCCGAGACAGGTGCATTGGGGGTTACCTCCCCAGTGCACCATCCGGCGGGATTACGCCCGGTTCCATTTCCAGTGCTACCCCAAACCTTGCCATGACGTCCTGACGGATACGCTCCGCCAGCGCAAGCACATCCGATCCATTGCCACCGGAATGATTGATCAACACAAGCGCCTGGCGATTGTGGACCCCTACGCGATTATTACGGAAGCCCTTCCAGCCACACTGATCTATGAGCCAGGCTGCCGCCAGTTTTGCAGTCCCCTCCCCCGGATAACCTGGCATGTCCGGGTACGCTGACTTAAGCTCGTCCCATACCTTCTGATCCACTACCGGATTTTTGAAAAAACTGCCAGCGTTGGGAGTCTGCTCGGGATCCGGAAGCTTGCGCCTACGTACCGCCATGACGGCCTGGGCAACATCCAGGGCTTTCAGGGTCGAAGTGTCTGCGCCATCGAAATAATTGGCCAGGTCGGCATAGCCAAGGGACAATTCCCTTGACCGGCAGAGTCGTAGGCGTAACTCGGTAATGACATACCGTCCCGGCTGATGCTTGAACAGACTGTCCCGGTACCCAAACCCGCACTCTTCGTTAGCCAGAACGACCCATTCTCCCGTTCGACGATCGAGGGCCGTGACGCTTACCAGGGTATCTTCCAGTTCTACGCCATAGGCGCCGATATTCTGCACCGGGGCCGCGCCGGCCGTGCCCGGTATCAGAGCCAGGTTTTCGATACCACGGTAACCCGCAGAGGCGGCATAGAGTACGGACTCATGCCAGTTCTCTCCGGCCCCCAGCACCAGGACGGCTGAATCGCCATCGACCTGCTCCCAGCGACGCCCGGTTATCGACATGTGCAACACCAGCCCGTCAAAATCACCGGCAAACACCAGATTGCTGCCGCCTCCGAGAATCAACGTCGCCAGGTCTTTTTGCGCAGCCACTTCAAGCAGGGATTCGAGTTCTTGGCCCGAGGTCACTTCAGCGAACCAACGAGCGCTGGCCGGAATGGCCATACTGTTCATGGCCGCCAGACTGACGTGTTCTTCAAGGGCTGGTGAAAGACTCAAGCCAAGTGCCTCCGTATCGCATCAAGAAGCCCTTCACTGGCCTCTTCAATGAGATCCAACACCGTTTCGAAGCCCTTGTCTCCACCGTAATAGGGATCAGGCACTTCCTCATGTTCACTGCGACCATAACTCAGGAACAATTCGGGTTCCGTGCCTCCATACTGCCGCCAGATATCCCGCACGTCCGCAAGGTTATGTTGATCCATCACCAGTATAAAATCGAAGCGTTCAAGATCACTTGCACGGAACTGCCGGGCACGAAGACCGGAAATATCGATGCCGCGCTGATGGGCTTTTTGCTGGGCGCGATCATCGGGTGCCTTGCCGATATGCCAGTCGCCTGTGCCACAGGAGTCGATGTGGATAACGTCTTCCAGACCCGCTTCACGGACCGCACAACGAAACACACCTTCGGCACTGGGAGATCTGCAGATATTGCCAAGGCAGACAAACAGAACATTAACCGGTTGCTGCATGATCATACGCCCCGTGTTTCCGCTTCCATCCATTGCCGGAGCCGCTCCAGATCGGCTTCTGTATCGACACCCGCTGGCGGTGTCTGAGCCGCCTCTTCCACATGAATACGAGCACCGTTATACAGCGCCCTGAGTTGTTCCAGAGATTCCGTCATCTCGGTAGGCGCCGGAGCCCAGCGAACAAAATCCGTCAATAACCGTACGCGGTAGCCATAGATACCGATATGACGAAAGTAGTCCACTTCTTCCGGGATACTGGCGGTCCACAAGGACCAGTCGCCATCACTCCAGGCATCTCTCGCCCAGGGGATCGGCGCTCGGCTGAAGTAATGAGCCATACCCTGATGATCCGTGACCACTTTCACCACATTCGGATTGAAAACGCTGGCGACATCCGTGATTTTCTCGCACAGAGTGGCAATGGCTGCATCGGGAAAGCGCTCCAGGTTGGCCGCCACCTGATTGATCAGGGATGGGGGGATAAGCGGTTCGTCCCCCTGAACATTGACCACCCTGTCATCCGGGGCAAATCCCAGCTTGCGGGCCACTTCTTCTAACCGATCCGTACCACTGGCATGCTCGGGCGAGGTCATGACCACTTCCGCACCAAATGCGCGACAGGCAGTCTCAATACGTTTGTCATCAGTGGCTATAACCACACGACTGGCATTGCTCTCGCCGGCACGCTCGTAGACATGCTGGATCATCGGTTTCCCGGCTATATCTGCCAATGGTTTTCCGGGCAGACGTGTGGAGGCGTAACGGGCAGGAATCACCACCGTAAAAGACATGGAACTCACCTATCAGCGTTTATCGAGGCGCTCGTCAGTGGACAGTGTACGAGCTTCCGTTGCCAGCATGACCGGAATACCCTCACGGATCGGAAACGCCATGGCGTCCTGATAGCAGATCAGTTCCGTTTTTTCCCGGTTCAGTTTCAGGTCCCCTTTACAGACAGGGCACGCCAGCATGGCCAGCAATTTCTTATCCATTATGCACTCTCACAGGTTCATAAATCGTTAAAGAGTCCTTACATTCCTGCACACGGGCCAGGAACGCCACAGTAAAAGTCTCTGGCAGCTTTGCCTGCACTGACAACACCCAGGCATTATCCGGAGCAAACTCGCGGCATTTTACCGCATCCTTGGCCGTCATCAGGAGCCAATCACCGTCGTCCACCTTAAGGTCTGAGGCGCGAAACTTATGGTGGTCAGCAAAGGCTGTCGCTGACACCCGGGCTCCAAGTGTTTCCAGTGTAGCGAAAAAACGCCCCGGGTTACCGATACCCGCGACAGCATGCACCGGTTTGTCACGAAGACAGTCGAGGGAAGCCGTTTTACCGGTTTTCAGGTTACGTAAATCAGCAGGCTCAAGAGTCATGGTGAACTGCGCGGGATGCTCCAACTCTTCCAGGGTCCCGCCGTTCGTTACCACGAAGTCCACACCCGAAAGCCTGTCCAGCGGTTCGCGCAATGGGCCAACGGGGATGCCTGCACCGTTGCCGATGCCTCTTTCAGCATCAAACACCGCCAACTCGATATCCCGGGGCAACCGGTAATGCTGCAGGCCATCGTCACAGATCAGCACGTCGCCAAGCTGCTGCTCAAGAGCCCATAGGGCACCGCGCTTCCTTTGGGGATCTACCACCACAGGGCAACCGGTTTCCAGGGCCAGCATGACTGGTTCATCACCCGCTACTCCAGCACTGGTTTCCGGCTCAACCCGCAGGGGATAATCCTGGGAACGGCCACCATACCCACGGCTCAGTATCACCGGTCGCCAGCCCTGCTCTCTCAACAGAGTCACAAGACGTGCCGTCAGCGGGGATTTCCCCGTTCCACCCGCTGTGATATTCCCGACCACGACAACAGGTACTGGTAGCGGCTCATCCTTAACCTGCCAGGCTTTTCGTCGCCTCCCCTGAGCCACGACCCGATACAGCCAGGCCAGCGGATATAACGGCCACAATGGCCGTTTACGACCGTACCAGAGCCTATCTGTCAGTGTGGTCATGCCTGCTCGCTGAACTGCATTTGATGTAACTGGGCGTATGCGCCGCCAGTGGCGAGAAGCTCATCATGCCGGCCAGACTCAACAATCTGCCCGCCGTCCATGACCAGGATGCGATCAGCCTTCTCGATGGTCGACAGGCGGTGTGCGATAACCAGTGTGGTCCTGCCCTGCATCACTGTTTCAAGGGCTTCCTGAATATGGCGCTCGGATTCTGTATCCAGTGCAGAAGTAGCTTCATCAAGAATCAGGACCGGGGCGTCCTTTAACAGTGCCCGGGCAATGGCCAGGCGCTGACGCTGACCTCCCGAAAGCATGACCCCATTGTCCCCGATCATGGTGTCCAATCCCTCGGGCATCCGGTCGATGAACTCCAAGGCGTGGGCCTTCGCCGCAGCCTCACGAATCTCTTCACGGCTGCAATGACGCAGGGCCCCGTAGCCAATGTTAGCGGCAATGGTATCGTTAAAAAGCACCACGTTCTGGGTAACCAGAGCAATCTGCGCACGTAACGCCTGAAGGCTGAATTCCTTGAGGGAATGGCCATCGATGCGGATGTCCCCTCCGGTATATTCATAGAACCGGGGCAACAAACTGACCAGGGTGGACTTGCCACTGCCAGACCGGCCTACCAGTGCCACACTCTGGCCCGCCGGGATATCCAGTGAGATACCGGTCAGTACGTCATCCAGCTGATCCCGATAACGAAAGGACACATTGTCAAATGCAATGTCGCCATTAACCCGCGCCGGACTGAAGGTGCCATCATCGTGCTCGGGCTCTTCATCTATGGTGCCGAACACATCCAGAGCAGCGGCGACCCCCTTCTGGATCTTCGCGTGCACGGATGTCACCTGGCGAATCGGCTTGGCCATGGTAGTGGCGGCCGTGATGAAGGCAATCAGTTCGCCGGTGCTCATTTCACCACGAATGCCGGGTGACAGCATGGTCCAGACCAGCGCAGCAATTGCCACCGCCACCAGGACCTGGATCACCGGCACGCTGATGGCCTGGGTGGAAGCCATCTTCAGGCTCTGTTTCAGGTTTTTTTCACTGACCTCCCGGAACCGCTCCCGTTCGTAGTCTTCACCCCCGAAGGTCCGCACCACGCGGTATCCGGAGATGGACTCGGACGCCACATGGGTGATATCCCCCATGGAACCCTGAATCCGTTGACTGATCCTGCGAAAACGCTTGCTGGCGTAGCTGACCACAAACCCGATAATGGGACCCACTGCGAGGAACACGATGGTCAGCTTCCAGTTGGTGTAAAGCATGAAACCGAGCAGTCCGACTATGGTCAGCCCCTCCCGCAAGGTGATCGTCACTGCATTGGTGGTGGCTTCCGCCACCTGCTCAACGTTGAAAGTCAGCTTCGAGACCAAACGTCCGGAGGCATTGTCATCAAAATAACGGGATGGCAGCGTCATCAGCCGGTCGAACACCTGGGTCCTAAGGGCATTGATGACCTGACGACCGACGTAGCTGATGAAGTACTGGCTCAGGAAGGTTCCCAAACCACGAAAAGCAAACACGCCGACTATCAAGAGGGTGAGCAGGATGCGGTTCTGGTCCGTCGGGTTCTCGATGGCTTCAATGACGTACTCCATGGCTGCCGCCATACCGGTGGAGGCAGCGGCATAGATTACGTTACCCAGCACTGCCAGCGAGAACGCCAGCCAGAATGGTTTGACATAAGCCAGCAGGCGTTTGTAGGTCGCCCAGTTCGAGGTGTCCTGCGACTCGCTGGCATCAGCCGTGGCGGATTCAATCACTGGCCTTCAGCCTCCCGCTCGGTGGTAATGCTCAGTTTCGCAAAGCCGAGGCGCCCCGCCACGTCCATAGCCCTGACCACAAATTCATGGGGTGTACGGGCGTCCGCCGTGATCACGTATGGCAACGAGTTGTCCCCCTCCGCGAGTTCCCGCACAGCCTTCTCCAGGGTTTCACGGCGATTATTGACGAGGGTACGGCTGTTGAGAATGTATTGCCCTTCAGCATTGATCACCACGTCTATTTCCCGAACTTCGGTTTCTGCGCGTGCCTCGGCACTGGCCTCCGGCAGCTCGACCTCAAGATGGCTTTCGCGAGTGAAGGTGGTGGAAACCATAAAGAAGATTAGCAGCAGGAACACCACGTCAATCAATGGCGTCAGCTCTACTCCAACCTCCTGGCTTCTCTGGCGCTTGAACTTCACGGCGTTCAGGCTCCTTCCACGTCGATTTCACGGTCACCATGGACCACTTCCACCAGCTTGATGGCTTCCTGCTCCATGCCAACCACCAACTCATCAACGCGCCGAATGAAATAGCGATGGCCAATCAACGCCGGGATGGCCACACTCAGCCCTGACGCCGTTGTAATCAATGCCTCTGAGATTCCGCCGGCCAGGTTGCCTGCGTTACCGACACCCGCCAACTGGATTTCGGCAAATACCTTGATCATCCCGATCACTGTGCCCAGAAGGCCGAGCAACGGTGTGATTGTGGCTACAGTGCCCAGGGGATTGAGGAAACGTTCAAGGTCATGGATAACCTGGCTGGCCTCATGCTCGATGCTTTCCTTCATGATTTCGCGACCATGCTTGGCATTCATCAACCCGCCCGCGAGAATCCGGCCCAGGGGAGAGGACCCCTGCAATGCTTTGAGCTTGCGGCCATTCAGCTCTTTCTTCTTGATCCAGCGCCAGAGTTCGTTAATCGTCTGGGGAGGTGCCACCCTCGAGGGCCGCAACGTCCAGAAACGTTCAAGGATTATGGCAAGTGCCAGAATGGAACAGGCTACAATTGGCACCATCAGAATGCCACCGGCTTTCAACAGCTCGAACACGCTTGGTCTCCCTGATTATTAACAAGCCGCGCTACTTTAGCATAGCTGCCACCGCAGGCCACACCCGTTGTGTCACGGTATTTTACAGCGCCCACCAATCCTTTACGGGCCGACGGATCCAGAACGGCGTTGACCGGCGCTGCTCCTCTATCACGATGTCGTTTTTACCCATCACCAGCCGGATGGCGCCGGAATAAGCGGTATTCAGCTGCTGACCTCCTGCTATCCGGTAACGGTCCACCACCGTGGGGTGAGGATGACCGAACCTGTGCCGATATCCCGCACTGTATATCACCACCTCCGGATCAAGCCATTGAACCCAGGAACGGGAGGAAGACGTTTTGCTGCCGTGATGGGGTGCCAGGACAACCCGAAAGGCTTCTTCGTGGGCCCATTCGGAAAACAGGGGCTGATCCCGCATCCGGGACTCCACATTTTTTGAGATATCCCCGGGCAATACGATCTGGACGGCCCCGTCCGGACTGGTAACAATCACTACGCAGGAAGCATCGTTCGAATTCTCGTCCGCCACTCGTGGATGTCGCCAAAAGCTCAGTGTGAGCTCGCCAATGTGCCGGACCAGTCCCGGGCGACAAGGTTCAGGCGTTGGTACAGACGCACCCGACCGAGCAGCTACGCGTTGCGGTTCTCCGGAAATGAACTCCGCTACCGGTAACGTGGCAAATAACAGGGGAAGACCTCCGGCGTGATCACTGTCGCCGTGGCTGATTACCAGCGTATTGATGGCACCGACCCCCAAAGTCGCCAGATTAGGCAACAGGACTGACTCAACGGCGGAGAAGACTCCGGGGATGGACGGCCCGGTGTCATACAACAATACCTGGTCCTGATGGCGAACAAGCAACGACAACCCCTGACCAACGTCCCATACCCAGACCTCCGGCACCTCTACCCAGCTGTTTTCATCCCGCTCCACAAGCAAGGACATCAGCAACCAGGGCACCATCACGATCGCGACCAACGCGCGAATCCGTAACGAAGGAACAACAAGCGAAAGGATCGCCAACACAGCAAACCCCAGGCTTGCAGCAACACCGGGGTTGCCACTGGGCAGGTCCAGGGAGGACAGCCATACCAAAACGTTCCACAGCCCCCCCAACACCAGGTCAAAACACTCCGCCACCCACATATGACTCTGCGGCAGCAGCCATAGCAGCGCCGCTCCGACCATCAATACCGGCATGACGACGATAGATACCCAGGGAATGGCGAACACATTGGCCAACAGCCCCGAAACAGGTTGCCCCTGCCCCAGTATCGCGAGCACCGGCCATAGACCGGCAAACACGGCAACCTGCGCAAGCGTCAGGGCGCCGATCCAGCTCGGGGACGACAAGCGCCGGGAAAAAACCAGCACCAGCACCGTGACAGCTCCGAAGGATAACCAGAACCCCTGATCCAGCGGGGAAAAAGGATCCGCCAGCAGCACCAGAAACAGGGCCAGCACCAATCCCTGCCAGGGCGACACCTGGCGACCATGAATCACGATCCAGCCGGCCACCAGCACCATAATCAATGCCCGACGAGTCGGAACCGTGAAGCCGGCGGCAAGGCTGTAGGTCATACTGACCAAAGCAACAGTGACATAAACCAGATAGCGCCCGTGCCGGGGGCCGAGCAGCGATCGCGGCAACCAGAGAAGCAGCCTTCGGACCAGAAACCCGGCCCCAAGAGCAATCAAACCGAGGTGCAGACCGGAAATGGCGACCAGGTGAATGGTGCCGGTGGCCTTGAGAACCTCCCAGTGGTCTGGCGTCATTTCCCCCCGAAACCCGATCAGCAGGGACGCAACCAGAGGGTAATGCCGGGCTTCTCCCAGGGTAGCGCCTACCGAATCGGCCAACTGCTGGCGCCATGCCATATAATCGCAATGCAGGTTACACGGCACAGAAACATCGGATTCGACCTCCCGGATCGTTCCAGTCGCTCGGAATCCTTTGCGGTACAGCCAGGTTTCATAGCGGAACCCGGCCGGATTAATTGCTCCATGGGGTTGCTTGAGCGCCACCTTCAGACGGAGCCTGTGCCCCGGAAGAGACTGCCCCTCACGGCCATACCATGCCAACCGCACCTTGTCGGGGAACAGAGTATCAGCCCCCTTATAACCTTCAGGAAGACGCCACCGAGTGACACAAAAGCTGAACCTAAGGCTGTTAAAACTTCCTTCCGTGGGAATTTCGCAGAGGTAGCCCGACACCTCGACCACCTTGCCTTCCAGCTCAACCGGAAGGGCACGTTGCAGTCGCTCGGATGCATGCCAGGATGACCAGGCCAGGCCCGCCAGCAAAAAGGCGAGCCCCAGAGCCAATGTGGATATCCGCCGTGAGGGCAGCGCTAAAGTCCCATAAAGTACTGACAACAGGGCAACAATCAGCCACTTCAGAGGTGGCACGACCGGGAAGGTATAAAGTAAGATAACGCCGCAGGCAAAAGCGACAAGACTTCCGGACAATCCATGTCCTCCTGATTATTCCCAAGCTCCGGCAAGACATCGTGTCCCGGGCTGTCATTCTGAACAGGCAGAACTTCCAAATGCCAAAGAAGTTCATGAAACGATACCTACCAACGCCTGATCGAGTCAGGGCGATGGAGTCGCTGCGGTTTCTCGGCGACATCCTTCATGAAACCAACCTATGGCATATTAACCGTCACAGCGTGTCCCGCGCCTTCCTGGTCGGCATTTTCCTGGGCGTTATCCCAATGCCATTCCAGATGCTCGCCGCCGCATTCTTTGCCATCTGGTTCAATGCCAACCTGCCCCTGTCCGTGGTGCTGGTCTGGATCAGCAATCCGCTGACCATGCCGCCAATGTTCTACTTTAATTACAAGATCGGTGCCTGGATTCTGGACCGACCGGTGCTCAATTTCGAGTTCCAGGTGTCCTGGAAGTGGATCAGTGAACGGATTCTGGACATTGGCATACCGCTCTACCTGGGCTCACTGATCGTCGCTACGCTGTCCGCCTGCCTCGCCTATCTGTTGATCCAGTACCTGTGGCGTCGCAAAGTACGCTCTGACTGGCAGGACCGGCGCCTCCTGCGTCGTCGCAAGCGTTAGCTTTCTACGTTGTGTTCGACCAATAGCCGCCCCTGCTCCAGACGTAATACCCGCCCGAGACTCCGTGCCATGCTCATATCATGGGTTACCATCACAAACGCGATTCCCAACTGGTCCCTCAGGGACTCAATCAATTGCCGCACACCCTCGCCGGTATGCTCATCCAGATTGCCGGTGGGCTCATCCATCAGCACGCATTCCGGTTCGTTCACCAGCGCGCGGGCAATCGCCACCCGCTGACGTTCGCCGCCCGAGAGCTCTCCCGGCTTGTGACCGAAGCGCTCCCCCAACCCAACTTTGGCAAGCACGGCGCTGGCCTTTTCCTCGGCAGCCTTCACATCCATGCCACCAAGCGCACAAGGCATCATTACATTTTCGAGGGCAGTGAATTCCGGGAGCAAATGATGGAACTGGTAGACGAACCCCAGGTGCCGGTTACGAAAACGCGCCCGGCCCGCCTCACTCATGCGATGGATGTCCTGGTCGCAAATGGAGATATGGCCGGATGACGGTCGGTCAAGTCCGCCAAGCAGGTTCAGCAACGTGGTTTTCCCCGCGCCACTGCTACCCACAATTGCGACCGTCTCGCCGGCTGCAACCTGCAAAGAAATGTCGGAAAAAATCGTGAGCTTTTCCGGCCCCTCTTTATAGGTACGAGTTACCTGCTGACAGTCAATGACCAGTGAGTTCCCCACCGTCGGAGTGATCACATCATTCATATCGCAGGGCCTCCGCCGGATCGATTCGTGATGCCCGCCAGGCGGGGTAGATTGTCGCCAGCAGACTCATTGCCAGACCAGCGCCACTGATAATTGCCACATCCTGCCACTGCAACTGCGACGGCAGATAACTGATGAAATACACATCCGCACTCAGGAACTGGTGACCAAGGGCCGCCTCCAGCCAGGAAATGAAAGCGCTGATATTCAACGCCCCGACAACGCCGAGTGTGGTACCAACCAGCGTGCCAAAGATGCCAATAACACCACCCTGAATGATGAAGATCCGCATGATCCGTCCCGGTGTTGCCCCCATGGTGCGCAAGATGGCGATATCCGCGGTTTTGTCGGTCACGACCATAACCAGGGTTGAGACAATGTTGAAGGCGGCCACCGCCACGATGAACATCAACAGCAGCCCAATCATGGTCTTCTCCATGCGAATGGCCTGGAACAGGTTGCCATGAGTTCGGGTCCAGTCGGAGATATAGTAGCGGCCATCCAACCCACGGGCAGCCTGCTCTGCAACTTTCGGGGCCGCGAACAGGTCATCCACCAGCAGCCTCACCCCCTGGGCCTGGCCGCCAGTTCGCATCAGTTTTGCCGCATCATCCATGTGGATCAGCGTGTAATTGCCATCAAGCTCGGCGCCAACGCTGAAGATCCCCTTAACAGTAAACCGCTTGAGTCTTGGCAACACGCCGGCTGGCGTGACGGAAGCCTCTGGCAGCACGACGGTGACTTTGTCACCGATCTGCAGGCGCAGACTGGATGCCATCAACCGGCCGACAATCATGCCAAACTCACCGGATTTGAGATCGTCCAGGCTGCCTTCCAGCATATGGTTCTCAATAATGGATACGCTGCGTTCCTGTTCCGGCAACACACCATTAAGCATCACCCCCCTGACATCACCGCCACCGGTGACCATACCCTGCCCCTGTATGAAGGGGGCTGCAGCAAGAACCCGTGGGTGCTCCTCGACCTTCGCGTCGACGGTTTCCCAGTCCCGGAGCTGGTCCGCCCCCTGGATAACAGCATGGGGAACCATGCCGAGAATGCGCTGCTTCAGCTCACGATCGAAACCGTTCATCACCGAGAGGACGATAATCAACACCGCGACGCCGAGCATCAGCCCAATCATCGAGGTGAGTGAGATGAAAGAAATAAAGTGATTGCGCCGCTTTGCCGCGGTGTACCGCAAACCAACATACAACGATAAAGGTCTGAACATGAGGAGGTGCCTGTTGCTACCTTCGGGTCATTCGGATTTCCGGACACACGACTGTCTGGAAACTGCTAAACTTTTCAACATAAACAAAAAATTGCTGTGCTTACGGAGCCGTGATGCCGTCACGAACACCCAACACCTCTCCACACACTTCTCCGTCAGAGACGGCTTCGGATCGCCGGGATTTTTTCCGGATCGAAGACCGCATTGGCCTGGAGATCCGCAAGGTTCCGGAAAACCTCAGAGAAGGACATGATCCTTTCAATGGCGATCATCTGGACGCCCTTCGCGCAGACCTGAAACGACTGGACCAGGAGGTCCGGATTCAACTGGCCAATCTCGCGGAGCGGGATCGCCTGCTGACCTCACTGATCAAGTCACTGAACGGGAAGCTGGATACGCTGGCGCGCATTATGGCCTTTGAGCAAAATCCGTTGCAACCTGAGGACTGGCAGGATGTTACGCTCAGCGAAGGTGGACTGGCGTTTCATAGTGCCACCAACGCCTGGTCCGGAGGGGATATTCTGGCAGTGAGGATGACGCTACCACCCGAACTGTTTCAACCCCGGGCCACCGCCCGGGTACTTCACACGGTGCCCGATGAAAGCGGCGGCGCCTGGGTTCACACAGAGTTTACAGAGATACAAGACAGTGACCGCCAACAAATTGCCCGACATGTGATGCGCTGGCAAATCCGGCAGCGTCAAAACGTGTAAACTGACGAAAACGTGTGACTTTTGCTAACGTTTTTCGGATATTACGTTTCGTCCATGTCCTTAAAATGTCTTACTGTATAACAGCACATAAAGATTCCTGGGAGTACAATACCGATGAAAAAGCCTGTAACCCGTCTGCTCGGCGCCGTCGTCACCGTGGCAGCCCTTGGCCTGTCCCCCATGACGCCAGCCACGGCCGATGAAGTAAAGATACCGGTCGGATCACAGGCTGAACGGCAGAAGGCGGACCTTCCCCGCACAGGCATGACTCAGGCCAGTGTCCGTGATTCCTGGGGGACGCCCCGGGAAACCCGGGGTCCCGTTGGCGACCCACCCATTTCACAATGGCATTACGATGGATTTGTCGTCTATTTCGAGGGCAACCACGTTATTCATACAGTATTGAAACGGGACCGCTAACTGGTTGAGCAAATTTCCTTCATACACATCCTGACGCAACGTCGTTCGTTGGTTAGAATGGCGACTTTTTGCAATAGGTGGCGATAAATTGACTTCCAGACGTGTATTGCCCGCCGAATGGGCTCCTCAAAGCGCGGTCATGCTGACCTGGCCGCACGCCGGTACCGACTGGTTCAGCATTCTCGAGGAAGTGGAACCCGTGTTTATGGCAATCGCGAAGGCGGTACTGAAACACGAACACCTGATCATCAGCTGTGAGCATGTAGCCCGCTTACAGGAACTGGGTCAGCAGTTGTCCACCTACGTGAACGAAGAAGGGCTGCCGGGTCGCGTCATTACGGTACCGGCCCCTGCCAACGACACCTGGGCCAGAGACCATGGCCCGATTTCGGTGGAAACGCCGAGCGGCATGGCGATACTCGATTTCAGGTTTAACGCCTGGGGCGGCAAGTTCCCGTGGGAGAAAGACAACGCCCTCAATCAACACCTCCAAAATGCCGGCGTTTTTGGGGCAACACCCGTAACGCCCGTGGATTTCGTACTGGAAGGTGGTTCCATCGAATCGGATGGACAGGGCACCATCCTGACCACCAGCGAGTGCATGCTGACCCCAACCAGGAACCCGACCGTGGATCGTGCAGCTATAGAAAACCTGCTGTCCGAAACTCTGGGGGCAGATCGTGTTTTGTGGTTAAACCATGGTTACCTGGCCGGTGACGACACCGATAGCCACATAGACACCCTGGCCCGGTTCTGTGCGCCCGACCATATCTGCTATGTGGCCTGCCCGGACGTTGCTGATGAACATTACAGTGCCCTGGCGGCCATGGAAGAGGAGTTACAGCACTTCCACCAGGCGGATGGCTCTCCCTACAAACTGACACCACTACCCTGGCCCGATGCCATCGTGGACGATGATGGGCAACGCCTGCCTGCCACGTACGCCAATTTCCTGATCATCAACGGCGCCGTCCTTCTGCCGGTTTATGACGTCCCCCAGGACGATGCAGCCATCGGCATCATGCAAAGCCTGTTTCCAGAACGAGAGATCATTCCGATCAATTGTCGCCAGCTGATCCAACAACACGGCAGCTTGCACTGTGTCACCATGCAACTGCCCGCCGGAGTGGTAACCCCATGACCCGCTCCGCACTGAACGTAGCCGCCATTCAGCAGACGTCCAGCCCGGACAAAGCTGCCAGCCTTGCGACCAGTGAAAAACTGGTCAGGCAGGCTGCATACGAAGGCGCGCAACTTGTTGTTCTACAGGAGCTGCACGCCACTCTGTACTTCTGCCAAACCGAAGACACCTCGGTGTTTGAGCTGGCTGAGCCTATCCCGGGGCCTACCAGCAACCATCTATCGGAGCTTGCCGCCGAGCTCGGGATCGTGCTGGTGGGGTCGATTTTTGAACGGCGCATGAACGGTGTGTATCACAACACTGCGGTGGTATTTGAACGAGACGGCTCCATTGCCGGCATCTATCGCAAAATGCACATCCCGGATGACCCCGGATTCTACGAGAAATTCTACTTTACTCCCGGCGACGCCAGCTTCAACGATGGCCGTAGTGGGTTTACCCCGATTGAAACCTCCGCTGGCAAGCTCGGCGTCCTGGTGTGCTGGGACCAGTGGTATCCCGAAGCGGCGCGGTTGATGGCACTCGCCGGCGCCGAGATCCTGATCTACCCCACCGCCATTGGCTGGGACACGACTGACGACGCAGAAGAACAGGCACGACAACTGGAAGCCTGGGTCACCGTACAGCGGGGCCACGCCGTCGCCAACAACCTTCCGGTGATTGCTCCGAACCGGGTTGGTACCGAGCCCGACCCATCCCGCCAGTCCAATGGCATTCGTTTTTGGGGCAACAGTTTTATCTGCGGCCCCCAGGGCGAATTCCTGGCGAGAGCGGATGACTACTCGGAATCC
The DNA here is from genome assembly GCA_040223075.1 of Marinobacter sp. Classification (GTDB taxonomy): domain Bacteria; phylum Pseudomonadota; class Gammaproteobacteria; order Pseudomonadales; family Oleiphilaceae; genus Marinobacter. Next base: position 184,857 of record JAVJZJ010000120.1, read on the forward strand.
ATCCTGCATGCAATCATCGACCGTAACCGCAGCGAATCGATACGACGCATCTGGCCGTATCTGAGAGATCGACGCATTGACGCCTACAGCGACATACTCAAAAGGGTACGGGACTGAATCCTGCATGAAGAAAATCATTGATACCGTTGTTAACGAGCTCAACACCATACTGCTGGGCAAGGAGCAACAGGTTCGTCTGGCCATATGCGGACTGTTGGCCCGCGGCCATCTGCTGATCGAAGACATTCCCGGCATGGGCAAGACCACACTCTCCCACGCCCTTGCCCGCATCATGGGTCTCAGTTATCAGCGCATCCAATTTACCAACGACCTGCTACCGGCAGACGTACTCGGCTACTCCATGTACGACAAACAAGCCGGAACACTGGTTTTTCACAAAGGGCCCATTTTCGCCCAGGTGGTGCTTGCTGATGAGATCAATCGCGCTTCACCGCGCACCCAAAGCGCGCTGCTCGAGGCCATGGAGGAACGGCAGGTTTCCATCGAAGGCGAGACCCGCCCACTGCCTCACCCGTTCTTTGTTATCGCCACCCAGAACCCCATCGAACAGGGCGGCACCTACCCGCTTCCCGAATCCCAGTTGGACCGCTTCCTCATGCGCCTGCGCCTCGGATATCCGGATCCAAAGGCTGAACGGGAGTTGCTGGAGGGCGAAGATCGCCGCAAGCTGACTGACAAATTGCAAACACTGCTGACTCTGTCAGACCTGGACACCCTCCAGGAAGCCGTTGGAAGAGTGACGACCAGTCCGGCCCTGCTGGATTATGTCCAGCGCCTGCTGGAACACAGCCGACGCATGCCCGGCCTGCTCTATGGCCTGTCGCCCCGCGCGGGTCTTGGCCTGGTTCGCGCCGCCAGGGCCTGGGCTTTGATGGATGGACGACATCATGTTTTACCCGACGACATCCAGGCCGTGTTTCCCGCAGTCGCGGAACACCGGCTGGAACAGGGAGAATCCGGGAAGAGCGCTGAACGGGTCAGGCAACTTCTTGCCTCCGTATCTGTCATTGAATAGAGAGTGTTATCGAGTAAATAGCATCATTTAATGACAGAAATTAGCCAAAACAACTGGCACCAAGCCCTGATCATGTTAGCCTTCAGCACTTTCCAGTAGACTTTCAGTTTTTTGACGAGAGACCCACAATGAGCGAAACCAAACATTCCCGTCTGATCATCCTTGGCTCCGGCCCTGCCGGCTACACCGCTGCGGTTTATGCAGCCCGCGCGAACCTTAAGCCAACCCTGATCACCGGTATCGAAGTGGGTGGACAGCTCACTACCACCACCGACGTGGACAACTGGCCAGGCGACAACGACGGCGTACAGGGCCCGGAGTTGATGCAGCGCATGCTCAAGCACGCAGAGCGCTTTGAAACCAACGTGGTTTACGACACCATCAACGAAGCCGACCTGCGCAACCGCCCCTTCCGCCTGAAAGGCGACAGTGGTGAGTACACCTGCGACGCCCTGATCATCGCCACCGGCGCGTCCGCCATGTACTTGGGCCTGGAATCAGAAGAGAAGTTCAAAGGCCAGGGCGTATCCGCCTGCGCCACCTGCGACGGCTTCTTCTACAAGAAACAGAAAGTCGCCGTTATCGGTGGCGGCAACACCGCCGTTGAAGAGGCCCTGTACCTGTCCAACATCGCCGACGAAGTCACCCTGGTACACCGCCGCGACAGCCTGCGCGCTGAAAAAATCCTGCAGGACAAACTGTTCGAAAAAGCCGAAAACGGTAACGTCAACATCGTGTGGGACCACACTCTCGACGAAGTCCTGGGCGACGGCACCGGTGTAACTGGCATGCGCATCAAAAGCACCAAGGATGACTCCACACAGGAACTCGACCTGGCGGGCGTCTTCATCGCCATCGGCCACAAACCGAACACAGACCTGTTCGACGGCCAACTGGACATGGAAAACGGCTACATCAAAATCCGCTCCGGCCTGGAAGGCATGGCCACCCAGAGCAGCATTCCCGGCGTCTTCGCGGCCGGCGACGTAGCCGACCACGTCTACCGCCAGGCCGTAACCTCTGCCGGCTTCGGCTGCATGGCCGCGCTGGATGCAGAGAAGTTCCTGGACCAGGATTGACCTGTACTGAGAACTGAACTGTACTGACCGAAGGCGACTCAAAAGTCTTAAGAGGCCATTGGGTGGGGTGTTCTGAAACTGTGCGGAGCCATGGGTGAAGTGCAAAGCACTTCACGGGCAAGCCAAGGACGGCTTGCCCAGGACTTTTAGCGCGACGCAGGAGCAAAAAGCGCTAAAAGGCGGAGCCCAAGCGTCACATGGATGTGCTTGAGCGTGTTTCAGGACACCCCGCCCAACGGTTGATACTCCCAAGCCAAAGAACAAGGCAGCACACTCCGAAACCGGACCTGGATGACCTCACTACCTTGGATAGACCCCGACCACCTCTGGTTCCCTCCCGCAGAGGAAGCCCTGGACGAACCTGATGGCCTGCTGGCACTGGGCGGAGACCTCTCCACCGACCGCCTGATACTCGCCTACCGTAACGGCATCTTTCCCTGGTACAGCGACGACCAACCCATCCTCTGGTGGTCCCCCGACCCTCGATGCGTCCTGTTTCCGGAAGAAATACACGTATCCCGAAGCCTGCGCCGAACCCTCAACAGGCAGTACTTCTCAATAACTGCGGATAGGGATTTCAACAACGTCATACGCCTGTGCGCGCAAACCCGAGAGCGGGAAGGCACCTGGATCACCGAGGACATGGCGCACAGCTACACCCGACTGCACGAACTCGGGGTCGCTCACTCCATCGAGGCCTGGAATCCTGACGGTAAGCTGGCCGGCGGCATGTACGGCCTGGCAATGGGACAGTGCTTTTTTGGTGAATCCATGTTCTCACTGGAAACCAACGCGTCGAAGGTACTGATGGTACACCTGGCCCACCAACTGGCAGAATGGGGGTATAGAATCATGGACTGCCAGGTGGAGAACGGTCATCTGTTAAAAATGGGTGCCCGATCTATTCCACGTCGCGAGTTTTTATCTATACTCAGAGCAAGTGTAGACCGCTCTCCAGCGCAGAGCTCCTGGCAAATTCAGTGGCAATGGCCCGGCCCGGAGGTGTGAATGAGCAATCTCAGAACACTGGTATTCTTCGCCACGCCGCCGCACGACTGCAGCTACCTGCCAGATCGTGAAGCGACTACTATGTTCGTCGACCCACGGGCACACATCGACAAGAAACTTTACAGTCAACTCACCGCCCTGGGGTTTCGTCGCAGCGGCTCCCATTATTACCGTCCACACTGCGAAAACTGCAACGCCTGCGTTCCGGTACGGCTGAAGGTGAACGATTTCAAACCCGACCGAAATCAACGCCGGGTCCTCGAGAAGAACCGGGATCTGACCTGCGAACTGGTCCCGGCCAGTTTCAGTGAGCGTTATTATCAGCTTTACGCCCATTACATTGAACAGCGGCACGCTGATGGCGATATGTACCCGCCGTCCCGGGAACAGTTCACATCCTTTCTGGTAGAAGGCGCCACCGACTCCTGGTTCCTGGAGATCCACCTCGAAGACGAGCTGATTGGCCTTGCAGCAGTGGATATGCTGGATGACGGTCTATCGGCCATCTATACCGTTTTTGACCCTGCCCACGAGAGCCGCAGTCTCGGCACTTTTGCCATTCTATGGCAAATTGAAGCCGCAAAATCATGGGAGTTGCCCCACCTTTATCTCGGATATTGGATCCGGGAATGCCGGAAAATGAACTATAAAACCCGCTTCACTCCCATTGAAGCCCTCAGGGACGGTCAATGGCAGGTACTGAAACGCAACTGATTTTGCTAAATGGCAACAAATCAGGCAGAATTGCGCAATTTAGAATCAAGGCAAGTTAATTCCAAACGAGGTTTTTACTGAATGGCGAAATCAGATGTCATTGAAATGGAAGGCGTTATTGTTGATACGCTTCCGAATACCATGTTCCGCGTTGAGCTGAGCAACGGCCACGTTGTGACTGCCCACATCTCCGGCAAGATGCGCAAGAACTACATCCGCATCCTGACCGGCGACAAGGTGAAAGTTGAGCTTACCCCTTACGATCTCAGCAAGGGCCGTATCGTTTACCGCGCCCGTTAATCGCCAAGGTGACATCTGAAAAAGCCCCTGTAACGGGGCTTTTTTTGTTACCGCGCCTGCCCTATTCGCGATCCTCGGCACTACACTCCAGCGCCCCCGGATTGGTATAGCAGCGCACCTTCCTCAGAATCGTCATCATATTGTCATCATAGACGCCGGCTGCCTGCATCCCCGATGCATCCGTTGCCTGCTGCATATCGATGCGCACGCTACGCAACATCTCCTGGTAACCGACCCTGGCCTCTTTCGAAATATCGACCCAACGCTCATCGGGAATCGAGTCTTCATACTGCCTGACAATCCGCATCGCTTCAGGGTACAGCCGCGCCATAATCTTTCGTGATCGCCGGACAAAGCGATCATCGAATTCCCCGTCCCGCGCGACAAGATGGACCGATACCTGGCCGACTGGATACTTCACGATGCCCCCTTTGTCACCCATGCCCTTGAACATTTCCAGCAATTCGTAGGCAGCCGCAGGCGCATAGCTGATATCCGCCTGCCCCGTATTGAACAGTCGTGCGAAGTTGGAAATCTTAGCGTCCACCGGCACCGCTCCAATGTACTCAAGCATATGACGTGCGTCATGGTGCCCTTCAAACACCGTGACCCGTTTCCCCTCCAGGGCATCAGCATCATTGATACTTCGGTCGTTAACAAATAAGTACGCCGCCCCCATCGGGGCGACGCCAAGCACCTGGTAGCCATCCTGTGACATATGCTCGTCCACCCTCGGGCTGGAGAGGATATGCATCAAGACTCTAAGGTCCTCATAAAAAGGCACAGCTCCGATGGCACTGATTGAACCGGTAAAACTATTGAAATGTCGGACACCCATGTCGGTGACCGCCACGATATCGCACTTGCCCGCCTTGAAATCAGCCACCGCTTTGTCTTCGTCGGTGTAAGGGCTCATTGAGAGGCTGACTCCGGAGCCCACCGCCTTGCGCTGGTACTCCTGAAGCGTCCGGTAGACAAAGCCACCGGCGCCAGCGACATCAAATACACAGAATTCTTTCCGCTCATTGGCGGATAATGGAGTCCAGGCAGACAGAGACATCACACCTGCCAGCAGTGCAGCACGTACCTTCATTCGTCCTGATTCCTTGTCATTATTGTTTATTAGTGGTGACACCACCCAGATCGCGTAACTATCGGTGGATTCCCAATAAACTGACAGAGATTAGCGTGGATTGAATTGACAACAATGGCAGCCAGATTATTAAAACGCGGTCAACCCGCAACGAACAGCCATAAAAAAACCGCGCCGGTTACAGCGCGGTTTTCAGTTGCCTCAGCGAGAAACTGTCAGACAGCTTCAGCTGGCTCGTCCTCGTAGTCAAAGACCAGCTCATCATCGCGAAGATGAATGTGCACGTCCCCTCCTTTTTCAGACAGCCGCCCAAACAGTATCTGTTCGGCAAGCGGTCGTTTGATCTTATCCTGAATCAAACGGGACATTGGCCGTGCGCCCATGGTGACGTCATAGCCTTTTTCCGCCAGCCAGATTTTCGCAGCCTCTTCCACATGCAGCACCACATGTTTCTCGTCCAGCTGCGCCTGCAACTCGGTGAGGAACTTGTCCACTACATGGGTGATGGTTTCTTTCTGGAGGTCCGCAAACTGGATAATGCCATCCAGACGGTTGCGGAATTCCGGCGTGAACGTCTTGGTGATAATTTCCATTCCGTCGGTGCTGTGGTCCTGCTCGCTGAACCCGATCGATCGGCGAGCCATGCTCTCGGCTCCGGCATTGGTGGTCATCACCAGGATAACGTGACGGAAATCCGCCTTGCGGCCATTGTTATCTGTCAGCGTACCGTGGTCCATAACCTGCAGCAGCAGATTAAAGACTTCAGGATGGGCTTTCTCGATCTCATCCAGCAACAGCACACAGTGAGGGTGCTTGTTGACCGCTTCCGTCAACAGACCGCCCTGATCGTAACCGACATACCCTGGAGGCGCACCAATCAGTCGGGACACCGTATGCCGCTCCATGTACTCAGACATGTCGAAGCGCTCCAGCTCGATACCCAGCACTTTGGCGAGCTGTTTGGTGACCTCGGTCTTGCCCACGCCGGTCGGGCCGGCAAACAGGAAAGCACCCTCCGGCTTCTCCGGAGCCTTAAGCCCCGCACGGGCAAGCTTGATCGCCGTGGACAGCGATTCGATCGCCGGATCCTGGCCAAAGACCACCATCTTGAGATCCCGCTCCAGATTGCGCAGCAGGTCCTTGTCGCTGGAGGACACACTCTTCGGAGGGATGCGGGCAATATTAGCCACAACATCCTCAATATCCCGAACGTCCACCGTTTTCTTGCGCTTGTTTTCTGCCAGCAGGCGCTGACGTGCGCCAGCCTCGTCGATGACGTCGATTGCCTTGTCCGGCAAGTGACGGTCCGTGATATAGCGATCGGCCAGCTCGGCCGCCACCCTCAACGCCTTGTCGGTGTACTTCAGATCGTGATGCTTCTCAAAGTTGGGTTTCAGGCCCTTGAGGATCTGGTAGGTATCCTCAACGCTCGGCTCATTGACATCAATCTTCTGGAATCGCCGGGCAAGAGCACTGTCCTTCTCGAAAATGCCCCGGAATTCGGAGAAAGTAGTTGATCCGATGCACCGAATCTCGCCAGAACTCAGCATTGGCTTCAGCAGATTGGAGGCATCCATAACGCCACCGGAAGCCGAACCTGCGCCAATGATGGTGTGGATCTCATCGATAAACAGAATGGCGTGCTGCTCTTTCTTGAGTTCCGCCAACAGGCCTTTCAGCCGTTTCTCAAAATCACCACGGTATTTGGTACCCGCAAGCAGGGCCCCGAGATCCAGGGAATAAACCACGGCGTCCGAGATAATGTCGGGGACCTGACCATCCACAATGCGCTTCGCCAATCCTTCTGCAATAGCCGTCTTGCCAACACCGGCCTCTCCGACCAGCAGCGGATTATTCTTTCGGCGACGGACCAGGATCTGAACCACACGCTCCACTTCATGCTCACGGCCAATCAATGGATCAATCCGACCCTGGCGAGCCTGTTCATTCAGATTGGTCGCGTAGCTCTCAAGCGGTTTTGCGGAGCCGCCCTCTTCCCCGACTTCTTCCTGGGAGGCCTGGTCGTGCCCCTCCTGGTCCTCTCCTCCCTGCACTCTGGAGATACCGTGCGAAACAAAGTTCACCACGTCAATTCGGGCAATGCTCTGCTTCTTGAGCAAATACACTGCCTGACTTTCCTGCTCACTGAAGATGGCAACCAGCACATTGGCGCCCGTCACCTCCTTCTTGCCTGAGGACTGGACGTGGAAAACCGCGCGCTGCAGTACCCGCTGGAAGCCAAGTGTCGGCTGGGTTTCCCGCTCACTGTCATTGCTCGGGATCAGCGGAGTTGTGGAGTCTACAAATTCAATGAGTTCTTCCTGAAGCCGTTTCAAGTCTGCACCACAGGCTTTCAGAACGCCCACTGCCGATTCGTTATCCAACAGGGCCAGCAACAAATGCTCCACCGTCATAAACTCATGACGCTTGTCGCGGGCATTTTTGAAGGCCGTATTCAGCGTAATTTCAAGGTCTTTGCTCAGCATGGGCCACCCCTGGGTCTATCAGTCCGCACGTTCAATCTCGCAAAGGAGCGGATGTTCGCATTCCGAGGAATACTGATTCACCTGTGCCGCCTTTGTTTCTGCGATGTCACGGGTATATACCCCACATACGGCTTTTCCCTGCGTATGGACGAGCAGCATCACCTGCGTCGCCTTCTCTTCGTTCATCCCGAAGAATTTCATTAGTACATCCACCACAAAATCCATGGGGGTGTAGTCATCGTTCAGAAGCACTACCCGAAAACGCGCAGGGCGTTTCAGTGCAGGCTTCTCGGGAGCAACACTGAGGTCATCCTGACGCCCCGGCTGTTCTTCATCCCCCTGATTAAATACTAGTAGAGAATTCTGGATAGTCCTCATGATTCTTTACCGGTAGTCGGTGCCCTTGGTTAAAGATGGTTGTGAGTCGTCCGGTTTTCAAGCCAACAAGACTACCGGACGTGCGCTGGTTATCAATACGATCATGATACCGCTTCCGGACCCCCTTCAACCATACATTCCCCCAATGTCCCCTATTGACTCAAAGACGATATTGGTCAACAGTAAGGGTGCAATGTAAAATAATGTAAATTGGCGTGGAGATGATGTATCCACGGAGGCGCTCGTAACAGGTAATCCGAGATCACCCGTACCCGCTCTATGGTACGGCAATAACACCAATAACAGTGATTGACAGCAAAAGAACAGGGGAGTTCATCATGCCAAAGGGCAAAGTGAAATGGTTTAACAATGCTAAAGGTTACGGCTTTATCATTGAGGATGGCTGCAGTGATGATCTGTTCGCCCATTTCTCGTCGGTACAGATGGAAGGATACAAGACCCTGAAGGCCGGTCAAACAGTAACCTTCGACAAGAAACCCAGCGACAAAGGTATTCACGCGGTAAACATTGTTCCCCAGGAGCAACCGCGGAAACAAAGTGTGGCCAGCACGGCGAAAATGACGGAAAGAACGTCTGACGCCGACACTGAGAGCAGCCGCCGTGAAGACGAACTCCAGCATGAGCCACGCGCCGTAAACGCCTGAGACCTGAATCTGCCGGGTCAACGGGCTTGGATTAACCCTGTGGCCGGCCCTGCTTCGGGCCGACCTCAGCCTTTGCTGTCGGTACCCTGAGGGTGACGACCTTCAGGTAATTGTGCTAGCCGTAACGCAAATTCACTTTTCCTCGCCACGCCGTTCAGCTACCCTCACTGCTTTCAGTTACGCCGCAACAAAACACCGGAGCATGGCCCAGAGCACCGAATGGCGACCCTGATTCTCTTCAACAAGCCCTTTCGGGTAATGAGCCAGTTCACCGATTCCGGGAATGGCAAAACCGCACGAGCTACTTTGGCAGACTGGATTGACCTACCCCACGTCTACCCGGCAGGCCGCCTCGACTTCGACTCGGAAGGCCTCCTACTGCTCACCGATGACGGCCAGCTACAGCATCGCATTGCCTCTCCCCGACAGAAAATGCCAAAAACCTACTGGGTCCAGGTGGAAGGCGACATCACTAACGAGGCCCTGGATCGCTTGCGGGCAGGCGTTGTGCTGAAGGATGGCAAAACCCAGCCAGCCACCGTGGAAAAAATGCCCGAGCCCCCACTGTGGCCAAGAGTCCCCCCGGTACGACACCGGGAGTCAGTCCCCACCTCGTGGATCGAACTTATCATTACCGAAGGCAAGAACCGACAGGTACGCCGCATGACAGCCGCGGTCGGCTTCCCTACCCTTCGCCTGATTCGATATCGTATTGGTGACTGGACCCTCGAGAATCTGGAACCAGGCCAATACCACAAACTGGCCGTCCATGTACCGGCAGCATCTGCCCGCCCCCGACGCCCACAAAAAGCTGGCCGCGGTGGTAGCAGCAACAAAACACGGAGAAGAAACAGATCATGACCTGGACACCCCATGCCACGGTTGCGGTTATTGTGGAAGATGACCAAGGGCGGTTTCTCCTGGTGGAGGAAGTCAGCAGCGGTCTGGTGGTCTTTAATCAACCAGCCGGACATATCGAGGAGGACGAGGCCATTCTGGATGCGGTAAAACGGGAAACCCTGGAGGAAACAGGCTGGCAGGTAGAGCCCGTGCACTTCCTCGGTCTCTATACTTACAAGGCGCCGGCCAATGGGGTGACTTACTACCGCTTCTGCTATTCCGCGAGAGCGGTGAAAAAGGTCACCGACCAACTCGATGACGGCATTATCGCCGCACATTGGCTGACACCAGAGGAAATAGCCAGCCTTGGTGGACAGCTTCGCAGCCCTCTGGTACTCCGATGCATAGAAGATTACCGAAATGGCCGGCGATTCCCACTTGATGTGATTGTCGATGCTGAGACGTAACCGTCCAACAATGCTAAACTGCGGCGCTTTGATCAGCACGGTTCAGCTATGACAGACGCACCCGAAAACACCCGAGTTATCGTTGGCATGTCCGGCGGCGTGGATTCGTCCGTCGCCGCGTGGCTCCTGAAAGATCAGGGCTACCAGGTTGAAGGCCTGTTCATGAAGAACTGGGACGAGGATGACGGCACCGAATACTGTACCGCCATGACCGACCTGGCCGACGCCCAGGCTGTTGCCGATAGCATCGGCATCCCGCTGCACACGGCGAGTTTCGCTGCGGAATACTGGGATCGCGTGTTTGAGCATTTTTTGTCCGAGTACAAAGCCGGTCGCACGCCCAATCCGGATATCCTGTGCAACAAGGAAGTGAAGTTCAGGGCGTTTCTGGACTATGCCATTACCCTGGGCGCTGACTACATTGCCACCGGCCATTACACCCGCCAACGGCCGCTCACTGATGGTTCCGGTAAAGCACAGCTGCTGAAAGGACTCGATCCCAACAAGGATCAGAGCTACTTCCTCCATGCCGTATCCGGCGACCGTATCGCTCGCACCTTGTTCCCGGTCGGGGAACTGGAGAAGCCGGAAGTCCGTCGGATTGCCGAAGCCCAGGGCTTTGTCACCCACGACAAGAAGGATTCCACCGGCATCTGCTTTATCGGCGAACGCAAGTTCCGGGACTTTCTCAAGCAATACCTGCCAGCGCAGCCCGGGAACATCGAAACACCGGACGGTCAGGTGATCGGCCGTCATCAGGGGCTGATGTATCACACCATCGGCCAACGCCAGGGCCTCGGTATTGGCGGGCTCAGCGAATTTGGCGACGATCCCTGGTATGTGGCCGAAAAGGATTTGAGTCGCAACGTGCTGATTGCGGTTCAGGGCAAGCAACACCCGTTGTTGTTTTCCCGCGGTCTGGTCAGCGGCCCCATTGACTGGGTGGCCGGCAATTCGCCCGCAGAGGAATTCCGATGCAAGGCCAAGACCCGTTATCGCCAGCCTGACCAGGACTGTGTCGTTACCCTGTGCGAGGGTGGTGTCACGGTGGTGTTTGACGCGGCTCAGCGTGCGGTTACGCCCGGCCAGTCAGTGGTATTCTACGAGGGAGAAGTTTGCCTCGGTGGCGGCGTCATCGAACAGACCTGGCGTGACGGAGAGACACTTCCCGAAAAGGCCGTCGTCCCTATCGGAGCAAAGGTATGAGCCGATCGCTGTACGACCAGACGCTCGCGCTGGCCGGCGTGTTCCAGGCGGCCGCCCAGGTCCAGCAGGTTGCCCACACGGGCCAATGTGCCGATTCCAGTTTCGAGACGTCCATGCGCTCCCTGTTCGCGACCGATCCGGACACCACTCTTGATGTCTACGGCGGCGAACTCAAGGACCTGCGTGAAGGCCTGAACACGTTGGCCAATGTCCTCAGCCAGCAGAGCAAGCAGCAGGATATCGAAGTTCTTCGCTATGCCCTCAACCTGATCCACCTCGAATCAAAGCTGAACCGCGACAAAGACATGATGGCCGTGATTGGCAGCCGGATCGATCAGGCACGGCATACCGCCAGTCATTTCGGCTACCTGCATAGCAATCTGGTGGGTAACCTGGCTTCCATCTATGGCGACACTATCAGCACATTCCGGATGCGTATCCAGGTGAGTGGTGATCCGGCCATTCTGCAACAGGAAGAAAACGCAGCCCGTGTGCGGGCCCTGCTCCTGGCCGGCATCCGCTCCGCTGTCCTTTGGCGTCAGAGTGGCGGGCGCCGCTGGCAGCTGATTTTTTCCCGGCGCAAAGTGATCGCCACCGCACGGGACCTCGCCGAGAAGGCTAACCGTTCGGTTTACGACTGATTCACACCTTGCAGTGGTGTATCATAGGCGTCCCCAATTCAGTATTGACCCATTCTTTGATGATTTGAGAGGTTTTCGATGGAACTCACCGCCCTGACCGCCATTTCCCCGGTCGACGGACGTTATGGCAGTAAAGTCAGCGTCTTCCGCGATATTTTCAGTGAATACGGCTTGATTCGGAACCGGGTGACCGTCGAAATCCGCTGGTTGCAAAAACTGGCGGCTCACTCCGAAGTGAAGGAAGTTCCCTCATTCTCTCCTGAAGCCAATACATACCTGGACGAGATGGTGCGTGAATTCAGCCTGCCGGACGCTGAGCGCATCAAGGAGATTGAGCGCACGACCAACCACGACGTCAAAGCTGTCGAGTACTTCATCAAGGAAAAGATCGCCGAGGTTCCTGAACTGCACGCGGTCACTGAATTCGTGCACTTCGCCTGCACCTCCGAGGACATCAACAACCTGTCCCACGCCCTCATGCTGAGGGAGGGCCTGGATCACGGCCTGCTACCCGCCATGGACCGCGTTGTGGACAAACTGGCGCAACTGGCTCATGACCACGCCGAGCAGCCGATGCTCTCACGCACCCATGGACAAACCGCGTCTCCTTCAACGGTTGGCAAGGAGCTGGCCAACGTGGTTTACCGGCTCCGCCGGCAGGTCAAACAGGTTCGCGCAACCGAGTTGCTGGGCAAGATCAACGGCGCCGTCGGCAACTACAATGCGCATCTTTCTGCCTACCCAGCCATCGACTGGGCCCAGAACGCCAAAGACTTCATCGAAAGCCTCGGCCTCGACTGGAACCCGTACACCACGCAAATCGAACCCCACGATTACATTGCCGAGCTGTACGACGCTATTGCCCGCTTCAACACCATACTTATCGATCTGGACCGGGACATCTGGGGCTACATTTCCCTGGGTTATTTCAAGCAGAAAACTGTGGAAGGGGAAGTGGGCTCATCCACTATGCCCCACAAGGTCAATCCCATTGATTTCGAGAACTCGGAAGGCAATCTCGGCATTGCCAATGCCCTGTTCAGCCACCTGTCTGCCAAGTTGCCGATTTCCCGCTGGCAACGAGATCTGACCGATTCCACGGTGCTTCGCAACCTTGGCGTCGGGTTCGCCCACAGTCTGATCGCCTATGAAGCCACCCTGAAAGGGCTGAGCAAACTGGAGATCAACCCGGCACGCCTGGACGAGGACCTGGACCACGCCTGGGAAGTGTTGGCGGAACCCATCCAGACGGTGATGCGCCGCTACAATATCGAAAAGCCCTATGAGAAGCTCAAGGCACTGACGCGAGGCAAGGCGATGACCCCCGAGGTGATCAAGAACTTCGTGGAATCCCTGGATATCCCGGACGCGGCCAAAACCGAGCTCATGGCGCTGACCCCGGGCTCCTACATCGGCAACGCCATCGACCAGGCGCAAAACATCTGATATCAGGATACGGAACTATGGACATGCTTGGCGGCATTTCAGCGGCAGACTTTCTCAGGGACTACTGGCAGAAAAAGCCCCTGGTGATCCGTCAGGCATTTCCCGGATTCCAGTGCCCGGTGTCCGCCGACGAGTTGGCCGGCCTGGCCTGCGAGGAAGGCGTAGAATCCCGCATCGTTATCGAGAATGACGAAGGCAAGCCCTGGCAGCTGCACAACGGGCCGTTCAGCCCGGATCGTTTCAGCACACTGCCAGAGCAGGACTGGACCCTGTTAGTCCAGGGGCTGGATCACTGGGTGCCGGACATTGCCGATCTGTTGGACAACTTCCGCTTTGTTCCCAACTGGCGGCTGGATGACATTATGGCCAGCTACGCCCCGAAAGGTGGAAGCGTTGGCCCGCACTACGATCAATACGACGTGTTCCTGCTTCAGGCCCAAGGCCATCGGCGCTGGACCTTTGGCGGCCACTGCGACCACACCACCCCGCGGGTGGAAGGTACCCCGCTGCGGATTCTGAGTAGTTGGGACGGAGAGGAAACCGTCACCCTGGCCCCGGGCGACATGCTCTACCTGCCACCGGGCATTGGCCATCACGGCGTTGCCGAAGACGACTGCATCACCCTGTCCATCGGCTTCCGCGCGCCAACTATTGACGACGTCCTGACCGGTTTTACGGATTTCCTCTGCAGCCAGTCCGATGCCGCCGATCATCTCAACGATCCCGATCTCAAAATTCAGGACAACCCGGGCACGATTGCTCCTGAGGTTATTGATCGCCTGGAGTGCGTCATTCGCGAGAAGTTGTCGGACCGCCGACAGCTGTCCCTCTGGTTTGGCCAGTACGCCACGGCGCCCAAGAGTATGGACATCGTCGTGCCGTCGGACGAGCCCATTGCGCCAGAGGTCTTCCGGGACCTGGTGTTTGAGGGTGCACAGTTACGCTGGAATGAAGGTTCCCGCTTTGCTTATCATGAACTTGGGGATGAGACGGCACTGTTTGTCGACGGCGAGCAGTACCTGTTGAAAGGCGATGCCCGCCCGTTGGCTCCCCTGCTCTGCGGGGGTGCCCGCATTGATATGGGAGCATTGACTCCCCTGGTCGATGACGAGGCAATCTGCGGTCTACTCGCAAATTTATACAATCAGGGATCCGTTTATTTCGAATGACCAGACTACGAATCCGCAAATACAGCTGGCCTTTGGCGCCAGCGGCCATCCGCGACATACGGCAGCGCGTATTTGTTGAAGAGCAGAATGTTCCGCCCGACCTGGAATGGGACGACACCGACGACATTGCGGATCACTACCTGGCATTAACCGAAGACAATGAACCCGTCGGCGTCGCCCGAGTCTTTTCCACCCTGGAAGAAACCGCCCATATAGGCCGCATGGCCGTGTTGCCAGCGTTTCGCAGCAAAGGCGTGGGCAAAGCGCTTTTACGACATCTGATCACCGAGACTTCCCGGTTCGCAGAACTGAAACTGTCAGCGCAAGAGTACGCCATTCCCTTTTACCAGCGCTCCGGTTTTCATGTGTGTTCCGATCTCTATGACGATGCCGGTATTCCACATGTGGATATGCGCTGCCTGTCACCGGAACTGGTAGCATCGGAGAGTGACCGGAAACATCCGATGATGCTGGGCAAGGACCGGGATTCATGGCTGTTCGAATCGGAATCCAGCATGATCAGCCTCCTGGACTCCATGACCGGCCAGGCCACTCAGCGGCTCTGGCTGTATGACCGGCTGCTGGAGCACGATCTCTACGACCGTTATCGATTTCGTGAACTGTTGTCGGCCCTCGCCCGCCGCCACAGGCTTAGTGAAGTGCGCCTACTGATCCACGAAGACAAACCACTGGTCAAGCGACGCCACCAGATCGTAGAGTTGATGAAACGTTTACCGAGCCGCATAGAACTGAGGCTGATCAACGATGGCTACCCTATCGAAGATCAGCCGTTCCTGCTGGCCGACCGGGAAGGCGTTATCTACCGCCACGATTTCTACAAACCCGAGGGCTTTGCCAACTTTGCCGATGGCGGACGGGTCAAACTGCTCGGGGAAGCCTTTCAGCGCATGTGGGACGCCAGCCGCAACTCGCTGGAGTTGAGGGAACTACCGCTCTGAATGGTAGACCTGTGGAATCTCCGCAGATTCAAACTGCGCCCCGAACGGTGCAAATTCGGCGTCTACCTCCTCCGCCACCTCAACGA
The DNA here is from genome assembly GCA_040223075.1 of Marinobacter sp. Lineage (GTDB taxonomy): Bacteria > Pseudomonadota > Gammaproteobacteria > Pseudomonadales > Oleiphilaceae > Marinobacter. The sequence goes on from JAVJZJ010000120.1 coordinate 200,430, forward strand.
TCAGTCTTCTCAACCATTGATGATCCGCGTTGTGCTGTAACAATGGACTCCACGCCATCTTCAGTTCAAAAGGGGGAATCTCGAAGGGTGGCACTTTGACCACCAGGTTGGGGTTATCCTTCTGCAACCAGGCCGCTCGCGTTGGCAGGGTTGCGACGAGATCGTGCTGCTCAGCCAGCAGCATGGCGACCTGATAATGCCGTGTGAATACGGAAATCTGCCGTTTGCGCCCCATACGTGACAAGGCCTCATCCACCCAGCCGAGCCTCTGAACGTCCTTGGGATTAACACCTACCCCCACCCCGAAGCCGGTTTTACTCACCCAGATATGACTGGCATCCAGGTAAGTATCCAGGGTGAAAGGCTCCCTGAGAATCGGATTGCGGGCATTCATCAGGCAGGCAAAATATTCAATCCAAAGAGTCTTCTGATGGAATGACTGAGGGATCTTATCGAAACGGTTTATGGCCATATCCAGGCGGCCCTGCTCGACATCCAGAAAGCTGACGTCACTGGGCGTCAACACATCAAGGGTGACATGAGGTGCCTCCTGACGAATACGCCTTAGTACCCGTGGCATCAGACAGGACTCCGCGTAGTCACTGGCCATGATGCGAAATACCCGTTGACTCTCCATCGCCGAGAATGGCGTCTTTTCCTGTACCGCTTGCTCAATATCCGAGAGAATACCGCGTACCAGGGGCTGCAATTCCCTCGCACGTTCGGTGGCCGACATACCTTCACTGGTTCGCACCAACAGAGGATCTCCGAATACATCCCGCAGTCGACGCAGGCCGTTGCTCATGGCCGGCTGAGTAATCCCCAGGTGGTTAGCGGCTTTCGTCACGTTCCGCTCCCTGAGGAGTACATCGAGATACACGAGAAGGTTCAGATCGACCCGGGAAATATCCATTCAATACTCCTGATTACGCGGTACTGTTGATCCAGAACCGAAAACATTCACTCCGACAATGTACATCATCTTTATAATTCATGAAATAAATACAACGGAGGATACATTCACATTTCAAAACGGAATCAATTCGGGTTTTCTGCTAGTCTTTCGGGTATTTGCTGAATTATTGTGACTTTTATCGCCGGAATACACTGCCCCCGGCCCGAAACCGGAGTTGTTGCCGCTAACATGAACACCACCATCATCGTCTTGATACTTGCAGCTATCGTTACCGTCTCCATTGTCATTATCGTGGGCAGTCAAATGCGAGAGCGTGCCCGCATTGAACGGGCACGACGTATGACAGCACAGGAAGACCTGTACAATCGCGCTCACCGGCTACTCGACGAAATTCCTGGTCAATACCTGACCACTGACCTCAAGTTACTGTTGATCAAGAACATGGAGGAAGCCTGTCAGGAGCTGAGTGCACTAAAATCCAACCTCCCGGTCAAACAGTGGATCGAGGCAACACGGCAATTGAAGAACTCGGTGCAGGAAGACAACGACAACCGATCACCGGTAAAAATCGACTCCCCGGAAAAATCAAATTACGTCCAAGAGTTACTGCAAAGTCTGTTCAAAATGATTGAAGGCATGCACAAGGCCGGAAAACTCGACAACTCAGCGGCCAAGAAGAACCTGAAATACGTCTTGTTTCTGGTCCACAAGACCCATGCCGACCTCCATGTTTTTCAGGCAAGGGACTATGTGCGACAGAACCAGATTCGAAAGGCGATCCACGCTTACCATCTGGCCAGCACGGAAATGGGTAAGTCCCGGGATAATCCATTAGCCATGAAGGCCGTAAAAAGCTTCCGCACCCGCATCAAGGAACTTGAAGCCATGGGGCCGGATAACGACAAAGACTCCGGATCGCAGGAAGGGCAGTCAAAACTGGATCGGGAATGGGACACATTCCTCCACGACGACGAATGGAAAAAAAAGGCGGATTACGATGATTAACCCGTTGCTTGCCAACCTGTCCTGACAAGCTACCCGAAACAAGGATTGTGACCACCGGTGACTAGGCTATTCAAAAAACGCCTCTCCTTTCGGCTGACCCGTGATACGGTATTGCTCGCTATGGCGCTGGGGCTGGTCCTGAATATGGTTCAGGTAACCCTGGACTATTTCGGTGCCCGCCAATCCATGGAAAACGAAATTCGTGCGCTTATCGAAATCAGCCACAGCCCGGCCTCGCAGATAGCCTACAATATCGACGTCCGGTTGGCTGAAGAACTGCTTGATGGTCTACTCCGGCACCCAGCCACCATTGACGCCAGAATCGTCGACAATGATGGTCATGCCATGGCTGCGGCCAGTAAAAGCAGCCCCTCCTCCCCCTATCGATGGATCAGCGATGCCCTGTTCGGAGCAAGCCGCACCTTCAGTGACGAACTGAAAGTGAAACAACTGGAGGACCTCCCGTTAGGTACTCTGAATGTCACCATTGACACCTACCATTACGGATTACTGTTTCTCCAAAGAGCGAGCTATACGCTGATGAGCGGCTTCTTCAAGAGCCTGATCCTCTCCTGCGCGCTGCTGAGCATTTTCTATTTTATTCTCACTCGCCCGATGATGAACGTCATCAACGCACTCAGTCGCGTTCAGGCCGAATCCCCGGAAAAGGTACGTCTGCCGGTTCCAGCCAATCACCAGGACGATGAAATCGGCGCCATGGTTGGCGTCATCAACCAACACCTGACCACCATCGACTCCACCCTGGCTCAGCTTCGCCAGGCTGAAAGCTCCATGAAAAACTACTCCACACAGCTGGAGCAGGAAGTCGATGACCGTACACGGGAGATTTCACAGAAAAACGCCGCACTTCAGCGGAGCAACAGGGCTCTGGTCAAGGCCAAGGAAGATGCGGTACGCCGGGCCAGGTCGCGAGCCAATTTCCTGGCCAGCATGAGTCATGAGATACGCACACCGCTGAATGGCGTATTGGGCATGCTGGGACTGGCCCTGGACGGCAACCTTGATCAGGAGCAACGCACTCGTCTTGAGATCGCCTTCACAGCCGGCCAAAGCCTGCTTGGGCTGCTGAACGACATACTCGACATTTCCAAGGTCGAGGCCGGCAAACTGAGCCTGGAAAACATTCCATTCAGTATAAAAAACCTGATCCAGGAATGCGCCACGCTCCATGCCCAACAGGCGAATACAAAGAAAATTGAACTGGTCACGGACATTGACCCGGAACTGCCAGACATGTTCCTGGGTGATCCAACCCGCACTCGTCAGGTGCTTAACAATCTTCTGAGCAATGCCATCAAGTTTACCGAGGAAGGCACTGTCAGACTTCATGCGGCCCGCTTCGGTGGCAATCTTCGGATTGACGTGATGGACACCGGCATCGGCATGTCAAAAGAAGGCCTGCACCGGATTTTCTCCCCCTTCTCGCAGGCAGACACCGACACCACACGACTGTATGGCGGGACCGGACTGGGACTGACACTGTGCCGCCAACTGGTGGAGCAGATGCATGGCCAGATACTGGTGGACTCGGAAGTCGGTCGGGGCACTCACTTCACTGTGACGTTACCACTACCAGTCTACGCACAGAGCGCTCAACAGCCGGTAGAATCCACTCCCGTTGCTGACACCAACACGTCAATTGAAAGCCTGCGCATCCTTTTGGTGGAAGATAATCAGGTCAATCAACTGGTGGCCAGCAGTCTGCTGAAAAAACTGGGGCACTCCGTCGACCTTGCCGAAAATGGCAAACAGGCCTTGCGAACCCTGGAAGAAAGGAACTACGACCTCGTGTTGATGGATTGCCAGATGCCGGTCATGGACGGTTACGAGGCAACCCGAAAAATCCGCGAGAATCCGAAATGGCAAACATTGCCGGTGATCGCGGTGACCGCGAATGTCATGCAAGGCGATCGGGAGGACTGCCTCGCTTCCGGCATGAATGACTACATCACCAAGCCCTACAATCGCGACGACCTGAAAACGGCTATCGAGCGCTGGGCGCCTGACTCTCCAGTTGGGCAAGAACCGACCTGAGCTCATCCCTGAGGGCCATCAATCTATCGGGGTCCACACCAGTGCTGCACAAAAGACGACCGGGAATCGACCTCGCCTGCTCTCGCAATGCGAGGCCAGGGCCTGTGGCAACAACAGTCACCACACGTTCATCCTCGACACTTCGCTGGCGACGGACCAGCCCCCGCTCTTCAAGGCGCTTTAACAGCGGTGTCAGTGTGCCCGAATCGAGCCTGAGTCGCTCCCCGAGACCGGACACACGCACTACGTCGCCGGCGGCCGCTGCTTCCCACAACACCAACAGCACCAGGTACTGGGGATAGGTCAACCCCAGTTCCATCAGCAGAGGCCTGTAACGGGCCGTCATGGCCCGGTTCGCGGCGTACAATGCAAAGCAAAGCTGGTTATCCAGGCCAAGGATATCGTCGCTATTACCCATTGTTCAGAGCAACTTCTCAATATCGGCGCGGATAGCTTCTGGCTTGGTTGTCGGTGGGTATCGACGAATCACCTGGCCCTCACGGTTGACCAGGAACTTGGTGAAGTTCCACTTCACCTTTTCCGAGCCCATTACACCCGAGGCCTCCTTCTTGAGAAAGCGATAAAGCGGGTGAGCCTCCGAGCCGTTGACGTCGATTTTGGCGAACATGGGGAAATCAACACCATAATTCAGACTGCAGAACTGGCTGATCGACTCTTCGTCCGCCGGGTCCTGATTCATGAACTGATTGCACGGAAATCCCAACACCGCCAGCCCTTTTTCACCCAACTCACTGTGCAGTCCCTGGAGACCCTCAAACTGGGGAGTGAACCCGCACTTGCTGGCCGTATTCACAATAAGCAGGACCTTGCCCTTGTACTCTGCCATGTCATGCTCATTACCCTTGATGTCCTGAACCCTGAAATCGTAAATGCTATCACTCATTGGTCTTCCTTTATATTTTGCTCAATTATCTTGTGCACAATACATTATCAAGTAACGAAAGTCTCGCTTACTGACCAAATCTACAGACGGGATGAACTTGTCGCCTTAAATCTCCATGATTAAGCCACAATTCATCACAATTGGCCTGTTGCCCGGCGGCTATGCTCCGCTAGAATACAGACTTGTCTTTTTGATTTACTGATAACTGATACAAGGTTAAGGAAACCCGGGTCCTATGCAGAATTACTACAAGTCCGCCAAGCTGGATAACGTGTGTTATGAAATACGTGGCGTGGTTCTGCGCGAGGCTCGTCGCCTTGAAGAAGAGGGCCACCGGGTCCTGAAGCTGAACATCGGCAACCCGGCGGCCTTTGAACTCGACATCCCGGAGGAAATCCAGCAGGACGTCATCTACAACATGCCTCTGGCCCAGGGTTACGTGGAATCCAAAGGGCTGTTCTCTGCCCGGAAGGCAGTTATGCACTACTGCCAGCAACGAGGCATTGATAAAGTCGATATTGACGACATTTTCCTGGGTAATGGCGTCAGCGAACTGATCGTCATGTCGATGCAGGCCATGCTGAACACCGGTGACGAAGTGTTGATTCCCGCACCGGATTACCCTCTCTGGACAGCCGCCGTTACGCTCTCCAGCGGCAAGCCCGTGCACTATCACTGCGACGAGCAGCAGGACTGGTTCCCGGATATTGATGATATTCGCAAGAAAATCACCAGCCGGACCCGTGCCATTGTCCTGATCAACCCAAACAACCCGACTGGCGCGGTCTATTCCCGCGAACTGCTGGAACAGGTCATTGAGCTGGCCCGCAAACACAATCTCATCATCCTGTCCGATGAGATCTACGATAAAATTCTATACGACGGAACAGAACACGTATCCACGGCTGCACTGGCCGATGACGTGCTCTTCTTCACCTATAACGGCTTGTCAAAGAATTACCGGGCCGCCGGTTACCGCTCAGGCTGGATGATCGTCAGCGGTGCCAAGCATCGTGCCCGGGACTTGGTCGAAGGCATCGAAATGCTCTCCAACATGAGGCTGTGCGCCAACGTACCTGCCCAGCTTGCCATTCAGACCGCCCTCGGTGGCTATCAATCCATTGATGACCTGGTGGCGCCGGGCGGACGCCTGTATGAACAAAGGGAAACTGCCTGGCAGCTGCTTAATGACATTCCGGGTGTCAGCTGCGTGAAACCGAAAGGCGCGCTCTACCTGTTTCCGAAACTCGACCCCAAGCGCTTTCCGATCATGAACGACGAGAAGCTGGTACTTGATCTGCTACTGCAAGAAAGAATCCTGCTGGTGCAGGGTTCCGCGTTCAACATTGATGACAAACAGCACTTGCGGGTGGTGTTCCTGCCACGGGTCGATACCCTGGAGGATTCCATGAAGCGGCTGGCCCATTTCCTCTCCACGTATCAGCAATAGTTGGTGCGGTTCATGGCTGACATACATATAGAGGAATTTTACAAAGATACCGCGATCGCCCTGGTTCAGCTTTATAGTGCCTTCCCACGACGCATCAACCTGTTTGTGGAAGACATCGCCGGCCCGGACGAACCGGACGAGTTCGGACTTCACAGCAAACGTCACATGGCCTGCCTTGGCGCCCTGCTCTGGCTCGAGGAAGAAGGTCTGCTGCGCTATGTGGACACCATTCGCCAGGAGGCTCTGGACCAGGCCGTGCTTACCCAAAAAGCCTTTGTCCGTCTAAGCACCCCCGCCAGCGCTGGGCTCCTGAACAACCTCCAGGTCCAGCCTGCCAAGGAGATGGAAGAACTGCCCGAGTCGGTCCGCCAGGATTTCTCAACCCACATCCACCTTATTCGCAACGCGTTACGCAAAGGCAGCTCGGCGACCATCAGCCGGGTAATGCAGGGCGTCTTTTTCGGAGGAACCTGACATGCGCATTCTGTTGTTTCTCGCCACCAACCTGGCGGTCATCATTGTAGCCAGCATTACCCTGCGCCTGCTTGGCGTAGACAGCTACCTGGCCCAGAACGGTATTCAATACGGTTCGCTACTGGCTTTTGCCGCCGTATTTGGCTTTGCGGGGGCCATCGTGTCCCTGTTGATTTCCAAACCAATGGCCAAATGGAGTACCAAGGCCAAGGTCATTGACTCGCCGAGGACTCCGGCGGAGCGCTGGTTGGTGGATACCGTTGCGGAACTGGCAAAAAATGCCGGTATCGGAATGCCTGAGGTGGCTATTTTCCCCGCCTCCCAGTCCAATGCGTTTGCCACCGGGTGGAACAGGAATGATTCGCTGGTAGCGGTCAGTGAAGGCCTGCTTCATCGCTTCAACAAAGATGAGATCCGCGCTGTGCTGGGCCATGAGATCGGGCACGTTGCCAACGGCGACATGGTAACCCTGGCGCTGATTCAGGGCGTGGTGAACACCTTCGTCATTTTTGCATCACGAGTCATTGGCTCATTCGTCGACCGGGTCGTGTTCAAGAATGAGAGCGGGCATGGTATCGGTTTTTTCGTGGTCAGTATCGTGGCAGAAATTGTCCTCGGCATTCTGGCCAGCACTATCGTGTTCTGGTTCTCCCGTCGCCGGGAATTTCGGGCCGACATTGCCGGTGCGCAACTGGCGGGCCGCAGCGCCATGATAAATGCCCTTGCAAGATTGAAGCAGGAGAGCGAGGTACCGGATCAGATGCCGGACTCACTGCAGGCGTTTGGCATCAACCGGGGTGCCCGGGCGGGTCTCAGTGCCCTGTTTATGACACACCCGCCACTTGAGAGCCGTATCGAAGCCCTGCAAAAGGCAAATCTCTGATCAGATCTTGAGCTTGAACCCCAGGGCACGGAACGTGTCCTGGAGGGACTTGCTGGTGCCCTTGAGCTGAATCTTCACACTGGAAAACTCCCGCCGCACAGGATAGTTCTTCCGCAGCCGGTCAAAGGCACTGCCCCGCTCTTCCGGTGGCAGCTCCATGGTGAGCCTCAGACGCGCATCATCCTTGCGCGGGTCATAACAGGACCGCATGGCAATATTGCCGGCCCCCATCTCTTCTGCGGCGCTGGTGAATGACAGCTTGCTCAACGCAGGTTCCGGCAGGAACTGCCCCGCCTTTTTGCGGACCGGCAAGCCCAGAAACCGGCACAGGGACTGATAAATCATTTCCGTACCCTGGACCTTACCTTCCAGGCTGTAGCCCGCAATATGGGGCGTGGCGAGCCACACCTGATCCACCAGCTGCGAGCTGACCCTCGGCTCCTGCTCCCACACATCCAGCACCACTGTGGGTGCATTCGAGCCTTGCAGGCGTTCCTGAAGGGCAACCGAGTCGATGACCTCACCGCGACTGGTGTTAATCAGTAGTTGACCGGCAGTGAGCCGGTCAAGCCTGGCGGCATCAAACATGTGGAATGTGGCATGCGGGGATTCTTTGGTGAGCGGGGTGTGCAGTGTAATGACATCACAGTCCAGCACCTCGTCCAGACTGCAGAAGACCTGCTCACTGCCTTCCTCCTGATCGGCTCGCGGCGGATCACACAGGCGCACTGTAAAGTCCAGCTTATCCAGCTTGCGCGCCAGCTCACTGCCCACGTTACCGGCACCCACGATACCAATACTCAGGGTTTCCCAGTCATCCACTCCCCGCTTTTCGGCATACAGCGACAGCACCGACAGCACGTACTCCGCCACACTGTTGGCATTGCATCCTGGAGCGGCAGAGAACGCAATTCCCCGGGATTTCAGCCACGCCTGATCCACGTGATCAGTGCCGATGGTGGAGGTGCCCACGTAGCGCACCCGACTGTCTTTCAGCAGCGCCTCATTGACTTTGGTAACCGAGCGTACCAGCAGGATATCAGCGTCATTGACATCCTCGGGCGACATTGTGCGCCCGGAAACCCGGCGAATATTGCCTATATCCCCAAAGAACGAATCCAGCAGGGGAATGTTTTCATCCGCTACGATTAACATGGTCTGATCTTCCGGCCTCGTTAGTTCCTGCGCTGTCGCTGGGGACGTCCGCCCTGGCTACGCCCAGCCTGTCCCCGATTTCCCTGGGGACGGCGCCCGCCACGCTTTCTGGTGATGGGCGCATTGGGCATGGTGGTCATCAGCTCTTCATCCGGGACGGTGGTTTTGAGCTTCTGACTGATATAGGACTCAATGGCCGGCAGCGAGAAGGCATCATCCTCACTGGCAAAGCTCACCGATACGCCGGTTTTGCCAGCACGACCGGTTCGGCCAATACGGTGCACATAATCTTCGGCATTCTCAGGGAGATTGTAGTTGAACACGTGAGTGACGCCGTTTACGTGAATTCCCCGACCGGCAACGTCGGTGGCCACCAGAACCTGGATCGTGCCTTTCTTGAACTGGTCAAGGGTCTTCAGGCGCTTGTTCTGTGCGATTTCCCCGGACATCAGAGCCACCTTCACACCCTGATTGCGGAGATCCTCGTCCAGATCCCGACACTGGTCCCGCCGATTGGCAAAGACAATGGCCTTTTCAACATCCAGTCGCTTGAGGTAATTCACCAGAACCGGCAGCTTTTCATCTTCGCCCACGAGGTAAACCGTCTGCTCTACCCGCTCCGCGGTTTTCTGCTCCGGTTCAATTTCCACGAACTCGGCATTGCGGGTCCACATGGAAGCCAGATTCAGCACATCCTGATTGAACGTGGCACTGAACAGCAGGGTCTGGCGGTCTTCCTTAGGGGTGCACTTGCGAATAATACGCTTGACGTCGGGGATAAAGCCCATGTCCAGCATGCGGTCCGCTTCATCCAGAATCAGGATATCAAGCTGATCCAGGAACACGTCCTGGGAGCCCAGAAAATCAATCAAACGCCCGGGCGTCGCAACCAGAATATCGACAATCTCATTCTGCAGCTGATCCCGCTGCTTGTCGTAGTTCATGCCACCGACCACGGTCACTACGTTGTGGCCGGTGTAGCCGCAGAGTTGTTCGGCATCCTTGGCAATCTGCATGGCCAACTCCCGGGTCGGCGCCAGGGCCAGCACACGGGGTTCAGAGGCAAATCGATCTTTCTTTGGAATGGGGGTTTCCAGCAAACTCTGGATAGCCGTGATCAGGAAGGCCGCGGTTTTGCCGGTTCCGGTCTGTGCCTGGCCAATCAGGTCCTGGCAAACCAGGGTAAACGGCAGGGTCTCAGCCTGAATCGGCGTGCAATGCTCGAAACCAATGTCGGTGATGGCGTCCAGCAGACGCTGATCGAGGTTCAGATCCTTGAACAGCGTCTTGCCGGTTTCGCTTGGGTCAGATGTCATATGTATTCAGTCTACCTCTGTGTCTGTTTTGGAATCCGTGGGGAGTATGCGCCGGGACTCTTCATGCCAGGCTCGTTCAAACGTTTCCACGGTTCCATAGAATGACCTGAGCGTATCAAAGAATGCCCGGGCACGTGCCGGCATTCCACACTCCAGGTAACGATTGGCCTGCGCCCTTACCTTGCGGCGAAAGCCGTCTTCATCGGCTGCTCCGTCTCCGGAGAGGTTGTCCACACTGATATGAAAGCGGGCGCCAGCAGCCACGGAAAAGAGCCATTCAAGTGCCTGAGGCTTCACCTCTACCTGCTCAAAGGCATGCTGCTGAGCAGCGGAGCGGCCATCAGGACAATACCAGTAACCATAGTCCCTCAGAGTCCGGCGATGTTCTCCGGCAATGCACCAGTGGCTGATTTCATGCAAGGCGCTTGCGTAATAGCCATGAGCAAAAATAATCTGCGCCACGCTACCTGCCTCTGAAGCAGGAAGGTATTCGGGTTCGTCACTCCCCCGGACCAGGACCGTCCGGTGTCTTTCCCGGAACAGGTCATTGAATAGCATGATAAGATCGTATGGATTGTGAGTCATTGGGTCGCTATTGTGCGTCTTTAAACTCCGCAATGCCAGAGGGAACTTTAGGGTGCTATGTTTGTCCACTGCAACCGGTAGCCCGCTCTTAAAAAGGGTATAATCCCAACCAGCGATATTCCAGAACATGCCCATTCAGGAACCGACAACCCCTATGACCGAGTTTGCTCCAATTTCCGGACGCGTTCGCATGGACACCCTGGCCAGCCGCATCATTATGGCTTTGTTTCTTCTGCTGATGTCCGCAGCGTCCTGGGGACTCGGAAACTCGGGTAACGCCCTGCTTGGAAACAATGGCGACTTCCTGCCCGTTGATGAGGCGCTCCCGTTTAACTACATCACCGAGAACAACGGTGTGGTGCTGACCTGGGATGTGACCCCGGGGCACTATCTCTACAAGACCCGGATCTCCATCCAGCCAATGACCGACGGGGTTACCCTCGGCGAACCGCAGTTTTCGCGTCAGGGCACCACCACCGAGGACGAATATTTTGGCGAGGTGACCGTCTTCTACGAACCGGTGGAAGCGCAGGTTCCGGTATCCCTGCCCGACGGAATACAGGAAGCAGAGCTTCAGGTGACCTATCAGGGATGCGCCGAAGCGGGACTGTGTTACCCGCCTCAAACCCGGGATGTTCTCTATTACGCTGGTGGCAACGCTGACAACGCAACCACCGAAGCAGGCGCAGCCGGCTCAGCACCTGGCAGCGCCATCCGTTCCGTTACCACAGCAGGCGTGGATACTGACTCCGCGACAGGCCTGGCAGGGTTTCTCTCGGAGCAGTCGACTCTCGCCATCGCCACCGTCTTCCTGCTGCTCGGCCTGGGCCTGACATTTACCCCCTGCGTGCTACCGATGGTTCCTATCATTTCATCGCTGGTGTCCAGCCGTAACACCCAATCAACGTCGCATGCCCTCATGTTGTCTGCCAGCTATGTGCTGGGTATGGCACTGACCTACGCCGCCGCTGGCGTTATTACCGGCATGCTGGGCGCGAGCTTCAACGTCCAGGCTCACCTGCAATCGCCCTGGGTACTCGGTGTGTTTGCCACCCTGTTCGTGGTGTTTGCTCTGTCAATGTTCAACCTGTTTGAAATCCAGTTGCCCCGCTTTATTCGTGAGCCTCTGAACGAGGCCAGCCACCAACTGACGGGCACCCGCGTATTCAGTATTTTCGGCATTGGCGCTCTATCGGCGCTGATTGTGTCCCCCTGTGTATCCGCGCCGCTGGCAGGCAGCCTGCTGTACATAAGCACCACTCAGGATGCATTTATAGGCGGCGTTGCGCTGTTCTCACTAGGCCTTGGCATGGGCATCCCCCTGATTCTGGTCGCCGTCGGCGGCCGCAAGCTGCTGCCATCCACTGGCCCCTGGATGAACGTAGTGAAGGCCTTTTACGGGGTGATGTTAATGGCTGTTGCCATTTGGCTGATTGAACGTCTCGTTCCCGCATGGGTGGCACTGACCCTGTGGGGACTGCTGGTCGCCATTACCGGGGTTCAGCTCGGTGCCTTTGACGCAGCCAGGGCCGGCTGGGAGAGGACCCGCAAAGGCCTGGGGCTGGTCATGTTCGCCTATGGTCTGGCCCTGCTTGCAGGGGCCATTGGTGGCGCTCAGGATCCCCTGAACCCTCTGGCACCCTATACTGCAACAGCCACATCGCCAGGGGAGCTGCCCACTCAGAAACATGCAGGCTTCACCCGGGTGGAAACGCCAGAACAGATCAGAGCCCTACTGGTTAAGGCCCATGAACAGGGCCGACCCGCCATGCTGGATTTCTACGCCGACTGGTGCATTTCATGCAAGGTTATGGAACGCAACGTGTTTTCCAATCCAACCGTGGTAGAGGCTCTGAAATCCCACCACCTCCTGCAGATCGACATGACCGACAATTCGCCCGCCCAGCAGGCTTTCCTGGAAGAACTGGGGCTGTTTGGACCGCCCGCCATTCTGTTCTACGACAGCAATGGGCGTGAGCTACCGCGCGCGCGCGTGCTGGGCGAAATGGACCGGGACCAATTCCTGAGCCACCTCAACTCCCTCGACGTATAAAAAAGAGAAACTCCTCCCCGGACTCTTCACTGTGAATCAGTTGGTGATCAAGAAACTGGCAGAATCGGGGAATATCCCGGGTCGTGGAGGGGTCAGTGGCCACCACTTTCAGGACTCCCCCCACGGGCACGTCATTAATCCGATTATGCAGCATCATCACCGGTTCCGGACAATACAGCCCCCGGGCGTCCAGCTCTCCGTCAAACCTTATCTCGTCCAAGGCCGCTTCTCCGTTGGTTCATTTCATGTGTTTCCGAGAGTTACATGCTAAATTATTGTTTATAACAGTCAAAACGTTACGAGGTAAGCCATGATCCGGGTATTAATTGAACGTCATATCGCAGAGACTCTAGAATCCGCCTATGAGGAACGGGCCCGCAAGGTGCTGCAGCAAGCTGTCAGTGCGCCGGGGTTCATATCCGGTGAAACCCTGGTGGACGCCCGTGATCCCAATCATCGTCTGACGCTGGCTAACTGGCGTTCGGAAATAGACTGGGACCATTGGTACCGCTCCGAAACGCGGAAAGAATTGATGGCCGAGCTGGTCCCCATGATGGACCAGGACGAATCCATCACGGTGCTCTATCAGAGCTGACCAACTGCAAACAATTACATCACCCGCTCAATGAAGCAGGTGATTTCCTCACGATCATGATAGAGATGGCGCGCGCTCAGGCGATACGCCATCTCTGTCTCCGCCAGACCGCTTTCAAGGATATCCCGGCAGATCAGCCACTCGTCATACCGTTTCTTCATCGGCAGTTTCAGGTTGAAAATGCAGTAGTGACACAGGTCGTTCTTCAGCCAGTCCACGACCATCTGCGAGGTGCGACGAGGATGATCGACAATATCGCAGACCATCCAGTCGACACTACGACGTGGTTTCCAGAAGTAGCCATCCGCCTCGACATGCTCAACCTGTCCCGACGCCATCAGCTCGTCATTCATGGGGCCATTGTCCACCGCAGCCACCATCATGCCTTGTCGCACCAGCTGCCAGGTCCAGCCCCCAGGCGCCGCCCCGAGATCGACAGCCCGCTTGCCTCCTCCGAGATAGTCGAGAGCCTGCTCTGGTGGAAGGAAGACTTTCCAGGCTTCCTCTAGCTTGAGCGCTGAACGGCTCGGCGCCGATGCCGGCAATCGCAGCCTGGGAATACCACCGACATCGCGGGCGCGGTTTCCAGCCAGGCTGATACCAATGACCGCCCGCTCGAACTCCGGAAGAAGAATCTCCAACCTGGCCGGTGCTTCGGCATTGGGGTCCGGCTTCATCAAGCCGGCACCACGCAGCCCGCGGGACAATGGAGCAACCCATTTCCTGGCAAAGTTCCCCAGGTCACGATCCTCGTTATCCTCGGGCACCCGAACCTCGACCCTTGCACAATTAGGGAATCCCATCGGCAATGCCTGAAGCCCCTGAATCACGGCCCCAACGCGGTCTGCGGCAGGCAACTCTATCTCGGCAAGCCCAACAAACCAGTCCCTGACGAAAACCATCTCGTCCAGATTCAGGCGCCGGAGCAATTCGTCGCTCCCTTCAGGCCCCGTCAGTACAAAAAACAGGTAACCGTGCTTACCGCGCGGCTCAAAATAACCGAAGACCCCCTTTGCAGCGGCTGCATCGGTCATCTCCCGCCCCGCTTCCGTCTCAAAACCGGGGCGGCAGAACAAAATCATGTGTTCCATGGAATACCTTTTCGGGATTTCTGTCAGGGAAATCCTCAAGAATTTGAAACTGTTTAACAGTGAAAGTCGCGGGCTGTCGCTACACTGGCAAGCTACTTCCCGGCAGGACCCCACTGATGCAGATTTACCTGCGTATGTTTATCGCGCTGACGGCTCTGACACTGGCTGGAGCTTCTCCGGCTCTGGGTGCCAATCCGGCAAGCCCCTGCCCGACCCTTGATGCCAGCATGAGTTACCAACGAGCGACTTTGATGGATCACGTCTGCTTCCATGTGGCCGCTCCCGAAGACCCGGCTCATCGGGCAGAAAAACCGGCCGAGTTACCCGCCACTCTCGATTGGCAAGAGGCCGGAGGCCATGACCTGGTTTTCAGTCACACCGATTCCGTGTACTGGGTCCACTTACACTTGACCAATTCCAGCGAGAAAAGGGGATTCTGGTATCTGAAACTCAATTACCCCCTGCTGGATGATGTCACCTTCTGGCAAGACAGCGCGTCGACATCCACCACGGTGATCACCGGAGACCAGCGCCCATTCCTCTCGCGGGGCATAGATTACCGATATTTTCTCCTCCCCGTCACCCTGGGCTCCGGGGAAAATCAGGAGATCACCCTCAGAATCCGGAGCAACGGTGCCCTCAATGTGCCATTGTCACTGGAAACGCCGGACGCCCTCATGGCCGAAAGCAACCACCTTACTCTGACCCACGGCCTGTTTTACGGAGCCTTGCTGGTTTTTGCGGTGTTCAATCTTCTGCTGTTTATCAGTTCCGGTACGGCTTATTACTTCCACAACGCGTTCTACATGGCCAGCATGGGCATATTCCTGTTCGCCATGGGCGGCTTCGCCAACCAATACTTCTGGCCCGACAGCATCGGGTTTGCCAACACTTCCATCCCCCTACTCATTGCCCTTTGTGCCCTATCAATGACTCTATTCGGTCGATCGTTCCTGGAAGTTTCGCCCGGCACCCTGTCAGCCACAACATTAACGACCTTCGGCTGGGCATCCGCCGCTCTTCTGGTGATCACTTTCCTGCTGCCATACAACAAGTCCATCCTGCTCAATACCCTGTTGGCGTTGACCGTGATTTCCAGCCTGTTTGTCATCGGCTTATTCAGGTGGCGCCAGGGCTATGCACCCGCACTCTGGTACGTACTCGCCTGGTCGGTGATGCTGGTCGGGACCCTCATCTACTCCCTCGCCGCATTCGGTTACCTCACGGATTTTCTGGCCCGCGAGTTTTTCATGCTAATCGCCATCGGGGCCCAGGTTATCCTTCTTAACTATGCGATGGTGCAGCGTTGGCGGCTACTCAACCAGAAACTCCTGCATGTGGAGCACAATGCCCGTTCGGAGCTGGAACTAAAGGTCCATGAAAGGACTGCACAATTGCAAAACACCATGGAGGAACTGGAAAAGGCCAACCGGAAACTGGCAACCATGAGCCTCAACGATGCCTTGACTGGACTTTATAACCGGCGACACCTCGACAACATGCTGCCCGAGCTGTGTGCAGAATCCCGCCGCACCGGCCAGCCCCTGACCCTGGCGTTGGTGGACGCCGATCATTTCAAGAAGATCAACGACACCTGGGGGCATGGCTTTGGTGATGTCTGCCTGCAACGCATAGCTGACGTTCTGAGCCGTCACGTCAAACGTCCGAGGGATATCGCCATCCGCTTCGGTGGTGAAGAGTTCGCACTGTTGCTACCGGGAACCAGCCGCGAGGGCGCCTACCGCGTGTGCCAGCACATTCTGGATGACATGCGACACACGCCAATCAGAACCGATGACGGCACCGACGTGATTCTTACCCTGAGCGCCGGCATTGCCATCCTTGACCCCGGCGACCATGAGCAGGCGCTTTTCCAGCGCGCTGATGACGCGCTCTACAAGGCCAAGGCATCGGGCAGGAATCAGGTAGCCGTCATTGATGAGACAACCACTCAGTAGGACTTTGCTGCGCGCGCCATAAATGAAGCCGCAAGCTCGGCAGCCTGCTGGATAAGGCTCTCCTGATTTTCCGGCTGCTTCGCCAGTGGCTGGAAATCGTGATTTCCGCCCTCAAGCCAGACCATTTCCAGTCTCTCTATAGACGCCACCCGCTCCCTGACTTCGTCCGGCTTGCCAAAAGGGTCACGGGTCCCCTGAACGACGAGCACCGGACACCAGAACTGTGGGAAGTGGTCGACCCGCCAACGGTCAGGTTTCCCAGGGGGGTGAAAGGGATAGCCAAAACACAAGGCACCTTTGAAGCGCCCCTCCAACAGGGGATCGGCAGCCAGAAGGCTTGCCATCCGCCCGCCCATGGACTTCCCGCCGATAAACAGTGGTCGATCAGATAGTGGCCCAGCCATGACCTCGGCAATTACCTGCTCGTAGTGCTCCAACAACCTGGGCTGACGATCGGGCGGGCGTTTTTTTCCATCCTCGCGTCGCCTTGCCATGTAGGGAAATTCGATCCTTATGGCGGTCACTCCCTGACACGCGAGGGATTCAGACAGTTTGTTCATAAAGGAAGAGTCCGCGGGTGCCCCCGCACCGTGGGCCAGAATGAGAACAGGCCCGGTGCCGCCGTTTCCGCCTTTGGTAGTATAAACTTCCATCCAATTCACCTTGTGAGCATTTCCCCCTATTATCGGGGGCGGTAAACAACAAAAGCACGACTTTACTGCTAAGCTCCCTGCAAGCCAAAAGAAAACCTCAGGAGCCCTTGCAGGTTGCTGATTCTGGCGCAATTGACGGATGTCAGGACTTGATCTGAGTCATTGCAAAGCGATAATGGTTTCTCCATACTTGCGCCCGCATATTTCCCCACTCTAAACCCATTGGTAAGGCTATGAGCACAGTAAATGCTAACCTGACATACAACTACAAGGTGGTAAGACAGTTTGCCATCATGACGTTGGTCTGGGGCATTGTTGGCATGGGCATGGGTGTGCTGATCGCATCCCAACTTGTCTGGCCATCAATGAACCTCGACTTCTCCTGGACACACTTTGGTCGTCTCAGGCCCCTCCACACAAACCTGGTTATCTTC
Source organism: Marinobacter sp. (assembly GCA_040223075.1). Lineage (GTDB taxonomy): Bacteria > Pseudomonadota > Gammaproteobacteria > Pseudomonadales > Oleiphilaceae > Marinobacter. The sequence goes on from JAVJZJ010000120.1 coordinate 217,957, forward strand.
GGGTTTGGTGGCTCAGCCCTCTTTGCCACTTCCTATTACGTTGTGCAGCGCACCTGCCAGGCACGACTGATCTCGGATAGCCTGGCAGCATTCACCTTCTGGGGCTGGCAGGCCATTATGGTTGCCGCCATTATCACCCTGCCAATGGGTTTGACTTCCACCAAGGAATACGCCGAGCTTGAATGGCCAATCGATATTGCCATCGCCCTGGTCTGGGTAAGCTACGCCCTGGTTTTCTTCGGTACCGTTACCAAGCGCAGCACGCCGCACATTTACGTCGCCAACTGGTTCTATGGCGGCTTTATCCTGACCGTCGCTGTTCTACATATCGGCAACAACCTCGCGCTGCCAGCGACTGCATTCAAATCATACTCTGCCTACGCCGGTGTAACCGACGCCATGATGCAGTGGTGGTACGGTCACAACGCCGTAGGTTTCTTCCTGACTGCTGGCTTCCTGGGCATGATGTACTACTTCGTCCCCAAGCAGGCCAACCGTCCCGTTTACTCCTATCGCCTCTCCATCGTCCACTTCTGGGCGTTGATTGCCACATACGTCTGGGCCGGCGGTCACCACCTGCACTACAGTGCCCTGCCTGACTGGGCGCAGACTGCGGGCATGGTGATGTCCCTGATTCTGCTGGCACCGTCATGGGGCGGCATGATCAACGGCATGATGACGCTGTCCGGCGCCTGGCACAAACTGCGCACCGACCCGATACTGCGCTTCCTGGTGGTTTCCCTGTCATTCTACGGCATGTCCACCTTTGAAGGCCCGATGATGGCCATCAAGACCGTCAACGCACTCTCTCACAATACTGACTGGACCATCGGCCACGTGCACTCCGGCGCACTGGGCTGGGTTGCCATGATCAGCATTGGCGCCATTTACCACCTGGTTCCCAAACTTTGGGGCGTACCGGCCATGTACAGCACCAGCCTGATCAACGTGCACTTCTGGCTGGCGACTGTGGGCACCGTCCTCTATATCGTGGCTATGTGGGTAAACGGCATCATGCAGGGCCTGATGTGGCGCGCGGTTAACCAGGACGGCACCCTGACCTACAGCTTTGTTGAAGCACTTGAAGCTTCCTATCCCGGCTACTTTGTCCGCTTTATCGGCGGTGCAATTTTCCTCTCCGGCATGCTGGTCATGGCCTACAACACCTACATGACCGTTCGCCAGAAAGATGCCGTCGCACAGGACAACGCGGCAGCTCAGCCGGCGTAACGGGAGACAATCAAGATGAAACACGAAATAGTAGAGAAAAACCTTGGTCTGATGATCGTACTGATCATCCTTACCATCAGTGGCGGTTTCCTGGCCGAAGTAGTGCCGCTGTTTTTCAGCAAGGACACCAATGAGCCGGTCGAGGGCCTTGAGCCCCTGTCCGCGCTTGAGCTGGAAGGACGCGACATCTATATCCGCGAGGGGTGTCACGTGTGCCATACCCAACAGATTCGTCCTTTCAGGGCCGAGACTGAGCGTTACGGCCACTACTCCGTGGCCGGCGAGTTCGTTTACGAACGCCCGTTCCTGTGGGGCTCCAAGCGCACTGGGCCGGATCTGGCCCGGGTGGGCGGTCGTTACTCTGATGCCTGGCAGCGCCAGCACCTGTACGATCCCCGCAGCGTTGTTCCCGAGTCCAACATGCCGGCTTTTCCGTGGCTGTTTGATAATCGTGTGAACCATGCCGACACAGCAGCAAAGATGACAACACTGCAGACATTGGGCGTGCCTTACAGCGATGAGCAGATTGCCGAGGCAGCCGCCGAAGTGGAAGGCAAATTCGAAATTGAAGCGCTGGTGGCCTACCTGCAACAGCTGGGCACAGTGATTTCTGAGAAACGGTGATCCCGATGGATTTGAACGAGTTACGCGGTATTCACACCCTTTTTGTCATGGCGATATTCCTGGGAATCGTCTGGTGGGCCTACAGCGCCCACCGCAAGAAAGCAAACGACGAAGCGGCGCACCTGCCCTTCGACGATGATGAAGTGGATAAGCGTACTCTTGAACAGGATAAAACGGAGAAAAAGCAATGAGTACCTTCTGGAGCATCTGGGTCAGCGTGATCGTGCTCGGTACTATTTTCGGGTGCTGGTGGCTGCTCTTGGCAACCCGCAAAAGTCAGACCACGGACACCGAAACAGACCGGACTACAGGCCATTCCTTCGATGGCATTGAAGAGTTAGACAACCCGCTGCCCAAGTGGTGGTTCTATCTCTTTATCGCAACATGCGTGTTCTCTCTGGGCTATCTGGCACTTTATCCAGGCCTGGGGAACTTTAAGGGCTTGCTGGGATGGACCTCATATAATCAGTGGGAAGCGGAAGTTCAGCAGGCCGAAGCCCAATACGGTGAGCTTTATGCCAAATTCGGTGATACGCCGGTTGTGGAGCTCGCCGAAACTGAAGACGCCATGAAAATGGGCCAACGCCTGTTCGCCAACAATTGCGCGGTTTGTCACGGGTCGGCTGGCCGTGGATCTCTCGGCTTTCCCAACCTGACCGATGACGACTGGCTCTACGGCGGCGAGCCTGAGAATATTCTGACAACCCTGCGTCAGGGACGTAATGGCAACATGCCAGCGAAAGGTATGATGCCAAACATGACGTCCGATCAGGTTGACCAGGTCGTTAACTACGTGTTGTCGTTCAGCGATCGAGCGAAAGATCCTGAAGCAGCAAAAGCTGGCGAGGAAGTCTTTGCCCAGGCATGTTCCGCCTGCCATGGCAGTGATGGCAAGGGGAACCAGGCCATGGGTGCACCGAACCTGACAGACGACACCTGGCTCTACGGATCTACTTACGGGTGGATCAAGGAAACTGTCATGAATGGTCGACAGAACCAGATGCCAGCACAGGGCGAGCGTCTCTCCGAAGATCAGATTCAGATTCTGGCTGCGTACGTTTACAGCCTATCCAACTGATCACCTGGCCGGGGCCTTCGGGTGCCCGGCCAGGTCTGCTCAACCCTGTGTCTGCCCTTGCGGGCACAGGCTTGAACAGACCCTGACGCCCCTGAGCTTTCTCAGCGGGCAAATTTTCATCGGGAGGTAGCGATGAGCAATGAGATACCGGTCAAACAGATTGACCCGTCCTCTGACCCCTCCGAAAAGAATAACAAATCCGGAACCGTCGAGTTATACGCCAGCCGTAAGAAGATTTACGTCAAGGAAGTCAAAGAAGGCTTCTTCCAGCGCATCCGCAACGTCAGTCTTTTGGTGTTGATGGGTATGTATTTTCTGTTTGTCTGGCTCACCTTGGACGGACAGCCACTGATTCACTTCGATCTTCCCGCAAGGGAATTCCATCTGTACGGGCTGACGCTATTCCCGAAAGATTTCTTCCTGCTGTCAGGCCTTCTGATTATCGCCGCATTCGGTCTGTTCTTCATCACCACCCTATTTGGACGCGTCTGGTGTGGGTACACCTGCCCACAAACTGTATGGACCTTTATTTTCATGTGGGTCGAAGAGCGTATAGAAGGTAGCCGCAATAAGCGCATGAAACTGGACAAATCGCCACGATCGGCACAAAAAGTGGTGAAAAAGTCCCTGAAGCATACCGCCTGGCTATTGATCGCCCTTGCAACGGGTCTCACGTTCGTTGGTTATTTCTACCCCATTCGGGAACTGATTGCCGATCTGTTCATGCTTCAGGCCAACGGTTGGGCCTATTTCTGGGTTGGCTTCTTTACCCTGGCCACCTATCTCAACGCCGGCTGGATGCGCGAACAGGTCTGCTTGTATATGTGCCCTTATGCCCGCTTCCAGTCGGTGATGTTTGACCCCGATACCCGTGTGGTCTCCTACGACCCGAACCGTGGTGAGCCTCGGGGTGGACGAAAGAAGGGCGTGGATCCGGCAGAAATCGGACTCGGCGACTGTATCGACTGCGGCCAGTGTGTCCAGGTTTGCCCGACCGGCATCGATATCCGGGACGGCCTTCAATACGAATGTATCGGCTGCGCCCTGTGCATTGATGCCTGCGACGAAGTGATGGACAAGATGAATTACCCGCGTGGGTTGATTCGCTATACGACCGAGAACGAACTTGAGGGCAAGCCCTCCAAACTCATGCGCCCCCGCACCTTTGGTTATGGCGCGGTGCTGGCATTGATGATCGGCGCGATTGTGTTCGTCCTGGCGACCCGAGTGCCGGCACAGCTGGATGTTCTCAAGGACCGCGGCGCGCCATTCGGCTTCAATGGCCAGGGGCGAGTCGAGAACTCATACACGCTCAAAATCGCCAATATGACGGAGGTACCACAGACCTTCAACATCTCGGTCTCCGGTATGGAGGGTATTCAGCTCCTAACAGATACCCAGGTGACGGTCGACAGTGGCGAAAATCGGGCGCTTCCGACAGTTGTGGATGTCGACCCCGAAACTATTTCCCAAAGCAACAACGTCATCCGGTTCCGTATCGCCTCGGAAACCGATGAATCACTGATTATTGAAACTGAAAGCCGATTTGTCGGTCCTACACGCTAGCGTTCCGGCTACCTGTTACGGACCTATTTGAGAGAAAATGAGTTATGACTGAAGACACTGTTAAGCCCTGGTATCGCCAGCCATGGTTCTGGTTTCTGACGATTTTTCCGTTAGCTTCCATCACCTATTGCGCCGTTGCCATTACCATCGCAATGAACACCGAGAATTCCATGGTGACCGATGACTATTCCAAAGAAGGTCGCGGCATCAACATGGAAATTGCCCGCGATCAGAAAGCCAGTGATCTGGGGCTTCAGGCGAACATGTCGTTCTCCGACCGAAACATCAAGTTGGTGCTGGACAGCAATGCCGGCCAGACGGATTACCCTTACCTGATTCTTAACCTGTTCCACCCGACCATCGCTGAGAAGGATCGGACCGTTCAGTTTACCCGGACCGGCCAAAGCACCTATCGGGCAACCATGAATCAGAAAATCAAAGGCCGTTGGTATTTTGATCTGCGCAGTCCCGATAACGACTGGCGCCTCAAAGGCGAAACGTCCCTGCCCTCTGACACAGCCATTCAAGTGGGCGCGGTAAACCGCTAGTTCGTGTGAACACCCCATCCTGTTTCCATTGCGGCGAAGCAGCTGAAGGCTCGCCGCCAATCACCCTTGAGCTTGACGGCAAAACCCGGCAATTCTGTTGCCGGGGTTGTAAGGCTGTCTGTGAAACCATCCGCTCTGAAGGGCTGAGCGGCTTTTATCAATACCGAACCGAACCCGCCCTGACGCCGAAACAGCTAACCGGAAACGAACTCGACCGGATCCGCGAAGTGGATCATCCCTTGGTTCAGTCGTCCTTCGTCACTGCCACCAAAGGCGGGCAGGAAGCCCAACTGCTTATTGAGGGCATCACCTGCGCTGCGTGCATCTGGTTGCTGGAAAGCCACATGGCCAAACAACCCGGGGTACAGTCATTCTCCGTGAACCATAGCACCCAGCGGGCACGGCTTGTCTGGTCTGCGGAACAGGCTAGGTTGAGCGACCTGCTTATTGCCATCCATGAACTCGGTTACCGAGCCAGACCCTATCAGGCCGACGAAGCAGAAAAAGCGCTCAAGGCAGAACACCGAACCACACTGATTCGGCTCGCGGTTGCAGGCATCGGCACAATGCAGAGTATGATGCTGGCGTTCCCCCTGTATTTTGAGTTGGTCAATGACCTGTCTCCGGATTTCATTGCGTTTTTTCGCTGGTTCAGCCTGCTGGTCGCCACCCCGGTGGTGCTGTTCAGTGCCCGGCCTTTTTTCCGCAACGCCCGCAGGGACCTGCTCAGTCGCCACCTGACCATGGATGTACCAGTCGCCATAGCTATTGGCCTGGCCTACGCCGCCAGTGCCTGGGTCACTGTGATGGGCGGTGACGAAGTCTATTTCGAATCGGTGTGCATGTTTACATTCTTCCTGTTGCTGGGCCGCTACATCGAGATGCAGGCGAGGTATCGGGCAGGACTTGCCGGGAACGCCCTGGCCGGCTTTCAGCCGGACGTAGCCACGCGTATCAGCGGGGATACAACCACCATCGTCGCCAGCCATGAGCTGCGTGCCGGAGACACCATTCGGGTACGTCCCGGGGAGACGTTACCGGTGGATGGCCGTATCATCAGCGGCCATTCGACTCTCAACGAAGCCGCGCTGACCGGTGAATACCTGCCAGAAACCCGGCAGCCCGGCGATACCGTGCATGCCGGCAGCGTTAACGGCGAAAATCCACTGGATATCGAAGTCAGCAGTGCTGGTGCGCAGACCCGGCTTTCAGGCATCCTTAGCATTCTCGACCGCGTACAAGCGGAGAAACCTCCGGTGGCCAGGATGGCCGATCGTATCGCGGGCACCTTTGTCAGCCGGGTGCTGATCCTGACGCCGTTGGTATGGGTAGGCTGGTGGCTGGCGGGAGCTGACAACGCCTTTGATATTACCCTCTCCGTGCTGGTGGTCACCTGCCCCTGTGCCTTATCGCTCGCGACGCCGACGGCTATCACCTCCGCAACGGTCAGACTTCGCCGGCTGGGATTTCTGCCGACCCGCGGCCACACCCTGGAATCCCTCAATGATATCGACACGGTTATTTTCGATAAGACCGGCACCCTTACCCGTGGCGAACTCAGCCTGATCGAAACCCGAGTGACCGGCTCCCTGAACGAATCAGCCTGCATCAGTCTCGCCACAGGCCTGGAAAAACACTCTGAGCACCCCATTGCGCGGATTTTCCACCCCTTTACCGGCGCTGCCGTGTCCTCAGTCACCAACCATCTGGGTGGTGGCCTGTCCGGCGTCCATGATGGCGAACCGGTGTATATCGGCCACAGTGAGTTTGTCAGGGAGCACACCCGCGCTCCACAACCCTCGGCACCGGCCAGTCAGGGTATAGACATCTGGCTGGCCACCGAGAATGAATGGCTGGCGCGCTTCACGCTGGATGACCAGCCGCGGCCCGACGCGAAGGCCACCATCGCCAGGCTGAAGTCTTTGGGTATCCACACGTTGCTACTCAGTGGTGACCGGTCAGGGCATGTCGAGCAGATTGCACGGAGCGTGGGCGTTGACGAAGCCATTGGCCAGGCGACACCGGAACAGAAGCTGGAAACGTTGCGTAAACTGGTGGCAGAAGGCCGCAACGTAATGATGGTGGGCGATGGATTGAACGATCTTCCGTCGATGGCCGGCGCAGCCGTTTCTGTGGCCATGGGCAGTGCAGCTGACCTGACACAACTGAAGGCCGATGCCGTGCTGCTCAACGGCCAGTTGATGCAACTGACCGAGGCCATGAACACCAGTCGCCTGACCCGCCGGGTCATTCGTCAGAACCTGGGCTGGGCGCTGGTGTACAATGTGCTGGCGCTACCACTGGCAGCCGCCGGCATGGTACCACCCTGGCTTGCGGCCATCGGCATGTCCCTGAGCTCACTGGTGGTGGTCTTGAACGCTCTGAGGCTTGGCCGCACAACTCCTGATGACGACCAGACCGGCCATGCGGTTGGCGCCCTGACCACACCCTGATACCTTAGTCAGGACACCCAGTTAATCCGAGGTTTCACTGTGCAAATAGTAATGATCCTGGTCCCCGTCATGCTCATCCTCGTGGCCCTGGGTATGGTTCTTTTTTCCTGGGCGGTCAAAAACGGCCAGTACGACGACCTGGAAGGGCCGGCGCATCGCATCCTGTACGATGACGACAAAGACATGATTCCGGATGACGCCAAGCCGCCCAGTGAAAGGAAGATCGCTGACTCCGACGAGACCAAAGACGAGAAAAAAGACAGCTGATGACCGAAGGCCTGTACCTGAGCTACCCCAGCGCGTTTCTCATCGGCTTGTTGGGCAGTACGCATTGCCTGGCCATGTGCGGCGGCATCAGTGCGTCTCTGTCCTTGGCACTGCCGGTCGGCAGAGGGTTTCGCCTGCGTCAGACGTTGATGCTCCTGGCCTTCAACGGCGGGCGTATTGGCAGCTACACGGTGATTGCGACGCTGATTGCCTTGCTGACCACCAGCGCTGCCGACCAGTGGGCCCAGCTCGCGCCGGTGCTGAGAAGCATCGCAGGTATCTTGCTGATTCTGATGGGCCTGTCGATGGGCCAGTGGTGGCAGGGTGTTCGTTATATTGAACGTGTTGGAGCCCCGGTATGGAAGGTACTTTCCCCCCTGACCCGACGCTTCCTACCCGTCCACCACGCCTGGCAGGCGCTTGCCCTGGGGAGTCTGTGGGGCTGGCTGCCATGCGGCCTGATTTACAGCACCCTCGGGTGGGCCGCGTTGCAGCCATCTGTCGGAAGCGCAGCCGCTACCATGGCCTTTTTCGGCCTGGGCACCCTGCCTTCCATGCTGGCCACAGGTTACGCCGCAACCTGGATAAAAAAACTTCAGGGTCAGCAGCAGATCCGACAGCTAACCGCTTTGCTGCTGATCGGGTTCGGGATCTGGACGCTGCCCCTGGGCATGGTCCTGAGTGGCGGGCACGGCGGGTAAAAGCTCCCGCCAGGATCCCGATTCAGATATTGAGCACGTTCAGCCGACCAAAGTCTGCGGGCTCGGGCTCCACGGAGCCAACAGCCGATGCGCTTTGCCCGTTCAGCCGCTGGCCCTCACGAAAATCATACAGTGAGCTATCCGCCAGGTGCGATGGCTCCACGTTGCACATGGCACGGAACATGGTTTCCAGTCGACCCGGATGTTGCTTATCCCAGGTCTGGAACATCTCCTTGATCACCTGACGCTGCAGGTTTTCCTGAGAGCCGCACAGATTGCAGGGAATAATCGGAAATTCCCGCAGTGAGGCATAACGGGCAATGTCTTTTTCACGACTGAATGCCAGAGGTCGAATGACTGTGTTCCTGCCATCGTCGCTGTGCAGCACCGGTGGCATCGACTTGAGCTTGCCCCCGTAGAACATGTTCAGGAACAGGGTTTCCAGCAGATCGTCCCGATGATGACCGAGCGCAATCTTGGTAACACCGTGCTCCTCCGCAAAATTATAAAGAATTCCGCGACGTAGGCGTGAACAAAGACCACATGTGGTCTTCCCTTCCGGCACTTTTTCCTTAACAATACTGTACGTGTCCTTTTCGATGATGTGGTACTCGATACCCATGGATTGCAGGTAGGCAGGCAACACCTCTTCCGGAAAACCCGGTTGTTTCTGGTCAAGATTGACGGCAATCAGTTCAAAGGAGACCGGCGCACTTTTCTGCAGGTTCATCAGGATATCCAGCATCGCGTAGGAATCCTTGCCGCCGCTCAGGCAGCACATAACCTTGTCACCGGCTTCAATCATCGAAAACTCTGCAATGGCCTGCCCGACTTCACGGCGCAGACGCTTCTGCAGCTTGTTTAGTTCCAGTTTCTGCCTGCGATCCGCGTCGGACTTCAGTGGAAAATCTGGGTTGGCTGTCATTGCATCGGACATAAAACACTACGTTCACTGGATTGGTGGGCAAAGGATTATACGCGTGTGAAACACTCAGGGACAGGATACCAACATGGATATGTTACAAACCACCGATGACGCCGTTGGCAAACGGGAAACCAACCGTATCCGCAACCGCAACGCCATCCTGGAAGCGGCCCGGGAATGTTTCCGGGAAAAGGGCTATGACAACTCTACCATCCGGGACATCGTGCGCCGGACCGGCCTGGCTGCCGGCACCTTCTACAATTACTTCTCCAGCAAACAGGACATTTTCGCCGCCCTGCTGACGGATTTCCTTGACCAGCTCAACACCAACCTGAGCCACTACCGGCAGACATCCGAGACCACCAGTGACTATATCCATTCAGCCTATCTTGCCCTGTTCCGGGCCACGGCGGAGGATCCGCTGGTTTACCAACTGGCTCACCGGAACGATCATGCCATCCGGGAGCTGTTTGGCTCCGACCTGCTGGGGCTGGCGATGCTATCTCTGGAGGATGACATCCGGCATGCTGTCGAACGGGGGTTGTTGCCAGACGTGGATCAGCACTACCTTTGCTCAGCTTTATCCGGCGTCGCTTACGAAATAGGTCTGCGCGTAGCAGAAAGGTCCCATGAGGCCCCGGACAAGGGAGACCATGAAGCGCGACAGGCTGCACACTTTGCCTCTACGCTATTTATAGGGGGGCTGGCACAATTGTCCACGCTTTCCTAACCGCGCCGGGTCCCCTAACATGGAGCCATGAACGAACCATCCCAGACCAACGCATCATCCTCCGACGGAGCAATGCCACCAGAGTCCGATCACGGTGCGGTGCTGGACCTGCAAATCCAGCACATGCTGGTCGCGGTCGAACACGAACTACGACGGCACCCGGAAGGCATGAGCGAACTCAGCCTGATCAAACGCCTCCAGAGCCCACCATGGGAATTGATTGGCGAGGTATCATTCAGTGAGCCGGAGAAGCTATACCCGATTCACTTTCTCCTGTTCCATACCCTGTATCGATTGCGTGATCAGCTCAATGACAATGGGGAAACGCTGAGCATTTCCCCCATGCGTCTGCGGTTGCTTGCGAGCCCGGTCGTATCCGGCTCCGGTGTTGCCGGCGAGGTTGATACACTGCGGGAGTTTTACCTGGATATTTCCCAATACCGGATGTCAGAGGACAGTATTCAGAAAATGATGAACGACTTCTGGACCGGACACTGTCCGAAACGCCCTCAACAACGGGATGCGATAGAGGCTGCGGAGATCCTGGGGTTTGATCACCTTCCGGACAGTTTCAGCAAGGTGAAACACCGGTTCCGCCGGGCTGTGATGCAGGCACACCCGGATCGCGGTGGCGATACCGAAAGCATTCAGAGCCTCAATCAGGCCTTTTCGGTGCTCAAAGCGCACTTCCAATAATCAGAGCCAGGAAGGACCAGTGGTGAAGATAACAATGCGATTTTTATGTGGTCTGCTGTTTACCGGCGCCGCACTCAGTGCCCAGGCAGACCTCGTGGTTCTCCAGTATCACCACGTCAGTAATGCGACACCGCCAGCAACCAGCACGTCCATTTCCCTGTTCGAAAGGCAGTTGGAAATGATCGAAGACCTGCAACTGGACGTGGTCCCGCTGCAGCCCGGAACAAAAGCGGCGCTCAAGGGTGACCTGACGAATCGCAAACAGATTGCCATCACCTTCGATGATGCCTATGAATCCGTCTATTCGGAGGCGGCACCCAGGCTCGCGCGCAGAGACTATCCCTACACGATATTTGTAAACACCCGCGCCGTGGGCGGCACCGGCTACATGACCTGGGCCCAACTCAGGGAACTCGGGCAACAGGCCGGGGTCACCATTGCCAATCACAGCCACGATCACGGCCACCTGGCAAAACGGCCCGACGAAAGCCAATCTCAGTGGGAGCGGAGAGCGGAGAGCAGCCTGGATCGAGCCCAGTCGGCCCTGGACGAGAAGCTTGGCAGTGACACTCCTCTGTTTGCCTATCCCTACGGCGAATTTGACGCTGGGCTCGAAGGAAAACTGGCAGAGAGAGGCTGGTTTGGATTTGGACAGCAGTCTGGCGCCGTTGGGGAAAACTCCGGCACTACCCGATTGCCCCGGTTTCCTATGGCCAACGCCTATGGCCAGCTCAGCACCCTGAAAGACAAGCTGCTCAGCAAGGCACTACCGGTGGATACCAGCGCCCTGCCTGCGGGCATTATCACCGACAACCCACCAACCCTGGAATTTACGCTTCCTGAATACTTGAGCGTGAATCGACTGGCCTGCTTCGCGTCCGGCCAGGGCCGTATCGACGTTGACAATATGGGCGGCGGTACGGTCAAGGTGACGGCTCCGGACGCCTTCAACAGTCGACGTTTCCGCTACAACTGTACCCACCCGTCCGACGATGGCAGCTATTACTGGCTGTCTCAACAATGGCTGGACTTGACCAAGCCTGAAGACTGACCCTAACGCTCACGGACCTCGGCCACGCCCAATTCGCCCCGGAGGCTGTGCTGTATGGCGCGGGGCCCCCGCTCATCCTCTACCACGGTCTGTCCCCGCAGATCATCGTCCCGGGTAAAGATCACCATCCAGCGTTCACCATGCCCGGGAAATACAGGAATAAAGGATTCCAGGTAACCACGGCGGTGCCAGGTTTCCGGAACATACTCCGCCACCAGGTCGGTAATGAGTCTCACCGGTCTCATGTTCGCGTCCAGAAAGGCAACGGAGGGCACGAACAGCCCATCCCCGGCGAAAGATCTCAATCGCATGATGAAATTCCGCTTTTCTCCTCCGATCGGGACACGAATTAGCCCATACGGACTGCGCCCGGTCATAAACTCATGGATCGGAGAACTGTCGTCGAGAATCAGACCAAACTCACGATCACCGTGCCAATCCTCGGCATCGCTCCGACCGAGGTTCTCACAGCAATTCTCCGACCAGCGCTCAAGAAAGCCTTCTCCGGCGTTTTCAATTCCCAGTATGGCAAAGGCCTCCGGTTCACCACTATCCCTGTCCACAACGGGCGCTGAGGAGGTGTTGCCCTGATAGATACTGGCAGGAGTCAGCTTGACCGGTGGTTTGATTCGCCCCTTTTCCACCTCGGATCGGGTATCCGGTTGATAGTAGCTTGTCCGGATGTTGCCTTCGGCGTCCTGCCAGGTGAAGTATGGCTGAGGCTCTCCAGGGCGGATATAACCTCGCCGCTCCAACTCGTTCCCATCCGGATAGTTTTCCAGGTTGAATTCCGGGTGACCCGGGGAGGCGGACTTGTCAGTAATGTTTGTATCTGGGGTTGGCTCTTCGGACTCAGGTTCCGATTCACGGATAATCCGGGAGTGCTGGACACGCCCCTTGTCATCTACCCAAGTGAAATACCCCTCCCGCGAAGAAGGTGAGCTTCCATCCGACTGACAGCCTACGAGAACGGCCAGGGCTATCGTTACGGTAAAAATTGCCGCGAGCGGGGATCGGTTGTTGGACATACCTTGCAATCACCTTAACGACGCAACGGAACTCCGGGGATGCGTCAGAACTTGGTCCGGAAACTGAGACCCGCCATGACAACACGCAGCGAGGTTTTCACATCCAGCCCGGCGTACGGGTTGTAGATGATATTGGTTATATTGTCACAGTTGATGTTGCAACTGGTATCCGCCGGAATAGTCTCAACGGAGTGGAGATAACTCAGGTTCATATCAATTTCCGTATCCTTGTCCCATCGGTACCCCATACCAATGCTATACAGGTTGGCCCCCCCAAACGGCGCCATGATGGATCGTTGGTCATCCGGAATCACCGAGTCACGGATCTCCACCCCGGCCCGTAGGTCCAGGCGGGATGAGGCATGGAACTCCAGCCCAAACGCCCAGTTCCACTGGTCAGTGAAGCCAAGGGGAAGCCGCAGGGTATTCGGCGTCGCGTTCTCCGGAGACAGGATGCGTGCCGCATTGAGGAATTCCAGATTGCGGTCAAAGCGGAATACGAACGCATCCCACTGTTTGTAGTCGGTCCAGCCGGCATCCACATTCATCGTCAGCTTCGGATGGACGTCCACGCTGATACCGGTCTGGAAGTGCTGAGGGTACACTAGATCCATGCTGACGTTACCGGCCTCACGGGGTGCACCTGACGGCAAGCTGAGAATAGCGGAGGTAATCGCTCCCAGTACCGAGCCATTCACACTCTGCCAGAATCCCGACCAGTCATCGGTGTACTCAATCTCGAAGGTACCCTTGAGATTCATGTCGGCTTCGGAGGTGTAGCTCGCGCCCCAACTAAACCAGTGGGTCGGCTCCCACATTACCCCAAGGGTATAAGTGGGAGACAGCGTATCCTGAACATCAATGCTCAAGGCGCCGATATCATCCCAGGGGCCCACGTTACCGCCACATAACGCCAGCCATGGCTGTAATGGCTCATCACCGCTTTCGCAGTTAAAGGCGTCCTGGAGCACTTCGGCAACGCCCAGCAGCATATTGGGCGCTCGCATGTATTGATCTGCAGCGATGCCCATATGAGAGAGGTGTATCCCGGCGCCCACGGACCACTCGTCATTGATTTCATATCCAACGGTGGGGGCCAGGTAAGTCGTCCTTTGCAGGGCCGTCGCCTGGGGCTGGTAGCGCCCCGGATCGTCCTTGTCGCGATAAAAGCCTGCCGCCAGCGGCAGATAGAAGGCATTACCGAAGGTCAGTTTTGACCCCGGCGGGTTAATGCTGATGCCGGCCGACGGTGCGATCGCCGGCCCCGGAGGGGCACGCAAGATGCCATACCCCGGCAGGTAAAGCGCCACATTGTTGGTGTGACTGTGGCTATTGGCTACCGGATCCCGTTGTTCGCCCGTGAGCGGGTCGGTCTCCAGACCATCAATACCGAATATTTCATAGCCTTCCGGGGCATGAAAATCGGCGTCGACATCGAGATAAACGCTCATCAGGTTTACTTCAAGCTGGCGGCCTTCCAGCTTGGTCAGTCCCGCCGGATTATAATGAATCGCCATGATGCCGGGCGGATCTGCCGTCACCGCATTCCCCAGCGCCAGGGCCTTGGGGTGAATCGTCAGATTCTGCGCGAGCTGGGCCTCGGCACCACACGAGACCGTCGCGGCGATCACTGCGCCGAGAATCTTCCTGTTGTGGCTGGTCATTCCCATGGAGTCTTCCCTTCCCGTAAAACGTCAGCGACTTCGATCACTCTTTGAGGCCGGAGAAATTAATGGGCAGGGACACCCCCAGAGAAAAGTCCGGGGCATCCTCAGTAAGGCCAATACCAAGGCTGGTATTCACGATGGTGGTATCACTGACACGGGTGCCCAGTGAGAAGCTGAGAAAACCGGTCATCTGGTCCTGAGCGACGGCCTGGTCACCATTGGTGAAACTGAGGATCGTCTCATCGCTGTAGCTGAGTTGCGCGGAAACACTGAGGGAAATGTCGTAGGACAATGAGTAGGCAAATCCGGCGGAGCCTGACAGGCTGAAACCCGGCTCTACCTTCTCCAACAACCTAGCCCCCCGGACTTGCTGCAGGCCGGACTCGGGCACGTTATAGGTGGCGCTGAGTGAGCCAAACACCACGACCGGATCGAGCACCTTGGACAGGCTCGCGCCACCGCCAATCGAATAGTATCCACTGCCAGTGGAGAGTTGCTCGTTGATGTCGATCTCGTAGGGGCTAACCCCTGTCTTGGATGAGAGCGTGCCAAACAATGTGGTGGACATCTTGCCGGGCACGTAGGCAAACGGCTGCCAGCGGGCGGTAAAAGAGATATCTCCAAAATCGTAAACGTTTAGCTCATCCTGAGTGTCATACTTCACCACCAGTGGGACCCGTGTACCCACTGTCAGGTTATCCAGAAGGCCATAGTCGTAGGAAAAGGCATTGGTAAAGCTGTGAGTGGCCGAAGGCACTACATCCAGATTGCGAACCGAACCGTTGGTAATTGCCAGATCCAGCCGCTGGTCGGCGGTGTAACTGTAATCAAACGAATAATTCAGGGCATGGGAGCCTTCTTTCTGTAGGGAATAGTTTTTCTCGGATGCCTGGAAGACCTCTTCAAGTTGACGGGTGGAATCCTCATCACCTTCCTGTTTCGCCAGGGCTTCCCGCGCCTGGTCGACATTCCCTTCCTGTGCTACAGCGCCCCCGGGTACAAGGGCAGCTATTGAACAAAGGATAAAACCTCGCGCAAACCAACGATTCATCCTGACTCCCTAAATTCTGATTTTATTATTCCTGATTCCCGGAGATTGGATCCGGGCGATTAATTCCGGCGGTAGTGAAGCTGCTTACGCGTGTTCTCCACGCTGCCATCCGGGTTGTTCTTCTGGCGTTCAAGCAGATTCTGAATTCGCCTGGTGGTTGACTCCTGGAACTCGGGTATTCGCTGAAGCGCCAGCAAGGTCATGGTCTGGTCATCTATAAAACGCAGGTCCTCTTCCTTGAGCTCCAGGTAATCCAGAGGCTGGTCACTGCCCGGAAACACGATGAACAACACGTTGTCGTCCCACTTTTCCTCGAACTGGGCCAGGGTGAAGGAAATATTCCCCACCGCCGGATCAGCGAGATAAACCCGGTCGTCCCGGATGGTTCGGAGCACAACAAAGTGCTTGAAACCGGCGTGATGAATCGGAACGATGGCGGGGTGATCCAGGTCGATCAGATCGTCAATGCTGGCCTTGAATCCTCCGGAGGGATAGCCCAGGGCTGTCACCAGGCGTTTCATGTCCAGCATGGAAAACGCACGGCGCTGAACGATTCGTTCGCTTTCCCCGTAATGAAGCAGGCCCTCCATTACCTGTCGCTCATTCAGCGTCCGCCCCAGATAGAAATTCAGCACAGTGGTCAGTGCAGCGCTGCCGCAACTGTAGTCATAAGCCTGGCGAACTATGTTGCGAAATTTCTGCTCCACCAGAGGTTCGACCCGCACATCCGAGCGCAGCTCGACCGGGCTGCTGTCGACATCCTGTTCGATGACTATCGCTCCCTTGTCAAACGGCTCCACCACAGTGGCTTCCTGCACCATGGTGAAAGTAAGGATGGATCCGGCGAGCACCAGCAGCATGTCAGAAGAAGTCCCTGTTGTTATAAATCACGGTATTTCGCACGCATTCTTGTGTTACATGTTGTTACGGTAAGATACCGAAAAGGCCCGGGCCTTAAAGATAACTGTGCCTCAAATCTATCGCTGCAGAAGAGGCCGTAGAGCAGGGTTTTGAGAACTGGTTCAAGGCATCGCCGCATAATGGAGCAGAGTTGACGGCGAGACCTAAAGCGGGTATCACACCTATTGAATTTGCCTGTAACCCAATTTGAAGATCCTGATGACAACAACACTTAGCCCGGGTCGCCTGACATTTATTGCTGCGAAAAATCAGCCCCCCCAGCCACCAACGACACTCCTCCCAAGGGAGAAATTCAATGACCTGCTGCATGGACTGCCCCCCGTAAACCTGCTCCTGGTGCACGCCCCAGCCGGCTACGGCAAAACCACAACCATGGCCGACCGTCTCCAGGCATTGGAAGCCCGGGCGGCCTGGTATCGGCTCGAGAGCGGTGACAATGACCCCGCCCGGTTTGCGGGCTACCTGGCCCAGGCGCTTGAGGTACAGGCGCCGGGCAGCTGCATCGGCACTCTGGAAACGCTACAGAACGATGGCTACTCCAGTCTGGAATCGTTTCTGACCGATCTGCTGGCTGAGCTACCACAGGAAGACGAACCGCTTTATGTTGTCCTTGATGATTATCACCTGATCACCAATCAGGACATCCATGACAGCCTCCGCTTCCTGATTCGCCATATTCCCGCCTACCTGACTCTGGTGTTGATCAGCCGTACCTTGCCACCGGTGGGCGTGGCGCAGCTGCGCATGCAGGGACGGATGAGTGAAATAACCACTCGCGACCTGGCGTTCGGCGCTGACGAAGCACAACGGTATTTCGAGAGCCGGTTGCCCTTCGAGGTTTCCCGGGAAAGCATTGAGCGGGCGGTGAGGCGTTCTGAAGGATGGATATCGGCGTTTCAACTGCTGTCCGCGTCAGCGGCCACCAGCATAGAGTTCAGTGACTTCGTAGACCAACTGGCCCATGGCAACCAGTATATATTCGATTACTTTGACGAACTGCTTGGTCAGGGGCTGACCGAGCAGCAACGGACCTTCCTGTTGCGAACCAGCATCCTCGATCGCTTCAATGCTGCCATGGTGATGCGGGTGATGAATGACAGCGATGGCCAGGCGCTGCTCAGCAGTCTTCTGGGCATGGGGCTGTTTATCACCCCTGTTGACAATTCAGCTCTCTGGTTCCGTTACCATCCGCTTTTTTCGGTGTACTTGCGCCACCTGCTCAGCTGTACCACTCAGGAAAACCAGCAGGAACTTCACCAACGCGCCGTCGATGCGTGGCTCGAACTGGACCATGCGGAGGAAGCTGCAAAACACGCCATTGCGGCGAAAGATGTGGACCGTATAACCCGGGTCCTGACTGCCCACGGCCGTAAATTCTTCACCGAGGGACAGTTCACCCTGCTCCAGCGCTGCCTCGACACCCTGCCCCAGGACGTCATTGCGCAGGCCCCCACACTGACACTGTTGCGGGCCTGGGTTGCCCAGGGCCAATACAAGTTTGATGAGGTGGAAAACTGGCTGTCAGCGGCGGAAGCCCGGCTACAGGCTTCCATGAATGACGACACCCAACGTGCGATCGAAGGGGAATTCAGTGCCATTCGGGCCCAGGTCGCCATGAACTACGGGGACCATGAACGCGCCCTTGTGCTGGCAACAGAGGCCATAAACCAGGACGCCCGCTTCCTGCCAACTTCCCGGGTTGCGGCGGCGTCCGTGATCGGTGAGGCCCTGTTCGTGCAAGGACAACTTGGCGAAGCGCTGGCGCGGATGCAGGATACCGAACACCTGGCTCGCACTCACCACGCGCATCAGAACGTACTCTGGGCTCTGTGTCAGCAATCCGAAATCAGCGTGGCCATGGGGTTACTGCAAAAGGCCTACAATATCCAGGAACGCGCGTTCCAGTATGCCGAAGAGAACCATCTCAATCACCTGCCCATTCTCGAGTTCCTGTTCCGTATCCGCAGCCAGATCATGTGGGAATGGCATCATCTGGAGAGCGCTGAGCGCTGTGCATTGCAGGGCATCGAGATTCTGGAAGCACAGGGCGAGCGCTGGTATGTCCAGAGCCACACATCCCTGGCCAAGGTCGCCCATGCCCGTGGCCGGCAAAGCCTGTGCGCCGACTACATCAGCCGGATCCAGAAAATGCTGGCAGCCGGAGACTATCACCTGGATTGGGTCGCCAATGCCCATGCCACCATGCTGACGTATTGGGATGCCGTTCGTGACCACGATTCCATTCAGCGCTGGCTGACCATTGCGCCGCCCTGTGATCCGGCATCGGCCACCAACCATTTCCACCAGTGCAACGGTCGCAACCGGGCACGGGCATTAGTGAGTCTCGGGCAATATGAACTCGCCCTGCCATTATTGGAATCACTGACAGAAGTGGCGGAGAGGATCGGCCTGAAGACTGACCTCAATCGCAACCACATTGCCCTCGCCTATCTTTTCTGGCAAATGGAAAATCGGGATCAGGCTCTGGTCCACATGAAATCAGCGCTGACCCTGGCAAGCACCACCGGGGCAGTAGGCAGTTTTCTGCGCATGGGCAAGGTGCTGATTGTTATCCTGAAAGCACTGATCAATGAAGAAGCCATTGATGGCATGGAGTTGCAGCGCGCCGAACGATTGATTCAGTTAGCCCAGCAACAGCGGGATTTCAGCCGTGCGATTCGTATATCGCTGGATGAAGCCATTATTCAGGACATCATTGATCGTCCGGATGTGCCGGAACTGATCCGAACATCCCCCCTCACCCGCCGGGAGTGGCAGATCCTGAGCCTGATTCATGCCGGTCTGTCCAACGACCAGATCGCGGAACATCTGAAGGTGGCCTCCACGACGGTGAAGACCCATATTCGCAGCCTGTACCAGAAACAGAATATCAGCCACCGTGCGGAAGCCATTGAACTGGCCAAGGACCTTTTGAGCAAAATCCAGGGCGAGTAAGCATTACAGGCTGAACACCAGCCCGAGCAACAGGTAGCTGGTCAGCGTCACCACCACAACGCCCAAGAGGTTGAGCGCAAATCCCGCGTGGATCATGTCCTGAATCTTCATGTGACCACTGGAGAATACAATGGCATTGGGTGGTGTGGCCACCGGCATCATGAAGGCGCAGCTCGCGGCAATGGCCGCTGGCACCGTCAGCAGCAGGGGCGACAGGTCCTGAGACATTGCCAATGCCCCAAGTAACGGCAGAAAGGCGGCCGCCGTAGCGGTATTGCTGGTTACTTCCGTCAGGAAAATGATGACAGCGGCAACCAGGACAATCATGACAATGACAGGCAGGTGGCCGGCGATGCTCAGGCTCTCGGCAATCCATTCGGCCAATCCGGAACTGCTGATGACTCCAGCCATCGCCAGGCCACCCCCGAACAGCAGTAACACACCCCATGGAATGTTCTGGGCGGTTTCCCAGTCCATCACGAATACCCGCTCTTTAGCATTTACGGGGATCAAGAACAGGGCCACCGCTGCCGAAATCGCAATACCGGTATCACTGAGCCACGGCATCAGGCCATCCGACAACAATGGCCGAAAGATCCATGCGGCGGCGGTGAGTAAGAAAACCGTTGCCACTAACTTCTCCCCTTTCTGCAGTGAGCCCAGAGCCGCCAGTTCGTCACCAATCATAGCGCCGCTGTCGCCCTGACTGGTAAGGCCGAAATCCCTCCGGGTCAGCCACCACCAGGTCAGTAGCAGCATCAACAATGTGACCGGAACACCGATCAACATCCACTGGGCAAATCCGATGGACACGCCCTGATTCTCACTGAGATAGGCAGCCAAAAGCGCATTGGGCGGGGTACCGATGAGGGTGGCAATGCCACCAATACTTGCGGAGTACGCAATCGCCAGTAGTAGCGCCGTCGCATACCGGCGCTGCGCCTCGGGCTCTGAGCTTCCCATCATGGCAATCACCGACAAACCAATGGGCAGCATCATGATGGATGTCGCGGTATTGCTGACCCACATACTGAGAAACGCCGTGGCAATCATGAACCCGGCAATCTGGCGCTTGGGTTTTTCCCCCACGGAACGCAGGGTCAGCAACGCGATCCGCCGGTGCAGGTTCCAGCGTTGCATGGCCAGACCCAGTGTAAAGCCCCCCAGGAACAGGAAGATAATCGGGTTGGCGTAAGGCGCGGTGGCTTCCTTAACCGAGCCCAACCCCAACGCCGGCACCAATACGATCGGCAGCAGTGCCGTGGCAGGGATGGGAATGGCTTCGGTGGACCACCAGGTCGCCATGAGCAACATCAATCCGGCTGCAGCCCAGGCAGTGTTGTTCATCCCCTCCGGGGCCGGCAGTAAAAGTGTCAGCACCAGAAGTAACGGCCCCAGAAACAAGCCAATCAGCCGACTTTTCGGTAAGCCTTCGTTTTGTTTTTTAGCCTCCGCTACAGCAGGCATGGACAGGACTCCTTCAACACATTATCGGTTTTTTGCGACAGGACAGTCAGACACAGTACTCCCGGGGAACAAAATTCTGATTCTGACCGCCAAAATGATGCTTGCTAGCGAGCTCTGACCCGGACCCCATCTCTCAGTTGCCGGTCGGGGTGCCTGACCAATTGGTCTCCCTCGTCAACTCCACTCTCTACAACGGTCAATAACCCGTTACTCTCACCCGTCGTAATTGGCGTTATGCGTGCGACAC
Organism: Marinobacter sp.; assembly: GCA_040223075.1. Lineage (GTDB taxonomy): Bacteria > Pseudomonadota > Gammaproteobacteria > Pseudomonadales > Oleiphilaceae > Marinobacter. The sequence continues at coordinate 239,162 of JAVJZJ010000120.1, forward strand.
CCTCAACCACGCGAAATACAAGGGGCTTACCATCTCGGCGAAACACCGCGGAGGCAGGAATATGCAGCACATCGTCGGATTGCCATAGCAGAAATGAAGCATCCACCCGATAGCCATCACCAAGCTCCTGCCACTCTTCCCTTGCGCTAACAATGTCAGCCACCACCTGAACACGCTGCTCTTCCACCCCCAATGCCGAGATGTCCACGAACCCGACCGGCTCAATCCGTCTGACGACAGCCTCCAGCTCCGGCCCACCCCATCCATCCAGCCGTACCCGACCGCCCGGCTGCAATCGCACTGCATCAAAACTGAGCACATCGACCACCACTTCGAGAGCACCGGGATCGCCGACCTCAACTATGGCATCGCCGGCCTGAACCACCCCTTCACTCTTGCGCAAAACCCTCAAGACAGCACCGTTTACGGGAGCACGGACCGCCACCCTTTCCACCGGGACTTCACCCGCCGAACGGGCGGCAGAAACGTCGAGGCGAGTGCGGGCCACTTCCAGCTCGTGAGCGACCACCTCTTCGTCGAATTTGGCAGACCGCAGAATGGCGGCAGATCGGACCGCTGCCAGTTCTGCCTGCTGGACCCTCTCGGTTGAGACAAAGTCAGAGTCTTTCAAGGACTGCAGCCGTTCGTACTCCCTCTGAGCCAACTGCGCGTCCGCCTTTGCTGCAGCCACTTTCTGCCTTGCCGAATTAAGAGCTGAATTTGCTGCTGCCACCCGTGCCTGCGCTTCCGCCCGGCTGCGGGCATCGAGAACGCTGGCTGGCATAGGTTCCACCTCCGTAAGCAATTCTCCGGGGATCACAGCGTCACCGACTTCCAGCTCCACCCGATGGAGATAGCCCGCGACAGGTGAAGATACTACGTATCGATCTCTGACCCGGGTTTTTCCCTCCTCCTTGATGGTCACGACCAGCGCACCTCTCTCAGCCCTGGCAAGGTCGACCCAGACCGGATCAGGGCGCAGTGCAAGCACTACCGATGACAGCGCCAACAATCCCATCAAGCCCCAGAACACATATTTTCCGGAGCCCCCTTTTTTCTTCACCATCATTTACCCCTTGCCAAACAGACCTATTCCCGAGTTTTCAGCACCGCCACCAGATCCAGCCCCCGTAGCCTCCACCAGGCGATGAATCCGGAACCCAGCGCAGACACAACGACAACGGCAGCTGAGATCCCCAACGTTTGAGGCGTAATCAGTAGAGGGACGCGATAGAGTTCCGTCTGCATTGCGGCCACAATCAGTTCACCCAAACCATGACCGATTACCCAGCCCAGGGGCACCCCCAATATCAACAACAATGCGAGCTCACCCAAAAGGATATGAGACACCTCGTTGTGGGTATAACCCAGCACGCGCAGGCTTGCCAGTTCACGCCCCTTCTCCGCCAGGGAGATGCGTATGGTGTTATAGATCACACCGAACGCGATAATGCCCCCAAGGATGCTGTTTACCAGCGTGAACGTCAGGAAATTCCGTGCCAGAGTGTCAAAAAAACTGTCCAGCATGGCCTGTCGGATTCCGATGCCAAGCACGCCTGGCGTTTCCCGGAGCTGCCTGTAAAGACCGGGGGCTTTCTCATCCTCGATATTTAACAGCGCCTGATTGATCAAAGCCCCGTCACCGAGGCTGCGGTTAAGCGCAGAAAGCCTCATATAGGCACCGACACCCAGAAATTCGCTGGTAATGCCAGCCACCGGAATCTCCAGCCTGCGCCGATCCCCTTCCAGCACTTCAATAGTCAGCGTGTCACCCGGTTTTACGTCCAGCTCAACAGCCAGAAAATCAGTCAACAACAGGCCTGCGGGTGGCAGCGGAACCGAGTTCAGGTTTTGATCGATCACAAACTGAACCCTCGCATCGACGGGGATGCCGGTGAGCGCTGTCCGCCATTCCCGGTGACCGTTAACCAGGCGCGCGGATACCAATCGCCGGCCCTCGGCGTAAAAAACTCCGGGCTGCCGTGCGAGGCCGTACAGCGCGGCCTGGTTAACCGGATCAACAAAGCTGACGGATATGTCCTGTTGCTGTACCCGGGCGAACTGGGTATGCACCATCAATCCAACGGAGTCGAACTGAAAATTACCAACCATAACGATGGCCGCCGACATCGCAATACCGATGACTGATAATAGCGTGCGGATGGGCCTGCGCAGAAACTGACGAAGGATCATCCTGGAGGGCTGGCTGAACCTGAGCCCCCCCAGGGCCCGTTCAAAAGTCCCCACTTTAAACCGGCCGGGACTTTCCGGCTGCATGGCTTCCGCCGGGGGCAAAGTGGCAGCGGCACGTATTGCACGCCAGCCTCCAAGCCAAGCGACCAGCAAGGTTATGACTGCGAGGAAAATCAGCCACCAGGGATTGATACTGAACAGCAGGCTCGGGAACCGATAGAACTCCATATACAGTTCGCCCAGAGCGCGCCCCAACCATAAACCAGCTCCTGTCCCCAGTAGAAGACCAACGCCGGCAATAACCAACACCATCTGGCTGTAGTGCCACCCAACCTGTCTATTGCTATACCCGAACGCTTTTAACACTGCGATGATGTCCCGCTGAGTACTGATCAGCCTTGAGATCACAACGTTTAGCAGAAACATGGCCACGGACATGAAAATCAGTGGAAACACCGTCGCCATGGTCTTCAACTGATTCAATTCATCGTTCAGGAAACGTTGGGAGAACTGCTCCGACCGACCGTATGCACCAGTACCACCGTATCTCGCCAATAGTCGATCCAATTGGTCGATGACACCGGCCACCGGGGCATCCTCCTCAGTTTGCAGGACCAGGCTGTTGAAAGCCCCCCTCATATCCATCGCGGCCGCAAGCGCTTTCCGGGGTAACCAGAGGACTCCGTATCGCTCATAATCAGGCAGCATCGCGCCCGGTGGAATGATGTAGACAAACTCGGGTGACTCCGCAACACCCACCACAGTCATCTGCTGACGCCGGCCGTTGATAATGGCAGAAAGGGTATCGCCCGGAACCAGATCGTGGGCATCGGCAAAGCTGCCTATAACCACAACTTCATTGCTGCGTCCGGACTCTGGCAATCGGCCAAGTCGCAAAAAAAGCCGGTTCACGGCGGGCATACCGGTATCGGGTAACGAAATGAGCCGGGCCGAAACCGGCTCATCGAATCCAGCAATATCAAGCTTGGCCGCGCCTTCCACTCGGGCGCCAACGCTGTACACACCAGGAATCCGGGCAACCTGCTGCTTTACGTGATTGGGCGCCCGCTTGAGAGATGCGAAGACATCCGCAAACCGGTGCTCAGCATAGTAGTCGCCCCGGGTGACGTTCAGGGACGAATAATTAACCAGTGACATCAGACATACGGCGACGCCACCGCCAATCACCAGAGCAATAGCAAGTACCTGCCCCTTCAGGTGCCACAGTTCTCTCAGGAGCTTCGTTCGAAGTGTGTGGCCGCTCATATTCTCACCAGCTCAGCGACCGTGGATCCTGCCGCGATCCGTTACGGTACTCGCCACTGATCCTGCCATCGGACAAGGTAATCACCCGATCCGCCATTTTGGCAATTGCGGCGTTGTGGGTAATGACTACTGTCGTCGTCCCGGTCTCCCGGTTGGCTTTTTCCAGCGCCTCAAGAACCCGGATACCGGTCGCGGAATCCAGTGCACCGGTCGGCTCATCACACAGCAGCACCTCTGGACGCTTTGCAATGGCCCGGGCTATCGCGACACGCTGCTGCTCACCACCGGATAGCTGAGCAGGAAAATGGTCCATTCTTCCTTCGAGGCCGACCATCGCCAGCGCCTGATCCGGCTCCATGGGGTGGCGCGAAATCTCGGTCACTGCCGCTACATTTTCACGTGCAGTCAGGCTGGGAATGAGATTGTAGAACTGGAATACAAAGCCGACGAAATCCCGTCTGTAACGGGTCAGATCCTTTTCCCGAGCACCGTCCAGGCGTTCATCGCGATAATAAACAGTACCCGCACTGGGCACATCCAGGCCGCCCAGGATATTCAGCAGCGTGGATTTTCCCGATCCGGAAGCACCGAGCATCACCACCAGTTCACCGGCGTACAAATCGAGATCCACGCCCTGAAGGGCGTGGATCTGAATCTCTCCCTGGTCGTAAACCTTGGTCAGCCCACGGGTCTGGAAAACCGGCTGATTTACCATGCGCCTATCCCTGCGAAAGGGTTGATCGTTGTTCTGAAGACTCGGTGACCCGTATTATCCTGAAGGTAAAGTCAGCTGTCGGCACACTCCACACAAACAGTAGTATAAGGCAGGACCTGAAGCCTGCGCGGGTCAATCTCTTCGCCACAGGATTCGCACTCATCCCCCACGCCTTGCCGGATACGCTCAAGTGCGTGCTCGATCTGACGGAGCTCGGAGCGAGTTTCTGTTTCCAGAGAGTCCACCACTTCGTCGTTCTGGGTCTGCACCGCCTGTTCTTCAAAATCCTTTTCCAGGGCGCCATCCTCACGGTGCTGGTGAGCCTCGAAACGGGAAAGGCGGGCCTTGAGATCGGCCCGCAGGGATTCAAGTTCTGATTGTCGGTTAGTCATGGCAAACCTCCGTGGCTATTAGCCAATTATATCATTGAGCCATAGACCTAAATGATAAGCTGAACCCTGAGAGAATGATTGTCAAAGTTGCAACCGAAGTAAAATCCCCGTCCCCCCAGCCTCGGTCTCGCTGAGCCGCCACAGATATGGCACTATCTCGCCCATCATTTCGGCGGAGCAAATCGAATGCTATACACAACCGCAGCGGCAATAGCCGCTGCCCTCGTTCTGTTCACCTGGCTCGGGGTTCGGGCAAGACTGGCGGATGGTGGTCTTGATGACTTTGTCACTGCCAGGAACTCGCAGGGCGCACGGGCCCTGGGCTTCAGCTTTCTGGCCTCAGGCATGGGCGGCTGGATACTTTTCGCCCCCCCCGAGGTCGGCGCCCTGGTCGGCCCCGTGGCGTTGGCCGGCTACGCATTGGGGGCCGCGCTGCCGTTTATCGTATTTGCCTTTTGTGGTCCGGCGATCCGGCGCTTCCTGCCTCAGGGCCGCAGTATCGGCGAGTTCGCCGAGGCCTGTTACGGCCAGACCGTTCGTCGCTATGTATCGCTGATATCCGTTCTGTACATGCTCTGTTTCCTGACCGCGGAGTTGACGGCCATCGGCGCCATCACCTCTCTCCTGTCTGAGGTCAATGGAAACGTTGCTGTTGTCGGCGTGGCCGTCGCCACACTGATCTATACCGCCTGGGGAGGCTTACGAGCAAGCATTGTTACCGATCAGTGGCAGGCATTTCTGCTCATTGCCCTGCTTGGTATCGTGGGCATGGTGGCAGCAGACAGGCTGCCGGAAGTCAGCATGGAATCTCCGGCGTCAGTTCCAGTGGTCAGCGCACTCGGCGTGGCGCTGACCCTTGTCATCGCGGTGACCGCCGCCAACCTTTTTCATCAAGGGTATTGGCAGCGTCTCTGGTCTGCCCGCGATACCTCTTCCCTCCAGCGCGGCGCGTTCTTTGGCGGTATCATCACCATTGCCGTAGTGGTTGTGGTCGGATCACTGGGGATCGCAGCGGCTATGAGCGGCACCGACCTTGGCTCACCCCCCATTCCATTCTTTGCCATGCTGTCGGGTGCACCGGCCTGGTTGACCATCCCGGCTCTGGTACTAGCGCTGACCCTGGTCGCTTCGTCCGTAGATACCCTGCAGAATGCCCTGGCCTCGCTGGCCGTTACCGAGAAGAAAGGGTTGTCTCTGACCTCCGCGCGCTGGATTACAGTGTTGCTCATGATTCCCGTGGTACTGGTGGCACTGCAGGGTATCTCCGTCCTCCGGCTGTTTCTGATCGCCGACTTACTGTGTGCAACCGCCGTAATCCCGGTACTCATGGGGCTGTGGAAGAAAATGTCGACAACCGCAGCTGTCGGTGGAGGACTGGCCGGACTCATCGGCGCCATCCTGCCCGGCTGGATAGACGGTGGAAACCTGCTCTCGGGTCTGGTGGCAGCCAGTTTCCCCGGTGCCATTCCAACCCTGCCCCCTTTCCTTGGCGCACTGCTGTGCTCAGCGGTTGCCAGCGTATTGCTGGCCACCTTCGCTGGACGGAAACCGGCAGCTTAAGCTGCCCGGAACCGACCGGACAATTCACGGTGTCCGGTCGGCCTCCCCCCTCCTACGCCCCCCTCCTCCCCCCTCCTACGCCAACAAAAAGTCGGACAGGAGGATGAACGCTTGTCAGCCTCAACGCACTATGGAACGAATACGGAGTAAATAATAAATTCACCATCAGGGTGTAAGTGAGGAAAAATGATCAGAAACCCGGACTGGTGGCGCGGCGCCGTCATCTATCAAGTGTATCCACGCAGCTTCTATGACTCGAACGGTGATGGTATCGGCGATCTGCCCGGTGTCACTGCCAAGCTGGACTATATCGCCAGCCTGAATGTGGATGGGATCTGGCTGTCACCGTTCTTCACATCACCAATGAAAGACTTCGGCTACGACGTGGCCGATTACCGTAACGTCGACCCAATCTTCGGCACCCTGGAAGATTTCGATACTCTGATTGCCGAGGCCCACAAACGTGGCCTGAAGATCATGATCGATCAGGTGCTCAGTCATTCTTCCGATCAACATCCGTGGTTTGTGGAAAGTCGTGCCAGCCGGAACAATCCCAAAGCTGACTGGTATGTATGGGCTGACCCGAAAGACGACGGCACGGAACCAAACAACTGGTTGTCCGTTTTTGGCGGGCCTGCCTGGGCGTGGGACAGTCGCCGCAAACAGTATTATTTGCACAACTTCCTGGCCAGCCAGCCCGACCTGAACTTCCACAACCCGGAAGTTCAGGATCAGGTGCTGTCGGATGTGAAGTTCTGGCTCGACCGTGGCGTGGACGGATTCCGCCTTGACGCTATCAATTTCTGTTTCCATGACAGCAAGTTGAGGGACAATCCGCCCAGCACATCCGTCGCGGAAGGCTCCATTGGCGTTCGCCAGGAGAACCCATACGCGTATCAGTTCCACAAATACGACAAGACCCAACCGGAAAACCTGGGTTTCCTCAGGCGACTGCGTGCGTTACTCGACCAATACCCAGGCACAACCACCGTCGGCGAAATCGGAGACGACCATTCGCTACAGACCATGGCGGACTACACCAGTGACGGTGACAAGCTCCACATGGCCTACTCGTTCGACTTGCTGACCGAGCAACACGGCGCGGAATTTTTCAGAACTACAGTCGCCACCATAGAAGACAAGCTCACCGACGGATGGCCCTGCTGGGCGATCGGCAACCATGATGTGACCCGGGTCGCCACCCGCTGGGAGGCCAGAACCGATCAACAGCTCAAGGCTTACATGGCCATGCTGCTGACTCTCCGTGGCAGTGTATGCATTTATCAGGGAGAGGAGCTGGGATTGCCCGAGGCCGACCTGGCCTACGAGGACCTGGTCGATCCTTACGGAATCAATTTCTGGCCGGAGTACAAAGGTCGGGACGGTTGCCGTGCACCAATGCTCTGGCACGATCAGAAATCCCACGGCGGATTCTCCGATGCACAACCCTGGTTACCGGTTTATGAAAATCATTACGGCGCGGCTGTCGCCCTTCAGGATGAAGATGAGCAATCAGTGCTCGAGGCTTACCGCTCCTTCCTGGGGTGGCGACGAAACCAACCGGTCCTGCTCAAAGGCGACATCAAATTCCATGAGTCGCCCAAGGACACCCTGCTGTATTCACGTAGCTATGAAGATGAAACCCTGTTTATTGCCCTGAACCTCAGCCACAATCCGGTGACAATCCACCTCCCGTCAGGAACTACCCAGGTGGCAGGAACCCCGGATTTTGTCGGTGGCCAGTGGCGTGGGCAGCAGCTGCAACTTGGGGCCTGGGGCGTGGACATCGCCCGGGGCTGAGATAGCATTACACAGATCAAACAAGAAGAGGCTAGTTATGGCCAGCGTAACCTTACGCAACATCTGCAAAAGTTATGATGACATCCAAGTCACACGCAATGTAAACCTGGATATCGAAGACGGTGAATTCGTGGTCTTTGTTGGCCCCTCGGGCTGCGGCAAATCCACTCTGTTGCGAATGGTCGCAGGATTGGAAGACATTACGTCAGGCGACATGTACATCGGCAACGACCGGGTAAACTACCTTCCTCCCAAAGAACGGGAAGTGGGCATGGTATTCCAGTCCTATGCCCTGTACCCGCATATGGACGTGGCAGAGAACATGGCCTTTGGCCTGAAGCTCGCCAAGACCAACAAGACCGAAATCAAACGCCGCGTCCAGGATGCGGCGAATCTGCTACAGCTGGATAAGCTGCTTGAACGCAGACCCAAGGATCTGTCCGGCGGCCAACGCCAGCGCGTTGCCATTGGCCGTACCATTGTTCGGGAGCCAGCGGTATTCCTGTTCGATGAGCCGCTGTCCAATCTTGATGCATCGTTGCGTGTTCAGATGCGCATTGAGATTTCCCGACTGCACAAGCGTCTGGACGCGACCATGATCTACGTAACTCACGATCAGGTGGAGGCCATGACCATGGCCGACAAGATCGTTGCCCTGGACAACGGCGCCATCGCCCAGGTTGGCAGGCCCATGGAGCTGTACCACTACCCGGCAACACGTTTTGTTGCCGGGTTTATCGGCTCACCCAAGATGAACTTCATCGACTGCACGGTGGCATCTGCGAGCAGCCAGTCAGCGACCGTGGTATTGCCGGGCAACCATCGCCTGGAACTGCCGGTAAACGGTTCGGAGCTCACCGAGGGCGAAACCGTTACCCTGGGTATCCGCCCGGAACACCTGAGCGAAAACCAGGAGGCCGACATGTACCTGGAGGGAGAGGTTCACGTGGTCGAGCGCCTTGGGTATCAGACGCTGGTGCATCTGGTCATGAATAACGTGGAAGGCGTCATTACCATGCGGACTGATGGCGGCAACCCGGTGCAGGAAGGAACGCCGGTGACGCTCGGCATGAATGCAAACAAGTGCCACCTGTTCCGTCAGGATGGCAGTGCCTGCCCCCGCCTTTTCCAAGAACCCTGCATAGATTTCTAAACCTTACTGACACCATTCCAGGGGGCTGCAACAGCCCCCTTTTTTTGGCCGTAAAAAAGCCCGGCCAGCAGGGGGGATTCAGCCTGACCGGGTCGCGAAAGTTCACTCTGGAAAACGCAGGGATCGCGGAAAGGCCATGCGGGATCTTCCGTCATGGCCTGGGAGAGAGACTTCAGTGAAGCCGGGAGAGCAACGGCATCAACCCTTGACGCCACCGGCGGTCAGACCGCCTACAATCCATTTCTGGCAATAGAGGAATATCACAGTAATAGGCAGACCAGAGAGCACCGCCGCCGCTGCGAAATCGCCCCACAAATAGTTCTGCTCATAGAGATACTGCTGCGCACCCACCGCCAGCGTCAGCTTGTCGGTATCAACCAGCAGCACCGACGCCATTGGGTACTCCATGATGGTCATGATAAACGCCAGAATGAACACCACCACCAGGATCGGCACGGACAGCGGCAGCAGTATGTAACGGAACGCCTGCCAGGTGGTCGCCCCATCCACAATGGCCGCCTCCTCCAGGGAGCGATCGATAGAGTCGAAGTAGCCCTTGATGGTCCAGATATGCAGCGCCATACCCCCCAGGGAAGCAACGATCACCGCCCCATGGGTATTCAGCCCCAACCAGCTGACGTGATTGCCTATTTTGTCAAACAGGGCATACAGCGCCACCAGGGACAACACCGGCGGAAACATCTGGAAGATCAGCATGGACTTGAGCACAAAGCCCTTGCCCGCAAACCGCATGCGGGCGAAGGCGTAGGCGCTGGTCGTAGAGAGCGCCAGGATCAGTACTGCCGAAACCACCGCAATCTTGATGGAGTTCCACAGCCACAACAGCACCGGGAACGGCGGTTGGGTCACCGTACCGTCTTCGCCGGTATAAGGTATACCAAGGGCGAGATACCAGTGCTCGAGGGAAGGATTCTCCGGCAGCAGGCTGCCGGACGCAAAGTTACCGCTGCGGAAGGAGATGGAAATCACCATCAGCAGTGGAAAGAGAATGATCACGATAAACCCGAGCATCCCGAGATGGGACGCCAGAACGCGATATTTGGTGGAGCGGGGTTGAACCATCGCCATGGGGAGCTCCTTATACTTTGACTTTGGACAGTTTCAGGTTGATCAGCGACAGGGCGCCAACCACCAGGAAGATGGCTGTGGCAATAGCAGCCGCCAGGCCAAAGTTCTGTCCGGAATCCTGGAACGCAATGCGGTAGGTGTAACTCACCAGCAGGTCTGTGGTGCCTGCGGGTGTGCTGGCGCCAATAATATCGGGCGCACCACCGGTCAACAGGGCGATCAGGACGAAGTTGTTGAAATTGAATGCAAAGCTTGCGATCAACAGCGGCATCAGTGGCTTGATAATCAGCGGCAAAGTGACATTGAACAGGTTGTTGACCGGCCCTGCCCCATCCATCGCGGATGCCTCATAAAGATCCCGTGGAATCGCCTGCAACAGGCCCATACAGAGCAGCATCATGTAGGGATAGCCAAGCCAGGTATTCACGATCAGAATCATCGTGCGGGCCAGTGCCGGGTCGCTGAACCAGTCCGGACGCATTCCGAACAGGCCTTCCAGCACCAGGTTAATTTCACCGAAGTTCTGGTTAAACAGGCCCTTGAACACCAGAATTGAAATGAATGCCGGCACGGCATAAGGCAGGATCAGCATGGTGCGGTAGAAACCTTTGCCACGGATCTGGTCCCACTGCAGCAGGTTGGCCAACAGCAGGCCAAGCGCAAGGGTAAACACCACCGTTGCCACCGCAAAGGACAGCGTCCACACGAAGATTTCGAAAAACGGCCCGCGAATGGTTGGATCGGAAACGACCTTCAAATAGTTGTCCCAACCGATGTTGACGGTCCACCCCGGCGACAGGGTCTCTCCGTCCGCACTGCGGTAAAAGCCGGCGTCATGGTCCGGAAAGTAGGTCACGTCCGTCTGATTGTTGGTAATGCTGCCATTGTCGTGCAATGTGAACTGGTCATTGATGGCTGCAAACGCACGCAGGCTGGCCATGCTCAGCGCACGGCCGTCTTCAGTCAGCAGATCAAGTTGCGACAGCTCCGATCTGAGCTGAATGATATCCCGCATACCCAACGGGTCTCCTGCCGGCTTCACTGAAGCAGGCAGGACAGGCACGCTTGTTTCCGAGCCGTCCAGCTCAAGAGGTGCTGTGACCAGGTCCTGGTGCTCACCTTCCAGGTAAATCACGTAACCGGCATCGGTTTCGTAAAGGCCGTAATCATAGCGGATGGAACCGGACTGATAGGTCCGGTCCAGCAGGTTATCCTGTACCTGCTCGAAGCTCAGGAGATTACTGGCACTGTAGTTGGTAAAGCCAATACCTACGGTGTACATCAGCGGAAAAATAACAAATACACCCATGCCGGCTACAGCAGGAAAGATGTAGCGGTGGGCATATAGCTTTTTGTGTACGAAGACAAAGATCGCTGATGCCGTCAGCACCAGGAACAGCATCGCAAACACAAATTCCTGCTGGGCATAGAGCGCCAGGATCAGGTAGAGCGCCATTCCCACCATCGCAGTCAGGGCGCCCCACTTAAGAATTGCTCGCATCATTGGAGGTCTGCTTTCGGGTCCGTAGGAGGACAAGGATTCCGTTATCATTGTAGTCAGCCCGTTTAAAGCCGTCGTCTCAATCGGTGGCGGCAGGTGTTCAACAACAGGTCAGCACAATCCGAAAACCCCGTCAGCACGGTGGCTGACGGCGTTTCCGGTTGAGGCATTACCGGGTAATGCGCTGTGCTGCGGAGTTCAGGGCATCCTCAACGGATTGTCTTCCAGAAGTGATGTTCTGCAGAGCCGGCCCCATGGATGACCAGAACGCGCCCATGGCGGGCACACTCGGCATGGGCTCACCCAGTTCGGCGTTTTCGAAGGTGGCCGCGATGTTGGGATCAGACGACAGCTCGTCCATGAATTCCTTGTTGGCAACGGCACCCAGAGGCACGTCGTCGTTCACCATCTTCAGCCCCTTGACGGACAGCGCGTAGCTCTCCAGGAACTCAACGGCCAGGTCCTCGTTCGGGCTTGCAGAATTCAGTGTTGCCGCCATGACACCCACCATCGGCTTGCTTGGCTGGCCATCAACGGTCGGCAGCGTGGTTACACCAAAGTTGATACCGCTCTTCTCCAGGTTGCCCCACGCCCAGGGGCCGTTGATCATCATGGCAACTTCGCCCTTGTTGAAGCCGGATTCCATGGCGCTGTAGTCCGCACCACGGGGCATTACGTCTTCTTCAATCAACGTGGCCAGCATGTTGGCGCCTTTCAGGGCACCCTCGTTGTTAACGCCGGTATCTTTTACATCGTAGGTACCGTCTCCATTCTGATCGAAGATATAACCGCCAGCTGCAGCAATCATCGGCCAGGTGAAGTAAGTGTTGTTGTAGTCCCACAAAATGGCGCGCTTGCCATCTTCCGCAAGCTTCTTGTGGATGGCGGGAATGTCCTCGAATGCCTTCGGCGGCTCGGGCACCAGATCCTTGTTGTAGATCAGGCCGATAGATTCGACCGCCATGGGGTAGCCATACACCTTGCCGTCGACAGTCACCGCATCCCAGGTGAAATCGAAATTGTCATCGATGACCCGCTGCGACGGTTTGACCTCAGAGATTATGCCGCTCTGGGCCCATTCGCCAAAGCGGTCATGTGCCCAGATAAAGATATCCGGGCCGTTGCCGGTAGCGGCAGACTGCTGGAACTTGTCGGTTGCGCTGTCCGGGTGTGCCACTTCAACGGGAATGCCGGTTTCCTCGGTAAACCAATCACCCACTTCCTGCAGGCCATCATAGCCCTTGTCGCCGTTGATCCAGATCAGAAGCTTACCTTCCTCGATCTCGGCGTGGGCAGGAGCGGACAGACCAAAGGTTGCTGCAACAATGGAAGCGGCGAGCGTGCTGCGGATAAAAATTCGACGATTCATCAGGTTATTCCTCTGCTTGTTCTAGCCTTATTCTTGTTGTCCGCCTTGGCACGAGGTTGGCCGGACGGGCTTAACGCAAATCTTTTTATTGCGAGTAACCGAACTGTGTTGCAATTTGCCGTTGCTGGCATCAGCCCTGTTTTCATTCCCTGAGGCGTAGAACGGGGGAGTAGTGAGGCGCAGTGAATTCCGTCTACCCCCCTCCCTCCAAGTCTGGTTTGATTGCGGTACCACAACAATAAACGGAACCGGAGCCCATTGCATGAAACCATCCCCGAAAAAACTCAGGTTAACCGCCAGCCTTGTGACATGCCTCTCCCTTGCCGGCTGCGCTGGCGGCCAGCTCGAACCAGTTGCCCCACCCTCAGACAACCCGACCACATTAACCAGTGACCACCTATGCACCGCTACCCAGACTGAAATGACCGTTTCGGTGGGGGACGTTTTTGCCGACGGCGATTGGGTGCGAGATTTCTACAGTGGCGAAACGGTCCAGGTGCAGAAGGGTGAGGTTACCCTGACACCCGCCCGTGAAGCTGAAGGCCTGTTACTGCTTGAGGCCGCAAACGCGCCGGAACAGAGCTTTAACTGGGCCGGTGCCACAGTTTATTTTACCGTGACCGATCGTTTCGCCAACGGCCGCACCGATAATGACTGGAACTATGGCCGTAAACCCGACGGCATGGACGAAATCGGCACCTTCCACGGCGGCGACTTCGCGGGCCTGACCGAAAAGCTGGATTACCTCGACGAGCTGGGCGTTAATGCCATCTGGATCACCCCACCCTTTGAGCAGATTCACGGCTGGGTTGGTGGTGGCGACCGGGGGGATTTCCAACACTACGGTTACCATGGTTACTACGCCCTGGACTTTACCCGTCCGGATGCCAACTTTGGTACTCGCGAAGAATTCCGCACCCTGGTTGAAGAAGCCCATGCCCGCGGTATTCGAGTGGTCATGGACGTGGTCATGAACCACCCCGGCTATGCCACGCTGCAGGATATGCAAACCTTCAATTTCGGCGGGCTGCGCCAAGGCTTCGAGAAGCACTTACCGGACCAGTGGGGGCACTGGCAACCAGAATCCTGGGAGGATTTCCACGCCTACCACGCCCTGATCGACTATGATCACGCGCACTGGCGAAACTGGTGGGGCAAGGACTGGGTCCGCGCCGGCATCGGGGACTATGACACACCGCCGAATGCCGCCATCGACCCCGTACGCGGCTCCCTGGCTTTTCTACCTGATTTCAAGACCGAATCAGGTAAGGCGGTTGACCTGCCGTTGTTCCTCCAGAGCAAGGAAAACACCCATGCCAAGCAACTTGATAACTCAACCGTCCGGGATTACCTGATTACCTGGCTGACAAACTGGGTGCGTGAATTTGGCGTTGACGGTTTCCGGGTAGATACCGCCAAACATGTGGAGCCGGAAGCCTGGCGGGAGCTGAAAGCCGAGGCCCAGAGAGCACTTGCGACCTATCACAACAATAATCCCGGGCAAGCGCTGCCAGCGGAGGATTTCTGGATGGTGGCCGAGGTCTTCCCCCACACCGTCACCCGCAGCAGCTACTTTGATGCCGGCTTCGATGCGGTGATCAACTTTGACCTTCAGGAAGAAGCCCTTGACGGTGCCGCCTGTCTGCCCCAAATGGAGGCCATCTACAGCGATTACGCAAAGACGTTGAATGGCGACCGGCCGTTCAACGTAATGAGCTACATCTCATCCCACGATACCCAGTTATTCAGCCGCATTGCCGACAACGCCCCCGTCTTGCAAAAGCGGGCAGCCAGCGCCCTGCTCTTCACACCGGGCACCAGCCAGATCTTCTACGGGGATGAGACCGGTCGACGCTTCGGGCCTACCGGATCAGACGGCCATCAGGGAACCCGTTCGGATATGAACTGGGCCGACATTGATGACGGCAAGGCCACACCGGTCTTGTCCCACTGGAAAAAACTGGGGCAGTTCCGAGCCCGCCATCCGGCCATTGGCGCAGGTCAACACCAACGCCTCAGCGCCGACCCCTACGTTTTTTCAAGAACCCATGGTGACGACCGCGTCGTCATCGCCTTTGGTAAGGAGTAATCGTGCAAAGCGCCCCAACAGAAGGATTCACAGCGGATATCCCATTGATTCTGGGAATGATGCGACTCCACGATCATCCCGAGCTCACCCAACCGGCGAAGCTGGCCGACTGGGTTTCAGCACGCGTGGATGAAGGGCTGAACGTGTTCGACCACGCCGACATCTACGGCGCCGGCGAATGTGAGAGGCTGTTCGGTGACGCACTGCGCGCACACACGACTTTGGCCAAACAGGTTCGCGTTATCACCAAAGCGGGTATCGTACCGGCTGGTCAGGACAGCTCATCCTGGCAAGTGAAACATTACCAGGCAGAAGCCGGATACCTGGCGAAGGCGATCGACAAGGCCCTGGCGTCACTGTCCGTGGAGCAGATTGATACGTTTCTGATCCATCGGCCCGACCCATTGCTGCAGGCTGACGACGTCGCCCGTGTGCTGGAAAATGCCGTATCAGCGGGGAAGATACGCCATATTGGTGTGTCCAACTACCTGCCGGAACAGTGGCGATGGCTGGCCCGGAATACCAGCCTGCCACTGGTGTGCAACCAAAGCCAGTTGTCCATTGGCCACACTGAGCCACTGTTCGATGGCACACTGGAAGCTCACCTTGCTGACGGGATGCGCTGGCTGGCCTGGTCGCCGCTGGGTGGCGGCAATCTGGCGGAGCGGATTCCCGCCGATCTGCTCGACAGAGCGCGCGAGGAAACCGGACTGGATGAAACCGCCCTGGCCATCGCCTGGCTGCACCAGCTTCCCGGATCACCGATGCCGGTGCTCGGGTCCATGAACCCTGACAGGATCCATTCCGCCACGCGCGGCGCCCAGAGCCCGTTGCCCCGCCCGCTCTGGTACCGCCTTCTTGAATCCGTTCGCAAAACGGCGGTCGCCTGATACAAGGGGCATCGTTACTGTTGGTCAACAGCGTTATACTCAGGTGAATCAACGAGTGGATGTGCCAGGGAACGACCGGATAATGAAAGCACTACAGACAGATTACGATGTCGTCATTGTGGGCGGCGGTGTAAATGGCACGGGCATCGCCATGGACGCTGCCGGTCGTGGCCTGAAGGTTTTGCTGTGTGAGATGAACGATCTCGCCTCCGCCACGTCCTCCAACAGCAGCAAGCTCATTCACGGAGGGCTGCGATACCTTGAGCACTACGAATTCAGACTGGTACGCGAGGCTCTGGCCGAACGTGAAGCACTGCTGAAGAATTCGCCGCATATCATGTGGCCCATGCGCTTTCGCCTCCCCTACCGGGAGCATTTGCGCCCCGCCTGGATGATTCGTACCGGCCTTTTCCTGTATGACCATCTGGCCAAGCGCGAACTCCTCCCGGGCTCCCGTTCCATCCGATTCGACGCCGACAGCCCCCTGAAACCTGAAATAACCCGGGGCTTCGAGTACTCGGACGGATGGGTGGACGACGCCCGCCTGGTGGTTCTGACCGCCCTTAAAGCACAGGAGTGCGGGGCAACCATACTCACCCGGACCAAGTGCGTCCGCGCGGAACGGGGCAAGGACCAGTGGCGCGTTACGCTGGAAAACACGAACAACGGCACAACCCGGACCGCTTCTGCCCGGGCCATCGTCAATGCCTCTGGCCCCTGGGTCAGCCGCCTGTTCAGCGACGCACTCTCCATGCCCGCCCCGCGGATGATCCGCATGGTCAAAGGCAGCCATATTGTGGTGCCGCGCCTGAACAAGGATACCGAAGCCTACATTCTGCAGAATGAGGACGATCGCATCGTCTTCGTGATCCCCTACGAAGATCACTTTTCATTGATCGGCACCACCGATGTGGAGTATGAAGGCGATCCTCGCAAGGCAACCATTTCAAGGGACGAAACTGACTATCTCCTCGACATCGTAAACGCCCACTTTAAACATCAATTGACGACAAAGGATGTGGTCTGGTCCTATTCCGGCGTTCGACCGTTGATGGACGATGAACAACAACCGGCCCAGAAAGCCAGCCGTGACTACTCGTTCGAGGTGGATGCCTCTGATGAAAACGCGCCGGTTATTTCAGTATTCGGCGGCAAGATCACCACTTACCGCAAACTCGCCGAAGCGGCCACCGACAAACTGTGCCAGTTTTTTCCGGAAACCGGCCCGGCCTGGACCCGGAACGCCGTACTTCCGGGGGGCGACTTTACTGACCAGATCGACCTGTCCGCACAACTGAAATCCCGGTGGCCATGGTTGCCTGAAGAGCTATTAAACCGCTACGTGAGGACCTACGGTACACGCACTCACCAGGTTGTGAACGGAGCGACTGATCTGGAATCCCTGGGCAGACGGTTTACCGGCAACCTGTACCAGAAGGAAGTGGATTACCTCGTGTCGGGGGAATGGGCCATAACGGCAGAAGATATCCTGTGGCGGCGGACCAAACAGGGGCTTTACGCGACAACCGATGACGTCACGGAACTGACTTCCTACCTCAAACTCAGCACCGGAGTATCTGCTGAACCCGTTTCTGAAGCTGAGGAATGACGTCCTGTTCAAACCAGGGATTACGCCGCAGCCACATATTGTTGCGGGGGCTGGGATGGGGCAGCGGCAACACGCTGGGCCAGTCTTTTCTCCACTCTTTTACATTGTCGGTCACTGACTTTTTCGGGTCCGACAAATGCCAGGCGTGGGCATACTGCCCGATGACCAGTGTCAGCTCTATATGGTTCAGCCTCGCCAGCAGTGCTTCTCGCCACGCTGGCGCACATTCGGGGCGCGGTGGGAGGTCACCGGACTTACCGGTACCTGGGTAACAGAACCCCATCGGCAGTATCGCCAGCTTGCTCTCATCGTAAAATACGTCCCGGCTAACGCCCATCCAGTTGCGGAGACGATCGCCGCTGGGGTCATTGAACGGCAACCCGGTTTCATGAACCCGCCGGCCCGGTGCCTGCCCCACAACCAGAATGCGGGCGGATTGGGAGATCTGGATAACCGGGCGAGGGCCCAACGGCAAATGGGCTTCGCAGATTCTGCACTGGCGCACCTGAGCCACCAACTCATCAAATGGCACTCGGGAATAGATACTGGTCATCTGTGCCAACCACTCCGTTAATAAAGGTCATTGCATAATCATCCGGTTACCGTAACCTTAGGACCTGCATTGGTTTTGAGCAAAACCGCCATTTCTACCCCGGCAAAAAGGACGGTTGTCATGAATGCCAAGTCTGACCTTGCACCGAACCTAACTCTGGACGAATTCCGCAAAGTGGTCCGCAGCCGGCGATCGGTTCGTCGGTTTACCAATGAGCCGGTGCCCCAGCATGTGCTGGACGATTGCCTGGACCTGGCCATGCTGGCGCCCAACTCCAGCAACCTGCAGCCCTGGGAATTCTTCGTAGTAAGAACCCCGGAACTGAAGGACCGTCTCGCCGAGGCCTGTCTTGGTCAGAACGCCGCGAAAACTGCCCCGGTGCTGATCGCGGTCGTTGCCCGCACCGACACCTGGCGCCAGCATTCGCGCATGGCGCTGGAGCAATGGCCCGAAGAAAAACTGCCGGGGATTGTGGAAAAGTATTATTCAAAGATCGCCCCTATTCATTACAACCAGGGGCCATTCGGTCTGCTGGGCATTGCCAAGAAGACGGCAGGGCTGTTCGTTGGGCTATCGCGCCCGGTTCCCAGGGGGCCCTACTCTATCAACGAAATGAAGGTCTGGGCGACCAAGTCAACCGCCCTTGCTGCAGAGAACCTGATGCTGGCACTCAGAGCCCACGGTTACGATTCCTGCCCTATGGAAGGGTTCGATGAATGCCGGGTGCGGCGACTGCTCAAGCTGCCGGAAAAGGGACTGGTAACTATGATAATGGCGGCGGGCAAACGTTCTGACAAAGGGGTTTACAACCGCCAATACCGATTTAGCAAGGATGAGCTGGTACATTACCTCTGATTAGCGCCGTCGCTGAGCTGCGACGGCGTTTTCACCCTACACTTCAGGATTTGTCAGTGCTTCCGCTGCCCCCAGCAGACCGGTATAGCCTTCGGTGACCACGTAAACCGGCGTTGCCTCCAACAGAGGACGCATACGGCCCTTGTCCTCGAAGCCTTTCTGGAATGGACTTTCCAGGAAAAAATCGATGAAACGCGGAAGAATGCCGCCACACAGGTAGACACCTCCGGTACTGCCCAGGGTCAGCACGCCGTTGCCAGCAACGCGACCCAGAATTTCACAGAAATGACGGAGGGTCTGTCGCGCAAGCGAATCCGTCTGTTCCAGCGCTGCCGCCGTTATCTTCTCCGGCGCATCCAGCGGCGCCGCCAACCCCTGCATCTCGGCGTGGGCCTGGTAGAGATTCAGCAACCCCTGGCCGCACAGAATCCGCTCAACAGACACACGACCAAATCTGGCTTTGAGTATCCGCAGTATCGCCATCTCGGCATCGTCCATCGGGGCAAAATCCACGTGGCCGCCCTCGGTCATCAGTGGAACCCAGCCGTGCTGCAGCGGCACCAGGCCAGAAACCCCCAAACCCGTTCCAGGACCGATGACCAGGCGCGGTCGGCGGGCATTCCCTGGA
Organism: Marinobacter sp.; assembly: GCA_040223075.1. Classification (GTDB taxonomy): domain Bacteria; phylum Pseudomonadota; class Gammaproteobacteria; order Pseudomonadales; family Oleiphilaceae; genus Marinobacter. The sequence goes on from JAVJZJ010000120.1 coordinate 258,824, forward strand.
CCACCACAGACATGTATCAACTTATCACCAGGTACATGGGGAACCCCCAGAGCCATGGCAGTGAAATCATTGATAACCTTGAACGCACGCCAGCCAAACTGGCGCCGCACGTCCTCGCTGTCAAAACGCCAGTGGTTGTTGGTCATCCTTACCTGGGTGCCTGACACCGGAGAAGCCACTGCCAGGCAAACATCCTGCACTTCCTCCACTCCCGACCGCTGAAGATAATCGGTAACGGCAGAGTCAAGGTTGTCGTAGTCGGAGCAGGCAAGAACGTCTACGGCCTCCGGTGTGACCTCGCCGGAACGTACAAGAGCAAACCTGGCATTGGTGCCACCGATGTCCCCTACCAGTGAATAATTTGTTGTTGTCATGCCTCATGATTCCAGAAAAAGCTGGCTCCTTCCTCGGGATTGCCGGCCGCGCGACGCATCCAGCCAAACAGCTCCCGACCGTATCCATGATGATACCCGGTCAGATCTGCTTTTACAGATTCACGGGCGGCAAATTCCTGTTGATCCACTTCAATGGACAGCCTGCCTCTCTCGGCGTCCAGGCAGACCAGGTCACCATCCCTGACCCGGGCAAGTGGACCACCATCCAGCGCTTCAGGGTAAACGTGAATGGCCGCGGGCACTTTACCGGAGGCACCAGACATGCGGCCGTCGGTCACCAGGCCGACCTTGAATCCCCGATCCTGCAGGACCCCGAGGTACGGCGTCAGCTTGTGGAGTTCAGGCATGCCGTTGGATTTCGGCCCCTGAAAGCGGACAATCACCACGCAATCCTTGTCCAGATCACCCGCCTCGAATGCTGCTTTCAGCTCGTTCTGGTCATTGAACACAACGGCTGGTGCTTCCACTGTCCGATGTTCCCGGGCAACGGCGGACACTTTGATGACGCCCCGACCGAGGTTGCCATCCAACACCCTCAGGCCGCCATCCGGCGCGAATGGTTCCGCTGCAGAACTGAGTACATCGGGCAGCAGACTTTTTTCCGGCGCTGGCCGCCAGACCAGTGTATCGCCTTCAAGTTCCGGCATCTGGGTATAACGCTCAAGGCCATGCCCCATAACGGTTTTCACATCGTTGTGAAGGTAACCGGCGTCGAGCAATTCACGAATCAGGAACGGCGTACCACCAGCCTCGTGGAACGCGTTTACATCCTCCTGTCCGTTGGGATAAATGCGGGTCATCGATGGCACAACGGAGGACAGCTCTGCGTAATCGTTCCAGTCGATGATAATGCCCGCCGCCCGGGCAATGGCGATCCAGTGAATGGTGTGGTTGGTGGAACCACCGGTCACCAGCAGCGCCACGAGGGCATTCACTATGCTCTTCTCGTCGACCATATCCCCCAGGCCAAGCTCACCGCCGTGGGGTTTGGACAGTTTGATCACCTGCTCCGTGGCCGCCCGTGTGAGCTGGTCGCGCAAGGGTGTATTCGGGTTTACAAAGGCCGCTCCCGGCATATGCAGACCCATCACTTCCACCAGGAGCTGGTTGCTGTTGGCCGTTCCGTAGAAGGTACAGGTGCCCGGGCTGTGATAGGACTTGCTCTCGGCCTCCAGCAACTCATCTTTACCCACCTTGCCTTCCGCATACAGTTGGCGAATCCGCTGCTTCTCCTTGTTGGGAAGCCCCGAGGGCATCGGGCCTGCCGGCACCAGAATGGTCGGCAGGTAGCCAAAGCTCAGGGATCCGATCAGCAGGCCCGGCACAATCTTGTCACAGATACCCAGCAGCACAGTGGCATCAAACATATTGTGGCTCAGGGCCACTGCCGTACTCATGGCAATGGTGTCCCGCGAAAAGAGGCTCAGCTCCATGCCCGGCTGCCCCTGGGTCACGCCATCACACATAGCGGGGGTGCCACCGGCAACCTGAGCAACCGACCCCATGCCACGGGCCGCGTCACGAATTACATCCGGGAACTTTTCATAGGGCTGATGGGCCGAAAGCATATCGTTGTAGGCGGTAACCATGGCCACATTCGCCTTGTTCATGAACTTCAGGGTGTCCTTGTCCCCCTGATTACACGCAGCGAAACCATGGGCCAGGTTACCGCAGGAGAGCGAGCTCCGGTGCGGCGACTGGGCCTTGAGTTCATTCATGCGATTGAGGTAGTCCTGCCGGCTGGCACGGCTGCGCTCAATGATTCTCTGTGTCACCTTGTCAACGGTCGGGTGCATGGCGGGCTCCGTAGCAAAAATTATTAATAACGTGATTTTTAGACGTAATTTTACTTTCTTTATTGGATGATTTCACCCATTAATCGTTCATTTATTCTCTTTTTGTTGTTATATTTACTACATCAGGATCTAAATATGAACAAAAAACAACCAAAAGAGGAGTCAGACAATGGCTATTCGGATCGCAATCAACGGTTTTGGCCGCATAGGCCGCAATGTCCTTCGCGCCCTTTATGAAAACAACTACCGAAATCAGCTTCAGGTTGTTGCCATTAATGACCTGGGTGACGCTGAAACCAATGCGCACCTGCTCAAATATGACAGCGTTCATGGCCGTTTTGATGGCGTGGTCAACCATGATGCAGAATCACTCACTGTTAACGGCGACCGGATCGCAATTACCGCCATCCGAAACCCGGAAGAACTGCCATGGAAAGATTTCCATATAGACGTGGTCTTCGAGTGCACAGGGCTTTTCACCAAGCGCGCCCAGGCTCAGGCACATCTGACCGCCGGAGCCCGCAAGGTGATCATTTCCGCGCCCTCACCCGACGCCGACGCCACCGTCGTTTACGGAGTCAACCACGACAGCCTGACAACAAGCCACGACATCATTTCCAACGCCTCCTGCACCACAAACTGCCTGGCCCCAGTCGCAGAAGCGCTCCATAAAGCCGTCGGCATCGAAAGTGGCTTGATGACCACCATTCACTCCTACACCAATGACCAGAAACTGAGCGACGTCTACCACTCGGATCTGTACCGTGCCCGTTCGGCAACCCAGTCAATGATCCCCACCAAAACCGGTGCAGCCGCCGCTATCGGCAAGGTCATCCCCGAGCTTAACGGAAAACTGGACGGACTGGCTGTCAGGGTACCTACCATCAACGTATCACTGGTCGACTTTGGCTTTATTGCCAACCGGGAAACCTCCGTTGAAGAGATTAACGAGGCGGTCAGAGTCGCGGCCCAGGACAGCCCGATCCTGGGTTTCAACACCGAAAAACTGGTGAGTGTGGACTTCAACCATAGCGCACTTTCCAGTGTATTCGATGCCAACCACACACGGGTGCTGGGCCGTCATGTAAAAGTCATGGCCTGGTACGACAATGAGTGGGGTTTTTCGAACAGAATGCTGGATAATGCCATCGCCCTGATCAAAGCCGGCCAGTAAACCCATAAACCAAAGGACACCACACATGCTCAGGCGTACCAAAATCGTCGCCACTCTCGGACCCGCTACCGATTCCCCGGAATCCCTCGCAGCCATCATAGAAGCGGGCGTTGATGTAACCCGGCTTAATTTTTCCCACGGCAGTGCCGAAGAGCACATCGACCGTGCTCGCCGCGTCCGCGAAACAGCAGCCAGTCAGAACCGTTTTGTGGCGCTGCTTGCGGATCTTCAGGGCCCCAAGCTCCGTATTGCCCGCTTTACGGACAACAAAGTCACCCTGAAGGCAGGCCAGACGTTTATTCTGGATGCCGGGATGGATAAAGAAGCCGGCACCGAAGAGCGGGTAGGTATTGATTACGAGCAACTCATTCAGGACGTGGAGCCCGGAGACATCCTGGTTCTGGACGACGGCCGCATTGAGATGGAAGTGACATCGGTAGACGCCGCCAGCATTACCTCCACGGTTCTTATCGGCGGCCCCCTGTCCAACAACAAAGGCCTGAACAAGCGCGGTGGCGGCCTGTCCGCGGATGCCCTGACCGAAAAGGACAAGCAGGACATCGTGACGGCGGCCCGCCTGGGTGCGGACTACGTGGCGGTATCATTCCTTCGAACCGCAGACGACATGCATACCGCACGCCGGCTGCTGAAGGAAGCCGGCTCAGATGCGGGACTGGTCGCCAAGATCGAACGCGCGGAACTCGCCCATGATGTGGACGCCCTGGACGCTGTGATCGAAGCCTCCGATGCGGTGATGGTCGCCCGTGGCGACCTGGCAGTGGAGATTGGTGATGCCGAACTGGTCGGCGTGCAAAAGCACATTATCTCCCGCGCCAGGGTGCTGAATCGCGCCGTCATCACCGCTACCCAGATGATGGAGTCAATGATTACCAGCCCGATGCCCACCCGGGCTGAGGTTTCAGACGTGGCCAACGCGGTCATGGATTACACCGATGCGGTGATGCTGTCCGCGGAAACCGCCGTTGGCGACTACCCGAAAGAAGCAGTGGAAGCCATGGTGCGGATCTGTCTCGGTGCAGAAAAGCAGCCCTCCATGCACCAGTCGAAGCATCGGATCCACGAGAGCATGGAAAAGGTGGACGAAGCCATTGCGTTGTCAGCCATGTATGCCGCCAACCACCTGGAAGGCGTGTCCGCGATCATCTGCATGACCGAAACCGGCGCCACACCGCGACTGATGTCCCGTATCAAGTCGAGCCTGCCGATCTTCGCCTTTTCCCGCCACCACTCCACCCAGCACCGGGTTGTACTGTTCCGCGGCGTTCAGACTGTGCCGTTTGATTCGGCGAAGATCCCCAACGAGCGAACCAATGCGTTGGCCGTCTCCGAACTGATCAGCCGACAGGTGGTGAAGGAAGGTGACCTGGTGGTGATGACCAAGGGCGATTACGTGAATGCCCAGGGTGGAACCAACACCATGAAGATTGTTCGAGTCGGGCAGGAAATTCGCTGAACCATCTTCCACAAGCGCTAAGGCGATCAAAGGCCTCATAAAAGAGGGCCCACAAGGGGCCCCCTAAAGAACTCTCTCGATCAGGCTGATCCTACCTGTTGGGAAACCGGCCGGAACATCACAGGGCTTAAATGGTGAGGCGATGCAGGCGCCTTCTCCATACGCTCCCCGGCCACCTCAAAAACGTGGTAGGCCTCGGGACCGAACGGATCGAGCGCGGTATCCAGGTACTGGTAACTGGCCGGTACCGGATCGCCCGAATACACCACCAGAAATTGCCGCTCTACCACCGGTATATCGACATTTAGCGGCTGTTCCACCCAAAGGTAAACACCCTTCTGAGGTACCACATACTCACAGCGAACCACGCGATACCCCTTTCGGAGCTTCAGAGTATTGGGTGCTTTTCCGCTCTCAAGACGAAACTTGTGAATCGTTTTCATGGCCGGTTCTCCTTCTGTGGAACACACTGCCATCATCCACAATCAATGAATCGGAAGGAATATAGTTTTTTCTGGTTTATTGTTCGGTTTTTTCGATGTTATCGTCCAGCTCCGGTCGCTCTTTCAACAGTTCCGTCACAGCCGCGTTGTGGCTACCCCGGGCACGTGTGACTGCATACAGGTTGTCCCTCACCTCCTGGATACTGGCGACGTGAACCACCCGGTACTGCCGGCATACTTCTTCACTGATGGCGGTGGGTGCCGCAAAATAACCGAGTCCTTCCCGGCCGAAGACCTTGATCAGCGCACTATCATCCACCTCGGCCACGACTTTCACCCGAATGTTCTGGCTGGAGAACCAGTTCATCAGGGCGCTGATATAGGGCGCATCGAGGGATGTCGCCAGAAACGGCTGCCGGTCAAGACTGGCGGGAAAATCCGCCGACAGACTGGCGGCCAGATCCGGGGCAGCGAATAGCGACATGGAAGAGCTTGCCAAACGATGACTGCGAAATTGGCCCGCCTCCGCAGACGCCGGCTGCCGATCGGTCAGTACGATGTCCAGCTCCCGCTGGCCAAGACGCTTCAACAGCTCTGTGGTATCTCCGGTACGGCAGCTCAACCGTACCTCCCGGGAAAGGGAAAGGGCGGGCGCGGTCAAATGGTAGGCAATCAGTTTGTGAATAGACGCGGCAATACCGACGGACAGGCTCAGCGCCCTGTTCTCCGGCGGCTGCCGAAGCACATCCGTCAGCGCCTGGGCGGTCTGGAACATCTCGTCCGCGTAACTGAACACGGTTTGCCCGAAGTCCGTCAGCTGCAACGATCGATTGGCACGACGAAAAAGGGCATTGCCCAAAGCAGACTCGAATGTGGCTAACTGACCACTGAGGGTCTGGGGGGTGAGGCCTAGGTTCTCTGCGGCACGAGCAATGGACCCAACGCGCGCAATCACCCAGAAATAATAGAGGTGGCGAAAGTTCAGGTTATCCATCTCCAACATCACTCACGTTATGAGAAGCAATGCCTATCCTGCCTGAAAAACCTGAACTTACGCTACTGGCCGTACCAAATCATCGTTCGGAAATCACATTATTGATGGCAAACGGTACAGCCACGAGAGAGCATCAGAGCATGCCGCCGCTGCCGGAACCTTGTACCGATCCCTTAACGCTGCTCTACATCTCACCCTTGATGCCGTCGGAAACAGACGTCCCGATCTGCTGATTGGATTCAGCCCGGACCTCGGCATTCCCAGCGCCTTTCATGCGCTCCTGCGCCTGCTCGCGCTTTTCGCCGGCCTTTTCGACACCTGCCTTCGCGGAGGCACTGGCCTTGCTACGGGCCTTCTGGCCTGCTTCAACACCGGCGCTTACTGCCTGGTCAGCATTCTGGCGGGCCTGACTGCTAACTGCCTTACCCTTTGCACTGGCGTTATCACGAACCGCCTGACCGTCGGCACCACCTTCCGCCTTGACTGAAGCGCCACCCTTGGCGGAAACGCCATTCTGAGCACTGGCTTCAGCACTCATGTTGGCCTTGGCCTGTGCGCTGGCATTGGCTGAGCCGTCTGCAGCCAGAGCACCGGTGGACAGCATGGAACAGATTGCGATAGTCAGTACATGCTTTTTCATGGATACGTTCTCCTTTTTACCTTTCCTGGTTGGTATGCAATAAGGAGGACGGCTGGCGAGAGTTTTTTGTTCCAAAAATAGCGAAACACTGAAAATTAACGACAGAAACCCATGCTTCTGCATCAGACTCTTTAGCGGCAATCAGATCTGCCCCCATCGTTCCGGATCTGCTTTCCTGCTAGACTAAACGATCATTCAGTCATCAACCTGTCATCATGCGCTACTCAGCCAGCCACAAAGCCGAAATACGCGAAAAACTGATTGCCGCCGCCGGCGCCCTCAGCAAGAAGGAGGGTTTCGACACCACCGGCGTCGATGCCCTGATGGCCACTGTTGGCCTCACTGGCGGCGCCTTCTACGGTCACTTCAAGAACAAGGGGGAGTTACTTGAGGCCATAGTCGACAATGAGATGCGCTTAACCCAGGTTCAGTTTCTCAACGACGAGTCGAGCCCAACCCCATTGCGGCACAGGCTGCAACGCTACCTGAGCCGCAGCCACCTGGCCCACCCTGAGTTGGGCTGTCCGTTGCCGTCGCTTAGCAGCGAAGTCGCCCGTGCGAACGCCAGCGTAAAGGCAACCTATGAACGTCACCTCGAGGAACTGGTAGCCAACCTCAGCAACGCTTTGCCAACCCCCGATCCGGACCGGGCCTGGGCAATACTGGCCATGGCGGTGGGCGGCATCACCCTGGCAAGAACGCAGAACAACCCGGCACTGCAGGAACAGGTATTAAACGCCTGTGTAGAACAGGCCATGGTCATTGCCGACCAAAATGGCCCGAATTGCACTGATTAGCACGCTCTAACCATCGCACTGTTGGAAGACCGAGCTTGCCTTTACCCGTTAAATAAACGATCGTTTATTTAACGGCCATTGAGTTACCCAGGCAACCAAATTCGCCACGCTCTGACACCAGGGAATTATAACGAGGTCATCATGACGACTACCGATACCACCGCCTGTATCCTCTGCTCCCGCAATTGCGGTCTGAGCGTGGAGATCGACGATAACCGCTTCAAGAAGATCAAGGGCGATAAGGCACACCCCTTCAGCCAGGGCTATATCTGCCAGAAGGCGGCGCGGCTGGAGCATTACCAGAACCATGATGACCGCCTGACCACGCCACTACAGCGCCAGAGTGACGGCTCCTTCAAGCCGGTAAGCTGGGACGAGGCGCTGGACGATATCGCCCAACGGTTGGTGGCGATCCGCGACCAGCACGGCGGCAACGCCTTCGCCTTTCTCGGTGGTGGCGGCCAGGGCAACCACCTGGGTGGCGCCTACAGCCGGCAACTGCTGGCAGCGATGAAGAGCTACTTCAGCTACAACTCCCTGGGCCAGGAAAAGACCGGTGATTTCTGGGTCAACGGCCGCTTGTTCGGCAGCCAGACCTGCCACACCACCGAGGATGTGGAACACGCCGACTATGTGCTTTTCATCGGCACCAATCCCTTCCAGGCCCACGGCATCCCGAATGCCCGCGACACCCTCAAACACATCAAGAAGGACCCCGAGCGCACCATGGTCGTTGTGGACCCGCGCCGCACCGAAACCGCCAAGATGGCGGATGTCCACCTGCAACTGCGCCCGGGCACCGACGCTTACTTGATGAGTGCCTTGCTGGCGATCATCGTCACCGAGAACCTGCACGACCGGGATTTCCTGAGCAAACACTGCCGAGGTTTCAAGCAGGTGGAAAAGGCCCTGCGCGCCATCCCCATTGCCGACTACGCAGCCCGTGCCGATGTGCCGCTGGAAACGCTGGAGCAGGTGGCCCGGGACTTTGCCAACGCCAACAGCGCCTGCGTGCGCATCGACCTGGGCATCCAGCAGACCCTCAATACCACCCTGAACGGCTACCTGGAAAAGCTGCTCTATCTGGTCACCGGTAACTTCGGCAAACCCGGCGGTAACAACCTGCACACCATGCTGCTGCCGATCCTGGGGCACACCGACGAGCGCAACCCCAAGTACAAACGCACCGCCCACCACCGGATGTTCCCCATCGCCGGCATCTACCCACCCAATATCCTGCCGGACGAAATTCTTCATGAGGGAGAAGACCGGGTTCGGGCAGTATTCGTGGACAGTGCCAACCCGCTGGTGACCTGGGCGGACACCCGCGCCTATGAAAAGGCGTTTGCGTCCCTGGAGCTGTCAGTGGTGATCGACGTGACCCTGACCGAAACCGCCCGCGCCGCCCATTATGTGCTGCCCGCTTCTTCCCAGTTCGAGAAGTGGGAAGCCACCGGCTTCAACCTGGAATTCCCGGTGAATGGCTTCCACCTGCGCCATCCCCTGTTCCAGCCGAAAGAAGGCACTCTGCCGGAGCCAGAAATCTACACCCGGCTGCTGGAAAAAATGGGCGTGTTACCGGAGCGTTTTCCGAAACTGGAACGGCTGGCACGACTGGAAGCCAGACGCGGTCAGTACCTTGGCACGCTGGCGGCCCTCGGTGCCCTTCTGGCCAGAAATCGCCAGTGGATTCCCCACGCCGCCTCCATCGTCTACCGCACCATCGGCAAAACCCTGCCGGACAACGCCGCCGCCAGCGCACCGCTTCTGGCCCTCACCCACGTCTACGCCCAGTTGCACTATAAGGCGGTAAAACGGGCCGGGCACAGGGGCAACCGCCTGACACTGGGCTCCAACCTGTACCAAACGATTCTCCAAGGCCGCTCCGGCATCACCCTCAGCGAACACCGCTTCACGGATATCTGGTCGCTGATTGCCCACAAGGATCGCCGAGTTCATCTGGCCATCCCGGAAATGCTTGACGAACTGGCCGGTCTGACGCCCAGCAACGCCGACCAGGCGTACCCCTTTGTGCTGATGGCCGGCGAACGGCGCAGCTACAACGCTAACCAGATCTACCGCGACCCGGCCTGGCGTAAAGTGGACCCCCACGGCGCCATGCGCATGCACCCGGAGGATGCCGACCGGCTAGGTATCGAAACTGGAGACAAGGCGCTATGCCGTTCCGCCCGGGATAGCATTGAGGTAGTGGTGGCAATAGACGACAGCGTGCGCACCGGCGTGGTCACCCTACCCCACGGCTTTGGCATGCGTTATAAGGACAGTGCACCGATCGGCCCTGAACTGAACCGGCTCACCGATGGCCAGCACTGCGATCCGCTGTCGCGCACCCCGTTCCATAAACATGTGCCGGTGCAGATCGAGAAGTGTTCAAACGCAGGAGCGGCATGACCTTGGAACCACGTCGTAATAAAACCATGTCCGATGTCCAACCCTGTGCCGTAGTGGTTGGCACCGGCCACCGTGATGGTCTGGGCGGCGCACTCTGCGCCAGAATCGCCCGCGAAGGCCTGCCGGTCTACGCGGTAGGACGCAACACCGAGAAGCTGGCCAGCCTGGTAGCCAGCATTCCGGAGGGTGAGGGAGAGATCACTCCGGTGGTGGCCGATGTCAGCGCCCCCGAAGCCATTGCCGAACTGTTTGCCCAAGTAGAAGAATCGGGCCACAGGCCCGAGCTGGTGATCTTCAATGCCGCCGAGCGCAACTTACCCAAGGGGTTGCTGGAGATGACCCCGGACTATCTGGAGCAATTGTGGCGGGTCTGCTATCTGGGCGGGGTTTATGTCGGCCAGCAGGCCATTCAGCAGATGTTGCCCCAAGGTCAAGGTACCCTGATCTTCACCGGGGCCAGCGCCTCGCTGCGCGGGAAAGCCCGATTCGGAGCCTTCGCTGCCGTCAAGGCCGCTCTGCGCAATCATGCCCAGGCCATGGCCAGGGAATTTGGCCCCAAAGGTATCCATGTGGCCCACGTGGTAGTGGATGGTATCGTCAATGGCGACCGAGCCGCCCGGTTTGGCTTTGGCCTGGGCAAGGCCTATCTGATGGCCAAAGGCGGTGATGGCAGCCTGTTACCCGACGCCGTGGCCGAAGCCTACTGGCAGCTACACCGCCAGCACCGCTCCGCCTGGACCCAGGAGCTGGACCTGCGGCCTTTCAAGGAAAGCTTCTAGCGCTTAGCATGAATCCGGGCTAAGGCGTCGCCATGACTTCAATGCCATTAACTTCTACAAAGGATCTGCTGGTTTCTTTCGTTGTTGACTGGCTTGGTTATAACGCATGAGCTCCCAGTGATCTCTGCCTATCTTGTACAAAACATGTTCACAAAGCCGGTCAGAAGGTTCCAGGTCCGGATGCTCAAAATTGCTGGCATAGGACATCCCGATTTTTTCCATGACGGCTTGAGAACGAGTGTTGCGTACTGTCGTAAAAGAGACCACCTCGTCTAAACCCAAGTGAGTAAAAGCGTACCGCAATGACTCATTGGCGGCCTCTGTCGCGTAACCCATGCCCCAATATCGTTTAGCTAGACGCCAGCCAATCTCAACACATGGTGAGAACGGCATGCTTTCTTTGGGAACGTGCAGCCCGACAAATCCAGCAAACTTACTTTGACCAGGGATCTCCACAGCCCAGAACCCCCACCCACGTTCAGCAATGAGAGACTTGATTTTTCTCCCCATACTGTAGCTTTCTTCCTCCGTCAGAAGCTTCGGGAAGAACTCCATCACGTCCTTATCCCTACACATCTGCGAAAAGGGATAGAAGTCTTCATCATCCCACTGCCGAAGTATTAATCTTTGCGTTCTAATCATGGGTCAGGTGATGCCTTATAACGCAAAGTGAAGCATCCCGGCAGGGGACATTCGCCTTACGCGACTTGTATGGATAATTTCTTCCGTGTTTGGGTAAATTGAGGCCCACCCCCAGTGGCCGCTGGGGGCCTTCATGCAGCAGCTCGGTGATGCGACGGCTCCTCTTCCGAGAGACCGATAACAAGTGTGCAGCGCTGCATGACT
>JAVJZJ010000121.1:0-374 GCA_040223075.1 Marinobacter sp.
TTTAGAGCGCTCCATACGTGCTTTCTCGGATTCACTCCGAGATAGGCGGACACAGAGCGTGGCAATCTCTCACTATACTTCATGCCTCTTCTGGCAATTGCTAGGGCAGCCGCCACATCAGATGATAGTCCATACATTCGAATATATTTAACCAACCCAAAAAAACTCTTTTATGCTGTTTTCCAAAAATAATTAGATATTCCTGGGTTGTATAAAATCTATCACAAAATCTTATAAAAACGACTGTATGCCCAGGCAGAAAGCATTCGAGCATATTTTTTTGTTCGCTCTCGTAATTGAGCTTTCTTTGTCGAAAAATCTAAGCTTTCGCACAGAATAGGGCAAGAAAACTTCCTGGCTAAAGCTGCCAATTT
>JAVJZJ010000122.1:0-207 GCA_040223075.1 Marinobacter sp.
CAGGAACCGGGAACCGGGGATGAATTCGTAGGGGCGAAGCATTCGCGCCCTAATCCATCGGTTTTCTATTCACATCTCAACGCGAATGCTTCGCCCAATCCCCATGAATTCGTAGAAGCGAAGCATTCGCGCCCCAATCCATCGGTTTTTTATTCACATCTCAACGCGAATGCTTCGCCCAATCCCCATGAATTCGTAGAAGCGAAG
>JAVJZJ010000134.1:0-449 GCA_040223075.1 Marinobacter sp.
GCTGCTACACAAACAAAGTCCGCCTGCGCGGACTGGGTTATAACGGGGTAGCGTTCCCCGGATTTGGTATCACTCCAGTAGTGGTTTGGCATACCTAATTTGATGAATTCCGAAACCGTAGGGGCGCACGGCGTGCGCCCAACACACGCCCCGTGCGCCCAACACACACCCCGTGCGCCCGACACAGGCCCCGTGCGCCCGTGTCAACTTAAGCTCAACCCCTCACCAGAAGCCCCTCTCCATCCCCCCTAACCCCCATCCCCCCTAGCCCCCCTTTGAAAGGGGGGAATGGGGAGAGGGGAGCAAGAGAGCATGAGGGGGCGATTGAAATCGCTGCTACACAAACAAAGTCCGCCTGCGCGGACTGGGTTATAACGGGGTAGCGTTCCCCGGATTTGGTATCACTCCAGTAGTGGTTTGGCATACCTAATTTGATGAATTCCGAAACC
>JAVJZJ010000073.1:0-397 GCA_040223075.1 Marinobacter sp.
CGTAGACACGATTACTATAGTGTCTCTAACTGGGAGCCGTTGGTTAAGGCTGATATCGAGCAACAACGCCGGGTATCAGCCAAGCGCAAGCGTTAACGGTTATCGACCAAAAGTTACACCGTGGACTTATACCAAGGCAGACTTACTTATGGGTAGGTTTGTCTAGGTTTTTAGAAGCGGTTCAGTTAGTCCTCTGTTAAGATTTTATGTGGCGGGCAAGAATGATAAACCTTCACAACGAGGTAAAATTAAATTAAGCCTTTCAACCCGTTAAAACGGGTTTTAGTTCGGAGCCCGAATTTTAATTCAGGGCTTAAATTAATTTTACCTCGTTGTGAAGGTTTATCATTCTTGCCCGCCCGACATAAAATCTTAACAGAGGACTAACTGAACCGCT
>JAVJZJ010000136.1:0-447 GCA_040223075.1 Marinobacter sp.
GCTCTCCCCCGGCTTCCAGACGCGCCATGGCACGTCTCTACATTCTTCCAGACGCGCCATGGCATGTCTCTACATTCTTCCAGACGCGCCATGGCACGTCTCTACATTCTTCCAGACGCGCCATGGCACGTCTCTACATTCTTCCAGACGCGCCATGGCACGTCTCTACAGTCTTCCAGACCCGCCATGGCCCGTCTCTACAATGCTTACCCAGCAACCCCGCCCCTATTTCCCGAAACCCCGCTAAACTTTATCCTGATATAGATAAGCATCGAATAACAGGAGACAGTTTAGGTTACTACCTCGACCTGGAAAACCACGAAATCAGAAGAAATTTTCCAAGCTGCCCAGAACATGATGCCGGGGGGTGTTAGTTCACCCGTTCGGGCATTTAAGTCTGTCGGCGGACAACCCATTGTATTTGACCGGGTTAAGGGCGCCTACATT
>JAVJZJ010000137.1:0-428 GCA_040223075.1 Marinobacter sp.
TAATGGTAAAGACGCCAAGCTAGGGCGTCTTTACCATTAGAAAAGCGATGGGTGAAGGCTCCCACGCTCTTTAGCTGGGAGATGAAACCGAGCGAACCGTCTAGGTAGCGAATAACTTCGCCAGTCAAATAATTCGGATAACGTTCTACTATTGTGGTAATGTAACTACAAGTCGCGGGAGGGCATTCCGATACTATAAACGGACGTGGAGAGGGTGTAAGACCTCATTTGGAGTCAACCTTCAGCGAATCGTCAACCCCAATCACCGACCACCCCTGCAAAAGGTGGCGTGGTGAGGAATCCCCCGCGCTCTTTAGCCGGGGGAGGATGTCAAATCACAAAGAGATACAGGGAATTTTGAGTTTTGTGTAGGGGCGGGTTTAGTCGAATCTGGGTGAAGTCAGAAAGGATGGTAGTGAAACCCGCCC
>JAVJZJ010000138.1:0-369 GCA_040223075.1 Marinobacter sp.
GTTCCACCACCTAAGTTATCACCACTGGCAGTTTCTCCACCAGGAGTTCCATCACCTAAGTTATCACCACTGGCAGTGTCTCCACCAGGAGTTCCATCACCTAAATTCTCGCCACTGGCAGTTTCTCCACCAGGAGTTCCACCACCTGAGTTCTCACCACTGTCAGTTTCTCCACCAGGATTTGTGTCACCTAAATTCTCGCCACTGGCAGTTTCTCCACCAGGAGTTCCATCACCTAAATTATCACCACTGACAGTTTCTCCACCAGGATTTGTGTCACCTAAATTCTCGCCACTATTTCATCAATATACGATTCGCATTACCAATGGTAAAAGGGATCGAGTACAGCAGTTATTAGCATCACATGGC
>JAVJZJ010000145.1:0-70169 GCA_040223075.1 Marinobacter sp.
GAAATGGTAATGCCGGGTGACAACGTGAAGATGAGTGTTACCCTGATTGCTCCGATCGCCATGGAAGATGGTCTGCGCTTCGCGATTCGCGAAGGTGGCCGTACCGTTGGTGCCGGCGTAGTCGCCAAGATCATCGAGTAATCCGCTCGATTGATCCAGGAAAAAGGGGCTGAAACATCAGCCCCTTTTTCTGTTTCAGCCGCGAATTGATGCCCGACCGGGTCAGCCTGCATGGCAGTTGACACGGTTGGGTATTATGCATACAATGCGGCTCCTTTTTTTGAAGGTCGGCTAAACAAGTAGCTGCTACGAGTGGAGTTTGGTGCATCATGCAAAGCCAAAAAATTCGAATCCGGTTGAAGGCGTTTGATTATCGCCTGATCGACCAGTCCACGCAGGAGATTGTCGATACCGCTAAGCGGACCGGCGCTCAGGTGCGTGGGCCAATCCCTCTGCCGACGCGGAAGGAAAAGTACACAGTGCTGATTTCTCCGCACGTCAACAAAGACGCGCGCGATCAGTATGAAATTCGTACTCATAAGCGTTTGCTCGACATTGTTGAGCCAACGGAAAAGACAGTAGATGCTTTGATGAAGTTGGACCTGGCAGCAGGTGTAGACGTTCAGATCAGCCTCGGCTAAACCCTCGGGTTAGTCTGTGTAACTGTCATATGGCCATAGAGGGTGAAAGCCCCGTACACTTAAGAGGTGAAACATGGCAATTGGTGTTGTCGGTCGTAAGGCCGGTATGACCCGTATTTTTACGGAAGATGGGCAGGCGCTGCCCGTTACGGTAATTGAGGTTGAACCCAACCGCATTACCCAGCTCAAAACTCTTGAAAGCGATGGCTATCGCGCGGTGCAGGTTACCGTCGGTACGCGTCGTTCCTCTCGTGTGACCAAGAGCGAAGCAGGCCATTATGCCAAAGCCGGTGTTGAAGCTGGTCGCGGCATGTGGGAATTCCGTCTGGCTGATGGCGAAGGTGAAGGCCTGGCGGCCGGCGGTGAGATCACGGCTTCTGTCTTCGAAGACGGTCAGATTGTTGATGCCACTGGTCAGTCCAAGGGTAAAGGTTTCCAGGGTGGTGTTAAGCGCTGGAACTTCTCCATGCAGGACGCGACCCACGGTAACTCACTGTCTCATCGTGCTCCGGGTTCCATTGGTCAGAACCAGACTCCGGGCAAGGTATTCAAGGGCAAGAAGATGGCGGGACAAATGGGTAATGCGCAGGTAACTGTGCAGAACCTGAAGGTTGTCCGCGTCGACGCCGAGCGCAACCTGCTGCTGGTAAGTGGTGCCGTCCCCGGCGCGACCGGCGGTAACGTTGTCATCAAGCCTGCAGTTAAAGCCTGAGGAGCGGTGCGATGGAATTGACTATTACAGGTAGCGGCAAGGGAATCTCTGTTTCCGACGCTGCATTCGCCAAAGATTTTAACGAGTCGCTGGTTCACCAGGTGGTTACTGCGTACATGGCAGCCAGCCGTCAGGGTACCAAGGCTCAGAAAACGCGTTCAGAAGTCAGTGGCGGTGGTAAGAAGCCCTGGCGTCAGAAGGGCACAGGTCGTGCTCGTGCAGGTACAATCCGTAGCCCGATCTGGCGCTCCGGTGGTGTGACCTTTGCTGCCAAGCCTCGCGACTTTGAGCAGAAGGTCAACCGTAAGATGTACCGCGCAGCAATGCGCTCTATTTTTTCCGAGCTGGTTCGCCAGGAGCGTCTGGTTGTGGTTGACGACATGAATGTCGACACCCCCAAAACCAAGGCTTTCAACGCCAAGCTGAAGGACATCGGTGTTAATAACGCCCTGATTCTGTCTGACAACGTTGAGCAGAATCTGCACTTGGCCTCCCGTAATATTCCGCACGTTGACGTGCGTGACATTGCAGGACTGGATCCGGTCAGCCTGGTTGCCTTCGAGAAGGTCGTTGTGACTGTTCCCGCTCTGAAGAAGATCGAGGAGATGCTGGGATGAATCAGGAACGTATTTACAAGGTTCTGCTGGGACCGCACGTATCAGAGAAAGCGTCTCTGGTGGCGGAGAGCAATCAGGTAGTGTTTCGTGTAGCGCCTGATGCGACTAAGCCCGAGATCAAGAAAGCCGTTGAGCAGCTGTTCAACGTCACCGTCGAAGGTGTTCAGGTTCTGAACCGTAAGGGTAAGCTCAAGCGTACCATTCGCGGTTTCGGCAAGCGTAATGATCTGCGTAAGGCTTATGTAAAGCTTGCGGAAGGTCAGGACATCGATTTTCTGGATGTGGAATAAGGTAAAGGGGTCGTAATATGCCGATCGTCAAAACCAAGCCAACATCTGCCGGCCGCCGTCACGTTGTAAAGCTCTACAACCCTGATCTGCACAAGGGGCGCCCTTACGAGCCGTTGGTAGAAACTAAGAGTAAGTCGGGTGGTCGTAACCATTTTGGTCGCATCACTACCCGTCACGTTGGTGGTGGCCACAAGCAGCACTACCGCGTTATTGATTTCAAGCGGACCAAAGATGGTATTCCGGCGACTATTGAGCGCCTGGAATATGATCCGAACCGCTCTGCGCACATTGCGCTCCTGAAGTACGCCGATGGCGAGCGTCGTTACATTATCGCTCCCAAAGGCATGCAGATTGGAGATCCTGTGCGTTCCGGTATCGACGCGCCGATTAAAGTGGGTAGCACGCTTCCGCTCCGGAACATTCCGGTCGGTTCTGTGATCCACTGCGTTGAACTCAAGCCTGGCAAAGGTGCCCAGCTGGCTCGCTCCGCGGGCGCATCCGTACAGCTGGTAGCGCGTGAAGGTGCATATGCCACCATCCGCCTGCGCTCAGGTGAAATGCGTAAGGTGCTTGTTGACTGTCGCGCAACGTTGGGTGAAGTGTCCAACAGCGAGCACAGCCTCAAGCAGCTTGGTAAAGCGGGTGCATCACGTTGGCGCGGCAAACGGCCAACAGTACGTGGTGTTGCTATGAACCCAGTTGACCACCCACATGGTGGTGGTGAAGGGCGTACCTCTGGCGGACGCCACCCTGTTACTCCTTGGGGTGTTCCGACCAAAGGGCATAAGACTCGTAAGAACAAGCGTACTGACAAAATGATAGTACGTCGTCGTTCGGCCAAGTAAACGACTACATAGAGGTAATTGCTGTGCCACGTTCTTTAAAGAAAGGTCCTTTTATAGACCTGCATCTGTTGAAGAAGGTCGAGGCAGCTCTGGAAGCGAACGATAAGCGACCGATCAAGACCTGGTCCCGTCGTTCTACGGTCTTCCCAGAGTTCGTAGGCTTGACCATTGCAGTCCACAACGGCAAGCAACACGTGCCGGTTTATGTCACCGAAGATATGGTCGGTCATAAGCTGGGTGAGTTCGCGGCAACGCGTACTTATCGTGGTCATGCGGCCGACAAGAAAGCTAAACGCTGATTGTGAGGGAATAGAAATGGAAGTAGCAGCCAAGTACAAGGGCGCTAACCTCTCAGCTCAGAAAGCACGTCTTGTCGCTGACCAGGTACGCGGCAAAGCTGTTGAGGATGCCCTGAACATTCTGACTTTCAGCCCAAAGAAGGCGGCGGTCGTGCTCAAGAAAGCTCTTGAGTCTGCCATTGCCAATGCTGAGCACAACGAAGGTCTGGACGTAGATGATCTGCGGGTTTCCACCGTTATGGTGGATGAGGGTCCGACGCTCAAGCGAATCAAAGCTCGAGCCAAGGGGCGCGCTGACCGGATTTTCAAGCGCACCTGCCATATCACCGTCAAGGTCGCCGACAAGTAGGAGATGCTCAGATGGGTCATAAAGTAAATCCAACCGGCATTCGCCTGGGTGTGATCAAAGAGCACAACTCAGTGTGGTATGCCGAAAAGCAGGAATACGCGAACAACCTGTTGAACGATATTCAGGTTCGCGAATTCCTTGACAAGCGTCTGGTTAAGGCGTCTGTCAGCAAGATTGTGATCGAGCGCCCTGCTCAGAACGCCCGTATCACGATCCATACAGCCCGTCCCGGTATTGTTATCGGTAAGAAGGGTGAAGATGTTGACCGTCTGCGTCGCGAAGTCAGCGACATGATGGGCGTGCCTGTGCACATCAACATCGAAGAAGTCCGCAAGCCGGACCTGGATGCCCGCCTGGTCGCGCAGAACGTTGCCGGTCAGCTGGAGCGTCGTGTGATGTTCCGTCGCGCCATGAAGCGTGCGGTACAGAACGCCATGCGCCAGGGTGCCAAGGGCATCAAGATCCAGGTAGGCGGTCGTCTCGGGGGTGCTGAAATTGCTCGTTCCGAGTGGTATCGCGAAGGTCGTGTACCTCTGCACACTCTGCGTGCAGATATTGATTACGCAACCTACGAAGCGAAGACCACTTACGGCATTATCGGCGTCAAGGTATGGATCTTCAAAGGTGAGATTCTTGGTGGTATGGAGCAGGTCCGTGCTGACAAGAAAGCCTCTGGGAAGAAAGGTTCTAAGTAAAGGGGCACTCAAATGCTGCAACCAAAACGCACCAAATTTCGCAAGGTAATGAAAGGCCGTAACACCGGTCTTGCTCACCGCGCTAACAAGGTGAGCTTCGGTGAATACGGATTGAAGGCGACCACCCGTGGGCGTATAACTGCGCGCCAGATTGAGGCAGCGCGTCGTACCATGACACGTCGCATCAAGCGGGGTGGTAAGATCTGGATCCGGGTTTTCCCGGACAAGCCGATCTCCAGCAAGCCGCTGGAAGTACGAATGGGTAAAGGTAAGGGTTCTGTCGAGTATTGGGTGGCTGAAATTCAGCCGGGCCGGATGCTGTATGAGATGGAAGGTGTTTCCGAGGAAATCGCTCGTGACGCGTTCACTCTTGCTGCGGCCAAATTGCCGGTACAGACCACCTTTGTAACGAGGACGGTGATGTGATGAAAGCAACAGAGCTGCGTGAAAAGTCAGTCGAGGAGCTGAACAACGAGCTGATCGACCTCCTGAAGGAGCAGTTCAACCTGCGCATGCGTAAGGCGACAGGTCAGCTGAATCAGTCTCACCTTCTCGGTAATGTGAAGCGCGATATTGCTCGCGTGAAAACAGTATTGAATGAAAAGGCAGGACAGTGACATGACCGAAGCTACCCAAACTGCCAGAACTCTGAGCGGCAAGGTCGTGAGCAACAAGATGGAAAAATCCATCGTGGTCCTGGTGGAGCGCCAGGTGAAACACCCGCTGTACGGTAAGTACATGAAGCGCTCAACCAAGATCCACGCTCACGATGAGAGCAATCAGTGCAATGTCGGTGACACTGTGACCATTCAGGAAACCCGTCCGGTCTCCAAGACCAAGAGCTGGGCCCTGGTGGAAGTCACCGAACGTGCATCCAAGGTGTAACTCGCCCGGAGAACAACCATGATTCAGACTCAAACAATGCTTGAAGTCGCGGATAACAGCGGTGCGCGTCAGGTGATGTGCATCAAGGTCCTGGGCGGTTCACACAGGCGTTATGCCGGCGTAGGGGATATCATCAAGGTGACCGTCAAGGAAGCCATCCCCCGCGGGAAAGTGAAAAAAGGCCAGGTCCTGAATGCTGTCGTTGTACGTACTCGCAAGGGTGTACGTCGTCCCGACGGGTCGCTAATCCGTTTCGACGGAAACGCGGCTGTACTTCTGAACAATCAGGACGCACCAATTGGTACCCGTATCTTCGGACCGGTTACCCGTGAACTGCGTAATGAAAAGTTCATGAAAATTATCTCACTGGCACCCGAAGTACTTTAAGGACCAGAGGCCGGTTATGAAAAAGATCAAACGAGATGACGAAGTAATCGTCACCACGGGGAAAGATAAAGGCAAACGTGGTAAAGTCCTGAAGGTTCAGGACGATGGCCGAGTAATTGTTTCTGGCATCAACATGATGAAGAAGCACACAAAGCCGAACCCGATGCTGGGCACCCCAGGTGGCATCGTCGAAAAAGAAGCACCTATCCAGGCTTCCAACGTGGCTATTTTTAATCCGCAGACCGGCAAAGCCGATCGCGTAGGCTTCCAGATCAAGGAAGACGGCGCCAAAGTGCGGATCTTCAAGGCCACGAATGAAGCTGTCGATAACCAGTAAGCGGTGGTGGTTACGATGCTTAACATGAAAGAGCAGTACAGTAAGGAAGTGGTACCCGCCCTGCAGAAAGAGTTCGGCTACAAGAACGTGATGCAGGTGCCGCGTATCGAAAAGATCACCCTGAACATGGGTGTCGGCGAAGCGGTTGGTGACAAGAAGCTGATTGAGAATGCTGTGGCGGATCTTGAGCGCCTGGCAGGCCAGAAAGTGGTTGTCACCAAGGCACGTAAATCCGTTGCGGGTTTCAAGATCCGTGAAGGTTGGCCTATCGGTTGTAAGGTTACCCTGCGCGGCGAGCGTATGTGGGACTTCTTTGATCGCCTGGTTCACATCGCGGTTCCCCGCGTTCGTGACTTCCGTGGTCTGAATCCCAAGTCGTTCGACGGTCGCGGTAACTACAGCATGGGTGTGCGTGAGCAGATCATTTTCCCTGAGATCGAGTACGACAAAGTCGACAAGATCCGTGGTCTGGACATCACCATTACCACCACTGCCGGTACCGACGACGAAGGTCGCGAACTGTTGAAAGCCTTTGGCTTTCCGTTCAAGAAATAAGGAACGAGTGTAATGGCTAAGGTTTCCATGAAGAACCGTGAGTTCAAGCGCGAAAAGACCGTTGCGAAATATGCAGCGAAGCGTGCTGAACTCAAGGCGATTATCAAGAACCCGAATACCAGCGACGATGAACGTTGGGATGCTCAGATGAAGCTGCAACAGCTTCCTCGTGATGCCAGCCCGTCACGTCTTCGTAATCGTTGCCAGGTGACTGGTCGCCCCCACGGCGTTCTGCGTAAGTTCGAGCTTTCACGGATCAAGCTCCGTGAATACGGCATGCGCGGTGACGTACCGGGTCTGACTAAGGCAAGCTGGTAAGACAGGTATCCTGGCCGTTCGGTCAGGTGCCCGTTGGTAAGCGGTGCGGCAAGCCGCTGCACAACTAAAAAGATCAGGAGCCTCATACCAATGAGTATGCAAGATACGCTTGCGGATATGTTTACTCGTATCCGTAATGCACAGATGGCATCAAAAGCAGACGTTGCGATGCCGTCTTCAAAGATGAAGATCTCCGTGGCCCAGGTCCTGAAGGACGAGGGTTACGTTGAAGATTTTTCCGTTTCAGCTGACGCGAAGCCCGAGCTGACGATTACTCTGAAGTATTTCGGTGGCAAGCCGGTTATTGAAGAGATCAAGCGGGTCAGCCGTCCGAGTCTGCGCCAGTACAAAGGCGCTGGGGAACTGCCGAAAGTATCCGGTGGTCTGGGAGTCGCGATTGTCTCAACGTCCAAGGGCGTTATGACAGACCGCGCCGCACGAGCTGCTGGCGTGGGTGGCGAAGTCATCTGCACCGTATTCTAGGAGAACCACATGTCCAGGGTTGCCAATAATCCTGTCGTGCTGCCTTCCGGTGTTGAGGTTAAGCTGAACGGACAGGAAATCAATGTGAAGGGTTCCAAAGGAGCGCTTCAGTTCACCATTCACCAAGCGGTAGAAGTAAAGCAGGAAGACGGTGTTCTTCGCTTTGCGGCCCGCGATGGTGCCAAACAGTCCCGCGCTCTTGCTGGTACTACCCGTGCACTGGTCAACAACATGGTGACCGGTGTCTCTACAGGCTGGGAGCGCAAGCTCGCGCTGACGGGCGTAGGTTACCGTGCCCAGGCGCAAGGTAAGAAGCTCAACCTGACACTGGGTTTTTCACACCCGGTCGAGTATGAGCTGCCCGAGGGGATTACCGCTGAAACTCCGTCCAATACGGAAGTTGTGATTCGCGGAATCGACAAGCAACAGGTTGGCCAGGTCGCTGCGGAAGTCCGCGCATTCCGTCCGCCAGAGCCTTACAAAGGCAAGGGTGTGCGTTATGCGGATGAGCAGGTCAGACGCAAAGAAGCCAAGAAGAAATAAGGCGGGACTATGAGCGCGAATAACGAAAGATTGCGTCGCGCACGCAAAGTGCGCATGAAGATCCGTAAGCTGGGTACCGACCGCCTGTGCGTTCACCGCACGCCGCGTCACATGTATGCTCAGGTTACGACTGCAGATGGCAGCAAGGTTATTGCCACTGCCTCCACGTTGGATAAGGAGCTGCGCCAGGGTGCAACCGGTAACGTGGAAGCTGCCAAA
Organism: Marinobacter sp.; assembly: GCA_040223075.1. GTDB lineage: Bacteria > Pseudomonadota > Gammaproteobacteria > Pseudomonadales > Oleiphilaceae > Marinobacter. The sequence goes on from JAVJZJ010000145.1 coordinate 8,176, forward strand.
AAGGTCGGTCAGCTGATCGCTGAGCGCGCCAAGGCGGCAGGTGTAGAGAGCGTTGCTTTTGACCGCTCCGGTTACCGTTATCACGGTCGCGTACAGGCTCTGGCCGACGCAGCCCGTGAAGCTGGCTTGCAATTCTAAGAGGTGGAGAAGATGAGCGTTAACGAACAGAAGGCGCCTGAGCTCCAGGAGAAGCTGGTTCAGGTCAATCGTGTCGCCAAGGTTGTTAAAGGTGGCCGTATTTTCGCCTTCACCGCACTGACAGTAGTGGGTGATGGTAAAGGTCGCGTTGGTTTTGGTCGTGGCAAGGCGCGTGAAGTGCCGGTCGCTATCCAAAAGGCCATGGAAGCTGCACGTAAGAACATGGTAGAGGTTCCGCTGGACGGCACTACTCTGCAATACTCGGTCAAGGCTCAGCATGGCGGCTCCAAGGTCTACATGCAGCCGGCTTCCGAAGGTACGGGTATCATCGCCGGTGGTGCGATGCGTGCGGTACTGGAAGTTGCGGGTGTTCAGAACGTACTGTCCAAGTGTTACGGGTCTACCAACCCGGTGAACGTGGTACGTTCCACCATCAAGGGTCTCCAGGCGACACAGGCGCCTGAGGATATTGCAGCCAAGCGCGGTAAAACCGTGGAAGAGATTCTGGGTTGAAGTCATGGCGAACGCAAAAACGATCAAAGTTACACTGACCCGCAGCCCAATCGGCTGCCAGCCCAAGCACAAGCTGTGCGTTAAGGGTCTGGGTCTTCGTAAAATCGGTCACACCGTGGAAGTGGAAGATACACCTTCCATCCGCGGCATGATCAACCGGGTTGATTACCTGGTTCGGGTGGAGGAGAACTAAGATGCGTCTGAACGAACTTAGTCCGGATCCCGGTTCACGTCCTGCTGCCAAGCGCGTAGGTCGCGGTATCGGTAGCGGTATCGGTAAAACCGGTGGCCGCGGTCATAAGGGTCTGAAAGCCCGCTCCGGTGGCAGTGTTGCCCCCGGGTTCGAGGGTGGTCAGCAGCCGTTGGCCCGCCGTCTGCCGAAGTTTGGTTTTACTTCCCGTCAGCAGCGTTATGTTGCTGAGATTCGCCTGAACGAACTGGCGAAGGTAGAGGGTGACGTAGTTGACCTCGAAGCACTCAAGAAAGCAGACATCGTTCGCGAAGAGATTCGCGAAGCCAAGGTTATCCTTTCCGGCGAACTGAGCCGGGCGGTGACCGTGAAGGGTCTGCGAGTGACCAAGGGCGCACGCGAGGCGATTACTGCCGCGGGTGGAAAAGTCGAAGACTAAGGCGAGTCGAGGACTAAATGGCCAAGACAGCATCATTGCCTGCGGGCGCGGGAAAAGGACTGGCGGAGCTGCGTTCGCGGCTCTGGTTCGTCTTCCTGGCATTGTTGGTGTACCGGATCGGTGCCCATATTCCGGTGCCAGGTATTAACCCTGACCGCCTGGCAGCATTGTTTGATCAGAATCAGGGCACGATCCTGAGTCTGTTCAACATGTTTTCCGGTGGTGCGCTTGAGCGCATGAGTATCTTCGCACTCGGTATCATGCCGTATATCTCTGCCTCCATTATCATGCAGCTCATGACTGCGGTCAGTCCGCAGCTTGAGCAGCTGAAGAAGGAAGGCGAGGCTGGTCGTCGCAAGATCAGCCAGTACACGCGGTATGGTACGGTTATCCTGGCCCTGGTTCAGGGCTTTGGTATTTCTGTCGGTCTGGCATCTCAGGGCGTCACCTTTAACGACAGCTTCAGCTTCCACTTCGTGGCGGTTGTGTCCTTTGTTAGTGGTGCCGTCTTCATGATGTGGCTGGGTGAGCAGATCACCGAGCGTGGCGTTGGTAACGGTATTTCCCTGCTGATTTTCGCGGGGATCGTTGCCGGGCTGCCTGGTGCTATCGGTCAGACTCTGTCGCAGGCACGGAATGGTGAGATGAGTCTTCTCGTTGTTCTGGGTATTGGAGTGTTGGCTATTGCCGTGGTGGGCTTCGTGGTATTCATGGAGCGCGGTCAGCGTCGTCTGACCATCAACTATGCCAAGCGTCAGCAGGGCCGTCGGGTGTTTGCCCAGCAGTCCAGCCATCTGCCTCTGAAGGTCAATATGGCCGGTGTTATTCCGCCCATCTTTGCATCCTCCATCCTGTTGTTCCCGGCATCCCTGGGGCAGTGGTTTGGTCAGGGCGAAGGCATGGAATGGCTGAGCGATATTTCCCAGGCATTGGCGCCAAGCCAGCCCCTGTACATCATCCTGTTTGCGGCAGCAGTGGTTTTCTTCTGCTTCTTCTACACAGCGTTGATGTACAACCCGAAAGAAGTTGCGGATAACCTCAAGCGCTCTGGAGCGTTTATTCCGGGCATTCGTCCCGGTGATCAGACTGCCAAGTATATTGACGGCGTTCTGACCCGGCTGACTCTGTTCGGTGCAATGTACATTGCAGCAGTTTCCCTGTTCCCTCAGTTCCTGATGGTCGCCGGGAATGTACCGTTCTATCTGGGTGGTACCTCACTGCTGATTGTTGTAGTCGTGGTGATGGATTTCATGGCGCAGGTTCAGTCGCACCTGATGTCCCATCAGTATGAATCGCTGATGAAGAAGTCCAATCTCAAGGGCTATGGTCGGAACGGTTAAAATCGTTCCCCTTGAAAACTGGAGTCGACAATGAAAGTACGCGCTTCGGTAAAGAAAATTTGCCGTAACTGCAAAGTAATTCGTCGCAATGGCTCGGTACGAGTCATTTGCTCGGAGCCTCGTCATAAGCAGCGCCAGGGCTGATTCCTTCGGGAAGCCTTCCTGACATTGCAGGGTTTCGGAATGATAGCGCTTGACTCTGAACGGGGTCAGGCGCTATTATTTCGCGCCCTTTTTGTGGCGGAAAATTCACACAGCAAAGCTTTGAACGCGGAGTAATTTGGATGGCACGTATAGCCGGTGTCAATATACCCGATAACAAACATGCTGTTATCTCGCTGACCTACATCTTCGGTGTTGGCAAGACAACAGCCCAAAAGCTTTGCGATGCAACCGGTGTCAAGCCGGACGTCAAGGTCAAGGACCTGTCCGACGAGCAACTTGAATCGCTTCGTACTGAAGTGGGCAAGGTGTCTGTCGAAGGCGATCTGCGTCGTGAAGTACAGATGAACATCAAGCGTTTGAAGGATCTCGGATGTCACCGTGGTCTGCGTCATCGTCATGGCCTTCCGGTCCGTGGCCAGCGCACCAAGACCAACGCTCGCACCCGTAAAGGTCCTCGCAAACCTATTCGTAAGTAACAGGTAGGCAAACATGGCAAAGCCAGGTACACGTACCCGTAAAAAGGTGAAAAAGACGGTTGTTGATGGCGTCGCACACGTTCACGCGTCCTTCAACAACACTATCGTGACCATTTCTGACCGTCAGGGCAACGTCCTGTCCTGGGCTACCTCTGGTGGTTCCGGTTTCCGTGGGTCACGCAAGAGTACACCTTTTGCTGCGCAGGTAGCAGCTGAAAGAGCCGGTAATGCGGCTGCTGAATACGGCCTTAAAAACCTGGACGTAGAGGTTAAGGGTCCTGGGCCCGGACGTGAATCTGCAGTTCGCGCGCTGAATGCGTGTGGCTACAAGATCACTAACATCACTGATGTGACGCCGATTCCCCATAACGGTTGTCGTCCGCCCAAAAAGCGCCGCGTCTAACACAGGAGACAGTGAAAAATGGCTCGTTATATAGGCCCGAAGTGCAAGCTGTCTCGTCGTGAAGGGACAGATCTTTTTCTGAAGAGCGGTGTTCGCGCGCTCGATTCCAAGTGCAACATCGAGACTCCGCCGGGTATGCACGGCGCGCGTCGCGGTCGTCTGTCCGAGTACGGCGTACAGCTTCGTGAAAAACAGAAAGTCCGTCGTATTTACGGTGTGCTTGAGAAGCAGTTCCGTAACTACTACAAAGAGGCGGCCCGTATCAAAGGTGCAACGGGTGAGAACCTGCTGCAGCTGTTGGAAGGGCGTCTAGACAACGTTGTATATCGCATGGGTTTTGGTTCTACCCGTGCTGAGTCCCGTCAGCTCGTTTCTCACAAGGCGATCCTGGTCAACGATAAGGTAGTGAACATTCCTTCCTACCAGGTCAAGCCGGGTGATGTTGTGAGCGTGCGTGAAAAGGCAAAAAACCAGCTCCGCGTCAAAGGCGCGCTGGATCTTTCTGCAAGCCGCGCACCGGTGAGCTGGGTAGAGGTCGACGCCAGCAAGATGTCCGGCGTTTACAAGTCAGTGCCTGAGCGTACTGAACTGCCGGCCGACATCAACGAGAACCTCATCGTCGAGCTTTACTCGAAGTAAAGCCCAGTTAGCAACGAGAGCAGATAGGGGCGTCTATGCAGCGTTCAGTACATGAGTTATTGACACCTCGTACCATTGACGTGAAGGAATCAAGCGCCACGCGTGCCAAGGTGACACTGGAGCCTCTGGAAAGAGGTTTCGGTCATACCCTGGGCAGCGCACTGCGTCGTATACTCTTGTCCTCAATGCCGGGCTGTGCGATCACCGAAGCACAGATTGACGGCGTTCTGCATGAGTACAGCGCAATTGAGGGTGTCCAGGAAGACGTCATTGAGATTCTTCTGAATCTCAAGGGCGTAGCTGTCAAGATGGGCGGTCGGGATGAAGCCGAGGTCACCCTCAGCAAGAAAGGCCCGGGTGCTGTCACAGCCGGAGATATCAAGCTGGATCATGATGTCGAGATCACCAACCCGGATCATGTGATCTGTCACCTGAGTGAAAAGGGTGAAGTCAACATGCGTCTGAAGGTTGCTCGTGGTCGCGGCTATGAGCCGGCCGATCAGCGGGGTCTGGACGAGGACGAAACTCGCGCTATCGGACGCCTGCAGCTGGATGCGACATTCAGTCCGGTTCGTCGTGTTGCTTATGCCGTGGAAAGTGCACGGGTAGAGCAGCGCACTGACCTGGACAAGCTGGTTATTGATCTGGAAACCAATGGCACCATCGATCCGGAAGAAGCGATTCGCCGGGCCGCAACCATTCTCCAGCAGCAACTGGCGGTGTTTGTTGATTTCGATCACGAGAAAGAGCCCGAGCGCGTAGAGGAAGAGGAAGAGATTGATCCGATTCTCCTGCGTCCGGTGGATGATCTGGAATTGACAGTGCGTTCAGCTAACTGCTTGAAGGCTGAGAACATCTACTACATCGGCGATCTGATTCAGCGCACTGAAGTTGAGCTGCTGAAGACGCCTAACCTTGGTAAAAAGTCGCTGACCGAGATCAAGGACGTGCTTGCGTCCCGTGGTCTGTCACTGGGTATGCGTCTTGATAACTGGCCGCCGGCAAGCCTCCGTGGCGACGACCGGGTTCTGGGCGGTTAATCGCCGATTAGTTTAAGGTAAGGAATAAGAGCAATGCGTCATCGTAAGAGTGGTCGTAAGTTCAGCAGGACCAGTGCGCATCGCAAGGCCATGTTCCGTAACATGACTGCGTCACTGGTTGAACACGAGCTGATCAAGACAACGCTGCCGAAAGCCAAAGAGCTTCGTCGTGTAGCTGAGCCTTTGATCACGCTCTCCAAGAATGATTCGGTCGCGAATCGTCGTCTGGCGTTTTCTCGCCTGCGCAACGATGCTGCGGTTGCCAAGCTCTTTGATGAGCTGGGTCCCCGCTATAGCGAGCGTCCGGGTGGTTACCTTCGTATCCTGAAGTGCGGCTTCCGTGCCGGCGACAATGCCCCGATGGCATTCGTCGAGCTGGTTGGCCGTCCGCTGGATATCGAAGCGGAAGAGATGGACGACGACGAAGACTAAAATCTTCGGAGTTGTCCAGAAAAAAGCCGGGGGGAGACCTCCGGCTTTTTTTTGATTTGAAGAAACAGTTTGAAACGGCAGTTTTATGACTAGCCTGTTTGTTGGCGGGTTGGGCCTGGGGTGGGGTGTCTTTTCTTATGGAAAAAGAACTCGCTGCGCTCAGGCACCTTTGTTCCGTCAGAAAAGACACCCCAGCCCCGTTTGGGCTTAGCAGATATGGCCTCTTTTATTTCTCTAGCATAGGTTTCAGGTAGTGTCCTGTGTGGGACCTGGCGTTTTTGGCGACCTGTTCTGGAGTACCTTCAGCGATTATCTGGCCGCCACCGGAGCCACCTTCCGGACCAAGATCGACAATCCAGTCGGCGGTCTTGATAACGTCCAGGTTGTGCTCGATTACGATAATGGTATTGCCGTGATCGCGCAGTCGCTGGAGTACATTCAGTAACTGCTGGATGTCGTAGAAATGCAGGCCGGTGGTGGGTTCATCGAGGATGTAGAGCGTCTTGCCTGTGTCCCGCTTGGACAGTTCCTTTGCCAGTTTGACCCGCTGGGCTTCGCCCCCCGACAGGGTAACGGCACTCTGGCCTAGTCGGATGTAGGACAGGCCGACGTCGATCAGGGTCTGCAGCTTGCGGGCAATGAAGGGTACCGGGTCAAAGAATTCCCGGCCTTCCTCGACGGTCATTTCCAGCACTTCGTGGATATTCTTGCCCTTGTAGCGGACTTCCAGGGTTTCCCGGTTGTAGCGCTTGCCCTTGCAGACATCGCAGGGCACGTATACGTCCGGGAGGAAATGCATCTCGACCTTGATGACTCCGTCGCCCTGGCAGGCCTCGCAGCGACCGCCCTTGACGTTAAAGCTGAAGCGGCCGGGCTTATAGCCGCGGGAGCGTGCTTCCTGGGTGCCGGCAAAGAGTTCCCGGATTGGTGTGAACAGTCCGGTGTAGGTGGCCGGGTTTGAGCGCGGTGTGCGACCGATCGGGCTCTGATCGATATCTATCACTTTGTCCAGGTGGTCCAGCCCCTTGAGTTTCTCATAGGGTGCATGAGTCAGGCTGGTCGCCTTGTTCAGTTTGGCGGCGGCAACTGGATAAAGTGTTCCATTGATCAGGGTGGACTTGCCGGAACCGGATACGCCGGTTATGCACGTCATGATGCCTAGTGGAATATTAAGCGTGACGTTCTGCAGGTTGTTCCCGCTGGCGCCGGAGAGGGTGAGCTGCTTGCCGCTTCCGGTGTTTCTGGTTGCGGGGATGGCAATCTCGCAGGTGCCATTGAGGTACTGCCCGGTGAGCGAGTCGTTATTGGCAATGATGTCTTCTGGGGTTCCCTGGGCAATGATCTCGCCGCCGTGAACGCCAGCGCCGGGCCCGATGTCGATCACGTGGTCGGCTGCCCGAATGGCGTCTTCGTCATGCTCAACGACGATGACTGTATTGCCGAGATCCCGGAGGTGGGTGAGGGTGGCCAGCAGGCGATCATTGTCGCGTTGATGGAGGCCGATAGACGGCTCATCGAGGATGTACATTACCCCGACCAGGCCGGCGCCGATCTGGCTGGCCAGGCGAATACGCTGGGCCTCGCCGCCGGACAGGGTGTCGGCGCTACGCTCCAGTGTCAGGTACTCCAGGCCGACGTTCACCAGGAACTGCAGGCGCTGACGGACCTCCTTGAGAATCTTTTCGGCAATCTCGCCCTTGCGACCGGGTAGAGACAGGGTTTCAAAGTAGTCATGGGCGTCGCCCACCGGAAGGTGAGTTACGTCTGAAATATTGTGGTTTTCGACGAACACGTGGCGTGCGCCGCGGCGCAGGCGGGAGCCATGGCAGTCCTTGCAAGGCTGCGTGCTCAGGTTGCGGGCAAGCTCCTCCCGCATGCTCTGGGATTCGGTTTCGCGGTAGCGGCGCTCCAGGTTGGGCAGGATTCCTTCAAATGGATGAGCCTTTGCCATGATGTGCCCACGGGAGTTCACGTAGCGGAAGGGGATATCCTCGGTACCCGAGCCGTAAAGCAGTGTCTGTTGGAAATCCTCGGGTAAATCCTCCCATGACGTTTCCATATCGACGCTGTAATGTTCGGCGACGCTGGTCAGCATCTGAAAATAGTAAACTGCCCGGCGATCCCAGCCTTTGATGGCGCCTGCCGCCAGGTTGGCTTCCGGATGCTGGACGATTTTCTCGGGGTCGAAAAATTGCTTAACGCCCAGTCCGTCACAGGTCGGGCAGGCGCCGGCCGGGTTGTTGAAGGAGAACAGTCGGGGCTCCAGCTCGCTCAGGGAATAGCCACACAGGGTGCAGGCATAGCGGGCAGAGAACGTGTGTTCCTCGCCATCGCCGCTCATGGGGGCGACCAGTGCAATGCCATCGGCCAGAGCCAGGGCGGTCTCGAAGCTTTCCGCCAGCCGTTGTTCCAGGCCGGGCTTGACCTTGAAGCGGTCGACGACCACGTCGATCTGGTGCTTGCGTTTTTTGTCCAGTGTTGGCACGTCATCGATGTCATAGACTGTGCCGTCGATACGCAGCCGGATGAAGCCCTGGCTGCGCATCGTCTCCACCACCTGGAGGTGTTCGCCCTTGCGGTCGCGGATAACCGGCGCGAGGATCATTAGCTTGCTGTCTTCCGGCATCGCCAGTACCTGGTCTACCATCTGGCTGACAGTCTGGGCCTCCAGTGGCTGGCCGTGGTCGGGGCAGCGAGGTTCGCCCGCACGGGCGAACAGCAACCGCAGATAATCGTATATCTCGGTGATGGTGCCGACGGTGGAGCGGGGATTGTGGGAGGTGGATTTCTGCTCGATGGAGATCGCTGGCGATAGACCTTCAATATGGTCCACATCCGGCTTTTCCATCATCGACAGAAACTGGCGCGCGTAGGTGGAGAGGGATTCCACATAACGGCGCTGCCCTTCTGCGTATAGGGTGTCGAAGGCAAGGGACGACTTGCCGGAGCCGGACAGGCCGGTAATCACGATCAGCTTGTCCCTCGGCATATCCAGGTCGATGTTCTTCAGGTTGTGGGTCCGTGCCCCTTTGATCTGGATATGATCCATAACACCTCGCTCGAAGAAAAAACGGGATTATACCGTGTTATACCCCGCCCGGCGAAAGCCGTGATGGTAAGTGACTATGCGGTTTGTCCCTGTGCCGTGACGAACCGTGTTCTGGTACAATGCGCGGTTTCCGGAAAGGCGACCGTCCGCCAGAAATCGAATGAATGAAAGGCTCCTCCCATGAATGCACTTGAAAGGCGATCAGTAGCGGCGTTGGCGTCGGTTTATGCCATGCGTATGCTGGGCCTGTTCATGGTGATGCCGGTGTTTGTCCTGCTAGGCGACGATCTGCGGGGCTCGACTCCGGCGCTGATTGGTCTGGCCATCGGCGCTTATGGTCTGAGTCAGGCGTTGTTGCAAATTCCCTTTGGTCTGTTGTCGGACCGCGTGGGTCGCAAGCGCATGATCTATACCGGGCTGATCCTTTTTGCCGCAGGCAGTCTCGTGGCCGCATCAACAGATTCCATATACGTTGTTATTGCCGGACGGATCCTTCAGGGCGCGGGTGCCATTGCCAGCGTGCTGATGGCCTTGCTCAGTGACCTGACGCGGGAAGAGGAGCGAACAAAGGCAATGGCAACGGTGGGGATCTCCATTGGCCTGTCGTTTTCGGTCTCCCTGGTGCTTGGTCCCCTGATCGGATCCGCCTTTGGCCTGTCAGGTCTGTTTTACCTGACGGCTGTGTTGGCACTGGTGGCGATGGTGATTGTCTGGCGTCTGGTGCCAACCCCGCATCAGCACAAAATCAGTGCGGATACGCGGCCCGCGAAAGCCATGCTCACCAGGGTACTGTCAGATCGCCGCCTGCTGCGCCTGGACTTTGGTATTTTTGCTCTCCATCTGGCACTGACAGCCATTTTTCTGGTGTTTCCGACCCTGTTGCAGGATCAGTTGGGGCTGCCATCATCGTCCCATTGGTGGTTCTACCTGACCGTCATGGTGACTTCGTTCTTTGCTATGGTGCCGTTTATCATCATTGGCGAGAAAAAACGCAAGATGAAGCCGGTGCTGTGTGGCGCCATCGGGCTGTTGACGTTGGCAACGGCTGGTCTGGCGCAGGTCAGCGTCAGCCTGTTGGCCGCCTGGGCGGTGCTGTTTTTCTTCTTCATGGCGTTCAACCTGCTTGAGGCGTCCCTGCCTTCGCTGATCAGCAAAGAATCACCGGCGGCGAGCAAGGGGACTGCCATGGGGGTGTATTCCACCTCCCAGTTCCTTGGAGCGTTTGTCGGTGGTGCCATAGGTGGCATGTTGCTGGAGCAGGTAGGCGTTAGCGGAGTGTTGTGGCTGATGGCAGCCGTACTGGTGTTGTGGTTGGTGGTCGCACTGACGATGCCTTCGCCGGGTTACACCACCAGTTTCGTGGTACAGTTACGGCAAGTGGCGCACAGTCAGTTTGATAGTATTGACGATGCCTTCCGGCAGCTTCCTGGTGTGCAGGATGTGGTGATTCTTGAAGAAGCCGACACTGCGTACCTGAAGGTGGATCGCCAACTGTTTGATGAGGGGTTACTTGCGGACTTTCCATTTGTCCGGCAGGGTAGCAATTCTTGAAATCCGGAGGCCCGCAAGGAGGTGGGTCATCCCTGAAAATTGAGTCAGGAGCAGATCATGGCACGAGGCGTAAACAAGGTTATTCTTATCGGCAATCTGGGGCAGGATCCCGATACCCGATACACCCCCAATGGCAATGCGGTGGTAAACCTGAACCTTGCCACGGATGAGAGTTACAAGGACAGGCAAACCGGGCAGATGGTGCCGAAAACCGAATGGCACCGCATTGTAATGTTCGGCAAGATTGCCGAAGTTGCTGGCCAGTACCTGCGCAAGGGCTCCAAGGTCTATATTGAGGGCAAGCTACAAACCCGTAAATGGCAGGGGCAGGACGGTCAGGATCGTTACACTACGGAAGTGGTGGTGGACATCAACGGCCAGATGCAGATGCTCGATAGCCGCGGTGGTGAAGGTGGAATGAGCCAGGGCGCCCCCGCTGGTCGGCCCCAGCAGCAGTCCAATTACAACGCGCCGCCCGCTAACCAGGGGAATCAACCGCAACAACAGTCTGGCGGTTATAGTCAGCCTTCCCAGGGCAGCATGCCTGAGCCGGTGGACGATTTTGACGACGACATTCCGTTCTGAGGCTGGCTCTATAAAATGGTCGCACCGGGACCAGAGCTCTGGTCCCGGGTGACTCCTTGTCTAATCTTCATCGCCCTCTGGGTGATCCATCCCCAGCTCGTTGATCTTCCTGGTTAGCGTGTTCCTTCCCCAACCCAGCAGAATGGATGCATCCCGCCGCCGACCACCGGTATGTTTGAGGGCAGTCTCGATCATGATCTTCTCGAATTCGGGTACCGCGGTATCGAGAATGCCCTTGTGGCCACGTTTGAGCTCCTGTTCCGCCCAGTTGCGCAGGCCTTCCTGCCAGGTCTGCCCCGTGGTCGGGGTCTCCGCCTGATGGAGCAGTTCGGGTGGTAGGTCATCAATGTGGATTTCACGACCACTGGCCATGACGGTCAGCCAGCGACAGGTGTTCTCCAACTGCCGTACGTTGCCAGGCCAGGGCAGGGTGGTCAGATATTCCTCGGCTTCTGACCTGAGAAGCTTGGGTTCCACGGCCAGTTCTTTTGCCGCCCGTTTCAGGAAGTGCTGCATCAATTTGGGGATATCTTCCCGGCGTTCGGCCAGCTTGGGCAGGTGCACCCGAATGACGTTGAGGCGATGGAACAGGTCCTCTCGGAAGGAGCCGCCCTGGACCAGCTTCTCGAGATCCTGGTGTGTTGCGGCGATGATACGCACATCGACCTTGATCGGCGTGGTACCGCCGACTCGGTAAAATTCGCCGTCCGCCAATACCCGCAAAAGCCGGGTCTGGGTGTCGGCGGGCATATCCCCGATCTCATCCAGGAACAGGGTGCCACCGTTGGCTTGTTCAAAACGCCCCTGCCTTGCTGCCCCGGCGCCGGTGAACGCACCTTTCTCGTGCCCGAACAGTTCGGATTCAATCAGGTCTTTGGGAATCGCCGCCATATTGAGCGCAATAAACGGATGGCTGGCTCTCGGGCTGTGGTTATGAAGAGCCTGGGCGACCAACTCCTTACCGGTGCCGCTTTCGCCGTTGATCAGCACGGTGATGTTGGAGTGGGACAGGCGGCCGATGGCCCTGAATACTTCCTGCATCGCAGGAGCTTCGCCAATAATCTCGGTGTTGCGCTGGGTGCTTTCTACCTGGGGTTCCGAGGTGGCCCGGCGTTCGTGACTGTGGGCCACCGCACGCTTAACCAGAGCGACTGCGTCGTCGACGTCGAAAGGTTTGGGCAGGTACTCAAAGGCGCCGGTCTGGTAGCTGGTGACGGCGCTCTCCAGATCGGAGTGAGCCGTCATGATGATAACAGGAAGATCCGGGTGTGCATCGACGATCTGGGACAGCAGCGTGATACCATCCAGACCGGGCATGCGAATATCGCTGATGATAGCGTCGGGCTGTTCGTGTTCCAGCCGCATCATGATGCTTTCACCGTTCTCGAAAACCCGGGGCTGCATACCGGCCTGGTTCAGGGCGCGTTCCAGCACCCAGCGAATACTTCGGTCGTCGTCTATGATCCAGACGTTTGCCGGTTGGCTCATTGATTGTCCTCCAGAGGCAGGAAGATGATGAAATCGGTTTTTCCGGGCTCGCTTTCGCACTCAACCAGCCCGTGATGTTGTCCAATGATGCTCTGGGTGATGGACAAGCCCAGGCCGGTGCCACTGGCACGGCCACTGATCATCGGATAGAAGATATTCTGTAGGAGGTCCGGCGGGATACCGGGGCCGTTATCAATCACGTCAACGCGACACACCAGGCGATGACGTTTGTGGCCGATGGTGAACTGGCGAAGAGCCCGCGTACGGAAGGTAATAGTTGGCGGTTCTCCATCTGCGTGCTCACGCTGGTTCTCGAATGCCGCTTCCATCGCGTTGCGGGTAATGTTCAGGAAGGCCTGAATCAGTTGCTCCTTATCACCTTCAAACTCTGGAAGGCTGGGGTCGTAATCGCGCCGGAATGTCAGCCGGCCGCGGCTTTCGGCTTCCAGTAGAGTTTTGACTCGCTCCAGTACTTCGTGGATGTTGGTGGGGGCGAGTTTCAGTGCTTTGTTAGGGCCCAGCATCCGGTCGACAAGAGAGCGTAGGCGATCGGCTTCGTTAATGATGACCTGGGTATATTCCCGCTGGCCTTCCTCACTCAGCTCCCGATCCAGCAGCTGTGCCGCTCCGCGGATGCCTCCCAATGGGTTCTTGATTTCGTGGGCCATGCCCCGTACCAGTATGCGAGTGGTTTCCTGCTGGGAGATGATGTCTTCCTCCCGGCTGATGCGCAGCAAACGGTCCCGCGGCTGGATTTCGATCAGCAGTTCAACAGGGCTCAGGCTGATGGGGGAGACTGAATAATCCACCGTAAGTCGTGAGCCGCTGGTAAGTGCAAATTCCGCCTCGCGACGAGTGTAGGAGTGCCCGTTATCGGCTGCTGCATGCAGTGTTGTCAGTGCATCCTCGGAGTCTGCCAGAATGTCCCGGATAGGCAGGCCCTGGCTTCTGGTAATGCTGGTTTCAAACAGACTCTCGGCCGCCGGGTTCAAGTACTCGATACGCAGACCATCTCCCAGTACCAGGATGGCCGTGGTCAGGGTGTCCAGTATGTTCTTGTAGCCGTTGGCTTTGATTTGTGGGGCTGCCTTTGAGAGTGCCATGCTGCTGTCTCGGTTGATGGGCATAAACAGGTACCCTTGGTTTCTGCAAAAAGTGAACCAGTTTGCGGGAACGGCTCATGTTGTATGCCCGGTTAGCGGGCACAGCGCTGTATTGCCAGCGTTGGCGCTATGGCTTAGTGCATTTGAAAGAGAATGTGACTGATGATACGGCCAAAACGCCCCGTTGCTGAACAGAGTATGGCGTTTTTATGGTGCGGGCGCACCAAAATAGAGCGCTACGATGCGAGGCTAGTTGTTGACGGAAGGACGGTGAATGGTAAAGCGGATGGAGTCGCCGGTTTTTACCTGGACACCTTTTTCATCAATGATGTGCACGCCGGCATTGTGGGTGCCGCGGAATACGTTGCGCACGGTGAGAGTATTCGATGTGGTTTGACCCACGGGCTGACCGTCCAGGGTGACCTCGTAGCGGTGCCCTTGTTTCAGGCCAGGGGCGCTGGTGACGCGGAACGCGACATCGCCACTGCCGCTGTGAAAGGCTTCATCATTTTGAGGGGCCAGGATTCGGACGTTGTCGTAAACCGATCCTTCTTTTTCAACCTCCTTTCGAAGTTTTTCAGGCTCTCGCACATCGGCCGGCTTGGGCAGAGTAATTGTTGTTACCGGCTGGACTTTGACTTCTTCAGCGCCATTTGACGGTTCATCGGAAAAGGTGACGTTACCCTGAGCATCAACATTTCTGTAGACCTCTGCCGTGGCAGGGGCGGCGGTGAAAACGAGAACGCCAGCGAATAATCCAAGCCGTAAATTCATTCCGGTAGCCTATAGTGATTGCCTGTTTTGATTATCAATGGCGGAATGGCTGTTTTCAATGGTGTTGAGGGTTCAAAGGGTTACATATCGTTAAGGGCAACAGGGACTGTGCCGGGGGTCACAAAAAAGCCCCGCCGAAGCGGGGCTTTCTCACGCTGTGATCCGAGGATCAGTTGCGTCTGCGATTAGCAGGAGTAGTACAGATCAAACTCAACCGGGTGGGTGGTCATGTTCAGACGCTCAACTTCACCACGCTTCAGGTCGATGTAGCCTGCAATCATGTCCTCAGTGAACACTCCGCCGCGAGTCAGGAACTCGTGGTCAGCTTCCAGAGCGTCCAGCGCTTCCGCCAGGGTTTCAGCAACCTTCGGGATATTCAGCGCTTCTTCCTTCGGCAGATCGTACAGATCCTTGTCCATGGCATCGCCTGGGTGGATCTTGTTCTGGATGCCGTCGAGGCCAGCCATCATCAGAGCAGCGAATGCCAGGTACGGGTTGGCGGATGCGTCAGGGAAACGTACCTCGATACGACGTGCCTTCGGGCTGTTCACGTACGGGATGCGGATGGAGGCAGAGCGGTTGCGGGCGGAGTAGGCCAGCATAACCGGAGCTTCGAAACCCGGAACCAGACGCTTGTAGCTGTTGGTGGAGGCATTGGTGAAGGCGTTGATAGCCTTGGCGTGCTTGATGATGCCGCCAATGTAATACAAGGCGGATTCGCTCAGGCCAGCATAGCTGTCACCGGCGAAGACGTTCTTGCCGTCCTTGCTCAGGGACATGTGCACGTGCATGCCGGAACCGTTGTCACCCACCACCGGCTTGGGCATGAAGGTGGCGGTCTTGCCGTAAGCGTGGGCCACGTTGTGGACGCAGTACTTGAGGATCTGTACTTCGTTGGCCTTGTTGACCAGGGTGTTGGCGCCAACACCGATTTCACACTGGCCGGCGGTGCCTACTTCGTGGTGGTGAACCTCAATGTCCAGGCCCATGGATTCCATGGCTGCACACATGGCGCCACGCAGGTCGTGCAGGCTGTCTACCGGCGGAACCGGGAAGTAGCCGCCTTTCACGCCTGGGCGGTGACCGATGTTGTTGCGATCGAAGTCTTCGCCGGATACCCAGGCAGCTTCTTCAGAGTGAATAGAGTAGTTGGCACCTTTCATGTCGACTTCCCACTTCACGGAATCGAACACAAAGAATTCCGGCTCAGGGCCGAACAGGGCGCTATCGGCGATGCCGGTGGACTTCAGGTATTCTTCCGCACGGCTGGCAACGGAGCGCGGATCCCGCTCGTAACCCTGCATGGTAGAAGGCTCTACAATGTTGCAGGTAATGTTCACGGTGGTTTCTTCGGTGAACGGGTCCAGAACGGAAGTTGCGTCATCCGGCATCAGGATCATGTCGGATTCGTTGATGCCCTTCCAGCCGGCAATTGATGAGCCATCGAACATCTTGCCATCGGTGAAAAAGTCGTCGTCTACTTCGGTGGCAGGCAGTGTCACGTGCTGCTCTTTACCGCGGCTGTCCGTGAAACGCAGGTCAACCCATTTGACTTCGTGTTCTTTGATCAAATCAACTGTCTTGGACATTGTGCATGCTCCATGGTGTTTCCCGCCGGGCGGGTGATTTCATGTTCGTTGTGCCGGATCGTTCAGCGCTGCTGACTTCCGATCTGTTTTGAGGCTCGGGCAGCTTATCAAATGCTGCGGCTTCTTACCTGCAAAATCGGCTGACAGGTATCAAAGCAATTGCCTTGCCAATTTATTTGGCGTGCGCCAGAAAAGCGCAACTACAAGGGAGTCGGGCTCTTTTGGCGCGTACTACAGGTGGTGTGCTGTTATTTCGCACTGCTTTGGTGCGTCAAAATGGTGCAATTAGTGGGTTGGCGCCCAAAAATAGTGCAGAAAGCCCGTGCAGCGAATAGGCGTTTTTCTTCATATAAACGACACGGACTTTTCGATATACTGCGCGCCACCTCATTTATACTCTGCTGCTTTTGGGATGGATGTAACGCCCATTCGTGCGCAGGGCACCGGGCCCGCCGGTTCTGGTGAATGAATTCATTTTACGGATTTGAGACGGCATGTCAGGGGTTACCCTGCAAAAGACCCTCTCAGGTCATTGAGTGCATGCCGCAGGATTATTTTTGTGATTGAAAAACTTCGTAATATCGCCATCATCGCCCACGTTGACCACGGTAAAACCACCCTGGTAGACCAGTTGCTACGGCAGTCTGGTACGTTGGAGCGCAAAGAGCTCGAAAACGAGCGCGTTATGGATTCCAACGACCAGGAAAAAGAGCGTGGTATTACCATTCTGGCCAAGAACACGGCTCTGAAATGGAACGACTACGACATCAACATCGTTGATACCCCGGGCCACGCTGACTTCGGCGGTGAAGTAGAACGGGTGATGAGCATGGTCGATTGTGTGCTGTTGGTGGTTGATTCCATCGACGGTCCGATGCCGCAAACCCGCTTTGTGACCCAAAAAGCCTTTGATGCGGGGCTGCATCCGATTGTGGTGGTGAACAAGATTGACCGTCCTGGCGCCCGTCCGGACTGGGTAGTGGACCAGGTATTTGATCTGTTTGACAACCTCGGCGCCACCGATGAGCAGTTGGATTTTCCCATCGTATACGCCAGTGCCCTCAACGGCATTGCCGGGATGGATCACGAAAAGCTCGACGACAACATGGACGCCGTATTTCAGGCAATTGTTGATCACGTGCCCGCGCCGTCCGTCGATCTCGATGGCCCGTTCCAAATGCAGATTTCCCAGCTGGACTACAGCAGTTTCCTGGGTGTGATTGGCATCGGCCGCATTATGCGCGGCAAGGTCACGACCAATTCGCCGGTGGCCGCTATTGGCGCCGATGGTAAAAAACGACAGGGTCGTATCCTGAAGATCATGGGGCACTCTGGTCTGCAGCGTGTTGAAGTGGACGAAGCGCAAGCGGGCGACATTGTGTGTGTCAGTGGTCTGGACGAGCTGTTCATTTCAGATACCCTCTGTGATCCCTCCAATGTGGAAGCGCTGCCGGCGTTGACAGTGGACGAGCCGACCGTGTCCATGACCTTCCAGGTCAACGACTCCCCGTTCTGTGGTAAAGAGGGAAAGTTTGTCACCAGTCGTAATATCAAGGAACGTCTGGAAAAGGAATTGCTTCACAACGTCGCCCTGCGCGTTGAAGAAGGTGATTCCGCGGACAAGTTCAAAGTATCCGGTCGTGGTGAGCTGCATCTGTCGGTACTGATCGAAAATATGCGCCGCGAGAACTTTGAACTGGCCGTCGGTCGTCCGGAAGTGGTTATCCGGGAAATTGACGGTGAGAAGCAGGAGCCGTACGAGAACGTCATTATCGACATCGAGGAGCAGCACCAGGGCGCTCTGATGGATCAGATGGGCTTGCGTAAGGGCGACCTGACCAACATGGTCCCGGATGGCAAGGGGCGTATGCGTCTTGAGTACACGATTCCGGCGCGCGGATTGATCGGTTTCCGTAACTCGTTCCTGACCCTCACATCCGGTTCGGGCATTCTGACGTCTACCTTCAGCCATTATGGCCCGATCAAGGGCGGTGACGTGACCAGTCGCCAGAACGGCGTGATTGTGTCCATGGCGACCGGTACGGCGCTGACCTACTCTCTGGAAACTCTGCAGAGTCGTGGCAAGCTGTTCCTGGATCCCGGTCAGGAAATCTATGAAGGCCAGCTGTGCGGGATTCATAGCCGTGATAACGACCTGGTGGTCAACCCGACCAAAGGCAAGAAGCTCGACAATATGCGTGCTTCTGGAAAGGATGAGGTTATTGGTCTGGTACCACCGATCAAGTTCACGCTCGAGCAGGCATTGGAATTCATTGATGATGACGAGCTGGTGGAAGTGACGCCCAAGTCGATTCGGTTGCGCAAGAAGCTACTTACCGAAAACGAGCGCAAGCGCGCCCACAAGAAGTAATCTCCAGTACGCAAAAAGGAGGGGCGGGTCCTTGGGGAGCCGCCCCTTTTTTGTTCACTTCAGCTAAACTCCGGTTAAACCCTTATGACCGGAGCGCCTTCATGCTCACTCTCTATCCTGAAATCAAGCCGAATGCCCAGCACCGTATCGCCGTTGATCCGCCCCACGAGTTGTATGTAGAGGAGAGCGGAAACCCGGATGGCATGCCGGTACTGGTTGTTCATGGCGGCCCGGGTGGTGGATGTGAGGATTTCCATCGCCGTTTTTTCGATGCCGAGCGCTACCGCATTATCCTGATGGATCAGCGTGGCGCGGGGCGCTCAACACCGCTTGCAGAGTTGGAAGGAAACAGCACCGATAAGCTGGTGGAGGACATGGAGACCATCCGTGCGTTTCTGGGTATTGATCGGTGGCTGCTATTCGGTGGGAGTTGGGGCTCCACCCTTAGCCTGGTATACGCCCAAACTCACCCGGATCGGGTGCTTGGATTGGTCCTCAGGGGCATTTTTCTTTGCCGTCCCAGGGATATTTACTGGTTCTATCAAGAGGGCGCAAGCAGGGTCTTTCCAGATTACTGGCAAGACTTTGTCGGGCCGATCCCGGAGAGTGAGCGGGGGGATCTGGTGAAGGCGTATTACCAGCGACTTACAAGCTGTAACGAGTTGGAGCAGATTCAGGCTGCCAAGGCCTGGTCTGTTTGGGAGGGGCGATGTGCCACTCTCCACCCCAATCCCAGAGTGGTGGAGCACTTCGGTCATCCCCATGTCGCGATTGCATTGGCGAGAATCGAGTGTCACTACTTCATGAATAATGCATTTCTGGACGTGGACGAGATCGTTCGTAATGCATCCAGGCTTGCGGACATTCCGGGGGTTATTGTCCATGGACGCTATGACATGGTGTGTCCGCTGGATAACGCTATGGCACTGGCTGCCGCCTGGCCGCAAGCCGACCTGAGAATCATCCGGGATGCTGGCCACTCCGCGTCTGAGCCTGCCATTGTGGACGCATTGATGCGTGGCGTCGATGAGGTGGCCGCAAAAGCGACCGGGGTCTCAGAATGACCTGAATGGGGGGTTGCGGTCCCCCGGTGCCATGGATACACTCTTTCAAATTCTTAATGGTCCTTCCACAGGGAGTTTGATGAAAGGGCTTATCCAGCGCGTCTCAAGTGCCAGTGTTACTGTTGATAATCAACGAGTTGCTGAAATCCAAGGAGGCCTATTGCTTCTCTTGGGGGTAGAGCGTGGCGACGGGATCAAGGAAGTTCAGGGTCTGGTAAGAAAGGTGCTGAACTACCGGATTTTCCCCGATGATCAAGGACGAATGAATCGAAGCCTGCAGGATACGGGCGGTTCTCTTCTAGTGGTTCCCCAATTTACCTTGGCTGCGGATACCGGTTCTGGTACCCGACCGGGGTTTTCATCGGCCGCTGCGCCTGAAGTGGCGGAACAACTCTTCCTTGATTTTGTGGATGCGTCGCAGGTAGTGCTGGGACACGGTCATGTTGAAAAAGGCCGGTTCGGGGCGGACATGAAAGTGTCATTGGTCAATGATGGTCCGGTGACCTTCATGCTACAAGTGGGAGGCCATTCCTGAAAAACTAGTATCACGCCCCATAATTGCGCTCGACTGTAATGTGCGACCCGAATTGGTGCGAAGTGACGGTGGTTTAAGCAGGGGCGTACCGTGGCAGGCTGTCATTTTATGTCCCAACATGTTGAACATGAAGAATATTTATCATTCTGGCCCTTATATTGATTCGTTTAGTGTGGGTGAGGGTGGAAGGCTTGTCCGGCCAAAGGATCGCGCCGGGCGATATAAAAAGGAACTAATGCGCAGACGTTAAAAGTTTGCAAAACAGGGTTTGTTGTATTAAAAAATGAGCTCGTCAAGCAGCGCTTTAACTTGTGCCTGTAAGTTACTGAGCTGAAACGATCTGAGGTGCTCGGATCATTGAGGGAGCGAAAAATGTTATCGCCATGTCATTAAAGTGACATGGTGGCGACACACAATAAGGCTTTATCCAGCCTGACTGGTAGAAGTCTAAAGAACGGGAATTGAACCCGTCGCTAAAACCTGAGTTAACTCACATAAAGGAAGACGCAACATGAAAAAAACGCTCATCGCATCTGCTGTTGCAGCCGCAACTTTCTCTGGCGCCGCGCTGGCCCAGGACGCAACCAAGTCAGCATCCGAGCTGGCGGCCATGATGGACTCCATGCCGACCGTTTACGGTAATATCCAGTACGCTATCGCTCATGACAACTTCGATGGTGGCCCATCCGAGATCAACCATTTCGACAACGGCTCAACTCTGGGTGTTAAACACGACCACGAAATCGCTCCGGGTATCACTGGTTTCTTCAAACTTGAGCTTGAAGGTCTGGCAGCTGACGACAAGGACCAGGAATCTGGTCTGGAAGATCTAGATGAAGCCTACATTGGTGTTAAAGGTGATGACTTCGGTCAGGTGTGGGTCGGTTCCGATGACTCTACGTATGAGCGCGCTGTCGACGAGATTGCACAGTTCTACGAAGTAGCGACTCTTAATATCGGTCCGGACTATACCACTGGTGAAGGCGACCTGATCCAGTACATGTCTCCGTCCTTCGGTGGGCTGACTGTGCTGGGTGCTGTTCAGTTCAACGGCGACAGCGATACCAAGGGCGGTTCTGATAAATCCTACCCGTACCAGCTCGCTGCTCTGTACGAAGTTGACGCTCTGGAGCTGGCTGTAGCCATGGATTCCAACGACCTTAGCGATGGCGACAACGAGAACACTTACGGTCTGCGCGCTAGCTACAACCTGGATAGCCTCCGTTTGACAGGTGAGTACCATACCCGCAAAGATACTGGCGACTTGTACGGCGTTATGGGTGTTTACACCATGGGTGCGAACCAGTTCGCACTGTCCTATGAGCTGGGTGTGGCTGACGATGCCAACGACACTGAGCGCGACACTGTCACCCTGCAGGCTCTGCACAATGTGTCCGATCACATGTATGTATACTTCGAAGGCTACCTGGGTGGTGGCGACGAAGTGTATGAGTATGAAGATGAGCTCGGTAACACAGCTGTCACAGACGAGCGCTCTGTTGCCTCTGTTGGCGCAGTCTACTACTTCTGATCAGCCAGTCGGCTAATCAAGTAGTTGTAAAAAGCCGGTGACCTTCGGGTCACCGGTTTTTTTATGTATGCTAAAAACAATAGTCTACGGAGGCATGCCATGGCCGAAGAGCTGGAAATCAAGCTGACCCTGTCTGCTGAAAACCAGGCGACTGCTCTGAAATGGTTGCTGTCGCAGAGCGGCGCTACCGAGGGCAGACGAAAGACATTAATAAACCGCTATTTCGACACGCCGGAAGCTGACCTTAACCGGCAACGCATTGCCCTGCGGGTTCGGCAGATGGGGGATCACTTCATCCAGACCCTCAAAACTCAGGGAGAGTTTGTGGATGGCGCTCACAAACGGCAAGAGTGGGAGTGGCCGTTGATGGGCAAGGAGCTGAATATTGGTCTGGTGGCAGACACCCCGGTGGGACAGGGCGTCAACCTTGCGGACCTGAAGCCGGTTTTTGAAACCAACTTTGAGCGTCAGATCGTGATGATCGAAGAGGGGGAAACCGTGATTGAAGTGGCCGTTGATGCGGGTTATATCGAAGCCGGAGGGCAAAGACGGCCTCTGCATGAGGTGGAGTTCGAGCTCAAATCCGGCGATGCCTCATATCTGCTCCAATGGGCCCGCGCTCTTGCTGATGAAGTCCCGGTGTTTTTGAACCTGGTGAGTAAGGCGGAGCAGGGCTATTTCCTGGCGGGTCTGCATAATCCTTCTATTCTGCCAGCTGACGGTGAGCAAGCTCTGTCAGTTTCAGGATTTCTTCACGGGCTGAGCGTGGCCTGGCTGAAGGATGAGGTATTACCGGTGGATGGAGACGATCTGGCGGAAGTCGGTCGCCTGGCGGGCAATCAAGGTACACAGCCACAGTTCAATGACGTTCGCACCAGTCTGATGTCTGGAGAAAAGGTTGCGCGTCTGGCCGAGCGCGGCGCACTCGGGCAGTTGCAACTGAGCATTGCGGCTGGTTAAAGGGAGGTGGCTTCTGCCTGTTCCTTTTGGGCATCGTGCCACTTTTCAAGGAACATCCGATAACGGTCAAGGGCCTCCTCCACTACTTGGACGCTTGGGGTGTCATGTGACTTTACCAATACGATCAACCCCTTGCCTTCAATGATTTCATCCGTAGGCGGGTGGCAGCTCACTTCGTCGTCATTGTCGATGTAAGCCAGTGCCGTGCCTATGCCGTGGCGCACCAGAGCGCTGACAATATCGGCCCAGTTCAGGTTATCAAACTTCAGGTCGTACCGGTGAGGATGGTCGTTCTGGTAGTTGAACATGTCCTCCAGAACTTTCTCCGAACCGGGAGCCACAATCGCGCGAACCATGATTTCAGGGTAGGTCCGGACCGGCCGGATGATGGTCCTGACACCCACCGCTTTAAACCTGTGTCGGTTTCGGTCACTCACACATTCCACCGTTGTTCGACTGCCCAGGTTGGCTTCAGTCAGGCGGTGGGCAACATCAAACGTCAGGCTGTCGGACGCCGGATCAGCTTCATCGCCGGCCAGCACAACGATGTGTCGCGCACTTCCGGCATGGGCAGCTTTCAACGCATCCGGATCGCTGCCAGAACCATGAAAATGAACCAGGCCGACGTCCGCCAGTTCGGGGGGCAGTCCGCTCGGGAACTGGCGCGTCAGAATGAGGATGGGCACAGTTTCGTATTCGGGAATCGCGCGTATCTGTGAGGCGAAACGCACAAAATATTGCTCGCCGCCGTTTCGTGGAGTGTTGATGATTACGATGTGGTCTTTCATTTTGTATACCCAGCGTCCGGTTATGATGCGTTCCCGGCGGTAAAACCGGTACTCGATGAAATCACTGACGATCAGCGTCATGATGGTGATGGCGCTGATGAACATGACGATAACGGTGCTGACCCGCCCAATGACCGTTTCCGGGGAGAGGTCTCCATAACCCACGGTAACCAGGGTGGTCATGGTCAGCCAGAAGGACTCGAACAGGGTGAGGTTTTCCACGGTCCAGATGACCATGACCTGAAACAGCAGAAGGCCGCCAAGAGTGGCAAACAGCCGCTTGATGCGTGAACGGATGATGCCGGATATCGGAAGGTGCGCAAATTGATGTTCCGGGTTGAGCGGACGGCGGTTTCTGAGCATTAAGGGCCTGGGCGGTTCAGTCGGGTGACAGTTCGTTATACAGTAATGGGAATATAACAGAGATACAGGGGTTTGCATTATGTCCGAGCCATGGGGCGCGCTTCCGAAAGTGCTTGCCGATGATGTCGCTGCAGGTTGGTCGTCGGTGATGGGTGATGGCCATGCTCCGTGGATGACGGCGTCGGCAGGTCTTTCAGAAGGCGACGTAGCAAGCGCCATGGCACGCAGTGTGTTTCTGAAGCAGACCTTGGAGCGGCACCCCGAGCAGGTCGAGGCGCTGGTTGTGTCCCGCTCACTCCGTGAGCCGACAACCCCGGAATATCTGAATCAGCGTTGGCAGGAGTATCTTGCAGAAGTCTGTGACGAACTTTCCTTGCACGCGGCGTTGCGCCGGTTCCGGCGGGAGAGCCAGTTCCGCATTATCTGGCGTGATCTGATGCGTTGGGCCGATCTCCACGAAACCATGGCCGCGACCAGCGGATTTGCCGAGACCTGTATACAGGGGGCTCTGGACTGGCTGTATGAAGACACCTGCGAACAGTCGGGTACACCCTGGGGTATGGATCCGGTGACAGGAGAGGAGGCTCCCCAATCCATGGTGGTGTTGGGTATGGGCAAACTGGGCGGCCGGGAGTTGAATGTTTCTTCCGATATCGACCTGATTTTCGCCTTTCCCGGGAAGGGGGAAACCCGGGGTGGCCCCCGTTCCATCGATAATCAGCAGTTTTTCATCCGCCTGGGGCAGAGACTGATCCAGGCCCTGGATCAGATCACGGCGGACGGCTTTGTCTTCCGCGTGGACATGCGTCTGCGACCCTATGGCCAGAGTGGTGCGTTGGCGCTGAGTTTTGCAGCCCTCGAGACGTATTATCAGGACCAGGGGCGTGACTGGGAGCGTTACGCCATGGTCAAGGCCCGGATTGTGGCGGGCGATGAGCGCGCTGGGCAGGTTCTCATGGAGAGCCTGCGGCCGTTTGTTTACCGCAAGTATGTGGATTTCAGTGCGTTCGAATCCTTGCGCAGTATGAAATCCATGATTGGCCGCGAAGTACGTCGGAAAGGGCTTGAGAATAATATCAAGCTGGGTAGTGGTGGTATTCGTGAAATCGAGTTTGTGGTGCAGGCGTTCCAGTTGATCCGGGGAGGGCGTGATCGGGAGCTTCAACAGCGTGAGCTGCTGGTGATCCTCCGGGAACTGGAAGAACTGGAATTGCTGCCCTCTCCGGTGGTGAAGGAGTTGCGCGAAGCTTATGTATTCCTGCGCAATCTGGAGCACGCCCTGCAGGGCGTTGAAGACAAGCAAACCCAGTTGTTGCCGGATGATGAACTGGCGCAGGCCCGCATTGCCCTGATTATGGGCTTTGAAAGCTGGGACCACTGTTTGCATGAGCTTGAGTCCCATCGTGAGCGCGTTGCCCGGCATTTTGCGGACATCATCGCCACCGAGGACGAAGAGCAGGAGTCCGGCGCCCTTGAGGAAGGCTGGCATGAACTTTGGCTGGCTGAAATGGATGAGGAGGTTTCCAGGCAATGGTTGGGTCAGCATGGCTTTGAAGACCCCCCGGGTAGCCATGAACTGCTGTGCAATCTGCGCGACAGTCGTACTGTCCAGATTATGCAGACCCAGGGCCGGAAGCGCCTGAACCAGTTCATGCCCGTGCTGCTGGAAGCCTTGACCCAGGTTGATGCCCCTTCACAAACCCTGGAACGGGTGCTGCAACTGGTTGAAGCCATTCTGCGGCGTACGGCTTACATGGTTCTGCTGCTGGAAAACCCGGGCGCAAGAGCTCAGCTAGTCAAACTATGCAGCGAAAGCCCCTGGATTGCCCGACAGCTGGCGGAAACGCCGTTGTTGCTTGACGAGCTGCTGAATGCCGAGAGCCTGTACCACCCGCCGGCCAAGGAGGAGCTGCAGGACGACCTGCGCCAGCAAATGCTGCGGATTCCCTTCGAGGATCTGGAAGAACAGATGGAATCCCTGCGGCATTTCAAGAAAGCGCATATTCTGCGGGTCGCTGCGTCGGAATTGAAAGGCACGCTGCCGCTGATGAAGGTGAGTGACTACCTGACCTGGATTGCCGAGGTGGTTCTGGATCATGTTGTTGACGTTGCTTTTGCCAACCTTGTCAGTCGTCACGGTTATCCCCGCCGGGCCGATGGCTCAGCCTGTGATACCGATTTCGCCATCATCGGCTATGGCAAACTCGGCGGCATCGAGCTGGGCTATACCTCGGATCTGGATCTGGTGTTCGTACACAATGCGGATCCCGAGCAGGCCACGGACGGGGACCGGCCCATCGATAACGCCGTTTTCTACACCCGGCTTGGCCAGCGCATTGTGCATATTCTCAGCACCCAGACTCCGTCCGGTCAGTTATACGAAGTTGATATGCGACTTCGTCCGTCTGGTAATTCCGGGCTTCTGGTCAGCACCGTACCGGCCTTTGAGAAATATCAGCGTAATGATGCCTGGACGTGGGAGCATCAGGCTCTGGCCAGGGCTCGCGGCGTAGCCGGGTGCCGGCCCACGCTGGCGGATTTCGAATCCCTGCGACATGACTTGCTGTGTCAGCGTCGGGATCGGTCCCGATTGCGCGACGAAGTGGTGGACATGCGAGAAAAGATGCGCGCGAGCCTGGGAACGCCAGAGGGCAGGCAAAAAGAGGTCTTCCACATCAAGCACGACAACGGCGGTATCGTGGACATTGAGTTCCTGGTCCAGTATCTCATGCTGGCTTACAGCTCTGAGCACCCGGAATTGACCCAGTGGTCTGATAACATCCGGCAACTGGAAGAGCTTGGCCGTGCCGGTGTTATCGATGTGGAGGATGCTGGGAAACTTCGCGAATCCTATATCACGCTGCGTTCGACAATTCATCGCAGGGCGTTGCAGAACATGAACAGTCAGGTTGAGGGCAATGCATTCCCTGAGGAGCGGGCTTACATCAGAAGCATGTGGCAGAAGCTGATGGTAGATTAGTCTACGACACTTCGGTTCCGCGGAATTTTCCTGCTAGAATGCTGCTTTCCCGAAAACCGCTTGTTATGGAGCAGAAACAATGTCGATGGCTGATCGCGATGGCCTGATCTGGCTGGATGGTGAAATGGTTCCCTGGCGGGAAGCCAAAACCCACGTGCTGACCCACACCCTGCATTATGGTCTGGGGTGTTTTGAAGGTGTGCGTGCCTATAACACCGCCAGCGGCCCGGCGATTTTCCGTTTGAAGGAACATACCGACCGGTTGTTCCGTTCTGCCCATATCCTGAACATGACTATGCCGTTCACCAAAGAGCAGCTCAACGAGGCCCAGTGCGCGGCCGTTCGCGAAAACAATCTGGACGAAGCCTACCTGCGCCCGATGGTGTTCCTGGGGTCCGAAGGCATGGGGCTGCGCGCAGATAATCTTCAGGTGCACGTTATGGTTGCCGCCTGGAGCTGGCCTTCCTACATGTCACCCGAGGCCAAAGAGCTGGGCATCAAGGTGCGCACATCCTCCTATACTCGCCATCACGTCAATATCACCATGTGCAAGGCGAAGGCTAATGGCAACTACATCAACTCCATGCTGGCGCTGAATGAAGCCATCGCAAGCGGTTGCGAGGAAGCTTTGTTGCTGGATAACGAAGGCTATGTGGCGGAAGGTTCGGGCGAGAACATTTTTATCATGCGTGACGGCGTACTGCATACCCCGGAACTGACGTCGTGCCTGGAAGGTATTACCCGCGGAACCATCCTGGAATTCGCACGCGAGCTCAGCATTCCGGTGAAAGAGCGCCGCATCACCCGTGACGAGGTGTACATCGCTGATGAAGCCTTCTTCACTGGCACCGCCGCTGAAGTGTTGCCCATCCGCGAGCTGGACGGTCGAGTCATTGGGGCCGGCAAGCGTGGTCCGGTTACCGAGAAGCTGCAGGCGATGTATTTCGACGCGGTTAAGGGAAAGTCGCCCCAGCACAGTGGCTGGCTGACTCACGTAAAAGGCTGATTCCGGAACGTTCGCGAGCCGCCGTTGACTGCTCTAGTCCGGCGGCCTTTTTATCTCCAAATCAAACTGACCTGCAGGACGAGCCAATGGCAGACGTAATCAAGGTACCGGTATCCTTCGGTGAGGTGCTGGACAAAATCACCATTCTCGAAATCAAGTCCGAGCGCATCAAGGACGAGGCTAAAGTCAAAAACGTGCGTCTGGAACTCGATGAGCTGAGCGCTACCTGGGACGAAGCGGTGAAGGACAAGGCTGCGGAAATCGCCGATCTGCGCAAGCAACTAAAGGCGGTGAATGAAGAACTGTGGGTGATCGAAGACGACATCCGCGATCAGGAAGCTGCACAGGACTTCGGATCGAAGTTCATCGAGCTGGCCCGCGCGGTCTATGTCACCAACGACAAGCGCGCTGCTATTAAGAAAGAGGTCAACCTGGCGTTGGGCTCCCGCTTCGTGGAAGAAAAGTCCTACCAAGACTATACCGCCCGAAAATAAGCCGGTTCGCCCCAACTTCGGGGGAGGCCCTCAGCTCCGGGCGATAATTCCCTCTCCCCTCGCGGGAGAGGGCCTGGGAGAGGGGGAGCATCAGATCACCCCAGATCCGACGCCGCTTTCGTTTCCACGACCCGATGGGCCTTAACCCACTTATCCAGCATGGCAGTGGCATCCTCCACCGTCACAAGCTCCATGGCCCCCTCGAACTCTGCTTTTGCGCCCCAGCGCGCGTCATCCACGCTTTTACCCGTAGACTGCATCAACGCTTCTGGATAGCGATTAATGCACCATTGCAGCGAATTATACGGTCCTGAGCGATAGGGATTGCTGGCGGCAAAGATGCCCAGCACATCGGTACCCACGGCACTCGCAATATGAGCTGGGCCGGTGTCGGGTGCGACGGCAAGATCGGCCTGGGTAAGCAGGGCGGTCAGTTGCTTGAGGGTGTCCTTGCCGCAGATGTTATGGGCTTTTTCCTTCATTGCGCTTTCAATGGCGGCACAATATTCCGCCTCAAACGGTGCCGGGCTGCCGACCAGGATCACCTTCATACCGTGTTTGCGAACGGCATGGTCCGCGAGTTGGGCATAGCGCTCGGCTGGCCAGTTTCTCAGGGTGTGGCTCGCACAGGGACTTATGACCAGGTTCAGGCGACCATCCGCTAACTGTTCCCGGGCAAACTGATGATCGTCCTCGGTCAAGGGAATGGTCCAACGGGGTGGGGCTGATTTCAGTCCCAGCGGCTTCAGAAAGCTGGCCAGACAGTCGCGCACGTGCTGTTTGGGAGCCGGCGCAATGCGCTTGTTGATAAACAGGCTATGAAGGTCTTTGCTGCGTGCCTTGTCGTAGCCGACTTTTACTTTCGCAGGAATCAGCGCAGCGGCGAGATTGGCCCGAAAGGCCACCTGCATGTGTAGGAGGGCATCAAAATCTCGCCCACGCAGATTCTGGCGGAGTTCCGTATAGCCCTTCAAGCCGGCCTTCTTGTCGAAGATCACAAACTCCACGCCTGGCAGGTCGCCAATCAGTTTGGCTTCGATCTTGCCGATAACCCACGTAATTTTAATGCCGGGGCACTGCTCCTGGAGACTCAGAATGACCGGGATTACATGGGTCACATCGCCGATGGCGGAGAGGCGCAGGATGCAGATGGAATTCATTGATTTTTAATCCGTACAAGTTTTAAAAGCGGGTTGGTGGAGCTTTGCTGGTAATCATTGGTAAACTGGCCGCCATTCTATCGTACTCGCCTACTCACGTCCCGGCGGACCTGCAGGGTGAAGTTGCTGTTTTTAATTTCTGGAATTCGGGTAGTCATGGCGGTGTCTGAAATTTGTCTTCGTGAAAATGGCGCACGGTTGTTGGTACACCCGGATTATCGAGACGACGTGAGTGGTGACTGGTTTGATCCCGAACATTGGGGCGACCGGGCGCGACCGGTCAGCAGTGGCGGCCGTGGCGGTGCGTGGTTTATTACCGCGGGCGGCCATCAGGTGGTGTTGCGGGAGTATCTCCGAGGGGGATTGATAGCGAAGATCTCCAGGAAGGCCTATGTCTTCACGGGTGAGGGTGCCGTCCGCTCGTTCGCAGAATTTCGGCTTCTGAATCAGCTGGTCGGTATGGAACTACCTGTGCCCCGGCCGGTTGCTGCCTGGTATCGGAAAACCTCGCTGCTACGTTATCAAGCAGCCCTTATTATTGAAAAGCTGGAGAGAACCACGCCGCTGGCAGAGCTGATAACCAGTCTGGATGATGGGGCATGGCAGCTCTTGGGTGGCACCATACGCCGTTTTCATGACGCTGGCGTCCGTCATGCCGACCTGAACTGTTTTAACGTGTTGGTCCGGGGTGGCGAGTTCTTTCTGATTGATTTTGATAAGGGGCGCATCATGGATGGGAGCGCATCCGAGCGCTGGAAAGCCGCCAACCTTGAACGCTTTGCCCGATCTTTGAGGAAAGTTGCCGGGGAGGCAGCTCAGGCACGTGTCTGGGAGCCATTTATGCATGGATATCATGGGAGTCAATCCACTTGAGTGATCAACAAAAAAGCAATTCGCTTCCGGCAATTCTTTGTCTGACTGATGCCTGCGATCGTCCTGAATCGGAACTTTTTATCGGCCTGAAAAAAGCCGGGTTCGACGTGGACGTCATGTGCAACCCGAAAGGGCGAAACTATCAGCGCCTGGTTGACGAAAACATGGTGGCGCAGCCGATGGCCCTGCAGAGCCGTTTTGACAAGGCCGGCACGGAAGCCATTCGGGATCAGCTCACCCGCAAAAAGTACGACATTATTCATGCCTACAACCCGAGAGCTCTGGCTTGTGGTTTGCGGGCATCCAAGGATATGGATCTTGAGGTTGTGGCTTATCGAGGCGTGATAGGCAACATCAGTTTTCTCAATCCCGAATCCTGGATCACCTTTCTTCATCCGCGGGTCAGTAAAATTGTTTGCGTCGCTGACGCCATCAAGGAATACCTGGCCAGTCTGCGGTTTCTCTGGTTGCGCATTCCCGACCACAAGTTGCAGCGTATTTACAAAGGCCACGATCTGAGCTGGTATCAGGATCAGCCAGCCGATCTGAGCCAGTTTGGTGTGCCGGAGGGTGCCTTCGTGGTGTGCTGTACCGGGCGCAACTCACCGAGAAAGGGATTCGATGTGTTGATCCGGGCAGTGGATGAGCTCCCCGAAGATGTGGAGGTACACCTGCTGCTGGTCGGGGATCTTGTCGATAATAAAGAGCTCCAGGCTCAGGTGGAAGCAACCTCTCACCCCGAACGCATTCACTTTACCGGTTATCGTCAGGATGCGCCGGCCATTGCCGCGGCCAGCGATGTTTTCGTATTGCCTTCAACGGAGCGTGAAGGTCTGCCGCGGGCGGTTATCGAGGCCATGGCCTATGGTATAACGCCAGTGGTCACGGCGGTGGGTGGCATGACAGAGCTGGTTGATGACGGTTTCGGTGGCATCGTGGTCGCTCCCAAGAACCCGTCCGCGTTGTCTACAGCGGTTGAGCGACTCTATCGTAACCGCGGATTACTTTCGGGCATGGGAAAGGCGGCTCGTGAGCGGATTGCCAACCACTTCCATACCTCACAAACGGTTCGCGAAACGGGTGAACTCTACAAATCTCTGGCGGGCAGGCGTTGAATGCGGCGTTATCTGTTTTTTGTTAACCAGCCCTATTCCTATTCAATTCTCCGCCCCTTGCAGGACGAAATCCGCAAGCGAGGGGGAGAAGCTGCCTGGTTTGTTGCCGGTTGCACCACGGTTCCCTTGCGGGCGGATGAGCGGCATTTGAAGACCGTTCAGGAAGTCATGGACTA
Source organism: Marinobacter sp. (assembly GCA_040223075.1). GTDB lineage: Bacteria > Pseudomonadota > Gammaproteobacteria > Pseudomonadales > Oleiphilaceae > Marinobacter. The sequence goes on from JAVJZJ010000145.1 coordinate 39,506, forward strand.
CAACGCCGATGCGACGTTTGTTCCGGGAGACTGGGTTCCCTATTTTTTTCCCGGAATCAAGGTTGAGGTCTTCCATGGTATGGCTCGTAACAAGCGGGGCCATAGCAGTGAGGATGAAAGCGACCACTATCGGATCCGTGGGTGGTTTGATCTTTACTGCACCCATGCGGAGAAAGACACAGCCAAGTTTCAGGAACTGGCTGACAAGCATCGTCACTTTGCCGTTGCGAAGACGGGATGGCCGAAGTTGGATCCATTGCTGGAGAGAGGCGTCAGAGGGCCCAGGGCGCGAGGTAACGACGATCTGCCCGTTGTGTTTTACGCTTCAACCTTCAGTCGCTCCGTCACGTCGGCTCCGGATTTGGTCGATAGGATCGGGGAGCTGTCTCGCAGTGGCCGATGGAAGTTTATTGTTACTCTCCACCCCAAAATGGACCCATCAGTAGTGGAGCAGTACCGCGCGTTGGCGGGCGAAAACTTACGGTTCGTGGAGAGTCACGAAGATCTTTTGCCCATATTGCCAGAAGCCGATGTCATGCTTTGCGACACGTCATCCATCATGTTTGAGTTCATGTTCCTGGATCGTCCCGTGGTGACGTTCAGAACGAAGATGCCGGGGCCTTATCTGATTGATGTAGATGATGTGGACGACCTGGAAGCGGCCTTGGCTGAAGCAGTATCACGGCCTGAGGCATTGCTGGGAGAGGCTCGATTTCTGTGTTCGGAGCTTCATAGCTATACAGACGGATGCTCAAGCGCCCGGGTCATTAATGCCGTTGGGGAGTTTCTGGACACTGGAGCTGCCAGACTCAAGCCCAAGCCTCTTAATTTGTTACGCAAGCTGAAGGTTCGTAAGCGCCTGAAGAAAGAGCTGCAGAAAAATGCCTGAGGGCACGCTTAATTTGGGCTTGTGTCTACATTCTGTGTGCCCGCTTCCGATGGTGATTAACTTAGTTGAATGAGAAGCATGCCCAAAATAATTGTTATCAATCTTGATTCGGCCCAAGAGCGGTGGGGCCAAATCAAAAGACAGCTGGATTCGATAGGAGTAACACCGGAGCGGTTCAGTGCTATAGATGGCAGAGCGATTAATCACCCGTTGTTTGATATGTACGATGAAGAGTACCGGGTAAGGAGAAAGGGCGCCCCTCTTAGTCTTGGCCAGCTTGGTTGTTTTGCAAGCCATTATCTGGTTTGGCAGCGCTGTGTAGAGCTGGGTGAACCTGTGATTGTCCTCGAAGATGACGTCACCCTTATTGAGAGTTGTTTCCGGGAGTTTCTGCAACAGGCCCCCAGGTTGGGTGGAGATATAGAGTGTGTACGTTTATTTAGTAATCGGGTTAAGCACTGTAAATCCATACCCATGTTCGAGATAGGAGCACTTTCCTTTGTTAAGTATACAAAGGGCCCTATGAGCGGAATGGGATATTACCTGACTCCAGCTGGCGCCAGGAAGTTTTTGGCTGGGGCAGATAAGTGGTTTCTTGCGGTTGATATGTACATGGATAGGTTCTGGGCTAATAAAGTCGAATGCATTGGTATTTCTCCGGAGTGCATAACCCATGAGCATCTATTCGATTCTACGATTGGTTACGACAGAAATAAGAAGCCCAGAAGTTTGGCGGTTCGATTTCGGAGAGAGCTATTCTCGTTGGCTGAAATTTCAAGAAGATTCTTCCATAACCTTCGTTTTATCTGCACTCATAAGTGTGCGCGATGGAATAAAAAAGAGAGTTTAACTGATGCGTAGGGGGGTGGATTTCAGGGACATTCGAACAAATCTGCTCGGTATTTTGGGCGGGAATGGACTTGCCAATGTGGCGGATCTTAAGTGATGGGGAATTCTTCTGGAAGTATAGACTTCCAGAAGAATTCCTTGGTTAGTTGTTTCTCCCCAGCGTCCACAGGCCGGCGTATTTGTTGAACGTCACCTGGGCATAGGTGACGGCGGTCAGATACCCCACAGCACCGTCCAGAAAACCAAAGCGTATAAAGTAGACCTGCACAAAGGTCATCCATCCTCGCAGGGTAGGATAGATCATGGTTCGGGTTTTCTTGCCCTTGCGGTGTTTCTCTCTGGCTCCCAGCCAGGCATATTTGGCGCTTTTTTCCAGGGAATGACCAAAATCCCGGTGGGTATAGTGGGTGAGGCGGCCTCGGAGAGTTTTCACCTTGCGGCCCGCCGGAATCAAGATGCGTTCGTGCACCAGGGCGTCCGAGAAACTCACGCCCTCCCGCCGGAAAAGTCTCAGGGGCGCCCGTCCACTGCGGCCGAAGTCCAGGCGTTTGCCATATATTGTGACCGCCCAGGGAAGCTTGTATGCATCGGCATCAGGTGCTGAGAGGTGGTGGTTAATTTCCCTCGCCAGCTCGGGTGTGATGCGTTCGTCCGCATCCAGAGACAGAACCCAGTCTCCGCTTGCCTTGTCGAGGGCGCGTTGCTTCTGGATGCCGAAGCCCGGCCAGTCTGTAATTTCCACAACGTCAGCATATTGTCGGGCAATTTCTGCGGTCCTATCGGAACTGCCACTGTCCAGGACAATGATCTCATCGGCGACCAATCGCGCTGATTTGAGGCAGTCCTCTATGTGATCTTCTTCGTTCATTGTGATCACGGTGGCGGATACGCTGACCTTGCGTTGACGGGTGTAGGAGGCAGCCAGTTCATTGAACATAGCGCTGGCAAAACCTGCAACTCCAAGCAAATAGAATGTGAGAAACAGGCTGCGGTCGAAAGTCGCTTCTGTCAGCCCGAAGGCCAGGTAACCTGCGGGGAGCATGGCACCGGCAATGGCAAGGCAGGCGACCGGTTTGTGTGGATTGAAGAATTGTCGGGCAAATATCGCAAACGGAATGCCCAGTAGAAACAGCCAACTGAGAATACCGAGAGTTCCGCGGGTGGCCGCTGCCTGCAAGAAATCGTTGTGGGCGTGGTCTGTGCAGCATGACAGGAAGTTTCTGTGTACATCGTCAGACTCGCCATGTGCTTGTGCAGCCAGTTTATAACTGTTCAGACCCGCGCCGGCCAGGGGGTTGTCACTGAATGTGTTCCAGGCGACCTGCCAGGCTTCAAAGCGCATTTGAATGCTGGGGTCGAACTCACCCTCAGATACGTGCTCAATGGTTTCTGTTATCCGGTTGCTGGAGAGTGTAGAGAATCCAATGATGGCTATAATGGCAACGGCACCGGGTATTCTTGCACGCGCGGGCACTAGGGCGAGGAAAAACAGCAGCAAGACAGGAAGAGCTATAAAATTGCTACGGGTTTGCGAGAGCATTGCAACAACAACGCCTGAGGTCCCTATAGCGAGCGCCAGAACTGCCAGGCCTTTGTGGTCTTTGTGCCACAAATAGAAACAGGCCACCCAGGATATAGCACCCGCCAGTAGCGTGATGTTACCAAAGATGATGGGGTTGATACCTCCGCCAAAGCGGTAGTGTAGGAATGCGTCAAATCCTCCCTGGTAGGCAATAAGATCGATGCACAAAATGATGGTAGCTGCGACTGCGACCAGCATCATGGCGTAGAAAGCCTTCGTAGCTTCCAGTGCGGCTGCGGTGAGCGCAATCACCAGGGGCCAGAAAAGAATAAATCGGGCGTGGGTGCCGAGGGTTTTCAGGCCCTCATAGGAGAAACCGTCAACAATCCAGGCCATTGTGCTAACCACCACAAAAAACCAGAAAGCAAAATGAATCAGCCGCAATTCCTTTGGGGTGTCCCAATCGGATTGCTCCAGGGTGCGCCTCTTGATAGCGACGATTCCTGTAATGGCGATCAGGAGGGTGGCGCCAGCAAGGAGGCTGGAGGAAACCAGCGCTCCTCCCAGTCCTGCAAGTAATAGGGCCTGAATCATGAAGTTGGATTTCGGCATTGGGCTAGCAGATCCGGTCCGGTTTGTATGGATTGACCTCGCCCGGCGGGCGATGGCGCATTCGTTTATATTCCCACTGGTATTGCTCCGGAGCGTCCCGGACGCAGTTCTCTACTGAGAGGTTGAGGGCAGTGGTGGCAATCACGGGGTCGGGATCGTCCATGCCCGGAGCACATTGGCGGACAACAAGGCGAAAACCTTCGCCATCCTTCAGCCGTTCGGAATAGGTCATCAATACATTGGCACCGGATTTCTGCATCAGTTTGGCAACGAGCGTCATGGTGCGAACCTCCATCCCGAAGAACGGTGCATAGGCATTGCCTTTTCCCCGCGGACTCTGATCCGGAAGTATACCGGCAACCTCACCTTCCCGCAGAAGGGTAATCAGTCGCGCCAGCCCCCGCCGATCGCCGCGAACCAGTTCGGATCCCAGGCGCCCCCGCACTCGGATCATATAGTCTTCGAACTCCTTGATATGGGGTGGGCTGTAAAGCGCTGCCATCTTGTACCGGGAGGAAAAGTACAGGCCGGTAAGCTCCCAGTTGCCCAGGTGAGGGGCAAGGAGTATCAGGCCTTTGCCGTTCGTCGTTGCTTCTTTGAGCAGTTCTTCCCCCTCAATCTCGCGAATCAGGCCCAGGCATTTTTCAACCGGCCACTCCCACATCAGCGGTATTTCCATCATGGTCTGTCCGGTATGCCTGAGGCTTGAGCGCCCGAGTCTGGCCCTCTCTTTATCGCTGAGGTCCGGGAAACAGATATTCAGATTTATTTCAGTGACCTTCCGGGACCCGGTATGGAGTACCCAGCCGATAAAGCCCAGGAAGCGTCCAATCAACTGCGCGACGCGCAGAGGGAGCTTTCCCAGAACTCTGAGTGCCAGGATAAGAATCGTTGCTTTTGAGAGCGCCATCGATAGGGGAACCATTACCAGTAATCAGACTGAGCGGAAGCTATCACCATCGGGCCCGTGCGGCAAGGCGGCAATAGGAATCTACAGTTTCTGGGAGTGTTCCCAGCTTTGTTGCCGGTCGCCCAATTCCCACTCTATTCGCAGATAAAAGCGCCGGATACGCCGGCCGATGTATCGTCGTCGAAAGGCTGGAACAGCAGCAAACTTGCCTGGAATGGTCGGGGCGCCGAGTCCGTCTACCAGGTACAGCTCCGGCTGGTGATCCCGCTTTATCACCACCAGGTTGTGGGGCAGCAGGTTGCGGGTGAGAATGCCAGTATTCTGGAGCCAGTCGCAGAAGCGCCTGACGGCCTCCTGAATGGGGTGATCAAACCCTTGCCGTTGAAGGTACTGTTCCATAGTCTCCGCGGGTTGATGGTGTTCATCCTGCAGCAGCTCGCTGACGTTAGCCGTGCCCAGCGACGTTTGTACCGATCCGTGAAACCGGGGCAGGTGCTGCCATACCGTTTCTGCCTGGCCTTGCGCGATCAACAGGCGAATGGCGCTCTGTTGGTGTGCTTTCAGCTCCTGGACGTTATCATCAATTCGGCGCTTGCCCAGAAGCTTTTTCACAAAAGACTGGCGATGAAAGCGAGCTTCGATATTTTCAGGGCGCAGGACTTTCAGACACAATAACGGGTTTTCGGGATGCCGAAAACACTGGCGATTGTAGCCTGAGGCAAAGGGTTGACGGTTGCTCAGGTCAATGGCGTTTGGCACCGGAGTCCTCGCTATCTTATGGAAAACGCAACATGAAGAGCTGTATTGCATACGGCGATTGTAATACCGAAGGGGTGCAAGGTTACCACGAACCGGTGTGGCCGGAGTTGGTCGCAGATCACCTTGGACTACGTCTGGAGAACTACGGCCACACTATGAGCACGACCCGTGAGTTGGTCAGGTATGCCCGTGCTTTTCCTCCGGAACGATACCAGGTCGCGTTTATCCAGTATGGCCTGGTGGATTCCTGGCTGACCTTTCGTGGCGCACCCTACGTTCTGTACTACCCGGATAATCCCCTCCGAAAATTTGCACGCAAGCTCGTCAAGAAAATCAAAAAGCTTGGGCGTCGCTTTCGCCTGCTCGATCGATTCGGTGCCGTTGAACAGGTTCCGTTGCCGGAATATTTAGCGAACATTGAGGGAATCGTAAGATCGGCTCCGGCTACCCAATTCGTTCTGGTCGCAACGCCTCCCAATCGCGATGAGCCGCGCAATCCGCGAATCGAGGCTTACAATCGGGGGTTACAGCAAATATGCGAGCGTGAGTCCAATGCGGTGTTGGCGGATGCGTACGACGCTATTTGTGAGCACCAAGATGAATGCCTGATGAGTGATGGCACGCACCTCACGTCTGTTGGGCATGAATTGGTGGCTGACAGGGTTATTCGTGCCCTGATGAAGGAGCATCCGTCAGTTTGAGATAGAACTGTTCAGTCTGCTCCGTCATCGCGTTGAGCGTCAGGGTTTCTGCGGCTCGGGTGAAACTGTTGGCCTGTAATTCCCGCAGCGGCACGGTGGAATTCAGGTGGGTGGTTATCAGATTGGCAAGGTCGCCGATACGGTCAGAGTCGGCCAGGCAGCTTGCAGGAAGAAAATCGCCAACGCCGCTCACCGGTGTGGATAATACCGGACAATGAGCCAGCAGGGATTCCACCATAATGTAAGGAAACCCCTCCCTGCCTGAGCTGATGACACAAGCCGATGCCGCTTTGAGCCAGGAGTGCATGTGCGTTTCGTATCCCGGAAGCAGAATGCGCTCCTCCATACCCAGCTTCTTGACCAATGCCAATAGAGTGGGCCGCTCACGCCCATCGCCGAGAATAACGAGCTTGCCTGGAGGCGATGCGCTCGCCCAGGCTCTTATTAACCGGTCGAACTGCTTGACCGGCTCCATCCTGCCAGCGGCGAGCAGTAGTGGCCTGTCCTTCGGAACCGGAATTAGGGTGTCGTTGGCACTGTTGTTCTCGCCGGTCGGGGGCCTGCCGAGCCCGTTGTAGACAAGCTGTTTGTTGCGGTGTTCGATCGAATCAAGAATTTCCTGGCTGACACCAATCACACCGTCCAGTTTTTGAAACGCTTTATGGGAGGTTTTTGTACCATGGACGGTTCCAACGGTCGCTCCGCTGGAATGCCGGGCGGCGCTCAGGAGGCTGGCGGCCTTATTGCCCTGAGCATGGGCAACGTCGGGCCTGATCGAGTTCAGCAATTGCCTTAATCGGAACGTTAGCCATGGATTGCGGCGGCCTAACTGAAACGGCAGGGGGTGGACGGCCACATTGGCAGAAAACCGGTTCTGGTAGAATTGATGCGCCAGAACATGGACCTGATGTCCTCTATCAGCCAGGGCCGCTGACAATTCCGCGGTGTGTTTTTCCATGCCGCCCCAGCTACTCCCGGGGGTGGCCAGTATCAGGGCAATGGTCAGCGAATGGGCCATGGTTCAGGCCGTCGCTCGGCTAACAGACGCTTGTAGATCGCCAGTGTCGCCTGTGTCTGCGCCTCCAGGCGGAAGCGATGAGGAACCTGGATCGGGGGCGTTGGTGCGCCAAGGAGTTTGAGTGCCGCTTCCGCAAACCGATGGGTATTATCCGGCTCAACCAGCCCCTCCGGAAAACAGGCGCGCAGGGTCTCTGCGGCACCACCTCGATCAAAGGCCACCACCGGTGTTCCGGAAGCCAGTGCCTCGGTTACCGTGCGGCCGAAGGGTTCCGGCTTGGTGGACATATGACAGACCATATCCGATAACAGGTACAGTTCAGCCATGTCATTACGTTGCCCCAGAAACGTAATGTGGTGTGTCAGTCCCAGCTCCTCCCGTCGCTGCGCCAATTCTTCCATGAAGCGGTCCTTGCCGGGCTCCACCCCGCCGACAATGATGCCGTGGCAATCGGGGGCCTTTTGGACAATCTCGGCCATTGCGTCCAGGAACATCAGTTGGCCTTTCCAGCGGGAGATTCGTCCGGGCATCATAATAATGCGCTTTTCGCCCAGCTGTGGGTATTGGGTCAGGATCCCTGATCGCCACTCGGAATCGAGAGTCCGGTTACGGAACCCGTCGACGTCCACCCCTCGTTGAACCACGGTCAGCTTGTCCTCGGAAACCTGGAAGTTACGAATGACATAATCCCGTACACAATCCGACACTGCGATGACATGGTCCGCCCTGGCCATGATGGCACTGTAGGGATTGACCGAATACATGCCATGGAACGTTGAGACCACTGCCGGGCGTTCGTTTCGAGGGAGTCCGCGCCAGGCCAGCCAGGTAATCCAGGCCGGCATGCGGGAACGGACGTGGATCACATCCGGCCGGATGTCTTCCAGCAGGCGTCGCATGGGGAGAATCTGTCCGAAAGAGGCGGGAGATTTGCGATGAACCGGCATGGTGATATGGGTTGACCCACCTTCTTCCAGCTGGCGGACAAGAGGTCCACCGTTGGATACCACGAACGACTCATGGCCTTGCTTCACAAGTTCGGCCGCAAACTCCACAGTGCCTCGTTCGACACCTCCGCTGTACAGTGCGGGTAGAATCTGGAGAACTCTCATGGCTTACCTCGACGGAGAAACCGGCGGATAAGCCATTCGGTGGCCCGGTCCGCCTCCCACAGCCGGGGCTTTTCTCCGGGCGAATGATCCATAACGTTGGTATGGTCACTCCAGCAGGCAACCCGGCCTCGTTCTACCAGAAGGTTAATACCCTGTGCTACCCGGCTCCCTGACTTTGGAGACAGGTGGAACAGCCCGGTCGGTACGCCGGATGTGGCCGCTTCACACACCATGGACATACTGTCAGGAGTAACCCAGGCGGCGCCTGAGGCGGATAACTGATGGGCAAGCCAGTCTTCGTGAGTGCGCTTGGGGTCCACAACGCTGACCCGGAGGCTGTCCAGCTCCTCAAGGCGTTCCGCGAGTCTTGGTGGCGTGCGTCGGGAGCTGCTGATGGTCCAGCGCCAGGTCGGGTAATCCGCGATCAACTGGCTGACCTGGTCGAATACCACGTCGTCATCCCATTCAAAGTGGCGGGATGGGCCGCCGATCAGAACAAGAGCCTCAGGTTTTTCTGTGATACGTGCCAGGGGCGTGATGCTGTTGATAACACCTTGTGTGGTGAGTATTCGTTTGTCAGAGGTCACCCCGTCATGCTCCGGGAGAATCACTGCATCTGCCCATCTCATGGGAAACGAGGGCTTCATCAATACCACAGTTTTTGCGCGAGCAGTGCGGCGCAGGGCCAGCAGTAAGCGATGCGTTGAGGTGCCGGCACCAATAATGAGAGCCGGAGAGGGTAACGAAGCCGCCATTGCCGGGGCAATGCCCAGCAGGGCACGCCATAGAGGCACACGTTGCTCCGTGGCATTGATCCAGTGAAGCGCGGCCCCGGCCCGAACCCGCAGGCGGTTGCCGATCCCCTTAAGCTGGTTCCGGTGTCCCGGTTTGTGGTCGGTCAGCAGCCAGACCACTGGGGCATCAGTCTGCATTCAATGCGGGTCCTTGCGATAGAGATCCGGGTCGTCTTTCGAGGGCCGGGTTTTAAAGCGTCGGTGCATCCAGAGATACTGGTCCGGATGACGTCGGACTTCCTGCTCAATAGTGTGGTTAACCAGTGTCGCGTCTGCCATGTCATCGCCGGAGGGGAAGTTGTCCAGTGGTGGGTGGAAGTAGATGTCATACCCAGGCTGATTTTCACGACGGAAGTGGCTGAAGGGCACAACCGCACACCCGCTGCGCTCTGCAATCCGCGAAGTTGCGGTAATGGACCCGGCCGGCACGCCGAAGAAGGGCGCAAACACGATGCCTTTTCGCCCGTAATCCTGATCGGTGGCATACCAGACGATACGGTTCTGTTTAAGTCGTTTCAGCAGGCCCCGCAGGTTCTTGCTGTCCAGGGCAACGCCGTAACGCCGCTCCCGGGCACGGGTCATGATGGCATTCATCAGCGGATTGTTATGATCCCGCTGCATAACATCGGCTTCAATGAATTCGGTGACCAGGCTGCCCCCCAGGTCGAGGGTGCTGTAATGGCCGCCGAGCAGCAGGATGCCATGACCTTTTTCCAGCGCCGCATCTACGTGCTCGAGACCATGCACAGTGGTCACCGGTAAATAGGTTTTGGGGTCGCGAAACCAGGCCAGGCCGATTTCCATAATGCCAATGCCGTTGGAGTGGAAGGCTTTGCGAACCAGCTTTTGTTGCTCCTCGGCCGAGAGCTCGGGAAAGCACAGGCGAATGTTGACCTCGGTGATGTGGCGCCGGCGGGGGATCAGGCGGTATCCAAGCTCGCCAATCAGTTTGCCGACCCACCATTGCAGTTTCAGCGGCAGCCTCGACATCAGCCACATCAGGGCGATGCCAATCCACGTGGGCCACCAACGGGGGTGGCCGTAACTTGTATAACGGGTATCGCGTTTTCTTGAAGGGCGCTTGCTCACGCTAGGTTCATCTCGTCTAAGGTCCGGATACGAAACAGGAGTTTAGCAGGGTGCTTCCTGTGGACTAAAGTAGCAATGAAGGCGAACTGTCTGATCTTTCGGTAGAATGCCCCCGAATTGCCGCCCCGGAGACCTCATGCTGCACTTTTTGTACTCCCTGTTTTTTCGCCTTGCACTGCCGTTTGTACTGTTGCGCTTGTGGTGGCATGGTCGTCGTAACCCTGAAGCCTGGAAGCATTGGCAGGAGCGGCTGGGATACGTCACTCCCTCCCCGGAGCCGGTAATCTGGGTGCATGCGGTGTCGGTCGGGGAAACCATTGCAGCCGCGCCTCTGGTGAAAGCTCTGCTGCGGCGCAATCCTGAAATTCCTATCCTGATGACAGCAATGACGCCAACCGGGTCTGCCCGTGCCAAAGCGATGTTCGGCGACCAGATACGCTATGCATATTCGCCATACGATACACCAGGTGCGGTCCGTCGGTTTGCCGAGCGGGTGCGTCCGATGGCGCTGGTAATTATGGAAACCGAACTCTGGCCCAACATGATTGCCAATACCTTCCGGCATGATGTCCCCATTTTCCTGATCAATGCCCGCCTGTCCGAACGGTCTGCCAGGGGCTACGAGCGGGTGCCTTCTCTGGTCCGGCCGCTGTTGCAGAGCATCTGCTGGATTGCCGCCCAGGCGGAGGAAGATGCTGGCCGGTTCCTGAGAATCGGCGCTGAGCCCGAATCCGTCTCGGTGGCAGGGAGCATCAAATTTGATGTGGATATCTCTGCAGAGCTCAGGGCAGAAGCTACTGCTTTGAGGCAACAGCTTGGAGAGCACCGCCCGGTTTGGATTGCCGCCAGCACCCATAAAGGGGAGGACCAACAGATTCTTGAGGCTCACCAGACAGTGCTCCAGACATTTCCCGATGCCCTGTTGGTGATTGTGCCCAGACACCCGGAGCGTTTCGATGATGTGGCGCAACTGACAGAATCAGTGGAGCTTCGGTTATCACGACGATCAGATCCGATCGGTGCTGTCCCGATGGATGCTCAGGTGTATCTCGGTGACACCATGGGGGAATTGCTGATGCTGTATGGCGCTTCTGATATCGCGTTTGTCGGTGGGTCGCTCATCGAGCGTGGAGGCCATAACCCGTTGGAACCTGCCGCCTGGGGCATGCCGGTGTTATCCGGCCCTCACATATTCAACTTTGAAACCATCTACAACCGTCTGAATGCAGGACATGGCTTGTATCTCACGCCATCGTCTGACGCGCTGGCGGATTGTGTGATGGCGCTGATGGCCGATCCGGATGCCGCCAAGCGGGCGGGAGACAACGCCCTGGCCGTGGTGAATGCGAACCGTGGTGCACTGGAAAAGGTGGTGGATGGGATTGTTGAGCGGGTGTGATGGCGCCTCCGGCGCAAGCGCACCGGAGGCCGGACACTTGCCTATTCGGTCGGGTCCTCAATGGTTTCCTTTTCGTTGGCCAGCGCCTCAATGCCCGGAGCTGACGCGCTGAGCCAGTTGTTCAGGTCGATCAGGTCCTGGGGGCTCAGAGTGCCAGCGGCCTGCTTCAGGCTGAGGGTGTTGACGACATAGTCATAGCGGGAGTTGGCATAATCCCTCAGCGCCACGTAATACGCACGCTCCGCATCCAACACCTCAACAATATTGCGTGTACCCACTTCATAACCGGCGCGGGTCGCATCCAGTGCACTGCGACGTGAGATGATGGTCTGCTCCAGGGCAGACGCGGTCTCGATATTGGTATTCACCGTACGGAACAGGCTGCGGGTGTTGACCCGAACATCCCGGCGGGTGGTCTCCAGGCTTTGCTCGGCAACGGTGACCAGTGAGCGCTGTTGACGAACGCCGGCCTGGGTACCTCCGCCCAGGTAGAGCGGTACGTTCAGGGTCACACCGATCACCGCTTCGGTGGTGGTGCCGTCTGCCCGCTGCGGTACTGGTGCCGTGCCATTCTCAAGACCATCTATGTCGCTCTTCCCATAAGACGCGTTGAGGTCCAGCGTCGGGTAATGGCCGGCCTTCGATACCTTTAGGTTCGCTTCGCTGGTGTTCAGTTGGTACATCGCTGACTGGATCGACCAGTTTTGCTCCAGGGCCGTCATTTCCCATTTGGTGGGATCCATCGGCTCGGGGCGACCCAAAGGGAAATTCTCCCTCAGGTTGTCCAGCTCTTCCGTGTACTCACCGGTCAGACGCGCCAGTTGTTCGCGGGCGATGTCCAGGTCACTTTCCGCAGCAATCCGCTGACTCTTGCTGTCGTCGTAGCTGGCGCGGGCTTCGTACACTTCTGTAATCGCGATCAGGCCGACATCGAAACGCTCCTGGGCCTGCTCGTACTGACGCTGAATCGCCGCTTCGGTGGCCCGGGCAGTGGTCAGGGTGTCTGCGGCACGTAATACGTTGAAGTAGGCAGTAGCAACATCAAGAATCAGCTGCTGTTGTGCCAGATTGTAATCTGCACGGGCAGCCTCGCTCTGGAATTTGCTGGCGTCGTAGCCGTACCAGGCATCAGCCCTGAAAAGTGGCTGGGTCAACCTTACGCCATAGGCCAGTGTAGTGTAATCCGCGTCCTGGTTGGGGCTTTCCGAGTCGGTGTAATTGGCTTCGCCGAAGGCATTGATCTGGGGCAGCAGGTTCGCCCTGCTGACATCAGTGCCGGCTTCCTGAGCTTCGAAGCTGGCCCGGGCGGCAGCGATTCCGGAGTCGTAGGAAAGCGCTTTCTCGTAGGTTTCGATCAGATCCATGGCAAAGGCGGGGTGTGCCGCAAGCAAGCCAATCATTCCGGAAAGCAATCGTCTCTTCATTGTATCTCCTGGTACGTAAGCACGTCTGCTCCACTCCGGAGCGCTTATGTTGCATTCTGATGGATACTTTCGGGCCACAGCGAACAAGTCTGGCTGGCCATTATGGACAATAATTGCCCGCATCTCTACACTTGCAGACGGCACTCATTTAGAGTGTCATGCATTACGAATTCGCGTCTTGACGGGGTGCTGGTCTGAGTAGAAATCAGGCTGGCTGAGATTGCAACGCAGAACCCGCGACCTGATCCGGATAATACCGGCGTAGGGATTAAGACAATATTGCTGTAAGCCATGTGAAATCCCCCTTGGATTAAATTCTTCAGCGGGGCCCCTGAAAGGGAAAACACAGTGCCTGCGGCTCCGTCATACGCGACCCGATATTCCCCAAATCTTTTCCGGGAGCGCATGATGACAGACTTACCGTCCTACCTGAGTGATTCAGCCCAAGTCGATTCGGCCGCAATCAAACCGTTACCAAGCTCACGAAAGATCTACGTCCAGGGTAGCCGCCCGGACCTCCGAGTGCCTATGCGGGAAATTACGGTGCAGGATACGCCGACAGAGATGGGGGGCGAAAAGAACCCACCGGTCATGGTGTATGACACCTCAGGCCCCTATACCGACCCCGAGGCCACAATTGATCTTCGTAAAGGCCTGCAGCCGATTCGTGCCGCCTGGATAGAAGAGCGCGGGGATGTTGAGCAGTTGGACGGCTATACGTCGGAGTTCACCCGTCGGCGTATGAAAGACCCCCAGCTTGACCCGCTTCGTTTCATGGACGAGCGCAAGCCCCTGAAAGCAAAGCCCGGTAAAAATGTCAGCCAGATGCACTACGCCCGTAAGGGCATCGTTACTCCCGAGATGGAATTCATCGCCATCCGCGAAAACATGAAGCTTCACGAAGCGCGAGAACAGGGGCTGCTGAAGGATCAGCATCCGGGGCAGTCGTTTGGCGCCTCCTTGCCACAGGAAATTACGCCGGAATTCGTCAGGGACGAAGTGGCCCGCGGCCGCGCCATTATCCCTGCCAACATCAATCACCCGGAAACCGAGCCGATGATCATCGGCCGCAACTTCCTGGTGAAAATCAACGGCAATATCGGTAACTCCGCAGTCAGCTCCTCAATCGAGGAAGAAGTGGAAAAGCTGACCTGGGGCACACGCTGGGGCTCCGACACCATCATGGATCTGTCCACCGGCAAGAACATTCACGAAACCCGTGAGTGGATCATTCGCAACTCCCCGGTGCCTATCGGTACGGTACCTATCTACCAGGCACTGGAGAAAGTTGGCGGTGCTGCTGAAGACCTGACCTGGGAAATCTTCCGGGATACGCTGATCGAACAGGCCGAGCAGGGCGTGGATTACTTCACGATCCATGCTGGTGTGCGCCTGCACCATGTACCCATGACCGCAAAACGCACCACGGGCATCGTATCTCGTGGTGGCTCCATCATGGCGAAGTGGTGTCTGGCACACCACAAGGAAAGCTTCCTGTACGAGCATTTCGAAGACATCTGCGAAATCATGAAAGCCTATGATGTCTCATTCAGCCTCGGCGATGGTCTTCGTCCTGGCTCGGTCGCCGACGCCAACGATGACGCTCAGTTCGGTGAACTGGAAACACTGGGCGAACTGACCAAAATCGCCTGGAAGCATGATGTTCAGTGCATGATCGAAGGCCCCGGCCACGTGCCCATGCAACTGGTAAAAGAAAACATGGACAAGCAGCTGGAATGCTGTGACGAAGCGCCGTTCTATACCCTCGGCCCGCTGATCACCGACATCGCGCCAGGCTATGACCACATTACTTCCGGCATCGGGGCCGCGATGATTGGTTGGTACGGCTGCGCCATGCTCTGCTACGTCACCCCGAAAGAGCACCTGGGCCTGCCGAATAAGGACGACGTCAAAACCGGCATCATCACCTACAAGATCGCCGCCCATGCCGCCGATCTGGCTAAAGGCCATCCGGGCGCCCAGATCCGTGACAATGCTTTGTCCAAGGCCCGCTTCGAGTTCCGCTGGGAAGACCAGTTCAACCTCGGCCTCGACCCGGATACCGCCCGCGCCTACCACGACGAAACCCTGCCCAAGGAGTCCGCCAAGGTGGCCCACTTCTGCTCCATGTGCGGGCCGAAGTTCTGTTCAATGAAAATCTCCCAGGAAGTTCGGGAGTACGCGGCGGAGAAGGGCATTGACGAAATTTCCGCGGTTGATGCCGGCCTGCAGGAGAAGTCCCGGGAGTTTGTGGAGTCCGGGAGTAAGCTTTACGACAAGATCTGACCGTGGAGTGTTGACCCGCTAGCCTGATGGTTTGGTGTTAGGCCTTCTCAGGACTGTGAGCTTGGGTGTTGGAGCCCAAGCGTCACATGGATGTGCCGCAAGGAGCGTGTTTTGGGAGGCACTTCCCGACACGACCCTACCCCGAAAACTGTCAGGCTGGGGCCGGAGCCAGAGCTTGCAGTTGCACCCGTGTACCGGCTATCGTTCAAAGTTGATTCAGCAACCGGGTGAACGATGACCAAACCGTTTCAGTTCAAAGCCAGCGACGTCAACGTCGAAAAGCGCGAAACCGTCTTCCAGGGCTTCTTCCGCATGGACAAGCTGTGGCTGACCCACCCGCGTTTTGACGGCCGCGACATGCCCGTATTCACCCGCGAACTGTTTATCCGTGGTGACGCCACCTGCGTGCTGCCTTATGACCCTGAGCGGGATGAAGTGGTGTTGCTGGAACAGTTTCGCCTTGGCGCCATGGACCGCGACCAATCGCCCTGGTTGCTGGAATTGGTCGCAGGCATGAACGAAGAGGGCGAAACACCAGAGGAAGTCGCGCAACGGGAAGGTCAGGAAGAAGCAGGCCTGACCTTCAGCAAACTGGATAAAATCTGCAATTACCTCGTGTCTCCCGGTGGTAGCACGGAACTCATACACCTGTATTGTGGTTGTATAAGCACAGAGTCGGCCGGCGGATTGTTTGGCATGGAACACGAACACGAAGACATCCGTGCCCACGTATTCAGTTCAGAGGAGGCGATTGCCATGATCCAGGATGGTCGTATCAACAATGCGGCGGCGATCATTGCCTTGCAATGGCTTCAGCTCAACCGCGACCGTTTACGGGAAAGGTGGGGTTGATGAGTGAGTGGACCATGAAACCCAAGCGCTATGTGCCGGATCTGAGGCGGCTGGGAGCGCTGTGCGATGGTAACTACCTGCGGTTAAATCAACTCCGGAAGTTGGAGTCGGCGGGAAAGCCAGTTTCCGAATTCGAGTTGCATCGGGAAGATCTGTATCTCGGACGCGTGCGGATCAAAGTGCTCCAGACTGCACGGTTTACCGAAACCCTTCTGCTGGAGCAGATCCATAACGCCGGCCGATGGCTTAACAATCCTCAATTGACAGTGCGTGTCTATCACGATGCCACGATGGCAGAAGTGATCAGTTGCTATCGGGATCGCCAGATTGCGCCGGTCAATGATTACCCCAACCGCTTTATGCATCACCCAGATGAAAAGGTCCAGGTGAACAGCTTTTTGGCCGACTGGCTGGATTACTGTCTGCATTTCGGGCACCTGCCCATGGAGCATTCGCTCTGGTCAGCTGGTGAGGGGGTTGACTAGTGAGCGGTGGAGAATGGGTTTGAGTGTGAACTAAGGTGTGATGGCGAAGCGTAAATGCTGCGTCATAGTTGTCAAATGATGCAATATGTCCTGTAACGAAAGGCATAATGTGATCATGGTTAAGTTCAGAGGTGAGAAAACGGATTACTCTCTCCGTACAGCCGGTTTCAAGCTAAGCGTCTTGCCCAGATACGAAAAAGAGCGCCATGACCAGAAAGGACACATCCCGGGCTCTCCGGGTGCTACAGATCACAGACCCCCATCTCCGGGCTGATCCGGCGGGTGAGTTGCTGGGTGTGAACACCCGGGACAGTCTTGACGCTGTTATTGAACAGGTGCTCCGGGATTATGGGCAGCCGGACCTGGTACTGGCCACTGGTGATCTTGCTCAGGACGGTTCGGAAGAGGCTTACCGTGTCTTTGCTAGCAAGTTGGGGGCATTCCACTGTGCGTCGGCCTGGATCGCCGGTAACCATGACAAGCCGGATGTGATGCAGCAGATTGCCAGTGAACATAGGGCGAACCGTCGGCATATTATCCAGGGAGGCTGGCAGTTCATCTTACTCGACTCTTCGGTTTGTGGGCATGTGTACGGCGAGCTGGCGGAGTCAGAGCTGACGTTTCTTGCATCGACGCTGGAACAGAATCCGGACTTGCCGACGTTGGTTACCTTGCACCACCATCCGGTGGACATCGGATCGGATTGGATGGAAGGCATTGGTCTTCGTAACCGGGATGCCTTCTGGCAAGTCGTTGAACGCTTTCCTCAGGTCAAGATTGTATTGTGGGGTCACATCCATCAGGAGCACGATCTTAAGGGCCACGGGGTGAGGTTGCTCGCTACCCCGTCCACCTGTATTCAGTTTACCTCTGGCTCGCGCCATTTTGCCGTTGAGGAATTGCCGCCAGGGTACCGCTGGTTCGAGCTTGAAGCGTCTGGAGAGTTCCGGACGGAAGTTCAGCGGGCAACCGAGTTTGAGTTTGATCTGGACGTCGATAGCACCGGCTACTGATCACAGTTTGGTGACCCCGGCTGTTAAAAATCACTGGAATCTGTATATAATCGGCACCGCTCAGGACGAGCGACGTAGGGATTCAACACCACATCTTCAGGGACCGAAGACATGCCCCAGGCAAGCGGACTGCAGTTCACCGCCACCATTGGCGGATTTTCCTCTGACCACTTTTCCGTCGTCGGCTTCGAGCTGACCGAAGCCCTCTCCGACCTGTTTCACGGCAAGCTCAAACTGGCCAGCACCGATCCGTCGGTAGCAGCGGCTGATGTACTGGAACAGGCCGTGGATCTGGTGATCTGGCAGGACGGTGCGCCGTTGCGACGCTTCACCGGCGTGGTCAACGAATTCGCCCGCGGTGACAGCGGCCACCGCCGCACCCGCTACGAACTCATCATCCAGCCTCCGCTGTGGCGCCTGGGCCTGATGCACAACAGCCGCATTTTCCAGGCTCAAACTACCGACGCCATCGTGCGCACCCTGCTGGAAGAACGGGGTATCGTCGATACCGTGTTCGATCTCAAGCGTAACCCGGAAGAACGGGAATACTGCGTCCAGCACCGGGAAAGCGACCTGGGGTTTGTGGCGCGGCTGGCGGCTGAGGAAGGCTGGCACTACCGCTACCACCACGGCTCCGTCGACGGCGAGGAACAGCCGGCCCTGATCATCGCCGACCACCACGGCGACGCCCCCAGGCTCGACCCGGTTGAATACAACGGCAGGGCCGGTGGCAGCACCCAAGCTCCCTGCGTGTTCCGCTTCGCCCATCAGGAGCGGGTCCGCGCCAATGCCGTGGCCCTGAAGGATTATACCTTCAAAAATCCGGCCTACGCCCTGATGCATGAACAGCAGGTCGGCAGTCCTAACCACCGGGAAGATTACCAGCACTACGACTACCCCGGCCGCTTCAAACAGGACGCCAGTGGCCAGCCCTTCACCGACGCCCGCCTGGACGCCCTGCGACACGACGCCAGCACCGCCCAGGGCAAGAGCAACCGCGCGGACTTCACCGCCGGCGCCAAAGTGGCCCTGACCGACCACGACAGCGAGCCCCTGAACCGGGAATGGCTGCTGACCGGCATCACCCACACCGGCAAACAGCCTCAGGCGCTGGAAGAAGAGGGCGGTGCCGAACACACCAGCTACAGCAATAGCTTCGACGCCATCCCCGCCGACCACAGCTGGCGGCCACAAACCGGCCACCGCGCCCTCATGGACGGTCCACAAATGGCCATCGTCACCGGTCCGGAAGGCGAAGAGATCCACTGCGACGAACAGGGAAGAGTCAAAGTCCGCTTCCCCTGGGACCGCTACTCAAAGAACGATGAACACAGCAGCGCCTGGCTGCGGGTCAGTCAGGGCTGGGCCGGCGGCCAGTATGGCTTTATGGCCATCCCGAGAATCGGCCACGAAGTCATCGTCTCCTTCCTGGACGGCGACCCGGACCAGCCGATTATTACCGGCCGTACCTATCACGCCACCAACACGCCGCCGTACGCGCTGCCGGAGCACAAGACCCGCACCACCCTGAAAACCCAGACCCACAAGGGCGAGGGCAGCAACGAACTGCGGTTCGAGGACGAAGCGGACCAGCAGCAGATCTACGTCCACGCCCAGAAAGACCTGGACCTGCTGACGGAAAACAACCGCACCGAGGTCATTCGAAATGACAGTCACTTCACCGTGGACAACCACCGCAAGGCCCACATCAAGGGCAATGACCACGCCACGGTGGATGGGGAGAAACGCGACGCCATCGGAGGCGACGTCAGCCTCACCGTCAACGGCAGCCATCACAGCAAACAGGGCAAGAACCAGCTCATCGAAGCTGGTAGCGAAATTCACCACAAGGCGGGTATGAAAATCGTCATTGAAGCTGGCGCTGAAGTGACCCTCAAGGCGGGGGGCAGTTTTGTGAAAGTGGACCCCAGTGGCGTGACGGTTTCAGGGCCCATGGTGAAGATGAATTCAGGGGGTGGGCCGGGGAGTGGGACGGCAGCGGCTGCTATGCAGCCGGAAGCCCCGCAGAGCATCAGCCCGGAAGTTGAGGGTGGAGAAGGGGCTGCTATAGCCGAAACCGGACAGCGTGCCAACGCCGAAAAAGATAGCCCTATACCTGTAACTGATTACACCGCCGTGCTGGAAGAGTCCGCCAGCCGTGGCGCTTCCGTGATTTCCGACTGTGAGTACGATGAGAATGGACGCTGCAAAATACATCAACACGCTTGACCAGCTCGAGGTATCGAAGGCAGAGCCCCCTCAGGTTGAATACGCGATCATCGACCTGGCTCTGGATGGTGACTTTCTGCGGTACCTCTACGAGGCAACCAGCCAGAGTAATATCCAGTGGCGGAGCCTGCTGGAGAATACCCGCTGGCAGCCAGGCTGGCAGGCGGGCCCCATACTTATCGGCTTTTCGGAACACCCCAACTTTTTGGACAGCCTTAAAGTCCGGCTCAACGCATCGCCGCTGGGAATTCTGCTGGAAGCCGGAGAGTCCTTCGATCAGGTATTTGGATGGGCACATTCGCTGCTGCTTGCGATGGCCGATTCGGATGAATACCTGTTCCGGTTTTATGATCCCCGATCCCTTGGCCCGCTTCTGGCAACGTTGGGGGAGAAGCGCAAATCCCTGGTAAGCCCCGGAACCATCGTGTACTGGTCTCATCGTGGTGTCTGGCAATCCTGGCCTCGGGAGCAGCATGAGGCTGCTACAATCGAGCCTGTACGGTTATCCCGGGCGGAGCTTGCCGACCTGCCGGGTTATCGTATGGCGGACAGGGCCATTAGTTACGCCGCTATCTATCGGGACCATCTCCCTGAAGTGAGCGATCACCGTGTGTGGGTGCTGGAGCAGTTGCAGGAAGCCGCTGGTCTGGGGTTCCAATCTGCCTCTCAGCAGGAGAGGTGGCTGCGCCTGGGGATTCGCAATCAGGCGCCCTCGCTATCAAGGCCCGAGCACAGGGAAATCATGAACGCGCCGGACTTGGCACCGGCGGATCGTTTGAATGCTATGGAAAGCTTAATGGAGTCTCCGAATGCCACAGCATAAGGTTCTGGCAGGCGAAACCCTGTCCGGTATTGCCGCCCAATACCAGGTATCACTGGATGCTATGCAGGCGGAAAATCCGATCATCAAGGACGTGAATGACATTGAGGCGGGGTGGACCCTGTCAGTACCAGAGAGTTCCGCAAGCAAGAACGACATGCCAGCCGCCCAGTCCGCCAATGACGATACCACGGATGACGTCGAATGCTCGGATTGTGCATTGGAGTGTGTTGCCCTGGTTCAGGTCACCGGCGAAGACGATGCAGTCTATGCGCTGACAGAGACTCAGTTCAGGCATCTGAATGATGAAATCGAGATACTGAACGCGCCGATGGCTGAACTGAAAAAAGCCGAAGAAGGGAACGAATCGGATATTCCCGCTGCTCGAGAAAAAACCTGGAAGAAGCTCCGGGAACTGGGCGCCCTCCCCAGACCGGAACACAGTACCACCGCTGAAGAATTGCTTAAGGAATATGAGGTTCGCTGGCAGCGGGAGCAGGCGCGGCTGGAGCACCAGCGTCGTCGCAAAGAACGGATTGAGTACGAAATCGATCAGATTCGCCGTCAGATTCTTTTTCCCGCCAGTCAGCGCAACCTGACCGAGCCGAAAGACCGACTTTCGGTAAAGGTGTTTGTGACGTTTTGCGGCGAGTTGGAGACCACCCTTACCGTGGTGGAAGACAGGATATCTGCACACGAAGAAGCTACAGTCGAACGACGGGAAGAGCTCACCCGCATGGAGCGCCGACTTAAGCTCCTTCGAGCGGCTCTGGAAGCCGAAGTTCGTTATCGAGTGGCGAAGAATTCCGGTGACACAACGCCTGCTGAGGTGGAACAACTCAGTTACGAAGCAAACGAATTAAAACAATCCACGCTGTGGCCAAACTATATTTCCGAAAAGGATGTTAATGACCTGGTGCGAAAGCAGCAAAGGCTCAATGAGCTGGGCGACGAGCGGATTCCATACCGGGACTGTCTTGAAAGGTACATGGAGGAGGTCAGCAATACCGTCACGCTGATAGCGCTGATAGCTGTCATGCACCGGGCGCGAACGGAAAAGCACCGACAGCGCCAGGAAGAGCGCCGTTCCCTGATGGTTGACATAGAGAAGACTCTGACCCGACTGGTCAACACCAGTTCCTCCGCACCTGTGGAGCAGGTCGCCCGGCCTCAGATAGCCTCAATGAGAGCCCATCCCCTTGTGGAGGTCAAACACACAGGTACTGGTGGTTACCGATACATGCGTCGAGAGGTCGGTGATCAGCTGCGCCGCAATTGGAAGCCCCTGAAAACCGCTGATGTGCGTGCCGCAATGGCAGGCAAGGAGTTCAAACGTGCCTGGGGCGAGGCCAGGGAATCGCTGAAAGCTAATACCACTTTGAAGCTCAAGCTGAAGGAGTGGAAGAGCAAGGAAGATAACTTCTTCAACCAGTTGGAGGTGGAACTGCTCAAGAAGGAAGCCGCCACAACGGATGGCCGTTTTGCGGCCAGTGCCGAAGCCCAGATGTTCCGCTTTGCCGCCCAGTGTGGTCTGGAAGCTGCCTACGATCCAAAGAAGCAGGAAGCCTATATCGGCGGCCAGATGCAAGGTGCCTACAGCCTGTTACAAGGGGAGGCGACCCTCAAAGCCAAACTGCCAGACGGTAAGGGCTCACGCCTGATACTCCGCTATGAAAACCACGAAGGAGTAGAACAGGAGGTTCACTGTGGCTATTTTCGGACTGATGCTGAGTACTGTATTCGCGGGTTTGCCGGCGCTTGCGCCTCCCTGGCCGCCCGGGCCAGGGTCTCCAGCGCCCCGGGTGAAGTGGGCATTTCCGGTGAAACCAACGGCGAAGCCTTTGCGGGTGCCAGTGTGAGCAATGAGGCCTCCTTCGGGGTTAAATGGAAGGCGGCATACCAAGAGGTTGAGGGTACCGAGTCCTCCGAAGTCAGTGAAGCCCAGGATGAAGCGGACTCGGACTACAAGTCGTTGGTCGAGGTAAAGCCCGAGCTCGCCGTCTCAGCAGGCATTGGTGCTGGATTTGACTACAAGATTGTTATGTCTGAAGGCAAGATTGTCGCTTGTCTTAAGGGTAGCGTAGTTTTAGGTGCTGGCGGGGGCGGCGGAGTCGCCGCGGAGTTGAACGGCGAGCAAATATGGGAGTTGGTGAAGTTTATTCGGTGGTCATTGGAAAAGAGTGATTTCCGCTTTCTGGATTGGATTGAGGAAGGTGCATTTGAGCACTTAACTTTTCTGCTCAAGGCTTTTGTGTTTACCAAAGCCGATTTCACGAATTTTGTCGATCAAGGAATCGAAAAAATTGAGAGCTTTTGGGAAGGGCTGAATAAGGCAGACACAAGAGTACGAGATGCGGGGAATAGTATTATCGCAAGTTCTGATGTTCACAAACTCATGCCGGGTGCCAAGGCAGAAGTGCTTGGAATTCTCATGAAAGACAGCTCCGCGACGTTAAGTTTTGAAGACCCATACAGGGAGCTGGCAGATGAAGCAGCAATAAAGGTACTGGAAACGGTCAAGAGTGATCGTGAATTTATTGAGATACTCAAACGGATAGGAAATGACGGAAAAAAGGGAGGGTTTCAGGACCTGAAGAACAATTATTCGAAACTGATAATCCAGCGATTATTCAGATCCGCTCAGGCGCAGCGAACGGAAGCGTGGTTATCTAATCTATACGCCTGAGTTGATACACGTGATTAGCTTGCTCTTCCGCTATAGGCGCATCGAAAGCCGCGGGTTTCAGACGCCAGAGGTTGCGATCCCTTCCTGCGAGTAACAGTTGTATTTCCGCTGAAATCCTGGAAATTGCCACCACGAAGGACGCGGTAGGGATCTCCATCAAAGATATCCTTCTGTCCTTCCTCGGGGCCGCTTGGATTGCTCACCGGAGATTCCTGATAGTAATCTTTGGAATAATTGTCGCTAACCCACTCCCCCACGTTCCCTGACATGTCGTAGAGTCCCAATGGATTTGGAGGAAAGGAACCTGGCTTCACTGGAAGCCTCTCATCGTAGGGGCGACCGTCCCGTGCATGGGGTGTTGGCCCGGCAGCCATAGTCTCGTCCGGAATGGCCTTGCCATTGCGGGTTGCATATCGAAGCATCTGACCACCGGCGCGAGCGGCGTATTCCCACTGCGCTTCCGTGGGTAGCGTGACGTTCTTGCCGCTTTGTTCTCCTAGCCACTGGCAAAATGCATTGGCATCTGTCCAGGAAGCTACTGCTGGTAGCTCGCCGGCAAAGCGCTCTGAATTCTCATCAATCAGTTCTTCATAGCGCTTGTCGGATGGCTCATAGCCGGTCTGCGCCATGAACAACTCAAAGTCCTCCTGAGTCACTTCGTATTTCTGGATGTGAAAGTCATCAAGAATCACACGATGAACCGGAATGGTGTCGCTGCGAACGCTCCAGCCCCCCGGATTGCCCATCATGAATTCGCCCCCTTCCACAAACACCATGGTCTCCATCTGACGCTCAGCCATGTCTTCGGCCTTGGCGTCGTAATAAAAGCTGCATCCGGGCAGAGTGGAAAAACTCAGGATCAGGGCTGGGAGTAACCGGTACGAGGGTGTCAAAGCGAGCATGAATGCGGCGTCCTTTCCGTCATTTGTCGTGGTGTGGGCAATTCTACCCGACTTGAGGTGGCCACTCCATGCAGGATTGCCCGCAAACTTCACAGTTTTAAGAGGAACCGGGTATAATTCCCGCCTCCCGAAAACAGGTCGTTATCGGGTACGGAAGCAACCATCAAAGGAACTGATATGAAAACCTTCAACACCCTGCGCGTGATCTTTACGCTCGCGGGCCTCGGCATGCTGGCCGGTGCCTTTTTCGCATTCCAGAGCACGTCAACCTTTCTTGAAACCGCAACAGCCAAGCCCGGGGTTGTGACGGATCTGATTCGCTCGCGGTCCAGTGATTCCAACGCCTATTATCCCATTGTCCGATTCGAGTATGAGCCGGGTAGCCCAATGGAATTTCAGTCTTCAAGCGGCAGCAATCCTCCGAGTTATAGCCGTGGCGAGGAAGTTCGTGTGCTTTTTGCTCCGGGTGAGCCGGGGTCGGCACGTATCGACGGTTTCTTCTCGCTTTGGGGAGCTGCCCTTATTGTTGGTGGCATTGGAGCAGCTTTCTTCATGGTAGGAGCTGGCATGTTTGTGGTGCCAGCCATCAGGAACGGGAGTGCGGAAAAACTGCGCAAAACAGGGCAGCTGGTTCAATCCCGTTATCAGGGGGTTGAGAAGAACGAGGGGCTCGTCATGAATGGCAAGAGTCCGTACCAGATAGTGTGTCAGTGGCAGAACCCGGTTACTTCGGATCTTCATGTATTCAGAAGCGGTAACCTTTGGTTTGATCCTTCCAGTCATATTTCCAGTGACTCAATCCCTGTATATATCAACCCGACCAATCCTAAGCAGTATTGGGTCGATACCTCCTTTCTGCCGAAACTCGCATCCTGAACCTGAGCGGTGTCGGAGAGAGGCCTTTGGCCTCTCTCCGAAGAATCAATTTCCCCGCAATTCCCGGGCAGCATCGACCATCCCCTGCAGCGCAGGAATTACTTCGTCCCAACTCCGCGTTTTCAACCCGCAGTCCGGGTTCACCCAGAGCCTTTCCGTGGGTATCCGTTCCGCTGCCTTGTGCATGAGAGATACGATGTGCTGTTTCTCCGGAATGTTGGGTGAATGGATGTCGTACACCCCGGGGCCGATGTCATTCGGGTACTGGAAGCCCTTGAAGGCGTCGAGCAGTTCCATGTTGGAGCGTGAGGTTTCGATGGTGATCACATCGGCGTCCATGCGGGCGATGGCTTCGATGATGTCATTGAACTCCGAATAGCACATATGGGTGTGGATCTGGGTTTCGTCGCTGACGCCGTTGGCGCTGATACGGAATGCCTCGATGGCCCAGTCCAGGTAGCTCTGCCAGTCCGATTGCCGCAGGGGCAAGCCTTCCCGCAGGGCGGCTTCGTCGATCTGGATGATGCGCACGCCGGATTGTTCCAGATCCAGGACCTCCTCACGAATCGCCAGGGCCAGTTGCAGACAGGAGTCTTTTCTTGGCTGGTCATCCCTCACAAACGACCAGTTGAGGATCGTTACCGGGCCGGTGAGCATGCCTTTCAGTGGCTTATCGGTCAGCGACTGGGCGTAGCGTATCCAATCCACCGTCATGGCCTGTGGGCGCTGGATGTCACCGAAGAGGATGGGCGGTTTCACGCAGCGGGAACCGTAGGACTGAACCCAGCCGAACCGGCTGAAAACGTAGCCTTCCAGTTGTTCGCCGAAGTACTCCACCATGTCGTTGCGCTCGGCTTCGCCGTGTACCAGTACATCCAATCCCAGTGCTTCCTGCTCCTGCACGCAGCGGGCAATCTCCTCACGAATGCGGGTGGTGTATTCCCGCTCGCTGAGGTTGCCTTTACGGTATTGCAGGCGGGTCTGGCGGATGTCCCGGGTTTGAGGGAACGAGCCGATGGTGGTGGTCGGGTATGCCGGAAGATTCAGGTGTAACTTCTGCAGCTTCAGGCGCTCAGTATAGGGGCTTCTGCGCTTGCCCAGTTCCGGTGTGATCGCGGCAACGGCGCGGGTGACATCGGGGTTGTGTACACGGGTGGAGTTCTTGCGGCTGGCGATCGCCAGAGCGTTCTGTGTCAGTGGCTCAACGGTAGCTGCCCGCCCATGATTGAGGACGTTGGCCAGAGTCTGGAGTTCATCGAGTTTTTGCACGGCAAAAGACAGCCACGAGCTTATCTCCGGATCCATCGCGGTTTCTGATGCCAGGTCCACCGGTACGTGGAGTAACGAACAGGAGGGGGCCAGCCACAGCCGTTCACCAAGGCGTTCGTGTACCGGCTCGAGCCAGTCCAGTGTGGCTTCAAGGTCGGTTTTCCACACATTGCGGCCATTGATAACGCCGAGGGAGAGTACCTTGTGGGCCGGGAGCCAGTCAGTAACACGACTGACTTCACCGGCAGCGCTGACGGCATCCAGATGCAGTCCGGCGACTGGCAGTTCGCAGGCCAGTTGCAGGTTGTCCCGCAGCTCGCCAAAGTAGGTGGTCACTAACAGCTTGACCGGACAGGCCTTGAGTTGGTGGTAGGCGAGGTTGAAGGCGTGCCGCCAGTCGCCGTTGAGTTCGGTGACCAGGGCCGGCTCGTCTATCTGCACCCAGTCTACGCCCTGTTCGGCCAGCAAGTTCAGCAGTTCGGCGTATACCGACAGAAGGTCATCGAGGAGCGCGAGCCGGTCACAGTCGTCCTTGGCTTTGCCGAGCCAGAGATAGGTGACCGGACCAATGATAACGGGTTTGGCTTTGACACCCTGAGCCTTGGCCTCGGCCAGTTGCTCCAGCAGCCGGGCAGGGTTCAGTTGGAACCGGGTATCGCGGTCGAACTCCGGCACGATGTAGTGGTAGTTGGTGTCGAACCACTTGGTCATTTCGCCGGCATGGATGGCGCAGCAGGCGGTGTCGTTGGCGGATTGCCCCCTGGCTACCCCGAAGTAGCGATCCAGGTCCGTGCCATCGGTATCCTGGGCTCGCGCGGGAAGGTTGCCCAGGGTGAAGCTCATGTCCAGTACCTGGTCGTAGTAAGAAAAGTCGCCAACCGGGGCAAGTGTCAGCGACGATTGCTGTGACCAGTGGCGACGCCTCAGATCAGCCGATGTGATGTTCAGATCTTCGGCTTGCAACTCGCCTTTCCAGAATGCCTCCTGGGCGAACTTGAGTTCTCGCCTTGCGCCAATCCGGGGAAATCCCAGGTTATGGGTGGTAATCATGGTGTTGTCCTTGCGTTCTGTTGACTGGGTTTCGGGAAGAACCACCAAGACTACGCCTCTGGAATAATGAAAAATAATGGTATTATTTCAACAATCCATGAATTTAATTCACGTAATGAGCTGGGCGAAAGCAAGCGATGATCGAACGGAATCATTTGGAAATCCTGCGGGAAGTGGAGCGGCAAGGGTCGTTGACGGCCGCTGCCGAAGCGTTGCACCTGACCCAGTCGGCCCTGAGCCATGCCGTCAAGAAGCTGGAGTTGCAACTGGGGACGGCGGTATGGGAAAGGGAAGGTCGTCAGCTCAGGCTGACCCAGGCGGGTCAGTACTTACTGTCGCTGGCGACACGTCTGCTGCCACAGTTTGAGCATGCGGAAATGCTGATCGGGCAGTTTGCCCGGGGGCAGCGCGGCACCCTGCGTATCGGTATGGAGTGCCATCCCTGCTATCAATGGCTGCTTAAGGTTGTGGGGCCCTATCTGGAGCAATGGCCCTCGGTGGACGTGGATGTAAAGCAGCGTTTCCAGTTCGGAGGCATCGGCGCGCTGTTCGGGCACGACATTGATATACTGGTGACACCGGATCCCTTGCATCGGCCCGGTCTGGTGTTTGAGCCGGTATTTGATTATGAACAGGTGCTGGTGGTGCCCGGTGGGCACGAGCTGGTATCTAAAGGTTGGGCGGAACCGGCTGATCTGGCGGGTGAGACCCTGATTACCTATCCGGTGGAAGTTGAGCGACTGGATATCTATACCCGGTTTCTGCTTCCCGCCCACGCGAGCCCGGCCAAACACAAGACCATAGAAACGACGGACATCATGCTGCAGATGGTGGCTGCCGGTCGCGGGGTGGCGGCTTTGCCACGCTGGTTGGTGGATGAGTACGCGAAGAAAATGCCGCTTAATTCCGTTCGGTTGGGTAAGCAAGGTATTCAGAAACAGATCTTTTTGGGCCTTCGTGACCGTGATCGCGAGGTGGATTACCTGAATTCCTTCATGAATACGGCCCGAGGGGTTCGCTGGAGTTAGGCTCTTCGGTTAAACTGCGCGAAAAATCAATAGGGAATCCGATCATGAGTGATGTACCCGCAGATCTTAAATACATCGAAACCCATCAGTGGGTTCGCGTTTCAGATGATGGCACGGCTACCGTGGGCATTACCGATTTTGCTCAGGAGCAGCTGGGCGATGTGGTCTATATTGGTGTGCCGGAAATCGGCGTTACCGTGAATGGCGGTGAAGAGGCCGGTGTGGCGGAATCCGTCAAGTCGGCGTCGGATGTGTTCAGTCCGGTTACCGGTGAGGTTGTCGAGGTGAACGAGAGCCTGGAAGATGAGCCGGAGAAGGTGAACGAGGATCCTTACGGTGATGGCTGGTTGTTCAAGGTTCGCCTGGTGGATAAGGGCGAGCTGGATGGCCTGATGGATGACACGGCCTATGCCGAGCATGTTGCTGCCGAAGAATAGTTTTATTTGAGCTTGGTGCTGGAATTGGGCGGGTCGGGCCTCCCAAAACACGCTCAAGCACATCCATGTGACGCTTGGGCTCCGCCATCCCTGGCTCCGCACAGTATTGGGAGGCCCGATCCCGCCCAATCACCGGAGTGCCGTGCTGAATTCGTGTGCTCGTGTATAATCCGCGGCCCTACTCCAGTTCCGTTAGGAAGCCCTTATGAATTTCCCCGTCCTCTATCTCCGCAAAGGCGCTGAGCGCAGGCTAAAAGCCGGTCACCTGTGGGTCTACAGCAACGAGGTGGACACTCGCCGATCACCATTAACGGACTTCGAAGCTGGCGCGCAGGCCGAGTTGCGGGCGTCTAATGATAAGCCCATGGGAACGGTTTTCGTGAATCCTCACGCATTGATCTGTGGTCGTCTGATCAGTCGGAATGCCAGCCATGGTATGACGCCACAGCGTCTGACCCAGCGCATGGAGGCGGCTCTTGGTTTGCGTGATCGCTTGTTCGATAAACCTTTTTACCGCTGGGTATTCGGGGACAGCGATGGGCTGTCGGGGCTGGTGATTGATCGCTTTGACGATACGGTGGTAGTGCAGATTTCCACCGCTGGTATGGAGTTGATGAAAGAGGCGATTATTCGGGCGGTTCAGCGCCTGGTGCATCCTACAGCGATCATCCTGAAGAATGATGGCAAGATGCGCAAAGTGGAGGGGCTGGAGACCTATGTTGAGCAAGCCCATGGTGCGGAAGCCAGTCTGCTGAAGGTGGAAGAGAACGGTGTGCGTTTCGAGGTGCCGCTGGAAGGTGGCCAGAAAACCGGCTGGTTCTACGATCACCGCATGAATCGACAGCGTCTGCAGGCTTATGCCCCCGGTAAACGGGTGCTGGATGTGTTCAGTTATGTCGGTGGCTGGGGGATTCAGGCGGCCTGTGCCGGTGCCAGTCAGGTCACTTGCGTCGACAGTTCTTCGTCGGCGATTGATTCGGTGCACCATAACGCCAGGCTGAATGGTCTGGATAACGTGGAAACCGTTGAGGGTGACGCGTTTGAAGCCCTGAAAGCGCTGGCGGACGAGAAAGAAAAATTTGATATCGTGGTGCTTGATCCGCCGGCGCTGATTCCCCGCCGTCGTGACCAGAAAGCGGGTGAGCAGGCTTACGCACGGCTGAATCAACTGGGTTTGCGGTTGCTGGAGCGGGATGGTCTGCTGATTTCCGCGTCCTGTTCAATGCATCTGTCCCAGGAGAAGCTGACGGACATTATTCGTGGCAGCGGCCGTAAGATCGATCGGTTTGTTCAACTGCTGGAGCAGGGCCATCAGGCGCCGGATCATCCCGTAATCCCGGGCATTCCGGAAACGGACTACATTAAATCCTGCTTTGTGCGTTCGTTGACTGGTTTTTTCTGAACCTGAGGATAGGAAAATGGTAGACGGGTAGGCACATAGCAGGAAGGCAAGTGGGGTGGCTGTGCCGGGACACGCTGTGAATACATCCCTGTACGCTCGACAAAAACATCCCTGTTTTTGACGGTCCCGGCACAGCCACCCCACTTGCCTTCCTGCTATGTGCCTACCCGTCTACCATTTTCCTATCCTCAGGTTCAGAAAAAACCAGTCAACGAACGCACAAAGCAGGATTTAATGTAGTCCGTTTCCGG
>JAVJZJ010000146.1:0-253 GCA_040223075.1 Marinobacter sp.
ACCATCAACATAAGCCCAACCGATAGAACTAGGATTTAGATCGATACCCAGGGCACCATACTGAATTTCTCTACTCACCTTCTCCACCGGTGCGGGCGTGAATTGAACAGCAACAACCCAGCGCTTATCCTTTCTATAGAAATGCCATGTTTTCGCACCGCTATTGGGTAATCTATTAATGTTTCTTGAGAAGCTGCCAATTTTTGATGTGACATATTTCCCAAATTTGGCTTCTAGACAACCGGGGACTCTC
>JAVJZJ010000074.1:0-335 GCA_040223075.1 Marinobacter sp.
GGATGCAACCCAAAAGATAGTAGTGAAACCCGCCCCTACACACATTGCCCCAAATACAGTGAAAAGTCTGGTCATTTGTTCTACTCGCTTCCCCAGCTCCCAGACGTGCCGTGGCACGTCTCTACACCGCTTCCCCAGCTCCCAGACGTGCCATGGCACGTCTCTACACCGCTTCTCCAGCTTCCAGACGTGCCATGGCACGTCTCTACACCGCTTCCCCAGCTTCCCCAGCTCCCCCTACTGATGTAGGCGCTGCTGATAGCGTTGTTGGATATCCTGAATCGTAAACACCGCCTGAAACTCTAACCCCACCGACTGGTAAAACTCAGCACCGC
>JAVJZJ010000147.1:0-960 GCA_040223075.1 Marinobacter sp.
TTACTCGATGATCTTGGCGACTACGCCGGCACCAACGGTACGGCCACCTTCGCGAATCGCGAAGCGCAGACCATCTTCCATGGCGATCGGAGCAATCAGGGTAACACTCATCTTCACGTTGTCACCCGGCATTACCATTTCCACACCTTCCGGCAGCTCGCAAGAACCGGTTACGTCGGTGGTACGGAAGTAGAACTGCGGACGGTAGCCCTTGAAGAACGGGGTATGACGACCACCTTCCTCTTTGGACAGCACGTACACTTCGCACTCGAACTTGGTGTGCGGAGTGATGGAGCCCGGAACCGCCAGAACCTGACCACGCTCAACGTCGTCACGCTTGGTACCACGCAGCAGAACACCAACGTTCTCACCGGCACGACCTTCGTCCAGCAGCTTGCGGAACATCTCAACACCGGTACAAGTGGTCTTCACGGTATCCTTGATACCAACGATTTCCACTTCGTCACCCACCTTGATGATGCCACGCTCTACACGACCGGTAACAACAGTACCACGACCGGAGATGGAGAATACGTCCTCAATCGGCATCAGGAACGGCTGATCGATCGCACGCTCCGGCTCAGGGATGTAGTCGTCCAGGGCTTCTACCAGCTTCTTAACAGCGGTAGTACCCATTTCGTTGTCGTCCTTACCTTCCAGCGCCATCAGCGCGGAACCGGTAATGATCGGCGTGTCGTCGCCCGGGAAGTCGTACTGGCTCAGCAGATCACGAACTTCCATCTCAACCAGCTCGAGCAGCTCTTCGTCGTCTACCATGTCGGCCTTGTTCAGGAACACGACAATGTACGGTACACCAACCTGACGGGACAGCAGGATGTGCTCACGCGTCTGCGGCATGGGGCCGTCAGCTGCGGAACAAACCAGAATCGCACCGTCCATCTGCGCCGCACCAGTGATCATGTTCTTCACATAATCCGCGTGGCCCGGGCAATCTACGTG
>JAVJZJ010000148.1:0-359 GCA_040223075.1 Marinobacter sp.
CCCACCGATAACATCTGTAGCATATCCCGCCCTTTCTAACCCCAAATATAATCAATACACCAGGCTGTAGGGGCGGGTTTAGGCATTCAATGTTGAATCCCACCGATTACATCTGTAGCAAAACCCGCCATTACTAACCCCAAATCTAAACAATACAACTCGCTGTAGGGGCGGGTTTAGTCAATCAATGTTGAATCCCACCGATAACATCTGTAGCAAAACCCGCGTTTACTAACCCCAAATCAATACAATACAACACGCTGTAGGGGCGGGTTTAGGCATTCAATGTTGAATCCCACCGATAACATCTGTAGCAAAACACGCCGTTACTAACCCCAAATAAAAACAATACAACGCGC
>JAVJZJ010000149.1:0-301 GCA_040223075.1 Marinobacter sp.
AGATCGATACCCAGGGCACCATACTGAATTTCTCTACTAACTTGCTCCACCGCTGCGGGCGTGAATTGAACAGCGACAACCCAGCGCTCATCCTTTCTATAGAAGTGCCATGTTTTCGCACCGCTATTGGGTAATCTATTACTCTTTCTTGAGAAGCTGCCTATTTTTGATGTGACATATTTCCCAAATTTTGCTTCCAGACAACCGGGGACTCTCAACTTGATATTATCCCCAGACCATTGACAAGTTTGATTCCCATAACTTTCATCCTTGGAACCAACAATAAATAGTTCGCCTATGG
>JAVJZJ010000150.1:0-279 GCA_040223075.1 Marinobacter sp.
TTCAAACAAACATCTACAATTTGAGCATCTTGTTTACCTGTGGGTAAACCAGTCTGAAAAGGAAGAGTTCCCTGAGCTTTTAAATTTCCTTGACCATCAACATAAGCCCAACCGATAGCACTAGGATTTAGATCGATACCAGGGCACCATACTGAATTTCTCTACTCACCTTCTCCACCGGTGCGGGCGTGAATTGAACAGCAACAACCCAGCGCTTATCCTTTCTATAGAAATGCCAGGTTTTCGCACCGCTATTGGGTAATCTATTAATCTTTCTTG